>CAVYHM010000018.1:325000-411713 GCA_963768265.1 uncultured Acidobacteriaceae bacterium
ACTGATCACTTGTTTTATAGTTTTTCAGTGTTTGGTAGTTTTTCGGTAACTCTTTAAGTTGTTGGAAACACTGGAAATCTGAGTTCTGAAAAGTTTAGGGTTGCAAGTTTTAGCGGGTTTTTTGTCGCTTATTCAACGCAACTTAGCTAAATGTGACTAGGAAAACTAGATGAAAATCACTTACGGTGATCACTTACTACTGCATGATGTGGCTGACTGTTTGTTTGCGAGGGGGTAAATCTCTCGAGCTTGATACAGCGGGTTTTTTCACAAGCTGACTTATGTCTCGGAATGATTAGAGAGTGTTTTACGAAAGCATTGCGCTATGAAAATCGATTTTCAGATTGTGATGCGGTGGTTTTTTTGTGGGTTTGTGTGTGATTTACAGAGTGTTCACGTTTTTTAGGTGCTTTTTGCGAGCACTGGATGGAACAGTATTAAACTTTTATTTTGAATGAAAAAGCGTTGTTTATCAGTCACATCTCTGAAGAGCGTGTAGTGCGGAATTGGTTAAGAATATTTGGGTTGAGATTTTTGGGGCTTTTACAGGTATTGTTGTGGATACAGATAGCATTGCGGTAGGGGAAGAATGGTTGTGTTTTATTGAGAGAGCACTTTGTGATTGCACAATTTTTGTGATTTTTGTAGCTTAGAATTAATACGATGTTCTGGATTAACTTTGAAAACGGTGCTGCTTGGATGAGGGAGATTTTATAGTTTTGTGTGTTATGTTGGTTTTTGTTCACGACTTGCGAATGTTGTTATCTCTGAAACAAGGGATGCGTTGAACGATGCTGACGGACTTGCTGGCTTTACGTGTGAATCGCAAACGCTTACAGGTTTAGAGGTAACATGTTGAGGTTATCAAAGAACTGGACTCAGATCGCGATGCTCGGTGTGTTTGCTGAGGCTCTAAGGAGTTGAAATACAAGTGGCGGACATTACGAGTGTGCGATAGAGGTGGCAATATCTGAGGAGAAGGTGGCAGATTTTTGCTCTGACTTCACGTTTGGTTCAGCAAGGGTAGATCTACAAAGATGATGTGGGTTTTGGTTGAGAGTTGACAATACTAGGATGGACGGAGCGGGTTATTTTAACTAACGGCATTTAAGTGGTTAATCTTTTGGTGAATTGGGTTGACGCTAGATCGAGTTTGGCTTGGATTTCTCTCTCCTTGTCAGAATTTTAAGCGAGGACAGCGGCTGCGTTCATTCTGGGGAGTTGGGTGGGACGAAAAGGAAAGCAGCGAAATGGTATTGATTCGATTTCTCAGAGATAGCGATGATGAGAACGAACTACTTGGGATAGTACGCGAATGGTATTCTTATACTGTGGGCAAAGATGTGTTTTGAAGTAACTATTTTGGCTGATTTTGACGAGACTCGAATAATCTCTATCTATGGTGGCTCAGAGCTTTTAACATTTGTTACTTTGGGTGGATAACGGCTTACGCCGCCACTGATGCGAGCTGAGCTAGTTAAGTTCAGCGAGTAAGGATTGCTTGCTTTTCTGGCTCGAAATAATTTGGGGATTGCTTGTCATCTGACTGGAACTCGGTGCCTACCGGGTTCTTGGTTCCTAGAAAGGGTGTTAGAAAGGGAGTTTTCGTACGCGCACGGTAGGTTTCTGAACTCGGCAAACATATTGGGGCTCTGACACGCGGACCAGTAACATCACCCCCGAGCCTAAGTTTCGGCCACGCCCTTATATCTCGGGACCTGTTGTCTATCCCATCGGGCCACGTGTACGTGGCCGCTAAATTGCTATTGACAACTTTGTCGCTCGCGTAGCACTCTTGTCAGCGTTGACGCAGCGTGCTACTTCCTTCCCCACTCTAAAGACCAATGCAGTAGTCGCAATGGGCCCCGAGGTCGCTTTCTACATAACACCCTATTTTGTTGCGCGGCGCAGTTAGAGGGAACCGCCGCATTTCCGGGAGGGTTCGATGCGGCAAAGCCGGTCACCCATTGGAATAGCTGTAGTCGTTGCGGTGAGCATCACTTTACATGCGCAGGACCCGACGCAAAAACCGGCGGCCAAGAGGAGCAGTGCGACCTCAAAATCCATTGTTACGTCAGCTCCTTCAACATAGCCCCAGCCCGCTCCGACAAGTAAGTCTACGGCGCAGGCAAGTCAAGCCGGGACCCCTTCCCCAACCGTGTACCCAGCCGATTACATTCCTTGTGTGTTCACACTTCCTGAGCTTCTAGGACTTCGGTTAACGCCCGTAGCAGCGACGTTGACTTCGGCCGACGAGGAAGAGTTAAAAGAGCAGCTAATATCCGAGGTGACCGCTCAAGCGAACAGCGGCGGATTAACCCTAGCGGGAAATCTAATTTCATAAAGGCAATTGGCAATGCCTCGTTTGTTGGATTGACCTCGAGTCAAGCCTTGACAAAGGTGATTAGCATTCTTCAGGACATACAGAATGAGGCGCAGCAGCTTGAACAAGCCGCTAACGACGATAGCGTGGCTGAGTTGATCACACTCGTGGAGCTACAACTGCCGATGGATGGACTCTACACCGGCCCGCCTCCGACTCCGCCGAACACCGAACCAGCCCTAAGCGATTTGGCCATAGTGGAGAGTAACCTAAGGCGGAATTTA
This sequence comes from uncultured Acidobacteriaceae bacterium, assembly GCA_963768265.1. GTDB lineage: Bacteria > Acidobacteriota > Terriglobia > Terriglobales > Acidobacteriaceae > Sulfotelmatobacter. The sequence continues at coordinate 327,608 of CAVYHM010000018.1, forward strand.
GCTGACAAGGAGAAGGGATTTGAACGCGTTATTCAGATGGAAGCCAATGTGTCTGCTGCGCTAAATGGCGTCTACTTTGACCACCCTCAGCAGTTTCCACAAGCACAGCAAACCGTAATTGGAGAGCTGCAAGATGTCGCAAAAGATCTGGGCGCAGACGGACCACCCGGGGGAAGCGTCGGGACTGCGGGAAAAGAGCAAGACGCGCAGCAAATAGCCATCCAGTCAATTGTAGACAAGGCTAGGAGCACTATCAAAGAAGCTTTTAAACGCCCCCAAGACGTGGGCTGTGCGATGTCGATCCTCTCCTGGCAGGAGGTGCATTATGCGTTCGGTAGGCTGATCGCTAATGAGTACATCGGGGTGCAGGTCGTGGTCAGAAATCTGAATGACAAGCAAGAATTCTCATTGCATGACGCAGAGTTGTCAGCCGATACGGACATAAACGGTAGCTATGGCCGATTCTATTCGGGCCGCGATAAGCTGATCGTCAGGGGGCTTAGCCTGGCTCAGGCGGATTTCACCCCTCGCAACATCTTCGTTCACGTCGCTGAGGCAGCTGGGACGATTATGAGTGCCGCCCTGCCAGTCGCAGGCGGCGCATTCAAAGATGCCACAGGCGTTTATAACGGTGGATTCCTCCCGGGCCTTAAATCGTCATGGACTGATCATTCCGTCGAGCAACTCAATTTGCTCAGCGACATAGGCTTTTCATCTTCCACAAACTACAAGACCGTAGTGCCCAAGTCTGGTAGCGTGATGTTCGTAATTTTTATCCCCTCGAAGCAATTTGAGGAAGGTTGGTGGGTACAGGATTGCGCCGGACACATCTCGATCCCCGCCAAGACAGGACCTACTCCCGGTTCGTCCTCAGGACCTTTGCAACTGAATCCTGTCAAAGTCGGAATCGATCTGGACGCCGCACGAGAACTATGCAGGGCGTATGGAACAGTAGCCGAAAAGGCGACCACAAATGCGCCGTCGTCCGGCGCGTCCCAGAACCAGCCGCCTACACCGTCGCCTGGTGCGTCTGCCAGCCAGCCGTCTGCACGACCGCAGGGGTCGGCCGGGTCAGCAAGCCAGACATCTGCGGCAACATCTGCAACCTCGCCTCCAACGGTCCTCGCTGTTGAGCGCGTACCCTATCGCAAGTGGTCGCCCACCGCGCTTTCGATATTCCGGGAGTTGGCGTGGGCCGTCGTTGCTGGGACGCATATTCAAGAGACACAAAATGAGTCTGCGATCACGCAACTCAATTGCCCCACAAACGACAGAGGGGACATTCTCTTCAATAAGACCGGCACGCTCATTTGCGATATCACTGGCGACGGTCTTGACAAGGTCGCGACACTCCGGCTGAGAAACGCTCAAGACGCCACCGACACCGAAACTGCGGACGGGCCGGTCACGGTAAGCGGGGACGCGACAAAGGCGAAAGTGACGTTCCAACTTTCGAAGCTGGGCAGTTTAAACAAACCGGTATACAAGGTTTACGCAGTTACGACCACTGGCGTGGAAGCTTTCGCCAATCAGACCATTCATTTTGACCTGAATCCATTCGTCACGGATTTGAGTCCTGCGACCGCCGATCCCAACAAACAAGCGTCGATGCCTTTCGCGTTAAAAGGGTTTCACCTCGACAAGATCACGAAGGTGCAACTGTTCGAAGGCACTTACAAAGCTGGTGCGACACCTCTATTGTCGTACGATTTGGATTCAGGACGGACAGGCACTCAGGCGGCCTTCACAGTAAAGGCCACCGACGATGATTTGAAAAAGAAGGCTGGCGTTGGACCGGGCGAAGCGCTTGCTGTCGAATTGGTAGTCACAAATTCCTCGGGTACCCTAGTGGATGGTGGTTCCATCTCTCTGAAGTCGACCCTAACGCTCAGTTCGGAGGCCATAAGCTTCGATTCGCAAACCGTAAAGACAGCGAGCGAGGCCAAAGTCGTGACATTGACTAACTCCGGGACTGTAGCCTTGACAGGTTTCGGGGCAAAGATTGCCGGGACGAACTCAACTAGCTTTGCGGTAACCAATGCGTGTAAGGACGATGATCCAAAGTGCGATTTTAAGGTGACGTTTGTCCCGGCGTCGACAGGAAAACTTTCTGCGACGCTCAACATCACCTACACAGTCGGGGGATCGCAGCAATCCGAGTCTATCAGCCTAGTCGGAACCGGAACAGGACTAGCCGCAACAGTAACGTTGAACCCAAAAAATATAACGTTTGGTCAACAGAAGTCGGGGTCCACTAGTATCGCCAAGACGGTGACATTGACGAATTCCAAGGCTGCCGCGTTGACGAGTTTCGGGGCCAAGATTTCTGGTGCAAACGCCAGTGTCTTTAAAGAGGACAACACGTGCGGGGATAGTGTCGCCGCGAACGCAAAGTGTAGCTTCAGCTTGAAATTTGCACCCACGGGCGCGGGCAATTTCACTGCGAAGCTCAGGGTCACTTACACGGTCGGAGGATCCCAGCAATCCGAGTCTGTCAGCATGACGGGAATGGGGAGTCAGTAGTTTAGGCAGAATTTGTCGGCATGCGCGTTTATGAATCTACGAAGCCGTCTCAAGCACTTGAAGGATCGAATAGAGTAGAGCACTTTCAGAATGCCGCCCCTTCAGGTCGGGATCTCCGGCGCAGGATTCCCAATGAAAGGGTGTCCGTCTCACGAAAACCTTGAGCTGGGAGTTAGGCGATTTCAGGGGCGTTGGGACTCCACGTGAGCAATTCTGGGCAGGTTTTCTAACGTCGCTGCCCTAACGTGACGCGATCCACAAACGGGCTTCGACGAAGTTAGCCGGATTGCCGGATTGGTACAGTGACGGCGCCTTCGGGAATGAAGGTAGCGGTTGTGTTTTTCCCTCGGGCCGAGCGGGGTGGTCAACCGAATGACCAATCGCCGACGCTGAAATCACCCACGGCAATCACCCACGGTTCTCTCGTCTTTATCGTACTTTCCAGTGTTTGGCAGTCCCACGGCAACGCTTGAAGTTGTTGGAAACACTGGAAATCCGAGTTCTGAAAAGGCTGGCGTCGGCGGTTCAACTCCGTCCCTGGCACCAAATTTCAGGCTATGCTGGGCAGAGTTTCATGCTTTGCGCAAACCCACATATGTCATTTGGTTCCAATAGCTTACTTCCATTTCACCTTTTGGGGTCCGGACTTTCACGTTCTCTAGCCGGAGTTTCATCATTTGCGCACACCCACATAAGCGCAGGTTAGACTGCCCGCGCAACCATCTTCCCCACGTCATCCTTCTCCACGTACGCCCATGGTGTTTTCGGATCATGCGTGAAGACGGTCAGCCACTTCTCCGGGATTGCCTGAGCATAATACCGCTTCTTGCTCTCAATTGTGTCCAACGGATAGAGGTCGAATCCCATACCCCATGTGATATCGATGTGCGCCGTCGTGGGGATCAGGTCGGAGATGTAGCAGGCTGTCAGCCCCCGGCTCCGCACAAGCACCGCCTGCATGTGCGCCGTATGACCGGGGAACGTCTTCACCGAAATGCCCGGGACAATTTCTTCGCCGCCTTTAAGCAGCGTCATCTGGCCGCTCTCGACCAACGGGTCGTAGTTTTCCGGGAGGTAGCTGATGGCGTCGCGTTCGCTCGGCCGCCGCGCGTATTGCCACTCTCCTTCGGGCGCGTAGTACCGGGCGCGGGGAAAGGTCGGCACGATCTTGCCGCTGCTGTCGCGCACCGTGTTCCATCCGCAGTGGTCGAAGTGAAGATGGGTGTTGAGGACGATGTCAACATCTTCGCGCGCAATGCCGCCGGCTGCGAGATTGTCGAGCAACTTGGCGGGCTGGCCGTAGAACTTGATCATGCGCTCCGACAGCTTGTTCCCCATGCCGGTTTCGACCAGCACGTTGTGACTGCCCGTGCGGATCAACAGCGAGTTGAGCCCTGTTGTGACGTAGTTCCGCTCGTCGGCAGCGACCTTACGCGACCACATGACCTTGGGAATCACTCCGAAGAACGCTCCGCCGTCCAGTGGATAGGTGCCATCAGAAAAGACGCCGAGTTCGAAGTTGCCGAGGGTGAGTTGGTGCATGAAGCTAGTCTGCCACAAAGACCTTTTGCCACGGATTTCCACGGATTCTCGCGGATAATTCTTGAAACGATTATCCGTGAAAATCCGCGAGATCCGTAGCTCGCTTTTGCTAGTCTCTTTTTTATGCTCATGCAGCGGCCGGCGGGCGTCACTGCGCTTTCGGTCCTCTTCTTTGCGGCCGCGATCTATCTCTGGACAATCGGCGTCGTGATGCTGCTCGCGCCCGGCGCGATTTCGCTGATGAGCGGAGCGCCGCTCATGTATGGACTGGAACTCGCCGGACCGTACATGGCGCTGCTGGTCGGTTGTGGTTGGGCGCTGGTCGCGTGGGGACTGTTCCGGCTGCACAGTTGGGCGCGGTGGGTTGCGATGCTGGTGATGACTCTGGGAATCGCGTGGCTGATACCGAAAATCTCGGCGGCGGAAATTGGCTGGCCGCTCCTGTGGTACGGACTGCAGATCGCGGTCCGCGCCGCGGCGGCGTGGTATTTGGCTCAGGCGCCCGCGGTGATCGACGCATTCGTTGGCAAGGGGAAACGAGCTTAGCCACGGATTCACACGAATTTACACAGATCAAATTCTATGAATTGATTTATCCGTGGAAATCCGTTAGATCTGTGGCTTGGTGTTTAGTCTTCGTGGAGTTCCCGAATCCAGATATTGCGATAGCGCACGGGATTGCCGTGATCCTGCAGTTGCAGGGGAAGCTTGTCCGGCCCCGGCTTGTAGGGCGGACGCTCGCCATGCGCCGTCGGCCCCGTGGGCTCGACGTGATCTTGCACGAGCACGCCATTGTGCAGGACCGTCACGCGGGCGGGACGGCCCAGTTTGCCGTCTTTGAACCGCGGGCCGTGGAAGATGATGTCGTAGGTCTGCCAATGTGCCGGCGGGCGCGAGGCATTCACCAGCGGCGGGTACTGTCCGTAAACTGCCGAGGCCTGGCCGTCAGCGTAGGTTTTGTTCTCGTAGGAATCGAGCACCTGAATTTCGTAGAGGCCCATCAGAAAGACGCCGCTGTTGCCACGCTCCTGGCTTTCTCCCACGCCGGGTGAAGGCTCCGCGAACTCCACGTGAAGCTGGCAATCTCCGAAGGAATCGCGCGTGGAAATGTTGCCGGTCTTGGCCACGACTTCCATGAAGCCGTTCTCAACCTTCCACTTCGCGGGCTTGCCATCTTTATCAGTCCAGCGCGAGAGATCCTTGCCGTCAAATAGCACGACCGCATCGGAAGGAGGGCGTCCGGGAGTGTCTTGTGTGCTGGCTGTTCCCGGATCGATGACCGGAGGAAGTGGGCGGTTGGGGTCGTGGATTTTCCATTTCATTTCAGCTTGTGAGAATGAGAATTGAGTGAGCGAAATTAGAACGACGGTTGCCAGAGAAGAGAGAAGGTTTTTGTTCATGAGCGGCCTCGCACCGGAGAACATGATACTCGAACACCCTTGGAGTGCAAGGCTGGGTCCCAAATGAGAGTCCGTTTCAGCCTGCCGCGGCTTCGCCACGGCCTGTCCGGGTCAAAGACCCGGACCCACACAACCTAATCTCATCGCTTCGCTTTTGCTGGTTCCTTCTCACCTACGCGCCGGCTTACTTCGAACTTCATTTTTCCCGACTGCTTGTCGGCGTCGACTACGACATGATCGCCGTGGAGGACTTCGCCGTCGAGAATCTTTAACGCCAGCGGGTCCTGCACCAGCTTTTGGATGGCGCGCTTGAGCGGGCGCGCCCCGAAGTTCGGATCATACCCTTGCGTGAAGAGCAATTCTTTCGCGGCGTCGGTGAGCTCGAGCGAAATCTTCCGGTCGGCCAGTAAGCGGCGAACGTCTTCGAGGCGCAGTTCGATGATCTTGACCAACTGCTCTTTGCCGAGCGGGCCGAAGACGATGATGTCGTCAACGCGGTTCAGGAACTCGGGTTTGAAGTGCGTGTGCAGCAGGCTCAGGACCTGCTCGCTGGCTTTCTCGAATTCTTCGGGCGTGCGGACGTGGTCCGACTGCAGGTAGCTCGAGCCGATGTTCGACGTCATGATGATGATCGTGTTCTTGAAATCGACCACACGGCCCTTGCCGTCGGTAAGGCGGCCATCGTCCATCATCTGCAGCAGGACGTTGAAGACGTCGGGATGCGCTTTTTCGATTTCGTCGAAGAGCACGACGGCGTAGGGACGGCGGCGAACCTGCTCGGTGAGCTGGCCTCCCTCTTCGTAGCCCACGTAGCCGGGAGGCGCACCGATCAGACGGGCGACCGAGTGCTTCTCCATGTATTCGGACATGTCGATGCGGAGCATTGCGTGCTCGTCGTCGAAAAGAAATTCGGCGAGGGCGCGGGCCAACTCGGTCTTGCCGACCCCAGTGGGTCCGAGGAAGATGAAGGAGCCGATGGGGCGCTTGGGATCGCTCAGTCCAGCGCGGGAGCGGCGAATGGCGTTGGCGACGCGCTCCAGAGCCGGGTCCTGGCCGACGACGCGTTGGCGCAGTCGCTCTTCCATGTTGACCAGCTTCTTCACTTCGCCTTCGAGCATCTTCGAGACCGGGATTCCGGTCCATTTGGAGACGATGCTGGCAACGTCCTCCTCGTCGACTTCTTCCTTGAGCATGCGCCGGCCACCTTGGCTCTCCATCTGCTTGCTTAGCTTGGATAGTTCCTGCTCCGCCTGCGGAATGAGTCCGTAGCGAATCTCAGCCACGCGCTCGTTGTTGCCCTTGCGTAACTCGGCCTGCTCTTCGGTCTTCAGCTTTTCGATCTGCTCTTTCAAAGCACGGATGCGGGCGATGAGATCTTTCTCTTTTTTCCAGTTTGCCTTGAGCGTGTTGGATCGCTCGCGAATTTCGGCCAGTTCTTTTTCGATCACCGCAAGACGCTCGCGGGAATTCGCATCGTCTTCCTTCTTCAGCGCCTGCTTTTCGATTTCGAGCTGCGTGGCTTTGCGCTCGAGCTGGTCGATGTCCGTCGGCAGGGAATCGATCTGGATGCGTAGCGAGGCGGCCGCTTCATCGATCAAGTCGATGGCTTTGTCGGGCAGAAAGCGGTCGGAGATATAACGGTGCGAGAGCGTGGCGGCGGCAACGATCGCCGAGTCTTTGATACGCACTCCGTGATGCACTTCATATTTTTCTTTCAAGCCGCGAAGGATGGCGATGGTGTCTTCGACATTCGGCTCGCCGACGAAAACAATCTGGAAGCGGCGTTCGAGCGCGGCATCTTTTTCAATGTGCTTGCGATATTCGTTCAGCGTGGTGGCGCCGATGGCGCGCAGTTCGCCGCGGGCCAGTGCCGGCTTGAGCATGTTGGAGGCGTCGATGGCGCCCTCGGCGGCTCCAGCGCCGACCAGAGTGTGCAACTCGTCGATGAAGAGAATGATCTGGCCTTGCGAGTCTTCAATTTCCTTGAGCACGGCTTTGAGGCGGTCCTCGAATTCGCCGCGATACTTGGCCCCGGCCAGCATTGCGCCCAGGTCGAGCGAGACCACGCGCTTGTTCTTCAGAGCTTCTGGCACGTCGCCGGAGATGATGCGCTGGGCCAGGCCTTCGACAATGGCGGTCTTCCCGACTCCGGGTTCGCCGATGAGCACGGGATTATTCTTCGTGCGCCGGGAGAGCACCTGAACGACACGGCGGACTTCTTCGTCGCGTCCAATGACGGGATCGAGTTTGCCGCGGCGGGCTTGTTCGGTAAGGTCGCGGGCGTAGCGCTCCAGAGCTTGATACTTCGCTTCGGGATTCTGGTCGGTGACTTTTTGCGAACCGCGAACGGCGGTTAGAGCTTTCAGAATCGCGTCGTTGGTCGCTCCGTTGCGCTTCAGAATCTGCTGGGCTACATCTTGTTTGAGTTGCGTCGCGGCCAGCAGCAGGTGCTCAGTGGAGACATATTCGTCTTTGAAGTTGGAAGCCTCTTTGAAAGCCTGCTCCAGCAGCTTGTTGGTGCTGTTCGAGAGTGTGGCCTGAGCGGCTTCTCCGGAGACCTTGGGGAGCTTGTCCAGTTCTTTGTAGACTTCGCTCAGAACCGCTTGCGGACCGATGCCGATTTTTTCGAGGACAGGCGGAACGATGCCTTCCTTGTCTTCGAGCAAGGCGGCGAGCAGATGAATAGGGAGAAGCTCGGGATTGCCGTGCTCGGAGGCGAGCTGGCTGGCGCGCTGGACGGCTTCCTGCGCTTTAACGGTGAATTTGTCCCAACGGATCGGCATGGGGTTAATTCCTTATATGACGATGGTTTGCTATTTGTTCTGTTGGATGTGTTTCAGCGTAATATGTGACTCACATTCTCCCCGGCGCTCCTACGCTCCGGACTTCTTGACCACTGGTTTCCGTCTTAGTCCGGTGGCAGCAATTTTCTCGCTTCGCTCTCGGAGTTTTTCAAGGATCTTAATCTTCTCGGAGAAGCTGAGCGCTGCCAAACGCACACGCATTTTCGGCCTGCTCATTTGTTTCCTTCCAAATACTTGCGTTCGAACTGCTGCCACTTCGACGTCAGACCATTGCGTTCAAGAATACTCTGCAGCTTTTCACGGTTCGCCGCGCCTTGCTCGACAAACTGCAAAATCCGATTATGGTCTTTCGACCGGCCAGTTCGCAGCGCAATGGCGACCAGGTGTTCGGCGGACATAACCCAAGTAGGGACGCCGTCGACCTCTGTAGAAACACCTTCCGCCACGGCTTCCTGCTCAAGGCTATTACTGAGCGGAAGAAACTGAACCGGCCAGCCGCCTATGACGATGTACTCATCTTCAATCTCTCCGCCACGCGATTTGAGGTATTCATAGATCGGGGCGAGACTAAGCAGCAATCCGCCGGATGCAGTCGGAAGCGTGACGAAGACATCCAGGTCGACGGTCGCCGCGGGCTCAAGATAGAAGGTCGCTCCCACAGCTCCGCCAATGGCGTACTTGCCGATTACGCCGTCGGCTTGCATCTGGTTGATTGCTTCGAGGGTGGCTTTCACTGATTGTTTTGACCTTGGAGCATTGTGAACTAACTCTTGCAGGGAGGCAAAAAACGGGAGGCAGGCATCTCTGCCGCCTCCCGCCAAAAGCAATCGAGCTGCGCTCGATGACCGGGTCGAAGACCCGGTCCCACACGAGCGGTACAACTTACGCGGCTTTGCTGGGGCCCTTGCCTTCGATCTGCTTCTCGGAGCCGACGTTGACCTTGATCTGCTTTGGTTTCGCCTCGGCCTTTTTGGGCAGACTGACCTGGAGCACGCCCTTGTCATAGTTCGCCGAGACGTTCTCGGTGTCTACCGTGGTGGGCAAAGTGAAGGTGCGGGTGAAGGCGCCGTACTGACGCTCCACGCGGCGGTAGTTCTCTTCTTTCTCTTCCTTTTCGATCTTGCGCTCGCCGTGCACGGTGAGAGTGTTGTTCTCGACGCGGACGTCGATGTCTTTCTCGTCGATTCCGGGCACTTCGATCTTCAGTGTGACCTTGTGCTCGTCTTCGTAGACGTCGACAGCGGGGGCAAAGCTCGATGTGGTCAGAGACTCGTCGCGGTCTGCGCCGGCGTAGGACTCGCGGAATGCGCGGTTGATGCGATCCTGCAGGGTTGCGAACTCACGGAACGGCTCCCAACGGGTCAATACGGTCATGTCTAAATCCTCCTTCAGAGTTTGGTTGAGTCAGAAACTTCTTGTACTGCGCGACCGGCTCTGGAAACTGCCTCAGGGCTGCGGTCACTCTATTAGACGCATAGTTAGCGCAATAGAAGCATAAAAGTTGAGCGTGTTATTGTCAATAATATAATAATGCTTGTTTTCATTAGCTTACAGACGCAATGACGCACTTCAGGTAGGCAGTCTCGGGAACATTGAGCAGGACGGGATGGTCTTTGGCTTGTCCCCGGACCTCGATCAAGCGGAGGGTGCGGTGGGCGTCGAGCGCCGCGTCGGCGAGCATTTCCAGGAAATTCGACTGGCTCACGTGATAGGAGCACGAGCAGGTGACAAGGATTCCCCCCGGGCGCAGCATTTTCAAGGCGCGAAGGTTCAACTCTTTGTAACCGCGGATTGCGGCATCGAGGTCGCGCTTGGTTTTCGCGAAGGCAGGCGGGTCGAGGACGACGGTATCGTAACGCCGATTGGACGAGGCGTAATCCTTGAGCAAGTCGAAGGCGTTGGCTTCAATCCATTCGATCTCGTGGCCATTGAGGGTCGCGTTCTTGTCAGCAACTACAAGGGCTGGGCGCGAACTGTCAATGCCGGTGACGTTCGAGCAGCGAGGGGGTAGGTGCAGGGCGAAGCCTCCCTGATAGCAGAAGACGTCGAGGGCGTCGCCGTGCGCGTACTGGGCGGCGGCGGCGTAGTTTTCACGCTGGTCGAGGAAGGCCCCGGTTTTCTGGCCTTCGAGAGCGTCGTAGTGAAAATGCACGCCGTTCATGGCGAAAGTGGTGGCGGTCTTACCACCCTGCAACAAGCCAGATGCGCGCGACGGGAGACTCTCCAGTTCGCGTACGCGCGGATCCACGCGTTCGATGACCGATATGGGGTGTAGGCAGTGAGTTAGTTCAGAGATGACAGTCTCGCGGATTTGGTTGGCGTCCATTCCTTGCGTGAGGACTTGCAAAGAAAGAACGTCGTTGTAGCGGTCGACGATGAGGCCGGGCAGGAAGTCGGCTTCGCTGAAAATTACGCGGTAGGCGTCGGTGTTGCGGACCAGACCTTCGCGATAGGCGATTGCATTGCCAATGCGTTGGCGAAGCAGGGCGGGAAAGTCTGCGATGGGGTCGGGAGAGATCATGCGGATAGCGATTTGCGACGAGGTGGAGTAGAGGGCTGTGCCTAGAGGCTTGCCGCGCGGATCAGAGACCGTGACCGGGGAGCCGGCAGGGATACCGTCGGCGGAGACGATGTCGGATCGGTAGACCCAGAAATGGCCGGATTTCAGGCGAGTGGCACCGCGGGGGGATATTTTGACCGTGGGGAGACTCGGGGGTTGGGGCATGGTGTCATCTTAAACTTATAGGGCGGGGGTGCTGCAGGCAGGGTCGAGCTGCGCTCGACGACCGGGTCACAGACCCGGTCCCACACTATACATCCCTGTTCTACCTGGCGGCGTGTTCGGGGGTTACGGGGGGCGCGGGTTCGGGCTTGGCATGAGAGCCGGAGGCGGCTTCGCGGCGGGCGGCCTCAAGATCGGATTGCAGGGCATCCAGGACGACCATGGGAAGTTCGGAGCCCCAGCCGTCCAGATCGTCCACTTTCCACAAGCCGTTGAGGCGGATGGCGCCGGTGATGTCCTCGGGGAAGGCCTGACGGTAGTCGCCCTCGCGGATGAGAATGTCCCCGATAAGCCGTCCGGTGTGAATTTCGTAAACGCGACGACTGGCTTGGCCTCCGGAGTTGGTTAGGCAGATATAGACTTCGCCGGTGTCCGCGTAATCTGGGCGGTAGTACCAGGCCTGGGGCGCGTCGATCTTAGGATGGTGCCGGCGCGGGCGGTGGGTTTCCGGCTTCTGGTCGACCAGTTCGTCGGCGGGATTGAAATACAGAATGCGCTGACAGGAATCGCAAACCACCGTCTGCTGGCCGGAACGGACCTCATTGTAAGTCTGGGGACGCAGGATGACCTGACACGCCATGCACTTGTGGTCGCGGACCTCAGAGATGCCGCTGCCGCGAAACTTGGAGACGCGCTCGTAGTGGCGGAGAAGGTCCGCGTCCACGCCGGCGCGCATCTGTTCACGCTTACCGCGCAATTCGGCAAGGAGTTTCTCGTCTTCGGCGGTGCGCTGGCGGGCCTGCTCTTTCTCCTGCTCGATCTCGGCAGTTTCGGCTTTGAGTTCGGCCTGCGCTGCCTTGACCTCTTTGTCGCGGGTGTCGGCGTTGACCATGAGCTCGAGAATCTTGTCTTCGTTGGCCGCGATCTCCTTTTCGGCGAACTGGATCTCGTGCAGCAGAGCTTTGTACTGCTCGTTGGTCTTTACATCGAGCGACTGGTCGCGGTACTTGGAGATTTTGCCGCGTAGATCGTTGATCGAGGTGTCGTACTTGCGGCGTGCGGCTTCGTCGGCCTTGATGGCGGCGTGGGCCTTCTCGAGCTGAGCTTTGGTCCCGGCCAGCTTCTGCTCGATGACGGCGACGCGTTTCGGGAATTCGGCGATCTCGTCCTGCAGGCGGCGGATTTCCTTGTCCGCGTCTTGCAGCCGCAGCAGGTTTTCGATGTCAGGAAGCATCCGGCACTTCCTTTGATTCTAGCATGTGCGCAGGGGCCGCTTCGCGAGACCGAGCGGGATTTTGGGATGCCGATGCGCTACGGATTAACGCCGCCGCAGTGTAAACTCTCTGCTTTGCGCGTTGGGCTTTCAACTTTTTCTTGCCGGGTGAGGAATCTTCGTGAAAAGTCGCGTTTCCTGGTTTTCCGTTGTTCTGCTCGCACTGCTGGTACTCGTTTCCGAGGCGTGGGTTGTTGCGCAGACCGCCCCCACCAAACCACTCACGATTGAGGCCATTTATCAGCCTGGGGGTCTGGGCGGACGGGGTCCCGAGTTCGCGGAGTGGAGTCCGGATGGTACGAAGCTCTCGTTCGTGCAGCGTGATGAGAAAGGCGAGAACGGTGAGTTGTGGTACGCGGATGTGGCCTCGGGCGAGAAGAAAGTGCTGGTTAGCGCGGCGAAGCTGGCATCGCTGGCGCCGGACGTCACCAAGGTCAAGAACGAGCGAGAGAAGGAGCGGCTGACGCGCTACCACGTGGGATCGTATTTGTGGGCGCCCGATTCGAAGCACCTGATTTTCAATTCGCGCGGGCAGCTGTGGCTCTATGACCTGGGGACGGAGACAGCGGTGCAGTTTACTTCAGCGCCCGATCCGAGCGGAGATCCAAAATTCTCACCCGACGGCAACCGCGTTGCTTACGTGCGGAAGCACAATCTGAATGTTCGTCCGGTGAACGGGAAAGACGAAAAACAGCTCACCAAAGATACCGGCGACAATCTTTTCAACGGCGATATCGACTGGGTGTACGCCGAGGAACTGGCTGTACGCAGCAATTATTTCTGGTCACCCGACGGCAAAGAGATCGTGTTTCTGCACATGGATGAAAGCAAGGTGCCGACCTATCCGATTACGGACTGGATGCCGACGCATCCTGCCGTGGATGAGGAGAAGTATCCCAAGGTTGGCGATCCGAATCCGGTGGTGAAGCTGGGCGTGGTCGACGCCGACCGGGGAAAGGTTCGCTGGATTTCGCTGACCGGCGACGAGGACAGCTACATTCCGCGATTCGGATGGGTAGGTGAGGGAGTGATCTGGGCGGAAGTGTTGAATCGGGCCGAAGACAAGTTGGACCTGTACTTCGTGGACGCGAAAACGGGAAAGTCGCGGATTGTGCTGACCGAGACGACCCCGGGGGCCTGGATCGACTTCGATCATGCCGTGGTGCAATTCCTAAAATCCGGGCGATTTTTGTGGCCGAGTTGGCGCGATGGCAACATGCATCTTTACCTTTACAACTTCGAGAAGCAGAACCCGATGGCAGCCGACGCAAAGTTGGAACGGCAACTGACCAAGGGGGATTTCGAAGTCCTGGCGATCGAGGGCGTGGACGAGGCTGCGGGCACGGTCTTCTTCGAGGCCAATAAGGACGATCCGCGCCAGGAGCACATCTTTTCGGTGCAGTTGGACGGGTCCGGATTCAAAGCGCTCACTTCCGAGGAGGGCCAGCACTCGGGAGACTTCAGCGATGACGGGAAGCATTATCTCCACCGCTTCTCCGGCCCGCGGACCGCAACGAGCCTATCGCTTTGTGCCGTGGGTGGCTCCTGCAGCTCAGTGTGGCAGGCGCACGACGAAGTGGCCGAATACGGATTGCGGGCGCCGAAGTACCTGGAGTTCAAGGCGGAAGACGGGACGACCCTTTATGGTCGATTGTCTTTGCCCCCGGACTCGCAGGCCAGCGGGAAAATTCCGGTGATAGTGCACATTTACGGAGGGCCGGCAGCGCAGATGGTGATGAAGAGCCTGCCCGATCCCTTCGACGAAATCCTGGCACGGAAGGGCTTTGCTGTTTTTGCTGTGGACAATCGCGGCACGCCGGGTCGCGACCGCAAGTTCCAGACGGCAATCCGGCACGAATTCGGCGCAGTGGAGTTGAAGGATCAGCTCACGGCGCTCGACCAGCTACTGGCGCAATTTCCGCAGCTTGATAGCGATCGCGTCGCAATCTGGGGCTGGTCGAACGGCGGTTCGATGACGCTCTATGCCATGACGCATTCGGAGCGCTTTCGCGCAGGGGTAGCTGTGGCTCCGGTGACGAATCAGTTGAACTACGACAGCATCTATACCGAGCGTTACATGGGCCTGCTCCAGAGCGATAAGGCAGGGTACGAGCAGTCCGATGTCACGAAGTCCGCCGACAAACTGCACGGGGCGCTGCTGCTCGTTCATGGCACGGGCGACGATAATGTTCACTTTCAAAACAGCGTTCAAGTGATTAATGCGCTGATCAGCGCGGGAAAGCAGTTCCGGCTGATGATCTACCCCAACAAGACCCACAGCATTTCCGGGAAAGACGCGCGCGTGCACCTGTTCACCATGATCGAGGAACACTTTGAGCGGGAACTGAAAAACCAGTAGCCAGTTGCCAGTCAAGCATCAACTTATTTATGCCTGCCTGAGCCTTTGCGGGGAGTTTCCTTGGAGGAGCTTTCTTTGGACGAAGACTCTTTCGAGGAGGTCTCCTTCGGCGGGCTATCTTTCGAGCCGCTGTCTGACTTGGGTTTGTCGTCCTTCTTGTCTTTCGAGGAGGAATCACCGCCGCTTCCCGGCGAGGAAGACTTCTTGGCGTAGTCCGTGACGTACCAGCCTGAGCCTTTGAACTGGACGGCAGGAGCGGAGATCATCTGTTCCACGGTGCCGCCGCAATCGGGGCACTTCTTGACCATTTTGTCGGAAAACTTCTGGATTTTTTCGAAGCGGTGGCCGCACTTCTTACATTCGTATTCGTAGAGGGGCATGAGTGTGAGACGGTTGAGGGAACAACTGCGTGTCTCGTTGATTCTAGGGGTGGAGGTTGGGCGGCGTCAATTTGGTGACGGGCCAATAGCCTATTTGTCTTCCCGAGTTCGCAAAGATGCGTTGGTAGAAGTACATCCCCGACACGAATCATTTTTGACGTAACGATAGAATCGAGGACGTCCGCGACTCCTCCAATAGGTAGTTTTGTAGTCATCAATCCCTGGCCCCGCACTCATGAAGCTGAAGAAGACGTGCCGCGACGGTCGGACGACAATTCCCGCGTGCCCGTGCCACACGATCAAATCGCCAGGCTGAGGCTCTTCTACCCGTCGAAACTCGTCGACTCCAACATAGAGATCGTCGGAGCCCGCGTAACGATACGGGAAGCCGGCCCGCTCGTAAACCGCATGAACCAGGTGTGAACAGTCGCGCCCGGAATGGAGACGCACCTTGCGATCGAGCGCAGCCGCGATCACGGACAAACCTTCGTCCGGGCTCAGTGTCCGACTTGGTTTTTCGCTAGGATTTCGACTCGGTGCTTGCCGGATGGCGCTCGAAGTCCCGGTTGGGCGAACCGCCTGCTGCGCGGATGAGACACCCAGACCCAACCCGCAAAGGAGGCCCGCGATCATAAGTGTCAGGCGTATCCGCATCGCTCTATTCTGATGCCAAATCCGGCCGAAAGGAGGTTACAGGTGTTCAGGGACTGGCGTCGCGGAGGGGAGCCGACGGGCTGAGCGGGTAATTTATCGCTCCAGGAGGCGTTTCGGGGCGGTATTGCGCCAGGCGGCTTCGATGGCCTGGCGCAGCACGTCTTTTTTCGCAGCTTTCAGATGGACGCTGGTTGCGCCGCGTCGTCCCCAGGTGCCTTTCACCGGGATGAACACGTCGGGATAGTCTTTCGAAAAATAATGCTGGTCTTCCGGCGGGAGCTTGACCATGCCGCGGGTTTTGTCGGGATATCCGAGGGTAGCGAAGATTTTTCCACCGACCCGAAAGTCGGGATGGTTCATGTGCGCACGCTCTTCGGTGTCGGGAAAAGACAGGGCGATTTGGCGAAAGTCTCTAGGGGTCATGGCGAGGCTCTCATAAGGCCCGTACGTTAGCATAACCGCTCATTGCACCGAAAAGTTACAGTCCAACTAGTATTTCCGACTCACAAAAAAGCCAGTCGAGCTTTGCTCGACCTGACCAGGTCTGAGACCCGGTCCCACACCGGCTACGGTGGTAGACTTCCGGCCATGAAGGACGCGCAGGACGTCGCGCTCGCCGCAGGGCCTGCCCTCTATCTGGTGGGAACCCCGATCGGCAATCTGGAGGACATTACTCTGCGGGCGTTGCGCGTTCTGAAGGAAGTGGACGTGATTGCCTGCGAAGACACGCGGCAGACGCAGAAGTTGCTCAATCATTATGCGATCGCGACCCGGACGACCAGCTATCACGAACACAACGAGATGACGAAGTCAGCGGAACTGGTGAAGCAGATGCAGGAGGGCGCGAGTGTGGCGCTGGTGACCGACGCAGGCATGCCCGGGATATCCGATCCAGGGTATCGGCTGATCGCTCTGGCGGTACGGCATCACGTGCCGGTGGTGCCGGTTCCCGGGGCGTCCGCTTTTCTGGCGGCTCTGGTGGCAAGCGGGCTGCCAACGGATTCGTTTCGCTTCAGCGGATTCTTGCCCGCGAAACGCGGGGAGAGGCGCGCGGCGCTGGAGGCTGTGAAGAATTCTCCGCGGACCCAGGTGTTTTATGAAGCTCCCCACCGGACTGTTGAGACGCTTACGGACGTTGTCGAGCTTCTGGGTGCCGCTCGGCATGTGGTAGTTGCGCGCGAAGTAACCAAGCTGCATGAGGAATTTCTGCGAGGCCGCGCAGGCGAGGTGCTGGAGAATCTGAAGGCGCGCGAGTCGGTGAAGGGCGAGATCACGCTGCTGATTGGTAAGGCGGAGGAAGGCGAAGCTCGTGTGGAGGCGGGCACTCTTGCCCGTCAAAGCGTGCGTCAGCGCGTCGAGCAGATCATGGTGGAAGAGAAGGTCGATGAGAAGGCCGCGCTCAAGAAGGTGGCGAAGGAGCGGGGGGTGTCGAAGAGCGAGGCTTACCGGGAGATGCAGAGGGAAAAGTAGTGGCGCGGATTCCAGGATGACCACGAACTATGTGAGGACAGCCGAGGCGGCTGTCCCCGACATCGGCACTGCTACTTCCCCGCTAGCTCCCGCTTCACAATCTCGCTGACCATTTTGCCATCCACGCGCATACCGGCGGCGTTGAATCTCGCCATGGCGTTTTTCATCACCGTGCCCATTTCTTTCATGGTGGGGGAGCCCATTTCGGCGATGGAGGCCTTCACACCGGCCACAACATCTTCCTCGGCGGCAGCTTTGGGTAGATAGGTTTCGATCAGGACGATTTCGGCAGCTTCTTTATCGGCCATTTCCTGTCGTCCCCCCTTGGTGAACTGCTCGACCGATTCTTTGCGCTGCTTGATCAGGGTGGCCAGCACGGCCTGAGATTCTTTGTCGTCGAGCGGCGCCATCTTTTCGACCTGGCGAAGTTGCAATGCGCTCTTGACCATGCGCAGGGTGGAGAGGCGCGCTTCTTCCTTGGCTTTCATGGCGGCGACGATGTCTTTCTGGATCTGTTCGGTGAGGCTCATGAGGCGATTATAAACGTCAGATCCACGGAAGATGCGCGACTAAACGGACGCGTGCGGCATCACATGGGCAGGAGGAACCACCATGGGAAAGCTGGCAATTTGGGCGCAACTGGAAGCCAAGCCCGGCAAAGAGAAGGAAGTTGAACAATTCTTGAAGTCTGCGCAGCCGCTGGCGGAACGTGAGCCAGAGACGGTGAGCTGGTACGCCATCAAAATGGGCCCTGGAAAATACGGGATCTTCGACACATTCGCGGACGAAAGCGGCCGGAACGCTCACCTCAATGGGGAGATCGCAAAGGCGCTCTTCGCTAAGGCGAATGATCTGTTCGCGAAAGCACCCGAGATTGCGAAGCCCGAAATTCTTGCGTCGAAAACTAGCCGAGGCTGAATCCAGGTCTGCCCCTCCGTTACATCAAACGTCCCCGGGCGATGCGTCCGGGGACACGTGTCTATCTTGAATCGCGGCGCGGTATCAGATTTCACGCCAGCAGATTGACACCCGCAAGCGTGCTCCAACAGCCCCGTTCCGGTAAACTAAAAAAGCCTCACTTCTCGCAAAAGCGCGAGAGATGGAGTACCGACAAATCCCAACGATTCCTCCGCATAAGGACCCTGATCATGTTGCATAAGAATCGTCTTTTTACTCCGGGCCCCACGCCGCTGTTGCCAGCAGCGCAGACGGCCATGGCGTCGTTTACGGCGCACCATCGGACCGCTGATTTTCGGGCGCTGTTCCAGCGCGTGCTCACGGACATGAAGGAATTCATCGGCACCAAAAATGATGTGCTCGTGCTGGCATCTTCGGGTACCGGCGTGATGGAGGCGTCGGTGTCGAATCTAACGTCGCCGGGCGACAAGGTTTTGGTGCTGACGGCCGGCAAGTTCGGCGAACGTTGGACAGGTCTGGCCAAGGCCTTCGGCTGCGCCGTCAACGTGTTGAGTGCACCGTATGGCGAGACGATTTCGCTCGAAGAAGTTCGAGCGAAGCTGACGCCCGAAGTGCGGGCGGTATTTGTGCAGGCCACCGAGAGTTCCACCGGGGCGCGGCATGACTTGGAAGGCATCGCGAAGATTGTGCGGGCGCACGGCGGGGCTTCAGGAAATGACGCGCTCCTGGTAGTGGATGCCATCACCGGGCTGGGCACGACGCATCTGGATGTGGACGGCTGGGGCGTAGACGTCATTATCGGCGGGTCGCAGAAGGCCCTGATGATGCCTCCAGGTCTGGCGTATTGCGCGGTGAGCGAGCGGGCGTGGAAGCGGATGGATGGGACAACCTCGCCGCGGTATTACTTCGATCTGCGCAAGGAGCGGAAGTCGGCGGCCAAGGGCGAGACGGCCTACACTCCAGCGACATCTCTATTTGCGGCGCTGGGGGCGGCGCTGGAATTCGTCCGCGGCATGGGCAACGGCGATGTGGCCAAGGGCCGCGAGGAACTGGTCAACAATGCCGAGCTTTGCGCGGAGATGACGCGCGCGGGAGCGAAGGCTTTGGGATTGAAGTTGTATGCATCTTCGCCAGCGGCGGCGCTGACCGCGATCTGCGCGCCCGACGGGCTCGACTCAGGAAAGATTGTGAAGGAGTTCCGCGAGTCCTTTGATGCCGTCGTCGCCAACGGCCAGGGCGAGATGAAAGGAAAGATCTTCCGAATCGCACACATCGGCTACTACGACTATCTCGACACGGTTGGGATCCTGGGCGCGCTCGAACACGTTCTGGCGCGTGTGACGGAGAACAGCGTCGACTATGGCGCAGCGGTGCGGGCAGCGCAGGAAGTATACGCCCGCGCCCTGATCGAGAAGCGCCAACTGGTGGGCACCTGACGACGGTATCGAGACTGTCCCACCAAACCAGCCGCGCAAACGGAAGCCGCAGCTTAGTTGATGGTGAAGGTCATGCTGTTCGAGGTCTCCGGCATAGTGCCGCCGCTTCCGTACATGCCCGTCCCGGCAGTGCCAGGATTGGTCACCGTCACCGAGACGGTGCCCGCGGTCGCGATCGCCGAAGCCGGGATGCCCACGGAAAGCTGGCCGGTGCTCACATAGGTTGTGGTTTGCGCCGCGCCACTCCAGTTCACCACCGCGTTCGTGTTGAACTTACTTCCGTTAACGGTCAAGGCGAACCCAGCGCCACCCGCTTTCATGCTGGCGGGAGCGAGCTGTGCGATCGCAGGGACATTCCCGGCTGCAGGAGGAGTGTTCTTGGAGCTGTATCCGCACGCCAGGGTGGACGCGATCAGAGTGACAAGCAGCATTGTTTTGACGGTTTTGAGTCTTGGAAGGGTGGTCATAAGGTTCTCCCGTGGGCGAGTGCCCCATTTTTACGACGAGTCTAGAAAATCAAGCCAGCGGGAGTGTCAGAGCCATGTCAATTCTCGGTCAAAGAATTGTCGGGCGGCTGTGTGAAATCGGATCGCCGGTCATCGGATCACAGATCAAAGGAATCCATACGTGAAAATCATTGTGGCAGAAAAAATCTCGGGATCGGCCTTGGCTGAGCTGCAGGAGCCGGGCTGGACCGTGCTCACCGCGGACCAACTGGAAGGCAAGCTGGCGGAACATCTGCAGTCGGCAGATGCGTTGATCGTGCGCTCAGCAGTGCAGGCGGATGCCAAGCTTCTCGCCCATGCGAAGAAGCTGCGCGTGATTGGGCGGGCCGGCGTAGGGGTGGACAACATCGACCTGGATGCAGCGACGCATAAGGGCATCGCGGTGATGAATACGCCGGGAGCGAACGCGGTAGCGGTGGCCGAGCAAACCCTGGGGATGATGCTCGCCATGGCGCGCCACTTGTGCCGGGCCGACGCGCTGATGCACGCGGGCCGGTGGGAGAAGAAATCGCTGCAGGGTACCGAACTGCGGGGGAAGACGCTGGGGATCATCGGGCTGGGGAGGATTGGCATGGAGGTAGCACGCCGAGCGCGGGCCTTCGCCATGGAACTGGTAGCACACGATCCGTTTGTTTCGGTCACAGTGGCAAGGGAACAGGGCATCCGGCTCGCCGGGCTTGAGGAGATTTATGGCTGCGCGGACTACATTACGCTGCACGTTGGGCTGACGCCCCAGACCACGGGGATGATCAATGCAGCCTCGATCGCGAAGATGAAGAAAGGCGTGCGGCTGGTGAATTGTGCGCGTGGCGAACTGGTGATTGAAGGCGATCTGGCGCAGGCGCTCAAACAGGGGCAGGTCGCCGCCGCTGCGCTCGACGTTTTTGCGGAGGAGCCTCCGAAGAACTCGCCCTTGCTGGCGCTCGAAAATGTCGTGCTCACTCCGCACGTGGGCGGATCGACGCACGAGGCGCAGGAGGCCGTGGGCGTGCAGATTGCGCAGCAGGTCAAGGAGTATTTGAAACACGGCGTGATCCAGAATGCGGTGAATGTTCCGTCGGTTTCGGCCGAGGAATATGCGGCGATGCAGCCTTACATCGTGCTGGCGGAACGCATGGGAGCGTTTCTGGCGCAGGTCTCCGAAGGGACGATTGAAGAAATCTCCATCCGTTACAGCGGCCGCATTGCGGAGTGGAAGACGGAGTTGATTCGCAACGGGGCGATTAAGGGCATTCTCAACCAGGCACTCGAGGAGAAGGCGAACCTTGTGAATGCAGCGGCAATTGCCGACGCGCGAGGCCTGCGGGTGCTGGAATCGCCGAAGACGAAGGTCTCGACCGGAGGCGCGGGCAGCGTGCTTTCGATTTTGCTCAAGAGTTCGACGGAGGAGCACTTGGTGAAGGGTGCCGTGCTGCACGAGTCGGCGCCGCGGTTGTTGCATGTGGATGGCATCGATGTCGAGGCCCCGTTGGAGCGCAACCTGATTTACATGCGGAACCGCGACGTACCAGGCGTGATCGGGAAGGTGGGAACGATTCTGGGGGAAGAGTCGATTAACATCGCCAATTTCTCACTGGGGCGGCCGAGCGCCGGAAAGGAATCGGAACAGCCCCGCGAGGCGATTGCGGTGGTCCATGTGGATGGAGATGTACCTGACGGAGTGCTAAGGAGACTCAGAGAGATTCCGGCGGTGAAACAGGCGAAAGCTGTGCGGCTTTTTTAAGACTCAGTACCTGGGGGCCGGCGCTAGGATTCTGCCTCGTCCCGACGCAGTTTGCGGCTTTCCGCCAGCAAAGCCATAGAGTGCATCAGGTTCTGCAGAGTAACGATTCCGACCAGTCGTTGGTCCTCGACCACTGGAATGATGCTGGAATTGCGCGCCGTGAGTTTGCGGAAAGCGGAGCCGAGCGAATCTTGGCGCAGGGAAACCTCGAAAATCTTATTCATCACTGCTTGAACGTAGCCGTTCCCCTCCGCCCGAAGCGCTTCCAGAATGCTCTGTTTCGAAATCACTCCCACCATGTCGCTGCCCCGAACCACGGGAAAATCGTCCTGCAGCGAATGAACTGCTTTCTCCAGCGCATCCTCCAGCGTGTCGGCGGGCGAGAGGGTGGCGAAGTCGGTGAGCATGACTTCTTCGAGACGGACGTTGTCCAGCACCGACTGGAACACGAGGGCGCGTTCTTCAAGCTGGGCGGCTGAAAATACGATAACGCCGACCATGGTGAGCCAGGTATCACTGAACAGGCCAGCGATCATCAGAACCATGGCGATGGCATTGCTGATCGAAACGGCCCGCCGCGAGGCGGCGGAAAGGTCCAGCTTGCGGGAGAAGATCGCGCGCAGGATGCGCCCGCCATCAAGCGGATAGGCGGGCATCAGATTCAGCACTGCCAGATAAAGGTTGGCCCAAACCACGCTGCGCGGCAGGTTGGCCGACTGCAGGAATGGCCACTTCCACAGCTGGATTCCGGGTGCCGTGCTGTTCACGATAGCAACGGTGAGGGCAGCCAGCGCGACATTCACCAAGGGCCCGACCACGGCGAGACGAATCTCGCGCTTCCAGAGCATGCCGGCAGGCTGCGGCTTCTCGCCGTGCGTTTCGTCGAAGAGCGTGACGCCGGTGAGTGGAAGCAGGATCACGGCCTTGGGAATCAGACCGTAGCGCCGGGCGGCAAGGATGTGGCCGAACTCGTGTGCGGCAACCGAGGCCAGAATGATACCGACCAGCGCAAGGTCACGAGGACCGTTGGCTACTCCCTGATGCGCTACGGACTCCGTCCAGAAGATGAACAGAGGCAGAATCAAGAAAGTCAGGTGAACGCGGACGTCAACGCCAAACAGACGGCCAACCGGAATGGACCAGCTTCGCATAGCTCTCGCTCCGTTTATTCTACATGGATGGATAATCGGATGGCGGCAGCCGAAGGTACAGAGCCATGCGGGTGATCGCGGGGAAATACCGGAGCCGGCCGCTGCGTTCATTGAGCGGGATGGATATTCGCCCGACGTCAGACCGGCTGCGGGAGACGCTGTTCAACGTGCTTACGGCGGGCAATCCAGCGGCTCTGGAAGGCAGCGTCTGGCTCGACTTGTTTGCGGGGACGGGAGCGGTCGGAATCGAAGCCCTGAGCCGCGGAGCGAAGCAGGTTTATTTTGTGGAGTCGTCAGCCGCGGCGGCCGATGTGATCCGCGGGAACCTGAAAAGCCTCGACATTGTGAGCGGATTCGAACTCCTGCGTGGAGAATTGCCGCGCGCCTTCTGGCGCATGGAGCGGGAGCATGTGGCGGCCGACGTAGTGTTTATCGACCCACCGTACCGCATGAAAGATGTCTACGGCGAAACCCTGCAGGCGCTGGCGGAATCGCCCGTGGTGTGGGCGATGTCGATGGTGATTGCAGAGCACGAAAAGAATTTTGACCCGGGAGAACAGTTCGGGCCTCTGCGGAGGTTCCGCAAACTGGTGCAGGGTAGCACGGCGCTGAGCTTTTACCGCATGGCCAGCGCGGCCGATCCGCGCAGGTGAAAGCTCGCCTAGCGGGGCCTACATAATCAGATCGTCGGCGCGTCGAGTGATGGGGTGCTGCATCTCCTCGAGATCGTTCTTGACCATGTTCAGCCCGTAGACGCATCCTTCGAAATTTTGCGCCAGACTGGCGAACAGGGGCGCGACCTTGGCGTACTCGAAGTGCTCGAACTTGGAGACGATGTAATAGCTCTCCTTGCCGGCTTTGATCCATTCCACAAAATTTTCCAGACGATGGCGGCGCAGGCGGAGGTGATTAATGCTTTCGGGAAACATTCCCGCGAAGAACAAAGTGTAGTCGCCAATGTGTTTGCGCACCTGGCGCTCGCGGTCAAAGGAAGGAGCCGGACCGTAGACGGGATCGGATTGCAGCAACATTTCGCCGACGTCGGACAATACGCGGTTGGAGGCATCGCGAACTTTGAAGAGCTGCTCGGACTCGCAGAACTCGGCCAGCAGATGCGAGACGTAGGCGACGACTTGCGGATCGCGAATGCCGATTTCCTCGGCGTAATGCCGTCCGACAAGATCCTGAAATAGCTGCTGCAGCGGATGCGATTCCGGAATCATAGTTTTGGGCCCCCTGAACCCCGTGCCCGGCACGGAGTTTCAGCCACTTGCAAGAGTTGATACCTCAGTTTGATAGTGCAACGCAAGTGACTTTTGTTTATCGGCATGATTCATTTTCCTGATCAGTTAGAAGAAGCGGTATTTCAGACGGGTTGTGCATGTGATCCGTTAGAACACACGTGGGTTTTGCTGTACTTTGTTGGCAGTCAGAACACACGGCTGCTAATTTCGGGTGTCAGAGTGGCGTGGTGCGGCTTGTAGAATGAGTCGCCATGGAGGAATTGGCATGGAGCGGCAGAAAATTTCGAGCGGCACAGCCTGGGAACCGGTGGTGGGATATTCGCGGGCGGTGAAAGTGGGATCCTATGTACACGTGTCGGGAACAACAGCGACCGGGCCGGATGGAAAGATCGTCGGCGTTGGCGACGTATACGCGCAGGCGGTGCAGACGCTCAAGAATATCGAAAGCGCATTGAAGAAGGCCGGCGCGAGCATGAAAGATGTTGTGCGCACTCGCATGTACGTCACGAACATCGCGGAGTGGGAAAAGATCGGCAAGGCGCACGGCGAATTCTTCCGCGATATTCGTCCGGCCACCTCGATGGTCGAGGTGAGCGCCTTAATCTCGCCAGAAATTATGGTGGAGATTGAGGCAGACGCGGTGGTGGAAGCGTAGCTCGCCTTCGAGGTTCGCTTTCACCCGTCCTAAATGTTTGAGACTGCTTCACGGCACCTCGCTCCTGAGATCTTGCCAGTCGAGACGAGAACACGCCCAGTTGGCTATCGCGGTTCGAAATCCAAACCCCTCTTCGGAATGTACTCACAGTTTCATGTTGTTATGTCTCGCCAGAAAACACTTTGCGATCTCGACGATCGATTTACTCATTTGGTGCGATTACTACTTGTTTTCGAACAGTCAATGGTGTTAGTGTCTCGGGCCTAACAGGGGAATTTGTGCGCGCTGCCTGCATTTTGGGTGTTCGACATCACGTGCTGATTCTCCAACGGCCTCTAGCAAGCGGCGGCCAACAAAACTTTTCTGCGTGATCGGTTTGCAAGATCACTGTTCCAGGAGGGCTGTGCCATGCGTGTCCATCACAAGGTTCTTTCTTCGCTGTTCGCGGGTTTGATTGCCTGTTCTACTGTGCTCTGGGTGGGAAGTGCTCCTTCCATGTGGGCACAGTCCACCAACACTGGCACGATTGCCGGCACGGTGACCGACGCGACCAATGCCGTGGTGAATAGCGCCACGGTAACGCTGACGGATACGGCGACGAAGAACGCGCGTTCCGCAACCACGAACGAGGCGGGACGGTACATCTTCGTCGACGTGGCTCCGGGCACTTACGAACTGACGGTCGGTAAGCAAGGTTTTTCTACTAGTAAAACGCAGGTCACAGTTCAAGTCGGCAGTTCGACGACCGCGAACCTGACCCTGCAGGTGGGTGGGAGCAATGTGGTGGTCGAGGTAACTGCTGCCGGGAACGAATTACAGACGATGAATGCGACGGTCGGAAACACCATTACGAGTGCCGCGCTCGACGCACTCCCCAGCATTGGCCGCGACGTCAGCAGCTTCGTCGAGTTGCAGCCCGGTGTGAGCCCGGAGGGAAGCGTTGGTGGAACCGTCAATGACCAAAGCTATTTTTCGCTCGACGGCGGCAACAATAGCAACGACATGGACGGCAACATGTCCACCTACACCACCACCTATGCCGGCGATCCGACCGGCGGCGTTGCCGCGCAGAATAATTTCTACCTCACCGGTCAACCGACTGGCGTGCTGCCGACCCCGCAGGACAGCGTGGAGGAATTTAAGGTAAACACCGCCGGCCAGACTGCCGATTTCAACAGTTCGTCCGGCGCCGAAGTCAAAGTCGTTACCAAGCGCGGAACCAACTCGTTCCATGGAACGGCCTACGATTATTACCTGGATAACAACTGGTCGTCGAATTCGTGGCAATCGGCTCACGCCCTTCCCAGCTTCCATTACAACCGCTTCGGCGGCGCGATCGGTGGCCCGCTCATTCCCAAGGAAGTTCTTGGCGGAAAGACCTACTTCTTCTTCAACTATGAGGGTTTTCGGTGGCCCGACAACTCCGTGAGTATTAATCGCGATGTTCCTTCGCCCCGTATGAGAGTCGGCCTGCTTACGGACTCAAAAGGCGCGGTCTATAACCTGAACCCAGTCCCGGTTACCGACCCCGTTACAGGCACTTCGATACCGGGTAACAAGGGCTGCGCTGGACCCTGCGATGAGCGCCAGGGTGGACCGATTGGTATTAATCCTCTGGTCCAACAGCTCTGGCAAAAATACGAGCCAGCATCGAATTTCAGCTGCATCAATGCCACTATTTGTGACAACGTCAACGTGTTGGGGTTCACGTCCAACGTGAAACTGCCCCAGAAGACCAACTTCATGGTGGGGCGCATTGATCATGACTTTTCTCAGAAGTGGCACTTCATGTCGAGTTATCGCTACTTCAAGATGGGCCTGAATGCCACCTCCGATCAGGTTGACATTGGCGGCTTCTTCAGCGGCGACAAACTCGGTGTGCCGTCGACCCAGTCGAGCGATCCGCAGCAGGCATGGTTTTGGGTAGCGGGCCTGACGACGAATATTTCACCGAACTTCACTAACGACTTCCATTACAGTTTCCTGCGGAACTGGTGGCAGTGGGGCCGAGTCGGCGACGTAGTGCAGTTCCCGGGCCTCGGAGGAGCACTGGAATTAGGGAATGGCGAGTCTCACTTCGAGAACCTTGGCCCCTACAACGTGAACACCCAGCAGAGTCGCACGCGATTCTGGGACGGTCACGACCAGATGTTCCGCGATGACCTGTCGCTACTAAAGGGCAATCACCTGTTCCAGTTCGGCGGGCAGTATCAGCACAACTTCAACTGGCATCAACGGACCGACAACGGCGGCGGCATCAACTACCAGCCCGTCTACCAGATGGGGTTGGGTGCCCATGGTTCAGGAATGGCGTCACCGCTGGCCATGTGCGCCACCGCAACTATCACGAACTGCGACGCCCTTACTGCCGCCATGCTAGGCGTCGTTTCCATCTCGCAGATCGCATACACGCGATCTGGATCGACTCTGGCGTTGAACCCGCCTCTGACCCCGGCGTTCGACCAGAGCACGATCCCTTACTACAACGTCTATTTCACCGATACTTGGCACATGAAGCCGAGCTTCACCCTTACTTACGGCTTGGGCTGGACTCTGGAAATGCCCCCGGTGGAGAAAAACGGAAAGCAAGTGGAATTCGTAGATCAGGCCAATCAGCTTATCGACACCGAAGCCTATTTGAAGTCTCGGGAGAAGGCCGCCCTTCAGGGTCAAGTCTACAATCCAATCGTCGGATTCAACCTTGTCGGTAATACTGAAAACGGGCGGAAGTACCCGTACGATCCGTTCTACGCCGAATTCAGTCCGCGCTTGGCCGCAGCCTGGAATCCTCGCTTTGACGGCGACACTTTGATGGGCAAAGTGTTCGGCCACGAGGATACCGTGGTTCGCGGCGGCTATGGCCGCGTATATGGCCGGCTGAATGGCGTGGACTTAGTCCTGGTGCCGTTGCTAGGCACTGGTCTGATTCAGCCGGTCCAGTGCTTCAATAATCAGAGCCTTAACCCCTCCGGTGGCGGAGCTGGGGGCACTTGCAGCTCTAGCCCGGTAACCTTTGCCAATGCATTCCGTATTGGAACGGATGGCTTGACCGCTCCTATCCCACAGGCCAATGCCACCCTTCCGCAGCCAGATTTTCCTGGGTACAACGCGATCGCGGCGGGCGCCGGCGAGGGCCTGGACCCTCATTTCCGGCCCAACGTCGTGGACTCGTTTGACTTCACCATTCAGCGTCAACTATCGCGCAAGGTCACCCTCGAGCTTGGCTATATCGGCCGGAGAATTACCCACGAATATCAGCCGATCAACATTAACGCCGTTCCTTACATGATGACGATGGGCGGTCAGCGGTTTGATAAGGCTTACGCTAACGTCGTGCTCCAGTATTGCGGAGGCCTTGCCGGCCTTGCCGGCGGCGGCTGCGCTAAAAACGCAGGTGCCGTGACTCCGCAACCATTCTTCGAAACCGCCCTTGCGAAAACGGGTTATTGCGCACCTGGGACCTGCACCGCCACCATGGTTGCCAATGAGGGCGGCAACCTTGCCGCCCAACAGGTCTGGACCCTGTGGAGTGATCTGGACGCCGGAGTCGGTTGTCCGGCCGGCAACGGCCAGTGCAATCCCGTTAACGGCAGCACCGGGGGCGCGTTCGCTTTCGCTCCCACTATGATGAACACTCCCATCGCGGGCTCCTCCTTCGGCAGCCAAGGCCAGTTGACCTCGGGCGTAGGCATGAATGCCACCGTCGGCCACGGAGACTACAACGCTGGTTTTGTCTCCCTGAAAATGGCGGATTGGAAGGGAATGACCCTGCAGTCAAACTTCACATGGTCAAAGGCGCTCGGTACTGGCGCCCTGGTTCAGGCCACCAGCGGGTACTCTCCCGATGATTCCTTCAACTTGAACCAGATGTACGGCAAGCAGTTCTATGATCGCAAATTTATCTACAACACGTTTATCGTGTATAGCCCGCCCTTCTACAAGGGCCAACAAGGCTTGTTGGGACGCGCATTGGGCGGTTGGACCTTCTCGACGGTATTCACGACGGGAAGTGGCCAGCCTCTCCAGGTGTGGACCTCGGGCTTCTCCGGGCAGGAATTCGGCGGGATGGATGCTATCAACTTCAACAGCACCGCGACTGCTATCCAGATGGCCCCTGTTCAGACTGGTCACGCATACAGCAGCAGCACTCCAGGAGCTTTCCCAAATATATTCAAGGATCAAGCCCAAGCGTTCAACAGCTTCCGCAACCCGATTCTGGGCATGGATACCAGATCTACAGACTTCGTCACCGGCTTGCCCTACTGGAAC
Organism: uncultured Acidobacteriaceae bacterium; assembly: GCA_963768265.1. Taxonomy (GTDB): domain Bacteria; phylum Acidobacteriota; class Terriglobia; order Terriglobales; family Acidobacteriaceae; genus Sulfotelmatobacter. The sequence continues at coordinate 356,637 of CAVYHM010000018.1, forward strand.
GTCGATTTCAGCATCAGGAAGAACGTAAGGATTGCCGAGCAAGTGGCTTTGGAGTTCCAAGGTGTCTTCACGGACATCTTCAATCACAATCAATGGCTCGATCCACCGCAGCCCTGGGGCCTGTTCTCGCAGTCTAGTTTCGGGGTCACCGCCGGTTCCGCTCAGGGAGTCACCGGCGGCAACCGAACGATCCAGGTGGGTGCGCGCGTTCGCTTCTAATCAATCTGAAGACGCCATCAGTTTGACGCCTTCCTCAAATCCAAGGCCGCGCCCCCAGGGCGCGGCCTTGACTTTGTCGGGACACTCTACGTTAGGCTTACCGGGCTGAGCGGAGGGCCGGGTATCGAATCGTCTCACGCGAACCATGCGCTCTGGGGAATCTACATGAACAAGCTCTTCGTTTGGATGATCGCGAGTCTTCTTCTTGGCGGAGTCGCCTTTGGTCAAAGCAGCGCCGGTCAGAGCGGAGCGGCGCCCGCCGTCACCGTGATTCGCGCCGGCACCCTGATTGATGGCAAATCCGACCAGCCGCGGCGTGATCAAGTAATCATCGTTCGGGGCAATCGTATCGAGAGCGTCTCGGACGCGGCGTCGGCCAAGATACTTGCGGGCGCGGCCGTGATCGATCTTTCGAAGGCCACCGTGTTGCCTGGACTGATCGACTCCCACACGCACATCTTTCTGCAGGGAGAAGCTCCCGCCCAAGGCGGCTACGACGCCAACATCCTGACGGCTCCCTTGGCTCTGCGGGCGGCACGAGCCACGGTCTCGGCGCGGCGGGCGCTCGAACAGGGGTTCACGACGCTGCGCGACGTCGAGACCGAGGGCGCGGGCTATGGCGACATCGGCATCAAGCAGGCGATCGAGGCTGGCTACATTCCCGGGCCGCGGCTGTTTGTTGTGACGCGAGCCATTTCGACGACCGGAGGATATCCGCTGGAGGGATACGCTCCGGAGCTAGAGATGCCGAAAGGGGCGCAGATCGTTGACGGTCCAGTCGAAGCGCGCAAGGCGGCGCGAGAGCAACTCGACCACGGGGCGGACTGGATTAAGGTCTACATGACGCATCGGTCATGGGTGGGAAAGAACGGCGAGCTGGTGTCCCAGCCGACGCTCACGGTGGAAGAGCTGCGCGCGATCGTGGACGAAACTCATGGCTGGGGAAGGAAAGTCGCTTGCCACGCCTACGGCGGGATCGGGCTGCACCGCGCGCTGGATGGCGGATGCGATTCCATCGAGCACGGGCTCGATCTTGACGACGCAGCGATCGCGCAAATGTTGAAGCAGGGCACCTGGTATGTGCCAACGCTCAGTGTGTACTACACCGACTGGGGCCCGCCGGACTCGGAGGCTGGCCAGCGCGACCGGCTGCGGGCTGCGGCGCACGAACCCTCATTCAGGAAGGCGCTCAAAGCCGGGGTGAAAATTGTCTTCGGCACCGATATGGGCGGGATTCCGTGGACGGAGCCCATCGCCCAGGAGTTCTCGCGCATGGTCGAGTTTGGCATGCAGCCCATGGATGCGATCCAGAGCGCCACTTCCCGCGCGGCGGTGATGCTCGACATGGAAGGCAAAATCGGCGTGCTGGCTCCGGGAGCGTTCGCCGACATCGTTGCTGTCGACACCGACCCCTTGCGCGACGTCAAAGCGCTCGAGAAGGTCGATTTCGTGATGAAGGACGGCAAAGTGTTCCGTTCGAAATAGGTGGTCCAGCCGGTTCCGTCCGAGTTGGGCCTGTCTTGTGTAATTCTCTGCAAATTCCCTTGACAAGTGCGGCGGCGCGATCATAATGCGTCAATCCAGGGTCGATTCGGTCGAAAGGTACTGGGCCAAGGAGGTGCGTATGAGCGTGCTGGAACTTTGTGATCGGGAAATTGCAGCGGTAGGTCTGGAAGCCAGCGTGGCGGACGCCATTCACAAGATGCTTGACCACCACGTCGGAGCGGTCGCGGTCGTCGACAGCGAGTATCGTGTGGCCGGGATCTTTACCGAGCGCGATGTGCTGCGGAAGATGTCGCTCAGCCACGTCGACCCCAAAGCGACTCCAGTGCGAGAACTGATGACCACGCCGGTGGAGATGGCCACGCGCGGCACTGGCGCCGGGGAAGCCCTGAGTACCATGCTGGAACGGCACTTCCGCCATCTGCCTGTGGCCGACGACAGCGGCAGGTTGCTGGGGATTCTCTCGATCCGGAATCTGCTGGAGTGGCGCGTGGACGACCTGAGCCGGGAGTTGGAGTCGCTGGAGCAGTATGTTTCCAACGATGGGCCGGGCGGCTAGATCTTTCGGCTGTGGTTTCATCCGGTTTTTACATCACCCTGCCCGTTTCTGGTGCGGGAGTTGCGTCTGCCTGAATAGACCAATCTTGAACGTCGTTAACTCTCAATTAAAGTTTGAGGAGAAAGAATGACCACAGCAATTAAGGGTGCCGTGTTGGCAGTTGCAGTGACTTTGGGAATGCAGCTGACGGCCCAGACCTCGCGTCACGTGGTGGTGCATGCGGGACATCTGTTCGATGTGAAGAGCGGCAAGATGCTCGTGGATCAGATGCTGGTGATCGAAGACGGAAAGATCGTCAGTCTGGGCGCGGCTGGGGAGGCGAAGGCTCCCGCGGATTCGGTACACATCGAGTTGCCCAATGCGACCGTTCTTCCCGGGCTGATTGATGCCCACACTCATCTGACCATGGACCCCAAGTTCGGTTACGAGCGGCTGGCGAATTCCGTGCCGCGAGAGGCCTTAACCGGGGCCAAAAACGCGCGGCTCACGCTGCTGGCGGGCTTTACGACGGTGCGCAACGTAGGTGCTCGGGACTTCACCGACGTGGCTCTGCGCGACGCCATCAACGCAGGCGACGTGCCGGGGCCGCGACTCCTGGTGAGCGGTCCTCCGCTCAGCATCACCGGCGGACACTGCGACAACAACATGCTGCCTTTTGAGTATCACGCCATCAGCGATGGCGTAGCCGATGGCATCGCGGCCGTCCAGCACAAGGTGCGCGAGAACATCAAGTACGGATCCGATCTGATCAAGGTGTGCGCCACCGGCGGAGTGCTCTCCCTGGGCGACAATCCGCAGCACTCGCAGTTCACCCTCGAGGAAATGAAAGCTATTGTCGCCGACGCCCACCGCCTGGGCCGCAAAGTCGCTGCGCACGCGCATGGAGCCGAGGGAATCCGCTGGGCGGCGGAGGCGGGCGTCGATTCGGTCGAACACGGATCGTACATTGACGATGCCGGCATCGCGGCCATGAAAGAGCACGGGACTTACCTGGTGCCGACGCTCTACCTGGGAGACTGGATGATCGACAACGCCGGCCTGACGCACCTGCCTCCGCCCCTTTTGGCGAAGGCGCAGGAAGTGATTCCCGCGGCGCGTAAGAACATCGCCCACGCATTTTCCAGCGGAGTCAAAGTCGCTTTCGGCACCGATGCCGCAGTGTATCCCCATGGCCTGAACGCGCATGAGTTCGCCGTGATGGTGAGGCTGGGCCTGACGCCGCTGCAGGCGATTCAAGCAGCCACGGTAAACGCCGCGGACCTGCTGGGATGGTCGGGCAAAGTGGGGACTCTCGATCCAGGAGCGTGGGCCGACATCATCGCGGTAGAAGGTGATCCGACTAAAGACGTTACCACATTGGAGCGCGTTAAATTTGTGATGAAGGGTGGTGAAGTGGTGAGAAACGAATACAGTAAATGAGCTAAACGCCGCATAACCACGAAAGAAACGAAATTACACGAAGGAAATCTTGGGGCTAAGACTTCGTGTCCTTTGTGGTTTATCGCTTTTAACGGCGAGCCTGCTCCGTGATCCAGTCCGTCCAGTAGGATGCCGCGCCGCTGGCTCTCAGCGCGGCTTTGCCTTCCACAGCATCCACGAAGTTCTCGATCAGCGGCCCGTGCACGTTGGCATGATTGGGAAGGTTCTCGCGGCCTCCGGGGTACACGAGGTCTGGCCCATTCAACGGCGATAATTCCATCTCCCCTTCCGTTCCCCGAATGCGGCATTCGTCGCGATTAATTCTGGAATGCCAGCGAACATCGACGACGGCGCGAACGCCATTGGCGTAATCGATCATCACCGTGGCGTTGTCCTCCACGGCATAGTGATGCACCACGTTGGAGAGTTGGCCGGTGGCTCGCTGCGGCTGCCCGAAAAGAAAGTTAAGAGCATCAATGCGATGGGAGGCGACGTCGAATAGCGGGCCGCCCCCAGCTTTGGCCGGATCGACTAGCCAACTGCGGCTGCCGGTTCCATCAAACCACATGTGGCAGGTGGCCTCGGCCACCACGGGTTTTCCGATAACTCCCGCGTCGAGCAACTGTTTCGCGCGAAGCACTTTGGGATAGAATCGGCGGTAGTAGGAGACACCGAAGGTTTTGCCGGTTTCGTCGGCGGTCTGCACCATGGTGCGAGCTTCGGCTTCGTTCATTGCCATCGGCTTTTCGCACAACACGTGTTTGCCCGCGCGCAGGGATTGAATCGTCTGCGGCGCATGAAGAAATACGGGCGTGCCGACATAGACGGCCTCAACGGCGGGATCCTGCAGCGCTTCGTCGAGATTGGTGAAGACCCGCGTGTTGTACGGCGCGGCTTTAGCGGGATCGCGGGTGACCAGGCCGTAAAGCTGGCTACGGGGTTCGGCTTGGATTGCAGGAATGACACGGCGAGTCACGATGTCGCCGATTCCGATTACGATCCAGTTGTGGTGAGTAGGTTTCAAGGTTTCAGAGTTTCAAGGTTTCAAAGTATCAAACCGACGCCATTTGTGTTCAAACTTTGAAACCTTGAAACTTTAAAACCCAGCCTTTCTCCACAAAATCAAAAGCCGGCCTGCGCCGGCCTTTGATTCGATTTCAAGCAGCGACTACTTCTTGGGAGCGATCGCGTCCTTCGCGGCCTTGGCGACGCGGAACTTCACGACGGTCTTGGCCTTGATCTGGATGGGTTCGCCGGTCTGGGGGTTGCGGCCGACGCGGGCTTTACGGTGTGCCTTCACCAGACGCCCCAAGCCGGGCACAACGAACACGCCATTCTTCTTGGTTTCTTTGATGGCGGTGTCGGCCAGGTGCTCCAGGAACGCCGCAGCCTGCTTGTTGTTGAGTTCATTCTTTTCCGCCAGTAGGCGGACCAGTTGTGTTTTGGTCAAACCAGCAGCCATGTACTTCCTCCTCGTAAGAATCGGTTTAATACCAGCGGGCGCTATCTTATACCCATCGCCTGTGGAAATCACCTTATTTTACGCAGGTTTTTGCGCTTGGATCCTCGCGAGAGCGCATTTTTACAGGGTTTTGCGCATCGGCGGTGCCAAAACGGGCCTGTGGCGCGTGCCAGCGTAGTAACCTCCCGAAGTGCCATAATGTTTGAGGAGCCTCCCTTGAGTTGTGCGATCTGCGAAATCCGGAAAGAGAAGCGCTTCTGTCCCGCGGTTCACGGGCGCATTTGCCCGCAGTGCTGCGGCGAGCAGCGCGAGGTGACGCTCGATTGTCCGAGCGATTGTCCTTATCTTCTGCAGGCCCGCGAGTACGAAAAGCCGCGCCCGGCCGATCAACTCGCTCCATCAGAATTATTTCTGCAAATCGATGTTTCTGACCAGTTCATGTATGAGAAGGAACATCTGCTCATGGGCCTGTCCTACGCACTGGCCAAAGCCGCGCGAAGCGATCGCAGCCTGCATGATCAGGATTTGATTCAGACGCTATCGGTTTTGACCAGGAGCTATGAGCGCCGGGTGAACTCCGGGTTGCATTACGAGCAGCCGCTAACCAGCAATTCGCAGCGGAGGGCGGCCGCCGAGGTCGAAACCATGATCAAGGAGTATCGCGAGGCCGAGCAGAAGCACGTGGGATACTCTACGCTCCGCGAGTCTGACGTACTGAAGGCACTGGTGTTTCTTTTGCGTCTGGCGCACCGCAGAACGTCCGGGCGTCCGAAATCGCGGGCGTTCGTGGACTTTCTATTTTCGCAGTTTCCCGAGAGGGAAACAGCGGTCGTCACACCGCAGGAAACAGGCAGCCGGATCATCCTGCCCTAAGACCGTCTGCCACGGATTTTCACGGATCCGCACAGATCAAATCTTAGGTTTATCCGTGAGAATCCGTGCGATCCGTGGCTAGGTTTTTTGCAGTTTCCGCACGGCTGGCCCCGCAGGCAATTCTTCCAGCAGTCTCCGAATCGTTTTCTTTAAACTCGGATGCCAAACCTCAGGTGCGATTTCGGCCATAGGTTCCAGGACGAAGCGGCGCTGATGCATGGCCGGATGAGGGATGGTCAAATCCGGGGAATCGAGGATCGTCTCGTCGAACATCAGGATATCGATGTCGATCGTGCGCGGGCCCTTCTTCTGAGTGCGCACTCGGCCCATCTCTTGCTCGATGGCAAGCAAGTTTGCCAAAAGCTGCGCGGGAGTTGCGTTGGTTTCGAGAAGGACAACGCCGTTCAGGAACCAGGGTTGGTCGGTAAACTCCACCGGCTCCGTCTCATAGAGCGAAGAAACGGCCGCGACGTGCCCCAAAGCACGCAACCGCGCGATCGCATCGCTGAGATAGCTCTCGCGATTCCCGATGTTTGATCCAAGCGAAAGATAGGCCGAGATGGGCATCCGAGGCTGCCATCCAGTTGTACTCTGGGGAGTTCAGCAGTGCAATCCAGTTTGAGTCCGGCGAAAAATGTTGGACGTTTCACTGCCGTTCTTGTCCGCAAGGCCAATTACCTTTGTTACCTTCGTACTTCCGCTGCCCACCCATAGAATCGTCTATATGACGTTAGATTCCCTCCTCCTGAGCCAGGATCCCGAGTTGGTGCGCGTGATTCGGCCTACGCTCGAAAAGCTTGCGATTGAGGTCGAGATCTGCCACGAGGCGCGAGCTGCCGCCGACATTCTGATCTCGGAGAAGTTCGACGCTGTCATTGTGGATTGCGACGACCTGACGGGAGGACTCGGAGTACTGCAGGGCCTGCGCAGCACACCCAGCAACAAGAATTCTGTGACCTTCGCAATCCTGAATGGAAAGAGAACGACCACGCAAGAAGCCTTCGGCATGGGCGCGAATTTCGTCCTGCAGAAACCCATCAGCGCGCTCAATGCGTCGCGCTGCTTCCACGCTGCGCTGAATTTCATGGTGAAGGAGCGCCGCCGGTACTTCCGGCACCCGCTGAGAATGCCAGTAAGAATCCTCATGGCCGACAAGGAGGTAAAGGCAACGAGCACGAACATCAGCGAGAGCGGCATCGCCCTGATGCTCCGGGAAGCGCTGCCGAAAGGTGCCAACCCTCGGCTGCAGTTCGTACTGCCGGAAACAATTTTCAATCTCGACCTCGAAGCCGAAGTGGTCTGGGCCGACGTTAAGGGGCGTGCCGGCCTGCGTTTCCGCAACGTTCCCGAAGATTGCCAGCAAGAACTGGAGAGATGGCTCGATGAACGGATGGAGAAAGAGATGCCGGGAGCCAAGGAACGAATCACTGCCGCCGATACCGATCTCCCGCAATAGCCAAACCACGTTACCTATGGTCGACAGACCCTGCTTGCTCAGGCCCCAAGAGTGCCCTCCGCGCATGGGTATCTTGTCTGAGACTTGTCCATATCGCCAACCGTGGCATTCTGGAAGATCAGCAGAGAGCCACGCCCTATGTCGACCAACGAGTTCCGCATTGCCAAAGTAGAGAGAACCCTACGCTGGTTTGAGGAAGACATTCCCCTGCTCAACATGCGCGTCAAAGAACTGTCGAAAGAGAGACAGGAGTCGGCGCGTAGGTTCGCCGCCGCGGTGATTGATCAGACCCGAGCAGAACTGGAAAGGCTGCTGCAACAGCGCCCGGTTGACGGAGCAGACTCCGGCGATCCGCCGTGCGAACCAGCCGACTGAAGTGGCGAATGCCAGTCTAAGGATTCACTGATTCCGAGCGTTGATTATCAGACCGCTGCCCCAGCCGCAGCCTGCACGCCAGAGCCCGCCTCAGTGACGGTTTCCTCGCTGGAGACAGTTACTTCTTCCCACAGCGTTTTGTCGCGCAAGATGCGCGAGACCAGCGCCGTGTGCATGGCATGCCCGGCGCGGTCCGCCACCACCTTGCCCAGAATCTGTTGGCCCAGCAGTGCGAGGTCGCCGACCAGATCGAGCACTTTGTGGCGCACGAACTCGTCGGAAAAGCGCAGGGGGCCGTTCTCAATTCCGTCGCGGGTCAACACGATGCAATTCTCGCTGGAGGCGCCGCGGATCAGTCCCATGTTGCGCATGGCCTGCTCGTCTTGGCGCGAACCGAAAGTGCGCGCTGGCGCGATGTGGCGAAGATAGCTTCCGTTCGACAGTTGTACCTGGAACGTCTCTTTCCCGATGAGCGGGTGCGGAAAGTTGATGGAGTAGGAGACCGAGTAGGAGTTTGCCGGATACACGGCGATGAATTTGTTGCCCTCGCGCATCTCCACTTCGCGGCGAATCCTCAAATACTTGCGCGGGCGCCGCTGCTTGCGGATGCCCACCTTGCGAATCATCTCGACAAACGGTTGCGCGCTGCCGTCGAGGATGGGCAACTCCAGGTTGTCGAGCTCGACGATCGCGTTATCGATGCCCAGACCGATAAAAGCCGATAGCAGGTGCTCCGTCGTGGAGATGAGTACGCCCTTCTTCATCAAGCTGGTGGCGTAACTGACACGGGCCACGTTGCGGCTGACCGCCTCGATGGCGAACCCGTCAAGGTCGACGCGGTGGAAGACGATCCCAGTTCCCGAGGGCGCCGGCAGGATGCGCATGGAGACCGGGGCGCCACTGTGCAGGCCTATGCCAGTGCATCCGACTGCCGAGCGAATTGTCTGCTCGTGAATCAATAGTGTGTGAGATGAACTTTGGAGAACAAGTAGATTACTGCCCACGTCGAAAAAACTGTCTGTGGCAAAAAAGCCACACTCCGTGGCGCGAAATGGGGCTGAGAGGCGCCTATCAAAACTACCATGTAAATCAACTAACTGGTTACCGCACAGCAAGTTAGGAGGAGACTGACCCTCATTCAAAAGAAAAACGGAGCGGTAACTAAAACGGAAATAAGATTCCCCTATCCTTCAACTTCTCGAAGTTTGCAGCCTGAAACTGGTACAACCGCGCGGGCCGGCGTCCGCCATGCCGGTATTCGCGGGTCGGTCGCAGCACCTTCAGCAGCGCCAGCTTGCGGCGGAAATTTCGTTTGTCGAGTTTTTTGTCGAGGATGGCCTCGTAGACTTGCTGCAATTCTGTCAACGTGAACCGCGGCGGGAGCAACTGAAATCCCACGGTGGTGTACTCCAGCTTATTCCGAAGCCGCTCCAGGGCGTAGTTCAGAATTTTGCCATGGTCGAAAGCCAGCGGAGGCAGCTCCCGAGCGGAACACCAGCGGGCGTCTGCCGCATCGGAGCCAGCCGCGAGCGGAGATCGATCCGCGGAAATGAGTGCGAAGTAAGCGACTGTGATGACCCGGCCACGCGGATCCCTGCCGGGATCGCCGAAAGAATACAACTGCTCCAGGTAGAGGTCAGCAACTCCAGTTTCCTCCTTCAGTTCGCGCAGTGCGGCCCTGTCGAGGCTCTCGTCCGCCAGTACAAAGCCGCCAGGGAGGGCGAACTGTCCCTCGAATGGAGGGATGCCGCGATTTACCAGCAGGACCTTCAACTCCGCCGAATGAATCGTAAAAATGACGATATCAACCGCGACTTGCATGGCTTGCTTCCCCACCCGCGACCAGGCGGGCACGCTGCTCAGCCGCGCGCACTTGCGCGCTGGCGCCGGAATTGAAATTCAAAAAATCCGCCTCCATACCATCACTGAAGATCACGCCGCCGGAAGGCATCAGAGATTGCAGAGACAGCTCCTCGCCCGGACGCAGCATCCCGGCCACGATCGACGCCTGGGAATGACGGCTGAGAAACGGCTCACGCACCACATAAAGCAGGCGTCGGTCTTCCCACGGGAGACGAACGGCCTCCCCGGGCTTTCCGCCGCAGAATCGAGACACACCCGCGGCCATATTAAACACCGAAGAGACCCACCCGGTCGATCCGGCCCCGGTGGAAACCAGCACGCCGCTCGATGACTGGACTTCGGAACGATCGTTCCAGCCAATTCGGTAAAGGGCGGACACGTGGCTGCGAGCGCCGATAAACAGATCGTTGAAGGCTAACAGCCGTTGCCCATCCTGGAGAGTCACCTCGGCGAGGGTGATCTCGCGGATGTGGGCTCTGAATTCCAAGACTGTGGCGACCGCCGAGCGGGCTTCCTCAGGCGCGAAGGGAAGCAAGACTCCATCAAACCGGGCAGGCTCGGGATTAACTGCAACAATCGGCTGGTTGCCCACGTACTTGGCCGTGTTCGCGACCAGCCCGTCCTGGCCCAGTGTGACAACGAGATCTTCTTTTTGAAACTGAAACGTTGGGACCAGGCTGCGATCCACCAACTGCTGAGGAATGTCGAACTCCAGCGAGTTCCGCAGCACATCGAGCGACCGGCGGTAGGCGTCCTCCTCGCGCTCGTAGTCGGCAAAGTCTCCGCCGGCGTGCTCGATGTAGAACTTCGCCTGGGAGCGGGTGTTGAATCGCTCCACCAGCTCCTGCAGGCGAGTCTTGCGGGTTACGATAATCAGTTTCTTGTACACAACTACTTCCCGGCGCTGGTGATCAAGGATTTCAGCAGGTCTGGCGAAACGTTCAATTCGCCGATCCTCTGTGCATTGCCGGCCATTTCCTGAAATGCCAGGGCGATCATCGTCTTGGGGTCCGCACCTTTGCCGTTGAGCATCATCAGGGTCTTCCAATCGAGGTCGCGCAACGGTTTCAGGGTTTCAGTGAGCACATAGGCGTGGCTGTCAGCATCTTTGCGCTCGTTCTCAATGCGACGATCGACCAGCTGCGAGCGTTGCTCCTCGACAGCGATCTCCGCCGCCATCTGGGTTTCGCGAATCTGCCGCTTCTTGGCCTCGACCGCGATCTCGGTATTCAGCTCGCTCTCCTTGATCAGCCGCTCCTGCTCGACCGCGGCATTGCGGCGTGCGTAGATGGCTTCGTCGGCGCGCCGCTGCAACGCCTCGCGAGCGTCGGCTTCCAGCGCTCGAGCAGTTTCGGGAGTGGGTTGGATTCCCAGCAGGGACAATCCCAGAATCTCAATGCCCAGCGTTGTAACGGCTTCGGAGACCTTCAGTTTTGCCAGTACCTCGGCCACGATGGCGTCCGAGCTGACCAGGACCTCGCGCAGGACCATCTTCTGGGTGACCGCGCGGGTCAACGCCTGTATGGTGTGGACGAGCCGCTCAGGCAGCTTGCGCGGATCGTCGGAACAGTAGGCGCGACGCTGGTTCACGCTGAAGTCCAGCAGGCTGGCGAGCCGCTTGGGGTCGGCCACGCGGTAGGTGAGCTGACCCTGGAGGGTCACCGACTGAAAGTCAGCCGTGGCCTCCTGGAAAACAAAGGGTACGTCAGCACTCGCAATCGGAATCGCAACGATGGTCGAGGCCGGCACCAAGTAAATGAACGAGAGCCCTACGCCCTCGCGTTTCACCTTGCCGCGTCTGAATTGCAGCACGTAGGTGGTTGGCGGCACTTTCATGAAGCTCAACATGGCGTCTCCTGTTAGTGTCTTACTGACACTAATATTAGTGTATAAAGGACACTAATGTCAAGGAGAATCTGCCGTCCCCCTCGGCCCTCGAAAGGGTCAGGCGCGGTCAGCGCTTGCTGGGTTGTTTATTGGGGTTGTAGCCGGAGTTTGGGTCGAACATGGCAGGATCAAGTCCCTGATTGATGGTGACCGAATTGAGGAAGCGCTGGCTGGCCATGTCGCCATTGAAATAGCGGGTCACATTGTAGGGCGCCATGATGCCGGAAACCTGCCGGTAGTTTTCGTAGATTTCTTCTTCCAGATTCTTTTGCCGGTCGACCGGATCGCGCCATTCAAACGTCTTCTTGACCGGGAGGTGAGTATCCACGTCGAAGTATAGGGTGATGCTCTCGTCTTTAGCGTTGATCAGGGTCACCCGCAGTGCTGGATGCTGCGCCGCGATTGCGTTGCCTTCAAACAAAAAAATGACGCCGGGATCGGTCACCCAGCTGCGAAGTATGGTCTCAAGTGAGAACCGCCGCCGGCGGAGGTACTGGGAGAGATCTTTTTCCTCCATTGGATGCGGGCCTTTGTAGGTGATTTCCCATCCTTTGTTGCCGACGTACAGTTCGGCAATGTCACGCTCCTTGGTGATCTCTACCCGCTCCTTGTCGGGAAACTCCGAGAAGCTCCAGAAAACGGCGCCGCCTCCACTAGGCTGGCCGTGATGGAAACTGTAGCCGCGTCCTTGCTGCTCGCGGTCCCGAATGGTCAGATAGGTTTGTCCGCCGAGAGCCTGGATGCCTTGCTGGACAAGCTCTTTCGCCTTGCGCGTGTCGGCGTCGTCCGGGTTAGCCGACGGCGGAGCTCCGGCTGGGGACGAAGCCAGCGGCATCGACCCAGAGGGGGCGCCGGAAGACTGGTTCCCCGCCTGGGCCCAAGCCGCGCACACCAAAACCAGAATGGGGAAAAACGGTTTCATTCCAACTGTGCGAGTGATTGCGTGCAACCAGAATTGTAGCGTCTTTTCTAGGCGTTCCGCCTGCGGTGTAAGGCTCCTACCCAGCTTGGATGCAGAAACAGCCGGAAATGCAAGCTCGCGCCTCTGCTTTTTGTGGCCTGGCAGTTTGAGAAACTCACAATTCCTGGGCTTCGCTTTAGAGGCTGCGGAAAAACTCTGGCCCGTGCAGGTGTTGAGAGGGTTACGACTTCACAGGCTGGTAAAAACTCGAATGCGCTCGATTTGGTGGAAGAGCGGCCCTTCAGGGCCGCGTAGGGCAAATGGAATCAATGCGGGCTTTAGCCCCCGTGGTCGTCTTTTACGCGTCAACGCGCTTCTTCCGCAAACCTGTTCAGTCGTGCCGTCAAGCGTCTGAGAATGATCGAGCGCTTTAGCGTCTGAGGGTCGCCTTTGGTTGTTCGGGCGAGTTTCCCGCAACCTGTTTTGCGATGTCGAAGGCGAACGCAGAGTCACCGTCAGCAAGGGAGCCGTTCGGCCAAAAGTGACTTTTTCAGCGAACTGCTAGCCGGCCAGGACCGCACCGCCATTTACATTGAAGATCTCGCCGGTGATGAAGCCGGCATGCTCGGTGCACAGGAACAGCACGGGAGCGGCGATCTCTTCCGGCTTGCCCACGCGGCCCAGGGGAATGGTGCGCCGAATGGTGTCGCCGGTCTTGGGATCTTCCAGGGCCGCCGCACTCATATCAGTGTCCACCCAGCCCGGCGCGACGCAATTCACATAAATGCCTGCGGAAGCCAGTTCGCTGGACAGGCTCTTGGTCATGCTGATGAGCGCACCCTTGGTCGCGGAATAGTCGCAGTGATAGGCTTCGCCGCGCTGCCCGCTGGTCGAACTGATGAGCACGATGTGCCCCGCCGCTGCGTTGGTACGCGGCTGAGTCTTCATTTGTACGACGGCGTGCTTGACCAGTCCGAAGACGCCGTCGAGGTTGATCGACAGGGTGGAGCGCCACTGCTCGTCGGACATGCGCTCGATAGGAACGTCTTCCGGCGGCCAGACGCCGTGGTTGGCGACGAGAATGTCGAGGCGCCCGAAATGGCCAACCGCCTCGGCTATTAGCGCCCGTCCTGCCTCAGGGTTGTCGAGATTGCTTGCGACGGCGTGGCAGACCGCCGGACCGCATTCCTTCGCGAGTGCGTCCGCCGGGGAACGAGCACTCCGATAACTGAACACGACCTTGGCGCCCGCGGCCGCGAACATGCGGACGGTGGCAGCGCCAATGCCGCGCGAGCCACCGGAGATCAGAGCTACTTTGCCCGAGAGAGAAAGAGGGATCGACATGGCAGAATAGGCTAACGCAAAAATCGTCGTTGCAGGTAATGGGAGCAGTCACCGCCCCGAAGAGCGTCAGCGAAGCGCGGGACTGCACTACCGCCTAAAAAAGTCGAACGGGCAAGCCTTCCCGAGTCCTCTTTGTAAGTTTTGGCTTTCAGGGACGGAGAGCGGAGAAAATGCGGCAGCTGAGACCCTATCGCTGGTTCTCCCCTTCTTTATACATGTACTTGATCGCGGGTTTGTAAATCATCAGGTTGGGCTCGCCCGAATCGCGATTCACCTTGATGCAGTTCCGGTCGTACCATTCGATGATGCCGTGCACTTCCTCGCCGTCGCGCAGCACAATCACCATCTGCGTTCGGCCCTGCATCTGCTTCTGATAGTAAAAATTCTCGGCGTTGGTCTGCTCCGGAGGCGCGGGCTTCTTCCCCATTCCGCCTCCCCCCATCGTACGATCACCGCGTTCGCCGCGGTCGTGCCGCTCTGGGCGCTCCCGCCGCTCCTGTGCCGGTACCGGCGCTGGGCTGTGATTGCCATGATTTTCCGAGCGCGGCAAAGTCGGCCGTATCAACTTCCGGTTGGCGAAATTCTCTTTCTCGGCGGATTCACTCCCACGGACGGGATCCATAATTTCCTTCATAGTGGCGTTGCCTCTGGATGCACGCATTCGCGCATTACTGCCACGCTCGGGAGCCGGGGGATATAAATCAACGAAGGCGTGAAATTTTACCTACCGTAACACAGGAAGCCCTCTAAGACAACCACGTCGTAAAAGCGCCGCTACTCGGTGTGACGAATCTTGCACACCCTAGAATATCGATTGGTTTTCCCATCGCAGGTCGGCTTCCGGCCCCCACTTGCCGCGCGCTCAGCCTGTTTTCGTCAGGTCAACTCCCCGCCGCTCCCTGCCGCTGAGCGTAACGATCGCTACCAAACTCGCAATCGTCAGCACCGTCCAGGCCAGAACTGGTGGATAGCTGCCCCCGTAGCGCGTCTCCGACAACTTCGCCTGGATCACCGCGTTCCGCGACGACAACAGGTTGCCGAGTTGATAGGCAAATCCGGGGAACGTCCCTCGCACCGAAGGTGGCGACAGTTCGTTCAGATGCGCCGGAATCACTCCCCACGCCCCCTGCACCATGAACTGCATCAGAAAGCCGCCCAGCGCGAACATCGACACACTGTGCGAATACGCCCATAGCGGGATCACCGGAACCGCCAGCAAGGCCGCCACAATGATCGCCCGCCGCCGCCCGATCCGCTCCGACCATGTTCCAAACAAAATCCCGCCCAGCAGCGCCCCAATGTTGTAGATGATGACGATCAACCCGGTCGTCTGCGGCGTGTACTTCATGTTGCGCTCAAGAAACGTGGGATACAGATCCTGCGTGCCATGACTGAACGAGTTGAAAGCAAACATCAGCACCACCAGAAACGCAAAAATGCCAAGGTGCGACACGATATCTGTCCCCAGCCTCTTCTCCGTCTCGCGCGCCACTCGCCCCTGCAGCCACGCCGGCGACTCCTCCACTTTCGTTCGAATGTAGATCACCAGAAACGCCGGCAGCGCTCCCAGCACGAACATTCCTCGCCAGCCGAACACGGGAAACAGGGTGCGATACGCCAACGCCGCCAGCAGATACCCGACTACATATCCTTCCTGCAAAAGTCCTGAGAAAAACCCGCGTCCCTCCGCAGGCAGCGTCTCGAACGTCAAAGCCGCGCCCACGCCCCATTCTCCGCCCATGGCGATTCCAAAGAACGCGCGCATGACGATGAAAACCTTCAGAGACGGCGCAAACGCCGACGCCAGCTCGAATACCGAGTACGCAATAATGTCGATCATCAGCGTCAGGCGCCGCCCGTACCGATCCGCCAGGAGCCCGAACAAAAATGCCCCCACCGGACGCATGGCCAATGTCCAAAAAATGGCCTCAGTGATCGCCGACACTTTCTCGTGGAATTGCGTGGCCAGCGCATTGACGCACAGCACGAGAATAAAAAAATCAAACGCATCCAGCGACCACCCCAGAAAACACGCAATGAAAGTGTTCCTCTGAACCGCCGTCAACCTGCGAAAGTGTCCAGCAAATTCCATAGCTTCGTGGTGCAGGAATGGGGAAGGGTACGACTTAAGTCGTACCGTTTGAGCGCCCGTGGGACTGGGCTTTAGCCCCTGAGGGTCTTGCCTGAAGGCTCCGGGTCCTGCGGGATGCTAGCATAAGCTTTTCAATCAACCAGCAAAATTAAACCATCAACTATTCTCCATGCCCGAACTAGACCTCCCACAACGCCAGGCGACCGATGCGCTCATGCTCACCGGTTTCTGGTATCGTGCCCTGCCCGCCGATCGAGTCCACCGTGATCAACTGCACAAAGCGACGCTGCTCGAGATCCCGCTCGTCATCGGCCGCGACCGCCAGGGACAGCCCTTCGCCCTGCGCGACTCCTGCCCCCACCGCGGCATGCCCTTGAACACCGGAAAGTTCGACGGAGAAAATCTGGAGTGTCCCTACCACGGATGGCAGTTCGACGTGCACAACGGCCAGTGCCAGCTGATTCCATCACTCACTTCAGATCAGACGCTGAAAGTCGATCGCATTTACGCCGGCAGCTATCCTTGCGAGGAGCAGGACAATTTCATCTGGGTCCACATCGCCGATCCCGCGCCGCAAGGTGCCGGTTTCACCGCGCCCGCTGAAGCGCCAGACGCCGCACCGCAAATCAAAAAATTCACCACGAAGTACAAGCTCGCATATCTGCAGGCCGAAATGCCTGTCAGCATCGATCACGCCATCATCGGCCTCATGGACCCGGCCCACGGCCCCTTCGTTCACCAGGCATGGTGGTGGCGCACGCGCCACAGCATCCACGAAAAGAAGAAAAACTTCGAGCCCATCCCCAACGGCTTCCGCATGAGCGCGCACACCCCCAGCTCAAACTCCGCGCCCTACAAGCTTCTACGCCTCTACGCCGACGCCGACTCCATCACCACTACCATCGATTTCGTCCTGCCCAACATCCGCACCGAAACTATTCGCGCCGGCAAGTACTGGTTCTCCAGTCTCACCACCGTCACTCCGATCACGCGCAGTCAATGCCGCATCGACGTCGTCGCCGCCTGGAACCTGTTTCGCTGGCTCCCCTTCGGTGCCGACCTGCTGAAATTCGTGTTCGCAAAATTCGTTGAGCAGGACCGCCGCACCATGGAAATGCAGTCCGAAGGACTGAAGCACAACCCGCACCTGATGCTGATTGACGACGCCGACCGCCCCGCCAAGTGGTACTTCCAGCTAAAAGCCGCTCACCTCGAAGCCAAACGCACCGGCACAGAAATGAAGCACCCGATGTCAGCCCCAGTCACCCTGAAGTGGAGAAGCTAGAACGACGCATGGAGCACAAATGTGGGGCGGACACTCCTGTCCGCCAAGCCGCGTAAGCGGCGAAAGAATAAAGCCCAGGGCGTAAGCCCTGGGTAAGCAGTGACGGGATAAGCCAGCCCCGGAGGGGCGGAAGAAGAAGACCGAGACTAAAGGTTAAGCGCTAGGTTCCCCGGGCTCCTCGTCCCCCACCAGCCAGTCCATCGCCTCTTCCCGCGTCTTGAAGGTGGGAAACTCGCGCTGCGAGAAGCTCTTGAAATTCTCGTAGAACACGTGCGGCAAACTCTCCGTCCCCACCCACGCCGACCTCTTCACATAAGGACGATCGAGCGCAAGCACTTCCTTCATCCGCGTGGCCACACTCTTGTCGATCTGCGCGCCGGTGAAGTCTGCCAAGGTCAGCACCGAGCCGGGTGCATGCCGCGCTACATCCGCCCTGACCTGATCGAGTAGCAATAGCAGTTGCTTCGCCGCGCAATGGCTGAAATCAATGAGGAAGATCGCCTGCCCCTTATGCTTGACGAACCGCAACCTCTCGTCCCCAGGTTCATCCGGTGTCATGTCAGCAATCCCTCCACTACGCTGTAAGCGCCGTCCAGCGCGGCATCCAGTGCGGACGTATCTTTCCCGCCGGCTTCCGCCAGATCCGGCCGCCCTCCGCCCTTTCCCCCAACTTTCTGTGCCACTGGACCAATCACCTTGCCCGCCTGCACACGAGTAGTAAGGTCTTTGGTGACCCCCACAATCAGCGCCACATTCCCATTCGAAGCCGACCCCAGCACCACGACTCCCGACCCAATCTTGTCGCGCAGCTGATCGACCAGCGTCCGCATCTGCGCCCGCTCCAGATTGTCCACGCGGTGCGCCAGCACCTTCACGCCCTTCACTTCCGTAACCTTGTTGCCAATGTTGGAGGTACTCGACGAGGCCGACTTCATCCTCACCTGATCAAGCTCGCGCGTAAGCCGCTTGATCTCCGCGTCTTTCTTTTCCAGTTCGGCTTTCAGTGCGTCAGCCGGAGAGAACGATTTGTCACTGTCGGGGACTGACTCAGAAGTGGGTGCCCCATCCTTGCGCGTTTTTTGCGCAAGGGTGGGACCAACGAAACTCGACACCACGTTTTCGAGTTGATGATCCTTGCGAAAGTGCTGCACCGAACCTTCCCCAGTAATCGCCTCCACCCGCCGCACACCAGACGAAACGCTGCCTTCCTTCAAAATCTTGATCAACCCAATCTCACCGGTAGCCCCAGTATGCGTCCCGCCGCAAAGCTCGGTCGAAAAGTCGCCAATGCGAATCACCCGCACCTTGTCGCCATACTTCTCGCCAAACAGCGCCATCGCGTGATACTCATTGATCGCCACATCGATGGGCACGTCGGCGATCGTCTCCACTTTCCGGTTGCGCAGCACTTCCTTGTTGATGATGTCCTCGATATCCTGCAACTCCTCGTCTTCCACCGCCGTGAAATGCGAAAAATCAAACCGCAGATGCCCCGGCGCCACCAGCGATCCCGCTTGCTTCACATGCTTCCCCAACACCTCGCGCAACCCCGCATGCAGCAGATGCGTCGCCGTGTGATTGCGCATGGTCGCCTCGCGAATGTCGAGGTTCACGACCGCGTCAACCTTATCGCCGACACGAATCGCCTGCTTGGCTACAAGGCTGTGGGCACGTACTCCTTGCAAAGGAAACCAGCAGCCAGTTACTTCTGCCAAAAGAACGTTGGATCCCGGCGCGTAGAACCAACCTACGTCTCCCACCTGACCGCCCGATTCTGCGTAGAAAGGGGTGCGATCGAGGATGACGGAACCGACGTCCCCCGGCCTCAGTTCATCGACAACGTGGCCGCTGATTATTGCGAGGGCCTCACAGTTGCTTGACCGAAGTTGTGCATATCCTTCGAATAGTGTTTTGACTAGCTGCAACAAGGCTGGGTCTGCAGTCTGCTTCGCTGCACCCTTCCACGAAGCCCGAGCCCGCGATTTCTGTTCCTCCATCGCACGATCAAAACCGGCCCGATCAAAGGCGATTCCCTGATCGCGAGCCGCATCCTGCATGAAGTCCAGTGGCATACCGAACGTGTCGTAAAGCTTGAAGGCATCGTCGCCTGCGAGCTTTTCCGGAGAATTCTTGAGAAGGGCTTCGAGCTTTTCAAGACCCACATCCATCGTGTGCGCGAATCGCGTTTCTTCCACCTGCACGGCCTTCGACACACGCTCAGCGGTCTCGTTCAGTTCCGGATATCCATCCCTCATCAGATCGTGCACGGCGAACACCATCTGATACAGAAACGGCTTTGTCTGACCGAGCAGGCGCCCGTGCGTGATCGCACGCCGGATGATCTTCCGCAGCACATACCCGCGCCCTTCATTCGAAGGCAGCACACCGTCAGAAATCAGAAACGTCGCCGCCCTCGAATGGTCCGCAATTACCCTCAGCGACGCCGCTGACTTGGTATGCGCTTCCTTGTCCAACTCTCTCTTCAGCGACGTTCCCGTCAACTCCGCCGCCTTCGTGATCAGCGGCGTAAACAGATCCGTCTCATAATTCGAAATCACGCCCTGCAGCACCGACGCTACCCGCTCAAGGCCCATCCCTGTGTCAATCGACGGCTTGGGTAGCGGCGTCAGCTTGCCCGAAGCATCGCGGTCGAACTGCATGAAAACCAGATTCCAAATCTCGACATACCGCCCGCAATCGCATCCAAACGCGCAGTCCGTGTGCCCCTGATCCGACGCTGCCGGTCCCATGTCGTAATGAATCTCGCTGCAAGGCCCGCACGGCCCCGTATCGCCCATCTGCCAGAAGTTATCCTTGGCTCCTAAGGCGAAGATTCGCTCTTGCGGAACACCCTGCTGCAACCAAGCTTCCTCTGCTTCGCGATCCCGCGGAATAATTCCTAGTTCCTCACCTGCGCCTATAAAAATGGTCACATACAGCTTGTCCTTCGCAATCCCAAACCACTCGGGCGATGTGATCAACTCCCACGCGTAAGCAATCGCATCTTTCTTGAAGTAATCCCCAAACGAAAAGTTCCCCAGCATCTCAAAGAAAGTGTGATGCCGGTTGGTGAACCCAACATTCTCCAGATCGTTATGCTTCCCCCCGGCCCGCACGCACTTCTGCGAAGTCGTCGCCCGCGAATACTCGCGCTTCTCGAGCCCGAGAAAGACGTCCTTGAACTGATTCATCCCCGCGTTGGTGAACAGCAGCGTGGGATCATTGGCAGGAACAAGCGATGACGAGTGCACCTCCTTGTGCCCCTTTTGCACAAAGAAGTCCAGGAATTTTCGACGAATTTCCGACCCGGTCAGCATGAAGCCCAATTCTAAACGATAACGACGGGGAGGACGGGCTTCCCCTAAAGCCAAAACCACAGAACACACAGGCAGCGCGGGGGACATGACCGTCCCTCTGCGTTCCCCGCATACTCTGTGGTTGACGTTGTTGCCTGTAACGCGCCTACTTCACCGCGTCGGCTGTCTTCTCGGTCCCCTTCTTGACGTCATGCCCGACGCTCTTCACGCCCTTCTTCACGCCGCTGCCCGTTTTCTTGGCGGCCTTCTCCGTTGCCGCGCCCGTCTTATCAGCAGCCTTCTCGGTATCCTTCGCTGCCACCTTGGTGCCCTTTTCCGTGTCTTTGGCCGCGGTCTTCGCGCCCATCTCCGTGTCCTTGGCCGCCGTCTTGGTGGCGTGCCCGGTCTTCTTGGCTGCGGTCTTCGTCGCGTCCTTCATATCCGTGCCGGTGGACTTCTTTTCCGTACCGCTCGTGTCCTGCCCATAGACAAACGGTGCGGCGGCTAACAACGTGAGCACAACGATAGATGCCAATTTCGTTTTCATATTTTCCTCCCTGGGAGTTGTTAGATGGGGTCGGCAGGCAGTATGCAACATTTGCCCCCTCAACGCAAATGCCGCGCCCCGATTTTCTGAGATGCGAAAATCCCCTCGCCAGGATACCTTCATGCCGTTTCCCCCTCCAGAGCGCTCAGCGTTTCGTCGTCCACATCCCATTTCTTCAGAATGGTAAAGATCGTCTTCGTCCCGAAGCCAGCCCGCGCCAGCTGACGAAAGATGCGCGCCGCTTGTTTTTGATCCCTCGGCTTCTCCAGTCTTTTCTTGTGAAGATATTCGCGCGCCTGCTTCTCTTCACTGACGCCGTCAAAGGCCGCGTCCACGGCTTTCTGAATCACGTCGCCATGCACGCCCTTGGTTTTCAAATCCGTGACAATGCGCATCCGTCCGAACTTCTGATTATCGCGGCGCAGCGACGAAAAAGACGCCGCATACTGCGAATCATTCAGATATCCCTGATCCTTCAGCCTCCGGATCACTAACTCAACCAGCGTCCGCCCATACTCCGACTCCGCCTCTTCAACCCGCGCCCGCATCAGCCGCTTCAGTTCGGCGACAGTGCGCATCCGCCGCGCCAGCGCGCCCACGGCGTATTCGTACAACTCGTCTTCGGAATAGCTTCGTTTCTTCGGCCGAGAGAACGCCATATAGGCTAAACAATATCGCAAACCAGTCCGGTGCCGAGAAAAGAAAAAGGGCGCGCCTAATGCGCGCCCATCCAAGGAGACAACCGAAAGCAAAAACCGATTCTCGAAACCTTGAAACGCTGAAACCGCGAAACCCTGAAACCTTGAAACCCTGAAACCCTGAAACCCTGAAACCCTGAAACCCTGAAACCCTGAAACCTGTTCTACCGTCCCCCAAACCCCGCCGACTGCATCGACTGCCGCGAAATATCCGACGTCGACGCAATACCCTGCATGCGCAGCTTGAAGTCGTCGGCATTCGACGCGTTTTCCAGCGCCGTTTCGTAGTTCACCAGTTGGGCCTGGAACAGATCCCACAGCGACTGGTCAAACGTCTGCATGCCGTATTGCGACGTGCCCGCCGCGATTGCGTCGCGAATGGACCGCGTCTTTTCCGGCACCAGCACGCACTCACGGATGTAAGCCGTGTTGATCATCACTTCCACCGCGGGTACGCGCCCTTCAGCGTCGCAGCGTCGGACTAATCTCTGGCTGATAATCGCCCGCAACACAGCCGCCAACTGCATGCGAATCTGCTTCTGCTCCGGCGGAGGGAAAATTGAAATTACGCGGTTGATGGTTTCCACCGCGTCCAGCGTATGCAGGGTCGAGAAGACCATGTGGCCGGTCTCAGCCGCATGCAGCGCGGTCGAGATCGTTTCCAGATCACGCATTTCGCCGACCAGAATCACGTCCGGATCCTGACGCAAAGAAGCTCGCAGCGCCGCCCCAAACGAGGGCGTATCCACGCCGATTTCGCGCTGGTTCACATACCCCTTTTTATCGCGGTGCAGAAATTCGATCGGGTCCTCGATGGTGACAATGTGTTCCGCGCGCGACGAGTTCACGCGGTCGACCATCGCGGCCAGCGTCGTCGACTTTCCGGAACCGGTAACACCCGTGACTAGCACCAGCCCGCGGGGCATGTCGCAAATCTGTTCCACCACCTTGGGTAGAAACAGCTCGTCGAGCGCGCGAATCTTGGTCGGAATGACGCGCAGCACCAGTCCCACATTGCCGCGCTGCTGAAAAATGTTTACACGGAAGCGGCCCAGACCCGCGACGCCGTAGGCCATATCGATTTCCGTGGTCTCTTTGAATTTCTGCTTCTGCCTCGCCGACATCATGCTGAAGGCCATATTCAACATGTCTTCGGCGCTGATGCGGGGTTGGTCGGTCAACGGCATCAGTTCGCCGTCAATGCGCAGGTGCGGATAGTTCCCCACCTTCAAGTGCAAATCGGAAGCTCGCCGTTCAGTCGCAATTCGCAACAGGTCATCAATATTCATCACAGAGTTTTTCCCGTAGAAGCTTCCGGAACGAAGCCTCTAACTTGACGCTCTCCAAGCATGATCGCCCGAATCGTCACCTTCCCCAAGATGACCTAGGTAATGGCCCCCGGTCGGCGACCGGACACAGGCTTAAGTTCGTCGGGCTCTAAGCCGCACATACAAAACAAGAAAGCCACCCGGATCGGGTGGCTTCCTGACTTCAACTTGTACCCAAATTATGCGGCGGCTTCTTTCGGCGCGGGTGGCACGAATGGCTCATCGTAGCTGCCGCCATAGATCGCCGGCACCTTCGAACCCATCGGCCGCAGATACGTTGCCAGTTCACCGCGATGATGGATGCTGTGGTTATTGAGGAATCCAAGATAGAAAACCGCGGGCATATTGAATACGCCGGCGAAGTTGATCACTGTAAGCAACTGCTCGCCCGTCAGCGCTTCCACCCGGGCGATGCCGCGTTGCAAGTTCCGGTCGTACCACTCGACGACTCCGGCGATGTCTGTCGGTTTGTCGGCGGGCGCCTTCCCCGCGCTGAATTTCAGGTCGGCGATGCCTTCAAGAAACTGGATGTCGCTATTGGCCAGGTGCCACGCCAGTTCCCACCCGGTGCGGGCGCAGGGATCCGGCTTGTAGCTGGACTTTTCGTTGGGGACTGCGGCGAGGACTCTCTTGGTCGTTTTCGCTTCCCGCTTGAAGCCGTCGAGCATCACTGCTCGAAAAGCGAGGGCAAATTCAGGAGTGAGTTGCTGGGACATCGGTTCCTCCTCGAAGTGATTCGTGTTCTGTTTTATCCGGACTAGAAGGGCGAAAGGGGCGCAGGCCGCGCCCCTCTTGCGGTTTACGAGACTGGATTATACGCCGACGGGCTGCTTGCTGCGCACCGGAACCGGCGTCAGCCAGCCGTGGCGGTCGGCCTTTTCGCCATGCACGATGGCGTAGAACTCTTTCTGCAGCTCCTTCGTAACCGGCCCCATTCCGCCCTTGCCGACCTTGATCTTGTCGACCGACCGGATGGGCGTTACCTCCGCCGCGGTGCCGGTGAAGAACGCTTCATCGGCGATGTAGAGCATCTCGCGCGGAATCATCTGCTCGACCACAGGGATATTCAGGTCACGTGCGATCTGCACGACGGAGTCGCGGGTGATCCCAGGCAGCACCGAGTTGCCCAGCGGGGCGGTGATCAGCTTGTCGCGATGCACCAGGAACAGATTCTCGCCCGAGCCTTCGCTCACGAATCCGTTGATATCGAGCGCGATGCCCTCGACGTAGCCGTTGACGATGGCTTCCATCTTGATGAGCTGCGAGTTCATGTAGTTCGCGCCCGACTTCGCCATGGCTGGCAGCGTGTTCGGAGCCAGCCGCGTCCACGACGAGACGCACACGTCGCAGCCCTCGCTCTCGCCGCCCAGATATTTTCCCCACGGATAATTAATGATGTAGACCTCAGTGGGCGAGTTGAATGGATTGACGCCCGCCTCGCCGTATCCGCGCAGCACAATTGGACGCACGTAACACGGCCACGCCCCGTTCTGACCGACGGTCTCGACCATGCCCTTGACCAGTTCCTCGCGCGTGAAAGGCACGTCAATGCGGTAAACCTTGGCCGAGTCAAGCAGGCGCTGCATGTGTTCGTGAGCGCGGAAAATCGCCGGCCCGGTGGGCAAATCGTAGCAACGAACGCCCTCAAACACCGACGAGCCGTAGTGGACGACGTGCGACATCACGTGAATGGTCGCGTCTTCCCATTTGATGAGCTTGCCGTTGTGCCAGATCTTCTCGGTCTTTTGAATGGACATCGAAACTCCTTGCAGGTCAGTGTGGGCAACGAGCAACGCGGCGGAATTTCCCTCCAGGCAGCACAGGGATTGAGGCGCGAACCCCACCCGCGTTACCAGACATTATAGCCGACCCCCATAAGCGCCCATGTCATGGGCGCGCGTCCTTGAGGAAGGCGTCATCCCGAACCGCGGCGCAGTTCAGCCGCGGGAGGGATCTCGCTGCTACGTCGCCTTCAGTAATCCTATGTCATCCTGAGCGGAGCAGGACGGAGAGCGAAGCGACCCGTTCTGCGTAGTCGAAGGACCCCTACTCGCTGAACCGATCGCCGATGACCCAGGCAGTTCTCCCTAGCCAAAGCACAGCGAGAATTCCCGGACACGTCCATCGTACGAGAAAGCCGCTAGGGATCCTTCGACTCCGGAACTGCTCCGCTTCGCGAACCAGTCCTTCCGCTCAGGATGACAGCAGAAAACAAGTGTGGAGCGGGCACTCCTGTCCGCTGCCTTTGACGTTGACGTTGACGCTGAAGTTGATTTAGCTGAGCTCCCACGCCCGAGTTCCGAGCTCCGGCTCCCCCGTGCCCCTCCCCGAACCCATAGCACAACCGGGAAGGGCACGACTTAAAGTCGTGCTGCACAGACGCCCAACCAGACACCCGGCTTCAGCCGCTGGGGGCAAGACCCTGCGCCGAACTGAGGAATCCCAAAACGACCGTGATCACGCGCACAGCAAGTCCCCGCACGAGGCCTCGCAAGGCTCCGTAAAACGATGGGTCCCCCACCGCCGTAGCCCCATTCTCTCGTTACGCACCCATAGCACAACCGGGAAGGGTATCCGAAGAGCCGTGCATCCGATCTGCACCACGATGCCTTAACTTTCAGTGAGAAAGGAACAAGCGATGGCGACAATCGGATCCCGTTCGTTCCTTTTATGGGAATTGCACCGAAATTTCAAAACTGAAAGCAGCGAGAAGCATTGGAACTTCGTAAGCCGAACAGCCGATCGCGTGTCTCAGTGGCCTGCCTGGAAACAAGTGCAGTCTCGAACCGTAATCGGCGAACCGGACCCTGAGGAACGCGGCGGTAAGAACACTTGGGCCGACACGGACCAGTCGGCAGAGGAATCCAGGGAGATCCGCACACGCCAAGTCGCCTGACGACCCCATCCGATCAGCTTAGAAAGCTACCAGCGGCATCCGAAGCTCTTTCCAAGAGTGAGTACCTCCAGTTCATTCCCAATTGAGAAGCGGATGCCGCAAAATGGCGCTCGTTTGAGCGCTGGGCATTCGGGTAAGTAGCACTCACCCTCTCTCGGCCAAATCCGCGGGCGCAAAATCAGTCTTCACTTTTTCCAGAGCCTTCCACAACAAAAATCTCATCCGTGTGACGGACAACCTTGACTGAGAAATCTCAAAGCACCAAATTGGGACTATGCACAAACGCTCCACCAAGAGCACCAGAACCACCCAGCGGCTCAATGAGATCCCTACCTTGGTTAGCCAGAAGAAAACCGCCTCGATTCCCAAATCGGAAGAGCTCTCCACCACAGCCGACCGCATTAAGTCCATTGTCCGCAATACTTGACTCGCAAGTCCCGCGTTTCCAAGATTATACGCAGACTTCATCCGATCCTCCTTCCCTAACTCCCACGAAGCCAAGATCTTAGCTCAGAACTACAAAAACATTTGCGAGAGCACCACCAGGACTAATATGCCAGTCAACAATTGCACCCACATCAAGGTCGCCGGAGTCCGTTGCGGCTCCCCCGCTCTCCGCGGAGAGCAGTTCTGCTACTTCCACCAGGGCATGCTCCGCGGCATCAAAGTCCCGGACTCGCGCGTCCATCACGCGGCCCTGCTGGAAGACGAGGAAGCCATCCAGGTCTCGCTCATGGAGGTCGTCAACGGCCTGATCCGCGGCACCATCGAACTGAAGCGCGGAGAACTCATCCTCCGCGCCCTCAACACTGCCGTGCGCAACATCCGCCGCGTCAAATTCGGCCTCCACTCCGACAAAATGGTCCGAGAAGTTCCCCCCGAACCCGCGCCACCCGAGCCAAAGCCCGCTCCCGCACCAACCCACGAGTCGACAGCCAGCGCAGCAGCCGCCTACATGGCCGCCGTCGCAAGATCCGAATCGAGTGGAGATAGGTTGTGTGGGGACGAGTCGAAGCCTGTCCGAGCGGAGTCGAGGGAACCCGTCCGGGCGGCCCAGAAGTACCGGGCCGCAGCGCAGTTGCACCGGCCCCCACAGTCAAACCACCCGCAGCCCGGCAGGCCGGAGTCGAGTCGCACCCCATCGATCCGACCCGCAAACCGCCACTAGGCGTGAAAGAAGTCGCAGCTCCGAAGGAGCGAAAGATTGCAGCTCACCGCGTAAGCGGTGGGTGAGGTCAGCAAAGCAGACAAAGCCCGGAAGCGCCTGCCCTGAGCGCAGTCGAAGGGTGCGTAAGAAACCGAGTGACCCGATAAACCTGGGCCGCCTGGACGGGTTCCCTCGACTCCGCTCGGGACAGGCTTCGACCCGTCCTCACATGATTCATGTTGTGCTGTACATTTTGTTAATTCGGTATATACTGATATTACAGAAGGTGAGGTGAGGATGACTCTATCGAACCCGGCGCGCGAGCCTCATCCTTCCCTGGGGCGAGATGGGCAACCGATGGGGCGCATAACTAAGGGGGACAAATGATTGCTGCAGAGAGCCAGGCGATCAGAAATGCTGTGGTTCAGCCGGTCGCTTCTGGGCGCCGAACCCCGCGTATCGGGCTGGAACAATACTATAGCGAGGCCGGTCCGGATTATGCGGCGTGGAGCCGTGAGTTCAACATGCACTTCGGCTACTATCGCGCCGGCTCGAACCCGCTGCACCGGGAAGGCATGCTGGAGCAGATGAACGCGGAGGTGCTGGCGCGACTGCAATTGGGTACCAACGCGGAGCCGCGGCTGCTCGACCTCGGCTGCGGCTTGGGTGCCACGCTGCGCAGCATAGCACGCCGCTTGCCTCGGGCGCGGCTGCTAGGACTGACTCGCGTGCCGTGGCAGGTGGAGCACGCTCGCGCGCTAAACGAAACCGCCGGTTGCGGTGAGCGTGTCCGCGTCATGGAGGGCGACTACGAAGACACCACTCTGCCGAGCGCAAGCTACGACGGCGTTTATGCGCTGGAAAGCAGTTGCCACGGGCACGGTGCAGACAAAGGCGCTCTGCTGGCCGAGGCGCATCGGCTGCTGCAACCCGGAGGACGACTCGTGGTTGCAGACGGCTTTCTTGCGGGCGGGCGGTTCGCCAGCGCACTGCAGGAGCGCGTTTACCGCAAGCTGTGCGAGTGCTGGGTCATCGAAGAGTTAGCGCAGCTCGATCGATTTACGGCACGGCTGGGACAGCTTGGTTTCACCGACATCAAGGTCGAGCATTTGCAGATGCATGTAGCGCCTTCAGTGGCCCATATCCCATGGGTCACCCTGAAGTTCCTGTTGACGGATGTGATGTTCGGCGAACGGAAGATGAACCGCGCACGTTGGAATAACGTGCTGGCGCCCGTGCTGCTGCCGCTCGTCAGCTCTCCACTAGGGCCGATGATCTACTGCATGATCACGGCGATGAAAAGCTAGATGCGGCCGTGAAACACCCTCAGAAAGGGACAATGAGAACGGGCAAGCGGCAGGGGGAAATCAACGACGTCTGGGAACAAGCGGCAAAGCCCCTCGGTTCGGGACTTAACCCTACTGGGGAAGCGCATTTCGGCCTTCTAGTCAGTCCTACTATGCTTTGGTCTTTGCCGCTGACGTCATCTTATTCCCCGCGGCGGTGTTCTTTCGGTTTTGACGGAGATTTTGTGACGATCTTCCCAAATTGGGAAGAGTCAGGGGTGGTTGGTTTGTCGAAGGGGATACGTTTTGCGACTTGACCGCAAAACTGAAAACCAAGGGGTGGGCCGAATGCCGGCTATTCCGGGTCCGTTCCGCGGCGCGCCTCGGCCAGTTCTTCGCGTCCAGGTTTATCGGCGCGTTCGGCGATCTTGAGCAACTGCTGGAAATAGGTCTGCGCCGTTTTGCGATCTCCTGACAAGTTCGCTGCTTTCGCTGCCCCGTACAGCGACCGAAAGCGTTTCGGTTCCTTTGTGAGAGTCGCTTCAAATTCTTTGAGTGCTTCCGAAGGGCGATTCAAATCAAGCAACAGCGCTGCCAGAAGCTCGCGCGCGGGAGCAAGTGGTCCCGGTGTGACCGCGCTTTTTTCGGTCTTGTCTTCCTGTTCCGCCGCTGCGCGCATTGCGGCAACAGCGCGGTGGCTATCGCCTTCGGCGAAGGCCAGCCATGCAGATACTTCCTGTCGCTGAATGTCGACCTGGTCGGCCCAATACGCCTCCTTCATCTGGGACAGTTTGTTGCGCATCTGCTCTAAAGAAGTGATGGTGGAGAGTGCGGTGGCACGATCCTTCAAACGCGCAGCCCCGAGGCCGCGGGCAAAATAGGTGATCGCATCGGTGTAGGGGAATGGGCTGGAGAGCGGCTCAAGTTTGGCCGCATCGGACCAGGCTTGGCGTTCGAGACAATATCGGGCTGGGATCGCGGCGCGCGCAAAGTATGCTGTGGCGGGACTGCCCGCCCCGGTGTTCGGAGATGAGGGATCGAAGCGAGCGAAACTCTGGACCGCCGATTCCACAAGATGCTTGGCAGCGTTGTCCTGGGCGGTCTGCAAGTAGGCGTAGACCATGTAGTCGGTGGCGTGCAACTCTTCGGGCGTCTGACCGGCGCTTCGCGCGGAAGCGGCTGCGGCCAGGTTGGCGTCGATGGAGGCTTGCCAGTCACCGACTCGCGTGAACGTATGGGACGGCATGTGCAATGCGTGCGGCGTGGAAGGCGCAATGTCGCTATAGCGCTGCGCGGCTTCTATCGCGCGCGGAGCCAGCGAGGGAACGTCGTAGGCGTGAATGATGTAGTGAGCTAGTCCGGGATGATTGGGATGGTGAGCGAACAAACTTTCGAGCAACGCCCCAGCCTTGAGTTGCTTGGCATAGGTCTTATCGGCCGGATCGGCGGCGGCTAGAGCCAGCGCGTAGAAGATGGCCGCTTCGGTGTCCTCAGGGTGCGCTGAACTGAGAGCCGCCATGGCGTTTTCATAGGCCAGCTTGCGTGATTGCTGGTCGGTGTTCGTGGCATCGGTAAAGAGGTGCGCGACGGCTTCGACATAGGCGCGTTCACGCTCCGTCTTTGGTGGGGAAACTCGGGCTTGTTTGACGGCTTTGAGTCCCTGCTCTAGTTGCGCCGGGGACTTGAGCCCTGCAACGAAAGGGTTACCCCAATGGCTGAGCGCGATTCCCCAGTATGCGATCGAGCAGGACGGGTCGGTGACGAGAATGGCGTCGAATGCCTCGATGGCGTTTTGAAATTGAAACGAATGCATCAGAGCTACGGCGCGATTGAACTGAGGTTGAACTTTGGGATTGCAGGAGGTGGCGAACGTTACGGTGCCCAGCGTCTCAGCGTGGTGATGGTCCGCTTGCGCGTAGCCTGGGTTCGGAGCCAGGAGCAGAATCGTTGTAACCAACATTGTGATGAATGAGGTGAAGGGCACTCGC
The DNA here is from genome assembly GCA_963768265.1 of uncultured Acidobacteriaceae bacterium. GTDB lineage: Bacteria > Acidobacteriota > Terriglobia > Terriglobales > Acidobacteriaceae > Sulfotelmatobacter. Next base: position 387,061 of record CAVYHM010000018.1, read on the forward strand.
ATTGTTGTTCCTTCCGACCGAAGGTATGCGTGGAATTCTACTTGGGTCGGCCCCGCGGGGGCAGGCTTTTGATTTTGCTCAGCATGGCCAACCGAGGCAGCGGCCCGGTGAACCCGGGCCGCCGGACAGCCTCTTCGAGTTCGCTACGGGCAGGCTTAGGTGGCTGTCCTCGCATGATCACAGAATGAGGACGCAACTGCTCTCCAAGCTTTCTTCTGGCGATTCTTGGAAAGCGTGATATTATTCTGCGGCGTTTGCCGATCCGCGGCCGGTGGACGGCATGGCTTCTTCCCCGAGAAAGGCTCCGCTCTGGAGCAATTCTGACGTACTTAGGCCACTGGGCTCCCAAATACTGTTCGCGAGACTGAGACGATTGAGGTGAGGTATGACATCGAAGACGTGTGGGATGAGAGGCTTGCAAATTGGAGTGGCGATGGCCGGGCTGGTCGTGGCGTCGCTGGCGCTGTTCAGCAGGGTGTGGGCGGGACAACTGGAACCTGCGACTCCCATCGTGGTGACGGTGAAAGTCGTGGTCAACAATGCGGGAGGCGGGACGCTGTCGTATCAATGGCGAGCGACGGATGGAACGATCATGAATGTGAATTCGGCGAGTACGACCTGGACGCTACCGAATGGGCCCGGCATCCACTTTGCTTACGTGCTGGTATCCAACGGGAAGGGGGGATTCACGGAGCGGCGAGTGTTGGTGAACACCGATACGATCGGGAATCCGCCGGTGATCCCGCCGCCGGTGACGCTGGCGCCACCGCCGGCACCGGCTCCGAGTGGGAATTTTTATCGCGGGGTCATTGCCTGGGGCAGTGTCGCGGCGGTGAACCATGGGGTGCGGATGCCGAGCGTTCCCGAGTTTGTGTTGGATAGGGGGAGCGGAAAACACTATCCGCCGTCGGGGACAGTGTCGACGAACGGGAAGGGGGATTTCTTGGTATCGGGGGTGCCGGTGCTGCCTCTGTTCTCGACGCAGTGTGCGGTGGACGGGGTTACGTTCGCCGATTGCTCGAGCAATGGTCCGGTGACATTGAACATCCCGACGACTGTGACCGACTACGTGTATGGCACGCCGCTGACGTTTCCTCCGGTGATCTCCGGGAGCCTGGCGCTGCTGGATGGCAGCCCTTGCGGGACACAAAACGAATTCTTCAACGTGCACGTGACGCCGACAGCGACGCTGCAGAATAGCTTTGGCATCACGTTGGCAGGGCCGGTTCGGGTTAATGATCTGGGAGATTACTCGCTGCCCTACAACGCGAGCGCCGCGTTCGTTTTGTTGCAATGCGCGGGGTCGGCGCCGCTGCAGGTGCCGGTTACCGGGCTGAATCCGAGCGGGGTGACGGATCTGGGGCAGGTGAAGGAGCCGGGGATCAGCCCGCCGAAGATCGCGAGCATCACGGCGACGCTGGGATCGAAAGTGGTGGGAACATTGGCGGCGCCGCTGACCGGGCCGTCGGACATTGTACCGGCCAGCGATTTCTTCCTGGCAGAAAAGGGGCTCGACACGCGCGTGGAGGCTTGCCAGTACTACAAGGTGATCGGCGCGGTGACCGGGTGCAGCGCGGCCGGAGATTTGCAGGGTGCCATCAGCTACAACGACTGGCAGAGGATGGTGAAGATCGGGAAGTTTGCCACCGCTACCCAGTACAGTGCGACCTATGTCAATAAAGAAGACCTGAACCTGACGCGGGTGCATACGTCCGTTTCGTACGGGGCTAATAACACGGCGGCGGTGGTGTGCAATCACGTCGGGCCGAAGACCGATAGCCAGACCGATGTTAATGCTGCAATTGACGCGACGGTTGCAGGATTGGATCTAGTGGCCTGTGTCGCCATGGACTACATGGTGCACACCGGAGTGAACGGGGGCAAACCGTTTACGCGGTTCTTCATCTTTGGGCCGAGCGGGCAGTTGCTGCCGTCGGTGAATCTGGATACGCGGCGGGAGAAGTTTGTGCCCGGAACGTGCGTCGTGTGTCACGGTGGGGATCGGTATGCCGGGCACTTTCCGCCAACGGGCACGGCGGCGAATGTGGGCGGGCACTTCCTGCCTTACGATACGGGGAACTTCGAGTTTTCGACCAAGGTCGGGCTGAGAGAAGTGGACCAGGAGACGGCGATCTACAACCTGAACCAGAATGTGCTGAAGGCGGGGCCGACGGCCGCGGAATCGAACCTCATCGCTGGGTGGTATTCGGGCGGCCACACGCTCAACAAGAACTACTTGCCATCGAGTTGGTCGGGGCAGAGCGCGACGGCGAAGAGTTTTTACCAGCATGTGTATGCGCGCAGTTGCCGCACCTGTCACGTGGCGATGGTGGAAGGGTACAACTTCGATCACTACTCCAACATTACGCCGGGCGGGCCGTTTTATCGGGGAGAGGATGCGACGTTCGATGTGGGAACCACGGTGTGTGGAGGGCGGGAGGAGGAGCGTTCGCATTCGATGCCGAACTCGCTCATTACGTTTAACCGGTTCTGGAATTCCGCCGGAAGCACTGTGGATCAGCCCAGCATTACCTCGCAGTTTTTCGGGACGAACGTGAGTCCGACGGGGACGTGCACGAAGGGGCTGGTGCCCTGAGGTAGTTTTAGAGTTGCAAGGCAGGCCGGCCAATAAGGTGCGCACGAGCCCGCTCGGGGGACTGCGGACCAAATCGCGCTACATGCATTGATTTCAAGTCTCTATCGTTGGAGAGCGCGATCCGGCGCCATGACGGGGAGGCTGACCAGGCGAGCAGCGCTTCCGCCGTCTCAGTGATGACGAGCGGAAGCAGTTGCTGGTGTTTTTGAATTCGCTGTGAGTGTTGTGCGGTGACACTTAAGGCACGGAGGAAATCCGTGCCTTATTTTATAGAGCGCAAAAAAAGCGAGCGGCCCGATTAACCTGGGCCGCCCGGACGGGTCAAAGACCCGTCCTCACACAATCCCGTCTCCACACAATCCGTCCTCACACAATCCGTTGCGGGCTTCTGGGACTAGGCTGAGGCGCCTCGCGACAAGGGCTTTTGGCTGGAGGCGTCTCCCTGTTGGGGTTTCTTTGCTCGGAGGGCCAGGCATACCACGAGCAACGCGCCACCGGCGCCAAGGGCGGCGCCTCGCTCCAATCCATCGGTGTAGGCACTGGACTTCAGCTGAAAGGCGGCGGTGTTGTCTGCCTCCATCTGCGAGCGAAGGGCGTCGGTGCAGGCCATTTTTGCTCGCTGCGGAGCCGGGTGGAGCGGGGCCTCTGCGGCTAGTGTCAGAGAGGCGGCGAATACGAGCAGCAATCCGAGGGTCTTCATGTGGGTTCTCCGAGTGCTAGTTGAATTGAGCGGAGAGCGTGGGACAAGTTACGGATGTAATGGGTGGGGGCTGCAGGGTTGAGGCGCCACTTCCGCGGGCAGGGCCTCGTTCCCAGAGTTAGTGTTACTTGATGATGAACAGTCGAAAAGCCTGCGGCCCGATGAACCTGGGCCGCATGGACGGGTCAAAGACCCGTCCCCACACAAGTTGATGAGGGGCACCGCTACTTGGTGGAGGTTAGCGCTGCTTGCACAGACGGGGTTGGGAGTTCGTCGCCGCGGAAGAATTTGTCTTTTTCTTTGGCATTGGCGGTTTTCATTTCTGGCATGGCTACGAAGGGCTTGGAGTAGTCGTTGGCGGCATTCCAGAACAAGAAGCCGATGCCGCCTTTCGTTTTGGCGGTTTCTACTTGAACCTTGATGTATTCGGGCGAGTAGGTCTTGGTGCGCCAGTGGAAGGCTTGCAGCCAGGGGCGGATTACGACGCCGCTGCCCTTGGTGATGAGTTCGAAGCGGTCCATGGACTCGCCGATGAAGTGGGCGGGCTCGTCGCCGGGGTGGGCGATGTTATCCATGCCGAAGAAGTGCGAGGGGTAGATCATGGGGCTGAGGACGTCGCAATAGTGGGCCATGCCGACGATGTCCTGTCCGGTGTGGGAGAGGTCGACCTGGCGTTGCCATGCCATGACGCCGAAGACATCGAGGGAGAGCAGAACGCCGGTGGGGTGGAGTTCGGCATAGGCCTTCTTCAGGAAGGCGGTGATGACGTCGGTGCGCTGCGGGCCGCGGGGGGTGATGTGTTTGGCGGATGCATCACAACCGGTCTTTGTCTTACGCCCCTTCGGGGCTGGTTGGTTCTTTGCGTCGGTTGTCCCACGGCTTGCGCCGTGGGCTTCATTCTTTTGCCCCTTCGGGGCTGGAGCAGAAGCCGTGTCGGCGGTCTCCGTTGTCGTGGTGGTTCGGCTCGGCTTCGCCTCGCTGGACGGCCGAAGGCGGCCGTCCCCACATGGTTCGTTGTCTCCACCTGAACCGTTCTCGCTGCTTGCAGTTTGATCAGTCGGCAGCTGGCCGTTCTGGAAGACGAAGGCGGCGTCTTTTTGGTCGCCTTCGGCGGGGAAGCGGACATAGTCGAACTGGATTTCGTCGACGCCGAGTTGGGCTACGTGCTTGGCGAGGGCAATGTCATAGTCCTGAACTTTGGGGTTGGAGGGATCGGTCCAAACCAGCTTGCCGTTTTCGCGCCAGGCGGTATGGTTGCGGCGCGACTGGACGGCGAGTTCGGGATGGGCGACCACCAAAGCCTCGTCGCGGAAGATGGCGATGCGCGCGATGGCGTGCATGTTCTGCTGGTGAAGAAAGTGGACGAGCTTGGGGACGTCGTGAATGTAGACGTTGTGCTTGCCGACGAGCGGGTGCTCGAAGGGAATGCTGATACTGCCGTCGGAGTCTTTGATGTCGAAAACCACGGCGTTGCCACCGACTTCGCGCCAGTGGCGGACGATGCGGAGTCCGTGGTCGCTGCCAGCCATGACGCCGGTCAGGTAGACGGCGCGGACTTCGAAGTCTTTGGCGACTGGGATCGTCTTCTCAGTGACTGGAGCGGGGAGGATGCCAGGGATGATGATGTTTTCGTTGGCTTTCAGAATGTTGGCGATGCGGTCGCCGTTGACGTGGCGGATGGCGTCGGCCAGTTCGGCGGACGTTAGATACGAAGTCTTGCCCAGATAGTGGCGGGCGATCGTGGGAATGGCTTCGCCGCGCTTGGCGGTATAGATCTCGGTGCCGAGGGCCGCGGTGGGGTGTGGCGAGGGGATGCTGGCGGAGATGGCGGGATCCGAGACCGTCGCTTTGACCCTGTGCAGCTGCGGGGCTTTGGGCGCGGCCTTAGATGCAGGCTGGGACGTCTGCGCTTGAGCGGCGAAGTCGGAAGATGACTGGGAAGCGAGCCGCCATGCGGCTGCTCCGAAAAGAAGACAGGAAACTCCGGCGATGATGCGAACAGAAGAAAGGCGCAAGCGGTCCTCCCCGCGAAATCTCTACCTGTTCGCGATGGTAGTGGCGGGGTTTGGGGGTCGCTAGTTACGTGGGGTCCGAGCTTTCAGTAACGGGTTACCCGTGGCGAATGCCCCTTCCTTCGTGGTGCCGGCAGGGGAGTAGCAAGCTAACACTTCGACTGTGGTTGGTTTTTAGGCTGGGGAGCGAAGATCGTCCTCGCTTAGGACGATAGCCAACAAAGGCGAGCGGCCCGATGAACCCGGGCCGCCTGGACGGGTCAAAGACCCGTCCCCACATGAGTCGATGGAACTATTCGTAGCGGAGGCTTTCGATGGGGTCTAGGCGGGCGGCGTGGATGGCGGGGACCATGCCGCTGATGATGCCGACCAGGCTGAGGATGACGGTGGCTACGACGAGGCTGCTCAGGTTGATGTGGAGGTGGATGTCGCCGGCCTGGAGGCCATCGCCGAAGGCGCTCATCAGGGGCAGGGCACCGACGACCCAGGAAATCAGGTAGGCGATGGCGATGCCGCCCAGGCCTCCGGCAAAGGTGATGGCCAGGGCTTCGGCCAGAAACTGGAAGAGGATGTGGGCTTTGTGCGCGCCCAGAGCTTTTTCGACGCCGATTTCGCGGGTGCGCTGCTGGACCGAGACCAGCATGATGTTCATCAGGCCGATGCCGCCGATGCCCAGGGTCAGGGCGCCGATGAAGGCGAGCAGAATTTTTAACGCGGCGGTTACGATGGAGAATTGATCGAAGTCCTGTTTGAAGTCGGCGATGAAGACGGCGCGGCGATCGTCGGGACGGAAGTTGTGGTGTCCAGCTAATACCGAGCGGACGACGCGAGCCACCTGCTGGTGGTTCTCGCCCTCGTAGTCCGCGAAGATGCCGGTGATGTATTTGGTGTCGTAGAGGTCCCCCATGGCGCTGAAGGGGATCGCCAGAAGCGTGTTGTCGTTGTCGTCGCCGCCCTGGACTTTGCGCTGATAGACGCCCACGACTTCAAAGGTCAGGCCGTTGATGCGGATGTTCTGGCCTAGAGGGGACTCACCGGAGAAGAGGCGGCGTCGGGCCTCGTCGCCGATCACTACGACCCTCGCACGCTGCAGTTGGTCCTCTTCGCTGAGTCCGCGTCCTGAGGCGACGTTAAAACCACGGATGCGATCGTATACGGGGTAGACGCCGGTTAAGAAGAGGTTTGTGAAGGTGCGAGTGTCGTGCTGAATGGTGACGTTACGCTTGTCGAAGATGGGAGTGACGCCCTTGACCATGGGCACTTCGTTGCGGATGTAGTCGACGTCGGCGATCTGGAGGCGGACTTCGCTGCCAGCCTTGGCACCTCCGGCCTGGAGAGAAGTGCGGCCGGGGAAGGCACCGATGACGTCGGTGCCCCAGGAGCTGAAGATCAGATCGATGGCGTGCTCGAAGCCTGTCCCGAAAGCCAGCAGGATGACGACCGTGGCGATGCCCCAGGCCATGCCCAGCATGGTAAGAGCCGTGCGGCGGCGGTTGTGCTGCATGGCGCCGAAAGCTTCTTTCACCAGATCGCGGGTCATCTTTTTTGCTCCTGTTCTTTCAGTCCTATTCTTTCACTCCTGGCGCAGGGCCTCGACGGGTTCGAGCATGGCGGCCTTGCGGGCGGGATAGAGGCCGGCAGTGATGCCGGCCAGAGCCAACGAGAGCACTGCGCCAATGGCGGACACCGGGACGATGCGGGGAGTGTCGAAGCCCTGAGGGAGATTGACTCCGGAGAGCAGATGGATGATGAGCGTGGCTCCGCCGACTCCTAGCGCTCCGCTGAACAGGGTCAGGAAGGCGCCTTCCAGGAAGAATTGGAACAGGATGGTGCGGTTGGTGGCGCCGAGGGCTTTGCGCAATCCGATCTCGCGGGTGCGCTCGGTCACGGCCACCAGCATGATGTTGATGATGCCGATCGCGCCCAGGGCGAGTGTGACCAGGCCAACGCCGCCCAGGAACCAATCCATGGCGGTGAAGATTTTGCCCATCATTTTCTGATTCTTGACGGTGTCCCATTCCTCCCAGGAGTCCTTGTCATTTGGGTCGAATCCGCCGTGATTGCGGGCTACGATGCGGTGCAGTTCGCTCTTCGCGACTTCGTTTTCGTCGAAGGTGCGCGGTTGATAGTTGATGAACGAAAGCGCATTGCCTTCTTTTGAGTTGTCGCCTTTGAGGGGGAAGAGTTCGCGCATGGTGTTGAAGGGCACGAAGATGCGGATGTTGGTAGAGTTTTGCTCTTCGTTACCAATCATGGACAGCATGCCGATCACCTCAAAGCTGAGACCGTTCAGGAGAATCGAGTTGCCGACGGCGGGACGGCCGGGGAAGAGGTTGCGGGTAATCTCGCGTCCCAAGAGGCAGACGCGGCGGCGCTCGAGGTTGTCTTCGTCGTTGATCCATCGGCCGAGTTGCATGGGGATGGTGCGGACCTGGCTGTACACGGGAAAGACGCCGGAGACTTGGCCGTTGGTGCTGGTGTAGTCGCTGACGACGCGAATGTCCTCGCGGGCGATCACGGGCGCGACGTGAATTGCGAGCTTGGATTCACGCTGGATGGCAACGTAGTCGTCATAGGTGAGGTTGAACCACTTCATGGAATTGAAGCTGCCCTCGACGGCGGGGGCGCGTCCGCCCCAGAAGAAGATGATGTTCTTACCAAAAGTTTCGAGTTGACGGCGGTTGCCGTTGCGGAAGCCTTCGCCGACTCCAGCCAGGAGCAAGAGCGATCCCACGCCCCAGGCGATGCCGAACATGGTGAGGAAGGAGCGGAGTTTGTGCGCCCAGAGGGTACGTAGGGTTTGGCCGAAGGTGTCCAGCAGGAAGCGCATTGGTTTTAGATCCGGTCAGGCCAGGGCAGTCGCCCCCACAACCTTTTCGACTGCTGCCGGCGTCGAAAGGTTAGCGGGGGCCTGCAAAGTTCGCGGGGCCGGGGAGGCAAGTTCTCCGGCGACTGGGGTGCTCTTGGTGGCCGACAGAGACGTAGCAAGCTACGTCTCTACGAACTACTGGGGGTGCATGTTCCTTCTCCGATGGTGCAAAGGTTTTCTCTTATGCCCAGCGGGGTGGTTGGCAAGGGAGGGCGGGATGGGGTCCAGTTGGCGCTAAGTCTTGGCGGATGAGTGAGTTTCTGGACGGGGCGGTGAGTGAGTTGCGTGGCCTGCCGCTTGCTTAGTCAAAAGGCAGCCGGGACGCGCAACGGTCTGGATGCGAACAGGGTTGGCGGATGCGCTTCCAGGAAATGCGGGTCAGGATCTGGGTAAGGGCCACAAAGTTCGGAAATAGATATAAGAGAGCCGAAGAAAAACGGCCGAAAGGAAAGATGTCCGGAGCCCCCGGACAGGAGCCTATGAGAACGAACCTCGCAACAGTGCTCGATCCGAACCGTCGCAGCAACGATGCTGGAGAGTTTGAAGCCGCCCTGCGCCGCCGTATTGTGGGGCAGGACGCCGCTGTCGAAAAAGTGGTCGAAATCTATCAGATGTTTCTGGCTGGGTTGAACGCGCCCGGGCGTCCGGTGGGGAACTTGCTGTTTTTGGGGCCCACGGGATCGGGCAAGACACGCGTGGTCGAAGCCATGGCCGAAGCGCTGTTTGGGGACGCGCGGGCGTGCATCAAGATCGACTGCGCCGAGTTCCAGCACTCGCACGAGATTGCCAAGCTGATCGGCTCGCCCCCGGGATACCTGGGGCACCGCGAGACGCATCCGCTGTTGACACAGGAAGCACTGAACCAGTGGTTCACGGAGAAGCTGAAGCTCTCGATCCTGCTGTTTGACGAGATCGAGAAGGCCTCGGATTCGCTGTGGCAGTTGCTGCTGGGGATTCTGGATAAGGCCACGCTGACCTTGGGCGACAACCGGCGGGTGGATCTGTCGCAGTGCATCATCATCATGACGTCGAACCTGGGCGCGGGCGAGATGACGAGCCTGGTCGATGGCGGGTTTGGATTCGCACCGAAGGCGGTTGAGGTCGATCAGTCGTTCGACGACAAGATTCAGCGGACGGCGGTGGAGGCGGCGCGGCGCAAGTTTACGCCGGAGTTCATGAACCGGATCGACAAGACAGTCGTGTTCAAGACGTTGCGCGACGAGCATCTATCGCAGATTCTGGAAATTGAACTGGGAATGGTGCAGCAGCGCGTGCTGATGGCGGCGGGCGCGAACCAATTCGTGTTCAATTGCACGTCGTCGGTAAAAGAATATTTGCTGAAGGAAGGCACGGATCCGCGGTACGGGGCGCGACATTTGAAGCGGGCGATCGAACGCAATCTGGTGTTCCCGCTGGCAAACCTGGTGGCGACCGGACAGGTGAAGCTGGGAGATTTCGTGCGCGTGGACATGGCTTCGGAAAACAGGATGATCTTCGTCAAGGAAGCCGAGAACACGATGGCGCCGGTGCTGCTGGAGCGCTACGGAGCCGCGGCGCTGAACCAACCCGCTGCGCGCGCCGCACGAACCGCCGCGAACAATCGTCGCGACTTCGGGGCGCCTTCCCCTGGAGTGGCGGAGAGCAAATAGAGATTCCTCCGCCCCTCGCGTTCGCTCGGGGGTCAGAATGACAAGGTTTTTGTAAGAAGCTCGCTTGACCGCATCTCGCGAGTCGTTTCTCACATGGCGCCGGGACCCTCCGGCGCCCTTTTTTGTCTTGAAGGCGCTGGGTGCCCAACCGTGGAATGTCCAACTGAGCAGCTGTCGACCTTTTGCTAACTTACCCTGCCTTTGAAAGTCAAACCATACTGTGCATAAGAGAACCGCATGCTGACGAGCGCGTGGCTCCTCCGCAGACTCGGTCTATTGACCGTGGCACTCTCGATCTTCGGCCTCGCGTTGTGCGCGCAGGTGTCAGACCGAAATGCCAAGGTGCCGTTGGCTGTGGGCGGCGGAGAATCGACCTTTGCTTTCGACTGGCGCGCCGGAATGATCTTTGTTCCGGTTCGGCTTAACGGATCGCGGCCGCTGTCGTTCGTCCTCGACAGTGGCTCCACCAGAACGATTGTCGACCGTGCTCTTGCGGCATCTCTTGGTCTGAAGGCCAGCGGATCAGGGTCTTTACAAGGAGCCGGCGCCGGACGCATCCCCATTGAATTCATTCCTGACGTGACCATCGCACTCCCGGGCATTGAGAGTGCTGGGTATGAATTATCCACCGCCGACCTCCGACCCCTTGAAACCAGTCTTGGTGTAAAGGTCGACGGGATAGTCGGGTACGAACTGTTTCGCCGGTTTGTGGTGACGCTCGATTACGAGGCGAAGACGGTGACGCTCAGTTCGCCTGGGGCCTTTCATCCGAGCCAGACTGCACAAGCCATCCCGATCGAGCTACGAGACAAGTGGGCCTTTGTGAAAGCGGAGCTTGTGTTGCCGGGACCGGTCGCCGTTCAGGACAGCTTTCTGATTGACAGCGGTTCCAGCGATGCGGTGGACCATCCGATTGTGATGAAGCTGCAGAACCGGGTTCCCGCGACAAGTGGCGTAGGGTTTGGAGCCGAAGGGCAGGGGGCAACCGCGCAGGCCACATCTTTGAGACTGGGGCGCTATACCGTCATCGCTCCAACTGTCAGCTGTTGTGGTGCGAGCGATGCTACCAGCAGGCTCATTGGAAATGAAGTGCTAAGACGCTTTACGGTCACCTTCGACTACCCCTCTTTACGAATTCTAATTACGCCCAACTCGTACTTTGAGAAGCCAGTCCCTCCAGACGCGAATTAGACTTTTGCTTCTCCAATTTTTCGCTAAACGGAGAAAATCTTAAGTTGGCGCTCGGCGCGCTCCCTCCAGTAACTTCACAGGACGTTGGCCACTTGGTCACTGAGAGACCTAAGCCTCGTGACTGACCTTACCGGTCCCTTCGGCACCTAGCCTGACTTTTCTTTCGAGAACAGAATGCCCGCACTGTACGGCCACTTCTTCGAATCAGCCGCGGAGGCCGGCTAAAGCCTCCAACCGGCCGAGGTTCTCCAAGGAGAGGTCATGTCCTCGAACGCGAATACCATCCGCTCACCGAAATCCCCGTCAACCCCCCGATTCAGATTCTTCCCCATACTTTTATTTGTGGCGTTAGTCACAACAACCGTAAGCAAAGCACAGACCGTTGCCGCAGATCCTGGCGTGCGCGGCGGGTCCAAAGGCGCCGGTAAAGCGATTGCCGGTCTGACAGACAGCCAGAAAGCTTTCTTCGCCGCAGGGCTGGAGCAGTTCGCGGAGAACCAGTCGGTCACCGGAACTGTTCCTAATACCAGTGCTGGACTCGGGCCAAGATTCAATGGTCAGGGGTGCGGTCAGTGCCACTCGCAGCCGTCGATTGGAGGCACGAGTCCGGCGACAAATCCCCAGTTTGCCGCGGCCGTGGACCAGGGCGCGACGAATCAGATTCCCTTCTTCCTCACCATCAACGGGCCGGTGCGCGAGGCTCGGTTTCCCAACACCGCCGACGGCCGTCATCCGGACGGCAGCGTTCATGATCTGTTTACAATCACCGGCCGAAGCGATGCGAAAGGATGCAATATCGCGCAGCCCGACTTCCAGCAGGCGGCCAACGCCGGCAATTTAATCTTCCGCATTCCCACACCCGTGTTTGGGGGCGGCCTGATCGAAACGATTCCGGATTCCGCGATTTTGGCCAACGTGGACGCTAACCGGGCGGCCAAGCGGAGCCTGGGAATTGGCGGTCGTCCCAATTTCAGAGACGGGGGCGGGAGAGTGAACGGGCAGCCCAACACGAGCGGTAATGACGCAACCATCACTCGATTTGGCTGGAAGGCACAAAACAAGTCGCTCGGAATCTTTGCCGGGGAAGCCTACAACGTCGAGGTGGGAGTCACCAATGAGTTGTTCCCCAACGAACGCGACGAGACTCCCGGCTGCCTATTCAACGGAACTCCGGAGGACGCCACCAACTTCGATCAGAGCGGTGTTAACCTTCCCAGCGACATCGAGTTGTTCACCATCTTCATGCGCTTTCTGGACCAGCCTCGCCCGGCGCCGGCCACGGCTTCGACTGCGCACGGGCTACAAGTCTTTAACCAGATTGGCTGCGCGCTCTGCCATACGCCTTCGTTCACGACAGGGCAATCGTCGGTCACGGCGCTTAGCAACGTTACGGTCAACCTCTTTTCCGATCTGCTGCTTCATCACATGGGACCGCGGCTCGCGGATGGTGTGAGCCAAGGTGCAGCTGGGGGTGATGAATTCCGCACCGCTCCTCTGTGGGGACTCGGGCAGCGTCTCTTCTTCCTCCATGACGGCAGAACGAACGACCTGGTCAAAGCGATTCTTTCTCATCAGGGCCGGGGAGACTTCCAATCTTCTGACTCCGAGGCGAACGGGGTGATCGATAGCTTCAAGCGGCTAACGGTGCAAGATCAGCAGGACCTGCTGAACTTCCTGCGGTCGTTGTAGGAGCCTTTTTTCCATGCTTGTTTGACCCACTGGTCCGCACCTCGCAAGTTGACCTTGGCGCCGGGCCCCCGGCGCCTTTTTTATCGGCTCTTTGCTCTATTTAGGGGATGGGGGAGGGTTTTGTTGCTAGAATCAGCGCAAGAGTTAGGTTTGAGCCTTATGAAAAAGCTTGCCATCTTCGTTCTCTTGAGCACCTTGGGTGTTGGTTGTTGCCTCCCTGTCTACGCAAAGACAAAGACGCAGAATAAGTATCAGCCTTTGAACCGTGATTCGCGGAAGGCGGAGAAGAAACAGGAGAAGGCGCAGAAGAAATACGCCAAGGCGCAGAAAAAGGCGGAGCGCAAGATGCTGAAGACGGAGCGGAAGAACTCCACGTATAAACCGACGAAGCGGTTCTAGTCGACGCTTCAGGGTTGCATCCACGCATTTCCCAACCAACAGATTCAGGGTTCCTCAGGGCCTAAAGCCTTAGGTTCAATGTTGCGACTTCGGGGTAGGGATGCTTCGACTGTGATCGGGCATCGCGTTCCGCGCTGCTCGTTCTTCGCTCAGCATGACAACTGCCATCTTTAGGAAAAGCTGACGGCTGGGAGCGCAGTCAACAGAGACTAAAATCGGAGCATGTGGGCATGGAGTCTGCGTGCGAGTTTATTTGCGGCGTTGCTGCTGAGCGGCGGGACTTTCTTCCACGGCAACGATGCGAAACCGGCTCAGTCGATGAGCGGGGTGCCGGGCAGTGAGGCGTGCGCTTCCTGCCACACTGAAATCTATAACTCTTATATGAAGACCGTGATGGCGGGCGCGAGCGGGCCTGCGGAGGAGGGGCTCATCACGGGCGAGTACCGGCATAAGCTGTCCGGAGTGACCTACCGGGTGTATCAGCAGGAAGGGCGCATATGGATGAGCTACGAGCGGGAAAAAGAGAGCGAGTTTCGCGGGCAGCGCGAGCTTTTGTATTTCATTGGATCGGGGATAAAGGGGCGAAGCTACCTGCTTTCGGTGCAGGGATTCCTGTTCGAAACTCCCATCAATTGGTACTCACAAGAACACCGGTGGAACATGACGCCAGCCTACACGGAGGCGCACGAGATGCCCATGAATCTGCCGGCCCACGTGGATTGCCTGAATTGCCACACCAGCGGGATGCAGGTGCCGCTGGCTGGGACCGACAGCAAGTTTTCCGGGAAGCCGTTTCTGCATGGGGGAATTAGCTGCCAGCGGTGCCACGGGGCGGGCGGCGGGCAGGAAGAGAAGAAGGCGCGAGGCGTCGATTCGTCAGGCGTTCACCCTTTGATTGTGAATCCGGCGAGGCTGCCGGCGGAGCGGCGCGACGCGGTTTGCATGGAATGTCACTTTGAGGGAACGGTGGCGATCGAGCAACCGGGAAAACATCTGTACGAGTTTCAGCCGGGCGACCGGCTCGCCGACTACACGCACTATTTTCTGTTGACGGGAAATCAGCCGGCCGAGACCGAGCAGGCACTCAGCCCGGTGGAGGCGCTCTCGCTGAGCGCGTGCAAGCGCAAGTCGGGAGACAAGATGTCGTGCATGAGCTGCCATGACCCGCATCAGGAGCCGGCAGAGGTGGAGAAGGCGGGCTACTACCGCGGCAAGTGCCTGAGCTGCCACGGCGAAGCCTTCGGAGAGAAACATCACCGCGACAAGCCGGATTGCCGGCCGTGCCACATGCCGACGCTGGCGAATCAGGCGGTGGCTCATACAGAATCGACCGACCATCGGATAATGCGTTATCCGCATGGTTTTCAATTGCCGAAAACGTCACAGGGGGAGCGACTGGTGGCGTTCCCGGAGAGTGAAGCGCCACTGGTGACCACGCGGGATCTGGCCCTGGCGTGGGAGACCCTGGCGCAGCGCAGTCACGCCGGGGCGTCGCAGCAGGCGGAACGGTTTCTTCGCAGGGCGGCGAAGGAGCAGCCGGACGACCCAAGGGTGCTATCGGGTCTTGGATTCATCGAGCAAAAGCACGGGCACGAGAAAGAGGCGCGAGAACTTTATGAGCGCGCACTGAAGATTGATCCACTGGCCAACGACGCGGCGACGGATCTGGGAACGTTGGAAGCGCGGGCCGGGAATCTGCGTCGGGCGGTGGAGTTGTGGCAGGGAGCGTTTGAGAGAACGCCGCATCTCAGCGCGATCGGGATGGACCTGGCCATGGCGTTTTGCGCGGCGGGTCAGAAGGATGTGGCGCGGCAGTATGTGCGGCGGGTGCTGGAGTTTAATCCGGATTACAGCAACGCCAAGCGGCTGCTGGGGAATTTGAATGGAGATCCGGTGAAGTGCAAGCCGTGAGGCGAGGTTGGCTTGCGGACGGCGCTATTCAGATTGAGTTCGATTTATGATTGCGGGCATTTAAGGGAGGTCTGCGGGTCAGGTAGGGATGCTTCGACTGCGAGTGAACGCCGCTTGCAGCGGCGATCACTCTCCGCTCAGCATGACAATGTGGGAGGTGTGATTGTCAGTTTGAGGCTCCTGCTGCTTGGGCCCAGAAGGCGCGGGCGAGAGCTACCGCCGGTCAGATGTATGTTATGCAATCAGAGTGGCATTTCTTTGCGCGACTAAGTGGATATTGAATCTCGAGCGGGTGGTGCGCCTAAACTACTGGCATCCATTGTTTGTTCGAAGGGTACTATGAAGGCTCACCGCTCGTTTCCTCGCACTCTTCTGCTCGTATTGTTTTCAGCGATCACAATTCAAACCAGGGCTCAGATCCACGCCGGAGAGGCTGCAACCTACACACAACCATTAGCCACTGGGGCACGCCTTGATCCGGTCGGAGAGGCGATCGACCTGGGAAGTATGCCGTTGGCAATGGCCGTCGCTCCGGGTGGAGACAAGCTGGCTGTTGTTTTAAGCGGCTGGCGCGAGCAGGGGGTTCAGATCGTCGATCTGAAATCGCGTCAAGTCTTACAGACGTTAACCCAGCCTTCCGCGTTCTTTGGCATCGTGTTCTCTCGCGATGGCAAAGAGCTGTTTGTGTCGGGCGGCAATGATGACACGATCTTCTGTTACTCGTGGCGTGACGGGAAGGCAACCTTCGAACGCAAGATCGTGCTGGCGGAGAAAGCTCCCGAGAAACCTGGCTCGCGATATCCTGCGGGGCTTGCGGTTTCGCGGGTCGGCAACTACTTGTACGTCGCAGAAAACGTAGGCGACAGCCTGGCGGTGGTTGATGCCGCGACAGCGAAAGTCGTGCAGCGGTTTCCGACCGATCATTATCCCTATGCGGTCGAAGCCGCGGCGAATGGGAAAGTGTATGTTTCTGCGTGGGCGGCGGATACTGTCACGGAATTTCAGACGAAGGCAGACGGGCTGCTGACTCCTGTTGGCAAGTGGAAGGTGGGACCTCGTCCTTCGGCGCTGCTTTCGAATCGGGCTGGCTCGCGGTTGTTTGCCGCACTGGCGGGTACAGATCAGATTGCTGTCATCGATACTGCGCGGGGGAAGGTCTTGCGCTACCTGAGCGATGCCGCACCTGCTGGACCTGAGGAAGGAAGTACACCGAATGCGTTGGCTCTGTCGCAGGACGAGTCGCAGCTTTTCGTGGCCGAGGCCGACAACAATGCGGTCGCAGTCTTCGATGTTTCTGAAAAAGGCGCGGCAACGTCGCTGTTAAAGGGGCGCATACCGACCGACTGGTACCCGACGGCGGTCCTCGACGCTGGTGGCCAACTTCTGGGACTCAATGGGAAGGGGCGCGGAAGTCATGGCAATCCTGACGGTCCGATTCCGGGGGAAGGGATCAAGCGGCCGCTGGGTTATGACTTAGGACAGCTCAACGGGACCCTGCGATCGAGTCCAGACCAAGTCTCTTCCAGTACTTTAGCCGAGTACTCACGGCGAGTTGCCGAAGCGAACAACTGGCAAGCGACGCGGACGCAGAAACAGTATCCTCCTTTCAAACATGTGGTCTACATCATCAAAGAGAATCGTACGTATGACCAGGTCCTGGGGGACCTGAAAGAAGGGGACGGTGATCCGGCGCTGGTTTTTTTCGGACAAGCGATATCTCCCAATCATCACGCGCTGGCTCTGCGCTTCGGCTTGTTCGACCGTTTTTTCACGAATGCGGAGGTGAGCTCGCAAGGGCACATCTGGTCAACAGCGGCGTACGTCACGGATTTCGGAGAGAAGACGATCCCTTCGGCGTACGCGGGCAAACGGGAAGGTGTGGATGGCGAGGAGATCGACGAACCGATGAATGGCTTTCTCTGGACGCTCGCCAGAAAAAAGGGAATCAGTTTTCGCGATTACGGCGAAATGGTGAAAGTGCCTGAGGGATGGCCGGTAACACAGCGAGAGGTGGCGTCGAGCGTCAGTCCGACCTACCCGGCATTTGACTTGAAGACGCCCGACCAGGCGCGCGCCGACGCCTGGATCGCCGAACTGGAAGAGTTTGTGCGGGAGGGAGAGATGCCGCGTCTCGAAGTGATGCATCTGCCGAGCGATCACACCGCTGGCGGACGGGCAGGGTTTCGAACGCCGCGCGCCTTCATGGCCGATAACGATCTGGCGCTGGGCAGGATTGTTGAAGCACTTTCAAAGTCTCCCTTCTGGAAAGACACGGTGATCTTCGTGCTTGAGGATGATTCGCAGGCTGGGCCGGACCACATTGACTCGCATCGTTCTTGTTTCTTCGCCATATCCGCTTACAACCGTCCCGGTACGGTGCACCGGTTTGCGAACACGACGGATGTGGTGGCGGCGATCGAAGATATCCTGGGGTTGGGACGCCTTTCGCAGTTCGACTACTTCAGCCGTTCTTTGGCCGACGTCTTTGCCGACACCCCGGACCTGTCACCATGGACCGCGATTGTTCCTCAGGCCGACATGAATGAGATCAACCCTGCTAAAACGGCGGCGGCGCAAGCTTCCGAGGGGCTGGATTTCAGTGTGCCAGACCGGGTTGATGACGCGACGTTCAACCAAATCCTTTGGAGCATGATGAAGGGGGCGCAGCCTCTGCCGGGGACCGACGCTAAAGCACCGCTGCATGCCTTTCAAGTGGGTCGCTGAATGCTCGGTGGCCAGGATCAGACCCCGTCGGAATAACAACAAAAAGACGGTTCGGACTGAAAAGCTTAGGAGTGGCTGTGTCGATGTGCGTAATCATCACGAAGTGATGGATTTAGGGAGCGGACGGCGGCGGCCGGGTGACCTTCGTAATCGTAACCGGCGGTTGCCGCATTGCTGCGGGTGGGGGCCCTCCCTAGAATCGAAGCAGGGTTACGTGCGCTTCAATTCCGCATGCCTGAAATCACAAAACGACTGGACCGGGCCGAGCTAGCCAAGCGCGTCGAGCGCGCGGAAAAACTCCTGCAAAAGGGGAAGACCGCAGAGGCTCTGGAAGAGTATCTGCTGGTCCTGCGAGACGATCCGGAAAACGATGTAGTAAGGCAACTTGCGGCAGATTTGTGCTTGTCGCTGAGCCGCAATGCCGACGCCGTCCGGCTTCTGGGAGATCTTTTTGAACGACAGGTGGCGGCCGGGGATGCGACTCGCGCTAGCCTCACCTACAAGAAACTGGCGCGGCACGGCAGCCCGACGTGGCAGCAGAAAGTCCGCTTCGGACAACTCCTGGAGGGATCGAACAAGAAGCTGGCAGTGGGTACGTACGAAGCGGCTTTGGCGGACCTGATCAAGCTGGGCAAGAAACAGGAGTCGGCAGAGGTTCTGACTCGCATCGTGGCGCTCGAACCGATCCAGGCCAACTACCTGCGGGTGGCGGAACTGGCTTCGGAAGTGGGAAATCGCAAGGGCGCGGCGGCGGCCTACCAGCGGGTGGCACAGTTGAGCGCGGCCGATGGGGGCGATGCGGCACAATGGTACGAGCGCGCCTACCAGGAAGATTCCTCAGATCCGAGCATTGCGCTGGCGTACGGAAAGAGTCTGCTGGCGCAAGGGCAAGCCGGGGCTGCGATTTTTATCCTGGAAGCGCAGATGAACTCCGGGCAGGTGACGCCGGAGCTGCGTGAAGCCTATGCCACTTCGCTGGTGACGGCTGGACGCTACGTGGAAGCCGAACCCTTGGTGTGGCAACTGTTTGAGCAGAATCCATCGCGCGTGCAGCAGGTGATTACGCTGATCGGGAATTTTCTGGATGGCGAGCAGGACGAGAACGCGGTTGCGCTGGCGAGGAAGCTGGAACAATTTCAGCGGCGGCGGGGCGAGCGGCGGCAGTTTATCGCGATCATGGAGGACATCACCGCGGCGCATCGGCCGTGTTCGCAGATACTGGAATTCCTCAGCGAGCTCTATAACGCGTCTAACCGAGAGAACGATTACTGCCAGACTCTGCTCAAGCTGTTTGACCTGTACTGCGGAACGGGCGAGTTCGCCAAGGCAGCCGAGTGCCTGGATCGCGCCGCGGAAGTGGATCCCTATGAACCGGGTCATCTGAGGCGGCTGGATCAGCTCAAGGGAAAGATCGAGGATGGACGGTTCCGGGCGATCTCGTCGCGGTTTAGTTCAGTAAGCAAGCCAGCCGAGGAACCCGCGCACGTGGATGGACCGACGCTGGGAGCGTCGACGCTGCAGGACCTGATGCTGCAGGCCGAGATTCTGGTGCAGTATGGAATGCGGAGCAAGGCGGTGGAGCGGCTGCAGCGAATTCAGGAGCTGTTTCCGCGCGAGGAAGAACGGAACGAAGATTTGCAGCGGCTGTATCTGGCCGCGGGGGTGACGCCGAGATACGCGGGAGCGGCGCCTTTGCCTCCGGCGGCTGCGGCAGCACCGGTACCGGCACCAGCCCCTGCGGCTCCTGCGCCCGACCCCGCGGCCGACGTTCGCAGCTTCACGCGTGTGGCAGAGATTACGCGAAAGCTATACCACCAGGGCACGGCGCCTACCGTATTGAGCACTGCGGTAAAGGAGATTGGAACGCACTGGGAAGCGACGCGCTGCCTGGCGGCAATGGGGAAGACAGGCCTGCCACCGACGGCAGTCGACGAGTTTTGTGCCGAGGGATACAAAAAGACAAGCGTCGCGGCGATTGCCGACCTGGTGGCGTGCCTGCAGCAGGCGGTGGAGGGGCACGAGCCGCTGGCCATCAACGACGTCACCAAGGCTCCTGCGCTGGGATCGGCGAAGAAGGCGATGGCCGAACTGAATCCAGCGTCGATCTTGGCGATTCCGCTCAGCGACGGGGAAGAGACGGTTGGAATTCTGATTTTGATCCATAACCGGCCGCGGGTGTGGCAGCAGGCCGACCTGGTGGTACTGAAAACGCTATCGGATCAGATGGTGATTGCGCTGAATAACGCTGGATTGCGGCGGCTGGTCAAAAATCTGTCGGTAACAGACGAGAAGTCCGGGCTGTTGAAGCGGGCTTCCTACATTGATTTGCTGCTGGCCGAGAGCAAGCGGGCGATTCAGAATGCGGCGGCGCTTTCAGTGCTGCTGATGCAGTTCGGCAAAAGCGCATCCATGATCAAGGAATATGGCGAGGCCGAAGTGCAGGCCGTGATGGAGCGTGTGGGGCAGATGTTTGCGGCCAACATCCGGTCGAATGATCTGGCGTTTCGTTATGACACGACGACCATCGCGATCCTTCTGGGCGAGACCGCGGAAAAAGAAGGCATGCTGGCGGTTGAGAAACTGCGGAAGATTATTGCTGAGGTACGGTTTCCGGCGAAAGACGGAGCCGAGCAGGGAGTGCCCGCGCTTTTCTCTGCGGGCCTGGCCGAGGCCGTGATTCACACCGACTACGATCCCTTGGACGTAGTCACCGAAGTGATCAATCGTGCTGAACACGCGCTGGCGCAGGCCATGACGCAGGGACCCGGGAAGATTGTGGCGCTCGGGCCGGCGCTGGCCACGAGCGCTGTGGCGTAGCTACTCTCGTCCCTTTCTGCGTCGCGGACCCGTCGCTCTTCTTGCATTTGTCTGCATTGTCCATCCAGGCTGCCTAGCCTCTTCGCGCTTAGGACGATCCACTACGGAAGGCTACCTGACGGCGCGTGAGATCCCTCACTCCGCTCTGAAGAACGGCTTCGTTCGGGATGACGCCATTGAAATTGCGAATTCCGCCGGTTGTGGCGGAACGTCTTCGCACGCTGCTACACTGACACGTTTGGCGAATCGACGCTGATCGGTTCTGATCGGTGTTGTGACAGGAAAATCAATGCTGAAGCCTGGTGATATCGCAATCGTCAGCGGGGCGCGCACGCCCTTTGGCCGCTATTGTGGCAAGTTGAAAGACTTTACCGCGCAGGAACTGGGCGCGGTCGCGGCCAAGGGTGCCATCGAGCGCGCGGGGATCGATCCGAAGGAATTCGATCATGTCGTGATGGGTAATGCGCAGCAGACCTCGGGTGATGCGTTGTATGGGGCGCGGCACGTGGGGCTGCGGGCGGGAATTCCGATTGAGACCCCGGCGCTGACGGTGAACCGGCTGTGCGGGTCGGGGATGCAGTCGATTGTGTCGGCGGCGCAGATGATCCAGACCGACGAGGCGAAGATCGTTCTCGCTGGCGGCATGGAGGCCATGTCGCAGGCTCCGTTTGTGATTCGGGGGCGCGACGGGTTCACGCTGGCCCCGGGCGGGAAGCTGGAAGATTCGCTGATGCTGGCGCTGCTTGATTCTTACTGCGGGCTGTACATGGCGAATACGGCGGAGCTCTACGGTTCGGAACAGGGCATCACTCGCCAGATGCAGGATGAGTTGGCGCTGCGGTCGCAGCAGCGGGCGGATGCGGGTTATAAAGAGGGGCGCATCCAGGAAGAGTTGGTGCGGGTGCCGCTGCGGAATTCCAAGGGCGAGCCGACGGGGGAGTCGCTGACGGAGGATGATCATCGACGTCCACAAACCACGATGGACGTGCTGGCGAAGCTGCGGCCCGCCTTTGGGAAGAATGGGACCGTCACTGCGGGGAACGCGAGCGGCATTGTCGATGGCGGGGCGGCAGTGGTGGTGATGTCGCTGGAGCAGGCGCTGAAAAGGAGTCTCAAGCCGCTGGGGCGGATTTGCGGGTGGGGCATCGCGGGCGTGGAGCCGAAGGTGATGGGGCGGGGACCGGTGCCAGCGTCGAAGATTGCGCTGCAGAAGGCTGGGCTGTCGCTCGATTACATCGATCTGATTGAAGTGAATGAGGCATTCGCGGCGCAGTATCTGGCGGTGGAGAAAGAGTTGGGGCTGGATCGCGAGAAAGTGAACGTGAATGGTGGGGCGATTGCGCTGGGGCATCCGCTGGGGGCGACCGGGACGCGGCTGGTGATCACGCTGCTTTACGAGCTGAGGCGGAGACATAAGAAGTACGGGCTGGCTACGGCTTGCATTGGGGGCGGGCAGGGGATTGCGATGGTGGTGGAGAGCATGAATTGATGTCAGACAGTTTGACCTGAGGCCTAGGTTAAGTTTTGTCATCCTGAGTGGCGTTCTTTGCCACGAAGGACCTATGCAATCTGCTGGCGCCGGCAGATTGCATAGGTCCTTCGCTTTGCTCAGGATGACAAGGCATTTCTTGATATGAAAGAAGCGATCATGGAGATTAAGAGAGTTGGGGTGCTCGGTTGTGGACTCATGGGGTCTGGCATTGCCCAGGTTTGCGCGATGGCTGGATTCGATGTCACGGTGCTTGAGGTCGAGCAGAAGCTCCTAGATAAAGGGTTTGCCGGGATTGAGAAATCTTTGGCGAAGTTTGCCGAGCGGCCGGTCGAGAAGGGCGGGATTACGAACGCGCAGAAGGACGCGATTCGGGAGCGGCTTAAGGGGACGACTTCCCAATCCGACCTCAGCGATTGCGACATTGTGATTGAGGCCATCATTGAGAATTTGGAAGAGAAGAAGAAGATGTATGCGTCGCTTGATGGCGTCGTGAAGAAAGACGCGATTTTTGCTTCGAATACTTCGTCGATTTCGGTGACCGAGTTGCTGACTTCGGTGAAGCGGCCGGAGCGGTTTATTGGGCTGCACTTTTTTAATCCGGTGCCGCTCATGAAGCTCGTTGAAGTTGTGCGGACTATCGCGACTGCTGGCGAGGTTTACGAGGCGGCTTACGAGTTTGCGAAGAAGCTGGGCAAGGTTCCGGTGCGGACCTCGGACAAGACGGGATTCATCGTGAACCGGCTGCTGGTGCCTTATTTGCTCGATGCGATTCGCGCGTATGAAGAGGGTGTGGGGTCGATTGAGGATATCGATAACGCGATGAAGCTGGGGTGCGGGTATCCGATGGGCCCGTTTACGCTGCTGGATTTTGTGGGGCTGGATACGACTTACTACATCACGCATGTGATGTATGACGAGTTCAAGGAGCGGCGGTTTGCGTCGCCTCCGCTGCTGAAGCGGATGGTGATGGCGGGGTGGTACGGGCGGAAGTCGGGGCGCGGGTTTTATGATTATGCGGACCCGGAGAAGCCGCGGGCTAACAAGCTGTAACGTCTTTGCCACGGATTTGCACGGATCTACACGGATTGAAAGGCGGCTCACCACAGAGACACAGAGAAAAGGAGGATCTTGAAATGAATCCTCGGTGTCTCTGTGACTCTGTGGTGAAACCATATGCTTATGAACTTCGAAAACATCATTCTCGAAAAGAAAAACTCGATTGCTTACGTCACCGTGAACCGGCCGAAGGTCCTCAACGCGCTCAACATGGCGACCATGGAGGAGTTGCGGGCGGCGTTTCACGACATCAAGAACGATAAGGCCATTCGCGTCGTCATCTTTTCTGGCGCGGGCGAGAAGGCGTTTATCGCCGGGGCGGACATCGGCGAGCTGGCGAAGAAAGACGCCGTTTCGGGCAAGGAATATACGCATCGCGGGCAGTCGGTGCTGAATCTGATTGAGAATCTCGGCAAGCCTGTCATCGCTTGCATCAATGGATTCGCCCTCGGGGGAGGGTGCGAGATTGCGATGGCTTGCACCATGCGGCTGGCGAGCGAGAATGCGAAGCTGGGGCAGCCGGAGGTGAAGCTGGGGATCATTCCGGGATACGGTGGGACGCAGCGGCTGCCGCGGATGGTGGGCAAGGGGATTGCGATGCAGATGGTGCTGGCGGGAGAGATGATTACCGCGCAGGAAGCGCATCGCATCGGGCTGGTGAATGAAGTGGTCGCGGCGGCGGAGTTGATTCCACGGGCGGAGGCGATTGCGGCGAAGATTATCGCCAACGCTCCGCTGGCGGTGCAGTATGCGATGGAGGCTGTGAATAGAGGTATGGAGATGACTTTGGCCGAGGGGCTTTATCTGGAGGCGACTTTGTTCGGCGTGTGTTGCGCCACGGAAGATAAGAAGGAAGGGACAACGGCGTTTCTGGAGAAGCGCGCGGCGCAGTTCAAAGGCAAGTAAGTCTTGGCCACGGATTTGCGCGGATTTTCACGGATTCACGAACCACATCACACCGAGGCACAGGTTTACGGAGAATAAATTAAAATTGAAAATAGAGGCTCCGCCGGAGCCTTCGATTCCCGCGATTGAAGGGAAGATTGATGCTTCCGGCCGCCGCTTCGCCATCGTTGTCTCTCGGTTCAACGCGTTTATCACGGAGAGGTTGTTGCTGAGCGCTTGTGATGGATTGCTGCGGTCTGGGGCATCCAAGAAGGATGTGGACATCGTGCGGGTGCCGGGGGCGTTTGAGATTCCATCGGCGGCGCGGATGCTGGCTTTGACCGCGAAGTATGACGCCATCATTTGTCTGGGTTGTTTGCTGCGCGGAGATACGGCGCACTACGACGTCATCGTCAATGAAGTTACGCGGGGGATTGGGCAGTCCGCGCAGGAGACGGGCGTGCCGCACGCATTTGGTGTATTGACTTGCGAGACTTTGGAGCAGGCGATTGATCGCGCTGGGCTGAAGATGGGGAACAAGGGATTTGAGGCGGCGCTGGCGGCGGTGGAGATTGCGTCGCTGAAGACAGCTATCAGCTCTCAGCCTTCAGCTGTCAGCCAAAAGCAGATTCCCCTCCTTCGCGTTGCTCAGGGTCGGAATGA
>CAVYHM010000019.1:0-157508 GCA_963768265.1 uncultured Acidobacteriaceae bacterium
CGCTAACTCCCACTTCCATCATGCCGGGGATGCGCTCCGTTCAGTTTTCGGGTCGATCGATGGCCCCCAAGATAGCTTCTCCATTCCACCAGTTAACTATCCTGATCCCCCCGACGACACTATCGCGTGCGCGCAAGCAGCATCGCGATTCCGTCTCGAAACTCGGGAGTGCTGATGATTTTGTTCCCTCCGGTATGCCGGAAGGGCCCACCATTCTTGGCCTCGCCCGTAGTAACATCCGTCCACGTGACCCTGTACTCGCCGGCCGGCAAGCTCATGAGGATGTCTACCGGCCCCTGCCCATCGACGTACATCGCGTACTTTCCCTTGCGGCTCGAAAGCAGATGCGTGTAAACGCCACCCGCGCGCTTCACCGTGGTGGTGTCGGGCGCCAACTCAACGAGAGGCAGTTCCTGCAAAAACTCGCTTAGGATCTTGAGGCGCCTGCGTAGCTCCGGACTGCCACCGCCCGGTCCATTCGGCTCCGTGTCCGTTCCGTCTTCATGCCCTGGGGTGAAGGAATAGTCGAGATTGTCGAAGACGCTTCCGCCCGACAACATGAAGTTCCACGCCTGGCGCGCATAGGCCTCGTCTCCGCGCCCGAGAAATCCGGTCTCGTCATAGGAAAGCGGCTTGCCCAGCCCGTAGTTCAACAAAGCCGCCTCCGGATACGCGTAATGAAAGTTCACCACGCTCACTTCCGGCAGTAGCTGCCGTACTGGATAGCGGAAGTTGCAGCAGTCCTGCGCGATCAGATGCTGGTTCGGTAACGTCGCCTCTTCACTAGCGATCCACTCCGCCACCCGCGCCTGCCACGCCATGGTCAGATCATCCGGCAAGTCAACGGAGTTCGGATACTGATCGCGCCCGGTGAACAGATACGGGTTCACGATGTCCGCCAGCAACGAACGATCCGACCAGGGCTCGTTCGCAATTTCAAAGATCACGTTGGGATAGGCGTTGGCCTCGCGAACCAGCTTCCTGGCGTATCGTTCCTGGTAGGAGAGAATGTTTCCGTTTTCCAGCGTGTTCAGCTTCTTCCAATCGATGGCGTCGGTTTGATCGAGATTGTTGACCCGGTTGAAAGGACACACATCCCACTGCATATCGCCATATTGCGAGGAAAACAGCGTGATCTCGACCACGATTCCGCGTTTTGCCGCCTCAGCCAGGTAATCATGAAGGCGCGTGAAATATTCCGGATTCCACTTGTCGAGATCGAACTTATCCCCGCCGCGCACCCAGGGCGCCACAAAGCGTCCACGGGCCGGAGCCAGGTCATTGCGCTGGATGCCGAACGATTTTCCCGGCACCTCCACATACGCGCCACCAAATAGACGCGTATAGTTCATGCCTCCCGCAGCGAGCGTCTCGAGGTAGCGGTGGTAGTTGAAGTCCGCGTTGATCACCGCCCCATAGTGTTCGCCGCTTGTAATCAGGGCGACCGCCTTCCCTTGAAACAGGAAGTAGTGCGGATTCTGGGGATGGAGCTGAATCGGCTGCTGGTGCAGCTGCTGAGCAAAAGCAGGGAGGATCGTCGTCAGGATCGAAAGCACCGCGACCATCATGCAGTTCCACATCGGATCGCAGGTGCTCCATTTCTCGCGCGCTCTTTGGGCGGAGAAACGGGGATTTACTGCGCAATCCCCATCTGACCCAAAATCCACGCATAATCAAACGCCGATTCTTTCAGCCGGTCATACCGCCCTGACGCTCCGCCATGGCCCGCCGGACTCAAATTCGTTTTCAGGATCAGAGTATTGTGATCCGTCCGCAATGCCCGCATCTTGGCCACGTATTTCGCCGGCTCCCAATACATGACCTGGCTGTCATTGAACGACGTCTTCACCAGCATATTCGGATACGCCTTAGCCTCAACGTTGTCATACGGCGAATACGTGATCATGTAATCAAATGCGGGCTTCTCCTTCGGATTCCCCCACTCTTCGAACTCGCCCACCGTTAGCGGCAGCGACTCGTCCAGCATCGTATTCATCACATCGACAAACGGTACTCCCACCAGCGCCCCGTGAAACAGGTCTGGACGCAGATTCAACACCGCTCCCATCAGCAATCCGCCGGCACTGCGCCCCTCGATTACCAGCCGGTCCTTCGAGCCATATCCGTGAGTCGTTAGATACTCGGCCGACGAAATGAAATCTGTGAATGTCGTCCGCTTGTTCATCATGCGGCCCGCGTCGTGCCAGGCCTTGCCCATCTCGCCGCCGCCGCGAATGTGCGCCACCGCCGTCACTGCGCCGCGATCGACGATGCTGAAGATGTTCGAATTGAAAAACATGTCGATCGAAGCCCCGTACGACCCGTAGCCATACAAATACAACGCCTCGTTCCCGTCGAGCTTCGTTCCCTTCAAATACATCACTGAAACCGGAATCTTCACGCCATCCGCGGCCGGAGCATAAATTTGCTCCACCTGATACTTGCTCCTGTCGTATCCTCCCGGTACTTCCTTCTGCTTCAACAATGCCGACGTTGCTTTTTCCATGTCGTAGGCAAACACCGATGCCGGGGTAATCGCCGACTGATACCCATAGCGGAATTGGGTCGTGTCGTAGACGCGATTGATGTACGAATACGCCGCATACGCCGGCTCGGGAAACTCGATCCGACGCGACTGCCCACTCCGCAAATCCGTCACGCGAATCTGCGGCAGCCCGTTCTCCCGCTCGTACAACACGTAATAGTTCTTGAAGAAATCCGTGTCGTCGATCATCACCTTGGGATCGTGGCCCACCACTTCCTGCCAGTTCTTGCTCTCCGGATCCGCCACTGGAGCCTTCACTAGCCGGAAATTCCGCCCCGTGTCATTGACTCGAAGGTAGAAAGAGTCGCCGTTATGATCCGGATAATATTCCACGCCCTGTCGGCGCGGCTCCATCACCTTGAACTCGGCCATCGGCTGATCCGCCGGAATATAGCGCGCTTCGCTGGTCGTATGGCTGGCAAGGACCAGGAAGATGTAAGCCCGACTCAGCGGCTTCGCCGCGGACACATCGAATCGTTCATCTTTCTCCTCGTAGACCAGCGTGTCCGGACCAGCCGTCCCCGCCGTGTGCCGGTATAGCCTGTATTGCCGCTTCGATACTTCATCTTCCTGGCTGTAAAAAATCGTCTTGTTGTCATTTGCCCAGACCAGGGACCCCACTCGCTCGGCATGGTCCTCCAGGGTCTTGCCAGTCCGCAGATCCTCAACCGCCAGCTTGTATTGCCGGAAGCCCGTGTTGTCATAGGAATACGCCAGCAGATTCCCGTCCGGACTCACCGCGTACGCCGCCACGCTCATGAATGTCTGGCCCTTGGCCAGTTCATTGATGTCGAGCACCACTTCTTCCGCAGCATCCATGCTGCCTTTTTTGCGGCACCGAATCTGATACTGTTTTCCCGCCTCGGTCCGGACGTAGTAAAGATAGTTGCCCTCCTTGTACGGAACCTCGACGTCGGTTTCCTTGACCCGGCTGAGCATCTCGTCATAGAGCTTCTTCTGGAACGGCCCGGTCGGCTTCATCACCGCCACGGTGTAAGCGTTCTCCGCTTCCAGATACGCCCGCACCTCGGGATTCGGCTTGTCCCGCAGCCAGAAATAGTTGTCCACCATCTTGTGCCCGTTGACCTCGGTCACATGCGGGACTTTCTTCGCCACCGGAGGAGCGGGCAGCAAGCCGGTGTCGGCCGCTGTCAGGACGAGAAGCGAGATCAGCCAATGCGAGCCCAGCGCGAGGCCACGCAACCAAACTCGACTCATGAATTCCCTCCAAAATAGAATTGAGAACGAATGGATCCGTAGGGAGCTGAAAGCGCGGGCCAATAGGTCAATCGGGTTTGCACACGCGTCCGTAACCATACTCTCGGCCCCTCGCGATCTGCAACTTCGCGGCGAAGACGATTCGGAGTCTGAGCGAGACCACTGCCGGCGCCGCGGTGGTTTTTCCGTCGCTTACCGCCCGTATTCGGTGACCTTCCCATCGACGGCGGCAGCAACATAGTTCTGGGTGGCTAGATTGCGAAACTGCACCACGCGATGCCCATCCCGCGCCAGCTTCCCCCAGCGGCTGGGCTTCTCCGGATTCTGCTCGATCGCCTGATACTCGATCCCGTCCATGACGAATCGAACGGTGCGGAATCGTCGCGACCCGGCACGAGTGACGCGCTCGGCCCTGCTTCCCAGGACGACCTCAGACCCGCTCATCAACTGCTCCGCCACGGATTTCAGGGTCTCATGGTCCAGCATATTCCACCTGAATCGCTCCTCCGTTTGATGTCTTAACCCCCAATGTAAGTTCTCCGTCCAGCCAATGATTAAGAAAAACTTTGGGCGTCTGAGGGAATTTGCCGGCCAACGACGCTTATAGAGGTGAGCGCGAATAACGCGCCGAAAAAAAATAAAAAATCAGCGAGGAGAGAATGACATGAAAAACTATCGAATCCATGCGGGGCTTCTAACGTTAGCGCTTTGTGGCGCGGGCTTCACGACGCCTCGAGCGGCAGCTCAGGTCAACAGTAACCAGATCGCCATTCTGAAGTGGTATGGCGCCAACCGGACTACAAGCTTCGCGGTCCAGAACAGCCCTTCGTGCGTTGCGTTCGATGGCGCGAACATCTGGGTCGCCAACTCCGGATCCAACACCGTGTCGAAGGTCCGGCCTTCTGACGGAGCGATTCTGGGAACCTACACGGTGGGAACGAGTCCGCAGGGCTTGGCCTTCGACGGCGCGAATATCTGGGTGGCGAATGTGAACAGCGCTAACGTGACCAAACTGCGCGCCTCGAATGGCGCTACGGTCGGAACTTATCCCGTCGGAAACAACCCCCAGTTTGTGGCTTTTGACGGTGCCAACATCTGGGTCGCAAACACGGGAAGCGCGAACGTGACCAAGCTGAACGCCGCTAGCGGCGCTGTGATCGGGACTTACCCCGTAGGCTCCAATCCCCAGGGCCTGGCTTTCGACGGCGCCAACATCTGGGTTCCAAGCCTGGTGAGCAACACGCTGACCAAGCTGCAAGCCTCGACTGGAGCCGTTCTCGCAACCTACAGCATCACTGGTCCAACCGACGTGGTCTATGACGGCTCCCATATCTGGGTCGTGAGCATCGGAGCTAGCACGGTCACAAAGATGACCACCGCCGGCGTCGTGCTCGGAACCTATAAGGTAGGAGCGAATCCTCTTAACGCCGTGTTCGACGGCACGTACCTCTGGGTCTCAAACTTCGGCGGCAACACAGTGAGCAAGCTGGCCGTATCGACCGGAGCAGTAGTTGGCACGTATGCTGTAGGCAAGTCGCCCTTCGGCCTAGCCTTCGACGGCGCCAACATCTGGGTCGGCAACTCGGCCAGCAACACCGTCTCAAAGTTGTAAGCCACGGATCGCCCGGCAGAAGCGAAGTTGCGAGTGCCCCATCCTAACCGTGTTTTGTGCGGTTAGGGTGGGGACTTTGACTTTTCCTCGCGACCCCGGATCCGAATGAACTCGGGAACCATCTCTGTCAACAGGCCGAGGCTCGTCGTACCACTTCCGTCGATCAGAGCCGCCCATTTTCTGTCGCCGACACCAGCGGTGTGCAATCCTTCCCACCTCTTACTGTGTTGGTTCCTGCAACAAGCAAGCAGGGCGGCCCGCAGGCCGCCCATCTGGTCACCGAGAGCTGAGTTCTGGATAAACTACTTTTTTCCGCTTAACATCCCTACCACCCGGTCATAGTCATCCACGGTGTGGTACTCGATCACGATCTTGCCTTTGCCCTTGCGGTCGCGGATCCTCACCCTCACCCCGAGCAGCCGCTCCAACTCCATCTGCGCCGCCCGCACATTCGGATCTACCCAGCGCGCGCCGCTTTGCTTCCGCTCCTGGCCGGGCATCCCCGGGACATCCAGCAGCCCGCTCATCTGCAGGACCAGTTTCTCCACCTGCTCGAAGTTCATGCCCTTCTCCACTGCGAGCAGTGCCGCCTTCGTGATCTGATCTTCATTCTGGAGCTTCAGGAGTTCTTTGGCCCCGGCGAAGTTAATTTTCTTTTCCGTCAGTAGTTCCTGCACCGGCTGGGGCAGGCGCAGCAGCCGCATGTAGTTCGCGACCGACTCCCGCGAGAGGCCCACCCGTTCGCCAATCTGTGCCTGGGTCAGCTTGAACTCCTCGCTCAACACGCGAAACGCCCCGGCCTGCTCCAGCGGGCTGAGGTCCTCGCGCTGCAGGTTCTCGATGATGGTCATCTCGGCGGCCTGCTGCTGCGAGACCCGCCGCACGATCGCCGGGATGGTCGTTTTGCCGGCGAGCTTGGAAGCGTGCATCCGACGCTCGCCCAGGATCAGGATGTACCGTCCGTCGTCTTCCGCCGGACGCACCAGGATCGGCTGCACCACGCCGTTGGCCTTGATCGATTCCGCCAGCTCCAGGAGCGCGTTATCGCTGTGCACATGCCGCGTCTGAAATGGATTCCTATCAATGTCGGACAAGGCCAGATTCACGACCAGGTTTCCATGCGCCCGCGACTCGGACTGCGCGAGGATCGCGATATCTTCTTCGAGGGATGTGATTCCGGGTCTCAGATCCGAACTGGCCGGGCGCAGCTCTGCCGGCGCCCCATGGACGACCGGATCCACCGCGGGTACTTCGTCCGTCTCTCCTACATGGCCGTCATACCGAATGACGTGAGGCACTTGCGGTTTGCCCGGTGTGGCACTACCCGGCACTGGCGGCGCCGTTACCGCCCGAGGCCCAGGCAACAGCGACTCCAACCCCCGCCCCAAAGCCCGCCGCTTCTCTACTTTCTCCTTGTCCACCGCCGTCGTCGTCATCCGCTCTCCCCTGCTAAGTTCGCCAGCTTCTTTCTCATCCTGATCCATCGTTCTCTGGCGTCTAAGCGCCTGCCTGAATTTGTCGAAGCGCCCCATGCGACTTTCCCCCGAGCCTTCCTTCCGCGGTGCTCTATGCTCTCGGACGTTCGTGAATGATCATCCACCGCATCGCCAAAGAGGATCCGTCGGCATGTAATTCATACATCGACGATTATCAATATAATATATTGATGACTATCAATGTACTAAGCGGTCTTATCCATCTTGTCCGCGCCGGGAATTTCCTTGACCGCAGCCGCCTGATCCCCTCCGAGTCCCGCAGCATCCTGTGTGGCTAAGGTTTCTGGCGACGGCTGCTGGCTGTAAGCCGCCTGCCGCTCAATCATCTCCTTCGCCAGCCGGATGTAACTCTCCGCCCCCCTGGAGCGCGGATCGTACACCAGTGCCGGCTTGCCATGGCTCGGGGCTTCCGCGAGGCGGATATTGCGCGGAACCGTCGTCACGCAGAGTTTGGCCCCGAAATAGTTCTTCAGTTCCGCCTTGACCTGTTGCGCCAGGTTGGTGCGGTCATCGAACATCGTCAGCACGACCGCCTCGATCGACAGCTCCGGATTCAGCGCTGCGCGAATGCGCTCGATCGTATCGAGGAGTTCGCTGACGCCCTCCAGCGCAAAATACTCTCCCTGCATCGGAATGAGGACCGAATCGGCCGCGACCAGCGCGTTCAGGGTGAGCAGATCGAGCGCGGGTGGACAGTCCAGCACGATGTAGTGAAAGCGATCGCGCAAGGGAGCCAGTGCCTGGCGCATGCGAAACTCGCGGCCTTCCAAGTCCACCAACTCGAGATTGGCGCCGATCAGATTCTTGTTCGACGGAATTAGCCAGAGCTGCTCCAACTCTGTCTTCTGCAGGGCCTCCTCGGCAGAGGCCGCCCCCATGAGCACGTGATAGGAATTGATGCGGTCAGGATCCTTCACGAAGCCCAAGCCGCTGGTGGCGTTCGACTGTGGATCACAGTCGACCAGCAGTGTGTTTACTTCCGCAGCCGCGAAGGACGCGGCTAGATTGATAGCAGTCGTGGTCTTACCCACGCCGCCCTTCTGATTGGCAACGGCGATAACGCGTCCCATTAGATTGTTAGGAGAACCAGAGCTACCCGGCAGCATAGTGCGGTTTGCATTTCAAATGCAATGACGAAATGCTGTGGATGTTGGTGAATTGTGTGCAAAACGCGTCCTGTGTTCCTGCAGGAACGCTAACAGGGAGGGAGAGCCAAAGAGAAGCACTCTCCGGCATGGAGGGAGAGTGGCCTAGGAATGTCCAGTGGCTACCGAGATTGGGCCGCCCGCGAGGAATGCCGCCGTAGGCAAGCACAACAACATGAGAGCGAGAACTGAGTTAATGTTCCTGCAGGAACATTCGACCAACATTGCACGTCGAAGGATTTCGAGGTTGCTAGGCGGCAACTGTTGGAATCCCATCCATCACGTCCGAACTGTCTTTTGGCTCGTGTACCAGAATTCCTAGGAAGTGTTCCTGCAGGAACATTTTGGAAATAGGTTTTCGGCTGCCGGAAATCTATCCATCAAATTCATCCATCTTGCGGGCCCAGCCGGGCAAACTGACGTCACCCTTTCATTTCTTGGTGCCACACTGATCCGTTCGTGTCCGCAAACCTCGACGTTGCATCCAACGCACGCACTTCGATCGAGATGTTAGCCGCCTTGATTATCGATAACGATGGTTCCACATCGGCATATCTGATCAAAAAGGAGATTCAGCGACGGCCAGGATTCGGTTGCGGGACATGGGGATCGGCTTCGGGCTGGACCAAGCGAATTGGGGCAGGGCCGAGCGCGCGGGATCGAGCTGCGACGTGCCGATGAGGAGTGCCATGCGGCCTCTCGGAGCCACTAGGCTGGCGGCGACGGGCAGGATGGCTGCGAAGCTCTCGACGGCACGAAGGGTGACCAAATCGAATGCGCCGCTGGCGAGCGCTTCGGCGCGACTGGTTGTTATATTGATGTCCGGCAATGTAAGTGCCCGCGCGACTTCACGCAGGAAGGTGGCCTTCTTCTGGTTGGACTCGATCAGGGTAAGGGAGATGTGGGGGGCCCAGAGCTTGATGGGGAGCCCCGGAAAGCCGGCACCGGAGCCCACATCAGCGACCGACGTTTGGCGGCCCTGAGAAGAAGCCGAGCTGCGCTCTGCCATGCCGCCATAAAGTGAGCCAGGAAACAGATGGCGGGCGGCGAAAAAGCTCTCGCCGAAGTGACGGGTCACGATCTGGTCGGGGTCGCGGATAGCAGTGAGGTTGACGCTGGCGTTCCAGCGGATAAGTATATCGATGTATGTCGATATAAGTTGAAGTAGTGTAGGGGATAGGGAAGCAGATTCCTCGCCGGCCTTCGCCGGTTCGGAAGGACATGGATTTGTAGCGACCGCCGTCTCCAGGAACGGTCCCAACAACTCGGCGATGCGGGCGGGGCGCATGCGATTTCCGATTGTAGATGGAGGATCGTCGATTTGGGAAAGTTGAACGAGAGAACAGCCCTTTTGCCAGCAGAACGCAGGAAACCAGCCGCCGTGGGACCTGTCCCCAAAGTGGGAATCGGGGTCAAAAGGAGGGAGTCCCTGTCTCGAAATCTTGCATCTAAATCAAGCATGAGCGATCCAAGGGCAGGAATCTTTGGCGAAAAATATAGAGTCCTTGCCGTGGAGAGTCAGAGCTTGACCATCCGCGGAGTTCGCAGCGGTGAAGTGCTGACGATCATCAACCCGAATCCGGACGCTCCCCTCAGTCCGGCCGAATATCCGCTCGGCAAGCTCATTGCCCTGAGCGATCCTTCTACCAACTCGCCTGTAAATTAGCACACTGCCGGCTTTACCCGATCTACACTCTCCGACTCGGGAAATTGTGCGTATCCACCCCGATCAATGACCGCCGACCGGAGGCGCGCTAGTCCCCAGTTGTTCGCGAGGAGATAGGGACCATGCGGAATCCTTGACAACCCGCCTACTGTTCTGTATATTCAGTCTGTACTGAAATAATCGACATGGCGGAACTTACTGGAGTGCAGACACAGTACATCCTCCATTGGGGAGAGATGGGGACTCGCTGGGGAATCAACCGGACGGTAGCGCAGATCCATGCGCTGCTGTATTTGTCGCCGCGGGCGCTGCCGGCCGAGGAGATCGCCGAGACGCTCAGCGTGGCGCGCTCGAACGTGAGCACTTCCATCCGCGAACTTGAGACCTGGGGGATCGTGCGGGCGGTCCACGTGCTGGGCGATCGGCGGGAACATTATGAGTCCATGAAAGACGTATGGGAGATGTTCCGGCTGGTGATTGAGCAGAGGAAACGCCGGGAGATCGATCCGACGCGGGAAGTGCTGCGGGGATGCCTTGCCGCCCTCGATCCGAAAGAGCCAGGCGCGGTCTACACGCGAGAGCGGCTGGAGGCGATGGCGGGATTCTTCGAAGCGGTGACGGAGCTCTACGACCAGATGAAGCGCCTGCCCACAGGAACGGTGCGAAAACTGTTGCGGATGGGAACCAAGATGCGGAAAAAGGCCGTTTAATTTTTTTGGGTGCTTCGTTCTTTTTATACAGAATAATCTGACATAACAGATCTTTGCCCAGAACCACGCAGAACAGCACGGGACGTGAATATGTCTTCCGAACTGATGAAGCAACTGATCTGGGGGGCGGGGGCGGTGCATTTGGGAATCGTCGCGGCCAACGTTCCATTGCCTGGGCGGTTGCGGGTGCAAGACCGGCTGGCAGGAGTGCCGCGGTTCCTGAGGCAGATCTTTTATGTGCATTGGGTCTACATCGTGATTGTGGTGGGGCTGTTTGCCGCGCTGTGTTTCGGGTTCGCTCCGGATCTTGCGGGAGCGAGTTTGCTGGGACGATTCCTGAGCGCGTTCATCGCGGGATTCTGGTTGCTCCGGATTGTGCTCCAGGTCTTTTATTACGACCGCGAAGTGCGCCGCGAGAATCGGGGGCTCGACCTGCTGTATGTGGGGAGTCTGATTGCCCTGGTGGCGATTTTCGGGATAGCGGCTTTGCGGCCGGTTGGGTGAGGTGATCGATGGAGACGACGTTGCGACGGCGCAGTGAGAAGCAGATTCCTCTCTACGGGAATGACAAACGAGATTCGTATAGGCGGAATGAGCAGCAGCATTTCTGGGCGGCGGGTTCGGCCACGATCGGAGCTGCGGTCTGGGCGGGGATGGCGGTGGCGGCGCGGGCTGGAATCGCGCGCATGGGAGCCGTTGAACTGATATTTCTGTTTGCGCCACTGGTGGCCGTCCCATTGGGGATGGCGCTCGGGGGTGCGATCTCGGGGTCGGGCTGGTGTGACAGTGCGGCCAGCCGGTTACAACCGCTGGGCGCGGCCCTTGCGGTGATAGCGATGTGGCTTCCGCCAGGGAGGAACGCCGGGCTGGTTGCGCTGGGATGGATGCTGGTTTGTGTGCTGCTGGCGGGGGGAGGGGTGGTCGAGTTGGTCCAGGCTTCGTGGTCAGACGCGGGCAGGAAGGTGAAGGGGGCGCCCGCGCCACAATTGCGGTTGCGAAGATCGATCTGGCTGTTGGCGGGGCTTGGCTGGTGGCTTCGCGGCTGGGGATGCGGCCCATGGGAATTCAGGAACCGATCGGGCTGCTGACAGCGGTGCACTTTCACTTCGCAGGATTTGCGACGGCGACCATTGCGGCGGCCACGCTTTTGTCCGCCGAAAGGCGCAGGCCGCAACTTTGGCTCAAGCGAGTCGTGGCGGTGATCGTGGGGTTGCCGTACGTGGTAGCGGTGGGGTTTCTGATTTCTCCGGCGCTGAAGATGGGAGCGGCGTTGATGTTTTCCGCGAGCGTCGCGGTCCTCGCACTATTTCTGCGAGACTGCGGAAAGCGGGCGCATGACGCTACGGCGCGGGTGCTCCTGCAAGTGGCGTCGGCAGCGGTATTCGCGGGCATGGTCTTGTCCGGCACTTACGCAATCGCGGATTTTCTGGGGAGTGACGTCCTGACGATCCCGCAGATGGCAAGAACACACGGAATCCTGAACGCCGTCGGCTTCTGCATGCTGGGATTGTTGGGATGGCTAGTGGAGAATAGTAGCCAATCGCCGGCATCCGATCGCCAATAACCCGGCCTTGGGAGTGCGGCCACCGCTTGTTCGGTAGAATTGATCCGACATCTGGTTTCATCTTTCAGCAAAAAGGGATTGGATATGACGCACGGGCAGGAGAGCGGGGGAATTTTGGATGCCGCACGCGAGACCGTCGCGAAGAAAATCTGGGTGACGCTAACGGGGCTGCCGCTGACGATCAAGCTGGACTGGCCGTTTCATCGGTCGACGTCGGGGGCGGATTTCTGGGTGCTGCATGGCGACATCCGGCTGGAAGGGTCGGAGGGGCTGCATGCGCCGGTGGCAGTCAATTTGTCGCAGACGGTGCACGAGGTCATGCCATCGCTTGAGCCGCAGGACGCGGAAGCCCCGGTGATCAACGCGCTGCGCAAGGAAGTGGACCGCCGGCAGATTGAGTTCTTGAAATCGGGGAAATTGTTGCCGGTACCGTTCTCCAGCCGGCATTACGACTTCAAGCGGCAGCAGTGGGTCTTTGGCAAGGCGACGGATGAGGCGATGGCGGAGTTCGTGGAGAGGAAAGTTTATTGGGAGACAAAGCTGGGATTATCCCAGTGCCGGGGTGCGTCGCGAGTGTGGATCGGCGATCCGGCGGAGGCGCAGTATCTGCAGACGACGCCTGGGCACTTGCTGGAAGTTGCAGCGCGATTGGTGGCGGCGCAGGGGTTGCTCCGGATCGAAGGCGAATGGGCGGAGGCGACTCAGGGGTTGATGAATCAGGCGGAACAGTTCGAGAACGCGCGGCGGGCGGCGGTAGAGGAGTTGGAGAAAAAACACGCGTTTGAGCGGGGGTAGTGAGTTGCGGCTGACTCCCTGGTGTCTAAAGAATGTATGGACATTCTCTCGATGTGGCTAATGTCACCCTCGCAGGCAGGCTCTATTTGTTTTTCCTGCTATTAGGAGTTGTGTGCGCGACGATTTTCCATTTCGGACCCTTCTGTACTTCTACAATCTGGGAGCGGAGGAGACTTCGACAGGGGCAAGGGGAGATTCACGCTTGGCTAGGCTGAGCGTGCGCCTTGATAAACTTGCAGCAGCTCCATTTACTGCTGCTGTCGTTGTCTGCGATGGCTGTTGCAGATGAAGTACTGCACGCCCTCAGGGCGATTCTTTACTCCTCGATGTCCCTTGCTGGCGTTGGCTCGATTCGTTTTGCCCTGTGCTATGGTCACTTGCCCTTTTCGTCTTCGGGGTACTGACGTTCCTCCACGTCTTCCAGTGGATTGTTGCAACCCGATTGCGGAAGATCGCTCCGTCGTCGTGCGCCTGAGTCGCAGAACGGTACCTCAGGGGCTGAAGCCTGCCATCTGGTCAGCCTCCTACGGCAGCTGCAAGTCGGCCTCTCCCCAAACTTTTTCCCGACAGAGTTTTCCTCCGAGCCACCGCTTTATTCTTCCGCCGCCTTCCGCGAAAACAGGCCCCAGCAGAATTGCGGGGCGATGGCGTAGTTCACCTGGACCAAAACAATCGCGGCGATGCTGTAGTACGTGTTCAGAAAACATAGTGCGGCTCCGCTCGCGTAGAGCGACTGCGCGACCACTATGCGGCGCACGATCGCGGGGTGAATTTCGGCGGGGACGTCGTCGGAGAGAAGCCGGGCGCGGGTAGCATAGCTCCAGCTCCAGTAGAGCGTCAGGCCGAGCAGAAAAATATTGAGCCAATAAACCAGCAACGCCGTCCGATAGTGGATGAATTCTGCAAGCAGCGACGTGGAGAACGGCGTCAGCGAGACGGCACACAGGAATGAGATGTGAATCCATGCGAGATTGCGGTCGGCGCGCGCGAAGTAGTTGAGCTGCGTCTGCTGGCCGACCCAGAAAATGCCGAGGGTCATCACGCTCATCAGAAAGATAAGAAGGCGCGGTCCGAGCGAGGCCAGGACACGCCAGAGATCGCGCTCGGAGTGAACGGCTTCGGCGGCGGGAACCCGGAGATCGAGCACCAGCAAGGTCATGGCTACGGCGAAAATCCCGTCGCTGAGGGCGCAGAGGCGTTCGACGCTTTGTCCGGCAACGCGGTTGTAGAGGGAGTGCATCGAATGGAGTTTAGCCGGTTGCCGGGGCGTGGGCAAAAAGACTGTAGAGTAGTAAAGGGCCGCGAACCACGCGGAATGGTGAAGAGTTTGGGGGCTGGATTCCGGGCGTGGCGCGGGCTCTACGGGGCTTTAGTGCTGACTTGCGCCCTGCTCCTCGGGTGCGAAAACGCTCTGGCACAGGACCAGCCCAACGCGCCGCCGCCCCTGCCGGACAATCCTTCGCCGACTCCGCCGAAAGCAGAAGAGAAAGACGACTCGCCGAATCCGGCGCCAAGAGGACGAAAGCCGCTACCCAGCATGCGGCTGAGGCGACGAAGCGGCTGGGAACGGCGACGCTGGTGAAGGTGCGAGATTGGGAGAGCGGATGGCTTACCGGACCCTATGTCGGTCGAAATCGGGAACTGCAGACATTGACCGCGACACAGCGGAAGGAGATCTATCTGCAGCAGACGCTCGCAACTCCTGGCGCGTATTTAAAACGCATGTTTGCCGCCGGAGTTGATCAGGCGCGAGGCGCGCCTTCGCAATGGGATGACGGTTGGGGCGGAT
The DNA here is from genome assembly GCA_963768265.1 of uncultured Acidobacteriaceae bacterium. Taxonomy (GTDB): domain Bacteria; phylum Acidobacteriota; class Terriglobia; order Terriglobales; family Acidobacteriaceae; genus Sulfotelmatobacter. The sequence goes on from CAVYHM010000019.1 coordinate 14,541, forward strand.
ATGCCGAGCGATTTGCGTCACGCGAAGGGCAATTCATTTCGGCCAACACTCTGGCGGCGTGGGGTAATGCGAAGCTCAAGTACGAACCACGTTACGATCAATGCCGGTGCAGCGGGTTTTGGCCGAGGGCGCGGCACGCGATCCTGCGGAATTTTGTTACTTACAACGAGAGCGAGCAGGAGTTGCGTCCGCAGTTGGCGCTGTATGGAGGCTCGTTCGCCGGCGGATTGATTTCTACGGCATGGAAGCCGCATCCGCGGAATGCATTTGCGGAAGGCGGGCGGGCGATGCTCGGACAGGCGGGTTATGGGGCGCTACTGAATTTTTTCACCGAATTTGCCGGTGACATTAATCGCAAGCTGGGCGCGAAGAGATCTGCGGCGCCGACGGAGTAGCTCCCTGCTTCTGATTTGGGTCGGGTCATCACCCGATAGCGGACAAATGAAATTGGGCTTGAACTGGAAGCGGGGCAGGCGTCAGGCGGGGCGCTATGACGGGGATCGCCCCCTCGTTGCAGCGGTATCGCCGCCTGCTTCTCCTTTATGCCTGCCCCCGACTGCCGAGCGGCAAAAGATGGCACGTCGACACGCTTCAGGATTGGCATGCACCAACAAGAAAGTGAGGGCTTCCGACGATTCCGCACTACGCGGACGATGGTTGGCGCACCATGTGTGAGACGACTGTTCCGAGGTTAAGCAGCGACATCAACGAAATGATGCCGAGGGAAATGACACAGTAGATGCACCAGACGCCGAGGACGTGAGCCTCAATGTTCGCGAGATACAGGGAGAAGGCAAGTCCTGCAAACGTGGGAACGAGCAGCAGACGGTAGGAACGCAGAAATGCGAGCCCGCCCATGAGAATGTATCCGGCGATGCCGAGAGCGGCGACGGGGATTCCGGCCAGCATGGCGTACGGGCTGTGATTGACGACGCCGCAGTCCCAGTGCGCGTTGATGTCGCAGGGAGCATCGCCGTATTCACGGTAGTGTTCGCGCAGGGCGAGGGAAGATGCGATTACACCGAATAGCGCGAGAAGGAGAAGCACGTATTTCATAACGCTCCATCTGCCCGGCGAAAATCACGAACCGGGTTACCGATTATCTTTCGGCATTACGATTCCCTTCAACACCAGGTTCACCAGGCTCAGTACGACTGCACCCACAAAAGCCGCCAGGAATCCGCGCACCTGAAATCCCGGAACCACGGCCGAAGCCAGCTCCAGCATGAGCCCGTTGATCACAAACCAGAACAAGCCCAGCGTCACCAGGGTCAAGGGAAAGGTCAGAATCTTGAGCAGCGCGCCGAGGGTCGCGTTGATGAATCCGATCGCCAACGCCGCGATCAGCGCGGCAACCGGCCCGTGCACCGAAATCCCGGGCACGATTTGCGCCATGATCCAAACTGCGAGTGCGCTGAGCACCCAGTTCAAAAGTAGCCGCATCTGAATCTCCTTGGTGTTAGAAAACTATAGGCTTACTCGCGGGATTTTGTCATTCCGAGCGCGGCCGGAGCGTACTCGACGGCAACCGAGGAATCTGCTGTTTTATCTGTCCCACGGTCACACCGACAAAATTTAACGTCGCATTAGCCGTCGCGCGAGCCCGCATACGTTACACTACGCAATTCAATTTCACGAGGAGAACACTCATGACCGACGCCGCCCTCAGCGGATCCGAATTCAAGAAACAACTTCGCGCCGGAGCCCCCAAGATGGGCTTGTTCCTCAACGCCCACAGCCCCACCGTCGCCGAGCAACTCGCGCACAGCGGCTACGACTGGCTGTTGGTCGACACCCAGCATGGTCCGATGGGCTACGAGAAACTTTCAGCCATGCTCAGCGGCATCTCCAACGGTGGCGCCAAGTCTCTGGTTCGTGTCGGCGGATACGATGATCGGCCCGGCATCCAGCAAGCGCTCGACATGGGCGCCGACGGTGTCCTCATTCCCTATATCAACACTGCCGATGAAGCTCGCCAGGCTGTCAGCTGTGCCAAGTACCCCACCGTCGGCACGCGCTCGGTCTACTTCCCGCAGCGCAGCATGAACAAAGGCGGACTCCTCGGCTACGCCGGCAACTGGAACAACGAAGGCATCGTCGCCCTGCAGGTCGAAACAGCTTCCTGCATCGAAAACATCGCTGAGATCGCCGCCGTCCCCGGCGTCGACATTCTCTTCCTCGGCCAGAACGATCTCTGCATGTCAATGGGCCTCTACAACAAATACGAGTTCCCCCACATGTACACTTCGCCGGAACTCGACGCGGCGACGAAGAAGCTGATCGAGCACGCCCGCAAGAACAACGTCATCCTTGGCCTGTTCCTTTTCGGCACGGCCCGCGTCGGCGAATTTCTCGAGAAAGGATTCACCTTCATCAGCATCGGCAACGACCTGCACCACGTCCTGACGCAGGCGGGTGCCTATGTGAGCGACATGGAGAACATCGCCAAAGAGAAGGGAAAAACCTGGAAACGCCGCTCGACCGCGTTGTTCTAACCGGAATCCGACGGAGAAAGGAACCAGAGGGTGCCCCATCCTAGCCGCGTCTTTTGCGGCTAGGGTGGGGATTTTGACTCTTGAGCCTGTTTCGAAACCTACCCTCCGCCCCACCGCCTCCGACGCATGGAACTTCCACCGATGCCCCGACGTACAATGAACTAGAGGGAGGTCTCGCAACAATGTTCACTTTCCTGCTCTGGTGCATCCTCTTTGTCCTCTGCTGGCCGTTGGCCCTGCTCGCCCTCGTAGCGTATCCCTTCGTCTGGCTGATTCTGCTTCCCTTCCGCATCATCGGCGTAGCAGTCCACGGCGTGCTCGAAATCGTCTTCCTGGCTATCACTTTGCCGTTCCGCCTGCTCGCGGCTCCGTTCCGGATCTAGCGAAGCGTCGTTGGACGGGCGTGCGAGTGACCTGCCCTGAGCGCAGACGAACAGAGTCCTGACCGCGAAATGCTTCCGTTAGAATGGACATCGGCCAAAACCGACATCCATGACCCTACTCCTTACTGACATCGAAACTCGCGTCCTCGGCTCGCTCATCGAAAAAGACATCACCACGCCTGACTACTACCCGCTCTCGCTCAACGCGCTGGTCAACGCCTGTAATCAGAAAAACAATCGCGACCCCATCATGACCCTCAACGACGCCACAGTCCGCCAAGCCCTCACCACGCTCCAGGAAAAGCGCATGGCCGGACCCGCAGGCGGAGCCGATAGCCGGGTCCCCAAGTACGAACACCGACTTCAGGAAGTCTTCAACTTCGACCGCCGCGAGATCGCCATCGTCTGCGTCCTCCTGCTCCGCGGACCGCAGACTCCCGGCGAACTTCGCGGACGCACCGACCGCATGTACCATTTCGAAGCTCTCGACGACGTCGTCTCCACGCTCGACCGCCTCGCGCAGCGCGAGGCCCCGCTCGTGTGCATCCTTGCCCGCCAACCCGGCACGAAGGAATACCGGTATATGCATTTGTTCTCTGGCGAACCCCTGGAGCCTACGGTCTCGCGGGCCGCCGTTGAGCGGGAGGCGAATAGTTCCACAACCGCGTCCGATGTCTCGGCGCAATCTGTCCCGCCGCCCGCCCAGCGCCTCGCCCGTCTCGAAGAAGAAGTCGCCAGCCTGCGCCAGGAACTCGCCGACGTCCAGCAACAACTGGCGGCCTTCCGCAAACAGTTCGAATGACCGCACCGATCACAATCGAAGATTACGACCCGCTATGGCCGGAAAAATTCGAAACACTTCGCAGCCGGATCGCTCCGGTCCTGAATGGACTAGCCACTGCAATTGAGCACGTGGGCAGCACAGCCGTTCCTGGCCTTGCAGCCAAGCCCATTATCGACATCGATATCCTGTTGGGATCAGCCACCCACTTGCCACTCGTCTACACGCGGTTGGGTTCCTTGGGATACGAGCATCGGGGAGACTTGGGCGTCGCCGGTCGCGAGGCTTTCCGAACCCCACCGCGTCAAATTGCACACCACCTCTACGTCTGCCCGCCGGGCAGCCAAGAGTACAGCCGCCACATCGCGTTCAGGGACTATCTCAGGACCCATCCTGAGGATGTTTCCGCGTACGCCGCCCTGAAACGAAACCTGGCCCACAAATTTGCGACCGACCGGGAAGCATACAACCAGGGGAAGACAGAATTTGTGAGACAGATTCTGCGCCGCGCTGGCCAGGACTCCACGCCCTAGTGGGGCCGAATGTCTGCGCGAAAACTCTCGTGCAACCTTACCTGTCAGGTGTAGCCTCATAGGAACGAGGGCGTGCCACCGACTCAGGAGGGAACCATGCGTCGTCGCGAATTCCTGATCCGCTCCGCCACCGCCGCGGGAGCGGCCTGGCTCAGCTCTAAATCCATACTTACCAGTCTCGCGAACGTAACTCTGCCCGCGAAGTTCGCCGCCTCCGACACTGTGACTCTCGGCAGCACAGGCATCAAAACCAGCCGCCTCGCCATGGGCACCGGCACGGTTGGCTCCGGACATCACTCGCACCAGACGGCGCTCGGCGTCAAAGGCCTCTCCGATCTTCTCCTCAATGGATACGACCACGGCCTGCGTTTCTTCGACGCCGCCGACTCTTACGGAAGCCATCCTCACGTCGCCGAAGCGCTCAAGCACGTGCCCCGCGACAAAGTCACGGTCCTCAGCAAGACCTGGGCGCGCGATCCGGCCACCGCCCGCGCCGATCTCGATCGCTTCCGCCGCGAACTCGGCACCGACTACCTCGACGTTTGCCTCATGCACTGCGTCACCGAAGCCGACTGGACCGAGCGCTACAAAGGCGTCATGGACGTTCTCTCCGAAGCCAAAGAAAAGGGGACCATCCGCGCCCACGGATGCTCGTGCCACAGCATTGAAGCCCTGCGCGCCGCCGCGAAATCCCCGTGGGTCGAAATCGATCTCGCCCGCATTAATCCCGTCGGCGCCTACATGGACTCTGATCCGGCGACTGTGGTTGGAGTTCTAAAGCAGATGAAGGCGGCAGGCAAAGCCTTAGTCGGGATGAAAATTCTTGGTCAAGGTGACTTGCGCAATCGGCAGGACGAAGCCATCAAGTACGCGCTATCGCTAGGCGTGCTCGACGCCTTCACCATCGGCGCCGAAAGCAAATCCGAACAGGAAGACCTGATCCACCGCATTGCCGCCGCGTAGGATTGTGCGGGCGGACACTCCCTTCGACAGGCTCAGGGCAGGCTCTGTCCGACGCCTTTGACCTTGCCTTGCTGGGGGCGCCTTGCCGGGCTCTATCGGCTCCCGGGGCGCGCCCCTCGCATCGCGGGCTTCCGCCGAAACCACCATGCCCGCACGTGCTGCCCCGCGATAAACGCCTTCTCGAAATACCACGACTGGCTCCCAGCCTCGTGGTGCACGCTGGCATCGCCCCCAGAAACGAACTCCAGTTCTTCCGGCAGATTCTCCACCTGCAAAGTAGCTCCCAGCGTGGCCTCGTCAAGATCGGTCACATCACAATACTGTTCCGGCACGGTTAAGCCGTACCTCCACGTGACTCGGCACGCCGCCTTCTCACCGGTCCTGACCGGTCTCAGGATCACCGGCGGCAACGATGTGCGGGGCACTCGTGTGACGCCGAGCTCGTCCGAAGCTTCAACCTTGGAGGAGAGGCTGTCATCGGAGAACGTATAAATTTTTCTCCCCGCAATTCCATACTCCAGGAAGCGAAACTCCGGGTGAAAAAAGGTCTCAGCCACCATTTCCGGCGCGTAGTCGCGCACGGCCTCGGAATAGTTCCTCACCTCGTAGCGGACTTCGACATTCAACTGGACGCGTCCATCTTCGAGACTCGAAAAAGCATAAGACTTCACATAGCGGTCCCGCACCAGGTCTGTGGAAACAACGTCGCGAATCGGCGCCTGCATCTCGCTCGGCAAACCTCGTCCCACCAACCGTTGCGCCAGGCCGTCGGAAACTCTTTCCACCAGTAGCTTGGCGGAGAAAACGTCGAAGGCAACGCCCAGTACCATGGCGACGATAAAGGCATCGGCCAGAAAATAGACCAGTTCGTTGGCCGGCCACCAATAGGGATACTTGAGCCTGGCCACCACCCCTACGATGCCCGCCACCAGGAAGGGCACGAGTAATCGAAAGTGGTCTTTGAGCGTCAATGCGTAAAACCGCCGTGGCTTCGACCCGTTCTCGGTCCCCGGCGCGGTCGTAGGAGCCGCGCTCTCGGTTGCTTCGTCCACGGTAAGAATCTCGATTGGGGGCATAGCTACTACCTCAATTCCCGGGATTGTCTGCAATTCCTCTTACTATCTGGCCGGCGGAGAAGTACCAGCGCCTCGGTCGCCTCTCTCGCTGCCAGCCGGCACCGACGCGAGGTCGGTTGACAATAGCGGCAGCTACCGAGGCTGTAAGGCAAAGTAAAATCTCTGCGCGTCCGGGCGTACCCAGTCTCGCCGGTCGGCCAGAGGTTTTATGACACAGACGTCGTGGATTTGGAGGTGTCGCCGTAGAGTATACAACCCCGGTTGCCCGCTAACGAAGACCGGTTAGTTCCATTTACGAATTACGGATGCCCCTGGCCCTTTGTCATTTCGTGGGTGGCAGTGTAGTTGCCGGTGTGGGTCGGACACTCCTGTCCGACAACTGTCTCCGCCATGCGATCCCGTGAGTTCCGAAGAAACCCTCGCCCGCGCGGAGGGGCCTGATCATTCATATGTTTTCCTGAATCAAAACTCATGCCCTAAGTATTTGCTTAAGCGGCATTCTCGCATCCCGCCGCTGCTATCCTCATAGTGCGAGTTTTTCAGGTATCTTGAGATCACAATTTGTGATCTCAAATTTGAACTATGGCGAAAACAGCAATCGTCGCAGCGAAAAAAGTCGACTCCAAGATTCTGGCTCTTCGGGGTCACCGAGTCATCCTTGACGCAGACCTGGCCGAACTTTATGGAGTGCAAGTGCGGCATCTCAATCAGCAGGTCAAACGCAATGCGAAGCGTTTTCCGCCTGCGTTTCGGTTTCAACTCTCGCCGCAGGAATTCCAAATCTTGAGATCACAAAATGTGATCTCAAGTGAGGGCCACGGCGGTACGCGGTACCGGCCGTATGCTTTTACAGAACACGGCGCGATCATGGCCGCCACTGTGCTGAACTCCGAACGCGCCATTGAGATGAGCGTGTTCGTGGTGCTCGCCTTTGTGCGTATGCGCCGCGCAATCGCCGCCAATCGCGAGGTTCTGGCCAAGCTGGCGGAGGTCGAACGCCGTCTCGAAACCCATGACGCCGATATCCAGGGCCTCATGGACGCAATCCGAGAGCTAATCAACCCTCCGGATCCACCCCGTCGTCGCATCGGATTCGAAGGGCCTTCGGGTTCACCGGGAAGCCGCAGTAAAGCCCCCAAGGCCCACACGCTGCGCTTTCCCAATAACGGGTGACCTTGGCGGCGTTGGCTCGAGCTTGATCGAGTCGTTCCAGCGCCGGTGAATTACGTTGTGGTAACTCTTACTAAAGATCACCACTCCCGCCTGACGACGCTAAAGTTTTCTCGTCCACCGCCGATCCTGTCTCTTAGGAGACTTGACAATGATCACTCCAATCACCAGCGCTCACCCGATCGACGCCTGGCAAGTCGCGCAGCCGCCTGCGGAACCGAAGCCCGACCCTCAGGCCCAAACTCCGCCGGTGCAGAAAAGCGGGGCGCTCTCCCACGACCAAGTCACTCTAAAGAGCGCCGGCCAGCCCGACCACGATGCCGACGACAAGTAGTCCGGCAGCGTAGCGCCGGCATCCTTTTGACTCAGCTCAGGGCCCCGTGAGTCCGGAGGCTCGAGTTTTCGCCCCTATTCGGAAAACCGCGGAGAGGCAACGCCTCCGCGGTCCCATTCAGTCCGCCGTCTCTCCAACGTGCGGATGTACTCGATGACCGACTCGCTCCAGCCATCGATGTGCGTCCACTTGCCGTAGCCGACGCCGTTCTTGTAGGGGCCACGTTGATCATGTATCCCTTGCCCTTCGGCGCAGGAACCGGTCGTGTGCCTGTTCGTCGGTGATGACGATCAGGCGATCGTAGCGCTCTCATCCCTGGTTCAGCCGCTCGACTGCCTTGCCCAGCAAGGTGCCGCTGTGGGCTGCGAGGCATCGATTGCGTCGCGCAGAGCGAAGCCGCGACGTGCCGGAACTTCGACCAGCGTGTCCGAGAATGAACACACGGCACCTTCTCGGCGATCTCGCGCAGCAACACCGCGAGCCCGTAAGCCGCGTCGGTGCGCTGCATCTCCGAACGATGCGAGAGCGGCGCGGTCATCGAGCCGGAAACGTCGACCAGTACGATCGTCGGCCGGCCAGCTTCTGCTGATCCGCACGACTTGAGCATGGCCTGCTCAAGCGCCTCCTCCCACTGCGGAGCGTAACGAGCCGCAGCAAGAAAGCGGAACGGCAGAACGCGCGCCGTGCTCATCGAGCCGAGCGCGGCGAGCACGAGCGACTCGTCCACTCCGGCCTCACGCATGTTGCGCAGGTTGCGGAGCAGGGCAAGAGCGCCCAGCTTCTGCTCGCGGAGCAGACGCTCCCAGGCCTCGCGCTTGTCGGCGCCAGAGCGAGAGGCAACCTCCCACGTGTCGGGCGCGTGAGTCGCCGGCGATCAGGCGCTTCCACACTTCGCCTGCGCCTCGTCGCGAGGCTTGGCGTGCGGAGGAACAGCACGTCGCGCAGCTTGACGGGTCCGCCGCGATCGTACTTCGCGAGCTGGTACTCATCGAACTTGGGGAAAGCCGCGGCCAGCCCCTTCTTGACCTGCGCGGAGAGCGGCACGCGACCGTCCTTCCAGTAGATGGCGACGAACTCGGCGAGCTCGTCGGCACGCTGGATGACCCGCGCGAGCGTTTCCGCCACAAGCCGCGATGCGTGGCGTGACGTGCCATCTCGCGCACCAGCAGCAGCGGCGCATGACGAAGCTTCATCTGCTCGCGCGCTTCGACGGCGAGCGCGGCCACCTTCTCGGCCGCGACCTTGGGCACCAGTTCCGCGATACGGCCTGCGATCTCGACTCCGTCCTCGTAGAACTGGCTCTCCCAGAGCAGGCAGGCCAGCACCGAGCGCCGCAGCTGCAGCTCCGTCGAGAGGTTGCGGGCCGGCGCGCCCTCATGCGTGCGCGGACCGAAGTTCAGGTTGAGTAGATTCAGTCGAGCCATGTGTGGCCTCCTTTTGCTGTTGCTGTCAGCTAGAAGCTTCTAGCTGATCAGTAAATGCTTCTAGCTCATGCTAAGTTCGTCATGTCATGCTGACCCGACATTCTGTCTGCAGGTAGGGATCTTCTTCAAGATCGTCAAACCACATCGCCGGGGAATTAGGCGACGACGGTGCGGTTCCGATGCTCTCAACTTGAGCTACATGACTTGAGCTACATGACTCGCGCCACGGCGGGATTCGAACCCGCAACCTGCGGATTATGAAGTAACCGTGGTCTTCACCACCGGCAAAACTTTCGGTGCCTGCGTTACTGCAGCGCAGGCACCGCTTCTTCTTCCTGCTGCGGGCTTGGCTCCGCCAGTCCTTCGACGAGGCGCAAACCCGCAGGCTTTTCCGCAAGTTCCAGCAGCAGGCCCTAAAGTCCGCCATCGTCTCGGCCCACAGATGGGCTTCGACGAAGGCGTGGCCTTCGAACTCTTCGGCCTGCGGAAAGAAACGGCGGTAGAGTTCCCGCTTCTGCTCATCAGACGCGACGCCGAGGTACAGGCGGTAGTCGATCCGCCCGGGTCGCAGCAACGCTGGATCGAGCGCTTCGATCTTGTTCGTCGTCATCATGTACAGCACGCCGTCTGGAGCATGAAATCCGTCGAGGACGTTCAGCAGTCCTGACAGCGTCACGCCGAACTTGTCAGCCACCGATTTGCCATCCGGTTTTTCCCGCGGATCGGCTGGCGCCGGCTTCTCCGCACGGCTGCGGGGGTTACTCGCCATCATGCAGTCGACGTCTTCGAACAGAACAACCGAACCCGGAGGAACATCGTTCATCGCCTTGGTCAAAGAGCGATCGTTAAAGTCGGTGAGGTTGATAGCATAGATCGACATGGCAAACTTCCCCGCAATGGCCGACACCAGCGACGTCTTCCCCGTACCGGGCGGGCCGTACAAAAGATATCCCCGGTGGTACGGCACGCCGAGATGGCGGTAGCGCGCCTTCGAACCCTTGAACTTCTCGATGTCGGAGATCAGACGTTCGCGTTCCCCGGTTTGTAGAATCACCGAGTCGAGCAAGCGGGCGTTATAGCCTTCCACGGTGTCCCAATATTCGGAGTACACGTAGAGAGAAGACCGCACGCGCTCATGCTTCTTGTGACAGGAAGCAATCTCGGAGACAAACGACTTAAGGAGACCCTGGTCGCGGCCCACCGTCTGGAATACCAGCAACTCGCTGCGCTTCGGCGTCCATCCGCGAGTGTCTTCGCTGCGATAGAAGTCGACACGAAATGGGCGACTGCGATACCAGAACCAGTGCCGCCCGGAGCCGGAATCAGCGCCAGGTTCTGGTTGCGCACCGTGGTATCGAGATCGACGCGGCGAATGCGCTCGAGAAACTTCTGCTCGGCGAACCATTGCTTAACCCAGGCGAACGCCGCATCCTCGTCCTTCACGGTGATCGACAGCGTGGTCTGACCAACGAACCAGTACCAGATCCTGCTGGGAATCGCGCGCAGGTATGCGCCCACAGCGCCGATGATCATGAGCAGCAATCCGCCAGAGGCGAACTGGTTCTGGCCGTTCAGCACGTGTTTGAGAAATTCGAGCATATTTCTCTTTCCGAACTATTCGGAAGGCACGATTTCCAAATCGTCCTCCTTCTCCGCTTAGTGGCGGCCATCTGCCGTCGTGAATCCCATCTGTCGATTTACATCTTTGGTGCGAATGATCCAGGCGATCTCTTCCATGTCCGCCTTGCTGGGGACGCGTTTGTCGTTGTAGTCCGTGCACTGGCTTACCTTAAACGGCACCAGCCGCGCAGGCCGCAGGAAAGCGCAGAGAATAATCTCCTCGCTCTCGGCGAATCCGCGCTGGTTGTGCGCCCAGTAGCACGAGTTGCACAGCGACTCGGTTACCTGTGGTCTTCCATTTCGGATGACGACGCTCATACTCCGTCTTTCTTTACCGACGTTGCGCCGAAGTTGCAAAAGTTAAGATCAATCAGCCGGGGAATCAGCGACCAAGGTACTGTGAGGCGCTTTGCCATTTAGCTACACGGGCCCAAATTCCCGTGGCAGGATTCGAACCTGCATCTCCCGCTCCCCAGGCGAAGTAACCCTCGTCTTCACCACCGGCCGAACTCTTTTTTCGCCGCGGAACCCCGACCCCACCCCCCCCTACTCGCCAGGGAACGTGCGAGAAGAGATTCGACTTGAGGCAGGTGTGTGCGGCAACCCCTGAGCTTCGGGACGACGCCCCCAGATCCTTGCGGATCCCGGTGTTCCCGCAAATCAGCGCCTCGGCAGGGTTCGCGGCCCCGCAACGTCGGTCGTTTCGAGCGAAGTAACTCTTCTCTTCACCACCGGCGAAACCTTGTTCGGGCACGACCTAAGCCCGCGCGGCACTTGCATTGCAGCCAGGGAACTGGGATCACGGTTGAGGGCTCGAACCCCGGCCTCGAAACAGGCACGCCACGAAGTTGCCGTGAACTTCACCACTGACTGAACTGTGTGCGCAATCTTCCTGCGCATCTTACAACGAGCGATAATGGTCAGGGAACGTGCGACCACGGAGCGGGCTTGCGCCCATGAGGAGTCGAACCTCACAGCCTGGAAAACCAGGCTGTTCTACCAGGAGAAGTATCCGTAACCTTTCACCACTGACCGAGTTGATCCCGCGAAACGTTCGGGAGTGGCGCTCGCCGGGTCGGACGCCGTCCCTACGCGGGTGACGTATGCCTGGGGGAACGAGCGACCGCGGACGTGTCGTGTCAAGGCGAAGGAACCGCAGTCTGCGCCACCCAGCGTGCTCTTTTATTTTGTTAGCTTTGCGTTAAAGAGCGCCGAGGATTAATTAGCGCAATCGGTCGACGCCCTAAAACTGACTCGGCGGTTGTTGGCCGATGCAGCCCGCTAAGCGATTTGTGCGTGATTTCTGACAAATTTAGGCGTCCTTTCGTATGAGGATGATTGAAGATGCCATAACTTTTAGTTTTGCGCAAGAGGAAAAGTGGAAAAGTGGAGATTTTTGTGCTTTTTTTTCTGACACGGACGAGGTACGGATAAACGTTTTGTTCGATCGAATTCAACGGTCCGCTGAAAAGAAGCCCATGTTGTCGGATTCAACCGTGCAAGTTTGACCGATTCTATTCACTCTACTAGACTCGCCTCTTAGTGGGGTTCTCAATGAAACGATTTGCCTGGCTGCTTCTGTTCTCCCTCCTCGGATCCTTCATCGTTTTTGCTGACGACGACAAGGATCACCCTCACCACGAAGATCTCCACGACGGCTCAACTCGGGACGGTCCATTTCCCGGTCGCCTGTGCCGCGTCGGTCCAGAAGCCCTTCGAACGCGGAGTCGCCCTGCTGCACTCGTTCTGGTACGAGGAAGCCGAGAAGGAATTTCTCCAGATCGCGAAAGACGATCCGCACTGCGCCATGGCGCACTGGGGAGTCGCGATGAGCATCTGGCACCAGCTGTGGGATGAGCCCGAAGAAAAGGTCGTCAAGCGCGGGCTCGGCGAGGTTGAGGCAGGGGAAAAACAGGCGCGAGAAGGCCAGTCCGCGTGAGAAGGCGTATATGGCAGCGATCGGCGCGTTCTACAGTGACTCGGAAAAGCTCGATCACGCCGCCCGCGCCAAGGCCTATTCCGAGGCAATGAAAAAGGTTTACGTGGCGTATCCCGACGATCACGAAGCCGCGGTCTTCTACGCGCTCTCATTGCTGGCCTCCGAGCCGCACAACGACGAGACTTTCGCGAACAGAAAAGAAGCAGCCGCGATTCTGGAGAAACTTTTCGCGACCGAGCCCGACCATCCTGGAGTGGCGCATTACCTGATCCACGCCTATGACAAGCCGCAACTGGCGCGAGCTTGGGATTCCCGCCGCACGCCGCTATGCAGCAGGTCGCACCCGCCGCACCCCACGCGCTGCACATGCCTTCGCACATTTTCGCTCGAGTCGGTCTATGGCAGGACGACATCAAATCCAACCTCGCCTCCGTCGCCGCCACTCGCAAGACCGCGGCCATGCACGTGGGCGGCGAAGGCCACCAGTTCCACGCCATGAACTACCTTTCTATGCCTACCTGCAAAGCGGCCGGGAGCCGTGCCCGCGCGCTCATGGATGAAGTCAAGTCCATGCCTGAAATGCATGACATGTACGGCGTCGGCTTCGATCCGCACTGGCCGCGGAGGCGCACTTTGCTTCGTTGTATCCGCTAGAGATACGAGACTGGGCCACTGCCGCGGCGCTTACCCCCGTTGCGGTTCCAGCCACTGCGGAAGACTCGTTCGGCTACTGGGCAAAAGCGATCGGTGCGGCACATCTTCGCCAACCCGACGAAGTCCGAAAGGATGTCAACGCAATCGAGGCCATCCATGAGAGATTCGTGTCGTTGAAGAAGGCAAACTTTGCCGAGGCTACGGAGAACGATCTGAAGCAGGCCCGGGCATGGCTGGCTTTTGCCGAAGGCAAGTATGACGACGCGGTCGAGACTCTGCGCCCCATAGCCGACAAAGAAGATGCGCTGGGCGACGAACCGGAAGGCATCCCTACCCGCGAGATGATTGCCGAGATCCTGCTGGAGGCGAAGCGCCCCCAGCAAGCGCTGGCAGAGTATCAGACGGATTTGAAGCTCAATCCCAATCGCTTCAATGGCCTCTACGGCGCGGCCCGCGCGGCCGAAGAGGCAGGAAAACAAAGCGACGCGAACGAATACTATGCGCTGTTGCTGAAGACCTGTGCGGGCGGGAACTCGACGCGGCCGGAACTGAGCCGGGCAAGGGAGCTACTGGCGAAGAAGTAGCGAGCAAGCGATTGATGATTCTTGATTCTTAGCGACAATCAAACGCCTTAATTCCCCTTTACCAGCAGCATTTTCGCTACCAGCGCCGCCAGCATCGCGAGCGCACCGACCAGCGCGTTGTATTCGCGATGCTTCCGATAGAGGTCGAAAGAGAATCCCGCGTTTTTTTCCGCCGCGCCCGGATGGGTAACGATCCGGGAAACATCCGCGGCACCTGCCGGGCATACTCTTCGAACTCAGGGAACTTCTCTCGCAGGAAGGTCTCCTCGCTCTTGATCACAGGAAGGTAAATGGCAAGGAACATCGCCACCAAGGCAATCCCGACCCACCAACTGCGCGCCGCGACGGCGAAGCCCACGCCGATCAGTAGCGAACCGAGATAGAGAGGGTTGCGAGTGTAGGCGTAAGGGCCAGAGGTCGCAAGCGACTCGTTCTTGCGCACGTGGCCTGAGGCCAGGGCGCGGATGAGAAGCCCGGGCACCACAATGACCGCACCTAATGCGATAGAGCGCCAGGTTGGCCGCGCCAACCAGAAGTAGAAGACTGCGAACACAAAACCGAGCGGCACGCGAACGCGGCGCGCAATGCGCGACCACTCAGCCATGGGCATTCTCCGTTGCGGCGCCGAAGAGCAAAGCGTGCGAGGCGGCGATGACCGCGTCGGTGCTGATCTCGAGCAGTCCTTCGTCGGGCTCTGACCGCCGCGCGTGCGTCGTGGGGCTCGCCGGATTGCGCAGCACGATCCTGCGTGTTCCGTAAGGCCCGTTGCGCGCGGGATCGGTGGGGCCGAAGATCGCCACCACTGGCACCTGTAACACCGCGGCCAGGTGCATCGGGCCGGTGTCGCCTCCGATGAACAATCTCGTTCGGCGAGTAAGCGCAATCAACTCCGTAAGCGAAGACTTCAGCGGCGTTGCTGTGCCTCCGCTGGCAGCCTCAGCCACGCCCGCAAGATCCTCTTCGCCAGGACCATAGTTGATGATGGATCGCACGCCACTCGCGGCCAGCGATCTTGCCACGCAACCGTAGCGCTCGGGAGGCCAACGCTTCGCTCCCCATCCTGCGCCGGGATTGAGGATCGCGAAATCGCGAAGCTCCGCTTGTGACAGGCGCTGCTCGATGCGCTGCTCGGCTGCCGAGTCGTGAGGCAGTTGCACTCGCGGCCGCTTCAACTTCTTCGCGGCAACCGCTTCGGCGATGGAAAGATACTGTTCGATCACATGCGCTCCCCGCGCGACGGCCCTGCGCGTGTACCACAGGCTTGCGGGAGACTCTCTTGATTCTGCCGCGCCCCAAACGACACTGGCGCCGGACCAGCGCGCCAGCACCGCCGACCGGATTGCCCCCTGCAAATCGACGGCGACGTCGTAGCGGGTGCTGCGGATGTCGTTCCAGACTTTTGCAATCTGCTGCACAGTCGGAATCGAAAAGAGCGACTTGCGCCACTCCGTCAGGCTCACGGTGTGTACCCAGTCCACTAAGGGGCGTTCCGGCGAGCGTGGTCCGCGACGAGTCGAGCCCGGCGCACAGAGCAACTCGGCCCAGCGCTCTTCGATCAGCCAGCCGATCTCGGCTTGCGGAAAGGCCTCGCGCAGGGCCTGCGCCGCGGGAGCGTGTGAATCACATCCCCCATCGCGCTCAGGCGTACGATCAGCAGACGCTCGACCTTCGAGACCTCTGCAGACTCAGCGCTCACGATTTCCTCGGCGATAGCCGCGAACGGATGATCTCGACTGGTGGAATGATCTTTGGGATCGCCGACGATCTCGAACGACCTCCGTATTCGGCGACCGCGTCGCGCTCGGGAACGGACTCCGTGGTGTAGTCAGTTCCCTTGGCCTGAATGTCGGGGTGTATCTCGCGGATGATAGCGCGCACGTCGAGTTCCGAAAAGATCACCACCGCATCGACCTCGGCCAGCGCAGCCACAATTTCGGCACGCTCCTGCTCCGGCATGATCGGACGGCCCTCGCCCTTGAGCGCACGCACGGACTCATCCGAATTGATGGCCACGACAAGTTTGCCGCCGAGGGCCTTGGCTCCGCGCAGGTAGCGCACGTGCCCGACGTGCAGCAGATCGAAACCGCCGTTGGCCAGGGTGATGCGTTGGCCGGTGCGGCGCCATTCTTCCGCGCGGCCGCGCAGCGCTTCGCGGCTCAGAATTTTGTCTTGTTTGTTCAATGAGGTCTGGTCGCCGGCGGCGACTGCTCCAGCGCCTGCAACAACTTTTTCCGTGAAACTGTGGCCGTGCCGCGCTTCATCACCACAATTCCGCCAGCGTAGTTCGCGAGTTGCGCCGCCTCTTCGGCCGTAGCACCGGCGGCCAGCCCAGCCGTGAAAGCCGCAATGACCGTATCCCCGGCGCCGGTTACATCCATGACCTGGTCGGAACCCAAAATCGGAATGTTGACCGGCTTGTGTTGCATCAAAAGCCACCATGCTGTTGCGCCCGCGGGTGATCACGAGCGACTGCAGCTCCATCTGCGCCATCACTTGTTCGCCCGCCGTAACCACTTTATTCCAATCCTGTCCGATGCGCATGCCGAGCGCCTCCTCGACCTCAGGCTCATTCGGCGTCGCTGCCGTGACGCCGGAATATTGCAGGATGCGGTAGCGCGAGTCGAGAATGATCGGCACCGAGCCCAGCTTTCCTTTTTCCCGCAGTGTGTCAGGATCGCCGGAGTCGCCGCGCCGTATCCGTAGTCGGAGACCAGAAGCGCGTCGGAGGCATGCGCATAGTTGCTGGCGGCCAGATAAAGTCCGCGGTTCAAATGCTCATTCGGCGTTCTTGAGGTTCGCGGTCCACCCGCACCACCCGCTGCCGCGGCGTGTGTGTCATGCCGGCCAAATCGGTTTCCGCGACCGAGCTGTAACTTTGTCTTTAAGCACCCCGCTGACGGCGATTTGTTGGTGGCGAAAATATTTCAGCAGCATGCGCCGGTGTGTCGTCGCCGACAATACCCACGGGAAAAACATTCATCCCCAGATCCAAATTATCGGCGGCGTTGGCGCCGCCGCCGGACAACCGTACGCTCATCATGTTTGAGAATCATACCGGGGCCTCGCGTGAGATGCGCCAAATTTCACCTAATACAAATGCGTCGGCGACCATATCCCCCATAAGTCACCGCCATCTTGGGAATGCCTCGACTATCTTTCTTAGCCGTCGGCTTCTTTAGGGTGCTCGGTCGTAGATGCGATAAGCCAGCGTTCAAGCTGTCAGCGCCGATTTTCTCTGCGGCTTTTCGTTCCTCGATCATGCTCAGCATGGCATCCATAGCGTTAGCCGCTTCGGCCAGTTCCATGTGCACGGGCACGACGGAAAGCGGTTCCAGCGCGGAAAGATACGGGCCCCAAATTGACCGCGTCCTTCTCAGTAGTCACGAATCCGCCGGCTTCACTGCGCTGTTTTAGCGCGAGCAACTCGCGAACGTCCCGCTCACTATAAGCGTGATGATCGCGATAGAACGCCTCGGCGGCGGGCTCGATATTGGCCGCACGCAGTTGCAGCGTGAACTGCTGCGGCCGGGCGATGCCACAGAAAACTACGGGACGTGGCGGCACATTCTGCGGCGCAATGCCGCGCCGCACGCGCCAGATCAGCTTTCCTGTCGATGGGGAACGATTCAGCGGAAGCGCCGCTGGCGAGCACCACAGCGTCGGCGCGGCGCAGAGAACTCAGCGGCTCCCGCAGGCGTCCCGCAGGCAGCAGCCGGTCGGAAGCGTCCTGGGGAGTTACCAGCACGATATCGAAGTCCCGGGCGAGGGCCCGGTGCTGAAAACCGTCGTCGAGCACGTGAAGTTGTGGGCCGAATCTTGATTCGGCGAAGCAACCAGCCTCGTATCGATCCTCGCCGACGATGACCGGGACCTGAAGCTTTCGCGCAATGAGCAGTGGCTCGTCGCCGAACTCTTGCGGCAGGCCGGCGGGATCAACCAGCAACACGCCCCGAGATTTGCGCCCGTAGCCGCGCGCGAGAACGTCGAATTTCAAGCCCCGCGCCTTGAGAAGTTCGCCAAGAAGCAGCACGAAAGGGGTTTTTCCCGAGCCGCCGGCCGAAAGATTCCCAATGCTGACGACCGCTCCTTGAAGCTTGCGAGCCCGCAGAAGCCCGCGGTCGTAGAGGGCGTTGCGAGCACTGACGACACGGCCGTAGATGGCAGAGAGAGGGTTCAATCGGTGTGTGCCGCTTGCGTGGGAACGAGCTGAGGATAAGGGCCTTCGTTGAGGAGCACGTTCAATTCTTCCAGCGTGCGTGCTGTCGCGCCTGCCTGCGAGCGCACTGTCTCTTTGGCCCGCTGGCCGAGAGCGCGCCGCTCAGAAGCGTTCTCGAGCAAATGCATCAGTACCAACGGCAACTCGGCCAATCCAACGATGCGCACGGCGTCGCGGCTCTGAAACAGCGAAACGATGTCGCGGAAGTTCTCCGTGTGGTTTCCGACTACGATGGCGACGCCATGCTGCGCAGGTTCGATAATGTTGTGCCCACCGCGTGGGACCAGGCTTCCGCCCACGAACGCGACGTCGGCCAAGGCATAGAGTCCGGCCAGTTCGCCGATGGAATCGACCAACAGAACTCCGCCGGCAAGGGATTCGCCCTGCCAGCGCGAGCGCCGGGAAAATGAATTCCCAACTGTTGCAGGAGAATCGCGACCTCATCGAAGCGCTCGCGATGCCGCGGAGCCAGGATCATCACAGCGCGCGGATGGCCGACCCGCACATTCTCAAACGCCTTGAGCAGCGGAGGTTCCTCGTCTTCGACGTGCTTCCACAAACCAGGACGGGCCCAGCGCCTGCTACGGCCAGCGACCGCCGGAGTGTTTCCAAGATCGCGGCGGCGCGGGCAGGTTCACGTCGAACTTCAGATTGCCGGCGACGCGCACGCGGCCCGCTTCCGCTCCAATGGACTGCAGCCGCGTGCCGTCCGCCTGCGTCTGTGCCAGAAACAGGTCGACGTGCGCCAGCATTCGCCGAAGCGCCCAGAAGAAGCGCCGGTAGTTGGGCCAGGAACGATCGGAGATACGCGCGTTTACCACCGCGATCGCGCTCCACTGGCGTGCGCCAGACGCAGGAAATTCGGCCAGAATTCCGTCTCCGCCAGCAGAACCATTTCAGGCTGCAGAGCTCGCAAATACGGCTGGATAGCGAATGCGAAGTCCATCGGAAAGTAGAAGACGTTCTGTTCGCCGAAACGCTTGCGAGCCAATTCCTGTCCTGTGTCCGTCGTGGTCGACACCACCACGCGATGCTGAGGAAAGCCCGCTTTCATTTCCTCGACCAGGCCGCTGACGGCAAGCACTCGCCGACGGAAACGGCGTGAACCCAGATCACTCCTTTCCGGCCGGCCGAAGGCTCCGCATTTCCCACCACCAGGCGCAGGGGCACCCTTCCGAGGCGCTCGGGGAATCCGGTGTGATATTTGCCGTGCCGCAGGACCTGGTAGAGCCAAAAGGGCAAGCTCAGCAGCATTCCCGCCGCCAGCAGAAGGCTGTAGAGAAAATAGCTCAAGCTGAGCCATTCTAAACCGGCTCATCGCCAGAGCGGCACACTCTATAATCAGAATATGCGGTGGCTGCGGTTTCACGCTCGAACATTACCTGTTGATTCCCGCTTTTGATGGTTTGTGTTGCGATGTCCCTCCCGGTTTTGCTGGTCGCGAAGAACTTCGTGAAGCCGGTAGCGAAGCCCGCCATTAACTATCCTGCTCACGATTTCCATCGCGACGAGCAGGTCGCTATTGCGGCCGATCCTTACGACACGCCGGGAAAGGCCAATATTTTCTCCGTGGATTTTGCGGGCCATGGCTTCCTGCCCATTTTTTTCGTCGTCACCAACGACAGCGACCAGCCGGTCTCCATCGCGAACATAGAGATCACGCTCATCACAGCGCACCACTCCAAGCTGACGCCCATCAGCCCGCGGACATTTACCGGCGGCTTGCGAATCCGCAGGGGAACACGCGGCCAGCCCGATACCCATCCCGCGCAAGAAAGTGAAGGGCACGGTTATCCCGAAGGAGATGGAGGAGATCGAATCTTCACAGTTCGCGGCCCAGGCGGTCGAGCCGCACGCAACCCAGTCGGGGTTTCTGTTTTTTGATGTCGGCGGTATTACATCGCCTTTGTCGGGCGCGAATATTAACGTTACAGGTGTCGCGGATGCAAAGGGCAACGAGCTGATGTACTTCGAGATCGCGGTCGACAGTACCTGGACGCGCCCAGAGAACCCGTGATCCAGGCAAACTGCGCGGGACTCCGAGCTTTATAATCTTTCTTCTATGGCCACGATCGCGGAGATGTCCGTCGCCGCTCACCCGAAGTTCGAGCCGGTGATTGGGCTGGAGGTTCATGTCCAGCTGCTGACGGCGACTAAGATTTTCTGCTCGTGCTCGACGCGCTTTGGGGCGCCGCCGAATAGCAATGTTTGTCCGGTGTGCCTGGGGATGCCCGGGGCGCTGCCGGTTCTTAATCGGAAGGCCGTTGGCTTCGCGGTACTGGCGGCGATGGCTTTGAACTGCCGCATCAATGAGACTTCTATTTTTGCGAGGAAGAATTACTTCTATCCCGATCTGCCCAAGGGGTACCAGATTTCGCAGTATGACAAGCCACTGGCCGAGTTTGGGTTCATCGAGATTTCCGGCGGCTCCGGCAAGAAGAAGATTGGGATCACACGGGTGCATTTGGAGGAGGATGCTGGGAAAAGTTTGCACGAAGGTTTTGCGGACGCGGACGAGAAAACGGCGATCGATCTGAACCGCACTGGGATGCCGCTGATCGAGATTGTCAGCGAGCCCGACATCGCGACGCCCGATGAAGCTTACGAATATCTGACGCGGCTGAAGGAGATCATTCTTTATACCGGTGTGAGCGACTGCAACATGGAGGAGGGATCGCTGCGCTGCGATGCGAACGTCAGCGTGCGGCCGTGGGGACAGAAGGAGTTTGGCACTAAGACCGAGATCAAGAATGTGAATTCGTTTCGGTTTATTCGTGACGCGTTGTTCTACGAGATTGAACGGGGCAGATCGAGATTATCGAGTCGGGTGGGAAGATCACGCAGGAAACGCGGCTTTACAACGCGAATGAAGCGAAGACTTATGGCATGCGCTCGAAGGAACAGGCACACGATTACCGGTACTTTCCTGAGCCTGATTTGCTGCCGCTGGTGGTGGACGAGAAATGGAAGAGTGAGATCGCGCAGGCTTTGCCGGAGCTGCCGGAGGTTCGGCGGGAGCGAATGGTGAAGGAGTATGGGATTACGGAGTATGACGCGCAGGTGCTGACTTTTTCCAAGTCGCTGGCGGATCAGTTCGAGGCGGCCGCGAAAGCGGCGAAGAATCCGAAGCGCGTGGCCAATCTGGTGCAGAGCGAGCTGATGGGGCGGCTCAAGGCCAAGGGCCTGCAGATTGAGCAATCGCCAATTTCGATGAAGGGAGTGGCGGCTTCGGCTGACCTGGTCGAATCGGGTGCTATCTCGGGCAAGATGCTTAAGGATCTTTACGACTTGAGCTTCGAGCGGGGAAAGGATTTTCCCCTCGTTTATGAAGATGAAGGGCGGCCTCAACAATCGAGCGACACATCGGCGCTGGAGAAGATCGTCGACGAGGTTCTGGCAGCTAATCCCACGCAGCTTGAGCAGTACCGGGCGGGAAAGAAGACGATGCTGGGATTCTTTGTGGGGCAGGTGATGAAGGCTTCTAAGGGCCAGGCTAACCCGCAGTTGGTGAATGAGATGCTGTCGAAGAAGCTGGGCTAGATTTGATTTATGTGGGACCGGGTTTCGGACCCGGTCGGGCGGCCCGAAGGGCCGCGGCTGGTATGCTGCCGAAGTATGAGTATCGCCGTCGTCTACCCCACTACCAAAAGGACTACCGTCCGCTTTTCGTTACATTCACCACCGATCGTCGCTGGGAGTTGCCGCCTGCGGCGCGAGATATCGTCCTTGAATGCTGCCGAAGAGAAGACGGAAAGAAATTCGGTCCATGCCGCCGTTGTCATGCCCGATCATGTACACCTGATCTACTCGGCGCTGCGGAGGCAGGATGGATGGAGTACAGCTTGCCTGAGATCCTGAAGAGCATCAAAGGCAGATCTGCCCGGCAAATCAATCTTGCGCTTAAACGTTCTGGTCCCGTGTGGCAAGAGGAATTTTTTGACCATGTGTTGCGATCCAATGACAGTCTGGTGGATCGCGTGGATTATGTCTGTCAGAATCCGGTGCGGGCTGGTTTGGTGAAAACTCGGCCGAGTATCCGTGGGTTTGGAAATGTGAGATCCCTGTCCTCTGATGCGTGGAAAGGAGAGCCAGCGGCCTGGCGGCCGCCTGACCGGGTCAATAGACCCGGTCCCACACAGTCCCACATAGACCCGGTCCCACTCCCATGACTTCGGTCATCTGAACGACTTTTCTTTATCCCGTTAACATGATGTCGGGCCCGTATGTCTGGGCTGGCCGCTGGCGGGGTTCTATGAAATTCAAGCTTGACCGCATTGTTAGTATTGCGACGCTGGTGGCGTCGCTTGTCGCCATATTTCTTGTGCTGAAGAAGCCGGCGCCGGTGGCCCAGCCGCAGGCTCCGGCGGCCATCGCGGCCAATGCGCAGTCCTTCGATCAGAAGATGGCTCAGTTCGAGCAGCGCCGCCGGAGCAGTCCCAGGCGAGCGGAGGAGTCGTCGCAAGCCGTCGGAAACGGAGCGCAACCGGTTCGGCAGCGACTCCGAAGCCCGAGGTTCACATCAGCTCGAATGAGATTGGAGCCGTGCTCGCGCAGTCGCTTGGAACTGCCGGAGGTTCGAGTCTGACGCCGGATTCAAACCTCGGCAGCGGCACGCCGACGATCAAAGACCAGCAAGTCAGCTTTGATGGCGATGTCGTCCACGGGCAGTTCCTTACGCAGATTGCGGGGAAAGACGTGTGGGTCACGGTTTCCGGGCACATTGGCGAAAAAGACGGCTATGCGACTTTTGAGCCTACGGAATTCAAGGTGGGAGATCTGAATGTGCCGGTGTCGCTGGTGAATCCTGCGTTGCAGAAGAAGCTGGCGGAGGAGCGGGACCGGCTTAAGCTGCCCAACGTTGGGGGCATGAAAGTGGAGAACAGCGAACTGGTGATGCAGCAGAAGTAGGCGTTGGCCGGGGGCTAACGCAGCCGCCGGCACTTACGGCCGCACTGACCGGGGTCATCCCTTCGACTGCCGGTCCCTCAGGGCAGGCTCTGACGTACAGAAGGGACTAAGTGAGGCCAGGCAAGCCGCCTTACAGGCGCCTGACACGGAGACCCGGTCCCACACAATCTCACAGACCCCTCCCTGTGATCTCAGGCAGGTTTCACACAGTTTTCTGCTGCCACGTTTGCGTACCAGCGGCCTGAGTCTTTGATTGTGCGCTGCTGGCTTTTGAAGTCCGTGTAGGCCAGACCGAAGCGCTGGCTGAGGCCCTCGGCCCATTCGAAATTGTCCATCAAGGTCCAGGCGTGGTATCCGCGAACATCGGCTCCATCGCTGATGGCTCGTCCCAGGGCGGCGAGATGCTGGCGATAATAGTCGATGCGGTGAGTATCGCGGATCACTCCGCTGGCGTCCGGGCCGTCGTTGTAGGCGCAGCCGCTTTCGGTTATTTCGATCACAGGCCGGCTATAGTCACGAGTGATGCGCATGACCATGTCATAGAGCGCTTGCGGCCAGACTTCCCAGCCGATGTCGGTCTTGGGACCTTGTGTTCCTGCGGCCATCTTCACCGGGAACAGCCACTCTTGAGTGTGGGCAAGCGCTCCATGGCGCTGGGCGCGGAAGCGATGGTGCGGTAATAAAGATTGATGCCGATGAAATCCAGCGGCGCGCGGACGTTTTCCATGTCGCCGGACTTGATGCCCATCGCCGTCTCGGGGAGAAAGGTGAACGGCACGGGATAATGGCCTCGCAGGGCGGGTTCTAGGAACCAGAGATTGGTGATGGCGTGCGCACGCTCGGCCGCGAGTTTGTCGGATTCGGAGTTGGTGGCCGGTTCGCAAGGGGACATGTTGAAGGCTGTGCCCACGCGGGCTGCCGGATGAGACGCCTTCAACGCGCGGAAGCCCGCGCCCTGTGCGAGATTCACCGTGTGCGAGGCGCGCAGAAAATCGAAAAGGCTTTTGCGTCCGGGGGCGTGAATGCCTTCGAGGTAGCCGAGGTCGGTGAAGGCCGACGGTTCGTTGAACAGGATCCAGTCGGAAACGCGGTCGCCCAGCGCGCGGGCGGTCAAATCCACGTAGTCGGCGAAACGGGCGGCGGTGTCGCGGTTGGGCCAGCCACCGCGGTCTTCGAGAGCTTGAGGCAGATCCCAGTGATACAGAGTTACTAGCGGCCTGATCTTTGCTTCCAGCAGCGCGTCGACCAGACGGCTGTAGTAGTCGATACCTTTGGAGTTGGCCGGGCCTGATCCGGCGGGTTGAATGCGCGGCCAGGAGATCGAGAAGCGATAGCTGTTCAGGTTCATGGCGCGCAGCAGGGCGATGTCGTCGCGCCAGCGATGATAGGAATCGCAGGCCACGTCTGCGTTGTCGCTGTTCTTGATCTTTCCAGGCGAGTGTGCGAAGCGGTCCCAGATGGATTCGCCCTTGCCATCTTCCTGCCAGGCGCCTTCAATCTGGTAGGCCGCCGTTGCAGCGCCCCAGAAAAAACCTTTGGGGAAGGCCATGTCTGAGATGCGCCGAATTGCATGGGGGCGCTGGTGGGTTCCCGCGGTGATCGCCTCCCCCGTGATTGCCTTGGAAGAGCCGCTGCAAGTCGAAAATACGGCAGGCAGCGCAAGCGCCGCGCTGGTTCCGAGAACCGATTGAACAAACTTGCGGCGAGTCAGACGCAAACTGGGTTCGACCTCCTCAGGCTTGCGACGGGCGCAAAGCCTGTGGCCTCAATTGTGCTTGATGAACTCCCGCTTTTCCGCCCGGTCAGCGAGTCGTAGAGCGTCTCCAGAAAAGCATCTTCACTGACGAAGTCTCCGGAATACTTCTTCCAGGGATCGAGGAGCTTCGCCTGCTTCATCTGGTCGCGCGTCTTGCCGTCCTTCAGCGCGTTCGCGACGACGTCGCGCGTGGCCTTCAGCATCGTCGAATAAGCCCGCATGTCGTCCAGGCTCGAGACTGGCCCGTGCCCGGGAATCACCTTCACATCCGGCGGCAGTTGCGCGATTACTTTCTCCACGGCATCGATCATGCCATTGATGCTGCCCCCGCTCTCGACATCGATGAAGGGAAACCCATAGGTCACGAAATCGTCGCCCATGTGCACGACATTCGACTTCGGAAAAAAGATGATCGAGTCGCCATCCGTGTGGCCGGCGGGAAATACAGCGCGCGGATATCTTCGCCGTTCAGGTGCACGGTCACATCGTGATCGAAGGTGATAATCGGCAGCGCCTCTTTCGGCTGGGGCTTGTGTTCCAAATGAATCGACCCGCCATTGCCTGCCGGACCGCCGCTTCCAGCCGCTTGCGCACGTTGTCGTGAGCGATGATCGGCGCCTGCTTCTGGAAGTAGGCGTTCCCGCCAGTGTGATCGCCATGATAGTGCGTGTTGATGATGAACCGCACCGGCTTGTCGGTGATGCCTTTCAGCGCCGCCTGGATCTTTTCGGCCAGCGGGGCGTATTGATCGTCCACGATCACGATTCCGTCGTCGCCCACCGATGCGCCGATATTTCCGCCTGCGCCTTCCAGCATGTACACGTTGCCGGCCACTTTGCTGACCTTCATCTGCACTTTACTGAAGTCGTGGTCCTGGGCCGTACCGGCCGGACTCGAGGAGCGAGATCAAGGCCAAAACCGGCATCGAAGCTTGTTCACACGCCCTTCCAC
Source organism: uncultured Acidobacteriaceae bacterium (assembly GCA_963768265.1). GTDB lineage: Bacteria > Acidobacteriota > Terriglobia > Terriglobales > Acidobacteriaceae > Sulfotelmatobacter. The sequence goes on from CAVYHM010000019.1 coordinate 40,328, forward strand.
GAAAACAGATTTTAACGAATAAAGTGGACCGAGCCGACCGTTAGCAGGGGGTCACCCTTCCGTGCACAGGCTCAGCGCCCCGACACGGACCCCATTCTTGCACACAAGCAGGCTTATAGGGCGACTTGGCAGGGCCACGCTAAAATCTTGCTTGACCCTCACGTAACGTCAGACCGTAAAACTTCAATCAGGGGGAACCGTGGTGCGCACGTATCTGCCTCACGAGTTTGCACAGCGCGCCGGAGTAACCATCCGCGCCCTGCATCACTACGACCAGCTCGGGTTGCTCAAGCCCAGCGGCCGCACCAGGGCAGGGTACCGGGTGTACTCCGACCGCGACTTTGCACGCCTGGAGCAGATCGTAGCGTTGAAGTTCATCGGATTTCCCTTATTCCAAATCCGGGAACTCCTTCGCCGGAAGGACACCGACCTCGCGGCTGCACTTCGGCAGCAACGCCAGATCCTGGCTGAGAAGCGCAACCATCTCGACCGGGCCGTGCGGGCCATCGAACAAGCCGAAGAGGTCGTGTCTCAGGGCGGGGAGCCCGATTGGGAGCCATTCCGCAAGGTCATCGAGGTGATTCAAATGCAAACCAGAAAAGACTGGATGAAGAAGTACTACACCGAGGAACAACTGGCGAATCTCCGCCAGCGCTGGTCGCCCGAGGTGCAAGCCGAGTCCGAGCGCGGTTGGGCCGAGTTGGCGCGAGACACGGAGGCCGCAATCGCGAGCGGCGCAACTCCGACCAGCGACACCGGACTGAAGTTGGCAGAGCGGCGGCAGGCATTACTTCGGCTCTTTACCGGCGGGGATCCCGGCATAGAACAGAGCCTGAAAACCCTGTATGCCGACAAAGCCAACTGGCCGGCCAGCTTTAAACAGCCCTTCAGCGATGCCGTCAAGCAGTTCCTTTGCGATGCGGCTGAAGCACTAGCAAAGGCCCAACCGCAGTAACGGTGAACGTGCTGTTGGACCTGAGCGTGTGGGACGGGCGCTTTCGCCCGTCCCGGTTTTTTGCTTGTAGAAGAACACGGTCGATGCGATGGGGACCCTTCATCGTGATTTGGCGAAAAACAGAAGGAAGAGCGGTGCAACAAAATCTTCGAAGATCCAGCCGCGAAGCGGCGCCATAGGAAAACCCGGGAAGTGCGGGGTAGAGCGGAAAAGGACGGACGAGTCCCGTAAGGACGGCACGGGATTCTCAGGAAGCCTATTCCGGATTCAAGCTGTCGTAAACCTTCCACAGCTTATCGGCACTGGCGCGGTAAATCACCCAACCGCTGCCGCCATCCGAGGTTTCGCGGAAGATCAACTCCCCGCGGCCGTCGCCATCGGCGTCCACCGCGTCAATCAGTTCGAGTCGCGGCACGAGATCGAGGTGATACTTGTCGGTCACGCTGGCGTAGATTTTGCGCAGATCGTGATAGATGTCGGGGTAGGCCACCAAAAGAATCGAATACTGCAGGTCATCTGAAGATCCTGTCGAGGCTCCTGGTATCGCCGGTGGCATCTGGGCCTGCGCGCTGAAAATGAGCACGGGCTGATTCGACGACCACAGATCGTAGGCTTTCATCTGAACATTGCTCAGGATCGGCTCAGGCCCCTTCTTCGCGGTTCTAAGATGGGATGCCTGGGCCGTCGTCGCTTTTGGTGCGATTTTCCCTTTGGCCTGCGCGTCCAGATAAGTACGAACCTGCTGCTTGGCCATTGCAGTCATCTGCTGAAGGCGTTCGCCTTCTTCATCCTTGAGGAACTCGAATCCGAAGGAATGCGGATCAGGGCCACCCGAGTCGGAGATGGCTGGAATCAACTGAACCGGACCAGCGGGCGCGGCCTCCGGCGCTTTGGCCGTGTTCTTGGATGGCGTAGCCCCGGGCTTGCTGTAGCCGGGAATTTCTTCGTCTGCAAACGACTCGGCGGGCTTTCCGCGGCGCAGTCTGGGGCGGTTGCCTACATCGGCTCCGCTATCGGATTCCGGCGCCCTCGGCTTATCTGCTGGCTTGGCATCTCCCGGCTTGTTTTCCGACTGAGGCGCGCCTGGTGCGCCGCCTGGCGGAGGTGCGGGATTCGGAGTCGAGGCTGGCGGGGTACTTGCCGGCGGCGCCGCAGGCTTGCTCAGACGGGGCGGCTCATCACCGGAACTTGGCTGCGAGGCCGGCGCCGGTGCGGAAGCCGGTGGGGTGCTCCCTGCCGGCGCTTCCTTCGAGGGATTCTTGGTCAGCCGCGGCGGGCCTTCGCTGGTGTCAAGCCCAACGGGAGCAGCTTCCGCCTGAAGCGACGTTTTCGGCTTTTCCGTGCCCGCCGGTACCCAACTGCCGGTTCCGATCCACGGGCTTTGCGCGTTAGGGGCGTTACTGTGCAGCGCGCTGCTGACCGTGAACAGTCCCTGCGAACTCCCGCCGCGCTCGGCTTCGTAGATAGTGCCTGACTCCAGCGCCATCGGCACAGGTGTGGCCTTGTATGCGCTTGCGTCCCAGAACTTGCCATTGATCAGGATCGCGATGGGCAGCAACGACGCCTTGCCACTGGATGTCAGTTGCAGTAGGGCCACGGCCCTGGGCTCGGCGTCTTTCTTCCTCGGAGCTTTGCGTTCTCCCGGGGTGATTTGCGGGCGCTCTTCCTGGGCAATGGCTCCTGGCGGCCACGAAGCGGTCCAGGCTAGCAAGGTCATTAGGAACGCCAGGAACGCCACTCGGTATAAAATCTTGTGGCGAACTGGCGGACCGGAAGCGGCCCTCGCAAAGTTAAAAGGTTGCGATTTGGATGTCCCTTGAGAAAATGCCATGAATATTCATGATAAAGCGCCCGACTTCACTTTGCAGGACGCGAACGGGAAAGAAGTCTCGCTCAAAGACCTGCGCGGCAAGGTCGTCGTTCTCTTCTTCTATCCGAAGGCGAACACCCCAGGTTGAACCGTAGAAGCGCGCGGGTTCCGCGACACATATACTAAGATTCAGAAAACGGGCGCCGTGCTGCTCGGCATCTCCCCGGATACGCCAAAGGCGCAGAAGAAATTCGCCGAGAAGGAAGACCTTCCTTTCACCCTGCTGGCCGACGCAGACAAGAAAGTTGCCGAGGCCTTCGGGGTCATGAAGGAGAAGAACATGTACGGCAAGAAAGTCTGGGGTGTGGCGCGGACGACTTTTATCATCGGACCCGACGGCAAGATCCAGCATATTTTCGAAAAGGTCAAGCCAGAGGGCCATGCCGAAGAGGTGCTGGCATATCTGAAAGAGGCGGCTTAAGGCGCGGCACCAGGACCCAGAGCCATTTTCCGCATGCCTGAGTTTCAGGTTTCGACGCCAACGGAAATCATCCACTCGCTGGACCGCGCCTTTTTCGCACGCAATCCGCGACGCGTGGCCCGCGAGCTCTTGGGCAAGGTGCTGGTGCGGAACGACTCACCCGCGCGGCTCACCGCGCGCATCGTCGAAGTCGAGGCCTATCTCGGCGAGAAGGACCCCGCCGCGCACGCCGCCGCCGGCCGCACCTTGCGCAACGCCGTCCTGTTTGGTCCTCCGGGCCACGCCTACGTCTACTTCATCTACGGGAATCATTACTGCCTCAATGTGTCGTGTGAACCCGAAGGTAAAGCGGGAGGCGTCCTGTTCCGGGCGCTGGAGCCACTCTCAGGCATCGAGGAAATGGCCCACGCTCGCGGAATCACTCTCCGCAGCAGCAGTGACCTGCTGAAGCTCACTCGCGGCCCCGGACGCCTGTCGGAGGCCTTCGGAATCACTCGCACGCGCGACAATGGATGCGATCTCACTTCGGCGTCTACCAGCCTGTGGATCGGCGAGGATGGATGGCGTACCGGCAGGATCCTGCTGACGACCCGGATCGGGATCACCAAGGCCGCCGACCGGCCTCTGCGTTACGTCCTCGCTGGTAACCCATTCGTCTCCGGAAGCAGAGCAAGTCTGAAGTGAATACGCGTGTGCCGTGGGCGTAGCACCCGAGTGGATCAGGTTGATTTCAATGGGTTAACGGCTGTGATATTAGTCACATCCTACCCTCGCGCTTAAGGTGAGAATAGCATGTAGGGAACGAAAAGGAGACGGTGGTGGCATGGCGCAATCAGGTACAGGGAAGTACGAGTTGGATTGTCCGTTAGCTCATAATCTAATCAATAAGCTGTCCGTCATAGTCGGCACCTGTGACCTTCTCGTAGAAAAAGCTCCTGAAGATTCCCCGGTTCGGCCACAGATGTTGCTGATCCAGAACGTAGCCCGTTCCATGGCAGCAGACCTCGGACAATTCCAGTGTGATCTAGTCCGCCTGCGAACCAGAAACAAGAATTAAGTCCTGCGACCTGTCGCCGGACTTGACACAAAGGTGTAGACTAACCAGCGGGTTCGAACCGGCAAGAAGCCTTGCTGGACAAGGCTTTTAGCCCGCCACTTGCGACGACGGCGAGATCGGAAATCTCCCGCCCACATTTTTGCCGCATCCCGCGAGCTGCCCGAACCATCTCATCGTTTGTAGTAGTAGGAGCCTTCGTGGCTGGCTCGGCGCGATTCCCGTTTCTTCCAGCCGTGACGGTGCTGTTCGCGTTGACTATCCTGGCTTTGGCCGCGCCCCTTGGCCGTGCGGCCGACGGGGCGGTGGGAGCCCGGACCAGCGCAGTGCCTTCCAACATCGTGATCGGCTTTGTGGGCGGTTTTGTGCGTCATGACAATCCGCGTCACGGGCCCGTGCAGTTCGCCGATCGCATTCGACGCGACTACCCCAAAGACGCCTACGTTCGAATCTTCGAGAACCGGCACCGAAAGGCAGCCTACAATACGATTCTTCGTCTCCTCGACCGCAATCACGACAACATTCTCAGTGACGAGGAAAAAGGACAGGCGCGAATCATTCTCTTCGGTCACAGTTGGGGAGCGTCCGCTGCGGTGCTGCTGGCTCGCGAATTGAATCGTGCGGGAATCCCGGTATTGCTGACCGTGCAGGTCGACAGCGTCCGCAAGCTTTGGCAACAAGACAGAACCATCCCTGAGAATGTCGTGACAGCGGTGAACTTTTACCAGCCGCATGGACTTATCCATGGACAGTCAGAGATCATGGCTGCCGACCCGTCGCGCACGCAAATTCTGGGCAACTATCGTTTCGACTACCGGCAAGCCCCAGTAAGGTGTGAGAGTAATTCCTGGTTCAACCGCCTCACTCCCAGCCACGCCCAGAGCGAATGCGATCCGCACATCTGGGCGCAGGTCGAAGACCTCGTGCGCCAGCGCCTGCAGCCTGAGCCCAGCGCCGTGGCGGCCAATCCTCTGCCTTAAACTTGCTGCGCAAAAACTCCGGCTTACACAGGTTTTGGGAAGGGCACGACTTCAGTCGTGCCGTTAAGCCGTTGAAAATGAGTAAGCGCTTTAGCGCCCGAGGATCGCTTCTTTGCGCGAGTTTTCTGCAACCCGAGAGAGAGGCAACTAGGTGTTCGTCTTTCCCAGCAGAGTGTTGTCGATCAAACGCGTCGTGCCCACAAACGCGGCGACCGCGACCAAGGCACCCTTCGAAACATCTTCCACTGGATCGAGACTGTCCGGGTCTACGATCTCGAAGTAGTCGAGGCGGATGGTGTTTTCGATGGTGAATTCCGCGCGTCCGGCCGCCGCGAGCTTCGCCGCGCTTCGCTCTCCCGTGCTCACCAATCGCCGCACCTGCTCGAGCGATCGGTGCAGAGCCAGCACCTGTTTCCGTTGCTCGGGATCGAGGTAGGCGTTGCGCGAACTCATGGCTAGACCATCGGGCTCGCGCACAATCGGGCAGGCCACAATTTCTACCGGCAGATTCAGGTCGCGGACCATGTGCCGGATGATCGCCAACTGGGCCGCGTCTTTCTGCCCGAAGAACGCCGCGTCGGGTTCAACGGTGTGAAACAGTTTCGCCACGACCGTGGTGACACCACGGAAGTGTCCCGGTCGCGAACGGCCGTCCAGCTTGTTGCTGAGTTCTTCCACGGTCACCCATGTGACTGCTCCCGCGGGATACATTTCCTCCACCGGCGGCGCGAACAATAACTCCACGCCTTCCCGCTCCAGCAGGTCCCGGTCGCGCTCGAACGACCGCGGATACTTCGCCAAGTCTTCATTCGGTCCGAACTGGGTGGGGTTCACGAAGATCGAGGCTGCGACCACGTCGCACGTCGTCCGCGCCGCTCGCACCAGTGATAAATGGCCTTCGTGCAACGCTCCCATCGTTGGGACGAAGCCCAGCCTCTTGCCTGCGCTCCGGATCGCGCGGCAGGCACTTCGCATCTCGCTGATGCTGGTGAAGATTTTCAAGAGCAGATCTCTTACCCTACGCCGAAGGCACCCATTTGACGGCAACGTGCGCACTCTCCAGCAGTCCGCCCAAGATGCCTTTATTGCGGCGGATGGCGATTCCCTCCTGCTCGGAAGCCCGGACGCCAATCTCCGCTGCCGCCACTACTCGCCCGTAAGGCCAGTTCGAAGCGGGCAGGCGCGCCAACGCCCGCAACACTTCGTCAGTCTTCAGCAGGATTTCGGCGCTATCGGCGGAGTCGTACAGGGCCACGCCATCCGCGCGGACGATCAGATAGGGGTTGCGCCACTTCTTCATGTCCTGAATGCGGTCGTATTGGGCGGGAAAAGCCTGGGGAAGGGCTTGCAACACTGCCTCGGGATCAGGCGTCTTCGGGGCATTCTGCGGCGAGGAACAGGCCGCCACAATCACGCTGAACACCAGCAGTGACGCCGTGCGCACGTGTCGGGAGATCACAGGGCCGAACTTACCTCACCACTACCGGCACGTCGTTCTTCGCGGCCCAAACCAGGGCGACGATCCATCCGATCACGCTCCAGCCCAGGAAGAAGTTCAGCAGGAAGATAGCCAGCAAATCCCGCTTACTGCGCGCCAAGGCAATGATCGACGGCAGGAAGTACAGCGCGGATCCAAAGCCGAAGCCGAAAAACGGAAAGAAGAACAAATGCGCAAAGGGATGCATTGCTTATACCTCCTAGCCTGCTAACAGCCTAGCACCACCGGGTGCGATCACGAACTAGCTACCCACGGTTTGTCACGATCGCCGCTATACAAATATACGCAATCAGCGGCGCCTTCGTTCCGCCTTATCCGTGTTTATCCGCGCGATCCGTGGCAGGAAAGTCGGCGTTACCGCCGCATGGCCCGCTTCCGCTCCAGCACCGTGTCCAGCCCCGCCTTCGTTTCTTTCGGCAGGTGATACGACTCCTCATCCGACGGATACTGGTGCGACTTCACATCCGCCCGAAAGGCCCGCACGGCGTGCGTGATGAGCGCCGCCGCATCTTCATAGCGCCGCACGAACTTGGCCGGCGGCCCAAACGTCAGGTTCACGATGTCATGGAACACCAGCACCTGCCCGTCGCATTCGGGACCGGCGCCGATGCCGATGGTCGGCGTGCTGACCTCGGCCGTAATCATCGCTGCGACTTCCCGCGGAATGCCTTCCAGATAAAGGCAAGCCACGCCCGCGCGATCCAGAGCAGTCGCATCGCGCATCAACTGCTCGATGCCGCTCAGATTCTTGCCCTGCACCTTGTAGCCGCCCATGACGTTGACCGACTGCGGCGTCAGTCCGATATGGCCGGCCACGGGAATTTCGGCGTCAATGATGTGCCGGATCAAGTCGGCACGCTTCTCGCCGCCCTCGATCTTGACTACTTCAGCGCCGCCTTCCTTCACAAAGCGCGTGGCATTGACGACGGCGTCCCTGGGATCAACCTGATAAGACCCGTAGGGCATGTCCGCGATCAGCAGCGCGTTCTTCACGCCGCGGTGCACGGCCTTCACGTGGTGCAGCATCTCGTCCATCGTGACCGTGAGCGTGTTCTCATAGCCCAGCATGGTCTGGGCGAGCGAATCGCCCACCAGCACCATATCGATGCCCGCCTCGTCGACGAGGCGAGCCGTGGCATAGTCATAAGAAGTAAGGCAGGTGATGGGTTCGTGTCGGAGTTTCTGTTCCCGCAGGGAAGCGGTTGTGACCTTCGGGCGAGACTCGTCAGGGAGACGCCCGTGAATCGGGGTCAAACTCATTCTATCCTCCAGTGCCCCTCCGCCGCGGCCGGATAGAGCCTGTACGCATCTTCTTGGATGCTGGGGGTATTGTAGCCGCAAAAGTACTGCCCGTCGACGCCTCTATCAGGCAATGTTCTCAATTGCTTTGGGAAGGGTGTTGGGTTTCAACCCTGCGCCGCGGGATCAGGCCGGACGCTCGTCCAACACCCAGGGAACCTGCGCAGCAAACTCGATCGCAGCCACGCGCTCACCGAAGCAGTCAGGAGCACGAGGAAAGGTGGGCTGGAACCAGTACTGGAAGTCGCCCACTTGCAATAACCTCTCGCCGGGCTCGATCAGCTCACCCACAAAATAAAACCATCCTCCAGTGGGACGGGTTCGCAAATCGAACGGTCCCACCTTGTCGGAGACTTCGCCTTCCTTGTCTGGATCAATTCCCAGTTGATCGAGAAGCGCACGAAAAGAGTGTGGGAAAATCTTGGTCCGCTGAACAGCGAAGTTGTGGCAGTGAACACAGGCACAACGATCCGCGCCACCGGATGGAACCGCGCTGTACGCCGCTACGGTCGCTTCGCGATCGTAGCGAATAAGCTGGTCGCCGAGGAGGAGCTCTTCCATCGAGTTTTTCAGAGTCGGACAAAGGACTTCAGCCAACGACCAACGACTACCGACCAACGACCGCCCTACGCCCCAACCGCCTCCTGCCCGCCCAGCGGCAGGAAGTACTGTGTCCCCTTGATCGGTTCGCTGACTTTGCGCAGCAGTTCCTGCAGGTCTTCGTTGCGGTCGACGAAATCAATCTCCGAGGTGTTTACGATCAGTAGATCCGACGACGTGTAGTGAAAAAAGAAGTGCTCGTAGGCCTTGACCACTTCCTCCAGATACTCGTCGCTCACCGCTCGCTCGGCGGGAGCATTCTTTTTTTTCAGCCGCTTCTTCAGCACCTCGGGAGTGGCCTGCAGATAAATGACCAGGTCGGGAGTGGGCAATTGCTCGCGGAAATGGTTGTAGTAGCGATTGTAGGTGTCGAGTTCCTGGTCGTTCAGATTGAGGCAGGCAAACAGCTTATCTTTTTCAAGAATGAAATCCGCGACCACCACTCGTTGGGACTGTGCCCCCAGATCGAGCGCCTGCAACTGCTCGAAACGCCGCACCAGAAAAGCGAATTGCGCCTGAAACGCCGCCCCGCGCTCACCTTCGTAGAACGAATCAAGAAACGGATTCGTCGGCGGCTCTATCACCCGCTGCGCGTTCAGCCGTTCGGCCAGAAAGCCCGCCAGGGTGCTCTTGCCGACTCGGATGGGACCCTCAACAGCAATGTACCGGGGCAATTCAAAAAGATTGGCCATGAGCTCGTGCGATGTCTCGGAAGTAGGCAGGATAGCTCGGATGCCGTCCGGTGACAATTGAGGGAAGAGTTAACAGCAAGATTGGGTAATTCTAAAATTTGGCAATTGAGTGAGCTTGCGAAACTTCTCCGCGCGCGAGCTCAATTTCCCAATTACAAATTCACCGACGACTCAATCCATTACAATTCTTCCATGCTCGGAAGCGTGCTCGCTGCGACGGCCGCCACGGCAGCGCTGACGGCTGCGGGCTATCAATCGATGGCACCCACCGGGCAGTGGTATGGACGCACCTTCACCGGCCTCGCTCGCGGGACGAAGCAACTCGCGCTCACCTACGACGACGGTCCCAACGACCCGCACACGCTCCGCTTGCTCGAAGTCCTCGCCCGGCACAACGTGCACGCGACTTTCTTCCTGATCGGACGCTTCGTTCGGCAGCGCCCCGACATCGTCCGTGAGCTTGTGAAGGCAGGCCACGTCGTCGGAAACCACACGTTCACGCATCCCCTGCTGACTTACAAGAGCGAAGCTGAAATCCGGAAGGAACTGGCCGACTGCCGCGCTGCGCTGCAAGACGCAATCGGCGAGCATTCCAATCTCTTCCGCCCACCTTTCGGCGGACGCCGCCCCGCTGTTCTGCGTATCGTCCGCGAATTACGCCTCGAACCTGTGATGTGGAATGTGACTGGCTATGACTGGAACGCGCCCCCAGCTGCCGCGATCGAAAACAAGGTTGCCAAACAGATACGGGGAGGCGATGTCATCCTGCTCCACGACGGGGGCCATAGAGAGATGGGAGCAAATCGTTCTCAGACGGTCATAGCGACGAATCGGCTGATCACAGACTACCTAGCAGAAGGCAACGAATTTGTGACGATCTTGCAGATGATGCAGAAGGCTGATGTTTGTGTGGGGCCGGGTCTTTGACCCGGCCGCGGCCCGAAGGGCCGTTGCTCTTCGGTGTGCTGCTCGACTCTCTCCCAGCGAAACCGCGGCGCTCCCGCGCCGCGACCGGGTCAAAGACCCGGTCCCACACGACCTCATCCCCGCACCGCTGCAAATGCCTCTTTCGCCGCAGCGATCGTCTTCTGAATATCTTCCTCCGTGTGCGCTGCTCCCAGGAACGCCGCCTCGTACTGCGACGGCGGCAGGTACACGCCATGGTCGAGTATCGACCGGAAGAATTTACCAAAGGCCTCCGTGTCCGACTTCGAAGCCGAATCCCAATTCGTCACCGGTCCCGGCGTGAAAAACCACGTAAACATCGATCCCACGCGGTTGTGGCAAATATTTACGCCGGCGTCTTTCGCGGCCGCGGCGACCCCCTCAACAAGCTCTCCGCTCAACTTGTCCAGTCGCGGATAGATTTCCGCCTTGCGATCGCGCAACTGCCTGATCATGGCGCAGCCCGCGGCCATCGCCAGCGGATTCCCAGACAACGTCCCCGCCTGGTACATCGGCCCCAGCGGCGCGACCAGCTCCATGATTTCTCTGGATCCGCCGTACGCCCCCACCGGCAACCCTCCGCCGATAATCTTTCCCAGCGTCGTGAGATCGGGACGAATGTTGTACAGCTCCTGCGCTCCCCCAAATGCCACTCGAAAACCAGTCATCACTTCGTCAAAAATAAGCACAGACCGCTCGCGCTCAGTGAGCATGCGCAGCCCCACCAGGTAATCGTCGGCCGCCGGAACGCAGCCCATGTTTCCCACGACCGGCTCGACGATCACGCACGCAATCTGATGCTTGTATTTCTGAAATGCGTGCTCGACCGCCCCCAGGTTGTTGAAAGGCAGAGCCAGCGTGAACTGGATGAATTCCTCTGGAACGCCCGCGGACCCAGGGATTCCCAGCGTAGCCACGCCCGATCCGGCCTTGACCAGCAGCGCATCGGCGTGCCCGTGATAACAGCCTTCAAACTTCACAATGTATTTGCGCTTCGTGTAGGCCCGCGCCAGTCGAATGGCCGACATCGTCGCTTCCGTCCCTGAACTGACGAAGCGGACTTTCTGCATGGTCGGAAAAGCCCCCAGCACCAACTCCGCCAGATCCGCTTCCGAAGGGGTGGAAGCTCCGAAGCTCGTGCCATTGCAGGCCGCGGCGACAATCGCATCGAGCACGCCCGGTTCGGCGTGTCCCAGGATCAGCGGCCCCCAGGATCCGATGTAGTCGATGTACTCGTTCTCGTCGGCGTCCCATATGTGCGATCCCTTGCCGCGCACGATGAAGGGCGGCTCGCCGCCGACGGAACGAAAGGCCCGTACCGGCGAGTTCACACCCCCCGGAATCAGGCTCTCGGCGCGTTGTTGCAGACGATGGGATTGTTCAGTTTTGCGGGATGTCATGGACGGCATCATTCCTCCAGTCGAGGAAAAAGATGTCAAAAAATGAATTTGCGCAAGCGAATACTATAGCAGCGACCGGCGAATCGGAATTAATCAGATATTCATCGTTCTGCAATCCCTTTGCAACATGGCGGCGGTAACGTGGGGGTCATCAAGTTGCCCTTCTAACCGGGAGGGTTTGAGGGACAGTCTCGGGGGCTCCGGACTGTCCTTTTTGTTTATGTGGCGCGGGAAACCGTGTGGCGCGGCCACTCCTGCCCGCGAGCCGCCCCACAGTGCCAAAGCGTTCACTTCAAATAAGCCCTCACCAGCGAAATCAGATCCTCAGTCAATTCTTCAGGCGACTGTGTCCTGTGGTCCGGGTGCATCATGTGCAGCCGGATGTGATCCTCCAGGAATTCGGCCATCAGGCTGTTGACACCGTCGCGAATCGCCGCCACCAGCAGAGCTCCGCTGACGGTGCCTTGGACGTCCCGCGGCCAGTAACACTCCTTTAACCAACTCGGCGTAGGGTAATGCATCACTGAGTCGCCGTCGTGAGGTCTGCAGTGGGGTGCTGGCCGTTGTACTTAACTATAGTTAACACCAATGGTATAGTTACGTTAATCATTCTGGGGATTCAGCGATTGAACCAAACTGAGGAGACCGGCGATAGGAACCGGCCTGCGGCAAACGGAAGCCGACACATGAGGACTCACAACTACACAGCGAAGCTTTACGGCTGCTGGCTCACGTTCGCGATGTGGGCGGCGGTCACCGTTGTGCCTCCTCTTTTCGCCCAGCAGCCCGCGTCTCAGCCTTCTGCTTTGGATGCAACCGCGCCTCCCGCTCCGGCGGATGCGGCGGACCCTCCGTCCGACGACGGCACCCAGTCCATGCTGCCGCATCTCAAGACCTCGCGCTTCTGGCTCTCGGGACAGGCCAACTTCATTTTCCAGACTCACCCTGAATTTCACGCGCCCTACAGCGGTGTGCACAGCCTCAACCCGCATTACGAGAAAGCCACTTCTCGGGTGATGACTCTTTACACCGGTGTGCGGCTGAACAACTCCACCGAACTCCTCGTCGACATCGAGGAAGCGGGAGGCGCCGCGCTGACCCAGGGGTTTGGCTTCGCCGGAAACACCGATCTCGACATCGTACGCAACCCGCAACTGAGCAAGGCACCGTATCTGGGCCGTGGCATGATTCATAAAGTGTTCGCGCTCAGCAGTGACAAAATTGAGAACCAGCGAAACGTCTTTTCGCTGTTCGACGAACTCCCGCGTCGCCGTCTCGAGATTCGTTTCGGCAAGTTCAGCATGCCGGATTTCTTCGACGCAAATTCCGTCGGTTCTGACACTCACTTCCAGTTCATCAACTGGACCATCGACAACAACGGCGCCTGGGACTATGCCGCCGATACGCGTGGCTACACCGTCGGTTTCACCGCCGATTTCGAAGACCGCAACTGGGGCTTTCGCTTCGGTGAGGGCCTCATGCCCAAGATCGCCAACGGCATCGACCTGGTTTGGAGGCCCTGGCAAGTGCACGCCGAGAACTTCGAATACGAATTCCGCCACGGATTCATCCCAAAGAAGGCGGGCGTAGTCCGGTTACTGGCGTACACCAATGCCGCCAACATGGGGATTTACCGTGATCAGGTCCTCAAAGCACAGGAGGCAGGAACCACGCCCGACATCACCGACCATCCTTGGCACATCACCCACAAGTATGGCTTCGGCATCAATGTCGAGCAGAATCTAGCGCATTACCTGACCGCGTTTGCGCGCTTCGGATGGGACAACGGCAAGACAGAGTCGTTCGCCTATACAGAAGTGGATCAGACCTTCGCCGAGGGCGTCGGAGCCAACGGCGCCTGGTGGCATCGCAAGCGGGATCGCGCCGGCATCGCCTTCGTAACCAACGCGATCGGCAAAGATCACCAGCACTATCTCGCCGCGGGTGGCCTGGGCTTCCTGCTAGGCGACGGCAAGCTGAATTACGGCCGCGAGAACATTCTGGAGTCCTATTACACGGCGCACGTCTGGCGAGGAATCTATGTGGCGCCCGGCCTGCAATACGTCGTCAATCCCGGCTACAACCGCGATCGCGGGCCGGTGGTCGTCCCAACGTTTCGGGCGCATGTGGAGTTCTAGTCCAACCGAGCACGTTTATTTCTCGACCTTCACGCCCTTCCAGAACGCGACATATCCCGTGATCTGCTTGGCGGCTGGCTTCGGCTCCGGGTAGTACCACGCCGCGCCGGCATTTCGCTTTCCGTTGACGTCGATGTCGTAGTAGCTTGCTGTGCCCTTCCACGGACACACGCTTTGCTTGTCGCTCGGCCGAAAGTACTCACTGCGGATCGCCTCGGGCGGAAAATACTGATTGCCTTCTACCTCAACGGTATGCGTGCTTTCGGCGAGCACCGCGCCTTCCCACATTGCTTTTGCCATAATAGCTATTTAGATTCGTGATCGGGCTCGCGGCTTCACAAACAAACCGAGGCTTCATGATGCAAGCGGCAACTGAAACGCGTTGTAACGGACACTCCATGGTTGGCTCGCTGCAGCGCGTGCTGGTCTGTTCACCTGCTGCTGCCGGCTGGAACCAGCCGGAGCGCGCCAATCAATGGCGCGATCTGGGATTCCATCACGCGCCCCAATCCGATGAGGCGCTGGCGCAACACGCCGCTTTGGTCCACGAACTAGAAGCTGCTGGCGCAGAAATAATCGAGCTGCCTGCTGCCGCAGACTTCTCCGTCGACGCGGTTTACGCTCATGACGCATCTCTCGCCACGGACTCCGGCCTGATCGTCATGCGTCCCGGCAAGCCAAACCGTGTGGCTGAGGGTTTTCATCACCGCGCGCTCTGCCAGCAGCTTGGCATTCCGATCCTCAGCGAGATCACCGCGCCGGCGACCGCCGAAGGGGGAGACATCGTGTGGCTGGACGCGAAAACCTTACTCGTCGGTCATGGCTTCCGCACCAATGCCGAAGGCATCGAGCAACTTCGCCGACTTCTCGCTCCCAAGGGCATCCATGTTCTCTCGGCGCCACTCCCCCACGGTTCGGGACCTGCAGCGTGCCTGCACCTGATGTCGCTCATCAGTCTGCTCGACGAGCGGACCGCTTTAGTCGATCTCCCCTGGCTCGCGGTCGAGACCGTCGAACTGCTAAAGCAGCGCAGCTTCAGTTTTGTCGAAATCGACTACTCCGAGCGCGATACGCTGGCCTGCAACGTGCTCGCATTGGGCGAGAAGCGCCTGTTGGCCATCGCGGAGAATCACAAAACCAACGACCGACTGCGCCGCGCCGGATTCGACGTGCGCACCTTCGCCGGCAGCGAACTCTGCATCAACGGCGGCGGCGGCCCCACCTGCCTCACCCGCCCGCTTTTGCGCGGCTGAACCTTGAAGTCGCACGGCGCCCCAGCGCCGTCGACCGCAGGGCTACCTCGCGCCAATGCTCCGTGCGGCGAGCCATTCTTTCTCCACGTCCAGCTCACGAGTCCATTTTTCCAGGTAGCTGCCGTCTAGGGAATTCGATCGGACTCTCAGGATTGCAGCTACGTCCTCTACCTGCCGTCGCGACTGGGCCAGCTTCGACCATTCGAGTTTCGCGAGAATGACGTCTTCCGCGCTCGCCACAAAAAGCGTCAGCCCCTGCAGACTGACCTGCTTTCGACGCCGGAATTCCTCCTGACTGAATGCTCGGGATTTGTGCAAAATCAGGTCGATTTTCCAACCCGTGGACAAATCGATCACGTTGAACAGCGACTCGCGCTTGCGAGCTTCCAGCGCCGCGTCCAAGTCCGCGTAGTACTCCTCGCTCGGCAGGCTCCGGACGAAGCTCTCGAGCTGTTGCGGGCTCGCTTCAATGACCAGGTCGATGTCTTGGGTTGACCGCGGGGCTCCGTAGTAGGCGCTTGCGAATGATCCCGTAAGCATGTAGGAAATGCTGGATTGATCGAGTGCGGCCGTGATCCTTCGGAAGACGTCGGGGGCGCTCATCGCAATCGTGCTGGCAAGGGCTCGGGCAGCAACGCGAGTCTTGTCAGTTCTCGCACAATGAGCCTTTCCGGCCAGTGCGGATTCTCTTGTCGGATCCGGGCCGCGGCCAGTTCCCGGGCGAACAGGCTCATCTCGAATGCCAGCAACAGACGCTGCTCTCCGGACATCGCGATTTGAACCTGAATCTGAATAGCGTGCGCCGGGAGGCTGGTGTCGGTGGGGATCACAGGCAAATGTTACCACGCATGCCAGGAACGGGCAGCAGGCTTGGCGCCTCGTCCCGCAGGCTAACCTATCCGCCCGCAATCGCCCCGATAATCAGAAACGGTTCTTTGCCCGTCGCGACCGCCTCAGGCAGCGCCGCATCCGGCGACTCGTGCGTGAGATCTTCCTCGCAGGCAAAGAAACGCAGGAACGGCCGCCGCTGCTGCGTGACGTGATCTCGAATCGCGCCCTGCAGCATGGGATAACGCGCCTCCAGCGCGTCGAGGATGGAACGCTGCGTAACCGCACCCTCTATCTCCAGCGGCACCTCGCCGCCGACGTGCGCCAGGGTTCGCAAATGGTATGGAAGTGCGACACGGATCATGGACATTTTTCCCTGAGTTTAAAATAACCCGTCTGCCAGCAGTGAGGGTACGGACGAATCCGTGCCCTTGGTTGATTTCAGGATTCGGTCCATCACGCCAGCGTCTGCACCTCCACCGACAGCACCGCCGGCAGATCCCGCACGATCGGGTTCCAACTGTCCCCAGCGTCCGCCGAGGCATACACCTGCCCGCCGGTCGTGCCGAAATAAACCCCGCACTTATCGAGCGAGTCGACGGCCATGGCGTCGCGCAGTACGTTCACGTAGCAATCCTTCTGCGGCAGGCCTTTGGTGAGTGCCTCCCACTCGTTGCCTCCGGTGCGGCTGCGGTAAACGCGAAGTTTGCCCTCGTGCACGTAATGTTCGGAGTCGCTCTTGATCGGCACCACGTAAATGGTCTCCGGCTCGTGCGAATTGACGTCGATGACGAATCCAAAGTCGGTAGGCAGATTGCCGCTGACTTTTGTCCAATTGTCGCCCGCGTCATCCGAGCGCATCACGTGCCAGTGTTTCTGCATGAACAGCACTCCCGGCCGCGCCGGGTTCATCGCGATGTGGTGCACGCAGTGTCCAACTTCGGCCGTAGGGTTGGGAATGTATTGCGAGTACAGACCCTTGTTGATCGGCTTCCAACTCGCACCGCCATCGTCGGTGCGGAAGGCGCCCGCCGCCGAAATCGCGATATAAATCCGCTTCGGATTGCTGGGATCTAGAATGATCGTGTGCAGGCACATGCCGCCTGCACCCGGCTGCCACTTCGGCCCCGTGCCATGGCCGCGCAGGCCGGGGAGTTCGTGCCAGTTCTGCCCGCCGTCGGTCGAACGAAACAACGCGGCGTCCTCCACCCCCGCATAGACCGTGTCTGCATCGGTGAGCGACGGTTCGAAGTGCCACACCCGCTTGAACTCCCACGGATGTTGCGTGCCGTCGTAAAACTGATGCGTGGTAAGCGGCTTGCCCGTCTCAGCAGACACGTCGTAAACGAACTTGTTGCTCGCGGGCTTGGGCATGCCGCCCGGGGGGGCCGGTTCACCCGGCGGAGTCCCCGGTTGATACCAGTTTTTTCCCCCGTCATCGGAGCGCTGGATCATCTGTCCGAACCACCCGCTCGTCTGCGACGCGTACAACCGGTTGGGATCGGCAGGCGATCCCTTGATGTGATACATCTCCCAGCCCGCAAAATGCGGACCACTCACGTCCCACTTCTCGCGTTTGCCGTCCGATTCAAGGATAAACGCGCCCTTCTTTGTGCCTGCGAGAACTCGAACCTTGCTCATGCCTTGCTCTCCTCCTTTTTAACTCGCATGCTCGTCAGACTCAGGTGTGCCGCGCCGTCGTCAATTTTTCGGGAAATTCGGATCGGCTTTCACTTCCAGAATTTGTTTGGTATGGCGTTCGCTGTGTCCGGCCATGAACAGGAGCCATTCGTACGCGTCCAGCGGGCCGAGCGGGCTGTCGCCGACATGCGCGCGCAAGTCGGGCGTGGATTCCAGAAATGCAATCGTGGTGGCGCGGCTCTTTAGAAAATGATCCAGCGCTTCTGCCGAGGTCCAGCGTCCGTTGGGCACAAAGGGCGCGGGCGCTTGCCTCTTGTTGCTGCGATCCGGAAGGACGGCCAGCACAGTGGCGTCAATTTTCGCGACATCGCGAACCGCCGCTCCCGCCGGCGACTTCATGACTTTGTTGGTCACATTCTGGAACAGCCCATCTTCGACCAACGCGATGTGTTCCAGCACTTCCGCCACCGACCAACGGTCTGGTCCTGATTTGAACTTCATCTGAGCCTCAGATAATCCCTTCGCAGCCGCAATCACGCCGTCGCGGGTCTGCTGCAGATACTGCTCCCCTTTTTCGCGGTCTGCCTGAGTGAGTGTCTGGCTGAACGCCAGAGCGGCTGAGAACATCCATACGCCTAACAGCAACGAGACTTTCTTCATGATGATTCTCCCTGCATGGAATCGAACATAACAATTTCGTGGATTGGTGGTTGAAAAGGGCCTGCACCGTTTTACCTTGATGCGCCATGGACGTCAACGTGTTCAAAACTTCTGCCCCGATCAGCCCGACGCCGAATCGTGAATTGCGGGCGCGGCGCAGTTTGAATTTCGACGTCCCCGTTTTCTAAAGTTAGGTGTCATCCTGACCGTAGCCGTTCCTCAGGCGAAGGGAAGGATCTCCCCAGACGCGCCGCCCCTGCTAAAATCAACAAGCATGTTGCTTCCCTTCGTCCGCGAACTTTTTGCGGACGTGGAAAACCTTCCCGCCTTCACGCGTGCGGCCTCCCACCTCCGGGAGGGCACGGGGCGGATTCGTGTCTCCGGCCTCACTCCCACCGCAAAAGCGTTGCTATTGGTGCTGTTGCGCCGAAGCGCAGACCGCCCGCTCGTGGTGGTTGTCAACGACAACCGCGCAGTCGAGGATTTCGTCCCCGTGCTGCAGGGCTTCAGCGAACTTACGGCTGCCTGCGATCCCGAAGACGTGGTAGCTCTGCCCGCCCGCGACGTCTTGCCGTTCCAGAATCTTTCTCCCCATCCCGAGTTGCAGGAAGAACGCGCGACTGCCCTGTGGAAGATTGCCACCGGTAAAGCCTCGATTGTGGTCTCTCCGGTTGCAGCCACGGCGATCCGATTGCGTCCTGCC
This sequence comes from uncultured Acidobacteriaceae bacterium, assembly GCA_963768265.1. Taxonomy (GTDB): domain Bacteria; phylum Acidobacteriota; class Terriglobia; order Terriglobales; family Acidobacteriaceae; genus Sulfotelmatobacter. The sequence goes on from CAVYHM010000019.1 coordinate 59,265, forward strand.
GAGTACTACGCTGATCTGGCACGCACCGTGCGCCGCGGCGAATCGCTCGATGTGGATAGCATGTTGGCCCACCTGAACACGGTCGGTTACGCCTCGGCCGATGTCGTCGAAATGCCAGGCCAGTACGCGCTACGTGGCGGAATTCTCGATGTCTACTCCCCGGAAGCCGAGCGCCCCGTTCGCATCGAATTCTTTGGCGACGAAGTGGAGTCGATTCGCCGCTTTGATCCGGCCTCGCAGCGCTCGTCCAATCCCATGGATGAGGCTCTGCTCCTTCCGCTAACGGAAACTCCGGTCAGCGATCAGTTGTTGGGCGCGATTCACACTCGCCTCTCGGGAAAACGCATCGCTGGCTCCGAAGAAATTGTGGAAGCCGCTGTCCGGGCCGGTGGCGTGACCACCTTCCCCGGCTGGGAGTTTTATGCTCCTGTGGCGGGCGCGGATCGCAGCGTCTTCGACCTTCTGCCGCGCGCGGCCATCCTGCTCGATGAACCCGATCTCCTGCGCACGGAGTTCGACCGCTTCTGGACTCGCGTCGAGGAAGCCCACGAACGAAGCGGAGTTGGCAATCTGGTACGCCCCCCCGATCTCTATCTTGCGCCCGACGACTGGTGGCAGAAAGTCGCATCCCTCACGGGCGCGGACGTCGAGCATCTTGGCATCACACGCGCCGAAGGTGAGGACTCCACCGTCACCTTCCTTACTCAGCCCACCCCCCGCTTCCACGGCGCCGTTCCCATGATGTTGGAACAAGTTCAGAAGTTGACAGGCGAAGGCAAGCAGGTGATGTTCGCTGTTCCCAACACCGGCGAAGTCGAGCGCCTGGCCGACATCTTTACCGAGTACAACGTTTCCTTCCGCCTGGGAAGCCGCACCCGCGGCGGCGAAAGTTACGCCGACGAAACCAGTTATTTCGCCGGAGAAGTTTTGACCACCACACTCGCGAAAGCCTACGTGCCGGACGGCGTTTTATTCCCTGAGGCCAATCTCGCCATCTTTGGCGCGCGAGACTTGTTCGATGAATCGGACGCAGTCGCCTCCCGACCCCAGAGGCAGAAGTCGAAAGTGTCGGCGTTTCTTTCCGACTTTCGCGATTTGCAGGTCGGCGACTACGTCGTCCACGTTGAGCATGGCATCGGCCAGTACCAGGGCCTGAAGGAAATCAACCAGGGAGATGGCAATGCCGAGTTCATGCTGCTCGAGTACGCCGAGGGCGCGCGGCTCTACGTTCCGCTCACGCGTCTTGATCTGATTCAGAAGTACCGTTCGTCGGAAGGCGCGAAGCCCGCGCTCAGTCATCTCGGCACGCAGGCTTGGGCCAAGACCAAAGCGCGCGTCCGCAAGGCCATGAAAGACATGGCCGACGAACTCCTCAAGCTTTACGCCGAGCGCAAAATGGCGCAGGGCCACTCTTTCCCCGAGGGCAACGACTTTGTCCGCGAGTTCGAAGACGCCTTCGAATTCTCGGAAACCGACGACCAGGCCCAGGCCATCACCGACGTGATGCACGACATGGAGTCTTCTCAGCCCATGGACCGCCTGCTCTGCGGCGATGTTGGTTATGGCAAGACTGAAGTCGCCATGCGCGCCGCTTTCAAGGCGGTCAGCGACAACAAGCAGGTCGCCGTGCTGGCGCCCACCACCGTGCTCGCCTTCCAGCACTACGAAACCTTCAAGCAGCGTTTCGGACCGTTCCCGGTCACCATCGAAATGATCAGCCGCTTCCGCAATCCCAAGCAGCAGAAAGAAATTCTGCAGAAGACCGAAGCCGGCAAAATCGACATTCTCATCGGCACCCACCGCATCCTCTCCAAAGACCTGAAGTTCACCGATCTCGGCCTGCTCATCGTCGACGAAGAGCAGCGCTTCGGAGTCCGCCACAAGGAACGCATCAAGCAGATGCGCAAGCAGGTCGACGTTCTCACCATGTCGGCCACGCCCATCCCGCGAACGCTGCACATGTCGCTGGTCGGCCTGCGCGACATGAGCGTGATCGAGACTCCGCCCAAAGACCGCATGGCGATTCAAACCGTCGTCGCCAGTTGGGACGACAAGCTTATCCAGTCCTCCATCGAGCAGGAACTCGAACGCGGAGGCCAGGTCTATTTCGTCCACAATCGCGTCGAAAGCATCTGGGAAATCGCCGCCAAGCTGCAGGAGTTGGTTCCGAAAGCCCGCGTCATCGTCGGCCATGGCCAGATGGGCGAATCCGAACTCGAAAAAGTGATGCTGAAATTCATGCACCACGAAGCCGATATCCTGGTCGCGACCACCATCATCGAAAACGGCCTCGACATCCCCCTCTGTAACACGATTCTGATCAATCGCGCCGACCGCCTGGGCCTCTCCGAGCTCTACCAGTTGCGTGGCCGCGTAGGCCGCTCGAACCGCCGTGCCTATGCTTACCTACTGATCCCGAAGGAAGTTGAGCTCACGCCAATCGCGCGCCGACGCCTCGCAGCCTTGAAAGAATTTTCCGACCTCGGAGCCGGATTCAAAATTGCCGCCCTCGACCTCGAACTCCGTGGCGCCGGAAATCTTCTCGGCGGCGAGCAAAGCGGACACATCGAAGCCATCGGCTTTGAGCTATACACACAAATGCTGGAGCGCGCCGTCCGCGAAATGAAGGGCGAAGCCGCCCCAGACGAGGCTGAGACGCAACTTAACCTCGGCCTCAACATCCGCATCAACGCCGATTACATCCCGGAGGAAAATCAGCGCCTGCGCATGTACAAGCGAGTGGCAGGCGTGGAAACCGAATCCCAGCTCTCCGACGTGGGAGCCGAGTTGCAGGACCGCTACGGCCCTCCGCCGCAAGCCGTGCGCAACCTGCTCGACTACGCTTCCCTCAAGCTGCTCTGTATGCGGGTTGGCGTGAACGCGATCGAGCGCAAACGCGACTCCGTCACCTTCAAGTTCCGCCAAAACGCCGCGGTCGATCCCGAACAACTAGCCCGCTTCGTCTCCGCCCAGCGCGGCGCCCAATTCACCCCCGACGGCATGCTGAAGTTCGTTCTAAAATCAACCGCCGCCGACGAAGTCCTGCGCGCCCTGCGCACAGTTTTAGAGCAACTGGCCAGCGAGGAAACGGCATCTGAGGTGGGATCGAGCGGTAAAACCCCTCAGTAGCACGGAAGAATCGCCAACCGCAAACGCGACCATTTACAATTGTCCGTTTCGAATTCGAGCCAACGACCAACGACGAGCGACCAACGACCGTATGATGAAAGTCCGCAAAGCCGTCTTCCCCGCCGCCGGCCTGGGTACCCGCTTTCTGCCCGCCACCAAAGCCCAGCCCAAAGAAATGCTCCCGATCGTCGACAAGCCCATCATTCAATACGGCGTCGAAGAGGCCATGGCCTCGGGCTGCGACCAGATCATCATCATCACCGGACGCGGCAAGCAGTCCATCGAAGACCACTTCGACGTCAGCTACGAACTCGAGCACATGCTGGAAGAGCGCAAGAAGACCGATCTGCTCAAGATCGTCCGCTCAATCTCTGACATGATGCACGTGGCCTATGTGCGCCAGAAAGAAGCGCTCGGACTGGGCCACGCCGTGCTCATGGCCCGCGAACTCGTGAACAACGAGCCCTTCGCCGTGCTCCTGGCCGATGACGTCATTGACAATCCCGTGCCTTGCCTCAAGCAGATGGCCGACGTCTTCGTACAAAAGCAATGCTCGGTCATCGCCGCACAAGTCGTCGAAGGCAAAATGATTTCCTCCTACGGCGTCTTCGACGCCAAGCCCGCCGACGGATTCAACGGCCGCCTCTTCGAGATCCGGAACATGGTCGAAAAACCAAAGTTCGAAGAAGCCCCATCGAACCTGGCCATCATCGGCCGCTACATCCTGACTCCCGCGGTCTTCGATTGCCTGGCCAAGACCTCAACCGGTGCCGGCGGCGAGCTGCAGCTCACCGACGGCCTGCGCATGTTATTGACGCAGGAGAAAATGTACGCCTACGTCTACGAAGGCCGCCGCTACGACACCGGCGACAAACTGGGATTCCTGAAAGCCACAGTAGAATTCGCCCTGAAACGCAGTGATTTGGGCGGACCGTTCCGCGAATACTTAAAAGATTTGAAGCTGTAAGTAGATTCACAACTGAGGGTGCCCCATGCTAGCCGCGTTCTTCGCGGCTAGGAGATTTGCGAACATAGCAGCAAGAATTGAAGATTGTAGATTTCAGATTGTAGATTGAAAAGCGCACCACTTCCTTCAATCTACAATCTGAAATCAACAATCTACAATCCTTTCAACTTCCTCGATTTCTCCTCCACCCCGCGCGCCAGCTTTTCCTTGTGCTCCTGAAGTTTCCTCGCAACCGGAGCATCCGCCAGCCCAATCATCTGCGCTGCCAGAATCCCCGCATTCGTCGCTCCCGGCTTCCCAATCGCGACGGTAGCCACCGGAATCCCTGCCGGCATCTGGACAGTAGACAGCAACGAATCCATCCCGTTCAGCGAAGTGGAAGGAATCGGCACTCCAATCACCGGCAACGTAGTATGCGCCGCGATCACCCCCGCGAGGTGCGCAGCCCCGCCCGCCCCAGCAATGATCACCCGAATCCCGCGCTCCGCCGCCTTGCGCGCGAAATCAGCGGTGCGGTCCGGAGACCGGTGTGCAGAAGTCACGTCAACCTCATACGCGATCCCGAACTCGTCCAACGCCTTCCCAGCCTCACGCATGATCTCCAGATCGGAATCACTCCCCATCACAATCGAAACCAGCGGCTTACTCATTCCTCTCCCTTTCTCATCCTGAGCGGAGGACTTGCTTCGCGCATGCGAAGCAAATCCGCAGTCGAAGGATCCCTACTGTTCGTGCGCGCCAGGTGCCCCATTTCTCCCGCGTCCTCTGCGCGAGAAAGCCTGCCTAAGCTTGTCGAAGAGTGGGGCCTTCCGTTCACCTCTTCAGCGCCCTCCCCGCAATATCCTTCCGATAGTGCGCCCCCTCAAACCCAATCTTCCCGCAAGCCTCATAAGCCCGCCCCACGGCGGTTTCCAAATCCCGCGCCCGGGCCGTAACTCCCAACACGCGTCCGCCGGAAGTGTAATAAGCCCCTTCGCGTCGTGAGGTGCCCGCATGAAAAACCTTCACTCCTGAAACCGAGCCCGCCTCATCCAGTCCGTCAATCCTCTTCCCCACCTCAAACGTCCCCGGATATCCTCCCGACGACATCACCACACAAACCGAAGCATCCTGCGACCACTTAAAATCGCCCTCACTGACGCGCCCCTGAATCGAGGCTTCCAAAGCGTCCACTAGATCGCTCTCCAGCCGCATCAGGATCGGCTGCGTTTCCGGATCGCCAAATCGGCAGTTGAACTCCAGCACCATCGGACCGCGAGCCGTCATCATCAGCCCGCAATAGAGCACGCCCTTGAATTCCGCGCCCTCGGCCTTCATCCCGGCAACCACGGGCCGCGCGATGTGATTCACCAGCCAATCCCGCATCTGATCGTCGACAATATCGCGGGTCGAGTACGCGCCCATGCCGCCCGTATTCGGACCGGTATCCCCGTCGCCCACCCGTTTATGATCCTGCGCCGCCACCAGCGGCGCCACACGCTCGCCGTCGCTGAAAACAAGAAACGACAGCTCGTCGCCCTTCAAACACTCTTCCAGCACGACTCGCGCCCCAGCCTCGCCCAGCATTTTGCCGCTGAGCATCTCCGCCGCCACGCTGGCCGCCTCTTCCTTGCTCTTGGCGATGACGACACCTTTGCCCGCGGCCAACCCGTCCGCCTTTACCACGATCGGAGTGTGGAAATGACCTAGCGCCTCCCGCACTTGCTCGATCGAATCACAAATGGCAAACGGTGCTGTAGGGATGTGATGGCGCTGTAGAAACTGCTTGGCAAAGCTCTTGCTCGACTCCAGCTGCGACGCCGCCTGCGTCGGCCCAAAGGCAGGCCATCCCCGGCGCGCGAATTCATCCACCACGCCCAAGGTGAGCGGCAATTCTGGCCCTACCACAGTGAGATCGGGCTGCAGCCGCGCCGCCAGCCCGGTGATAGACTCCAAGCTCTGAAGGTCAGCCGGCAGGCACTCCGCCTCATCTGCGATGCCGCCGTTCCCGGGCGCGCAGTAAAGCTGCGAAATGCGCGGCGACTGCCGCAGCTTCCACACCAGCGCGTGCTCGCGCCCGCCACCACCTAAGACCAGAACCTTCATAAGCCAGAGAAACTCAGGTTAGGGGTTGAACAGGAATGCTGTCAAACCGAGAAGGCCACCGGTAGTGGATCAGCTCATATGAACCCACTACCAGGCCACCTGAAGTGGTGCAGCTTCGGAGAGCCGCGAAGCGGCGCAAGAATAGAGCCCAGGGCCTAAGCCCTGGGTGTCAGCTGTTAGAAATGAACAAGCCCCGTAGGGGCGGCAGAAAAGCTACGCCACAGACTTCGCAGGGACGCCATGCCGGCTTTCGCGCACCTCTCTTTCGCGCCGTGTCGGTGGCAGAGCAAGCGGTGATCAGAAATCCGCGTTAACCGTGCTTAACCTCCGAAGTATAATCCTCCCAGCATGATCACAGTCTCCAAAGAAGACTACTTGAAGTCGATCCTCGAAGCAGAAACCGATGGCGAAACCGTGATATCCGCGCGGCTGGCCGACTGGCACAACGTGTCGCCGCCCGCAGTTACGATGGCCCTCCGGCGGTTGAAAAAAGACGGCCTCGTGCGCGTCGAGGGCGATGGTGAGATCCGTCTGACCGCAGCCGGCCGCAAGATTGCCCGTAAGCTAACCCTGCGCCATCACCTCATCGAACGCATGCTGTCAGAAATGTTTGGCATGGAGTGGTGGAAGGTCCACGACGAAGCCGAGCGTCTGGAGCACGCTGTCTCTCCCGACTTCGAGGCCAAACTGCTGGCGAAGTTGGGCTCAGACGGCGCATGTCCACACGGCAATTTGAGCGAGGTTGAGAGCCCGGCCAGCCGGCGCAAACGGGGACTCGTCCGCTTGGCGGATGCCGATCCTGGCCAAGCTTATATCGTAAGCGGCATCTACGAGCGGGATCGCCATTTGCTGGAATTTCTGGAAGCGCGCGGCATCCGTCCCGGAGCCCGCTTCCGCCTTCTGGAACGCAACTACGATAAGACCCTCTCCCTCCGCACCGCGGCCGGCGCCGTCGTCCTCGGCGGCCTCGCGGCAGAAAAGATCTGGGTCGCCCCCAGCCTTCCCTTTAAGGGTTGATCCCGTAATTAACTATGGTTAACCAGTTTTGGTGTATACTACCTAACATACCCTTCGACTGTCTGGGTTTACCACTGGAGAACGTAAGGCATGAGAGGCGGTGACGAACTGAGTCCTGGAGATATGGCTTCGCGCGCTTTTCCTCCTGCCGTCACTACTCAAGTCGCGTCCCCAGGTAGCCTCTCGCTTGAAGGCGCCCACGGCTCCATTGCGGTCCCGCATCACGATGCCGGGTTCTGGGAGCAGTGGCGCGCCTTCGTCGGCCCTGCCATCCTCGTCAGCGTCGGCTATATGGACCCCGGCAACTGGGGCACCGATCTTCAAGGTGGCGCCCAGTTCAAGTACGGACTCCTGTCGGTGGTGGGCCTCGCCAGCCTCATGGCCATCTTCATGCAAGTCATCTCCGCCCGCCTAGGCGTCGTGACCGGCAAGGATCTCGCCCAATGCTGCCGCGACTGGTATCCCAGTTGGACCCGCTGGCCCAACTGGATGATGAGCGAGTTGGCGATCGGCGCATGCGACCTGGCCGAAGTGCTCGGCAGCGCCGTCGCCCTCAACCTGATGTTCCACATCCCCCTGCTCTGGGCCGTCATTATTACAGGCGTCGATGTGCTCCTGCTCCTCGCTCTCCAGCAGTTTGGAATGCGCGGCATCGAAGCCGTAGTCCTGCTGCTGGTCGCGACCATCGCCGTGTGTTACTTCATTGAAATCTTCGTCCTGCCGCAGACCCAGCCCAGCTTTTTGGAAATGGGAAAAGCCTTGGTCACGCCCCACTTCCGTCACGCTGGCATGCTCTACATCGCCATCGGAATCATCGGCGCGACCGTCATGCCCCACAATCTCTACCTGCACTCGGCCCTGGTACAGAGCCGCAAACTGCAGAAGGACACGAAGTCGATCCGCCGTGCCATTGACTTCAACACGATCGACTCCGTTGCCGCTCTGACAGTCGCCTTTTTCGTAAATGCCGCAATTCTGGTTCTCGCCGCAACGGTTTTCTTCGGCAAGCAGAGCGTGACGGCTGCCGGCGGCCAAGTCATCCGCTTCGACACCAGCAGTGACTGGATTCGCGTTGCTTATCTCACCCTTGCTCCGTTGCTCGGCACCGGCGCTGCCAGCACTCTCTTTGCGGTCGCATTACTGGCGAGCGGACAAAGCAGCACCATCACCGGCACCCTCGCCGGCCAGGTCGTCATGGAAGGCTTCATGCACTGGCGCCTGAAGCCCTGGGTGCGCCGCCTCATCACGCGCAGCCTCGCAATCCTGCCGGCTGTTCTCATCATCGGACTACGAGGCGACAGCAGCGTCACCGACCTGCTCACGCTCAGCCAGGTCGTTCTGGCCCTGCAACTTCCCTTCGCCATGTTCCCGCTCCTGCATTTCACCAGTTCTCAAAAGCGCATGGGCGATTGGAAGAACGGGTGGTTTCTCCTCTCCGCAGGCTGGGCGAGTGCTATTCTGATCACCTTCATGGACATCTATGGCCTACCCGATTCGGTGAGGGCAGCGTGGCATGTGATCACCGGGTCGTGACGCGTGAGGTAAATAAAAAGCGGGTGCCCCATCCTAACGTCGCGCATTTTGCGACGTTAGAGCCTGCCCTGAACTTGTCGAAGGGGTGGGGATTTTCGCCGAAATATGGCCCCAGTCTGCCGTACTCGTGGGCGGAGGAAGAGAGGTCGCACGTTGAGTGCAAGCGAGCCCGAATGGCCAGGACGACGCGGTGGAACCATAACGCGGAGATTTGCGCCCCGGAGGGGCGTCTGATAAGTAGCCCGGCGCGTTCAGCGCCGGGAAAGTGGGAGATTGTTTCGCGCCCCGTAGGGACGCTTGAAGTTCTCACGCACACTCGGAGGGGCGAAGCAGAATAGTCCAGCTCTGGGTGAGCGTACAAAATTGAACGAGTCCCGGAGGGACGGCACATTTACGGCGCACGTCGTGAGGATCTCTCCGCGCTGTTCGTCGCAACGAAAACATCTATGTACGACAAAATTCTCGTCACCCTCGACGGCACTCCCACCGACCGCGCCATCATCGATCACGTGAAGGACCTGGCGAAGCTGGCCCACAGCCGTCTGGTCCTGCTACACGTCGCCGATGGATGGGCCGCACGAACCTACGGTTCCGATGCCGTCAGCCCGGAAATCGCCGAAGACACCGCCTATCTCGAGAAAGTTCGCGCCGAATTCGAGTCCGCCGGGATTGCCACCGACGCCGAACTGGCCTACGGCGACGCAGCCACAGAAATCATCAAGTGGGTCGAGCAAAAGGGATGCGACCTGGTGGCCATGAGCACGCACGGTCACCGCTTTCTCGCCGACGTTTTTCTGGGTACGACCGCCACCAAAGTTCAGCACAGTATTCGTGTCCCTGTCCTCCTTCTTCGTGCCAAGTAGTGTCTGTGTGGGGACGGGCGCCTTCGCCCGTCCAAGCCGAGAGAATCTCGGCTCGATTCTTTTTTTGTCTCTGAAACAGCACAAAGCTAGACGAGACTCCAAGCCATCCGAAAAGATCGGGCTCCGTGTCGAATCCGGAAGGGCGCTCGTGCCATCAAGCCGTTGAAATGAGAATGCGCTTCAAACAGAATCGTCACCGATTCTAAACTTATGAGCGCATCCATTACACTGTAGTGTTGAGGTTTTGCTTCGCGCCCGCTTTGTGCCCGCGCAACATTTCCTCCCAAGGAAGGCCATCATGTCCGTGGACAGTTTCAACAGCCGCTCCCCCCTCAAAGTTGGCAAAAAAGAATACGAAATCTACCGTCTCGACGCCCTCGACAAGCAGGGAATCTCGACCACCCATCTACCCTTCTCGCTCCGCATTTTGCTCGAAAACTTGCTCCGCACCGAAGACGGCCGCAACGTCACCAAAGAAGAAGTCCGCGCCCTCGCCGCCTGGAACAAGAACTCCAAGCCGGAGAAAGAAATTGCCTTCACCCCCAGCCGTGTCCTGCTCCAGGATTTCACCGGCGTGCCCTGCGTCGTCGATCTAGCCGCCATGCGCGACGCGATGAAGCAACTGGGCGGCGATCCCGCTCTGATCAATCCTCTGCAGCCAGTCGAGTTGGTGATCGATCACTCGGTGCAGGTCGACGAATTCGGTACGACCAACGCCTTCGACATGAACGCCCTGCTCGAATTCCAGCGCAACAAAGAACGCTACTCGTTCCTGCGCTGGGGACAGACCGGCTTCCGCAAACTGGCAATCGTTCCGCCCGACACCGGCATCGTTCACCAGGTCAACCTCGAATACCTCGCGCGCGTCGTCTTCGTCCATGAGAGCCCCGGCAAGCGCGTAGCCTACCCCGACACCCTGGTCGGCACCGACAGTCACACGACGATGATCAATGGCTTGGGAGTGCTGGGATGGGGAGTGGGCGGGATTGAGGCCGAGGCGGCGATGCTTGGTCAGCCCGTCTCGATGCTCATCCCGCTGGTAGTGGGAGTGAAACTTACCGGGCGGCTGCGCGAAGGTGCGACGGCGACCGATCTGGTGCTCACCATCACCGAAATGCTGCGCAAGCACGGCGTCGTCGGAAAATTTGTCGAGTACTTCGGACCCGGCCTGCGCGATTTGCCACTGGCCGATCGCGCGACCATTGCGAATATGTCGCCGGAGTACGGCGCCACCTGTGGCATCTTCCCCATCGACAAAGAGACTCTGCGCTACTTGCAGCTGACCGGGCGGAGCCAAGAACAGATCGCGCTGGTTGAGGCTTATAGCCGCGAGCAGGGACTGTTTCACGACGACAAGACTCCCGAGGCCCAGTACTCCGAATTGCTCACGCTAAATCTCGCCACTGTGGAACCGAGCCTGGCGGGGCCGAAGCGTCCTCAAGACCGCGTTGTCCTATCCCAGGCAGGCGAGTCGTTTCAAAAGGCTCTGCCTTCGCTGATCAAGCCGAAGTCGGCGGCCAAGACCGGCCCACCTCCGGCTGCGAATGGTCCGCGCTGGGAGCAGGAGGGTGGAAGTCCGGCCGCCATTGGCGTGGAAGATCCCAACGTGCATGAGCATGTGCCGGCCTCGGTGAAAGATGCGCTGAAGCACGGCAGTGTCGTGATCGCGGCGATTACATCGTGCACGAACACGTCGAATCCTTCCGTCCTGATCGGTGCGGGACTGCTGGCGAAGAAAGCAGTCGAGAAGGGCCTGTCGGTTCCGCCGTGGGTCAAGACTTCGCTGGCGCCGGGATCGAAAACCGTGACCGACTATCTGGCCAAGGCCGGGCTGACGCCGTATCTCGAGAAGCTGAAGTTTCATCTCGTCGGATACGGATGCACGACTTGCATCGGCAACTCGGGCCCTCTGCCCACCGAGGTTTCACAGGCGATCGATGAGAAAGAGCTGGTGGTCGCCTCGGTGCTCTCGGGCAATCGCAACTTTGAAGGACGCATCAACTCCGAAGTCCGCGCCAACTATCTAATGTCTCCGCCGCTGGTCGTGGCGTTTGCTCTCGCCGGACGCATCGACATCGACCTGCGCAAAGACCCGATCGGCAACGGCAAAGATGGCCAGCCCGTCTACATGTCCGACATCTGGCCTTCGCAGCGCGAGATCGAAGAAACCATGCAGCAGTCGATTACGTCGGAAATGTTCTCGAAATCATACGCCGATGTATTTCAAGGCGACGAGCGCTGGCGCGGCCTGGCCGTGCCCAAAGGCGAAACCTACGCCTGGGAGAAGGACTCGACCTACATCCGGCGCGCTCCATACTTCGATGACATGGACGTGAAACCCGCGCCGGTTCAGGAGATCAAGAAGGCGCGCGTGCTGGCCGTTCTCGGCGACAGCGTCACCACCGATCATATTTCGCCCGCGGGCTCGATCAAGAAAGACAGTCCCGCCGGGAAGTATCTGCAGGAACATGGCGTCAAGCCGGCGGATTTCAACTCCTACGGATCGCGCCGTGGCAATCATGAAGTCATGGTGCGCGGAACGTTCGCCAACGTCCGCCTGCGCAACAAACTGGTCGCAACCGAAGGCGGATTCACCCGCCACCTTCCGACGGGCGCAGAGATGTCGATCTTCGACGCGTCGGAAAAATATCGCGCCGAGGGGATTCCGCTTTTGGTTTTAGCGGGCAAAGAGTACGGCTCCGGCTCGTCGCGCGACTGGGCAGCGAAAGGCCCGGCACTGTTGGGCGTGCGCGCCGTGATCGCGGAAAGCTACGAACGCATTCATCGCTCGAACCTGATAGGCATGGGCGTCCTGCCGCTGCAATACCCAGCAGGCCAAAACGCGGAGTCGCTCAAGTTAACGGGTGAGGAAGTGTTCGAGATCACCGGCATCCGCGACGTCGTCGAGCAATTCGCCGCCGGACGCATCGTGAAAGTGCGCGCGGGCAAGACGGAGTTCGACGCCTTGGTGCGAATCGATACGCCGCAGGAAGCGCTGTACTACGCCAACGGCGGGATCCTGCAGTACGTGCTACGGCAGTTACTGGCGACCAAGCCCCAGGCGGTGGGGGTGTAGCCCTACTTGCTTGTGGGGCGGGCGCCCCCGCCCGCCACTGCCGCAAGAGGGCTGGCCCAGGTTTTCCTCGCCGTAAACACCGCCCCAAAACCGGCTGCCCCACGCTTCGTGGTTTTCGAAGCGTCGGCATTCCAGCTGCCGTCGTTAGGAGGGTTTCTCGGCTGCACCCGTCCGCTGCCCTTTTTCATCGCCCCTCCATCCGTGATGTTCAACGGTCACAACCACCCCGCCCCAGCCCCCCAACTGAGAACTCGACATCAGCATTCTCCAGCGCTACAATATGTAGCGCTACAATGTTTAGCGCCACCAAACTTCCCAAGCGGCTATCTGAACTGGAACATTTGGTCATGGACGTACTGTGGGCGCGCGCTGAAAGCACCGCTGAAGATGTGCGCGAAGCTCTGGCCAAGCGTCACCCCATGAAAGACTCTACCTCCCGAACCATTCTCAAGCGACTAGAGGAAAAGGGCTACGTCAAGCGTCATATAGAAGGCCGCACGAACATATATCGAGTTTCGGAACCCCCACGACATGTAGCCGTGAGAACTGTTCAACAAATCATCGATCGGCTCTTAGGGGGCTCCGTGGAGCAATTGATTGTGGGAATGGTCGATCGCGACCTCTTGGATGAGCGGGAGTTGTGCCGTCTAGCGCAAAAACTGGCTCGAAGGAAGAATCGGACCCGAAGGAGGCAGGATGCCGACTGATATTCTGTCGCAACTCACAAGCGCTTCGATTCGTATTTGCGGCTTGGCTCTTGTCGCCTTCGTGAGCTTCTCTGTATTTCGTGTCCGCTCTTCTGCCGCCAGGCATGCGATGTGGACAGTCGTGCTCATCGGCATGCTCCTTCAAATCCCTTTGGAGATGGTGGCTCCGCCGGTGCTGCTAAAGACACTCCCACTTTTGCCCGCTCCTACCCGACCGCGAGTAATGCAATCGGCGCGACCTTCCATGTCCGCAGCACGCGTAACCTCACCTGCAAGCCATGCCAGAGAGCCTGTGACGTTCAGTAGGACGTCATGGCGCATAACGGTGACGCGCATATACCTTGCAATCTCACTTCTGTTGTTCCTTTGGCTGGCTTTCGGATGCTGGGGTCTGCGCAAAATCGTCCGCGGTTCCCTGCCCATCCTAAGCTTGGGTCCCAATGTCTTCGAGTCGACGCGAGTGGTAGTGCCGGGTTCGGTCGGAGGCCTCAGGGCGAGAATTTTATTGCCACGAGCTTGGAGAGATTGGGATACCGCGAAACTTGGAGCCGTTCTCGCTCACGAGAGAGCCCATATCCAGCGATATGACTGGCTAACGCATCTCGCGTCACACATCAACATCTGCATTTTTTGGTTTCATCCTCTCGCTTGGTGGATTGATCGCGAACTCGCACGGCTCGCAGAGGAAGCATGTGACGACGTTGCTGTCTCCGAAACGAAGGATAAGGAGGAGTACGCTGCAACCCTGGTGGATATCGCTCGCACGGCAGCCGCTAATGGCCGTGTTCTGAGTTGGCCGGTCATCTCAATGGCCACGGTTTCAAACGTAACGCGAAGAGTGAATCGGATTCTCAAGAAGGCGTTTCAGGTTCCGAAGCCATTCGGCCGTTCCGCGTGGGCGGCGCTTTTTGTATCCAGCTTGCCTGTTATATACCTGTCCGCCGCGGTAGGTCTTGCCCCAGCAAGACAAGATTCGATCACGCTGAAGCATGCTCTAATTCCGAACCGCCGCGCCGAAGAGCCGCTCCAGCCACTCTTGCAGGAACACAAAAGCCGGCCGGGCCTTCTCTCGGAAGTGGTTTCGAATCCGAAGTCTTCGATGTTGCCTGTCCAGTCTCAACCTGAGGAGCGTCCGTTAGCTATCTGCATTCTCCTCGACACTAGTGGCAGCATGGATGAAAAGCGAGCCGAAGTTGCGACTGCGGCACTCGCTTTAGTGAAAGCGTCAAAGCCACACGATGAGATCTGCATTCTTGGCTTTGACGACGAGGTCTTCAACGGCCTGCCGAATGAAGAAGATTTCACCAGCAATGTCAAGGAAATCGAAGACGCGATCTCGCGGATTGACGCGCGGGGTGGCAAGGCTATGAGAGATGCTGTCCAGACGGGGATCGACCACCTCGCAGTGGTGACGCACAATGAGAGAAGGGTCCTCGTATTGATCACCGAGGGCTACGATACTTCGAGCAAAGTAAGTCACGAAGAATTGCTGGACAAGGTCAACAGCAGCGGCGTGTTGATCTACTGTATCGGTTTGCTGAGCGAGAATGACTCTCAACGCCAAGACGCTGCTAGACTCGCGCTGGGTGAACTTGCGGATGCGTCCGGCGGCCTAGCTCTCTACCCCAAGAATGTCGCAGAGGCCGAAAGTATTTCTCGTCAGATTGCGAACGAGGCACGTAAACGCTAGTCCTGTGGGCCACGAGCGGACAAACTCTTGTTTGGTGTTCAAGGACCGGCGGAGCTGATTTCTGTTGAGACAGGGCGCTGGCCCAGGTTTTCCTCGCCGTAAATACGCAGCCGGTTTCGTGGTGGTGTCTACGGCCGGAGACCTGGGCCAGCCCCGAATACGGTAAAATGCTCCCGCATGGCGTGGCGTCCTGATAACCGCGAACAGGAGATATTGACCGAGGAGCACCTCAAGGAGTTGCGCGACAATCTTGCCCACCTGAGCCTCCCTGCCGTCCGCGATTTCTACGAGACGGCCTACGGAGACTGCCGCCTAGTCTACGACCACCACCCAGCCCGCGCCGGATCCAGACTCTGTCCAGGTGTGGAAGCACTTGTGGAAATGTCGGTGATTTTCCTGCGCAGACTTATCCAGATGCCTCGCCTGACAACCTCGAGGCGCGCGGCATAGCCTCTCAGTAAGCTGACTCAACAAGATGCAGCACGATTTTGTACAGTCTCACCCAGACAACAAGTCCACCTAACTGTCTCAAAACAAATACCTTATCTCGTCACATCCGCACAAGTCTCACGTCGTCTCCAAACCATTGACCGCGTGGCCCTTTCCGGGCGACAGTCGCCGAAGATGTGGAGGCAGATCCCCCCGAACGAAAACTTCGACGCCCTCATCCTCAGGAGATAACACAAATGAAATCGAATCATCGGCAGGATGAGCGCTCGCGCATGATTGCAATGGCGCTCACGATGCTCGCCGCTCTGTTTATGACCGCCGGAGTGGCTGTTCCGGCGCGGGCGCAAACCCCCACTTTGCTGCACAGCTTTAACGACGGTACGACCGACGCCTGCGCTCCCCGAGGCAACATCGTGCAGGGCCGCGACGGCAATATGTACGGGGGTGGTGCGGCCTGCGGAGCTGGCGGCACCGGCGGCGGCGCGATCTACAAGATTTCTCCGGCGGGAGTGGAAAGCATGTTTTTCAACTTCCCGCAGGGATGGACCAATTGTGGTGGTGCAGGGCTCACGCTGGGCAATGATGGAAATTTTTATAGCGTGTGCGAGGGTGGGAATCCGGCGACCGGCATGGGCAGCATTTTCCGACTGACGCCAGCCGGAGTGTTTACCGATCTGCATGACTTCACTGGTGCGAACGGCGACTCTCTACCCATGTACCCGCCGATCCAGGGCGTCGACGGCAATTTCTATGGCGTGTCTGGCAATGAAGTTCAGGTGTGCGGGAATGTTTACAAGTTGACCCCGGCGGGCGTGTACACGAATCTGCATACTTTTGTTTTTAACAGCGAATGCCACTCTTCAAATTTGGTCCAGGCCAGCGATGGCAATCTCTATGGCACGCTTGCGGACTGCGAAGTCGTCCAGGGCGCGGGCTGCGTGTACAAGATCAGCACGGCAGGTGTTTTCAAAGAAATTCACGACTTCGCCTTCACAACCGGCCAGGTTCCATGTACGGGGTTGATTCAGGGCAAGGATGGAAAGCTATATGGTGCCACGCAACAGGGAGCGGCGAATGGCTCCGGAAATATCTACAAGCTGACCACGGCCGGATTCGCTACTGACTTCCACGATTTCACCAATGCCACAGATGCGTCCTGCGTCAACAATGTCGGTCCGCCAGTGAATCTGCTGCAAGTGGCCGACGGAAGCTTCTACGGGGTCAACCCGGCTTACGGGCCTACCGGCACCGGGAGCATCTACAAACTGACATCCGCTGGCGTGTTCAAGGCATTCCTGTTCCCGAACCCTCCTGTTGACGGGGACTTGCCCAGCTCCACGCTGATTCAGCATACGAACGGACTGGTGTATGGAACAACCCCCTCTGGCGGGGGCGGGAGTGTCGGCTGCCCCAGCGGATGCCAAGGCACGTTCTTCGGCGTAGCTACCGGCGACGCACCCTTTGTCAGTCTGGAGCCGACGCAGAAGACGGGCAACGTGGGAGCGAAAGTGGGAGTGTTCGGACAGGGCTTTACTAGTGCCTCGGTCGTGAAGTTTGGCGGCGTGGCCGCTAAATCGGTGACGCTCTCGGGCACTACGTACCTCACGGCCGTCGTTCCCACAGGAGCACATACGGGACCAGTTACGGTGACCACGGGCGCGACCACGCGGACGAGTCCGCAAACGTACAGGGTGAAGCCGAAGATTACGAACTTCACGCCATCGAGCGGTCCAGTAGGAACCTTGGTGACGATCAACGGCACCGGGCTGATTCAGACGAGCGCCGTGACCTTTGGCACAGTGAAAGCGACCACATTCACGGTGAAATCTGACTCGCAGGTAACGGCGAATGTGCCAGCGGGATTGCCAGCCAGTGCGGTGACGATTTCCATCACCACGCCGGGAGGAACGGCAATCAGCCTGACAAAGTTTACCGTGAACTAGGGCTGCGGATAGATGTTGGGAAAGCCTCGCGCGGGGTTGCTCAGGAGGTGCCGGCCCAGGTCTTCCTCGCCGTAAACACTATCCCAAAACCGGCTGCCCCACGCTTCGTGATTTTCGAAGCGTGGGGCAACCCGGTATCGTGGTTGGTGTTTACGGCCAGAAACCTGGGCGAGCCCCCCTAGAGCGTGTTTCAAAAATAGGTACTGGGAAGGGCACGGCTTTAGCCGTGCCGCCCAGAGCCAATAAAAGATCCGGGCTTTAGCCCCTGAGGGACCTCCGCGCCAATTGAAGAGGACATTTTTGAAACACGCTCTAATTAATGTCTTAGAGAGCTAAAAGCACCTATTTTGAGCAGCGGCACGGTGAAGCGAGGGCTGGTGCGGGAACCGCAAGATTGGGCGTGGAGCAGCTTTCGCCACTACGCCTATGACGAGGCAGAACCGGTCCTCGTGAACGAAGGGGAGGAGGCCGAGTTGCGGATCAGTAAAATCTCCTGCTGCCGTCGCTGAGAGATTTCGGCTGCACCAGTTTGCTGCCGCCTTTTCACCGGGCGGATGGGAACCCGAACTTTTCCACAGATTTATTTCTCCCAATGTTCGCATAACCGTGACTGAGATTTTCGTTCCTTCCATACTGCGCGCGTAACCAGCGAAAACGCATCCTCAGGCCGCAGCTAAGTTCCCGGGCCTCAAGATTTTGCCCCTAACTGATTGCAGCCCAAGGATCAAATCGCAATTTCCCGCCACCCCAACATTCCAATAGATCGAGGGGGAGGGGGTAGGAGGCCACGTGGCAAGTTTTCCCAATCGCTGTCAGCACATCAAGGTCAACGGCACGCAGTGCGGATCGCCCGCACTCCGCCGCAACCGTTTTTGTTACTTCCACAAACGTCATCACGAGGAGCGCATCGCGCTAGCCGCGGACCGCGCCAAAAGCGCTGGCCGCAGCCGCCGCAGAGCCGCTATCGACCTGCCTGTCCTCGAGGATGCCAACTCGATCCAAGTCTCGCTGATGCAGATCATGCGCCTCATCATTGCTGGCAACATCGACAGCAAAACCGCCGGGCTTCTCCTCTACGCGCTGCAAACTGCCAGCGGCAATTTGCAGCGCACTAAATTCGAGCCGCGCATGCATGATGTCATTCTCGATCCTCGCTCCGTCGCCGATACCCTGCTCGGCGAAAGAATCTGGGAAGACGAAGACTTTGAGGAGGAAGAAGACGACCTCGATTCCGAAGAAGGGGAAGACACGACCGAGTCCAAACTCGCTCGGGTCACTGACAACTCCGTCATCACCCCTTCCGGCGAGGAAATCCTGAAGGGCTTTCCCTTCGACGTCCTTCGACAGGCCGCCAGAGAGTTGAATCAGCGGACATGAGCAAACTAGGCGCCGGTGACGAAGAACTTTTCGTCGGGCTTGGTGTCAACCTTTTCGGGGGCGACTTCGGCCGTTACGTCCTGGACGAATTCGCGGCGGCGTTCGGGCCCTTTACGTTCGACCACGCGGACGCGGCGCGTGGGCATGGTGCTGGGTTCGAGGGCGACGATGCGGCCGTCGCGAACCTGAATCTGCGAGCGGAACCAGTCGGTGCGATACATGCGGCCGGCGGCGTAGAACGTGGCCGAGACGGCGATGGGGCCTTCGAATTCCTGTCCCGTGCAGGCCAGGATGCGCCGGCCCATTTCCTGGGTCCAGGTCATGCCACCGACCAGAGGATCGTTTAGGCGGCAGCGCTCGAAGGGCATGGCGTGGGAGAGCTTGCGCAACTGCAGAAGCTGCAGCAGGACCGAAGTCTTGGCCAGGTTAGTCACGATCACTCGCGCCTCAGTCGAGGAAACGCGTTCCATCTTGATGTGCAGATCAGGAGACCACTCGCGCTCGAATTCTTCGCGGGCGAGGGCCAGGCCTTTGTCGGTGGCTTCCACGTAGCGCAGGGTGGCGCGGGCCAGGATCACGCTAAATAACGTGGTCACGATCGTGGCGATGATCGGGATGTAGCTGATCAGAGTCGTGAACGGGATGCGGAGCTGGTTGGCCAACTGCATAGGCATAGACGAAAGCGGCTCCTGCGGACGCGGTTTGGGCTCGGCGACCGACGGGGATGAGTCTAGCGAGAGGCGGGCGGGTGCTCCAGATGCGCATGGTGTGGGCTGAATAATGTGGGGAGTGCCGGGACTTTGGTAACTTCTGGAAAATTGGCTATTCGAGGACGCTGTCGTCTAACTTTTTCTTGCCCCAGTCGGCGGCGGCCTGCACGAAGGCCAGGACCAGCGGGTGTGGCTTTTTCTCCGTGGAGGAGAGCTGGGGCTGGAACAACGTGGCCACGAAGAATCGGTGCGTGGGGGATTCGATGGCGCGAATCTCGCCTTGGGGACCGCGAGCGACTACGGGGAATCCGGCTTCCATCGTGGTCCATTCGAAGTCGGGATTGATTTCAAAGTTGCAGAAGAATTCTTCCGTGACGGTTTCTTTGTCTTTGCCGTAGAAGGTCTGCAGGTAGGAACCGGGACGCAGCCGAATCTCAGGGACCGCGCCGACCAGTTTGGGCGCCTTGCCGTTACGATCGGGGACGGCGCAGGCGACGGGATAAATGATGACGTTTTTCGATCCCGAATTGTTTTCGGCGCTGTCGGCGTCGGTGATGCGGAGGACGTTGCGGGCAAATTCGATGAAGGCGTATTGGAATCCGGCGCAGGTGCCGAGGTAGGGCCAATCGCGACGGCGGGCGAACTCGATTCCCTTGAGCATGCCATCGAAGCTCTTGAAGGGACTGCCGGGCGCTCCCCAGAGGCCGTCGAAGGTCTCGAGCTTCTTTTCGGTTTCGCTGGCGGTGAGCGACGGTGTGGGTACCCACTCGGACTCAACCTGCAGATCGAGCTTGCGGGCGGCGTGCTGCAGGGCGTCGGTCGTGGCGTGGTGCGAGCGAAATTCAGGGTTGAAATCGCCCAGGATTCCGATGCGGACTGCGTCGCTCACGGGTTTGATTGTACTAGAGGGCTCGCGAAGGGCCAGCGGGAGTGGGCGGCGACAAGGTTAGAACTGTGGTGCGAAGCTCAGAACAGGTGCTCGATACTGACGAAGAAGTAGAGGCTGAGAAGGGCCAGGACCGGGCCTCCCCATATCATGAGTGTGCACTTCCAGCCGAGAGAACGGGCGATATCTTTCTGGCTGCGCCAGGAGATCAGGAACGTCCGGTTGTTCGTTCCTTTCATCAACGCAACTGGCGGATGAGGGTCGAAGCCTCCGGCTTGAACGGCGGAGCTGGACTGGCCGCTGGAGGGCTGGCCTGCGCCATTGGAGGGGAGTACGGACGGGTCTTCGATTACCGGGACGCCCATTCCTCCCGAGGTTACTCCGGCTGCCGCCCAGGCGGCTGGGTTCGAGATGCCGGCTTGCAGTAAAGCGTCGGCGACTTTCTGCTTGGGTACGGCCTGAGCTTTCGCGGGGCCGGAGATTGGAAGGCGCCCGGTTATCTGGGGACGAGATTCATATGGCGTCGCCTGGGCTGGGGAGCCGGACAAGAAGTCATCTTCGCTTCCGTTGGTATTAAACGCAAACAAGTTCATCGAGAGAGAGAGTCCTTGGGGGGAGAAGGAGCTGATCGGCTCGGCATCCTGCACCGGCCGCGGGGCGACTTCAATGCCCGGATTTTCCGCCAGCGTGCCGAGGATGAACAGCGAATTCTTGGGCTTGATGCAGTATTCCTCGACCTTGATTCGGTTGCTGGTGACGACGCCGTGGCGAGACAGGAAGCTGTTGACGTTGCCCGGCGCATCGTCACGGGTCGAAAAGAAGGAACCGTTGAATTCCTCCTGGAAATCGCGGTGCAGGTCGATATCGGCGCCGCGCGGGTCGACCAGCAGACGGCCGGTGTTGTCGTCGACGAAGAAGGGTACATGCATGCACTCGCCGGCAACCTTGACCCATTTCTTGTTCCTGCCGTGCTGTTTGTACTCCCAGACTAGCGTGCGGTAGTAGTAGCAGGGACGCGCGCTAATGGGCGCAATCATGTTGTAAGGGCCGACGGCGAGGCCGCTGACTTCGACCATGCCCATGGAGGCGCTGCGGATCTTTGAAAAAGGCGTATCGAGGATGAGACGGCGGCGCTGCAGGAGACGAAATCCGTAGAAGAAAAGACCGATGCCGGCGCAGAAGCCGACGGCGCACCAGAACAGCAGTCCGGTGAGGTCGGACGAACGAACGATCAGGGTAGAAAGAATCACCGACGCGATCCGCGGGACCGGCTCGACACACTCCGTCCCATGGTCAGGCTAGCGGAGGGCCGCAGGCCGGGCAGCAGAAAACCGTGGCACGCGCTTACCTCGGTAATGCCCCGAATCACTGACAGACTTCGCGTAAGCCATAGAATGGCGGCATGCACCGCGCCTTTCTCGCGACTCTTGGATCGATGCTCTTAATGACGGCTTGCGTTCCCAGCGCAGCGCCATCGCTGCGCGTGGAGCCGCCCGAGTCCTCCGACGCATGCTCGGCCATCACGACGGCAACGAGCGTGCAAGTTTTGCTTCCGCCCGGGACGGCACCGGTGGGCAAAGGCGCGTATCGCCTGACTGATCCGGAAGCGGTACGAAGGCTGGTCGACTTCGTCAACTTGCGCAGGAATGTTTCACCGCCGAGCGCGGATACGCCGCCTGGCCCAAAGTGGAGAGCAATTTTTTACGACGGCGGCGGTCGTCACGTGGCAATCTTCGGTTCTGGCCCAGGAGTTTTCTATCTCCAGTGCGGGACGGTGAGAGGCACTCGGTATGCCTCTGCCGCGGAGACGACAGAATTCGAGATGCTCAGCGCGCGCCCGAGCGCCGCGCCGTGAACTGAACCGCGGCGGCGCTCGTGATGGTTTGGAGTGCCAGCCCCCAGGCGCTAAAGCGGCACATCCTTTTTCAGCGCCTCAATGGCACGACTGAAAGTCATGCCCTTCCCAAATCGGCCTCAATCTGACATTTTTCCGGAGCCTGTGAATCGTGCCCTTCCCGGTCGTAGTCGCCGCTATGCAGTAATTCGAGAACCGCTCTTTGGCAGCTCCTCACCAGACTTCGCAACGCTTGTCGGCCGGGCGCACCATCGGCGCGTCGGCTTTGCAACTCCACGCTTTCTGAAATTCCGGAAGATTTGAGAGCGGCCCGATGACGCGGTATTTCGCGACCGGATGCGGATCGCTTTGGACCATGAGGCGCTGGGTTTCGGGGCGAGTTTCGTCTCCGCGGAACTGGCCCCAGGCGATGAAGAATTGCTGCTCGGGGGTGAAGCCGTCGATGTCGGCCGGGCGAGACTTTCCTTCGAGCGATTTCTGATATGCGAGATAGGCAATCTTCGCGCCGCCCAGGTCGCCGATGCTTTCGCCCAGCACCAGCTTGCCGTTGTGGTGAATGTCTTTCTCGATGAAGTAGTGATCGAACTGGTCGGCCACGCAGGCGCCGCGGGCCTGGAAGTCTTTGAGGTCGGCATCGGTCCACCAGTTGCGTAGACGTCCGATGTAGTCGAACTGCGCGCCTTGATCGTCGAAGCCGTGGGAAATTTCGTGGCCGATCACCACGCCGATGGCGCCGTAATTGACCGCGTCCACCGCTTTCATGTCGAAAGCCGGAGGTTGCAGAATGCCGGCGGGGAAGACGATTTCGTTGAGCAGCGGGTTGTAATATGCGTCGGAAGTGGGTGGAGTCATGCCCCAGCGACCGCGGTCGACAGGGTGGCCAATCTGGGCCCGGTCGTCCTGTTCCACGAACTTTCTTCCCGCTATTGTGTCTTCGAAGAATGCATCACGGCGAATCTCGACGTGGCTGTAGTCCTTCCACTTGTCGGGATATCCAATCTTGGGATTGAAGGTGGCGATCTTGGCCATCGCCTTTTCCTTGGTGTCATCGCTCATCCAGGGACGGCTGAGAATGTCGTCACGCATGGCGGCGAGAAGATTGCGCACCATCTCCTGCATGCGGGCCTTGGCTTCGGGCGGGAAATATCTCTCGACATACTTCTTTCCCAGGGCCTCGCCCAGCAGTTGGTCTGAAGACTCCACGCAACGCTTCCAGCGCGGCTTCATCTCGGTCGCGCCACTCAAGTATTTTCCGTTGAATGCGAAATCTTCTTCGACAAACGGCGCCGACAGCGAACTCGCGGTCGAGTTCAGAAGCTGCCATTTCAAATACACCTTCCAATCGGGCAGCGGAGCCTGCTGTAACTGGCGATCGAATTCCTGCATGAACTTGGGCTGGTCGACGTTCATATCGACGTCGGTGGGCACTTGGCGGTGCTTGAAGTAGACGGTCCAGTCGAAGTGAGGAGCCATCGTCTGGAGCTGAGAGAAAGTTGTGTTGTGATCGGTGGCGGCGGGATCACGCAGGGCGACGTTGTCGAGAGATGCCTCGGCTAACTTGGTTTCCATGCTCATGACCGT
This sequence comes from uncultured Acidobacteriaceae bacterium, assembly GCA_963768265.1. GTDB lineage: Bacteria > Acidobacteriota > Terriglobia > Terriglobales > Acidobacteriaceae > Sulfotelmatobacter. The sequence goes on from CAVYHM010000019.1 coordinate 83,134, forward strand.
CTGGGCCGCGGCCGCCGCGGACTTCGGGTCCGATCCTGCGAGCTTGAACATGGCGGTGACGTGCTCGACGTATTTTTCGCGGGCTTCCTTGAAGCGGGGTTCGGGCTTTAGATAGTAGTCGCGATCGGGAAGGCTGAGACCGCTCGCGCCGACATCGGCGAGCACCCAGGAGGGCTTGTGCGGATCCTGCTGGCTGCCCAGCGCGAAGGGAGCGGAGACGAGAATGTCGGCCATCTCGGCGATGATTTGCTGGATCGCGGCGATGTCGCGCGCGCCGTCGATTTTGGCGAACCAAGGCTTGAGCGGATCCATGCCGCGGGCATTCACGCGAGAGTCGTCCATACATGCGCCGTAGTAGTCGCCGATGATCTGCTCGGTGCTGCCTTGGGCTGCGTTCCTGTCGGCTGCCGTAGCTTCCAGGATGTCGTGCAACTTGTCCTTGGCAAATTCGCCGGCCTGCCAGCGCTTGCTCCAGCGGGTCATCGATGCGGGGATCGGATTGTTAGCGCGCCACGTGCCGTTGGCGAATTCGAAGAAGTCGTTGCAGGGATCGGCTTTGCGGTCGAGATCGGTGGGGTCGATGCCGTGGAGGGTAGATGTCTGCGAGGAGAGAACAGACGAGCAAGCGAGCAGCGATGAGATCAGAGTCGACAGCCACACCTTACGAGCGCGCATGAGTTCCTCTTTCGATAATCGTGGAGCCTTCCGGCATTCGGTATCAATCCTTGCTCACGGAAGATCGCGGCAGCCATTTTAGACGAATGGCCGAAGGAAAAGGACGGCTGGGCTGGGACAGGAACAATCGATTCTGGGATTTTTTGGACTCAAGGAGATGCGGGCGACGCGAATACGTCGGGGAATCTTTATGACGACAGGTTACATTCTTTGCTTTGGCTTTACAGTTCGTGGCAACGGAAGGAAGAAGAACTGCTCGCTCTGGCGGGGAAGTGATTTTGGTTCTTTAGAAGCTGTCATTGAGCGCAATCGACATGTTACGCCAGTCGGCGACAAGTTAAAACCAAGTCGTGCGCACGAAGAAGGCGAAACTGCGAATCACTCAATGGTTGCGAAGCCGCAGGCAGCCAATACCGTTTGAAGCTGAGTGTACTGCTTGGGCCGATGCTCAATTCAAGATCAAACACGATAAACGTTCTGAAAACTCGTCTTTTTGGTGCCTTTCCGCCGATTCACCCAGCCAACGGCGATCATTACAGAGCTGTATCAGAGCGTCAGTTTGACAAGCACGTGAAGCTTGTGCGCCCGGAGGATGTTGAATGACTGGTCGGTTGCTGAAAGCAGGCGATTGAGGGTTTTAAGCGTAAAGAGGATGTTACGCCAATCATCCTCAAAGCCACCCGCGTCCAAGACAACGATACAATTTCGGTGCAATGTCGGGAGGCTTGAGATGGCCGCAAGAGTTCTCATGGTTGTTAGTGCGAGCATTATCTTTACGCTCGGAGTTGCCCACTTCGTCTATACGTTCTGGGGACCAAATCTCACGCCCCGTGACCCCGCGCTGCAAATCAGCATGAGCCAGATTTCACCCGTCATTACGAAGGAAACGACAATGTGGCGCTGTTGGGTGGGGTTCAATGCCAGCCACAGCATGGGACTTATTTTGTTTGGCTTGGTTTTTGGTTTTCTCGCAGTGGCTCACGCCCAACTCCTCTTTCAGTCACCGTTCCTCCTCGTTGTCGGGCTGGCAATGCTTGGTGGTTTTGTTGTGCTCTGCAAGATTTATTTTTTCAGTGGTCCGTTCGCGGGCATCAGCATTTCTTTGGCCTGCTATATAGCCAGCATTGCGCTATCCCGGGTCTGACTCATGACCTGGATCAATGAGTTCTATAAAAAGGGATGTCAAGAAAAAAGTTCTCCCTCGACCGGAGGCCGAGAAGATTTTGGTCTCGAGATCCAGCCCACTGACTGTAAGTGCCCCTCGATTGCGCTCGAGGGGTTTTGCTCTGGCTTGCCTGCCCTCCCCTGTGGGTTTCATCTTCCGGTGGTGACGACGCCGATCGAGTCTCGAAACTTGGCAAGCGGACCTGGTCTTGGAATGTCAACCATGGTTCTATCGGAGGCTCATGGCCTATCGCTATTTCTGATTATCCGAGGAGGCATAACGTGTAATGGGTGACTCGGTGCCGAAGCACACAGGGCCGATCTCATTGACTGATACTCACCTCGAACCGAGCGTCTCCAGAACCCGACCGACCACCACCCGAGAGAATCACCGGAGATGGAAAGGCCTCTTACCAGAGACGCTCAAGCGGCTTGCCGATGCAATTGTTTGGCGTCGAAACTTGCTCCTTTCTTCCAAATGGTTAAAGTGATGGCGGCCATCTTTCGTGCCAGGGTGAGACGCGCCATCGTCGGCCGCATCCCTTTTTCAACAAGAGCCATATAGAAATCGTACAGCGGTCCGGGGCGAGTACTGGCGGAGAGAGCAGCCCCTTTGAACAGATTCTTCAGATCGTGATTATGGTTGTCATTCAGACCTCGCACGGTGATACGCTCCCGGTTTCGTCGCAGCTTCCCTCTTACATAGCGGTACTCGCCGCTGTCATGAGTCTCGATCGCGAAACCACTGTAAGCCCACAGCTGGCGCTTGCTACGGAAACGGTGGGGTGTCTGCAGCAAGGCCACCAGCAAAGCGGCACGAATCGGACCGATCGCAGGAATCTGGCGAAGCAATTTCACGGCGGGATGCTTGCGACTCTCCAGCAGCAGGTCGCTTCGCGCTTCCTGGCGCACCGGTTGCAGTAGATCCAGTTGCTGATACAACCGTTCCGCCCGCAGACGAACTCCGGGTTCCAGAATCTTGGCTAGCCATTCGGCACGATGCCGCGGTGCATAGACGGTGGCACCGCTACAAGGTATGGCCCAGCTGCGGTACAGCGCTTTAATCCGACTCATGACTCGCGTGACATCTTTTGTGAGGGTCTGATAGCTGCGCCCCAACTCCTTTAAGGTGCGCAACCCGTGCTCTCCGTGGTACACCGGATGGAGCTGGTTGCCGCGTAACAACTCCGCCAGCTTGCGCGCATCGACCCGGTCACTCTTGCTCCCGTCTTTCAGCAGCGCGTTCTTTCGTGGATCGCAGACCACAAGATGAGTGACGTGAGGCTTCAGCAGGTCATGTAACCAGGCGGCAGAGGTTCCTTCTTCAAAGGTTACCGATACACTTCCGCGTAGCCCTTGGATGAACTCTAGAATCGTGGCTGCTTTGGTCTCCAGAATGCATTCCATGATTAGCTTGCCCTTGCAATCGATGACGGCAACCGAGATCGTTGCCTGGTGAACGTCCATGCCAATATACTTTTCTTGGTTCATAACGGCGCTCCTTTTGGTAAGTGTGATCCCAACAATCACAACCTACCGCAAAGTGGGCGCCTTTTTATATTGCGTGTTATCACATCGTCACAGCGAGGGGAGGAGTATCACAGCGTATAATGCGCTCGTGATTTCACGAACTCTCAAACTGTTGGGAATTTTGGTTGTTGCTGCTATCTGCACTTAAGCCTCTCTTTCGTGGTTCTGCGTCAGGGCGGAATCGACGCAGTTAAAATTGGAATGAACCTCGTACAACTGAATACGGTTCTGCACGAGAAATTCACTCTCCCCAAAGACAATGACGAACAGGATTGCTACATCGACGGTCCCGCTGCGCATCCGCAGGTTTCCTTCATGATTTTGAACGGTCGCTTGGCACGAATTGAAGTGGACCGTCGCGTCGTTTCGACGGAGGCTGGTATTCAGGTGGGCGACTCGGAAGAACGTGTTAAGCAAGTCTACGGCTCAAGCTTAAAGGTCACGCCGCACGCTTACACGGGACCGCAGGGTCATTACTTGACGACTCGGTCCGCTGATGGCCGTTACGGTATCAGGTTCGAGACGGACAACGGGAAAATTACAGCGCGCTACGCGGGTCGTTTTGACGCAATCCAATACTCGAAGGCTGCGAGTAGAGCACGCTCTTAGCATGATGTGCCCTCAACTGTCGAAAACAGAGATTTAACGTCAGTTGGGCACTACCGTTACTGGCCGCAACCCTTCCGGTCGGGTAGGCTACGGGCAACGATGACCACGGAAAGAAAACTGGCCGTTGCTTGGACACTGGTGCCCATGCCCGTTGTCCTTTTCTACCCAGCGTTTGTACTGGGAAGCAGAGGACCACTGGTTGGCACCTATCCGCTAGTCATCGTCACCGCACTTGTTTTGTTCGCTTCGTTGGAATGTACCGCTTTTTGGCTTTTTGTAAGCAAACGCCCCCTTAACTTCGGTAGTGTTGTCGGCTGCATTCTCTCGTTCGCGATGGCCGCCATCAGCGTCTTCGCCGCTTGGTTGCATCTGAACAGCCGAATGTAGGTTGGAAGTAACGAGAATCCTCAAGAAAATCTGGCCAACAGACCTGACCAGGTTTTGAGTGGAATCGCGGATTTATCAACAGCGCAGGCGACCTTAGCATTACATCCGTAATTGTAAATCCTGGTTTTCCCACTGCTTTGATCACAGCGTCTCGATATTCTGAGGAGGAAAAACATTTTCGTACGTCCGGGTACAAACTTTGCACTCTGACAACGCACTTCAGATCAGTCCTTCTGCCGATGCTCGAACACCATTCACGCGCGGCGCTTGGCATGGACGCCGGAGTATGGTCTGCTAAAGTAGAGCCCCATGAGCCAGATGCGCCAACACGAGAGAAGTTTGCGAATCGCGCTGGGGGTGTGCGCGCTGGCGAGCCTGGGTAGCGCGCTGATGCCGCTGGAGTCTCACGCGCAGCTCCAGCAACGACAAGAGCAGCAGCAACCGCAACTGGTCATCCGCTTCGTGCGCGATCCCGATCCTGCGCCGGACATCAAGGCCAAAGATCTGAACGGAAAAGCACTCACCCTGGAAGCGTACAAAGGCAAAGTGGTGTTGCTGAACTTCTGGGCCACCTGGTGCGGGCCGTGCCGCGCGGAAATCCCCAGCCTGATCCGAATTCAGGAGGCTTATAAGGACCGTTTGCAGATTATTGGAATGGATGTGGATGACGACGACGAGGAGCGACTGCGCGCGTTCGTGAAAGACCAGGGCATCAATTATCCGGTGGCGATGACCTCGGTCCCGGTGCGCCTCGCTTATGGAGGCATCGTCGCGCTGCCCACGCTGTTCGTTATCAATCAAGACAGCAAAGTGGTGCAGAAGCATGTCGGGCTGTTCAATCCGACGATGTACGAAATCGAGGCGCGCGCGTTGCTGAATATGCCCGTTCCGACGAGCGTCGAAACCTTTGAAGATACCGGTGAAGTGTTTCTGAAGCACGCAGACCGCGCGACTATGCTGCCGGGAGTGGACACCTCGAAATTGACGCCGGAACAACGGATGGCCGCGTTGCACAAGCTCAACGCGGAAACCTGCAATTGCGGCTGTAAGTACACGCTGGCGCAATGCCGTATCTACGACCGCCTGTGCAATATCAGCAAGGAACGCGCCGCAGCCATCGTGAAAGAAGCCGCGGAATTGCCGGCCAAGGATGCGCCGAAAAGTACCGCCGCGCCGGCTTCGTCCGCACCATCAGGAACTGCCGATCCCCCGAACCCGCGCAACCGAAAATAACAATTGGAGCTTCAAGTCGAAGACAAGAAGCAAGCCTAGGCCGAGGAACACAGTAAGCATCCTGATGCGACTTGCAGACCAACCGCGCCCCGGATGTGTAACTGATGAAATCAAGGCGTTAGCGCTCAAAACCATCCCTAACCAACGAGACGGTTGTTGGTGCATGCCCCACTCTACGACGTGTTAGCCGCCGGCTTTGAGTTCGGTCAGGACCTGCTTGGCGATTTCTTTCAGAGTCTCGAAGACGCCGACGCCCTGGAAGGCGACTGCTTCGACCACGGGTTCGTTCTTGCGGCGCAGTTCGGTGCTCAACAGATCGACGGGCAGAATGTTTGGCAGGTCGCGCTTATTCAGTTGGAGGACGTAGGGAATCTTGTTGAAGTCGTAACCATGTTCTTTCAGGTTCGACATCAGGTTGTCGAGGGCTTCGACGTTGGCGTCCTGGCGCTGCTCCTGGGAGTCGGCGACGAAGACGATGCCGTCGACGCCGCGCAGGATGAGCTTGCGGCTGGCGTCGTAGAAAACCTGGCCGGGGACGGTGTAGAGGTGGATGCGGGTCTTGAAGCCGCGCACCGAGCCTAGGTCCAGCGGGAGGAAGTCGAAGAACAGGGTACGCTCGGTTTCGGTGGCCAGCGAGATCATTTTGCCCTTCTGCTGGTCCGCAGTTTTCTGGTAGATCAACTGCAGGTTCGTGGTCTTGCCGCCGAGTCCGGCGCCATAGTACACGATCTTGCAATTGATCTCGCGGGCTGCGAAGTTGATGAAACTCAAAGGCTTTCCTCGAACGCGGGCACACCCTCAGGGGGCTACTCCGCTCACAAATGTCCTTATGGAGGCTCGGGGCTTTTATATCATACGGGACGTACCGGGGGCAGGTTACTCAGGTGACCCCCTGTCGGTGGGGAACCCGGGATAGAGCGATTTCGGATCGTCGGCGGATTCTCAGGAAACGCCCCCTCAGGGCCTAAAGGCTGGTTTTTTTGGCTCCTGTCGGCGCGGCCGAAACCCCGCCCTTTCAAATCAGAGCGCCCATAGAGAGAGTCCTAAACGGCTTAGCCGAGGCTTCAGACACAATCCGGGGTAACGGGCTAGCGGGGTCTGGGAGCGGGGTAGTAACCGTCCTTGGCGGCGATCTTCAGATCCCTCTTGTCCACCTTGACTTCGATTGAGCGGTAGGCGTTGCTGGCAGTGGCTTTAGTCGGGTATCCCAAGGTGTACTGGTTGCGGGCCTCGGAAGTGATTTGGGCGTAGGCATCTTCCATGGCATTGCGGGAGAGTTCCGAGTAGGGTTGGCCGCCTCCCGTCGCCGCAGCGTACCTTGGAAGGATGTTGCTGTAACCCTGCCGCGGCAGGTGGATCTTTTCGACCTGGCGGAAGACGGGCAAAGCGCCGCTGTCAACTACCACGGCTTTGACCTGGATGTCATGGGTCTCGAGAAGCCGCAGGACATCGCGGTAGCTGGCCTGGCTGCCTAATTCGCGGCCATCGCTGATGACAAAAATTACTTTGCGGCGAGCGCGGTCGCGCTTGCTGAGGTCGAGTGTGGCCCGCAGGATGGCGTCGTTGAGCACATGCGCCTCGCGGGGCGGCGTATTGACTGGCGCGATAGGTGGTCCGCCCACCGGCACTCCGTTCACGTTGGGCCCTGTAGAAAACGGGCCGCCTTGCACTGGCGGGCCGTTGTTGTGGCCACGGACAAGCTTCATCTCGTTCAACGCGGCTGTGAGCCTTTCGCTACGGCTTGTGTAATCGGTGACTTGGCTGACGGTGCTGCTGTAGGTGTAGAGCGCGACCTCGTCATAGGGGCTGAAGGCGCCGACGAGGGCGGAATAAGTCTGGTTGACCTTCTGTACGGCGACGTCGGGCATGCCGATGTCGAGCAGGATGGCTACTGAGAGCTGAAAAGGATCGCTGGTGAAATAAGTAAGGGTCTGCTTCTTGCCGTTTTCGAGCACGGTAAAGTCTTTGGAAAGCAGGCCATCGACGCGGCGGCCGTCGGCGTCTTTGACCAGGACGGGAACCTGCACGAAGTTGGCGGAGACCGAAATCTTGTAGAGGTCTTCCTTGGGATTGATCTGGTTCTTAGGAACGCTTCCCGCAGGAACGGTCTCGACCGGGGGCATAGGAGGCGGTGGCTGCTTGTCCGGTTCCGGCTGCGAAGTGGAATCAGGGGAAGCTTGAGCAGGCGGCTCAGGCTTGGTCGATTCCGGCTGGGGTAGAGGCGGAGGAGTTGGCTTGGGCGGAGGCGGTTGCACCGTTGAGGGCGCATCCGGGATGTCCTGCGATTGGGATTGGGCCGGCGGCTGAGTCTGCGACTGCGGGGAGCCGGACTGCGCTTGCATCGCCGTGGTTACGACGCTCAGAAGTATGCCGAGGCCGAGCAGCGTTTGGGCCGTGAGGCCTCGCCAATCGCGATTCTTACTCGCATTTGCCATGGGGGAGCGGTCCTGCGAAAAATTTTGCCTTGCCGTTGTCTGGGATGCAAAACCAGCCGGTTTGGTGCATCTAAACTACAGGACTAGACTAACAAAGAATCACGAGAGAATCTCGGCATGCTTAGACTTCTAGTTTTTCAGCGCAACGTTGTGCCCTTATGTGTCTTGACAGTAGCTTTGGTGGTGGTCTCAAGCCAGGCGCAGCAGAAGCCGGAGGGCCAGCAACCAGCCACCGGTCAAAGCCAGGGGCAGAGCCAGGAAGAGTCACAAGGGCCGGTCGCGACCTTCAAGGCCAATACCAGCATCGTCCAGCTTTTTTTCAATGTGAAGGATAAGCACGGGGCGCTGATTCCCAACTTGACCAAGGAAGACTTTGAGGTTGCTGAGGACAGCAAGCCGCAGACCATCAAGTACTTCACCGCCGAGTCGAACCTGCCCCTGACGCTGGGGATCATGATCGATTCCAGCGGCAGCCAGATCAACGTGCTGGACATGGAAAAAGAGGTGGGCGGGGCCTTTCTAAAGCAGATTTTGACGGATAAGGATGAGGCGTTCGTCATCGATTTCAACATCGACGCCGAACTGGTGCAAGATCTGACCCGCGACGTTCACCGCCTGCAGAGCGCCTTAAACAAGGTAAGAATCAATTCCGGGGTCACGATGCCGACGCTACCCGGGGCGGGCGGCGGGCCGGTCCCAACCGCCTACTCGCCGGGGACCGTGCTCTTCGATGCTGTCTATCTCTCGGCGCATGACATGCTGGCCAAGGAAGTGGGGCGCAAGGCCATGGTTCTGCTCACGGACGGGCAGGATGAGGGGAGTCGGCTGAAACTCAGGGACGCCGTCGAGGCGGCACAGAAGGCAGACACGATCGTGTACGTGCTGCTCTGTGCGGACCGCGGGTTTTACGGTGGGATGATGGGCGGCTACTCCGGGGAAGGCGACATGCGCAAGCTCACCGAGCAGACTGGCGGGCGGGTGATCAACGTGGGCAATAAGTTTGACAAGCTTCGAGAAGCGTTCGACCAGATCGCCGCTGAACTGCGCAGTCAGTACAACATCGGGTACACCTCGACCAATACGAAGCTGGACGGGTCGTTCCGCAAGCTGGAGATCAAGTCGAAGCAGAGCTACAAGATTCAGTCACGTGCGGGATACTACGCGGGCAAGGCTCAGGACTAGTGTGGAGCGGGCACTCTTGCCCGCTGCTTTTGACATTGATTTTTGGCGTGGATTTCCTGAGTGTCCCTGCTGCAAGATCAAAACCAAAACCAAGAGCAAAAGCAGCGGGCAAGAGTGCCCGCTCCACATAACTCCAATATCACTCTCCTGATAGACTCTCTATCCTGGGAGGTTCTTATGCCTCGCTTCTCCCGCAGGTCATTTCTTCATCTTTCGGCGGCGGCATCCGCGGCGGCGGCATTCGGTGGGTTGAGCGAGCCGATGCTGGCTGCGGCGGCGCGGCGGCGTCCTGCACATGCGGCCGATGCGGTGCTGATCGATGCCAACGAGAATCCGCTGGGCCCCTGCCAGGCAGCGCGCGAGGCCATGGCGGCTATTTTGCCGCTCGGTGGACGCTATGCCGACGACCAAACCGACGAACTGGTCAGGACTTTCGCTGAGCTCGAAGGCCTCAACCCCGACTACGTTCGGGCTACAGTGGGTTCGACTCCTCCGCTAGGACTGAGTGTGCTGGCTTTTATTTCGCCGCAGCGGAGCTACGTGGCTGCTGATCCGGGATATGAGGCGGGGTTAAGGATGGCGTCAGTTGCAGGAGCTCGCATAGTCAACGTTCCCCTGACTAAGACCTTTGCCCACGACGTCAGGGCCATGCTGGTCGCGGCGCCCGACGCTGGGGTCTTCTACATCTGCAATCCCAACAACCCCACCGGCACTACGACGCCGCATGCCGACATTGAGTATCTGGTCGCGAACAAGCCCAAAGATTCGGTTGTGGTGGTCGACGAAGCTTACATCCATCTCAGCGACGCGACGAGTGTGCTGGACCTGGTGAAGGCTGGCGATGATGTGATCGTGCTGCGAACTTTTTCTAAAATTTATGGCATGGCGGGACTGCGTTGTGGATTCGTCGTGGCCCGGCCCGACCTGGTGGAGAGAGTCCTGGCGCGCGGCGGATCGAACTTCATGCCGGCGACCGCGGTCGTGGCGGCCATCGCCAGCCTGAAAGATCTGCAACTGGTCCCGGAGCGAAAAAGAATCAACGCCAGCATTCGGCAGCAGACTTTCCAGTGGCTTGATCGGAATGGCTACGGCTACATTCCTTCCGAGTCGAATTGTTTCATGCTGAACACGAAACGGCCCGGGAAAGATGTGCGGGATGCGATCGCGAAGGAGAACGTACTGGTTGGGCGGGTCTGGCCGGTGATGCCGACGTGGGTGCGCGTCACGGTTGGGACGCAGGGAGAGATGGAGAAGTTCCAGGCGGCGTTTCAGAAGGTGATGAAAAGCTAAGTGTGGCGCGGGCGCCCCGCCCGCGGCTCTTGATTTCGATCCTCGCGAAAATCCCGACTTCTCGCGCAAAGAACGCGCGAGAAATGGGGCACCCGGGACCCGGCTTAAAGCCGTGCCCTTTCAAATCGACGTTCTACTCTACGGCTTCTGACCAGCGCACCACTCTGCCTTCGCGGCTGCTTTTGTGGGCTAACAGGAGGGCGCGCATGGTGCGCAAGGCCTGTTCCGGCGTGACATCCAGCGGAGCTTTCTTTTCGATCGCATCTCTCACGTTGGCGTAGAAGCCGCGGTAGTCGCCGCGTTCGGTCTTCACCTTGCGGGGCTTCTCGTTCACGCGGGTGAGGGTTCCCCAGAGTTCTTCTCGATCTTCACCCCAATCTTTACCCCAGTCGAGACCGTCGGGGCAGTTGGGGCTGCGCAGGATTTCTTCTTGTGGATCCATTCCATACTTCACGAACGTGCCTTCCGTGCCATGAAGGAGCAGGTGGGGGCCGGGAGCGTAGGCGATGATGCGGGCTCGCAGCGTAGCGCGCAGTCGCGGATATTGCATGTGGACATCGAAGGCATCGTCGATCGTGGCTGAGGTACGCTGGCGGAGAGCGGCGGCGCAGACCGATTCAGGCTCGCCAAAAAGTACCAGTGCTCCGTCGAGCAAGTGCGAGCCGAGATCCCAGAGAACGCCGGCCGCGGGAAAATCGGCTTGCTCGCGCCAGGCGTTCGGCTTGGCGTCGAGGCGGAAGCGGTCGAAGCGGGCTTCGTATTCTACGACTGTGCCTAGCGCGCCGGAGGCCACCAGTTTCTTCACGGTTAGAAAAGCGCCGTCCCAGCGGCGGTCCTGATACACGGTCAGCAGGCGGCCGCGCTCGGCGGCTAGACGCACGAGTTGTTCCGCCTCTTTCAGAGTTGGGGTGAGCGGCTTGTCGACGACTACATCGCGTCCGGCTTCGAGGCATGCTTTTGTATAGGAGAAGTGCGAGTCGTTGGGCGTGGCCACGACACAGAGGCCAATGGTTTTGTCGGAGAGCATTTCGTCGAGCGAGCGAGCCACGCGCACTTCGGGATATCGTTCTTTGGCATGATTTGTATGGCGTTCGAGGATGCAGGCCAGTTCCATTCCCTGTACGCCGCGAATCACGGGCGCGTGAAAGGCTTGACCTGCCAGGCCGAATCCGATGAGGCCTACTCTGACCATGGTTCTCTCTCCCTGAATCGTGATGATTTTTGGTAATGACTCAATTCGTGTCCTGCTCTGTGGGAGATCCTTCGCTCCGCCTGAAAAACGGCTACGCTCAGGATGACGCCCTAGTCGAAACTCTCTAGCGATCTTTCAGACGGCGCACAAACTTTAGGCCCGACCAGATCTCGGTTACGGCACAAACTTTCACGTCTACCAAGCCTGCGGCCAGGCCGATGTCGCGCACGATGTTTTCGTTGAGATCGGTGGCGACACCTGAGCTTTTCTTGGGCCAGCTTACCCAGAGCATGCCAGCCGGGGCGAGCAATTTAGAGACGCGGCGGAACTCTTTGGTCAACTGTGATTTCGATTTCGCGAAAACCATGGCAAAGTCGATGGGAGCTTTTCCGTTGGGAGCGGCTTCGCAGCGTGCAACCGCTGTCTTCAACTCGGACAACACATCGGACGGTGCGGCGACGAAACAGACGCGGTATCCGTCCTTAATTCCAAGCTTCTTCGGCAGTGGTGTGCCTGAATATCCGGGCATGCAGTTTGACCAGCGTTAACCTCACGGAAAACGAAGCTGACTGAGTATTATTGCGCCGGTGCGTAATAGCCACGGCGCGCGCGTACGCGGAAATTCTTGCGGTCATTGGCGACGATTTCGATGGTGCGGTAGTGACCATCCGCCTTGAAGTCGGCGGGCTTGTAGGCAACGGCGTACTGGCTGCGCAGTTCGTCTTGAATCTCGGCAAAGGCGTTCACCACGTCGCGAATCTGAAAGGGAAAGAACGCATGCCCGCCGGTGGCGTCGGCGATGCGCTCCAGAATCTTGTCGCCGTTGCCTTTGGTTCCGCTGACATTGGTGCTGATGGTGTAGACAATGGCCTCGGCGCGCTGCGCCATCTCGACAGCCTCTCCCATTGTCACGTGGCTGAGGTTGTCGTCGCCATCGCTGAGCAAGATTATGGCGCGGCGCACAGGCGTGGCTTTGGAGGCCTTGAGCAGTTTGTCACGGCAGGCAAAGTAGAGCGCATCGTAGAGCGCGGTGCCGCCGCCCGGACGCAATTCGCGCACTCCATGAGCCAGCAATTCTGTTTTGTCGGTGAAATCCTGGGTGACTTCCGGTGTGGCATCGAAGCCGACGACAAAAGCGTGATCGGTACCGGGATGTACGGTCTGGTTCAGGAACTCGATGGCTGACTCCTGTTCGAACTTGAAACGATCGCGGACGGAATTGCTGGCATCGATGAGCAGTCCGACCTGCAGTGGCAGGTTGGTTTCGGCGTGGAAGCTACGCACTTCCGCCGGAGGCTTGTTATCGTCCACGATGCGGAAGTCGGCCTGCTTGAGATCGGTGATGTGCTTACCGTGCTTGTCGGTCACGGTGAACACCACGTTGACCTCGTTGGAAAATGCGCGGAGCGTTGTGACCGGGTCAACGGCATCGTCGGCGGGCTTTGTAGCCTGGTTGGCAGGCGTCGCTGAGGCTGGGCCCGGGTTGGTTGAGGGCTGGGACTGCTGCTGCGCTGTAGGAGAGTCCGCAGGCGTGGGCGCCACGGGGGTCGGCGACTGGGCCACGGCGAGCCCGGCTACCAGCGCCAGGAGGGCCAGCTGAGCCGCGTTGCGCAAGAATTGTTTCCCCAAGACTCCCATCCTCAGTTGTTATTATATCCGGCCTCGCCGCGTGGGGATCAACTGTCGCGAAAGCGCCCGGTCACTGGCCTTTGGCGGAGACGCTGATTGCGTCGCGTTCAAGGAGCGCCAGAAAATCCCGTAGCTCTGGCGGGAGCGGGCTTTTGAGCGCGATCTTTTCTCCGGTGTGCGGGTGCGCCAATTCGAGTTCGGCGGCGTGCAGGAAATTCCGAGGAAGAGAGATTGGGCTGACCGATGTACCCTTCGCGCGGCCTTTGAGTTCAGCGGGCGCGCCGTAGAGTTTGTCCCCCACGACCGGGTGGCCGAGCGATGCCATGTGGACGCGAATCTGATGGGTTCGGCCGGTATCGATTTTTACTTCGATAAGGGTGAACTTGCCATACGGCGTGTCGAGGCGGCGGACGGCGCGGTAATGCGAAACGGCTTCGCGCCCGCCGGCGAGACGAGTGGTCATGCGAGTGCGGCGAACGCGATCGCGGCTGATGCTGGCCGCGATCGTGCCGCGATCTTTTTTCAGCCAACCGTGCACCAGGGCTGCGTATGTCTTCTTCACCTCGCGGCGGGCAAACTGCGCGGCCAGCTTGCGGTGGGCCTCGTCATTTTTGGCGACGACGATGAGGCCGCTGGTCTCTTTGTCGAGGCGATGGACGATGCCGGGGCGCATCTCGCCGCCGACGGCCGACAGGCTGCCGAAATGATGCAGCAGCGCGTTGACCAACGTGCCGCGATTGCGTTGGTCTTCAGTGGCTCCGGCGCCGGCGTGGACCATCATGCCGGCGGGCTTGTTGATGATGGCAAGGTCGTCGTCTTCGAAGAGGATGTCGAGAGGGATCTCTTCGGCGATAGCGCGCAGCGGAGGGCGCGCGGCGGGGGCGAGAATAGTGATTCGCTCGCCGCCGCGCAGTTTCAGTGAAGGTTTGGTCGGATCGTCGTTTAACAGAATTTTTTCTGCGGCGATCAGCTCTTGTACGCGGGCGCGGCTGACTTCTTGAAGCAGCGCAGTAAGGAACTGATCCAGCCTCTTGCCTGCATCCTCAGACGTCGTTTTGAACTGCAACGGGAAGGCAGATGGCATGAGTGGTTCAGGCGTCCCTCCGGGACGCGACCAGGCCACTTCAGTCTACCCGGCGTTGAAACCCCGGGCTACTATCAGGCGTCCTGCGGACGCGGCCAATCGCTAATACCGCATCGAGACTGCATCGCGTGCTCGGCCACGACTGCGAGACTCGAACGATTATGAATGAGATTACCGCGTAGCGCTGACCGTTTGAGCCGGGACTTGCTTCGAGCCGGGACGGAGCCACCAGATCAGGCCGCCGGCGAGGACCAACCCTATGGCGATTAGCTGGGTGCCGGTCATGGCGCCGCCGAAGACTGAGCCGCGGCCGGGGTCGTCGCGCAAATACTCCAGGAAGAAGCGGGCGATGCCGTAAATGAACATGAAGGCGCCGATGATCTGGCCGTCGAATTTTCTGCGCTTGAGCAGCCACATGAGGAAGAAGAAATTCGCGAGTTCCACGGCCGACTCGAACAATTGCGTCGGTTCGAGCGGTACATTCAGCGGCGTGCCGGTGATCTCGTGGGCTAACGGATTGCGGAAGATTACGCCCCACCAGTGATGCGTCTCTTTGCCGTAGCAGCAGCCGGCGGCGAAGCAGCCGATGCGGCCGATGGCGTGGCCCAAGGCCAGGCCGGGGGCGAAGGCGTCGCAGGTTCCGAGAGCGGGGAGATGATTTTTCCAGACATACCAGGCGGCGGCCGCGAAGGCGGCAAGCAGGCCTCCGGAAAAAACTCCGCCTGCCTGCAGCGTGGCGATGCTGAAGATATCGCCGAGGTGGTCTTTGTAGATGCTCCAGTCGTTGATGATGTAGAGGATCTTGGCGCCGATAATTCCGCAGAGCACGACTAGTATGCCGAGGTTCCAGGCTTTGTCGCCGTCAATGCCCATGCGTTCGGAGTTTCGAACGCTGATCCAGAGGCCAATCAGTACGCCGGTCGAAACCAGCAGGCCATACGTGGGCAGGAAGAAGCGGCCGTAATGAAAAATTTGAGGAAACATCTGATTAATTGGATGCAGGAGCGAACGGATTTGCTACTCGATCAAGTCTAGCAGGAAAAAGTGGCGTGCTGCCGAAAGGCGGTCGCGGCCCAGGTTGCCAACAGTCGATGAGGGGCCGTCGAGCTTCGCTCGACTGGACGGGCGAAGGCGCCCGTCCCCACATCAGTATCTTGCTACAAAAAAATCAAGCCGACCCACTGTGCCGTGTGACGGGGCCGAGAATGAACCCGTCGGTAGACGTTGGGCGCCCGCCGAGACCCTTTAGGCATCTCCGCATGGCGGAGCGTCGCTCACCGGATCTTAGTTCGAGTCGAGCTCCCGTTCATTCAGCATTGGTTCAAAAATCGGTTACCCGCCATCACCAACCCCGCAGGCCGGCTTTCAGATTGGATGCTAGGCAAGTCCGGAAAGATTGGCAAGGGGAAGTTGGCAAATAGTTGGCAGGCGGCTTGCAACGAAAGTAATGTGCCACTCCAAGAAGAGCTTGCCAAGTAGCGGCGAGACGGAAACATTCCAGAACCGGCAGGTGCCATTTTGGAACGCGCTGGATTGCAGCACCTTGAGGACATTGCCAACCTGTGAAACCCCGCAGAAGTAAGAGCTCGGGATGTGCTGGATTCCCCTGCCGCTGAGCGAGCGAATGAGCCGAGTGGATCTTCACTGCCTGTTCCCTTCCGCCCAGTAGCTGCTTCTGGCGAGCACCGTGCCATTCCCGGGATCCTTGAGGCGCACCTGAATCTGATGCAAGGCGGGATGAGGATTCTTGGGTGCGATGCTCAGCAGATAGCGGCTGTGCAGGTGATTGGTGAAGTCGTTCATTCGCAGGTCGAACTTCTTGCGGGTAGCGAAGAGTTCGTATTCGCCTCCGGTCATGAAAGCGATGGTGCTGGGCACATTCTTGCGCATGGCCTGTGCCGTGCGGTAGGCGAGGTCGAGAAAGTCGACGTCGTGATGCATCTCGTTCTTGTTGGTGCCGCGGCCGGTGTCGAGGATGTTGGAGAGCGACGGCGAAAACGCGAGCGCATACATCAGCGTGTTGGCCTGGCCGATGGCGGACACGACGGCGTCGGTCTTGATGTGGCTGCCGTGATCGCGGGTCTCACTGATCAACAAAAGCACGCGCTGGCGTTCTTCCGGTTCCTGCTTGAGCAGGCCAATGGAATACGAAACTGCGTCCAAGATGGCCGCACCTCCGTCACCCGACTGCAGGGCCGTCAAGTCGGCGGCAATCAGGCTGGGGTCTTTCGCGAAGTTCCGGGCGAGTTCGACCTGACTGTCAAACTCAACCAGAGCGACTCGGGCAGTTCCCTGGCTGAACAGCGGATCCAGCATGGAGTTCAGGCCCTGCATTCGCGGGAACTCGTAGTAGGCGCGGCGTCCTCGTTGAATAGCAACGACCAGTGAAACCGGCTGGCCTTCCGGAGTCTCGTCCAGCCGTACTGCTTGCTCGACGCCGTCGTCCAGTACGACAAAGTCCTCCGCGTGCAACCCGTACACGATGCCGCCCTGCTGGTCCTTGACCAGCGCTGGAACCAGCACCGCATTGGCTTGGGAACGGAGAGTTGTTTCCTGGGAGAGCGCGCTGCAGGTCAGCAATGCAAAAACGAAGAGAAAGAGGGATGTGCTGACGCGGCGCCGACTACCCCGCCTTGCGGTTTTCACGGAGCACTTCGTCGAGCGCATCTGCTAATAGATGCGCGCGCTTCTGGTAGTCGGTTGTCCCGTCTTCCTGATGTTTTTTCTTGAGCAGGTGATATTCATCGGCGATGTTGAGGGCGGCGAGCACGGCCAGACGCACGGTATCAATGGTGTTGGTGGCCTCGGCTACGGCACGCATCTTGCCGTCGACGTATTCGGCCAGCTTGAGAATGTATTCGGGATCGGATCCGCGCAGGTTGTAGGCCTGGTCAAAAATCTCCACTCGCACGCTCGAGTTCTGAGCGTCCTTGACCGCCTGATCCTTCATCGCTGTAGCCATAGAGTGAGCCCTCACCTGGTCGGCGGATGAATCCCATTTCTCGCGCAAAGAACGCGCGAGAAATGGGGCACCCAGAGAAGTTTAGCTGGCCTCGGCAATCGTCTCGATCCGTTGGAGCATCTTCTCGACGCGGCCGCGGATCTCCTCCCGCTCCTTCTTGAGTTGCACCGTTTCGCGGCGCAGTGTGGCCAGTTCGTCTTCGCGATCCTGCAATTGCTGGCGCAGGCGCTGCGCGTCGCGCTCGACGGCGGTGTGCGCCTGGCGCGCTGCTTTATACATCTCTATGGTGCGATAAACCTTCTCTTCCAGCGCTTGAAAATCGTCCGCCGGAACCTGATCGGTTAGCTCAACCGCGTTGGACGCCATAAATGCACTTGTCCCCTGGGGAATTTCGAACTTTGTCGCAGTATACTCCAGATTCTTGTGGAGAAATCGCGCGGAAGGGCACAGGGCGAAGGCAATTGCTGAATTGGAACCTGCCCTGTCGGCGCCCACGGGGCGGTGCGAGATTGGCTATAATCCCTGTGCCCCCAGGAGGCTCAAACGAATGAAACGCCTTGCCTGTTTCGCCCTCGGATTGTTCCTTGCACTAACCCTCGCCCCGTCGCGGAGCGCAGCCAAAACCAAGGTGGAAATGAAAGATGCCCAGGGCAAAGCCGTGGGCGAAATCCTCCTCTGGGATCAAGGCCCGGGCGTGGGCCTGCAACTTAATCTGCATGACCTCACGCCGGGTGAACATGCGATCCACTTTCATCAGGTTTCAAAGTGCGAGGGGCCCGACTTCAAGTCTGCAGGTGGACATTTCAATCCTGAGAGCAAGAAGCATGGGTTCGACAATCCTGACGGCCACCACGCGGGCGACATGAAGAATTTCACCGTGGGTGCCGATGGCAAGGCCAAGGTCCGCTTGGTGGACGACGACGTGACTTTGAAGGATGGCCCGCACTCGCTGCTCACGAACGGGGCGGCGATCGTGGTCCACGCGAAGGCTGACGACTATAAGACGGATCCGGCGGGGAATTCGGGGGACCGCGTGGCTTGCGGGGTGATTACGAAGTAGGCGCGGGCGAGGCGCCGGCGGCAGAAGGCAGATCCCTCGCTGCGCTCGGAGTGATAATCCTATCGCAAGTTCGTCGCCTTTGCCTCGCTCGGGGTCGGAATGACAACCCTCAGGGGTGTTAGCGGCTCAGGTTCGCCAGACGGCGCGCCGCTTCGTCCAGGGTCTCGGGCTTCTTGCAGAAAGCGAAGCGGATCTGGCGGGCGCCGTCCCTCGGATCGCGATAGAAGCTCGAGCCGGGCACGGTGGCTACGCCGATTTCCTTCACCAGGTGCTGTGCGAACGTAACGTCGTCTTTAAATCCGAATGCGGAGATGTCGGTCATCACGTAATACGCACCCCGGGGGCGGAAACACTTGAAGCCCGCCGCAGTGAGGGCGGGCATGAGGTGATCGCGGCGTACGCGGTATCCTTCGGCTAATTTGGCGTAATACTCTGCGGGCAGAGCGAGCGCAACGGCGCCTGCTTCCTGCAGCGGGGCGGGGGCACCGACGGTCAGAAAATCGTGAACCTTGCGGATCGCGTTTGTAATCTTCGCGGGCGCTATAGCCCATCCCACGCGCCATCCCGTGACACTATAGGTTTTCGACATGCCATTGATGGTTACGGTGCGCTCACGCATGCCTTCAAGCGACGCCATGGAGATGTGCCGGGTGCCATCGTAGAGGATGTGCTCGTAAATCTCGTCGGTGATCGCCAACACATCGAACTCAACGCATAGGTCGCGGATCAGTTCGAGTTCTGCGCGCGAAAAAACTTTACCCGTGGGATTGTTGGGAGTGTTGAGGATGATCGCCTTGGTGTGCTTGTCGAAGGCACGCCGTAATTCCTTTTCGTCGAAAGTCCAGTCGCCACTTTCTTCTTGGGGTGGACGCAGCTTTACGAACTTCGGCTTGGCGCCGCTTAATACCGAGTCGGGGCCGTAGTTTTCGTAGAACGGCTCGAAGATCACGACCTCATCGCCCGTATTGCACACGGCGAGCAGCGTGGAAATCATGGCCTCGGTGGAACCGCAGCACACCGTAATCTCTTTTTCCGGATCGACTGTAATGCCCTGCCATGCGCCCATCTGACGGGCGATTGCGTTGCGGAGATTCTTCGCGCCCCAGGTGATCGCATACTGATTCACGTCGGCCGCAACGGCCTGTTGGGCGGCCTGTTTAATTTCCGCCGGAGCAGGAAAATCAGGAAATCCCTGTGCAAGGTTGACGGCGCCGTGCAGCATCGCTTGCCGCGTCATCTCGCGGATGACGGACTCGGTGAAATGTTCAACTTTGTCGCTGAGAAAATGCTTGCCGGGCGGAGATTGCTTCGCCGCTATTTCTTTGGCCTTGGTGGGAATGCGGACTGGCATAGCAGGCAGACTAGCATAGCGGCAACTGGGCGGACTACGGAGGCTTCAGGGTGCAAGGTCCTCTTTCGCCCCGCTGGGGCTGGAGCATTCGCTGGTCTTCCCACGGCTTACGCCGTGGGCTTTATTCTTCCGCCGCTTCGCGGCTACGAACTGACGGCCTTATTTCAGGCTGGGTCGGCAAAACTGGTTCTCGCGTATTTTTCAAGGCTTGAATCCAACACTCTGCCAGAGTTCGGCGGTGTGGTACATGACACCGTTGGTGATCACGAACTCGACGTTTCGGGTGTTGTGGATGTCTTCGAGCGGATTGCCGTCGATCAGAATCAGGTCGCCTCGCTTGCCTTTCTCCAACGTTCCGGATTCCCTGTCGAGTCCCATGACACGCGCGGGCACGATGGTCGCTGCCTGGATCGCTTCCATCGGTGTGAATCCGGACTGCACGTATAGCTCGATTTCGCGGTAGAGACTGTAGCCGGGAACGGTTTGATCCGTGCCCGCCACGACTGGAACTCCGGCGCGATGCAGCGCCCCAACGATCGCCAGTTCCTTCTCGAATACTTTTTCGATCGTTTCCGAGCGTTCCGTCGGCGGTCCTACGCCTGTGAGTTGCTCGGCGAGTTCGGGGGCGATTTTGTTGACTCCGGGCTCGAAACTCGCAGGTGGCTTCGCCGTGGTCGCGGTGAAGAACTCAGACAGCGCCAGCGTGGGATCGACCACGATGTGATGATCCTTCAGGAAGGCCAGTGCCTTTTGGGCCTCCGGGGATTCGAGATCAGTGTTTGCCGCCGCTTTCCTCTTGTCATCGCGACTCATATCGGCAGGAAATGGCGCGTGCATGATGTCGGCTATGTAGCCGACGTGGTTGATCTGATCCTGACCCGCTTCGATGACCTGGTATGCGGTCAGACCCTCCGGTACGTGGCCGGTGACGGTCATGCCGAGACGATGAGCCTCGTCGGCGATGACTTTTACTTCCTCCAGCTTTACCGAGCTGTAGACCTTCATTTGTTGAAAGCCCGCGGCGTGGTAGCGATCGGTCCACTGGCGGGCCTGCTCTGGGGTGTCGACGCGTTGGACGCCGAGCGACAACGTGCCGTTACCATCGACAATTCCTGCCAGCAGAAGGCGAGGGCCGAGGCCATGGCCGTGCGCAATGGCATCGCGGACGGCGGTGATGAATTCGAACTCGTTGCCGCAATCGCGGACTGTTGTGACTCCGGCGGCGAGGTAGATCGGGCCCCACTCGACTTGCTCAAAGTGAGCGTGCATGTCCCAGAGGCCGGGGAGGATGGTCTTGCCATGCGCGTCGATGAGATTGGCGCGCTTGGGAATCTTTGCTTTCGATCGCGGACCTACCGCAACAATACGTCCGTTGTGGATCACAACCGCCGCATCCGGAACGGGGGCGGCGCCGGTGCCGTCAATCAGAGTGCCGCCCACGATGGCCAAGGTGGAGGCGCGGCTGCCGGAGATGCCCTTGGAAATTTCGGAGAGCGCGCTCATGCCGTCGGCTCCGGCACGTCCGACGAAATCACCGAGCGCACTTTCATAGCCGTCGCGGATGGCTTCGAAGTGGTCGAACTCGGCATCGGTTGTAATAGCGGCGACCAGATTGCGATTGGAGTCGAACCACAGGGTCTCACGTCCCCAGATCAGGCCTTCGATTGTGTAGCGGTAGAGCTTCTCGCTTTTCGTTCCGACGCGAATTGTGTCCTGGCCGCGAGGCTCCACTTTCACGGTGCCGCCGGGCAGCGTGGGCAGTTGCGGCGGAGACCCGTGGGTGGCCCAGTAGCGGACCATGAGCATCTGCATGGTGGTCGGAGCGTACCCGGCGATGGTGAAGAAGGGGCCGGAGGGTGAGGCGGAGTCGCTTTGCTTGTCGCGCGTGCGGAGATGGACTGTGCCAGCGTCGATGGCGATGGCTTCGTCGATGGTCGCGCTACGCGCAGTGTCCCCTTTGATTTCGAAAGCTTGCGGCGTGAGATCGAGAGCGCTGCGAAAGGTCGCGGAAAGGGGAACGGGATGGCCGCGGTCGGTGAACTTGAAGTCAATTTTTGCCGCAAGGGAATCGGCGTCGCGCCTGATCTCGTAGGTCTCTAGTCCGATGGGCTGTTCGAATTTGTGCAGGGTGAACTTGCCCTGCTCGACTACGGTGGCGGCGCTGGCAGTTTGGGACTGGGCGGAAACCGCCTCGGTTAATGCGGCAGCCAGGAGAACGAGGAGAAAAATCTGAATCGTTTTGCGCATGATTGTAGGGTAGGGCGTCGCCTGCCGAACTTCTACGGCCGTGTTTTTGCGATCTCGGGCAGGACGTCGGCTTGCTTTTTCGGCGTACCGCCGAGATGGTACTTGGTCAGGCCGTCGCGCAGGAACTCGAAGGCTTCATCAGGGGAGTCGATGACCTTGAACTGGTCCATGTCTTGCGGGGAGACGGTGCCCGCGTCGACGAAGGCCTGGAAGTTGATGATGCGATTCCAGTATTCGCTGCCGTAGATGACGACCAGAATCTTCTTGGCCAGCTTATCGGTCTGCGCCAGGGTGAGGATTTCGAACAGTTCGTCCATGGTGCCGAAGCCACCGGGAAAGATGACAAGTCCCTTGGCAAGATAGGCGAACCAGAATTTACGCATGAAGAAATAATGAAACTGAAAATTCAGCGAGGGAGTGATGTACTGGTTGGGGTATTGCTCGAAGGGGAGCTGAATGTTCAGTCCGATGGTTTTGCCGCCGGCTTCGTGGGCGCCAAGGTTGGCGGCTTCCATGATGCCGGGGCCGCCGCCAGTAGTGACGACAAAGCGATGGCGGCGCGCGGGTATGTGAATCGACCACTTGGTCAGCATGTGGGCGAGACGGCGGGCGTCTTCGTAGTAACGCGCCATATCGACGGCGGCCTGTGCGAGTTTGAGGTCCTGCTCAAGCTTGGCGGCGGGAATGCCTGCGTGATTGTCCTCGACCGCAGAGAGGTTTTTGGTTGCGTCCTTGCGTCCCTGAAATCGGGCAGAACCGAAGAACACGACCGTGTCCTGGATTTGTTCGCGGCGGAAGCGGGCCAGGGGTTCCTGGTATTCCGCGAGAATGCGGAGGATGCGGCCATCGGGGCTGTTCAGGAAGGGTTCGTTCTGGTACGCGACCGGGGCGGCTTTGAGCTTTTCAGTCATAGATACTCACGTTCTTGAGTCCGGACATGGCATCAGTTAATCGGTGCCGTCCCTACGGAACCAGTGTGGCCGGTTCTCTTACGCCCCTTTTGGGGCTTGTTCAGTTTCCAATTTGCGACCCACGGCTTGCGCCGTGGGCTTTATTCTCTCGCCGCTACGCGGCTGGGGGTTAGCAGCTTTCATCCTCCGACTTAGCCCCCATCCTTCAACACTCAACCTGTCCAACGCCGGGCAATCAGAATACCGGAGTAGAGGAACACGTGGAATGAGCGGCGGCACTCCGCACTATTGCTGCTCGTGGTAGTGGAGCGCCTCCCAGAAACCAATCCAGATATCAAGCAGGCCCAGGCCGCTGCAGAAACCCCGGAAGAATCCGCTCGCAACCACAGTGCGGAGGCCTGGGTACGTCAGCAGCAAGTAGTTATCGGTCCACTCCGGCGTCCAGGGAAGAATGATCAGCAGCACCCCCGCTACCGCACTGATGAGTACAAAGAGAAAGACGGAAATGCGATGCATCCAAAGCTGCAAACGGCTGGCGTGCCGTGGCGCAGCGGGCGGGCCGGGCGGATCGAGAAGCGCGGTGCGCGTCTCGGACTGGGCCGGAGGCGTCTGGGGAGCGCTGCCGGGAGTGCTGGAGAGCGGGGTCGGATCGGTCATGGGCGGGCCCTCCCCGAAGCAACGGCATGGAAACGAGAGGGGTGGGCACAGCATCCCAGGGGGAGAGGATTGGGGGCAAAACCCATCGGGCTATTCTACGACTTCAGGGCCTTAATGCGCTCGGCTACGTCGCGATAGTCGATGTTATTGCCGTAGACATCCATGAAGTGCTTGAGCGCGGCGGGCTTGTCGCCGGCGGCCTCATAAGCGGAGGCCAGTTCATAGTTGAGGGCGACGCGGGTTTCGCCGTCGATGCCGGTAACGTTGAGAGCCTTGTCATACCAGCGGACGGCGGCTTCCGGTACGCCCTTTTCGAGGAAGCACTGCGCCAGCCAAGTGTAAGTTTGCATGATCTGTAGGAAAGGATGTCCGCGATCGAAAGATTGGCAGGCCTTCTGCAGTTCGCCAATGGCCTCGTCGAGCAGGCCCATTTCGCGGAAAGCGATGCCGAGGTTGTAATGCGTTTCCGGATCTTCGTCGGAAGCAGCGACATCGGCCTCGAGATCTTGTTTAAGCTCGCCAAACATTGCCGCCAGATCGACGCCGGCATCGTCGGCAAAAGGTGAAGCCTTCGCGGCTGCCGGAGGCGCCGGAGCGGGCGGAGCAGGTTTAGCAGGGGGCTGCGGCTTGGGGGCCTCGGCTGCAGGCGTGGGCCAGGCTGCAGCCGCGCTCTGCGGCACGGCAGGCGCGGCTTGAGCGGTAACGCTCCCGGATGCGGCGGCGGCGCTTGCGGCCAGAGGTTGAGTGATCTTGGGTGGAGCGGTCTTGACCGGAACGGCGTGCGCGGGCGGCGCGGCCACCGGCGCGGGCATGGCCTTCGCGACAGGGGTGACAGGCTCGGGCTCAGGGACGGGCGCGGCCTTCAGGAAGTCTTCGCCCAGCGAGGCTTCGATATCGGCGACGAACTCGCCCAGCACTGGCGCACTCTGTTCGGCAACGACTGCGGGCTCGGCGTGAACGGAAGGCAATTCTCTCTTGACGGACTGAGGTTGGGCTGGCGGGGCTGGCTTGGCTACCGTGCCGGGAAGGAAACTGTCCCCGAGTGAGGATTCGAGGTCGGAAACAAATTCCGTAAGGACGCCTGGGCGAGGCGCAGGCTCGGAAGCCACAGGCTGCGGTTCGGGCTCGATAGCGGCTTCGACGGCAACGGGTTGCTTCTCGACGACCGGGTACTGCGCGACTAGAGGCTCAAGCTCGAGGGCGGCTGCCGGTTCTTCAACGACGGCAGGAGCTTCTTCAACCTCGACGGCGGCGGGAATGTCATCGACCGTAATTTCTTCGAGGGTGACTTCTTCCGCGGCGGGTGCTTCGACCTCGGGTGCTTCGACAACGACGGGCTCAGCCTCGGCCTCTTGCTTGGCCGCGGCTTCCATGGCGTCATCGACTTCCGCCCGGATCGCGGCAAGCTTGGCGTGATCGCGCGTCAGCGTCTGGAGCTTGGCCAGAGCCGCCATCGCCTGCTCCGGCATGCCGTGGCCAAGATAAAAGCGAATCTCTTCAATCGTCTCGTCTGTCTTGTCGTGGGGAGCAGCAACCTCGGCAACCGCCTCGACGGGTTCGACTTCGGGAGTGGGGGCATCGCCTTCGATCGTGATGGAGTTATCCCATTCCGAAGAAAGATCGATTTCCTCGGAAGCTACAGCAGCCTCGGAAGAAGCGGTTGGGGATTCTTCGACTACGGCAAACTCACTGTCCGTTGAGGCGTCGACTGCGATTTCTTCCGGCTCGGCCTGGGTAGTAGGCCAAGGCGTCGCGGCCGCACTGTGTTCAGGCTGGGCTTCGAAGTGACCCATCGAAACGTCGTCGGCAGGCGCTTCATCAATCGCAAACTCGGGCACAGAGCTATCGAGCGCGGCACTCTTTTCAGCGTGAATTTGAGGCGCGGCGTCCAGGAAAATGTGAGTGTCGTCTTCAGAAACCGTGGGGACCGGCGCCGTGGTGCGTTCCTCGTAGCGTTCGGCGAGTTCTCCGTAACGCGTAGCTTCCTCGGGATATCCGGCGTCGGAATACACGGTCTGCAAGGTGCGGGAACATATGGCCGCTTCAGCGAATCGCCCGGCGCGCGTGTGCAGCGCCGCCAATCTTTGGTTTACGCGCAGGTCGTTGGGAGCTAAAGGCAGTACGGCAACCAGAGGTCCGAGCGCCTTCGCCGGCATGTTGTAGGAGATGAAAAGCTCGGCGTCGGTGAGAGCCGAGCGGATCGAGAGCGAGACTTCGTCGGAATAATGCTGGTGGACGGAAGGCGCCGTGGCTTCCAGATCGTCGACGAGAACGACGGCTTCCTCCGGCGTGATGAGCTTGGTGCCGGAAGTGCCGCTGAGCTGGCTGACCACCTGCTGATAGTTCTGCGTGTGCAGGGGGTTCTGCGGTTCGACCTGGGCCAGCTTCTGGTACAAATCGCGGGCGCGTGGCAGATCGCCGGATTGCACGCTGGCGTGGGCCAGCAGTTCGAGGACCTCGCTGACGTGGGTGTTCTCTCCAGCCTTGTTGAACAACTCCAGCAGTTTTTGCAGAGAATCGGGATTGTCCCGCACATGCCCGATGATGCTGTGCAGGTGATCGAGCACCTTATCGGAATTCTCTGCCAGCAGGCGCTCGGCGTGCTGGTCGTAGACCTGGAGCGCGGTCTCATACTGGCCCGCCTGCATAAGAGCGTCGGCGAATGTGGAAATAGCGGCCAGGTCGTTATGGACGGTCAGTAACTTGTTGGCGACGGATCCGGCCTCAGAGAGCTGCCCGCTCTGCAGATAGGCCTTGAGCAGGTCGCGGAGTCCCTCGGGATTGGAATCAATGTCGGCGATTTTCTGCAGAGTGGCGACGGCGCCGGCGGCATCGCCCGACTCGAGCAGGTTCTTACCCTGCATGAGCAGCGCATAGGTGTTGCCCGGATCGAGGGTCAGCATGCGCTGCAGGACTTCATCGGCGCCGCTGAGCGAACCCTTGGAGCGCATGCTCTCGGCGGCGGAGGTGAAGATCTGCCACGCTTCCGTTTTCTTGCCGAGGCGCACGTAAACTTCCGCCAGACGAACGCGCATGGCGCTGTTTTCCGGATCCATCTCCAGAATCTTCTGGAAGATGCGGACTGCATTCTCGAGTTCGCCGGCTTTGAGGAATTCCTCGGCGACCTGGAGGTATTGGGCGCGGGCGTCGTTGAACAGGCCTTGCTGAGTGTAAAGTTCTGCCAGTTTCAGCAGGCTCTCGAGCGATGGCTTGAGCTTGCTGATCTTCTTGTACATGGCGATGGCCTTGACCGTGAAACCCTGGCTGGCATAGGCGTCGCCTACAGTCTTGAAGCATTCGGTGGCTTTGTCGCTTTCGCCGAGGCGGGAGTAAAGATCGCCAACGGTGTTGGTGACGGTCAGGTCCTTGGCGTCGTTCTTGAGGATCTTTTCGTACTCGGAGATGGCATTCTGCAGCTTGCCCTGCTGGACATACTTCTCCGCATTGCTTAGGACTTTCTGTTTGTTGAAGCCAAACAACGCCATAAGAGTGCGAACTCCAGACCCTGGTCTGAGTAACAGAAACCGCTGCGTGTCCTGGGAAACGGCTCCCGGGTACATGCCGCGAAGGTCATCTCACATATCGGCAGATGGACCGACCGGACAAGGCCAATTGTACGTCTGGACGTCATAGAAGGCATGGTTACCAAGGGTTACCGAAAGGGAGTGTACGAACGGGTTACCAAGGGAACCGGCGTTACAACGAGGGAACGCAGCCTCGGCTAGCCGATTTGGCGCGGTTTCTACTGCTGAGAAAGCTGGTTTTAGATAATGTGACCCACTAGCCCAAGAGCAGAAAAAACAATAACCTTGATGCAATGAACAGGAGTCGCTGCTTAGGTCTGGTGGGTGGGCTTGGAGTCGGAGCGACTATTCATTACTACAAAGAGTTGGCCAAGGCGCATGAGGCACAGGGCCGCGCTCTGGACATTGTCATTGTCCATGCGGAAACACCTCGGGTCTTTGAGTATGTTCAGGCGAACGATCGCAGCGGATTAGCCGAATATCTAAACAGCTACATCCGCCGGATGAAGGCGGCCGGAGCCGAGGTCGCCGCCATCCCCGCGGTCACTCCACACTTTTGCGTGCGGGAGCTCATTGCTACGTCTCCCCTGCCTATGTGCAATATCTTCGAGCCTCTCGCCCGGGAACTGGCGGCGCGGGCGGCTCGGCGGATAGCCGTTTTGGGCACCCGCTTTGTCATGGACTCGGAGTTATTTGGTGAGGCCAGAGAGGTGGAAGTCGTCAAGTGGAGGACAGACGAAGCGGACTACATTCACAATGCCTATGTCGAGCTGGCTCGAACGGGAAAAGGCTGGGAAGAGCAGCGCAGAGAACTGACGGCTCTTGCGCAGACGGTACTTAAGCGCGATGGAGTCGATGCCATTGTTCTCGCGGGGACGGACCTCGCGGTGCTCTTCAATGACAGCAATTGTGATTTTCCCTGCGTCGATTGTGCGGCGTTGCACCTCCGGGCGATCCTGAAGGAGATGTGCGGCGAGACTCGGCCAAATTCGGGCTGAGAGGAGCGAAGAACTCCCTGCAATTCGGCTTCTAGTACGAATGTGTTATGGGGCGGAATTGGGTGTGAGTGTATCTTTCCCCAAACTGTGGGTACGTCTAAACAGGGGACAAAAACAAATATGACCTGGATTCAAACTGTGAAATGGGACGAGGCCGACGCGAAGCTGCGCAAGGCGATTGAGGGCGAGAAGGCGTTTTATCCGAAGGAATATGGCGAGCCGGTGCATCCGGATCCGTCGGGTGCGTCGTCGATCGTGGGGTCGCATACGCTGATTCCCGATGCGTTGTTTCACGCCTTCGCTACCTTTGGGTCGCTCATGTCGCCGGAGTTGCCGCTGGAGCGGCGGCAGCACGAGATGATCGCCACCATGGTCTCGGTGACCAACCGGTGCGTGTATTGAATCGAGTCACACGCAGAGTTTCTGCGTAGGGTGACGTTGGATAAGGGGCTCGTCGAGGCACTGGAGAAGGATTACACGGCGGCGCCGATCTCAGCCCAGGACCGGCTGATGCTCGACTACGTGGTCAAACTGACGAAGGATGCGACCAAGGTTTGGAAGGATGACATCGAAAGGTTGCGGGCGGCGGGATTTGATGACCGCGGGATTCTGCAGATCACTCTGATTGCCTCGTGGTTCAACTACATCAATCGCGTAGCGGACGCGCTGGGGGTGGGGCGGGAGTAGGAGATGGATTTATCGACACTCAGATTTCTGGAGCCTTGGCAGCATCTTAGCGCAGAGCAGGCAGCATCTTTCCTTCGCGAGGCGCAACTTGAAATTGCGCCCGGCCACCAGCTGCACGGCCTAAACCTAGTTCCGATAGCCCATGCTCGACTCGCCGATGACGTCCTTTTCAAGCTGGACGACGGTCGTATCGCAGATGTGCATCTCACTTGGCGACGCGGTCCTGATCCTCCGCCGTGGCCATCAACCCGAATCTTTGCCAGCTTTAACGAGTGGTCCGAACGAGTTATGATTCCGGACAGCGAGCTTGAATGACCGTCGAATCAGTCTGCGCGACATGAATTCGAGGCTTGGTTTTCATTTCCTGAACCTGTACCGTACGGGTTCGCCGTTGCAGCAGACACGTTTTCTGGTCAACCTGCGTGAGCTCTTGAGTTACTTCCTCCACCTTGTCTTGAAGATGGATGAGATCCGCTGCAAATCTTCGTCCGTCATCGCGTAGGAACTTGCCAACGGGCCGGTGAGAATTCGGTTCACCTGCTCGAGCGGCAGCCCTTTGGTCTGCTCGACAAGGCGCGACCATTCTGACGCAACGGCGGCGTGCTCCTCGGCACTTGCGTCTTCGCAGAATTCACGGACGGCCTCTTCCGGCGAGTCGTACTCGTCTTTCATGTCCTGGTGGAAATAACCGCGCAGGAAGCTGCGCAGCGCTGGGAAATCAGCGGCAGAGATCGAAGCGGTCGTCGGCTTTTTGGGAGGGTGATCCGAGTTCATGCGCGGCACTCCGGGTAGGCAGTCAGGACGTGATAGCTGTTGGGGCCATCCCACTTCAACACGATGACGGCATGGGCGCAGGGCTGGACTTGATCTTCGCCTCGGCGCAATGTACGGCCGAATGGATGGGCGGCGTCGCCATCGTAGTCGAGAACCAGGTTCGGGTGGCTGTCGCGTCCGAGCCAGCGGGAGATCTTGTTGTTCTGGTCCGCGATCGCAGCGCCTATCGCGGCCTCGGCGCTGCCGCGGTCGTTCCATGTCGAGGCGGCGGAGATTTCACGCTCATGTTCAAGGCGCTCGTGCAGTTCGGCGTCGGTGCGGCCTACATGTTTTTTCAGGGTATGGCCGCCAGCGGCTTCATCCTGGGAGAGGTCACGACTGGCGGTCGCGGATACCGATGCGGACTGGACATTTCCAGAATTCGGGGGATGCGTGCAGCCCGCCATGACCGCCGCCAGCACCAGCGCTAATGTGAGCTCTAACTGGCGATCCAGAGAACGGGTTACGTCCAGCCTGCGCATGAGAGGAGCCAGAGTACACAACGGCGGAGCAAAATGCATCCACAGGTCGCCGGCCGGATGGTGCAGTTTGAGAACTGTACGGGCCCGGGCTTATGGGGCGGGCAGTTCCACTAGACTTGAACTGGAGAGCGGAAAGATTCTTGGCTGAGTCGATTGCACAATTTTTCCTGGAGAATTTTCAGGCGCATCGCGAGGAGCGCGCTTACCGGCAGCGGCACGGGTATCGCACTGAGTCGTTTACTTACGGCGAGATCCTGCAGATGGCCTGCAACTTCGCTCGCACGCTGGAGGCGCGCGGGATTGCGAAGGGCGAGCGCGTCATGCTCTGGGGAGAGAACTGTGCGGAATGGGTCGCAGCGTTCTTCGGGTGTGCGATGAGCGGCGTGATTGTCGTGCCTATGGACGACGGAGCCACATTCGATTTCGCGATGCGGGTCTTCCAGCAAGTGCAGGGGAAGCTGCTGGTGGGATCGCGACGGCATGGGCATGAGTTCGCGGTCGCAGGCCTTCCGATCGCAACCTTGACTCTAGAGGAAGTGCAGGCGCAGGCGCCTTCCGCATCCACCCCTGCGAGTATTGGGCTCGGGCGCGACGACATACTGCAAATCATCTTCACTTCCGGTACGACCGCCGACCCGAAGGGAGTCGTGATCACGCATGGCAACGTCTTGGCCAACATTGCTCCGTTGGAGCAGGAGATGCGCGGGTATTTGAAGTATGAGCCGTTGGTGCATCCGCTCCGATTTTTGAACTTGCTGCCGCTCAGCCATGTGTTCGGGCAGTTTCTGGCGATGTATCTGCCTCCGCTGCTGGGCGGGACCGTGATCTTTCAGGACGAACTGAAGCCTTCCGAGGTGGTGAACACCATCCGGCGCGAGCGGGTGTCGGTGGCGGTGTGCGTGCCGCGCGTTCTGCAGGCACTGAAGCAGAAAATCGAGCGCGACGTGGAAGACCGGGGAGAGAGTGGAGCATTCCGCAGCCGGTTCGCTGCAGCCAAGGGCGAACACTTTCTCCGGCGCTGGTGGACTTTCCGCGCCATTCGGCGTCAGTTTGGCTGGAAATTCTGGGCTTTCATTTCCGGCGGCGCTGCTCTTGATCACGAAACTGAGGAGTTCTGGGGAAGGTTGGGGTACGCGGTCATCCAGGGATATGGTCTCACGGAGACGACGTCGCTGATCAGCGTGAACCATCCGTTCCGGCTGGGCAAGGGATCGATCGGGAAGGTGCTGCCGGGGCGCGAAGTGACGCTGGCGGATGACGGCGAGATTCTGGTGCGCGGCGGCGGCGTGGCCTCGGGATATTGGGACGGGCGTGAGGCGCAGAGAGTTGTCGACGAGCACGGCTGGTATCGCACTGGGGATGTGGGTGCGCTCGATGAGGCGGGGAATCTTTATTTCAAGGGGCGGAAAAAAGAGGTCATCGTGACTCCCGGGGGGACGAATGTTTACCCCGAGGATTTGGAAGCGGCGTTGCGGCAGCAACCGGAGGTGAAAGATTGCGTGGTCGTGGGTATTGAGCGTGGTGGGAATGCGGAGCCGTGCGCTGTAGTGATTCTGCGCGAGGGAGGGCAAGCGGAGGATGTCGTGCGGCGAGCCAATCAGTCGCTGGCAGAGTATCAGCGGATGAGGATGTGGATTGAGTGGCCGGAGGGAGACTTTCCCCGCACGAATACGCAGAAGCCGCGGCGGAATTTGATAGCGGAAATTGCTCGCGCTCGGATGTTTCCGGAATCCCCACTTCTCGCGCAAAAAACGCGCGAGAAATGGGGCACCCACACCGGCGATGGCCGCGACAGCAATCCACTGAGCGATTTGATAACGCGGATCTCAGGACGCTCGGTCGGTCCTCTGAGCGAGGACGCGAGCCTCGAGTCCGACCTGGGGCTGAGTTCGCTGGATCGCGTGGAATTGCTGAGTGCGCTGGAGGATCGCTATCAACTGGATCTGAGCGAGACTCGATTCAACACCATGCGGACTGTGGGCGATCTGCAACGAATGCTCCGCGGAGAAGCATCGGCCGGCGTTGCCTATCACTATCCGAGTTGGACGTTGCGCTGGCCGGTGCGGTGGGTTCGGTTGCTGACGCATTACCTGCTGATGCGGCCGGCGATTGTGTTGCTGGGCTGGCCCCGGATCGAAGGGCGCGAGAACCTGAATGGCGTCAATGGGCCGCTGCTGGTGATATCGAACCACATTGGGGACGTGGACGCGGGGTTCATCCTGACGGCGCTGCCAGCGCGTTATCGGCATCGGCTGGCCACTGCCACCGGCGGCGAGGCGTTGGAAGCACTTCGCACGCCCCCGGCTGGCCGCGCTTTGCTCTTGCAGATTTATGACCACGTGCGCTGGATTTTGGGAGTGTCGCTGCTGAATCTGTTTCCGTTGCCGCGCGAAGCCGGGTTTCGGCGCAGTTTTGCCTACGCCGGTGAGGCGGTCGACCGCGGATATAGCGTACTCGTTTTCCCCGAAGGGCGGCACACGACCGATGGGAAGATACTTCCCTTTCGGGCCGGTATCGGTCTGCTGGCTGCGAATCTCGGCGTGCCTGTTCTGCCGATGCGGATTGATGGGTTGTTCGAAGTAAAACAGGCGGGCAGACGATTTGCCGCGCCTTGGAGCATCCGGGTGAAGATTGGGAAGCCACTGCACTTTGAGACCGGAACGGAACCGGAGCGGTTTGCAGCGCGGCTGCAGGAAGCGGTTGCCGATCTCTAGCAGAGCTAGTGGCTGGGGAGTAGCGCCGCTGTCCGCCGGGCGTCCCGCCCGCCGCCTAGGGCGAGACGCCCTCGGGACAGCCGGCAGGATGCCGGCGCTACTCAATTGATCGTCACCTTCACCGCCGCGGACGGTATGCCGTTCACAACCACTTGCAGGGTAGCTGTGCCGAGAGCAGTGGTTGAGGGAATATCAAACTGCGTTCCAACCACCGTTTTTCCTGTCGCCACTCCGGGCACCCAATTGTGCGTTCTGCAATACACAACATGTTTGGCAGAGTCGGTGATGCGGACCAGAGGGAAGTTCGAGAAACTCTGGCTATCATCTCCGTAGTAGACGCCTTGAGTGACGCCGGTGAATTGCGTTCCATGGATGCTGTTGTTCAGGCTGCCGTGGGTCAACGTACTGGCCACGGAAGAAATGGTGGGTGCACAACCCGAACAGGGGCCTCCGACCGGCGTGTAGATCTCTACGCTCGACGATTGGTCGGTTAAGAGAATCTGGCCGGTGGGCAGCACCACCATCTCACCGGCGAACGAGGGATCGACCGGAGCGTTGGTCGGATTCGTCGTGTGGTGCAGCGCGGCGCCATCCCACTCGAAGAACGAGCTGCCGTTGTTGTAGACGCCGGGGCTCGTGTCCAGAAGAAGATTGCCATCCGGCAGAACTGCGGCGGGGCCGTCGGCCATGTCGAGGCCGCCGCCGAAGCTCGGGGCTTTGGCCCATTTTCCAGTCGACACATTGTAGATCGCGTTATTGGTGGTCCCGCCCGCGGCAAATACGGTTCCGTTGGGAAGCAGCGAGAGTGGGCCGATTTCGGCCGAGCCCGGGTCGACAAGGTTGACCACGGTGTTGCCCGCAGGCGTGGTCCAGGCGCCGGTGGAGGGGGTGTAGATTTGAAAGCCCCTGGCGCAGCAGCCGCCGCTGGTGTAGGCATTCACGGTGAGGATCTTGTTGCCGGGCAGCATGGTCCAGCCTTCTTCGTCATTGGCGTCGGCCTTGCCGGCGCCGGTAGGCGTCCAGCTCGCGGTTCCGCCGGTGAGCGTCAGAATGGCTTCCTGTGCGGTACAGCAGTTGGCCAGCATCATTTTTCCGCTGGGCAGAACTATGCTCTGGGCGTCGCCGACGGTCGACCAGCCCGCGGGTGCACCCAGCGGCGTCCATTTGTTGGCTCTCGGGCTGTAGAGTGCGCCGAGGGTCGTCCAGACGGAGGAGCAGCCGTTGTATTCGCCGCCCATGATGACGACTTGGCCGGAGGGCAGCACCTGGGAGGCAAAATAGAGTGGATTGTAGCCGCCCTGCAGGAAGCCGGCAGCGACCCAGGTTCCGTTGTTGTAGCTGCCCGTCTTGTCGGGCACCAGGCGATACCAGTTTCCGGTTGCATTGCAATTCGAGTCCATTACAAGGACCGAGCCATCGGTGAGAAGCATGGCGTGCCCGGCCGCGTTGCCGCTGGGGACCGGATGGACTAGTGGTTTCCAGGTTCCGGGGGCGAACGGTTCCTGAGCTGCGGCCATAACAGAAGAGATCATCAGTGCAAGCAGAGCAATTCCGGAGATTCGAAGCGACTTCATAGATTCATCAACCTCGTCGTTTCCTGATTGGTGGGAAACCGGCTTCGGACGTGGACGTTTACGACGCAACCCCAATTGGCAAGGGCTGGACACTGGCGGGCCCCAAGCGACGGGAATTATACCCCGGGTTCGTGCATAGGCAAGATAGTTAGGGCAGAACTCGCAGCTTTTCTGGGTTGGCAGGCAGCACATTCGAGATGCGTATGCTGTTTTACTCTTCGTCCACTTGCGGCTCGTCGTGGCGCGGGTCTGGCTCGATTTGGATCTCAGGATTCTTCGAGTCGCGGAGGAGGCGGTTGAGCGCGGGTAAGTCGGAACTCGAAAATGCATTCCAGCGCTTTACCACGTCGGCGCCGTCGCGTTCGACTGTGACCAGAGCTTCCGCTTGAGCAGGGGTTGGAGCGGCATCGACCTGCCACACTTGCTGGTACAGGCCGCCTGCCTGTCCGTTGACCCGGCTGAGTGTGACTTCTTGCGAAGGCGGAGCGAAAAATCCGCCTAGGGCTCCAAGCAAGGCAGTCAGTTTTTTCTGGAACGCCTGCACAGCGTCGCCGGTGGGAGTGTTTGCCGGGGCATTCAATTTCTCCAACTGTTCGCGAATCGAACCTCCCTGCAGCAGGGCCCGGGAAGATTCCTCGATGATGGAGGCCAGGTGCGCTTCGGCCTTAAATTTACCTTGGAGGGCGCTGGCCGGAATCTTGATGCGCGGATCCATCTTTACGGTCAGGCTCGCCGTGACCATCTTCCCATCGATCGTCAAGCGGACCGTGTAGTTTCCGGGCAGAGCATTCGGACCCAGCGGGAACCGCGGCGTGTCATGTGGAACTGCGGAGATGGGATAGTCGTGTCGCGTGGCGAGCGGGGCGGGATAGTGCAAATCCCAGACCCAGCGGTGCATGCCGGCGTCGGTCGAGAGTTTGTGCGACGCGCGGACCCAATACAGCGGGATCAATTGCTTCTGCAAATCGTTATCCGAGATTTCGGGCTTGTCGGTATTGGAAAAGCGGCGAACGGTATGGCTTTGCGCATCGAGGATTTCCAGAGTGACCGCGGATGCACTTGACGGCAAGTAGTAGTCAAGGACGGCGCCATCGGGCGGATTCGCTCCGGCGGGCTCGTCGGGAGGAAGCGGCGTGTCGCTATAGGTGCTGCGCTGGACCCGGTAGGCAGGCGCCGGACTGAAGAGATGGGCTGAGGCCGCCAGTTCTGCCGAGACTTCGCGCAGAGGGGCGATGTCGTCGAGGATCCAGAACGAACGCCCGTGAGTCGCTACGATCAGATCGTCTTGATGAATCCAGAGATCGCGCATCGAGGTATGCGGCAGATTCAATTGCAGCGACTGCCAGTGATCGCCATCGTCGAACGAAACCCAGACTGAGTTTTCGGTGCCGGCGAAGAGCAAGCCTTTGCGCACGGGATCTTCGCGCACGGTGTCCACTGGGCCGAAGTCGGGCAGGCCGGAGGTGATCTGTTGCCACGTCTTGCCGCCGTCGTGCGTTCGATAGATGTAGGGATGCATGTCGTTAATGCGAAAGCGGCTGACGGAGACGTAGGCTGTCTGCTCGTCGAAATGCGAAGCGGAAATCTGCGTGATCTTGCTCCAGGCGGTAAGTTCTTTGGGCGTGATGTCGGTCCAGTTCTTTCCGCCATCGCGCGTGGTCCAGATCAAGCCGTCGTCGGTTCCGGCCCAGAGGGTGTTCAGCGATTTGAAGGATGGGGCGAGCGCGTAGATGACGCCGCGTTGTTTGTCGGCACCCTTGGGCATGAGAGTGCCGACGCTTGGGGGCGCGCCGGGATTTTCGCGTGTCAGGTCCTGGCTGATTGCCTGCCAGGACTGCCCGCCATCCGTCGTCTTGAATAG
This sequence comes from uncultured Acidobacteriaceae bacterium, assembly GCA_963768265.1. Lineage (GTDB taxonomy): Bacteria > Acidobacteriota > Terriglobia > Terriglobales > Acidobacteriaceae > Sulfotelmatobacter. The sequence goes on from CAVYHM010000019.1 coordinate 119,385, forward strand.
GATGTTGCTGGCGTAGTACAGGGTATGTGGATCGACCGGAGAAAACATCAGCGGTTCGGTGCGGTCGGTACGATATTTCGGGCTGCGCAGTGGGATCGGAGTGACGTCCTGCACCTGTCCGGTGGACCAGTGGAACTTGGACACTTCACTTCGGCCTCCGCCGTAAATGATGTCGGGATCGAGCGGATCGGGCGCGGCGTATCCATACTCAATCACGCCCACGGGATGCCAGTCGCGGTAGGTGACGGCGCCGTCATTGCCGCGGCTGGAGATGCACACCGAGCCGCTCTCTTGTTGTCCGGCACAAACGCGATAGGGGAACGAATTGTCGGCGATGGCGTGATACAGCTGCGCGGTGGGCTGGTTGTACCAGGAACTCCATGTGGCGCCCCGGTTAACCGTAATGATCGCGCCTTGATCGCTGACCAGGAGAATAATGTTGCCGTCATTGGGGTTGATCCAGAGGTTCTGGTAGTCGTCGCCGCCGGGAGCGCCCCGGAAGCCAGACCAGGTCTTGCCGCCGTCGGTCGAGCGCATGGTCACGGTGCTGGCGATGTAGATGAGGTCGGGATTCTTGGGATCGACTCTAGGGATGGGCAAATCGCCGCCGCCGATGCGGCCGGAGGAGCGGGGATCGGTGGTGCTCTGTGACCAATTTTCTCCGGCATCATCGGACCGGTAGACCGCGAGCTTTCCCGCAGCCGTGGAAAGAGTCGCATACAGGCGGCGCGGATCGCTGGGTGCGATGGCCACGTAGATCTGAGATAGGTCCTTGGGCAAGCCATTAGTCAAGGGATGCCAGGTGTTGCCGCTGTCGGTGGATTTAAAAAGTCCGCCGCCTGTTCCGTTGAATTCGTTGCCGTCTTCCCATGGGCCTTCGCGGACCTCCCACATCGAGGCGTAGACAACGTCAGGGTTCGAAGGATCGATCTCGACGTCGGAGCCGCCCGTATTTTCGTCCTTGGAGATGACGCGCTGCCAGGTCTTACCACCGTCCGTGGAACGATAGACGCCGCGCTCTTCGCTTGGCCCATAGGGATGGCCAAGCACTGCGGCGAAGACGCGGTTGGGATCGCGCGGGTCGACGGCAAGCGCGGGGATCTGCTGTCCATCGGCGAGGCCGAGATGGGTCCAGGTCTTGCCGGCGTCAGTGGATTTGTAGATTCCGTTGCCGACGGAAAGGTCGGGGCGATGCAGGCCCTCACCGCTGCCGGCATAGATGATGTTGGGATCGGAAGGAGCGACGGCGATGGCGCCGATCGACTGCGAGGATTCGTGATCGAAAATGGGGTTCCAGGTGCGGCCGTAGTCGTCGGACTTCCAAACCCCACCATTCACTTGTCCGATGTAGAACACATTCGGCTGGCTGGGAACTCCGGCGGCGGCGCGGGTGCGACCGCCACGGAATGGACCAATCATCCTCCAATGCAGTTCCTGATAGGTGCTTTCAGGAACTTGGGCCAAAATGGCGGAAGTGGGAAGGAAAACTAACAGGAAGGAAGACAGACGAAGGACTGCTTTGGATCGGATCACTTGCGCGCCCCCTCAGCCAGAAACCGGAAACGACCTAGGATAAACGAAAAGAGGCCGTGATCGGCCTCGGGGCCGAAAAAAGTCGGGTAAACGGAAACATTCCCGAACTGGTTTGTGAAGGTCGCCCCGCGCGTTTATGATGGCGAAGCTCTTCCCAGGAGCCTATGAGCCTTCGTTCGATGACGTTTCGTCGCTTGCCTACTTCCGCTGTTCGATGTCTCATCCTCGTCGTTGTTTGCGTGGCCTCGGTCGAACACTCGCCGGCCGAGACGGCCCCCAAAGGTCAGGGGCTGAAGCCGGTTCTCGATTACATCTCTGCGGCGTGGGATACCCTGACGCGCTCCATGACCGACTGCCAGAGCATCGTCGATCCGAAAATTAAAGCAGTGCCGGTACTGTACTTGCCCGCAGGTTATTCCGTGCCGCCGACGGTGCAGAAACTGGCCACCGACTGCAACGTGCACGTTGAGCATTTGCCGGTTGAGATTCATCGACTCGGCGAGATTGATGCCAGCAAGATTCAGCCGCCCGGGCTTCTGTATCTGGAACACAAGTATGTGGTGCCGGGCGGACGCTTCAACGAGATGTACGGGTGGGACAGTTACTTCATCGTTCGTGGATTGCTGCAGGCCGGCCGCACAGAGCTGGCTCGGGGCATGGTCGACAACTTTTTCTTCGAGATCGAGCACTACGGCGCAATGCTGAACGCCAACCGAACGTATTATCTGACGCGCTCACAGCCGCCATTTCTGAGTTCCATGTTCGTCGATGTGTATGAGGCGATGGAGAAAGGTGGTCACCCGGACCGCGCTTTTCTCGAAAGGGCGTATGCCGACCTCGAGAAAGACTACGGGATGTGGACACGAGATCCGCATCCGGCCGGGCAGACCGGACTCTCCCGCTACTACGACTTCGGCGAGGGCCCGCCGGCCGAGGCGGTGCAGGACGAGACCGGCTTCTACCGCAAGGTGGCGGGATATTTCTTTTTTCATCCGGCCGAAGCCAACGACTACGTGGTGGAGTTCAAACAACATGAGGAGGCGGCGCGACCCGTGGCGGGCTTGGCGTATTCGCTTCAGGTGTGCGATGAGGCGCTCACCATGGCGCGTCCGCAGTGCGAAAAGGAACGGCAGTTTAAACTCAGCGCGGATTATTACAAGGGTGACCGGTCGATGCGGGAGTCGGGGTTCGATGTGAGCTTCCGCTTCGGGCCCTTTGGTGCGGCCACACATCACTACGCACCCGTGTGCCTGAACAGCCTGCTCTACAAGACGGAAAAAGATCTGGAGCGGATCAGCCGATGGCTGGGTCGCAGCAACGACGTGGACAAGTGGAACGAGCGGGCAGAAGAACGCAAAAAGCTGATCACCAAGTATCTGTGGAACGCGGAGCAGGGACTGTTTTTCGATTACAACCTGCAGACGAGCCAGATGTCGACGTACCGGTATGCGTCGACGTTTTATCCGCTGTGGGCGGGGCTGGCCACGCCGGAGCAGGCGAAGGCTGTGGCGGACAACTTGAGGAAATTCGAGCAGCCCGGCGGATTGCCAATGAGCACGGAAGAGACGGGCGCACAGTGGGACCTGCCCTATGGTTGGGGGAACATCGAGATGGTGGCCGTCGCGGGCCTACGGCGCTATGGGTACAGCGCCGACGCGGATCGCATCTCGTATGAATTCCTGTCGATGGTGGCGGAAAATTTCCGGCGCGACGGCAACATTCGGGAAAAGTATAACGTCGTGACCCGGTCCTCGGAAGCGCACGTGGAACTGGGCTACGAAATGAATGTGGTCGGGTTTGGCTGGACGAACGCCGCATTTCTCGAGCTACTGCATGGGCTGCCGAACGAGATGGTGGAGCGATTGGAGAAGGAGCAGGAGCGGCCCCTGCCGGACGCAAAGTAATGCCTGCCACGCTGCTCTGAGGACCTGATCGCTAAGCCCGTGCGCCGCAAAGAACGCGGAAGGTTGTGTCGGGCACTCCAAAGTGAGTCGCCACTCTTCAAAAACCTGACGAAGAGTGGGAACGTTTAACCGGCATGAATCGGGCGGAGTTGGTGCAAGCGGCAGTTGCTTTCAATTGCTGACTTCAGGTGTTGCCGCGCTCGTGAGTTTGCAGGAAGTTCTGGAATTTGGAACAGACGCATTGGCCGCCCCGCCGAGTACCCGCAGTCGCCCAATCAGCACGAAGGGGGCCGCCTAAGGCTGAGCCATCTGTTGTCGCTGCCCCGGCGATTGTTCCTCCAGATAAGCACTAGATGGCGTCGATGCCGCGGTCTGATGGAATTGGCACAACGGGTGCCAGGACTTGGAATGGGGATCATCCAGTCGGTGACCATTGTTGGGAGACGTGGGAATGCAAACCGGCATAACAGCACCTCGGGGGACTCAATATCCCGCCATGCTCTGGCGAACAGGTTCGATGGACTGGTCCAAATTGTGCCACGACATCATTGATCTGCCTTGAATATCTGAAGAGGTGACCGCCATCCGGGCGTCCAAGCTTATCCGGCGTCAAGTTTCGGGTTAAACTGGCGGGACCAAGGTAGCCGCTAATCCCGGTTGGAACCCGGCAGGCAAAGTTTGCCGACCATTCGGGTAGATGGACGGATTCGGTCAGCAGCGGCGTTGAGAAGTTCGCCGGTGTGAGTTGCGAACACTTCATGCAGGAGCGCATTCAAGCCGTGGGGATGAACTCTTCCACATACCTCTGGCGAGCAGATGCCGGACAGCGACTGGTGTCCGGTCATCGCGGTGATGAGCCCTTCGACAACCGCGCATTTCCTGAGCAACTGTTCCATCTGATCGTGAAGAGCGGCGTGCCGCTGGCACAATGGAATCACGAACGCATTGCGGAAGAAATGACCAAGGTCCTGTCGCCGCCGCACAAGCCGGCGCCGAACGAGATCAGTCCGAATGTCGCTTTCAGCCTCCTGACTACAGTGACTGATTACTCCACGTTCCTGGCGCGGGTCACTGCGCCGCGTGGGGACGCGTTCGATCTGAAGCCGGAGACCCGCTCATCGATGATGAAGCCCTACACGCACGTTAATAGTGCCCTGTCTTGGGGTTGGGTTGGGGCATAGAAAAGGAGGGTGGGCGGCGCTATCTTTGGCAATGGGGCGACAATGGTGGCTGGAAGAATATTGTGATGGTGCACCCAGAGAGCCGCTCCGCATTGGCGGTGTTTACAAATGGCGGCAATGGCATGCGCGTCGTGGAGCGCGTCGCGAAAGCCACGACAGGCCGCGATCACTTGTTCCTTGTGTAGGTTTCCGGAGGAATTCAGTCGGCTGGGCGTTCGATCAGTAGAGGCTAATCGCCTCTAGCCGACTCCGAATGTTGCCAGGCCTTCTCCATTGACGGCATCTTTCCCGGCAACCTAAGATGAACCTCCCCGGACACCCGAACAGAAATGATCAACCAGACCATCTCGCACTACCGAATTATCGGCCGGTTGGGCAGCGGGGGGATGGGGGTGGTGTATGAGGCCGAAGATCTCACTCTCGGGCGCAGGGTCGCGCTGAAATTTCTGCCGCCGCAACTCTTGCGCGATCAGAATGCTCTCGATCGTTTTCTGCTGGAGGCGCGCACGGCCTCGGCGCTAAATCATCCCAATATCTGCACGATTTATGCGGTTGAGAATACGGCGGGCCAGGGCGGGGAGCCCCAGTCGTTCATTGCTATGGAGTTGCTGGAAGGGCAGAGTCTCGATCAGAAACTCACGACCGGGCCGCTGCCGGTCGACCGGCTGCTGGACATTGCGATCCAACTGGCAGACGCGCTTGACGCTGCGCACGCCAAAGGGATCATCCACCGCGATATCAAGCCGGCGAACATTTTCCTCACCCAGCGTGGGCAGGTGAAGGTGCTCGATTTCGGTCTGGCCAAGCTGGCCCGTCCTGAACTGCAGATGGAAACGATCGGGGCCACACAAGATTCTCCGCGGCCCGCGAACCTGACCAGTCCCGGCTCGACCGTGGGCACGATCTCGTATATGTCGCCGGAGCAGGCGCGGGGCGAGGAACTCGACACGCGCTCGGATCTGTTTTCGCTGGGCACGGTGATCTATCAGATGGCGACCGGAAAGCTGCCTTTCTCGGGCGCGACGTCGGCGGTAGTGTTTCACGCCATTCTCGAACTGGATCCGGTTTCGCCGCTGCAGTTAAATGCAACGCTGCCGCCCAAGCTGCAGGAGATCATCGAGAAACTTCTGGAAAAGGATCGCGAGCTGCGCTACCAGTCGGCCGCTGATCTGCGCGGCGATCTGAAGCGGCTGAAGCGCGATGTGGAGTCGGGGAGGAAGAATGTGGCTGCGGCCTCCGGTTCGGCGTCGGTTGCGGTTGCGACCGGACCGGCTGCTTCGGGATCCGGCTCCGCTTTGCGCGTGGCCGCTGTGTCTGGTCCGTCCCAGAGCTCGACCATGGTTGTCGAGGCCAGGCGGCACAAGCTGGGAACCGGATTCGTCGCTCTCCTGGGAATCCTCGTGCTCCTGGCGGCGGGTACGGGATCTATTCGCTGGTGACGCGGCATCCGATGCGGCCGTTCCGCAATTTCACGGTGACCAAGCTCACTGAGGAGGGCAACGCGGCGGAGGTGGCGATTTCTCCCGACGGCAAATACATTCTCAGTCTGATGAGGGACAGCAGCGGGCTGGCCAGCTTGTGGCTGCGCAACGTTCCCACCAATAGCAATACGCAGGTGCAGCCTCCGGCCGACGTCTCTTACAACGGTCTGCGCTTCTCGCCCGACGGAAATTATCTTTACTTCGTACGCAGCGATCCGGGCAATGCGGAGTTGAAGTATCTATACCGTGCGCCGCTTCTGGGCGGCACGCCCGAGAGACTGGCGGAGGACGTGGATTCGAATATTACCTTCTCGCCCGACGGCCGCAAGATCGCGTTCATGCGCCACGACAATCCGGAGCCGGGGAAATACCGGCTGATCGTGCGCTCGCTCGAGAGCGGCGAAGAGGCCGTGCTGGCCAGCGGTCCAAACGGGCAGGCTCTCTACAATCCCGCATGGTCTCCCGACGGCAAGACCATTCTGTGCGTCGCGAATCAGCCGGGCGATGCACTTACCGGCCTCATGGCGGTGGATGCCCGCAACGGCCAGCAGCACCTGGTTCTCAGCTCAGACTCCGCGCTCATTTCGGCCACCTGGATGCCTGACGGCCACGGGTTGCTGGCACTGGAGCGGAGCCGGTCTTCGAACTTCACCCAGGAGCAGATTGTCTTTGTCATCTATCCCATCGGAAGGATGGACCCGGTCACGCGGGACACGAACGACTATTCCGACTTGAGCGTGGCGGCGAACGGGCAAGTGCTGGCGACGGTGCTCAGCGAAGGGCGATGGAATCTGGAAGTGATGTCGGCTACGTCAGGCGGTGCCGACGTGCGGCAGGTCGCGCCGGCGGCTACCTTTACCAACTTTACCTGGACGCACGACGGACGCCTGATCTACGACAAAGATAACAAGGTGCATTGGGTGAACCCGGATTCGGGCGAGAAGGGCACTTTCGCGACCGAGCAGGATTCGGCGGGAGGCGATCCCTGGCAATGCGCCGATGGCCGCTACCTCGTGCTCTTCTCGGATGCGGGGCGGCGCCAGCAGCCTGAACGTGTGGCGGGCCGACATTTCCGGCGGAAATCTGAAGCAACTCACGCAGGGCAAGCAGGATAATTTTCCAGTGTGCGCTCCCGATTCGCGGTCGGTTTATTACCTGGACGGGGAACGGGGCGGTGATGCAAGTGCCGATCGAAGGAGGCCCAGCGCGACAAGTGTCGGAGCTTGCCGCGGCGGGCTTCTTCGGTGTCTCTCCCGATGGCCACACCCTGGCTTTCGCCACGATTGACCACGCCGCCGGGCACCAAGAGAAGATTGCGCTGGTCCCCACCGATAAGGACGGTGCGCCGCGGATGGTTGGCTTTCAGCGCCCGCGGGCTAACAATCTGATCCAATTCTCGCGCGATGGCAAGTCGCTGATCTACATGGTTCGTGAGAATGGCGCCGACAACTTGTGGCAGCAGCCGCTCGACGGCTCGCCGGGCAAGGCACTGACAACATTTAAAGCCGAGCACATCTGGGATTACCACTGGTCCCCCGACGGGAGCAAACTGGCGATGGTCCGGGGGCACACCGACTCCGACGTCGTGCTGATGCGCAGCCAGCAACCTTAGCGGTTTGAGCGTAAAGCGGAGCGGGAACCGGCGGAAAAAAACTAAGGGCGGCCATTGCTGGCCGCCCTCATTTGCGAATTGTTGCTCGAAAGCGGTGTTAGACGCCCTTGACGTTCTCAGCTTGCCAGCCCTTGGGGCCTTTGACCACGTCAAATTGCACTTGCTGACCTTCCTGCAGGCTGCGGAAGCCACTGGCCTGAATGGCGGAGAAATGCACGAAGACATCCTCGCCGTTCTGGCGGCTGATGAAACCGTAGCCCTTGGCGTCGTTAAACCACTTCACTGTTCCTGTTTCCATGCCGTTGCACGTTCCTTTTTCTTTGATGTAGCGCTGAAACTTTCGGGTCTTCTGCAGGCAGGTCACGCGCTGGGTTAAGCGGAGATGCTTGTACTGCGAAGGAACTCTAAAGTCAAACGCAGCAAATTGTACAAAAGTGCCCCTGAAAGCTACATAATTTACTTAGGCATGCCTAAACAATTGATGTAGAAGATGTTATGGTGAGGCGTCGAACTCCGGAAACGCGAGATTTGCGACTTTTCAGGAAAGCATTCATCATTTGAGATGCGATTGCGGATTCTACTAGCTTCAGTCGTGCTCACGGCTTCCGCCGGGGCCGGGATTATCGATGAGGTTCGCCTTGCCTTGCCGCAAAACAGTTTTTCGGCCGCGGAGTCGGCCTTGAATTCGTATCGCGGCCAACAAGGAGTCACCGCCGAATATCTGGAGGCTTACTCGTGGCTGGGGCGGGCCGCCCTGGAGCAGGGCGAATACGATCGGGCCGCTGCTTATGCGAAGCAAACCCAGACTCTGGCGATGGGGCAGTTAAAACTCCGTCCGTTCGATGCCGAACCGCACCTGCCAATGGCACTGGGGGCGGCGTTTGAAGTGCAGTCGCAGGCTTTGGCGGCGCGCGGTCAACGGACGCAGGCCATCACTTTGTTGCAGTCCGCGTTGCGGACCTACGGAAGCAGTTCCATTCACGACCGTCTGCAGAAGAACTTGAACTTGCTGGCGTTGCCGGGAAAGGTGGCGCCCGCGCTCCAGGCCGATGAGTCGTTGGGATCGAAATTGCCTCTGCCCGCGCAACTCAAGGGCTCACCCGTGCTGCTATTCTTCTGGGCGCATTGGTGCGGGGACTGCAAGGCGGAGGCGCCGATTATCACCCAGTTGCGTTCAGAATTTGCGGGCCAGGGACTGCAGGTAATCGGGCCCACAAGGCGCTACGGCTATACGGCACAGATCGAACACGCCTCGGCCAGCGATGAACTGCAGTACATCGATGCGGTGCGGCATCGTTTCTATTCGGGATTACTCGACATGCCCGTGCCGATCAGCAAATACAACTTCGACACCTACGGAGCCTCGACCACGCCGACGCTGGTGCTGCTCGATCGTGCCGGAAAAGTTGCGATGTACCATCCCGGGGCGCTCCCCTACAACCAACTGCGGGCGGAGATTGAAAAAGTCGTGGCGCGGTAGGTCGCCGAGCTTCGCTCGGCCCGACAGCCGGGGGCTGTCCCCATGAACCAGGGTGTCGCCGCTTCGGGTCAAATCACTATTTAACTTCTTTCAGTCTGCCCGTCTTCACGTCGTAGATGAATCCTCGGACCGGAATCTCCTTCGGAATCCAGGGATGCGATTTCACGCGGTGCATTTGCAGGCGAACGTTGGTTTCCAGGTCGTCGAAAGCGTAGAAATGCGAGGGCTCGTCCGCACTGGCCCCCATCTTCTCTGTCAGGCGCGCCTTCAATTCGTCTTCCCGCACTTTCAGCAGGCCGCAGTCGGTGTGGTTGATGATGATGAACTCCTGGGTGTCCAGCAGATGATGGGAGACGATCAGCGAGCGCAAGGCGTCGTCGGTGGCGATGCCGCCTGCATTGCGGATCATGTGTGCGTCACCGGGATGGAGCCCCAGGCAGTGCTCGAACAGGATGCGGGAGTCCATGCAGGCCAGCACGGCCACATGCCGGCGCGGGCGGACGGCGAGATTTCCCAACTTGAAGTTGCGCGCAAAGTCTTCGTTGGCCTGTAGCAGTTCGTCTGCAACCGACAATTTGATACCCCCTGGATCGTTTGAATCTTACCCTCACCCAGTGTCGAGGTTTAGTGTACCCGTTACAATCGGCGCGTTGAACCTGGATGACACCATCGTCGCGATCGCCACGCCGCCCGGGCGCGGTGGGATTGGAGTGGTGCGGCTGGCGGGGGCTCGGGCGCGTGAGATCGCGGCGCCGATGCTGCGGCTGAAGCATGGGTTGGAGCCCGGACGTGCTGTTTCGGGGAACTGATCGACCCAGGTGGCGCGGGCGCCCCCGCCCGCGAAAAGCCGCCGGCAACCAACACCGCGAAAGGGAAAGCCGGGCCAGTAGTCCACGCCGGCGAGTCGGGAAGAAACTGGCAGCTTCAACCCATGGCAAGACGCGGACGGGGGCGCCCGCGCCACCGACGCGGCACAGCGTATCGACGAAGTGGTCATCACTTACTTTGCCCAGCCGCACTCCTACACCACCGACGACATCATTGAGATTTCCGCGCATGGATCGCCGGTGGTGCTGCGACATATTGTGGAGCTGTGGGTTGCGGCGGGAGCGCGACTGGCGGAGCCCGGCGAGTTCACCCTGCGCGCGTTTCTCAACGGGCGCATCGATCTGACCCAGGCCGAGGCAGTGCGTGACCTGATCGACTCGCAGACGCTGTATCAGGCCAAAGTCGCGGCGCAGCAACTGGAGGGCGCGCTGTCGCGGCGGTTGCGGCCGATCAAGCAAAAGCTGGTGGAACTGATTGCGGTGCTCGAAGCCGGAATCGACTTCGCGGAAGACGATGTGTCGGTGATGCCAGATGCCAAGATTCTCCAGCACATCGCGGCCGTGAGGACTCCGCTCGAACAACTCAGCGCCAGGTTTGCCTACGGCAAGATCGTGCACGAAGGATTGACGCTGGCGATCGTGGGCCGGCCCAACGTCGGCAAGTCGAGTTTGTTCAATCGACTGGTGGAGCGGGAACGGGCAATTGTCACCTCGACTCCGGGAACCACACGCGATCTGGTCAGCGAAACGGTGGCCATCGGCGGCATCCCGGTCAAGCTGGTCGATACTGCCGGCATTCGCGACGCGCTCGACGAAGCGGAGTCGATCGGCATTCGGAAATCGATGGAAGCGCTGGCCGACGCGGACCTCGTGCTGGTCGTGCTCGATGCTTCGCAGGGAGAGACCGCGGAAGATGCGGAGCTTCTGCGCCAAGCCGCGAGCCGGCCGGTGATCGTGGTGGGGAACAAGAGCGATCTCGGTATCAATGGTCAGTGGTCGGCGGCGGGAGGTCAGAGAGTTTGCACTTCGGCGGTTACCGGAGAGGGGGTCGGCAAACTGCGGGCGAGATCCTGCGGCACATCGGCGGAGAGGCTGGAGTCCAGGCGGAAGCCGGCTTCCTGACCAATGTTCGCCATCAGGGATTGATCAAGGATTCGCTGGCTGCGCTCGACACGGCGAAGGCACGCCGTGGCCGGGAAAGTTCCGCACGAGATGCTGCTGCTCGATCTATACAGTGCGCTGCGTCCGCTCGACGCCATTACGGGAGCGACTACGACGGACGATATCCTCAATTTGATCTTCAGCACGTTCTGCATCGGGAAGTAAGCTCGCGGATCGTCGGTGGGATACAAAGGACGGCCACGAAGCTACATCCCGAGGAGGGCAACGGTCAGCGCGAGATATCCGAACGAGAAAATGTATTAGAGCAGTTTTACCCGTGGCCAGATAGAGGCTGGCCAGAGGTCTGTCGAACTTGTCCGAGAATGTCTCTCCCATCCGCGGAGGCAAAGCAGCTTCTTCGCAGCCAGGGTTCCAACCGGGCGATTCATGTGGCACGAAGATTCTAGAGCCGCAAGCGCCATGATGATCCCTCGCAAAACCCCAATGCCCGGCGGTCGCGGAAAACCAATCGGCGAAATAGTAAACCCGACGATTGCTGCCGCGAAGGGGTTGGGTTGGCGAACGCCGACGCCGCCTAGCTGAAACAGGAGAAAAACGAGGACGCCGATGATGGGCTGTCGGCACGAGCAAGAAAAAAAGGACGAACACCAACAATCGTGGGTACCCAGAAACCCTGTACCGCGAGATAGTCAACGTCAGCGCCGCTTTGGATCGATGGCCAGAACAGGCTTTTGAGTCGGCGGTCGCTCCGAGTGCTCGAATCCGAGAGCCCGGGCGTTTGCCGGGTGCCGCATGCAATCGCAAGCCTGGCGCTTGTCTACCGCAAAGCCCGGTTACTTCGAGAGGCGGCCAAGGCGTCGCGAAACATGGCATCGAACGATCCTTTGCCGTTCTTCGCGACCACGGAGAGAGCTTTTTCGGCTGCCGGCCGCTGATATCCGAGATTCAGCAACGCCGACAGCACATCTTGTTCGGTCGCGCCCATAGCCGGAACCGCGGGCGCCGAGGTTGGCCCCGCTTCCGGCAATTTGTCGCGCAACTCCAGCACCATACGTTCGGCGGTCTTCTTCCCGATCCGGGGATGCGCGTCAGCCGCGTCACATCATTTCCCCGAATCGCTCCCACCATATCGTCGGCGGCCATGCCACTCAGGATCGTGATTGCCAGCTTCGGGCCGATGCCGCTCACCGTGATCAGTTTCTCAAACAGCAGTTTCTCCGAGGGACGCAGAAATCCGTAGAGGGCGATCAGGTCTTCGCGCACGTGGGTGTGGATGTATAACGCGATCTCGGCCCCATGCCGGAGGTCGGAAAACGTGGGCACGCTGATGACCACGTCATAGCCGACGCCGGCCGTTTCGACAATGGCCTGGTTGGGATGCTTGGCCAATAGCTTTCCACGCAGATGGGCAATCATGCTCCGGCCATTGTAGGGGAGGAACGGATTCCTCGCTTTGCGCGAGATGCCAAGTCTTTGAACCGCCGGGATGGACACTCGGGCGTGACGCTCCTGAATTCAGTTTAGTTGTGCGCGCCTGCCGATCCTATGTCGATAAGGCTACGATTCCGATTGTTTGTGATTGCGGCGGTCATGGCTTGCTCGGGTGTCGGGGCGGCTCAACAGACTGCGGTTGATCTGGATGGCCACGCAGTTAATCCGCTCGCGGCTGATTCGCGCAAAATTGTGGTGCTGGTTTTTCTGCGCGGGACTGCCCAGTTTCCAGCCGCTACGCTCCGGTGATCCAGGAGATCAGCAAGCGCAACGCAGAGGCTGCGAGTTCTGGCTGGTGTATCCCGATAAGAGCGATTCGCCGCAGGCGATTCGAAAATATCGGCGGACTACGGTTATCGTTTGCCGGCGCTGCGCGATCCTGAGCGCGCACTAGTCAAATTGAGCCGGGCGCAGATTACCCCCGAAGTTGCGGTGTTGCGGAATCGCGAGCTGGTTTACGACGGTCGCATCGACGACTGGTATGTCGACCTGGGCAGCGCGCGTCCGCAGCCACTACACAGGAACTTGAGGATGCGATCAGCGCGGCGGCGGCGGGCAAGCCTTCGGCGAAGAGTGAAGTCAGGGGAGTGGGATGCTACATCTCCGATCTGGAATGACTTCCCGCTCTGGCGGGCTTGACAGGCTGTCGTGCTCTCGGCGTCTCGGAGGGAGTCCTCGCGAGAAGTGCTCCCAGCTCCTTCGGCGAGGACCGGCGTATCGGCGCGCAGATCACCTTCAACCGCGACATCGCGCCGCTCATGTTTCAGTCTTGTTCGTGTGTCATCGTCCGGGGGAGGCTGCGCCGTTTTCATTGCTGACATATTCGGACGTAAAAAAGCATGCGCGGCAGATCGCGGACGTGACGCGCTCGCGCGCCATGCCGCCGTGGCTGCCAGAGCCGCAGGAATTGAAGTTTGCCGATGAACTTCGTTTGAGGGATGCGGAAATCAATCTCATTCAGCGCTGGGTCGAGCAGGGAGCGGTCGAAGGCGCGGCGGCCGATTTGCCGCCGCAGCCGAAGTTCGTTGAAGGTTGGCGGCTGGGAAAGCCTGATCTGATTCTCACGGCGAGCAAACCGTTGGTGCTTCCGCCGCAAGGCACGGACACGTACTGGAATTTTATTTTTCCGCCCGTCGTTCCCGGGCATGACAGACGCGATGGGTGAAGGCGGTCGAGATTCGCCCGGGCGACAAGCGGTTTGTCCATCACGCCAATATTCTAGTGGATCGGCGGGGGAGTCGCGCCAGCGCGAAACCAAACGGGGCGCTGGTTTTGGAGGGATGGAAATTCGCATCGAGTCCCAGGTGTTCGATCCAGACAGCCATCTGCTGTTCTGGAAACCCGGGACGATTCCCTACGTCGAACCCGAGGGCATGGCCATGCGCCTCGATCCGGACACGGATCTGATTCTTAACACGCACCTGCAACCCTCGGGAAAACCGGAGGTGATTCAGCCGAGCATTGGACTCTATTTCACGCCGCATCCCGCGACCAAGGTTCCGATGCTGCTGCAACTCGAGAATGATTCAAAGCTCGACATTCCGGCGGGTCAGAAAGATTTTGTGGTCACCGACAAATTCACGCTTCCGGTGGACGTCGATTTGCTGGCGATATATCCGCATGCGCATTATCTGGGAAAAGATATTCAGGCGGTGGCCACGCTGCCTGACGGGACGAGGAAGTCGCTGATCCACATTCCGCACTGGAATCTGAACTGGCAGGCGGTCTATCGCTATGCCGAGCCGTTGCGGTGCCCAAGGGGACGACGGTGAGCTTGCGGTACACGTATGACAACTCGGAGGAGAATCCTCTGAATCCGAGTCATCCTCCAGTGCGTGTCGTTGCCGGAAATCGCTCGACCGATGAGATGTGCCACCTGTGGCTGCAAGTGCTGCCGGTAAATTTCGATGCATCGCGGGGTGATCCGCGGATGGCGCTGCAGGAGGCGCTGGCGCGGCACGACATCGAGAAAAATCCTGCTGACTTTGAAGCGCATTACAATCTCGGCGCCATGCTGCAGGCCAAAAACGAGATAGGTGCGGCGATCGGCGAATATGAGGCGTCGCTGCGCTTGCGGGCCGACGACGCGGCCGCGAACAACGCTCTGGGCGCGGCGTTGACAGCGGCGGGACACCCGCAGCGGGGGGCGATATCTGCAAACGGCGCTCAAGGTGCGTCCGGATTATTTCGAGGCTCATATAATCTGGCATCGCGCTGGCACGCAGGAGGAGTTCGAGGGGCATCCCGGGAGTTTCAGTTGGCGCTGAAGTTGCATCCAGACGACGCGAACGTGGAAGCGAATCTGGGTGCGGCGCTGGCGGAGACGGGGCATTTCGCTGAAGCGAAATCGCATTTTGAGCGCGCGCTGCAGATTGATCCCGATCAGGAGCTCGCGAAAGAAAATCTCGAGGCACTGAAAAAGGAAATGAACTCGCATTAGCTGTCGTTCCAGAGCGTACCCCAGCGGCTTGAGCGGCGACCCCTCACTCCCCAGTAAACTCGCACCCTTCCCGGTACTGCACAACTCGCCTTCCGTGCTTCGGTCTTTCCCATTTCCTAGCGATTACGTTTGTGCTTTAATTCGGTTATGCAGCGAGCTGTCTTTTCTTTTTCGCGTCCCAGGACTGTTTGCCTTCTTGACGATATTTCCGGGCTGGGCCCGGCTCAACGGCCACGCTTCTGAGGCGTCTGCGCGCTCAGGCTTCGCAAATTTTCCCGCGGCTCCCTCGGAATTTTCCATGCGCGAAAGCTGATGCAGCAGGGGAGAATCGACGAAGCGATTGCGCATTTGCAGACGATCGAGGCGAAAGATCCCGCGACCAAAGGCCTCGCTCTCGAGCTGGGACTGCCTTTTACAAGAAGAGCGATTTCCTCAGGGCGATCGAATATCTAAAAAAGGCGGTGACGGCGTGACCCCGCGAACGGGGAAGCGGTGCAGTTGCTCGGGCTGTCGTACTACCTTGGCGGGCATCCGGCGGACGCGATTCCGCTGCTCGAAAAAGTGCAGGGATGGTATTCGCGGGCCAACGTTGATGCGGCTTATATTCTTGGAATTTGCTATATCCAGACGAAGGATTACCGCAGGCGCGCAAGGCATTTGGAAAGATGTTCGACGTGCCGCCGGATTCGGCGGCTGCATATTTATTCACGGCACGCATGCTGTTGCGGCAGGAGTACGACCCGGTGGCGGAAGAGTATGCGCAGAAGGCTGCGGCACTCGATCCAAAATTGCCGCTGGCCCATTACTGCTGGGAGAGCTGTATCTCTACAAATCGCGAGTGCCGGAAGCGATCGGAATTTCAAAAAGAACTGGCGATCAATCCCGCGCATGCTGCGACTTATTACAAGCTGGCTGACGCTTATTCCCGAATCCAGAAATATGAGGATGCGGAACGGTTGTTCCAGCGCTCCATCTGGCTCGACGCGACTTCGACGGGGCCTTACATCTTGATGGGGAAGGTGCTCGAGAAAAAGGGCGAATATGATTTGGCGGTCCGCGCACTGCAGCGGGCGGCCACCATGGATCCCAACAATCCGACGACGCATCATTTGCTCGGCCAGGCTTACCGGGACATGGGAAAGAAAGAAGAAGCGGAGAGCGAACTCAAGGGAGCGGAAGAGTTTCAAACCAAGCAGAATTCGCGACCGTAGCAGAGCGGAAATGTTCCGCGTGACGGTGGCGCTGTGTTGTGTGCGGCGAAAACCCAACCACATTGTCATCCCGAGCGAAGCGAGGGATCTAGGTTTTCGCCCGCGCAACCAGCATCTCCGCTGCCAGCAAACACCTAGATCCCTTGCTGCGCTCGGGATGACAAATCGGTATGGAATACAGCAGCTGGGAAAGGGGCCTATCCGCTCCAGGCACCTTTTATGATAATTAGAGCGCAGCGGCTTGTTCGCGGCGACGGGCCTGGATCTCGATGTAGACGTTCACCAGCGACACCGCTGCGGGCGTCACGCCGGGAATGCGCGACGCTTGGCCGATAGTGCGCGGACGCACTTTGGTGAGTTTTTCCTGCATCTCGCGCGAGAGTCCGCTGACCGAGCGGTAGTCGAACCAGTCGGGGATCGAGTGCTGCTCGGATTTCTTCAGACGCTCCATGGCGCGCTGCTGCTGCAGCAGGTAGCCTTCGTACTTGATCTCGGTTTCGACGGACTTGAGTTCGTTGCGGATTCAGAAGAAAGACTAAACGAGCGGGCAGGACGACAGCGAGGAATTTCCTCGTCGAAAAATTCTGGCTGAGTTCTCGCAGAAGATGGGGCAAGGTTGCTCGATCGTCACTTCGGGGCGCTTTAGGACCTGCGCGAAGGTTTGGCCTGCAGCAGATCCCCAGCGCTGCTGGCGCTGGCGGCAGCGACCGCAGATTCCTCGTCGCTTCGCTCCTCGGAATGACAAGCACGCTAGCATTTCGGGGGTGAGCCGCGTGCTTTCCAGCAGATTCTTCATCTTCGCTAGGCGATGTTGCTTCGCTTGAAAATCTGCCCAGGCATCGTCTGAGATCAGGCCCACGCGGCGGCCGTGCGGAGTCAGGCGGCGGTCGGCATTGTCGATGCGCAGGTGCAGGCGGAACTCGGCGCGCGAGGTGAACATGCGATAGGGCTCGTTCGTGCCCTTCGAAATGAGGTCGTCGATCAGGATCGCGGTGTAGGCCTCGGTGCGGTCGAGGATCAGCGGCGGCTGCTCCTTCACCTGCAGCGCGGCGTTGATGCCTGCCATCAGTCCCTGGCACGCCGCTTCTTCGTAGCCGGTGGTGCCGTTGATCTGTCCGGCCAGAAACAGCCCGGCAATCTTCTTGGTTTCGAGGGTGCGCTCGAGTTCCGTGGGGTCGATCGAGTCGTACTCGATGGCGTAGCCCGGGCGCAGCATCTCCGCGTTTTCGAGCCCGGGAATCGACTTCAGAATCGCCAGCTGCACTTCGACCGGCAACGACGTGCTCATGCCGTTGACGTAAATCTCGTGCGTGTTCAGGCCCTCCGGCTCGAGGAAAAGCTGGTGCATCTCCTTGTCGGGAAACTTCACGATCTTGTCTTCGATCGAGGGCAATAGCGCGGGCCGATGGACTGGATCTGCCCGCTGTACATGGGCGAGCGATGGACGTTCTCGCGGATGATGCGGTGGGTCTCCGCCGTGGTCCAAGCGATGTAGCAGGGCACCTGCGAGTCGTGGTGCGCGACGCGCTTGGTGCGAAAGCTGAAAGGCGTGGGGTCGACGTCGCCGGGCTGCATCTGCGAAGCGCGACCAGTCGATGGTGCGTCCGTCGAGGCGCGGCGGCGTGCCGGTCTTGAGGCGGCATCCGCGCAGGCCGAGCTGCTTCAGGGCTTCGCCGAGCAGGACCGCGGCGGCTCGCCGGAGCGCCCGGCAGGATATTGCTGTTCGCCGCAGTGGATCAGACCGTTGAGAAAAGTTCCGGTGGTGATGATGACGGCGGCGGCGCCGACGGTGCGTCCGTCGCGAAGGCGAATGCCGCGAACGCGCCGCGGTCGGCAGTGTCGGTCGTTCGCGACATCGTCGGCTGCGTCCGTCGAATCGTCGCTCTCCGGCTGAGAGCTGACAGCCGACGAGCTGAGAGCTTCTCCAGAATCAGATCCGCGACTTCCGCCTGCTTGATCTTCAGGTTCGGCTGCGACTCCAGCACCTCGCGCATCTTGAGGCGGTAGGCCTGCTTGTCGCACTGCGCGCGCGGCGACCAGACGGCCGGGCCGCGGGAGGTATTCAGCAGGCGGAACTGGATGCCAACCGCGTCGGTAATTTCGCCCATGATGCCGCCGAGAGCGTCGACTTCGCGGACCAGGTGTCCTTTGGCGATGCCGCCCACCGCCGGATTGCACGACATCTGCGCGATCAGGTCGACATTCAGCGTGTAGAGCGCGGTCTTCAGGCCCATGCGCGCCGCGGCCATGGCGGCCTCGCAGCCGGCATGGCCGGCGCCGACCACCACCACGTCGAATTGCTCAGTGAACTGCATTAAAATCGGTTGTGCGGTCCCCGCAGAAAATCCTCGTGCGGGTTACTTCTTTCATTCTAGCAACTTGGCACGCTTGGTGATTTCCATCACTTGCCGACTTCGCGTATTCGCCCGTATATTGGGCTGTCACATCCCAACCCCAAGGTGGCTTCATGAAGACTGCGGAATTCTTTGAGCAACTCGATACACGCATTGGAAAATACGACCTGCTTTGCCACCCTTTTTACCAGGCATGGTCGGCGGGCCAGCTGACCGCAACGATCTGCGGGAATATGCGCAGGATTACTACCACCATGTCGAAGCCTTTCCTTCCTACCTGGCGGCTCTCGGGCTGCGTCTGGACGAAGGCGAACTGAGGCGGGCGGTTCTGGCCAACATGTGCGACGAAAAGGGGTCGACGGCCGGCCCGGCAAGGATTCGGTTCCACATTCGGACCTGTGGCTCGACTTCGCCGAAGGCATGGGGTCAAGCCGCAACCTAGAGTGGCACAATCCGGTGCCGGAGGTTCGGCAGCTGATCCATTACTTCCATCGAGTAGCCACCGAAGGTACCCCGGAGGAGGCGCTCGCCGCTTTCTACACCTACGAATCGCAGGTGCCCCATATCGCCCAGGAAAAAGCGCTTGGGACTGCGCGAGAAGTATGCGGCCGACGACAAGACTTGTGGCTATTTCTCGCTGCATGCGACGGCCGATGTGTACCATTCGCAGGTGTGGCGCAAGCAGTTGGAAAAACATATAGCCGCTCATCCAGAAGCCGCCGACGCTGCCCTGGAGCCGCCGAGAATACGGCGCGCATGTTGTGGAAGGCTCTGGACGGGATCGACGCACGCCGCATGGCCAGAACGCGGCGTAAATTTTTCCGTACAGGTTAACGACCCCGGGAAACCTCGCAGGGCATTCCTGCGGATTTTTTGCCCAGACATCGTTTTATCGAGGAAATCTGCGACCTCGCGATTGGTTCCATGATTACACTCGTCTTGTGCTTCTCGCTCGTCATTGCAGGTGCTGCTGGCCAAGACAAGTCCCCTAGTCCAGAACCTCAGCCTCCGCTGCAAGAATCGGGCCAGGGTGCTCCGCTGAGTCCCTCAGAGATTTCCCAACTGAAAACCAAGGCTGAGGCCGGCGACGCCACTGCAGCGCGAGCGCTGGCGGAAGACTGAATTAAGGGCAAAGGAGTGACCCAGAGCGATGCATTGGCTGCGAATTGGTACCGCAAAGCGGCCCACCTGGGCGACCCCGAGGCACAGAATGGGCTCGGCGTCATGTACAGCCTTGGACGGGGCGTAGAAAAGAGCAAGGAGGAAGCAGCTCGCTGGTACCACAGCGCCGCAAAGCAAGGTTACTCTCAAGCGATGTTTAATCTCGGCGCCGCCTATTACAACGGCGAGGGCGTGCCTTCCGATCTGGACCTGGCATACGCGTGGTTTCTCTTGTCCCAACGGGCGGGAAATCCTGAAGCGAAGGATGCTGTCGCCGAGAACAGCCAAGGAGATGAAGTTTACCGCAGCTGCACTCGAAGATATCGGCGCTATGTATGAGGAGGGAGTCTGAACTGCGACAGAATTCGGAGGATGCGGCTCGCTGGTACGGTGAAGCGGCGAACCACAGCGATTCCGCCGCGCTAAGATTCGCGGAAATGTTGATTAACGGTAAAGCGATCACTCAGGATTATCCCCGAGCCTTCAAATTGTGCCACCAAGCCGCCGAGCACAGGGACGGTAAAGGGCAGTATTGCCTTGGATATTTGTATGAAAACGGCCTCGGCACGGAGAAGAACTCAAAAGAAGCGATGAAATGGTACCAACTCGCTGCGAGCGGGTTGATACCAGGGACACGACGCTCAGCCGCTCTTGCGTTGGCTGAGGTGCATGCCAAGGGTGACGGCACGAAGGCCGACCACGTTGAGGCATATTACTGGTTCGTTCTTGCTTACGGCGATGGCTCCTCGGCTGCCAAGAAGCAGTGCCAAGCGCTCTGGCCACAGTTGAGCAAGAACGAAGCAAAAAGTGTCGAGAAGAAGCTGCGAGAACGAGGCATCGATCTTCAGAAGGTCCGCAACGTCATGCAGGCTCAGTAAACGAGGGACAGCCAACCATGTGCGTCAATCGGTGTCCAGGTATTTCGAGCCGGTGATTCGGTAGAATCATTGGCTCATTTCTTTTTTGGCGAGGGAACGATTTTGGCGAGAGAGATCCTTATTGGAGCGCGCGGCGAAGCTGAGGAGACGGTGGCGTTCGAGCACACCCTAACGTCGCATCATTCGGAATTGCCGCCAGTCTATTCGACACCAGACATGATCCGTTTGATGGAAACAGCAGCGTTTAACGCGCTGCAGCCCTACTGCGACGGCGACGAAATCACTGTGGGGACGTCGATCAATGTCGAACATCGCGCTGCCAGCGGCATCGGAGCACGCATCAAGGCTGTGGCCGAACTCGAATCCTTCGACGGACGGTTTTATACCCTACGGGTGAGTGCTCGCGACGATTCTCAGGAGATCGGACGGGGTACGGTGGGGCGGGCAGTGGTGAGCGTCGGAAGATTCACAGAAAAGATGAAGAAGGGGCGCCACTGAGCGCATCCAAGCTGCGGCATGGCGAATCTGGATCAAGCCAAAAAAGCAGAAGCATTGCGGGCAATGCACCTAGGCGCGGATGTCCTGCTGCTCCCCAATGCTTGGGATGCAGCCAGCGCTCGCATCATCGAAGAGGCGGGGTTCCCAGCCATTGCGACGACCAGCGCGGGCATTGCCTTTGCGCATGGCTATCCGGACGGGCAGAAGATTCCTTCCGGCCACATGATCGGGGCCATCGCACAGATTGCAGCGGCGGTGAAAGTGCCCGTCACGGCGGACGTCGAAGCCGGATATGGAGAGAAGCCGGAGCATGCGGGCCACACCGCACGCCGCGTGATTGAAGCCGGCGCCGTGGGCATGAATTTCGAAGACGCCACGGGCGATGCCCGGCAGCCGCTTGTGGACGTGCCGCTGCAACTGGAAAAAATCCGAGCCATCCGCGAAACTGCGGAGAAACTGCATATTCGGCTGGTGCTCAACGCCCGGACGGATGTTTACCTGCTGCAAGTGGGCGATCCCGCCAAGCGTTATGACGAGGCGGTACGGCGGCTGACGGCCTTCCGTGACGCAGGCTCAGACTGCGTGTTCGTCCCGGGCCTTCGAGACGCGGGGACGATCAGACGGTTGGTTGCCGATCTTCGCTGTCCGGTAAACATTCTTGCTGTACCCGGGTCACCTTCGGTTGCCGAATTGGCTGGGCTCGGGGTGAGGCGAATCAGTCTGGGTTCAGGGCCGATGCGGGCGACGCTCGGCCTGCTACGTCGCCTGGCCGAGGAACTGAAGACGCTCGGCACCTACACGACGATGGAGGGCGCGCCATCTCACGCCGAAATGAACCAACTCATGAAGTCAAATTAGGGCACAAAGTTTCAGGGCTGCGTGCTCCCATCCTCATCGGCGTTATTTCCGACACCCACGGCCTGCTTCGGCCCGAAGCTCTAGCCGCGTTGCGAGGGTCCGAGCGCATCATCCATGGCGGCGACGTGGGCGCTCCCGAGATTCTTGACCAGCTCGCGGCGATCGCGCCGATGACTGCGGTCCGCGGCAACGTCGACAAAGAGGCCTGGGCCCGGAAGCTGCCTCAGACCGAAGTCATCGAGATCTGCGGAGTCTCCATCTATGTCCTCCATGATCTGGCGCAACTCGACTTGAAGCCGGAAGCTTCCGGATTCGACGTGGTGATCTTCGGCCACAGCCATATCCCCAAGCAAGAGACGCGCCAGGGGGTGCTCTATTTCAATCCCGGCAGCGCGGGACCGCGGCGCTTCAAGTTGCCGATCAGCGTAGGAAGGTTATTCGTGGAGCGGGGAAAGGTTCGAGGAGAGTTGGTTACGATTTCCGATTGACGCCCAAGCTCTCCCGCTGACTGCTGGGGGTCGGTCCTCCGTTGCTACAATCGCACCCATGCCGACCCCCAATCCCCCCTCCGCGGGGCCCACGCTCTCGAGCGGCGGCCCGCGAGGTGGATATGAGCGACTGGCTGCGCGAGTCGGGGAATATCCCGATCTGATTGCTGCCGCACTTGTGGTGCTCGGTTTTTGCCGGCGTGTCTGGCTGGCGCACGCCACTTTTTTCAATACCGACGAGGCCTGGCACTACTCGGTGGCCAATCAGGACTCGCTGCTCGCAGCCTACAAGGCGAGCCTGACACTGGCGCATCCGCCGCTCATGGTGTTCGTGCTTTATTTCTGGAGGCATCTGGGCACGTCCGACGTCATGCTCCGCCTGCCCGGCGTGCTGGCGGGAACGGTCTTCTGCTGGGTCTTCTACAAATGGCTGACGGTTCTGTTTGGGCGCACGGCCGGATGGTGCGGGCTGATATTGGCCGCGTTCCTCCCACCCATGATCGCCCTGTCGGCCGAGCTGCGGCAGTACAGCTGGATGCTGATGTTTGCTTTCTCCGGCGCGTACTTTCTGGAGCGGGCACTGGACGGAAATTCAGCACGCATGATGCTGTTGTCGTCCGTTTGCTTGTACCTTGCGATGCTGTCGCACTACTCGGCATTTCTTTTTGCCGCCAGCCTTGGGATCTACGCCATTCTGCGGATGCTCTTGCAACGCCCGGCCGCCAGCGTGATTGCGTATTGGGGGGCTGGTCAGGCGCTTGGGGTCGGACTGGCTGCGATTCTTTATGAGACTCACATTGCCAAGCTGAGCGCGGTGTATCCGGTCGCGCGACCGCTTGACCGCTTCGGGGATTTCTACCTTCCTGACTGGTACTTCCACGCTGGACGGGATCGCCTGCTGCCCTTTCTGTATCGCGGAACGTTCGGCGTGTTTCGGTTCACGTTCGGACAGACGGCCGTGGGACAGCTCGCAGCGCTTTTGTTTTTTGCGGGCGCGGTGATGCTGATTCGCCGTGGATCCTCCGCAACCGGCCGTCTGCGCAGGCTGATTGCAGTTTTGTTTCTGATCCCGTTTGTGTTGAATTGGCTGGCCGTGATTGCCGGCCTCTATCCTTACGGACGCACGCGGCAATGCATTTTTCTGGGAGTTTTCGGATTGGCGGGAGTGAGCTTCGCCATCAGCAAAATCGCCAGGAACCGCGCCGGTCCTGCTGCGGCGGTCGCTCTTGGCATGGCCGTAATCTGCCAGGCCTTCGGAACCTTACAGGGACGCGATATGCTCCCGCTCGCCGAACAGCGCCACGAACATATGGACCAGGCGCTGCAGTTCATCCGCAGCAACATCTCGCCCGAAAATGTGATCTTGACGGACCGGGCCACCAGCTTTCAATTGCGCCACTATCTGTGCGGCCAGGGCGCGGTGAATGTTGACCGCTCCGCTAATGGTTTCGAGTTCTTTCATTGTGATGATCGGCGGATTGTGGCCACCGGGGCCAACGATGGCGCGCTGACCGCGGAAACCCTCGCGGCTAAGTTGCAGGACATGAGGCTCAGCTTTGGCCTGGATTCAGAAACCGTCTGGGTCGTGCAAGGAGGCTGGGCGAGCGGACTGGGAGAGGCGCTGCACGGCCGCACTCCGGAGTTTTTTGAGCTTCAGATTCATCCCTTTGGCCGCTACCTGGAGGTGTTCAAGCTGCCTCCGTCCGCGTCGGGTTCGCAGCCGGCACGTTAGAATTGCCCTCGACTGCATGCCTCTCAACTTCAAAATCGAAACAACCACCGCCAAAGCCCGTGCAGGACGCCTGGTCACCCCGCATGCCGAAATTGAAACGCCGGTGTTTATGCCAGTTGGCACGCTAGCGTCGGTCAAGGCAATCCCACAGGACACACTCGAAGAACTGGGCGCGCAGATCATTCTTGGCAACACCTATCACCTCTACTTGCGGCCGGGAGTGGAGACCGTTCGGCGCATGGGTGGGCTACACGGGTTCATGTCGTGGCCGCGGGCGATCCTGACCGACTCGGGCGGGTTCCAGGTGTTTAGCCTCAACGAGCTGCGCAAGGTCAGCGAAGAAGGTGTGAACTTTCGTTCCCATCTGGACGGCTCGTCGCACTTTTTCAGCCCGGAGAGCGCGATGGAGGCGCAGATCGGGCTAGGCGCGGACATCATCATGGCGTTTGATGAGTGCACGGAATTTCCCGCGGATCGAGAACGCATGCGCGCTTCGATGGAGTTGACGGTGCGCTGGGCGGCGCGGAGCAAAAGGTATTTTGAGGATCATAAGAATGGGGTGCCGTGGGGAGGCAGCTCTCAGCTCTCAGCTGTCAGCCATCAGCCGGTTTCGAGCAGAGCCTCAGCCGACGGACAGCAGATTCCTCGCTTCGCTCGGAATGACAAGGGAGAGGGGGATACCACACAATCCCTGTTCGGAATTGTGCAGGGGGGGATGGATCGCGAGCTCAGGCGGGTGTCGGCGCTACGCACCATCGAGATCGGATTTCCAGGTTACGCGATTGGCGGGCTTAGCGTAGGCGAGCCACGGGAACTCACGCGCGAGATCGTGGAGTCGACTCTTGAGCACCTGCCCGCCGATAAGCCACGTTATCTCATGGGCGTGGGCACGCCGGAGGAGATTGTCGAGTACGCCAATCTTGGCGTTGACATGATGGATTGCGTCCTGCCTACGCGGGCGGCGCGGCATGGGCTGCTTTTTACCTCGGAGGGAAAAGTCTCCATTAAACAGGCGCGTTACGCCCAGGATCCGGGGCCGCTGGACCCGAATTGCGCCTGCCGGGTGTGCCAGCGCTATTCGCGGGCGTATTTAAGACATCTTTACGCATCGAACGAAGTGCTGGCACAGGTCTTGAACACGATCCACAACGTGAGTTTCTACCTTGACACTATGCGCAGGGTACGGCATTCTATTCGACTTGGGGAAGAGTGTGGTTTTCTTTCTAGCGTCTGGTCTCGACCGAAACCATAGTCTCCAAGGATGGCCTCCCCGGAACTAGCCTGAAACGAGAAGGAACCCGGCCGAAGTCGATCTAAACTCCGTGGTGAAAAAATAGCTCCCGCGGCCAGGCGGCGTGGGCGAAGTTTCGCGGACGCGTCCGCTCAGACATTAGAAGATGCAATACTTACTGGCGGTTCAGACTGGTGGCGGCGGTATGGGGTGGCTCGGCATCGCGCCGCTTATTTTCATCTTCGCCATCTTTTATTTCCTATTGATTTTGCCCCAACAGCGTCGCCAGAAGAAATGGCAGGGCATGCTGGACCAGCTGAAAACAGGAGACAAAGTCACCACCAGCGGTGGCCTGCGAGGCACGATCATCGCCCTTAAGGACGATGCGGTCCACTTGCGCGTCCCGCCGGACAATTTGCGGGTGGAAGTAACCAAGGCCTCGGTGATGTCGGTGACGACAGCCGAGGAAGAAACGAAAACGAAATAAGTGATCAGTGGCCAGTTCCCAGAGCGACAACTGGGCCACTAGCCACTGATCACTGACCACTGAATTTCTTATGAACAAGACGTTTCTCTGGAAGCTCGGACTCATTCTCGGAACGCTGCTGATTTTCTTGTTCGGCATTTTCGGCATTCCGAACAAGTTCTCCGGTCAGGGGCTGCTCTCTGCGATGACCGACCACATCCACCTCGGTCTTGATTTGCGCGGCGGAACCCACCTGATTCTGCAGGTGAAGGTCAACGACGCCGTCAATGTGGATGCGCAGAACGCCATGGAAGTGCTGAAGCAGCAACTGCGTAGCCGGAAGATCGACTACACGGACATCACTCAGCCGGACCAGCAGAACAATCCCGATCACATCGTACTGAAGGGTGTGCAAGCCACTTCCCGCACGGACCTGCTGGGCATCATGCAGGATCATCTTCCCGAGTACGACATCAATGGCGGCGCCGACAATTCCTGGAACATTTCGATGAAGCCGACGATGCTAACCGACCTGAAGAATAAGGCGGTCTCGCAGGCCATCGAGACCATTCGCAACCGCATTGACCAGCTTGGCGTCAGCGAACCCACGATTCAGGAACACGGGCTGGGGCAATATCAGATTCTGGTGCAACTGCCGGGCGTCGATGATCCGGCTCGCGTCAAAGACATCATGCAGTCCACCGCGATGCTCGAGATCAAGCAGTCGCTCGGCGGGCCGTATCCGAGCGAGCAGGGGGCGCTGCAGGACAAGGGCGGGGTTCTGCCGCCGGATGCCATTCTCCTTCCGGGGCACAGCGCTCCCGGAGTGGCGACGGAAGGGCAGGCCTGGTACCTGGTCTCCAGGGTCTCCGCGGTGAGCGGAAAAGACCTGCGCGACGCCCAGCCCAGCCGCGACCAGAACGGCCAGCCCAGCGTGAGTTTTACGCTGACCGGCGAGGGCGGGCAGCGATTCTACAACTTCACGACGGCTCACGTGGGTGACAGTCTGGCCGTCGTGCTCGACAACAAAGTGCAGGAAGTAGCTAACATTAAAGAGCCCATCCGCGACCGTGGCGAGATCAGCGGCGGCAGCATGAACGAGCAGCAGTCGAAAGATCTCTCGATGATTCTGCGTTCAGGCGCGTTGCCGGCCGGCATCAAGTATCTGGAAGAGCGCACGGTGGGACCGTCCCTGGGCACGGATTCGATTCGCGCCGGCGTGCGCGCAGCGATCTTCGGCATGGCGGCGGTTCTGATCTTCATGCTGATTTACTATCGCGGAGCCGGTATCAACGCCGATGTCGCGCTGATTCTGAATCTCATCATCCTGTTGGGATTCATGGGCTACTTCGGAGCGGTGCTGACGCTGCCGGGAATCGCCGGTGTGATTCTTACGGTTGGTATGGGTGTGGATTCGAATGTGCTGATCTTCGAGCGCATCCGCGAGGAACTGCGCAACGGCAAGACGCCGCCATCCGCCGTAGATCAAGGTTTCAGCCACGCTTGGATCACCATCGTGGATACGCACGTCACGACCATCGTTTCGGCTGCGATCTTGTTTTTGTTCGGCACTGGACCGGTGAAGGGATTTGCTGTGACCTTGACTTTTGGCTTGCTGGCAAATCTGTTTACCGCAGTTTTCGTCTCTCGCTTCATTTTCGACTGGATCCTGAGCCGGAAGCAGCGTGGCGAGGCGCTGAGTATTTAACGTAATATGCGTTGTCATTCTGAGCGAAGCGAAGAACCTATGTAGTCTGCTGGTGGCCGAAGACTGCATAGGTCCTTCGCTCCGCTCAGAATGACAAGGGGTTGGTGAGCGCGGCTAATTCATAGACAGATAAGGGGTTAGACAACCGGTGGAGTTCTTTCACGACGTCAACATAGATTTTCTCGGCAAAAAGTGGTATTTTCTCGCCTTTTCCCTGATCTTTAGCGTCGCAGGCGTGCTTTCCATGTTGTTCTGGCACGGCATTCCGTGGGGCGTCGACTTCCGCAGCGGCACGCAGGTGACTGTGAGGTTTGCGCAGGCGCCCGACGACAATGCGATCCGCGCAGCGATGGATCGCGCCGGCCTACGCGATGCCAAGATTCAGCGCTACGGACAAGTGGCGGACAACGAAGTCCTGATCGACCTCGATGTGCGCGAGACCAACGAGCAGGCGCTCGATCAGGGCAAGTTGACGATAATCAAGGCGCTGGAGACCAACGCTCCGGCAGGCAAGATTGACCTGAACAACGCCAGTTCTTTGACAATCAAGAACTACCTCATGGACAAGGATCCACTTCACCTGGGTACTGACATTGATCAGAAGTACAGCGCTCTGGCTCAAGCTATCGTGGATTACCGCGAAAATGTCCAACACGGAGTGCTGACTTCGATTGACCAGTTGAAGGGTGTGGTCGATCCGACCGTCGTAGCGTCACTGAACGATGGTTTCTTCCTGTCCGATTTCGGTGTGCGCAACGTCGCGATCGTCGGCCCACAAGTGGGAGGCCAATTGCGGAAGCAGGCCGCTTTGGCGACGATCTATTCGCTGGCGGGGATGCTAGTGTACCTGGGTTTCCGCTTCGAGTGGATTTATGGTGTCGCAGCAGTGGTGACCGTATTCCACGATACGTTGATCACCGTAGGCGCATTTTCACTGACGAAAACCGACATCTCCCTGACGGTGATTGCGGCCATCCTGACGTTGATTGGTTACTCCAATAACGACACGATCGTGGTATTCGACCGCATCCGGGAAAACATCAAACTCATGCGGCGCGAGAAACTGTCAGACATCGTCAATCGCAGTATTAATCAGACTCTAAGCAGAACGATCTTGACAGCGGGCCTTACCTTCCTTACCGTACTCGCACTCTTTTTGTTTGGCGGCGAGGTGCTTCATGGATTCAGCCTCGCCCTGGTCATTGGCATCTTAATCGGGACGTATTCCTCGATCGCGATAGCCGCTCCAATTCTGGTGGCCTACCAGGATTGGCGGATCAATCGCGGAAAGCGGCCGCCAATGGCGCCGCTGGCGACCGGCAAAGCCGAAAAAGTCAAAGTTAAGAGCTAATTGAGATCTAAAGAAGTTACCGGATGGTCTAGACGTGGCTGTTGCAGTATGCCTTCTTACGTAAGGACTTAGAAGGGTTCGCTCAGGAACATTGCGCAGGCGCAAAGGGCCTGCCGGGTGTGCCGGGGAAACTGGGAGCAAACCGGGAGTGTTCGGTGTCTAAGCTTCCGTAGGGTCTGAAGTAGGGGAGAAACTTATGTTTGAAGACAGCCTGATCGAGTCTGGGGGCAAGCTCAAAACTTCGCGCGGGTGGACGTCGATCGTCTCGTTCGTCATTCAGATCGGAATCATCGGTGTCATGATCCTGATCCCGCTGATCTTTACCGAGGCCTTGCCTCGAACGCAGCTCATGACATTCCTGGTGGCCCCGCCGCCACCTCCACCACCGCCTCCGCCGGCTGCAGCGCCGGTGAAGGTCGTGAAAGTCATCCAGACCGACATCGTGAACGGCCAGCTGCGCACTCCGACCAAGATTCCACAAAAAGTTCAGATGATTAAAGAGGACGAGGCGCCCCCGCCAGTCATGGCTTCGACGGGCGTAGTGGGCGGCGTTCCGGGTGGTGTTCCGGGCGGATCGATGGGCGGCGTGATTGGCGGCATGATAAATTCGACGCCAGTTGCGGTGCCTAAGATCGCGACCCCGCAGCGGGTGAGGGTGTCGTCGGGTGTGCAGTCCGGTCTACTGGTCCGGAAAGTGAACCCTTCTTATCCTCCGCTGGCGCGCCAGGCTCGCATTCAGGGTGTGGTGATTTTGCAGGCACAAATCAGCAAGGACGGGAATATCGAAAACCTGCAGCTAATCAGCGGGCATCCGATGCTGGCGCCGGCCGCGATTGAGGCCGTAAAGCAGTGGAAGTATAAGCCGTACCTGCTCAATGGTGAGCCGGTCGAAGTCGAGACCCAGGTACAGGTGAACTTCACTCTCGCCGGAGGCTAAATTGCCCCGCCCGTTGAGTGCTTCGAAATTGTCCGAAGAAGTGTGTGTTGATTGGCCCTCCCTGTTCCACCCCAACCAGGGTGGCCGGGAGGGGCTTTGAAAAGCCCGGGCTCGGTCACTGTCTCTTCCTCCTTCTAGGTATGAGCAGGCCAGCATGGGCGATGCCGCGAATGCGGCATCGGCGGCGTTTCAATTTACGGCCAGCGCCTGGCACTGCAAACCGCATCAGAGTGTCTAAGTAAAGTAATAGAGTTTCCGAGGAGGGAAAGCAACTCATGGTCGCTCAAGTAGGTGTCATTCTCAATCACATTCCGGCCGCAGCCACCTGGATAATCCAGGAAGGCGGCGGCATGCCAACCGACCCGCTTGGCCTGTGGAAGCAGATGGGCTGGGTCGCCCGAACCGTAGTTGTCATTCTGTTCATCATGTCCGGCTGGTCGATCGGCGTCATGATCGATCGCTGGATGGCCTACAGCGCAGCTCGTAAGCAGTCTCGGGCCTTTGCTCCCGCAGTGGCGGGCGCCCTGCGCGATGGCCGCATTGATGAGGCTATCAAGGTGGCTGAGCGCAACAAGAAGAGCCACTTGGCCAAAGTCGTCACCGCTGGACTGATGGAATTCAAGGCCCACCAGGACAGCCCGGGCGCGATTCCCGGCGAGACCATTGAAGCCTCCAAGCGCGCTTTGGAGCGCACCGAAGCCATCGTCCACGCCGAACTGAAGCGCGGATTGGGCGGCCTCGCCACCATCGGTTCGACCGCCCCCTTCGTGGGACTGTTCGGAACGGTGATGGGCATTCTGAATGCCTTCACGGGCATCGCTAACACCAAAGCCACCGGTCTGGCGGCAGTCGCCGGCGGTATCGCGGAAGCGCTGGTTACGACGGCCATCGGGCTGCTCGTCGCCATCCCTGCCGTCATGATGTTCAACTATCTGACCGGGCGCGTGGAAGCGTTCGACGTGGAAATGGACAACTCGTCGAGCGAACTGATCGACTACTTCCTCAAGAAGCGCGGCGACGTTCGTCGGTAAAACGCCGGCCGGTAAACGGCTCGGCGTGTCCGTTATGAGTTGCTTGTCCGGCGCTGGATCTCTCCGGCGCCGGACCTCCCAACTTGACGCGGATTGCGACGCTCGCCGATTGAGAAGTTCGGGAGATATCAGTCATGGGAATTTCAAAGCGAGACGAAGGCTCCAAGATCAGCTCCGACATTAACGTCACCCCGATGGTGGACGTTATGCTGGTGCTGCTGATCATCTTCATGGTGGTCACGCCCATGTTGCAGAAAGGCGTCAGCGTGGACATGGCCAAGGTGAACAATCCGGAACAGATGCCGGACGCGGACAAGGAAGACGCACTGCTGGTTTCCATCACGCGGGATGGCATGGTGTATTTGGGCAGCGACCGAATTGACGTCGACACTCTCACCAACAAGGTGAAAGATCGCCTGACCAACAAACCGGACAAGCGCGTGTACGTCAAGGCAGACATGCGCACCCGTTTCGGAGGCGTGGTGCAAGTCGTGGATAGCGTCCGGGCCGCCGGGGTTGATGACCTTGGCTTGCTCACCGATCAAAAGAAACAAGCTCCAGGCGCCCCGCCAGCTCCAGCGACGGCAGGGCAATAGAGGAGAACGACAATGGGAATGGCAGTCGGCCCGAGCGGAGGCCAGAATGCGAACATCAACGTCACACCGCTCATTGACGTACTGTTGGTGCTGCTCATCATCTTCATGGTGATCTCACCGGTGACCCCGAAAGGACTGGATGCGCTGGTTCCCCAGCCGCCTCCGCCGAACGCGCCCAAGAACAACACTCCGGACCGCACCATCGTCGTGCAGCTAATCGACCGCGGCCCCGGCCAGGAACCTGGCGTGAAGGTCAACACCGAAGACGCAACCTGGGACAATCTGCAAGGGCGCCTGGAAGACATCTACAAACAGCGGGCAGAAAAGGTCATGTTCGTGAAGGGCGATGATGCCATCCCCTTTGCCAACGTCGCCAATGTGATTGATATCGCCCATGCTGCCGGGGTAGACAAGGTCGGCCTGATTACCGCGAAGATCGAGTCGGGCAACTAAGAGCGCCCGTCCCTACGGCCCGGAGCATGCATCGTTTCGGGCCGCAGCGCGGGAACGCACCGTTCGCGGCGCCCCCGTGCTTACTAAACTTGTCAAACGCTGTCTCTAGGCCTAGGATGCTGTGGCGAGGGAGACTTATACCGCAATGAATAAGAATCAGAAACTAAGAGTGCTCACGCTGGCGGCCATGACGCTGGCGCTCATCTCCGCTGTGGGTTGCGATAAGCTGCGGGCCCGCGACCAACTCAACAAAGGCGTCGAAGCCTACAAGAATTCCCATTACGAACAGGCCATCGATCACTTCCAACAGGCCGTGCAACTGGATCCGGCATTGATCAACGCCCGTATGTATCTGGCCACGGCATTTGTCTCGCAATACATTCCCGGCGTGGACTCGCCGGATAACATACGCACGGCTCAACAGGCGATCGACGAATATCAGAAGGTGCTGGATACTCCCAGCGCCGCTCGCGACCAAAAGGTGAACAGCGCGAAGGGCGTCGCTTACCTGTACCTGAATCAGAAAAAATGGGACGATGCCAAAAAGTATTACCGTATGGCATCGGACATGGACCCCAACGATCCCGAGCCCTATTACTCCGTCGGCGTGATCGACTGGACAGCCTGCTACCAGCCGCGGATGGAAGAGCGTGCCAAGCTGGGGATGAAGCCGGAAGAGCATCTGAACCCAAAGAACAAGGATCAGAAAAAGACCTGCGACGAACTGAAGGTGAAGAACACACCCGCCATTT
Organism: uncultured Acidobacteriaceae bacterium; assembly: GCA_963768265.1. Taxonomy (GTDB): domain Bacteria; phylum Acidobacteriota; class Terriglobia; order Terriglobales; family Acidobacteriaceae; genus Sulfotelmatobacter. The sequence goes on from CAVYHM010000019.1 coordinate 152,161, forward strand.
CGGAGGGCATCGACAGCCTGAATAAGGCAATCCAACTTCGCCCGGACTACGACGATGCGATGGCCTACATGAACCTGATGTATCGCGAAAAGGCTGATGTGGAATGTGACGATGCCGGTACCCGGGCCGACGATCTGAAGACGGCCGACCACTGGGTGGACGAAACCTTGCGCGTCAAGAAGGCGAAGGCCGAGAAAGCCGCGCAGAGCCAGGCGGGGGGAATCACGGTGGATCAGTCCAAGTAGACCTTTCCTGTTGGAGTTCAAGGCCTCCTTCGCTCACCAGCGCGAAGGAGGCTTTTCCTTTTGCTCAATACTTCGCGCGGCCGCTCTGTTTGCTATAGAGGCGGAGTTCGACCCTCGGGAATTGCCATCTCTCCATCTTGGGAAATGACTGAGGCAGAGTTTGCGTCAGCAGTACAGTGGTTGGATCGGGCTTCCCCGGTGGTCCGTTGTCGATCAGCAGCACCCACACCCGCGGACGGCTCGCTACGACCGTTCGTAAAAAATCTGCAGTGGGCTTACCGGTGAAATCGCGATAGTCGAGGCCAGGGCTGTTACGGGGGAAGAGGATTTCCGGCCCGAGTGGCCGCGTGAATGCGGGGCTGGCGGAATTTTCTCCAGCGCGGACAGAACGGAAAAACTCATAGGGCACGCGAGCTTCGGCGATGTGGAAGATGGCGCCGTCCCCTGCCTCGGTGTGATCGAGGATGAAGTTGGAGGCGGCGCCCGAGCCATCGCGTTCGTCATCGAAGTCGTGGCCGTAGACGAAGAAAACTCCGCTTAGACACAAAAACAGCATGATGGTCAGCGCGGCTGCGAGCATCCATGATTGCCGCAGCCGCGCCAGTCCCGCTGCCGCGAGAATGACGAGCGGCGGCAGGCAGAAGATCATATAGCGGGCTAGAAACACGGGGCGGGCAAACGAAAGCGCCACCGTCAACCCCACGGGAAACAGTAGCCAGACGAGGAGGAACTGGACGCGCCACGTCTCCCAGGTCTGGTCACGCGCGAAGACTTTTTTGCCGAGGGGAGCGACTGCCACGATGCCAGCGACGGCGTACATGGCCAACAGGGGCCAGCTGTTGCTGCCCGCCAGATGCTCGAAAAACTCGAGCACTTCCAAAACGCTCGGCCGATGAATCCAGCGAATCGGCCCGGCCCCAGTCTTGACTACAAAAATGAGCAGCGGCAAGACTGCAACGCCGATCGTCTTCCACGCGCCCCGCATCTGTGCGGCAAGGTCAACGCGATCGCTACTCGGACTGGGGTCAGGGACTCCAATTCGACTCAGGACGAGCCACTGCGCCATCACCAGCAGCAGCGCATATAGATGCGCATAGACCGCAAGAATGCTGGTCAGGATATAGCTCAATCGATTTCGGCGTTCCGGCTCGCGCAACCAGGCGATCAAAAATCCCGAAGATAGTGTCGCCAGCAGCACGAAAAGAGTGTAGCTGCGCGCTTCCTGCGCGTAACGAACGTGGTAAGCGTTAAAGGTGAACAGCGCGGCCGCGATCAACGCAACCTGCCGGTTATAAAGAAGTTTGGCGAGCCAGTGAACGGCCGGAATCGTGGCCACGGCGATCACGACCGAAAGAGCACGAACAAAAAACTCACTCTGCCCGAAATGCACCCACACGCGCACCAGCAGGTAGTACAGAGTCATGTTCGCTTCGCGCCACCACAACAGGTGCAGGAAATTGCGCCAGTCGATTTGCGCGACTTCTACACTGAAGCACTCATCAAACCAGAAGGGTTTCGCGGCCAGAGCCACGAACCTCAGGCCTGTACCGGCTGCCAACAGTAAGAACAGCGTCAACCAGCGCGCGGAACGAACGGAATCTGACGAAAGGGTGGAAGCGCCTGCGTTTTGGTTCACGGGGGCTTCGGGTGGCGGCATGCTTCAGGGCAATGGATCAAGCAATTTCAGATGATACTATGCACAGAGATTTCTCCGAACGTGCGCATTCTTGATATGGATCCTGACGTGACACCCCGGGCAGCAACCCGGCGCGATAATTCCGCTGCGGTCAATGATCGCTGGAAGGGATGCGTGTCGGTGATTGTCCCGGTGTACAACGAGGTGGCGCATGTGGACGAGCTCTTGCAGGCGATCCACGCCTCGCCGGTGAAAAAGGAAATCATTATCGTGGACGACGGTTCGACCGACGGTACCCGCGAAAAGCTGCAAGCTCTGCCACCCCTCGAAGAAGTCACGATCGTTTTTCACGAGAATAATTGCGGTAAGGGGGCAGCCATCCGCACCGCTCTCGCCTACGCGCGCGGCGAGTACGTACTGATTCAGGACTCCGATCTGGAATACGATCCACGGGACTATCCCGCACTGCTGCAGCCGCTTGAAGAACACAGAGCCAACATAGTCTATGGCGTGCGTCCCGATCGCCCGGAGCGAGGGCTGCGCTTTTTTCTGGGCGCGAAGTTACTCACGCACCTCACGAATCTCCTTTATCGCGCGGGGATCCACGACGAGGCAACCTGCTACAAGGTCGCGCGCCGCTCGCTGCTCGCGCAAATACGGCTGGAGTGCCAACGCTTCGAATTCTGTCCGGAAGTGACAGCGAAGTTGTGCCGCATGGGCGAGAAGATCGCGGAGGTTCCCATCTCCTACAATCCTCGGTCCGCGGTGGAAGGGAAGAAAATTCGCTACTCCGATGGATGGCAGGCCATCTGGACGCTGATCCGCTACCGCTTTACGCCGCGCAACCGATGGGCACGCGCCGAGTCTGATGAGGCGCAGATGCCGTTTCCGGTGAGTTTTTCGCGGCTATCCTCGGAAAAGAGCCGGTCCGCTTGAGCGAGCTCCATCATTGAAGGGCTTCTCTGTGTGGTGGTCGTGAATCCCTTATTTTTCCTTCTGTTGCGCAATCCACTTATCGGTACGCGCCTCGAGCATGTCCAGAGGTAGCGTCCCCCCGTCGAGCATCTCGTCGTGGAACTTGCGCAGATCGAACTTTGGCCCTAACTCCTTCTTGGCGCGTTCCCTCAGTTCGCGGAACTTGAGCTGGCCAAGCTTATAGCTAAGGGCCTGAGCCGGCCAAGAAATGTAGCGGTCGGTCTCGGACTGAATCGTAGGCTCGTCGACCGCCCCGGACTTACGGAAGAATTCCACAACCTGGTCGCGGCTCCATCCTTTGGCGTGAATCCCCGTGTCGACCACCAGTCGAACGGCGCGGAATAGTTCGGAAGAGAGCCGTCCGTAGTCAGAGACGGGATCCTGATAGAAGCCAACCTCTTTGCCGAGTTCTTCGGCGTAGAGGGCCCAACCTTCGCCATAGGCGTTGAAGAAGAGACCGTGCAGGCGGAACTTCGGCAATCCCTCGAGCTGCTGCTGAACCGAGAGCTGCATGTGATGCCCCGGCACACCTTCGTGGTAGGCGACCGCCTCGTCGTCGATTAAAGAGCGATCCGCGAACTTCGAGGTAGCGACAACAACCCGGCCGGGGCGCTTGCCGTCGGGCGTGCCGGTCATGTAGTGCGTCGCGGCGGCTGCCTGAAATTCGGGGATGGCTTCGACCGTGACTGGCGACTTGGGTAGCAGAGTAAAAAGTTCGGGAAGCTTGGGCTGCATTTGCGCAATGTAATGGCGAAAATCGTCGAGGATCTGCTCCGCCGAGGTGGGCTTGTACTTGGGATTAGTCTTCAGCGAAGCCCGGAACGACGCAAGGTCGGCGAAACCCTCTTTCTTGGCAATCGCGGTCATCTCGGCCTCGATGCGGTCGATCTCGCGCAGGCCAAGCTGGTGAATCTCGTCTGCCGTCATGTGTGTCGTGGTCCGGGCATAAATGTCGTTTTCGTAGCGCTTTTGGCCGTCAGCTAAAGAAGTGATGGAAAGCGTCGTCCGCCCCTGTGGGGCATATTCGGTTCGGATGAAAGCGGCGAATGTTTTGTATGCCGGAAGGACGTCGCTGTTGACGGCGTCGGTTATGGCCTGGGTCAGGCGCTTTTGATCGTCCGCCGAAATGCTGGCGGGATACTTCTTGGTCGGCTGCAGAAACGGGTCGGCAGTGATGATGCCCTCGCATTGGACCGGGATCTTTTCCGCGAGAAACCGCACCGGCATAAGCTTGTCCTTCATCCCGGCGCGCAGGACTTCCGTGGCCTGGGTGAAGGCGCGTGGGATCTGGTGCAGCCGCGCAACATAATCTTCGTAGTGCTTGACCGAGTCGAGGGGAACCGCCAGAGGCAGATCGGCGAGGTTGGTGTGGATGCCATTCTGCTGGTTGATCGGCATCTCGTATTCTTTGAGGTTGTAGTCGGTAATCCGCTGGGTCAGGACGCGAACTAATAAATCGTGGGAGAGCTGGTCCTGATCGGAGAAGCCAGTCGTCGGAATTGCCTCCAGGCGCGACAGGAATGCTTGGTCGGCCTCGTGCCTACGCTGGATCGCGTCCAGTGAGTATTCCGCGAGCCGGTCATTGTAGCGGTAGTCCCCGAACGCGGTCGCACGCTCCGGAGAGTTGCGGAGGTCGGCTTCGTATTGCTCGTCGAACAGCGCGTTCTGCGCCGCGAGGCGTTCTGTCAACGGCTTGACGTCCTGGGCAATGACGCAGGAGGCTGTGGCGATAGCGAGAAAGAAGACTTGGGAAACGCGCATAGGATGACTAGCGTAAACCAGAGGAATCAATGGGTAAACATCTTCCTTAAAATTTTGGGCCAGCGCATAGGCGCTTCTCAGCCCATGGAGCCCAGCCTTAAGTGAGTCCAACCACCCAAGTGAATGAGTGCTACGGGCGTGGTTACGCCAACTGACGTTACTCCAGCGGCTCGAAGTGAGGGGACTGAATGCCGAGTTCGGCGAGCGCTTCATCCATTGTGTGTACCACTATAAGAGGTCGCTCATGCTCGCTGCCCAGCTGAAACATGCGGGCCAACCCGTATTGGAGGGTTGTCGGGGCGACGACAATGCGCGGCCGACCTTCCGTGCCCGGCATAGGCTTCCTCCTTGCCAGCCCCCGGATATGGTCAGAGGAAATGGTAGTCTCGGTAACGGACGAGCAGTCCACAATCGCCGCATTCGGCATGGTGGCCGTCCAATACCTGCCACCAACGGTGTAGATTTCCCGAAGTGTTTCCTCGGTCATCCTTCCTTTCAGTCGGAGCAGCAGAATCCGCTTCACCGCGTCGAACTCAAACCGGAAACTGCCCGGAAATTCGGGGCAAGGTGGGGATGCCATGACGGTCGTTTCCTTTTGCTGCCATAGATTTCTGGAAACTGTCTGGCCCGATGGGTGTCCAGGCGACAGCCTAGACCTTAGTGGAACACCCTGTAAATGGCATTTTCGCGCCGAGGGTGGGAACGTCCGAGCCATTTTTGCGACAGCCCCG
>CAVYHM010000020.1:0-140879 GCA_963768265.1 uncultured Acidobacteriaceae bacterium
TCGGTAGAGTTTTGCTTCACACTCAAAACCTACCTCAAAGGGGCGCCCTTTTATAATGCGTCGGCTTCGAAGAGGCCATCCGTGCTTCCCCCGAGGGTTCTGGATGGCCTCCTATCCCCGACGAGTGAGGTATTGGGCCTCGTTAAGGCTCCAAAACGCGCCAGTTTGACACCCTTCTGCGACGTTCCTATACTGCTCCACGCTTACGCGGGCCGTCTGAGGAGGAATTCTATGTTGAAGCGTATAGTGGTCGCTCTCTTGATTGCTGCCTCTGCAACTCTCGGGTTGGCCGAAGACCACCAGAAAGTTCATCAACCCAAGCTCACTGCGCAAAGCAGCGGGACTACGCAGTTGCTGATTGCTGTCAGTCCGGTGAACTCCCACGTCGTATGGGCAGCCGGAACGGGCGGGACCTACGTGGTTACGACCGACGGCGGTGAGACGTGGACGGCCGGTGTCGTGCCGGGAGCCGAGAGTCTGCAATTCCGGGATGTGCAGGGAGTGAGCGATAAGGTCGCTTACTTAATGTCGATTGGAAACAACACCACAGATTTTCGCATTTACAAGACGGAAGACGGTGGCGCTAACTGGACGCTGCAGTTCACGAATGAGACTGTGAATGCATTCTATGATTGTTTCGCGTTCTGGAGTCCGAACCGGGGCATCACGCACAGCGATTCAGTGAACGGAGTGTTTCCCGATATTCGGACAACCGACGGAATGACTTGGCAATCCATCAGTGCCAATATGCCGCCGGCTTTGGTGGGGGAAGCATCGTTTTCCTCGAGCGGCACCTGCATCGCGACCGAGGGACGACGAAACGCCTGGATTACCACCGGAGGCGCGACGATCGCGAGGATCTTAGCCACCCGCGATGGAGGTGACACCTGGGAGGCGTATGACACTCCGCTGGTCAGTTCGCCCAGCGCGGGTGGCCTGTCGGTGGCCTTCCGCGATGCTTGGCATGGGATTCTGGGCGGCGGCGACTTGTCCACGAACAGTTCTGCCGATGCAGCAACGTCGAGCGATGGCGGTAAGACGTGGACACTTACGAACAAGCCTCCTGTGCAGGGGACCATTTTCTGCTTGGCCTATGTGCGTGGCAGTGGTCACCGCGATGGTCGAAGCGATGATGCCCAATTCAACCAAGAGCACGATAGGTCGGTCGTAATTACCGCCGAGACGGAGCCGAACTTTGACTCGGGGGCAGCAGCTTGGACTCCCGATGAAGGGCGCACCTGGTTCAAACTGCCCAACGTGAGCGGCTACTGGGCGGTCGCTTTTGCGAATCCGCATGCCGGGTGGTTCGTGGGCAACAATGGTCAGATCCTCGAGATCAGCTTCTGACCGAGTTCGGTGATGACCCCGACTCTAGAAGTAATCTGTTTCAGGAAGGGACACTCTCGCCGGCAAGTTGAAACCTCCACGGGCCGAGGGTCAGAAGGGAAAGTGTGATTTCTCTGAAACTGGTGGGGCCGAACGTCCTCGAAGCCCTTTTCTAGATAAGTTCCCGATTGCCGACGATGCGATCGGAATCCGCCAATTGCCCTTACTTCGTGTGAATGAGTGCCTCGGCCTGATGCAACCTTTGAAAACGGCCGGAGAGACTCCTATCGTCGACGATGGAATTTTGCCCTGCGCTGACCCCCAAGATCTGAGATTGCCTGAACCGCCCACGGCTCGCGGGAATAACCTATGCTAAGGGCAGCGGCGATTTATGAGGTTGGCGTTTATGGTGATCCGCGATGAGCCGTAAGGCGTGTGTCATCGGTGCCGGCCCGAATGGACTGGCAGCGGCTATCGTTCTGTCCCAGGCTGGGCTGCAGGTGGACGTGTTGGAAGCGGAGTCGACACCGGGCGGGGCTGCGCGCACGCTGGAGTTAACTTTACCTGGTTTTCGGCATGATTTCGGCTCAGCGGTCTATCCGCTGGGCGCAGGGTCGCCATTCTTCTCGTCGCTACCACTGACCAACCACGCCTTGGAGTGGATTCGCTCGCCAGCTGCTTTGGCGCATCCTCTGGATGACGGCACGGCGGTGATGTTGGAAGGTGACCTGGATGAAACCAAGGATTCCCTTGGGGTCGACGGACTGGCATGGGATAAGCTCATGCGTCCGTTCGTGACGCGGTGGATTGAATTTGCTTCGGAAGTACTGCGCCCCGTTCCTTTCATTCCCCGACATCCATGGCTGATGGCGCGCTTTGGAATGGTCGCGCTACAACCGGCCCGAGTTGTTGCACGCCGGTTTCGTAACCAACGAACCCGGGCCCTGTTCGCGGGCTTGGCCGCCCACTCTTTCCTCAGTTTGGACGAACCGTTGAGCGCGGCGTTCGCAATCCTGATGGCCGTGCCAGCACATGCCGTTGGTTGGCCGATTCCTCGCGGCGGCGCGCAGTCACTCACAAACGCGCTGTGCGGGTTTCTCTCGACCTTCGGAAGCAAGGTGAACACTTCAGCGCGGGTCCAGAGTTTGGCGGCATTGGCGAACTATGAGCTGCTTCTCTGTGACCTGACCCCGCAGCAGCTAATCAAGGTTGGCGGCCAAAGATTATCGGACAGCTACAAGCGGCGACTGGAAAGATACCGCTACGGAGCCGGCGTCTTCAAAGTGGATTACGCGCTGAACGCACCCATTCCCTGGAAAGCTCCCGGTTGCTTGCGAGCAGCAACGGTGCATCTGGGCGGAAGCTTTGAGGAGATTGCCGCGGCGGAAAAGGCGGTCCGAATCGGACAGCAGGCCGATCGTCCATTTGTTCTGCTGGCCCAGCCTAGTCTTTTCGATGGCTCACGGGCTCCGGCGGGCAAACACACGGCCTGGGCTTATTGTCATGTGCCGAATGGGTCCAAAGTAAACATGCTTGAGAAGCTGGAGGACCAGATCGAGCGTTTCGCTCCCGGCTTCCGCGACTGCATTTTGGCGCGGCGAGTCTTTTTTCCCGCAGACCTTGAGAGCATGGACGCTAACCTGGTAGGAGGCGATATCGGAGGAGGGATCATGGACCTTCGTCAGGTTCTGTTTCGACCGACATGGCAACACTATGCCACGTCGGCGCGCGATATCTACATTTGCTCCGCGTCCACTCCACCAGGTGGAGGAGTGCACGGCATGTGCGGCTATCACGCGGCGAAGATGGCGTTGTCGAGGTGGGACGGCGGTTAGTCTGAAGGAGTGAAATGCAGCGCGATCGATGCCTGCATTCACTCCCTGGGAGCAGCCGCAGGCCACTCAACGCCATGGATAGTGCCATCTGGTTCCCGCCTGAGCGTCGGAGCATATAGTCCCAAGAATTGACGGCGCCACCACAGACCTTGCGTCCGTTTTTCAGACATGGTTGTAAACCAATATTGCCAGATCACAGCGCGTACCTCGCGTGGTGGTTCGTGGGGAAAAGGATTCTTCGCAAAAAGGGTGAGAACGTCCCAGTCATTGGAAAGCAGCCGCACTTCGGTTCTGGGGACGATTGGGTAGTCCTGCCACGAGCCCAACGAAGCAAACCAGAGATTCCAGTCGAATCGCGGCTGGTAGGGCGCGTAAATACCAGGTGGCTTGCTCAGATCCTGTGGTTTATAGCGGAACGGGTATGCTACCCAGGTTTTTCCATCCTCGGAGCCCTGAAACTCGATCTCGTATCGACCTCGGGTCATGATGCCGAAGAGGCCGTATCGATTGGCGATCCGAAAGGGCTCGAGCGCTGCCACCGGCGCGGTCGGTAGTGGCAGTGCGGAGAACATCCAGATCAACTCCGCCGTCGTTGCATAGAAGATCCAGCCAAGTACAATGCCGATCAAAGACAGTCTCATCCTATTGCGGTGCCGACGGAAGCCTCCCGGAACTTGCACTTGGTTCCGCTCGTGTCGGTCTGGGCCTTTCGACGCCTCTGGCGCCTCATTGGATTCATTGGCTTCAGAATCCATCGGGTTGCGCTTGGTTATTGTCGAGTCCGCGACGAAGCTGCTCTTCCATCGCTGCGGGAGTAGGTACCGGGAAAAGCGATCATCCAACAAGAGGAATCCCAGCGACAGAACCAGGTAGTTCAGGAACGTGTAGTTGGCTGTGAGAATAATGCCCAGTTCCCACGGAGTCACAATAAAGAAGCATACGATTCGCCAGCGGCGCGGCAGAAACAACATCCACACCACACCCAGCTCGAGGGCTAGCGTCGCATAAACAGTCGAAGCATGGAACCAGTGCGGCAGATGCTGCAGGTACCAGCCGATCCATGTGGGCAGCGGACCATTCTGATAGTACTCGTCCATCGCGGTAAAGTGGCGCCATTCGGGGTCTCCCCCGATAATCTTCGCGACACCTGACTCGAAGTAGATGCGAAACCATTCCCATTGCAGCAGGAACAGACTGGCGCGCGCAGGCTGCGACGCCAGCCCAAGGCCGGGGCGGAATCCGGGTGGAGCAAAGAAAAGCGCGATAAATCCCGCTTCGAGCAGCATGCCGTCTGACTGATAACTGGAAAAGTCTTGCGCAGCGCTAACGAACGAAAGGAAGCACGCAAAACAAATCACCAGCATTCCGCGCGGCCACGCATTCAGCGCCAACAGGAGCGACGCGCCCATGCCCACCCAGCACATGGCGGTTAGCATATGCGAGCCGCTGGCAAACCAAAGCAAAGTGGGCACAAACCATACGCCACGGCTGTAGCCAAACGAATGCGCCACGAGCCGCAGATACTCGGCTGCCGGCAAAATCCCTTTCGGTCCGATGAGCCCACGGATCTGAAAGACGAGCGAGAAGAAGGCGGAAAAATAAATACAGCCAAGGGCCCGCAAGAAGAGCCAGCGTGGAATCAGGCGGTCAACTGCGCCATGCTCCGAGTCGAACAACCAGCGGACGGCGGCTGGAACCCCGTTCATGAGCGTCAGCAATTATACCGACAGGAGAGGCATGCGGACCTAGTGTCCGCTCGCCGACTCAGATCAAAGACCGAAGACGACCAATATGGTTTGATTCATCAACGGGGAACGGACCGAAGTGCCGGATTAGGGCCGACACATGGGTACCAAGAAAGTATCAAAAGCTGGGATGTCCGCTTACAATCTTTTCACAAGTAGCCAATGTTGAGTTCGAGTGTCAACGTTTCCAGTTCCTGCGATGCGTTTCACGTACCAGCTTGATTCTTATTGTGGTCGCGGTAATCGTTGTGGCCAAATGCCCGCAGAAAGGACCCGTGGACTTATGCCTATCCGGCGAAGGCTGCCCGCGTTGATGTTGGTCTCGCTTGTTTCTCTTTGGATGTACGCTGCAAACGATCATTCCTCGGAGGCAACGGCCTCCGCTCAGTCGTTTCTCGGACGTTGGGATTTGACCCTCACAACTCCGCTTCGCGAATACCCCTCGTGGTTGGAAATAACCCGGGAAGACGGGCAATTCAAAGCGCGAATGGTGAGCCGGTGGGGACACGCGCGTCCACTTCCGACCGTTGAGATTTCGAATGATCACATCAAGTTCGTTTCTCCCAAGGAAGAGGAAGATCGGAAAGATGACATGGTTTTCGAGGGCAAGATGTCTGGCAATGCGCTGACTGGGACCACCACCGGACCTGACGGAACTCCGTGGCAATGGAGTGGCGAGAGGGCTCCGGACCTGAAGAGAGGGGGCGCACCAAAGTGGGGGAAATCGGTGCAGTTGTTCAACGGCCAAGACCTGAGCGGGTGGACGCCGAGCGATTCTAGTGCGACCGCGAAGTGGACGGTAGAAGGCGGTACGCTGGTCAGTCCCGGACATGGTCCAGAACTTATTACCAACGCCAAGTTCAACGACTTCAAGCTACATATTGAATTCAATTGCGCCCGAGGATCGAATAGCGGTATCTACCTGCGCGGTCGCTACGAAGTCCAGATTGAGGATGATCCTGAACCAGAAGGACCGACTATGCGTACGGGGGGAGTCTATGGATTTCTTGCCCCCTCGCCGGAACAGCCGAGAAAGCCGGGAGAGTGGCAGAGCTACGACATTACTCTCATCGGTCGTGTAGTCACCGTTGTTCAGAATGGGCAGACGATCATTAATAAACATGAGATACCGGGTATCACCGGCGGTGCCTTGGACAGCCACGAAGGATCGCCCGGACCCATCTACCTTCAGGGCGGTGAGGCCGGACACGTTGCCTTCCGGAACATTACGATTACGCCGGGGGAGTAATCCCCGTCTACTTGCCGGATTGAGTCGTTCTTGCCTTCACCTGCAGCCGCGAGTATCGTGTGCAACAGTTTTGCGGGGAGGCGACGTTAAATGATTCCTGAGTTGCTCTCAAAGCTGACGTCAGCAGCGTTTCAATTTTAGCTTCTTTCAAGGCTGCAGGTTCTCGCGTCGCAACTGCTCACTATCAAAGTGTTGTGCGTGGTTATTCTTGTGGGCTCACCAGCAGGAGCGACCGCTCAAGAAACGGCCTCCCGCCCCAAGCCGGCGGGATGGAAACTTGTTTGGAACGACGAATTCAACGGTCCTAACGGTTCGGCGGTGGACCTCTCCAAATGGGTATTCGATACCGGTGCAGACGTTTGGGGAAACCAAGAATTGGAGTACTACACGAGCCGGCCGCAAAATGTATTCATCCAAGACGGCAACCTGGTGATCCGGGCACAGCGGGAGAACTACAAAGGTCCGGATGGCGTGAGCAAGAACTACACCTCAGGAAGGCTGAAAACCGCCGGCAAATTCTCCCAAACCTACGGCCGCTTCGAGGCGCGTATCAAGATTCCTACCGCTCAAGGCACGTGGCCTGCTTTTTGGATGTTAGGTGACGACATTGAGAAAGCCGGATGGCCGGCATGTGGCGAAATCGACATCATGGAAAACATTGGGAAGGAACCTTCGACGGTACACGGATCGATCCATGGGCCTGGGTACACCGGAGGCGATGGAATTGAAGCGCCATACACTTTGCCGGAAAAACAGCGCTTTGCCGATGACTTTCATGTTTTTGCAGTCGAGTGGGAACCGAATGCCATTCGCTTCTACATGGACGGCGATCTCTATGCCACTCGCACGCGATCGGATCTTCGAGCAGGCTGGAAGTGGGTGTTTGCTCATCCATTCTTCCTTCTACTCAACCTCGCGGTCGGCGGCGACTGGCCGGGAAATCCGGACACCGGCACGGTTTTTCCGCAAACCATGCTGGTGGATTACGTACGGGTATACCAACGAGTAATCCCCTAAGAGCGGGCCTCTGAAGTCCACCAATCTTCTGGCAATGTCCGGCTCCACGACAAGCTCACCATCCGAACCCGCAACCCCGGCTTCCCCCGGCCCCCGCTTTCGGCTACCCTAAGGCAATCCGCCGTAGCGTGCGGTCGGAGGGCGACTCCCTTTCCGACCGTCACAGTGTTTCCATGATGAAGCACAGCACAACGCGAGCCACAAGCAGTTGTGCGCGAAGAATGCGCGTGTTCGGGCTGGCTGCCGTGTCTGTCTCGGTCGTGCACTTGCTGTCCCCGGATGTTTTGGCTCAATCATCAGCCAGGTCTCTTCCAACTCTCACCCATACCAGTCAGGTCAGGCGCCTGAGTCCGGAGCAGGCCGCGATGGGCTATCCTGTAAGGATTCGCGGCGTCATCACTATGGATGCGCCAGCGCCGGATTTCTTCATACAGGATGCGACGGCCGGCATCTACGCGGAAGGCAGCCTGTCGCCGGAGTACCCCCATCTGCTCGGCCAGTTGGTGGAAGTTGAAGGCGTCACTGGTCCGGGAAAGTTCGCTCCGGTCATTCGGGAAAAGAGGTTGCACGTTCTAGGCAAGGGAGTGCTTCCCCAAGCACATCTCTTTTCTTTTTCTGAATTGGCCGATGGGCAACAGGATAGCCAGTGGGTGAGGGTGCGCGGCATCGTACGGTCCGTAGCTATCGACCGCAATTCGTGGCACGAGATCGCGGTCGCCATGCGCGTCGCATCCGGCGGGGGAGAGTTCAATGTAAGGGTGCCGATTGTCCGTGAACAGGATTTGTCGTCCTGGGTGGATAGCGAAGTACTTATCGAGGGCGTCTGCGGCAGCCTGTACAACTTGAATCGTCAACTTACGGGGATTCTGCTCTACGTTCCACGTTTGGCCTATATGAAGGTGGAAGCGCCGGCGACTGAAGCAGCGCTGTCGGATTTACTGCGATTTTCGCCAGGCGCAGGGATTCGGCATCGCGTGCGTGTGCGTGGCGTCGTCGGATATCAACAGCCGGGGAATGCTCTATTCCTCCAGAGTCAAGGCAAAGGTCTTCGCGTGCTGACTCAGCAGGATACACCGCTCGAGATTGGCGACATCGTAGACGTATTGGGTTTTCCCTCCATGGGTGAGTCCGCGCCTATGTTAGAGGACGCCGTATTTCATCGTCTAAGTCATGGGAAAGCACCACAACCGCTGACGCTCGACATCGGCAAGCCTTGGGAAGAATTCGACGGCGCGGTTATCACTACCGAAGCAAAGTTGCTGAACCGGCAGCTGCAACCCGATGGTCTGCGGCTTTTGCTGCAACGCGATGACGTCTATTTCGACGCAACTCTCCCCGCCGGCGTTCCTCGTGACCGCCTGCTTTCTATCCCGCTGAACAGCGAAGTGCTGGTGGTAGGCATCTGTTTGGTTCGCAGCGGAGGATTGTGGCAAGTCCCGCAATCATTCCGCGTGTTGCTGCGTTTGCCCCAGGATGTCATAGTGCTCCGAGCGCCGTCCTGGTGGAATCTGCCTCACACGTTGTGGCTGTTAGGAATCACCGCAAGTGTTCTCCTGACCGTAGTGGCGTGGGTTGTGGTTCTGGGACGGCGTTTGCGGGAGCAGATGGCCATCATTCGACAAAAGCTGAGAAACAGCGCGGTGCTGGAAGAGCGCAACCGGATCGCCCGTGAGCTGCATGACACACTTGAACAGGAACTGGCGGGCATTACCATGCAGCTGGACCTGGCTGTCGATTGCCTGCGACGAGCGCCGCGCGTAGCAGAGCAGGCACTGGAAACGGCACGCAACATGAGCCGCCACAGCATGGTGGAAGCACGCCGCTCGGTGTGGGATCTGCGCTGCCAGCTGCTCGAGGATGGGGACCTTGTCTATGCTTTGGAGCAGATCGTCGAACCGCTCGCCCCGCGCGAGCACGTGAAGATGGACGTTAGAGTCCAAGGCAGTCCAGTCCGTCTGCCCCGTCCCGTTGAGATGAACTTGCTGCGCATTGGGCAGGAAGCCGTGGCCAATGCTGTGAAACATGGGCACGCGAGACAGATCTCGATTGAATTGCGATACGCTCCCAGCTCGGTTTACCTCACGGTTAGCGACGATGGTCAAGGATTTGCCTCAGCTCAGAGTTCCCCTACCGGACATTTTGGACTTCTGGATATGCGCGAACGCGCGCAATCGATGGGCAGCCAGTTGGAGATCGACAGCGAACCGGGACGCGGGACTCGCATTGCCATCGATGTTTGCGTGAATCCGACCGTAGCAATGGATGATGAGCTCAAAACCAATTCGTATTCTGGTGGTTGATGATCACTTCATGGTGCGGATGGGTCTGTCGGCGTCCTTGAACGTTGAGCCCGACATGGAAGTGGTCGCCGAGGCCGGCAACGGCGACGACGCGTTGCAGGCTTACCGCAGGCATCGTCCCAGCCTGGTGTTGATGGATCTTCGCTTACCGGGAATGAGCGGGACCGACTGCACCGCGGCCATGATTCGTGAATTCCCAGACGCGTCTATCCTCATGCTTTCCACCCATTCCGGCGAGGAGGAAATCTATCGCGCCATGCACGCTGGGGCAAGAGGATACATCGTGAAGAGCATAATCCGCGAAGAACTCTTGCGCGCCGTCCGTGAGGTCCATCGCGGGGGCCAATACGTGGATCCAATCGTGGCCTCGCACTTGGCAGAGCGCCGGTCCCATCGATCTTTGAGCGGCCGCGAGATCGAAGTACTGCGCATGGTCGCACAGGGTTTAGGGAACAAAGAGATTGCGAGTGCGCTGAATATCGCGGAAGTCACGGTTAAGTTGCATGTGAGTCACGTGCTGGAAAAACTCAGCGTCAAGGATCGCACCCAGGCCGCGACAGTTGCTCTCCAACGAGGAATCATCTCCCTGGAATGAGCTACCTCCAAGTGAAGATGCACGGCCCACCTAAACGCTGCTGGTGGTCGGAGATACTGTACGAAAGTATAGTTGACGCCCGCTTCGTAGTCGGTTTCTATTAGTACGTTTTCATCGCTGAGTATTTGGTGACGGTGACTGGCGGGGAGTCGGGCGCCGGGCATGGGGTAGTGGGCTGTCGTTCGAGAAATCATGGGGGCTGTATGAAGCGTGGTTGGCTAGCAGGACTGGGCATTGCAGCACTGTGGCTGCTTGTGATCGGGGGAGCGGCAGCGCAGTCGGACCGCGGCGCAATCGCGGGCTCGATTCTGGACAGTTCCGGCGCTGCCGTAACCGGGGCATCGGTTACGATCCGGGGTGCGAATACTGGGAGCGTCTACAAGACGGTGTCGTCGGCGGCGGGCGGGTACCGTGTGAATGACTTGGCGGTCGGCCGCTATGACGTTACGGTCGAAGCCACGGGTTTCAAGGCCTCCGTACAAAAGGGGGTCGAAATTCAGATCAACACCGTCTCTTCCCTCAACATCACTTTGCAGCCGGGCGACGTGAAGGAAGAAGTGACCGTTTTGGCGGATGCGCCTACGTTACAGACCGAGAGCTCCGACCAAGGAACCGTGGTCGGTACAAAGCAAATCGAAGAATTGCCGCTGTCTTTGGCTTCAAGCAGCCAGAGCTTTCTTCGCTCGCCGGAGACTTTTGTGTTTCTGACACCGGGAACTACCGGACCGGGGACCGTCGCAGCTGCTGGCAACAATGGGGTTTTTCTTTCGAAGTTGGCGGGCGGTCAGAACCTTGGCGCCGAGATTCTTCTTGATGGAGCTAGTGTTCAACGGCAAGACACGGTTTCTGCTTTTGACCAGACAGCGCCGTCGGTTGAAGCCTTAGATGAATTCAAGGTCACAACATCTACTCCAACAGCGCAGTTTGGGCGGACATCGGGTGGTATTGAAAGTTTCACCACCAAGTCCGGAACAAATTCTTATCACGGCACAGCCTTTGACATCTTTCGCAATGAGGTCCTGGACGCCAATTCATGGGATTTCAACTATCAAAATGATCTAAATGTTGCAGGTGGGATACCGGCAGTACGTAAACTAAGAGACCGACAAAATGACTTTGGAGGTTCGCTGGGCGGTCCCATCCGCATTCCCCATGTCTACAACGGCCATGACAAAACCTTCTTCTTCTTTTCGTGGGAGCAATATCGCAACAAGCCGACTACAACCCAACTTTCGAGCGTGCCCACCCAGGCGGAGCGCGGTGGTGACTTCTCTGCGTTGCTCGGTGCTGATACCGGCATACCCAACCCGTGTACGCCAGGGCAGAATATACTGAAGGGCCAGATTTTCAATCCCACCACAACCAAGGTTGTCGGCACTCAGACTTGTCGCTCGCCCTTCCCGGGCAACAAGATCACAAATCTCAGCACCGTGGCGCAGAACGTGTTGCAATACGTTCCTTTGCCGAACACCGCTGGTACCCAAGGCGGGCTGGTGAACAATTTCGTATTCAACTCGTCCGATCCGAAGGTTGAAACCACAATGACCTTCAGGATTGATGAGAGTGTATCCGACAAGAACAAGATGTTCTTTTCCTACAGCAGTCGCGAACAAAACCAGCTCAATAACAATCCCACCATCCCGGGTCCCGCCGACGGAACCTATGAGAATCACTACTTTACTCACTACTTGCGCTATGGCTGGGACTATCTTGCCAGCGCCACTGTGCTTAACCATTTCGTCGTGGGCTTGAATCGCCTGAGTACCGCGAGTATCGGTTCGAGTGTGAACGGAACTGACTGGCCCGCAAAACTCGGAATCGGGAATGCCTCCGGAAAAGTGTTTCCGACGTTCCAATTCAACGGCAGCCCGGATTCGATACCTTATCTGGGCCTGAGCGCGGGCAACGACGACTTTCACTATCCCAACAGCCTGGTATTTGCCGACAGTATTTCCTGGACGAAGGGGCGGCATTCGTTACGTTTCGGGGGAGAGTTACGGTTCTTCCAATTTTCCGTTCTTGCTGGCGGGAATACTTCGCCAAACTACACCTTTCAAAACTACGAAACGGCTTGGCAGCCCAACGACACTACTCCACTCACCGGTGATCCCGTTGCCAGTTTTCTGCAAGGTCTGCCGCAAAGTGAGAGTTTGACCATCAACTCTCATTTTCCACGCTGGAACCAGCGCTATTTCGCGCTCTACGTACAGGATGATTTCAAATTACGTCCGAACCTGACGCTGAACCTAGGCGTGCGCTGGGACGTTGACACTCCACGGCACGAAGCAGCGGGAGCGCAGTCGGTTCTCTCTTTGACGGCCACGAATCCTGCTACGCCGGGCTTCCCCGGAGCGTTGGTTTTTGGAAGCGGTGCGACCGGCACGAAGACATACTTCAAAGACATCGGTCCACGAGTCGGTTTCGCCTGGTCACCGGGTTTTGCGCATAACACTACTGTGGTTCGGGGCGCATACAGCATCTACTATGCGCCTTTGAGTTATTCCGACTTTGGGTCGTTTCTGACAAGCGGTACAACGGTGAATCCCAACTTCAGCAGCGGTGATAACTTTACGCCCGTACAAGCGCTCGACGCTGGTTTTCCGGCGTTTACCCTTCCCGGCAACAACAGAGATCCTACGCTGCAGAATTTCAGTCAGAATGGGATCAATACAGTGCTGCCCTCCTACGGGCGGCCCGGTATGGTGCAGAACTGGGATCTTGAGATCCAGCACCAGATCATGCAGGATCTTATTCTTACTGTTGGATACGTCGGACAACATGCCACGCGTCTGAATTCAGGTCTAGCTCAGGTCAACACAGTCAATCCAAAATATAACTTCCTGGGAAACAACCTTGCATTGCAGGTCACTGACCCCAAGGCAGCACCCATTCTAGCCAGCCTCGGTGTTACCGTACCCTCGTGGTTTGTTCCGGGTTGGAATACCGGTGCTAACTCCGGTCTGGATACCATTGGGAATCTGTTGCGGCCCTTCCCGCAGTTTGGTGATATCAATACGAACTGCTGTCTTGAGGACCTCGGCCAGTCCACGTACAACGCATTGCAAGCCAAGCTGGAGCGCCGCTTCCGCAACGGATTGAATTTGCTAGCGGCATACACGTATTCGAAGACGATCACAGATGCAGACGGCAGCTATCCATTTTTCTCGAACCAAACCTCGAACGTCTTTGGCTCGCAGAATCCGTCGAATCTCAGGGCGGAGAAGGCAGTGAGCTATCAGGATGTCCCGCACACACTCGTGCTGAGCTACCTATATGAGCTTCCCGTCGGACCCGGGAAGAGATACCTGTCCCACGGAGTGGCCAGCAGGGTGCTGGGTGGATGGGAGGTTGGCGGAGTTCAACGTTACCAGAGCGGCTCACCTGTGCTCATTAACGAGTTTGCTACAGGACTTCCGGGAGGAAGCGGTGGGCAATACCCCGGTGCCAACTACAGGTATAGTCTACTGCCTGGACAGCCGCTATTAGTTTCGCAACCCGCACACTGGTCCCCGGCTTTAGACAACACTTGGGTTAGCAGTTGTACCGGGGGCCCAAGCCCAGGAACCTTCGTTCAAAATACAACCGGAGGAACCAGCCCTACAAGCAACCCAGTTGTGAATTGTGCGGGGTTACTCGATCCCAGTGCAGCTTCCCTTGCTGCCGGCGGAGGATACGTTTACGGAAACCTTCCGCAAGTTCTCTCCTCCTGGCGAAGTCCAGGATATCTGAATGAGGACTTTTCCATCATCAAGCGAACTACCATTCGGGAGTCGCATGCGATTCTGTTCAAACTGGACATTCCGAATGCGTTCAACCGGCACATCTTCGGGCAGGTCGACGGGAATGTTGGGGATCGCCACTTTGGGGTTCCCGGGTTCGGCAACTTTGCAGGCATTCCCACGGTCATCAATGGAGCGAGACAAATACAGGCTACTCTGCGTTACGACTTCTGAACCTTCGGGATCATAGGCGCTTCCCCTAACCCACGGTCCTCCTGTCTTACAAGGCAGGAGGATTCTGGCTTCTAGCTATAGAATTCTGTGGTGCTCATCATCGCTTGTCATTCGACTCTTGCTAAAAGACGGAACAGAGACCCGCGGGTTTCGTACCTCGGCAGTGCGTGTTTGCTGTTTCTGACGCTCATTGGCATACCTAGTCCTGTCTGGGCGCAAGAGCCGGACGTCGCTGCGAAATTCAGCCAGGCCACCGACGCTATGCGCGAGGGAAAACTGGACGAGGCAGAGGCAGGATTTGCGGAGGTAGTCAAACGACAGCCAGCATTCGCCGAGGCGCACTTCAATCTGGGCTTGGTCAATGAAGAACGCGGCCATTACGATGACGCGATTCGGAGCTTGCAGAAAGCGCTCGCGCTCAAACCCCATCTCCAGGGCGCAAGCCTCTTTCTGGGAATTTCGGAGTTCCGGCTCAACCATCTGGACCGCGCTCATAACGCGCTGGCCAAAGAAGCAGGCAGTTACCCCAAAGATGCGTCTGCCTGGATGTGGCTCGGAGTAGTATGTCTGGCGCAAAATCGTCCCGAGGAGGCGGCAGAGGCTCTCGACAAAGCCGCGAAGCTGAAGCCCGACGATCAGGACATTCTTTATCATCGCGGACGGGCGCATCTGCTGGTGTCCAAGAATAGCTATGCCGAGATGTTCAAAGTGGACCCGAATGCCTGGTTAGTACACCGCGTCATGGCCCAGGCAAGTTCGGAGGCAGAACGGCATACGGATGCGATCGCTGAATACGAAGCCGCGATCAAACTCGCCCCTAAGCAGCCAGGTCTCCACGAGGAACTCGGGTCGGAATATCGCGCAGTGAACAAGATCGCGGAGGCCGAGGCGGCGTTTCGCGAAGAGATGGAGATCGATCCCCACAATGTGCTCGCCATCTATAAGCTAGGCGCAATCGAGGTCGAGAAAGGCGACGGCGCAAAGGGCAAGGAGTTAATTGAAGCAGCACAACGCGAAAAGCCGGATCTCGTGCATCTGGACTACAACCTGGGCCGAGCTGAAATGTTGTTGGGCAACGACGCTGCGGCGGCGAGCCATTTTGAACGTGCAGTTAAGACCGACACAGATCCGGAAATCATCCAACAGACCTGGTATCAACTTGGCACCGCGTATCGCCGCCTACGCCGCACGGATGACGCGCGAAGCGCCATAGCCCGGTACCAGCAACTTAAAGATGAAGCCGCGAAGAGGTCGCAACAGGCACTGGATCGCTACCGGGTGGACCACCCGACCTCGACTGATGAAACCCCGGCGACCCAGAATCCGCAGTAGTGGATGCAGTGTCAGTCAGTGATCTGAGGGAGCTGACTTGGATCCGGCTGCACGGGCCTGCAACTCGGCAGTGCGGTCAAATTCGACTCTTGCTCGATCCGGTTCGTGCGCCTGTTTATACAGCCTGCCCAGTTGGTAGTGTGCCGCGGCATTTTCCGGGTCAAGGGAAGTTGCCCTTTCTAGCTCGCGTCGCGCCGCGTCCAAATTGCCTGTCCGCAGGTAGGCGGTGCCCAGTTTGAGCCGGCAGAAAGTGTTATCGGGCGCGAGTGCCACCGCCTTTTCGAGAGGTGTCACCGCTTCCTTCGCCTGTCCCTGCTCCATCAAGAGGTTCCCGAGATTTACATAAGGTTGCTCGCTGGGATGGGGGCTCGTCTCTTGCCATGCGATTGCTTTGCGATACGCATCGATTGCAGCGTCGGGTTCGCTGCTTGACTCGAAAATGAGGCCCAGATTGTTCTCAGCTTTGACATCGCGTGGATCCAGATCGAGAATCGTCTGAAACGCCTTTCTGGCTTCGGTGAGTCGCGATCTCGCATAGTAGGCGCGGCCGAGATAGTACCAGGCATCTTTGTTCGTGCTGTCGATGGTCACTGCCTTTTCCAGCCACTTGATCGCGTCGTTATAGTCATCCAGAAGAACGTAGTCGAGGCCCACGATCTTCAGGTCATCAGCTGCAGGTCGCGTAATAGCGGCAGCTTGAGTGTACGTCGCTAGAGACTCCGCCGGGCGGTTCTGCCGATTCAGAACGAAACCCAGCATGTACAGTGCGTCGGCAGAATCGTGATGTGCTGGGATGTAGCTGCGAAGGGCTCGCTCCGCTCCGGCAAAATCCTGAAGGTGCACGAGCGATTTGGCCTGATATAGAAGTGCATCCGTGGTTCTGGGAGACGCAGTCTCAGCCTCAGCGAACAGCGAAGCGGCGGACGAGTAGTTTCCCGCCCGGAATTCAGTTAAGCCACGATCAAAAGCGCTGTTGGATTGTGCGGAACATGGGAGACCATAAATGAGCCAGACCAACACCCAGAACAACCAAAAGCTCGGGTTAGTGTGGCACGCCTTCATAGTTTCAGCGTCACGGTTTCGAGGCAGCCGGGGACGTAGCGGGCTCATCGACCTGAAGAATCTGGTCGCTGTGAACATCTTTGAGCGTCTGCCGGATCCCGCTGGGCCAGCGAATCTCGATTTTTGATGCCGTGTCGTTCTGCCCTAGCCCGAAATGCACACGCTTGTCACTGGCGGAGAGATAACTGCTGGCCGTCGAAACTGTGACGTACTGCGGTCCTGTTGCCGTTACCAGCGTGACCTCGGCGCCAATCGCGTCTCGGTTACTTTTGTGTCCAACTAATTTTAGAAGAATCCAGTGGTTCGTTGACGCCGTTTCGTTGTGAAGAATGTGTACCGGCCCGTCGTTCGTAGTCACAACGGCATCCAGCCGGCCATCGTTGTCCAGGTCACCGATCGCCATTCCGCGGGCAACCCAAGGTTGGTGGAAAATGCCGCCTGACTGCTGAGAAACATCGATGAATCCGTGCCCGGTGTTGCGTGCCAGCAGCATAGGCTCTCGGTAGTGCAGGTTGGGATAGTTCAGTTCGATGGTGTCGAGGTCGTGGCCCTGAGCGATGAGGAGATCTTTCCACCCGTCGTTATCGTAGTCGAGGAAACGAACTCCCCAGCCGGAGTGAGGCAGCGTCATCTGGCCAATTCCGGCGCTAGGGGTGGCGTAGGTGAACGAGCCATCCCCATTGTTCTCGTACAGAGCATAACGTTGATTTGCAAGATCGGTTACCACGATGTCTGGCCATCCATCGTTATTGTAATCGGCGAAGTCGGCGCCCATGCCCGCATAGGTGCGCCCGTCCATGTCAACGGCAACCTCCGACGCGAGCCCTACATCTTCGAAAGTGCCATCGCCCTTGTTGTGGTAGAGAAACTCAACCATAGAATCGTTGGCGACAAAGAGATCGATGTGACCGTCGCGATCATAATCCGCAAGCGCAATACCCAATCCCTTTCCCGGCTTTCCGAGGCCTATCTTCTGGGCGACCTCCGTAAAGGTTCCATCTTTATTGTTGTGGTAGACGAGGGGGGATATCGGTTTGAAAAGGTCTGGATGACAATACGCTCGGTATCCTTCTTTGTGCTCTCCGCAATAAACATCTTCGAAATCCCAATCCAGATAGCGTAGGACAACCAGATCCAGAAATCCGTCGCCGTCCAGATCGACCCACGCCGCGCTGGTGGACCAACCGCTTCCCGCCACACCCGCCTTCTGCGTCACGTCTGTAAATGTGCCATTGCCGTTGTTACGGTAGAGCTTGTTTCCGCCATAAGCGGTTACATAAAGGTCCTCGAATCCGTCATTGTCGTAGTCGCCGACCGCCACTCCAAAGCCGTACCCTGTTCCCTGCAGGCCTGCCTTCTCGGTAACGTCCTCGAAGCTCCCGTTCGGTCTCTGATGGTAAAGTCGGTTCCAATACTGGGAATCCGTCTTCTGCGGGACTGCACCTTTCGGAGTGGGATCGCGCGATAAGTGCTCCGTTCACCAGAAAAATGTCCAGGCGCCCGTCATTATCGAAGTCGAACAGCGCGACACCCGGCCCCATAGTCTCCAGAAGATATTTTTTGGAGGTGTGCGACGCGTGGTATTGAAAGCTGACGCCTAAGCGCTGAGTCGCATCCACAAACGTTTCACCAGACCTAGATGCGCTCGACTCCGATGAAGCCTTCTGTGCCCTAGCCGGCGGACCCGAAACAGAGAGCGCGAGGCAGAGCAACAGCGCCAGGGACAGACGCCCACATTCTCGACGCTTCTTCACGGCTGCGCTATTCCTTTGCCTTCCACGACGGTTAGAATGCGGTCGGTCGCAGTTACCTTGATCTCTTCTTTCGCTCCGTCCGGCCATAGGATTTCCACTTTGTCGATCGTGGTGGCCGCGCCCAGCCCGAAATGAAGGCGCGGATCAGAACTGGAGGCGTAGCTGCCTCCGCTGTAAACATCTCCCCTCTGCCGCACCTTTCCCGTCGTGACAAATACTTTCGCTCCCGTCGCATCCCGCGGGCCTTTCGGGCCGCCGATCAACCTCAGCGTCAACCAGTGATTCGAGTTCTTGACCACGTTCCGCAACAGTACGGGCGTCGAGTC
Source organism: uncultured Acidobacteriaceae bacterium (assembly GCA_963768265.1). GTDB lineage: Bacteria > Acidobacteriota > Terriglobia > Terriglobales > Acidobacteriaceae > Sulfotelmatobacter. The sequence continues at coordinate 18,495 of CAVYHM010000020.1, forward strand.
CATCACGTTGAGCACGACATCGATGTGGCCATCATTGAACAGATCGCCGAACGCCGCACCCCGCGCCGAGACCACCACCGCCAGCCCACTGCCGGTAGCAGGGGCAACCTCCTCGAACTTCAATCCATTCAGATTGCGAAACAATAAGGGCCGCTGAGCCCACGTGGTGCCCCAATCCTGTTGGTCGACGCCAGGATAGACATGCCCATTGGCGAAAAAAATGTCGAGGAATCCATCATTGTCATAGTCCAGAAAACCCGTACCCCAACCGAGAAATGGAATCGTCGCGTTCGCGATGCCGGCAGCGAAGCTTATATCCGAAAAGCTGGCGTCTCCGTCGTTGCGGTACAGCGTGTTGTAGTCGTCGGAGAAATTCGTGATGCAGAAGTCGACTCGTCCGTCGCGGTTGTAATCGCCGACTGCAATCCCCATAGCGGCTTGTTCTCGACCCTCGTCATTCAAAGCGAATCCCGATAGGTAACTGATGTCCTCGAATGTGCCGTCATGCTTATTGCGGTAGAGATACTTCGGGACGGAATCATTCGCAACCAGCAGGTCAACCCAGCCGTCATCATCGACATCAACGAACACCGAGGAAAGGCCATAGTATCCCCTAGGGTCGGAGACGCCCGCCTTCACCGTTACATCCGTGAAGGTGCCATCGTGGTTGTTGTGAAACAGATGATCGCTCTCCCCCGGTAGGCCGCGAGGACCACACATGACGTTGATCCCTCGAAATTGGCAGAATTCAGGCGGCAGGCTACCTTTGCCGGCGATCGGAGGACTGTCAGGATCGAACTTGACATAACCAGGAACAAACAGATCAAGAAAGCCATCGTGATCGTAGTCGCCCCAAGTCGCGCCCGCGGACCAACCGCCCAGCGCAACGCCGGCTTTCTCCGCGACGTCGGTAAATGTTCCGTCATGATTATTGTGGTAGAGGCGGTTCTTGCCGAAATTGGAGACGTAAATGTCAGGCCATCCATCGTTATCGTAGTCGCCAACGACCGCCCCGAAACCCCAGCGCTCATTGGCCACTCCGGCCTTGTCGGTCACATCGGTGAACGTCCCGTCGTGATTGTTGTGAAACAGCATCGCGCGCGGTGGCGCTTCCTTTCCTTTCAGTGCTGGGAAAGTTGAGCCGTTCACCAGATAAATGTCCAGATATCCATCGTTGTCATAGTCGAGAAGTGCCACGCCCGATCCAGGTGTCTCAAGGATCGTGCTCTTGTCGGGAGTACCAGCCTTGTGGTGAAACTTGTCGAGGCCGGCAGCGTGGGTGATATCGGAGAAGACGACCGGCGCGCCATCAACAAAACCGCCTGCTGTAATCGGACGAGACAATGCGTCCTTGACCGGAGCATGTGCTGCTCCGGTGCTCATGCCGCCTTTTTGAACCTGTGCGTTCCCCTCAGTGGAGTTTTGCGCCAGACCGGCCGGAAGCATTAGGGCCAAACAGACGAATCGTAGCGCGGCGGAGCGGGCAAACACGAAAAGATGAAACGTAAAATATGTGGAAACCACAGGCGGATTAGATCTCCTAGGCTGCCGCATGCGAGAGGTTCGAACTCTAGCATACACGCCCCAGAATGCTATTTACCGAGACTGTTAGGCCGCGGAACCCCGCCGGAGAATTCTGATCTTGTGTCATGGCCGGTTAGACTAAAACCAAATCGGCTCGCCTGGCGCAAGGGAAAAGTTGGCCGCGGCTCCGGCATCGCTCTCGCTTGTGAGGAGGGAATCAGTTCTCGCTGCTGGCCCAACTCCTGGCGAATGACCGGTAGCAGAAGATTCCCGCGCGTTCCGCCGAGACCGCGTTCCACGTAGTGCGCCAGACGCTACCCAACTGGATCAGGAGGAACGCCGCAACCAGAAACGCCGCAGCGAAAAGGAACAGCCCCAGGCTGTACTGACCGGTCCGGTCTTTTACCGCGCCCAATATGGAAGGCAGAACGAAGCCGCCCAATCCGCCAGCGGCGCCGACAAGTCCGGTGAGGACGCCAACTCGCTGGGAGAAGCGTTGCGGCACAAGCTGGAAGACCGCTCCGTTCCCCATTCCCAGTAGGCCCATAGTGACGAAGAGCAGCACCACAACTACGGGGAGTGGTGGCAAAGTGCCAACCCCGGCAAGACAGCACGCCGCCCCGGACAGCAACATCAGCAACAAACGATAACCGCCAATCTTGTCCGCGAGCCATCCACCCACTGGACGCAGGAAGCTGCCGGCCACCACAACGATGGTAGTGAAGTCTCCGGCTTTCACTTTTGACAGGAGGTATTGGTCGTGGAAAAAGATGGTGAGAAAACTGGCTAGGCCGACAAAACCTCCGAAGGTGAAGCTGTAAAAGAAGCAGAACCAGCCGGTGTCGGCCTCGCGTAGTAGTGCGGCGTAATCCCGCCAGTTCGGCTTCGCCGCGACGCTGAGCGGGTTGTTCTTCGCTATCAGAGTGAACAAGACAAGAACGACGAAAACCGGCAGCATGGCCACGGCGAAAGTTTTTGGCCACCCGAGAGCCTGTGCCAGACGCGGCGCAAAAAGAGTGGCCAGCAGGGTGCCCGAGTTGCCCGCTCCAGCAATTCCCATAGCTAGTCCCTGACGCTCGGGCGGATACCAGCTGCCGGCAAGCGGCAAGGCCACGGCGAAGCTGGCCCCCGCGATGCCCAGCAAAATTCCGACGGCGTACAAATCGTGCAGATGCCTCGCGAAGCGCCAGCCCAGGAGCAAAGGCAGGAGCGTGAGTCCAAGGCCCAGCATTCCCGCTCTCCGCCCGCCCAGCAAGTCGCCCAGCACGCCCATAATTGGGCGGAACAGCGCGCCGCCCAGCAGTGGCACTGCCACCATGAGGCCCTTCTGCGCGGCCGTGAGTTTCAGATCTTCACTTAGGAATGGGGCCAATGGACCCAGCAAGACCCAGACCATGAAACTCACGTCGAAGTAAAGGAGGCATGCGATGAGCGTCGGAAAGTGCCCCGAACTCAAGAAAGTGTTGGACGTCGGTGGGGAAATTTTCGTTGCACCTGGTTGATTCATAGGGAACCGTTGTTCTGACGGCGTGGCCATAATGACCGTCTTATTGGTGTCGCCTTTCCGCGTCGTTGTCTGGCTTTCTCGGATTTCTCGATGCGTACCGCGCTTTGCTTGTAGTTGGGCTCGCGAGAAATCGGGTCGAAAGCGCTCTGCGTGACCTGATTCGCGTTGGTCTCAACGAAATGAAACGGCACAAAGACCTGGCCGGGCGCCACGATTTCGGTCACGCGAAGTTCCACGCTGCGGATGCGTCCGCGGCGTGAAACGACGTCCACGCGGTCGTGGGGCCGGAGCTTCAGCTGGTGCGCATCTTTCGGATTCATCTCGAGCCACGCCTTCGGGGCCATTCTTTCCAGAATCGGAACTTGACCGGTCTTGGTGCGGGTGTGCCAATGCTCGACCGTGCGGCCGGTATTGAGCACGAGAGGGAATTCGCGGTTCGGTTGTTCCGGGAACGGTTCCCACTCGGCACAAAGGAGCCGGGCTCGGCCGTCTTCGGTTTGAAAACAGCCGTCCGAATAGAGACGGCTGGTCGTGACTTCCTGCGCGCCCTGGGGAAACGGCCACTGGATTCCGCCGTGCTGCTCGATGAGTTCGTAGCTCATGCCGGAGTAATCGCAGAGCCGTCCGGCAGAGATTCTCTTCCATTCTTCGAATGCATCCTGAGGTGCAGTCCATCCGTGGAAGAGTTCGTCATAGCATCCCAATTTCTTCGCTATTGCCAGGAAGATCTCAAAATCAGGCTTGGCTTCACCTGGTGGATCCACGGCGCGATTTACTTTGCTGACGCGCCTCTCCGAGTTGGTATACGTTCCTTCCTTTTCCCCCCAGATCGCCGCAGGCAGGACCAGGTGCGCGAGCTCCGAAGTCGGAGTCGGATGGAACCCGTCCTGCACCACGAGAAAATCCACGCTCTCCAGACTCTGGCGCAGCACGTCCTGGTTGGGGAAAGAAACGATCGGATTGGTGGCGATCACCCAGAGTGCGCGAATCTTTTTCTTGACCGCGGCTTCGATGATGTCGGGATAGGCCAAGCCCCGCGCGGCAGGAATGCGTTCTTGCGGAATGCTCCACAGGCCGGCGAGTTCCTCGCGGTCATCGGCACTTTCGAACTTACGGTATCCCGGCAGGCTGGAGGCGAACCCCGATTCGCGCGTGCCCATGGCGTTGCACTGGCCGGTGATCGAGAACGGTGAAGCTCCGGCGCGACCGATGTTGCCCGTGATCAGTGCCAGATTGTTGATGGCGTTGACGGTCTCCGTCCCTTTAGTGCTGTGATTCACACCCATCGTCCAGCCGATGAATGCGGCCTTGGCGTTGCCGTAAAGGAATGCGACTTTGAGAATTAATTCCTGTTCGAGTCCCGTGATTTCGGAAACGTACCGGGGCGTATATTTTCGGATCGACTGCGCCAGCTCTTCAAATCCAGTGGTGTAGCGCGCGATGTAGTCACGGTCGGTCATCCCCGCCTGAATCAAGACGTGAATCATGCCGTTGATCAGGGCGATGTCGGACCTGGGCCTCAGGGGCAGGAACAGATCCGCCATCATGGCGGTTTTTGTTACCCGGGGATCGGCGACGATCAAGGTCTTGCGCGGATTGGCTTCGAGATGCTGACAGAGGATGGGGTGATTCTCGGCAATATTCGCGCCGATCAAAAAGACGACATCCGCTTTTTGAAGATCTTCGTATGCGCCCGGCGGACCGTCGCTTCCAAACGATCGCTTGTACCCGGATACCGCAGTGGACATGCACAGCGTGGTATTGCCGTCGTAGTTGCTGGTTCCAAAGCCAAGTTGCACAAGCTTGCCAAGAGTATAGAACTCTTCTGTGACCAGTTGACCAGTGCTGATAACGCCGAGCGCTACCGGGCCATGCTTGCATTGCACTGCAAGAAAGTTGTCGAGCATCGCATCCAGCGCATCGTCCCAGCTGACGCGCGTGAGTTTGCCGTTCTGGCGAAGCAACGGATACTTCGCGCGATTGGGCGCTTCCAGCGTGTAGTGCTCTGCGAGTCCCTTGGGACAGAGCGTGCCGGAATTGACGGGATGCGCGGGGTTTCCACGCACGGCGACAGCCCGGCCATCCTTGACGCCGACGAACATTCCGCAGCCGACGGAGCAATAACCGCAGGTCGTGGCCACCCACTTATCCGGGATCTTCCGCGCGGAGGTGTAGCCGGTGGTCTCGTCGGTTGCGTAGGCGTACTTCTCCGAGAGAATGTCGAGACCGAGATTGCGCTTCAGGCTCACGCCGCGCTGTGCTCCGCGGCGAGATAAGGCGCGGCCATGTTTTTCGGGACGACGCTGACAAAGAACAGATAGCGGCCGAGAATTTCGCCGGCCAGCGCCAAGGCGAAGGCGGTAGAAGTCAGCATGCGACCCTGAGAGAAGAGCGGAAGCAACACGCCGCCTAGAATGAGCAGCCCCGCCCGCGTGAGGAATTGCGAGGCCAGCGTCGTGGAGAGCAAACGAGCCGTAGACCGTAGTTCGTGCGATTCCGAAGCAGTCATCCAAAGAAATTTCGTGGCTTGATTGAGCAGTTGCGCAGAGGCTGCGAGCACCGCTCCAATCGTGAGCGGCGGGCCGCTGACCACGCCGCAAGCTCCCGCTAACAGCAGTCCGAGCAGAGCCCCAGTCAGGAGAAAGTCAATGGGAGTGTGCCTGCTGTTCCAAGCGGGGCGCGCGGGAACTCGATAGATCCAGGCGCTTGCCGTGATTCCTGCAAATCCCAGCAGAGTCGTCAAAGCTCCCACGCTGAAACTGCCCGGGAGCCGGAACGTGAGCAATCCGGCATAGGCGCTGGCTACCGCAGAAAAGCAAGTAAACAGGAGAACTTCACGGCTCAGCCACGAGCGCTTCCACATCTTCAAGGCGCGGTAAGCGTGGACGGGACGTCCGAGGTGCAGCGTCGAAGCGCCGAGTGCCAGACCGCCAACCAGCAGGGCCAGGAGCGCGGCGGTGGTGAGCGAAGTCGATGTTCCGAATATCTGCAAAACCCAAAGCGTGGCGAGCGTTCCGACGGAGAGCTGCGTCAGAACTGTCATCACCACCAGTGGCCAGTGTGGCGCTTCCGTCCGAACGCGATAGATATCAGACTTCCTTGTATCGGGCGGAAGGTTGCGCGGTAGCGTGATGCGTGTGGTTGAAATGCTGTCGTCGGCGGAGGGAAACCCCGGCGCATTTGCGCTGGCATAGTCGCGCTTCCACGCTTCGATATTTACGATTTCGATCTTGATCGCCTCTTCCGGACAAGCGTATACGCAGGCCGGCTCACGGCCTTCCGCCAAACGGCCGTGGCACATGTCACATTTTCCGACCACGCCGCGCTCCGGGTTGTACTGCGGCACACCGTAGGAACAATTCCAGGTGCAATACTGGCAGCCGATACAAGTGTCGGCTCTGTGCTGCACGATCCCGGTCGCTGAATCCTTGGTGTAGGCCTCTACCGGGCAGCCGATCAGGCACGAAGGCTCCAAGCAGTGATTGCAGCCCATGGAAATGTGAAACCGGCGCGTGTTCGGGTACCAGCCCCCCTCGACTTCTCCGACGCGCCGCCAGTTGATCTCTGCTGGATTGCCATTCTGCTCATTGCAAGCGACCACGCAGCACTTGCAGCCGATGCACTTGCCCATGTTGAAGTGGAAGCGATACTGCTCTCCCGCTCCTGGGGATCGTGCCGGCATTCGTGACGACGAATCCAAGGGCAGGACTTCAACGAAACCGATGTCTTCCGTTTGGGGCGCCTCGGGAACTTCCGCCAGGGCAAGCACGCAGAAGGCAGTGTCGCCGTCTGTTGCTCTTTGTAGTAGAGGCAGTTGCATCAATGGCTCCTGACTACCGGTTGGTCTCGGTTGCAACTGGTTGGCTTGGCCCGGCGCAGACACTGTCGGCCTGCCAGAGAACTACGCGGTTGCGTCGGGGGTTGCAGAACGCTGAGGCTCTCCTATGTCTTCATTTGTAGCCGTGGGAAGAGTGAGTTCCATCCGGTCAATGGCAGAATGCGGATCGGCTCCGCTCTCCATATTTCGGATCAAATTCGCAACCACCCGGGGCAGGGTTTCGTCGCAGGGTGCGATTTCGACCAACTGTTGCCCAGCCGCGGCGTGGGGCCCCGTTCGGCCGCCCACATAAATCGCGACCGCTTCCACCATCTTGTCCCCGATGCGCGTCTTGAGGCCGCGGAATCCGATGTCAGCCGCCTCGTGATTGCCGCATCCCGCCGGACATCCCGACCAGTGCATACGGACCGGAGTGCGACGCGCGCCGCCCAGTTTCTTCTCCAGCGCTTCCGCCAGTTCAGCTGCGTGTCCCTTGGTATCGACTTGCGCGAGGTTGCAGTAGTCCGTTCCCGTACAGGCGACCAGGCTGCGGCGGAACGCGGACGGCGACGGAGAAAGCTCCTGCAGCAGATCCTCTCCCAGCAGGGCGGGAACGCGCGATAGCGGGACGTTGGGCAGGATCGCGTTTTGGCCGGTTGTGAGGCGCACCTGACCGTCTCCGTACTCGTCGGCCAATCGCGACAGCTCTTCAATCTGGTCGGGACCGATCCGTCCTTCGGGTACGCAGAGTCCCACCGATCGATACTCCGGACGGTTCTGCCAAGCTACGCCCAAGTGATCGTTGTCATGGATGCCGCGAACGTCGCGTCCGGCAGGCTCCAATTCGCGACCCAGTCGGCTGCAAAGCTCCTCCCGCAGCCGTGGCAGCCCCCATTCCTCGATCAGGAATGCGAACCGGCACTTGGATCGCGCGTCGCGGGGGCCATGATCACGAAAGATGCAAATCAGTTCGGCGGCCACTCGCGCGCCATCGGAGGGTTCCACGAAGATATCAAGTGGTGACGCGATGGTGAATCCGCCCGAACCCATCTTGCCGCCCACCAGCACGTTGAACCCCGCCCGATCCCGCCGCAGTGCGGGAACCAGGGCGAGATCCTGCGACTCGCTATGAGTGCAGTTTTCCAGACATCCCGTGACGACCACGTTAAACTTGCGCGGAAGGTTGGTGAAGTCCGGATTGCCGTCAGAACTGACGATCATCCGGTCCAACTCCACCAACACTAGCGAGGCGTCGAACAATTCGTTGATCGTGAGTCCGGCCAAAGGACAACCATTGATGTTCCGGACGTTGTCCATCCCGGTCTGCAGCGAGTGCAGATCCACCCCGCGCAGCTTCTCCCAGATCTCTGGCACGCTCGACAGCGAGAAGCCGCGGAGTTGAATCTGCTGGCGTGTCGTGATGTCGAGCACGCAGTCTCCCAGACGCCGGGACAAGTCTGCAACCGCGCGCAGTTGGTTGCTGTTCGTAAAGCCGTTGGGCATTCGGACCCGCATCATGAATCGCCCAGGAGTTGGCTTGCGAAAAAACACGCCGACCCACTTGAGCAGATCCTTTTCGGCAGAGGTCAGCGATTCGTGGCCTTGCGCAATCAGGCGAGGCAGATCTTCCCGGACGCGTAAGCCGTCGCCGCCCTTTGTTGCCTTTGCAGACTCCGATGCATTCGACCCTGTTCGCACTGGGGCTGACCTCGCAGATGAAGCGTGTGGTCAGGAAGCGACGAGGGTTCCTGGTTGGTCCCGAGACGGGATTGAACAATAGCTAACACGCGTGGTAAGACCCGGGAAACTCAAAATACCGATAGGGTGGATCGCTTGAACGTGGCGTCTAAATATCTGCCAATCCGCAAACAAAGGCGATGTTTGCGGGTTTGAATGCGTTTTGCAAATGTTTGGGATTCAATCTTTGCGTTGATGCGCAACGAAATTCTCGGCGCTCAAGAAGATTCCGTCTGCTCCCCGAAGCCAGCTCGGCGACTGACTGAATTGCCGATGCAGTGGAGGTAAGAGGCACACTGCCAATGCCTCTGACCGCGCCGTCCGCAACGAAAGGGGTTCGGCTGGCGTGAGATGGAATAACTGTGGATTGCACTATTTCAATTCTCCACGGAAAGCCTTGGCGTGAAGCGTTCTGGAGCTAAGTAGCATTCGCTAGACGGCGCATCGTTTTTTACGGCGGAGCGCCCAGGCCAACTTTTACCGGAGTTCTCTGTCACGTGCTTGCGGGCTTCAAAGGAACCTTGAACCGTATCGCGACGTGAGTGATTCACGCGCCAGAGTTGAGCCTGCCAATCGCTATAATAAAAGAGACCTCCCTCGGTGCAGGATGTGGCAGAGCTAGAGTAGGACGAAAGCACGCCGTTGGACTGGAAGAGTGAATTTCGGCCAAGCGCCTAGGCTTCGCGGGGACGTTGCCAAAATCGGGCACGCTAAAGGCCAACAGGAAGAAATGACGAGAGCCGATCAACATCCGCTTGAAAAGATTCTCGAGAGTCGAATTGCCATCATCGACGGAGCGATGGGCACTACGATCCGCACCTATGGCATGACGGAAGCGGACATCCGCGGAGAGCGTTTTAAGAACTCGGCGAAGGGGCTGCTGAACAACGGTGACCTTTTCTCCCTGACGAAGCCGGAGATGATCGGTGACATCCACCGCCGATTTCTGGAAGCAGGGGCGGACATCATCGAGACGAACACCTTCGGCGCAACCAGCATCACTCAGAGTGAATTCTTTGTCGACGACCCGAGGGAGCACGGCGGCCGGAAAGATCCTGCATTCTATCAAAAGATCGTCGAAGATCCGTTCCTCGGCAGCGTGACTTGGGATCTCAATGAGCAATCGGCGCGGCAGTGCCGTGAGTGGGCCGATCGTGTTGGCACTGCAACATCGCGTCAGCGGTTCGTGGCGGGTTCGATCGGGCCGCTGACCGTGTCTCTTTCGAACTCACCCGATGCCGATGATCCAGGCTTCCGGGTGGTCACGTTCGATCAGGTTAAGACCGCTTACAAGCAGCAGGCGCGCGCCCTGATTGCCGGCGGCGTAGACCTGCTCTTGGTCGAGACAATCTTCGACTCTCTGAACGCGAAGGCGGCTCTTGTCGGCATCCGTGAAGTGTTCGATGAAGACGGCAAGAAGTTGCCGGTAATGATCTCGGCGGCGGTGGGGCGTGGCGGCGAGACCATGATCTCGGCGCAGACGACTGAGGCGTTCTGGAACGCCGTGCACCACGTAAAACCGTTGTCGGTGGGGCTCAACTGCTCTCTCGGGCCTGATCTCATGTATCCATTCCTAGAGGAGCTCTCGGAGAAGGCCGACGTGGCGATCTCATGCTACCCGAATGCTGGGTTACCGAATCCCCTCTCGAAAACCGGGTTCGACCTGGGGCCTCAGGACATGGCGCGTTATCTGGAGGACTTTGCACGGGCAGGGCTGATCAATATCGCCGGCGGCTGTTGCGGCAACACGCCCGAGCATATTGCGGCTATCGCCAAAGCGCTCGAAGGCCAGCCTCCGCGAAAGTGGAAGAAGGAGCCCGCTGAGGAGTCCCTCGCCTACCAGATTGAGAGTCGAGTGTGAGCGTGTCTGATAGCGGGATCGCGGTCGAGCACACGCCGACGAAGCCGCTCCGTCTTTCGGGATCGCAGCCATTCACCCAACAGTCGGGCGTCTTCATCATGATCGGTGAGCGAACCAATGTTGCCGGTTCGCCCAAGTTCGCGAAGTTGATCAAACAAGGCAAGTACGAAGAGGCGGTCAGCATCGCGCGGCAGCAAGTCGAGAACGGAGCCAATGTCCTCGACATCTGCATGGACGAGGGCATGATCGACGGCGTCACGGCAATGACACGCTACTTGCAGTTGCTGGCGAGTGAGCCGGAAGTTGCCAAGGTGCCCTTTATGGTGGACTCCTCGAAATGGGAGGTCATCGAGGCTGGGCTGAAGTGCCTGCAGGGCAAGGGCATCGTAAATTCGATTTCCCTGAAAGAGGGCGAAGATAAATTTCGCAAGAACGCCGCCACCGTCCTCAAATATGGCGCGGCGGTGGTGGTGATGGCATTCGACGAAAAGGGTCAGGCAGCGACCTACGAGGACAAGATCCGCGTGTGCGAGCGCGCCTACCGGATACTAGTCGACGAGGTCGGATTTCCGCGCGAAGATATCATTTTCGATCCGAATATCCTCACCGTTGCCACTGGCATGGAGGAGCACAACAACTACGCAGTTGACTTCATCAACGCCACGCGCTGGATCAAAGCCAATCTGCCGCATGCCAAGGTTAGCGGCGGCGTGTCTAACATCTCGTTCAGCTTCCGAGGCAATAACAAGGTGCGCGAGGCAATGCACTCTGCCTTTCTTTATCACGCCATCACTGCAGGCATGGACATGGGTATCGTGAATGCCGGGATGCTCGAGGTGTATGAGGAGATTGAGCCTGTACTGAAAGTGCTAGTCGAGGACGTGCTGCTAAACCGACGTCCGGACGCGACCGAGCGGTTGGTGGAGCACGGCGAATCGCTCAAGGGTGCGGGCGCAATAGTGAGTGGAAAGAAGGCCGATGAGTGGCGCAGCGGCACGGTCGAGGAGCGTCTTTCTCACGCGCTGGTCAAGGGAATCGACACGTACATTGAGATCGATGCCGAGGAAGCTCGCGTCAAACTAGGCCGGCCTCTATTGGTGATCGAAGGGCCACTGATGGCCGGCATGAGTGTAGTCGGTGATCTATTCGGCGCCGGCAAAATGTTCTTGCCCCAGGTGGTCAAGTCTGCCCGCGTGATGAAGAAGGCCGTGGCGCACCTCACGCCCTTCATGGAGGCCGAGAAAGATGCGATGGCCGCATCTGGCCAAGCGGTCAAGGCACAGGGAAAAATCGTACTGGCGACGGTCAAAGGTGACGTTCACGACATTGGCAAGAACATCGTCGGGGTCGTCCTCGCCTGCAATAACTACGAGGTCATCGACATGGGGGTAATGGTCCCCTGCGAAAAGATCCTCGAACGCGCCAAGGCGGAACAGGCGGACCTGATCGGGCTCAGTGGGTTGATCACTCCGTCTCTGGACGAAATGGTGCACGTGGCCCGTGAGATGGAGCGTCAGGGCTTCAAGTTGCCGCTGCTTATCGGCGGCGCAACCACGAGCCGTGCGCACACCGCGGTTAAGATTGCGCCGCATTACGGCGAGCCTGTGGTTCACGTACTGGATGCCAGCCGGGCGGTGCCCGTGACGACCAGCCTTCTGAGCGATGAGGGAAAATCGGCGTTTGTGGCACAGCATCGCGCCGATTACGAGGCACTCCGCAAGGCCCACTCCGCGCCGCACTTGACGATTGTCTCCCTTGAGACGGCGCGGACAAGACGAACCCCCATCAAGTGGCGGGCAGAAGACCTGCCAACACCAGCGTTTACCGGTGTGCGCGCGCTGGACAACTTTCCGCTGGCGACGCTGCGCGATTTCATCGACTGGACGCCGTTCTTCCATACCTGGGGACTGAAGGGAGCTTATCCTCGTATTCTTGAGCACGATGGACAGGGTGCACAAGCACGTCAGATCTTTGCCGAAGCCAATGCTCTTCTGGATGTCATCATCGAGAAGAAGTTGATTACGGCACGAGGCGTATACGGCTTCTTTCCCGCCAGCGCCGTGAGCGACGATGTCGAGTTGTACACGGACGACACCCGCAGGGAGGTCCTCGAACGATTCCACTTCCTCCGCCAACAATCAAACAAGGAAGGCAATGAGCCGTGCCGATCGCTCGCGGACTTCATCGCACCGAAGGAAACAGGGTTGCCCGATCATATCGGTGCGTTCGCGGTAACCAGCGGGATCTGCTTGAAGGAACTGTGTGACGGGTTCAGGGCCAAGCACGACGACTACAACGCGATCATGGCGGAGGCCATCGCCGATCGCCTGGCTGAAGCGTTCGCCGAATGCCTGCACAAGCGAGTGCGGGATGAATGGGGTTACGGTCGTGAAGAAGGCCTGAGCAACGAGGATCTCATCCAAGAGAAGTACCGCGGGATCAGGCCGGCCGCAGGGTACCCGGCATACCCGGATCACACGGAGAAGGGCACGCTTTGGCGTTTGCTCGATGTGCAAGCGAACACTGGGATGTTGATTACTGAGTCGTTTGCGATGTGGCCCGGATCGAGCGTGAGTGGGCTTTACTTTGCCCACCCGGAATCGCGATATTTCAGCCTCGGCAAGATCGATCGCGATCAGGTCGCCGACTATCACGAACGTAAGGGGATGAGCATGGCAGAAGTCGAGCGATGGCTCGGGCAAAATCTGAACTACGACCCTGCCGAATAGTATTTGGCCTGCTGCGCTAGCGCACGTCCTAATGTAGGGAATTTAGCGCCCCACCCTCCGCAGAGTTTCGGGTGGTTGATCCCGCTCTGGTGCTGCTCCTAGCCGGGCGCAGCTAGCACAAAGGCCGAAGGCGGCAGTCCCCCCACGGTAGCCGCATCTCCGGCCTTCAATGCATAGGGCACGCTAAACAGCATCACGCGAGGCTGCTCAGCTTGCCCCTCGGTTGGACGCCTAACCAGGGCGCCTCCCCCCGAATCGAATGAGTCACCGGGCAATCTTTGACTCGTCGTCGAACCCAACTCACGATGCGCAGAAGAGCCTGGCAACGTCACATAGCATCCACCGCGCCGGATTGAACTGGAATGCCCACCCGTAAAAGCGAAAAACACCTCGAAAGTGGCTCACGAGGTGAAAAGATTTTTTTCGCGCGGCGCGGCCTCAGGGCCAGCTGGGCGGTTCTGGCCGAATCGGTAGCGCATTTAACTTTGCGGCGAAACGGGGTTAGGTCTTGCCCAGGGCATTTGAGTGCTTCCGCGCACAGGGTCCGGGTTGGAGGGCTTGGGGCCGTTTAGGCAAGCGTCGAACCATGCTGGCCTGGTTCGGTACGAAATCCTCAATTCGTTTCGTACCGCGGGTAATGCAGGTAGGTCATCGATGGTCGGAGTTCACCTTTTCGAGAGCAGCATCGCACCGGGAGATTTCGTTTGTAATCTTGTCCGGTTGTGAGGCATCCCAGCGAGCGAGCGGCGCTTTCCGCTTCAGGAGCAGCCAAATATCATGGCTCTTTCGGTACCAGGACCGGGCTTCACGCCAACTCGCGATCCTCGAGGTTTCCAGGACGCCGGGTTGCAGGGCTAAACGCGAATAGGTTTCCCCCAACGCGGCGTAGGCATAGGCGAGGTCTGGGGCCTTGTAGTAGGTGTCGGCCTGGTCGGCGCTAGCCAAACTCTCCATGATCCGAAGGGCCTTGCGAGCGGATTGAATGCCCTCAGCCGGCTTGCCCTCAGCGGCAAGAGCCAGGCCGATCCTCATATAACACTTGCCGAGATAGCGCATCGCCACGACGTCGTGGGTGTCAGACGAAGTCAGTTCCTGATATCCCGCTAGCGCTAGTTGATAGTGAGCCAAAGCTTGGCCGGGAAGGCCCTTCTCTGCGAGGTAATATCCAACCCCGTACTCGGCTTGCAAGAGGAACTGTCGCAGCGTGGCATTCTGCGCATCGGACTTTACCAATCGAGCCATGATGTCGCGTGCCTTTTCCTGAAGGGAAAACGCGGAGTTAAAATCGCCCTGCAAGTACACAACCTCCGACATGTAGTCGTGCGCCCCTGCAAGGTTGGATTGCACTTGTTCCTGGAAGGCCACAGAACCTCCCGTAATGACTTCGCGGATCGCAACCGACTTGCGAAAATAATCCAGCGCTGTGGCTAGATCACCCATCTCAGCGAGAGATTGAGCCATCGCAAAGTATGTCCCGGCTACTGCTTCCTGCGTTTCCGGGTTGTCCTTTTGCTCCACCGCCAGCCGCTCCGCTATGGGGTATGCGCGTTGGAGAGCTTGCATTGCGCCTGGAAAATCATTTGTGGCTTCGAGGCTGGAGCCCAGTTTCGCGTATATGGTAGCCAAGGCCACACGATCGTCGGGGGCACCACGGTCTTCATCCGCCAGCTTAAGCCGGAGGCGGAGGGCATTGCGATAGCTTTCAATGGCTCCGGCAGTGTCGCCGAGATTCGCGAAGCGGGGGTTTCCTTGGACGTCACCCACTCTCTCATATGCCGACGCTAATTCCCGCGTCAGGGAAGGATCATTGCCACCCTCCGTTGATAGGCTGTCGAGGTATTGCCGTGCGCGATCGACGAGAAGCTTACGCGCCGACGTTGATCCGGGAAGGTCGCGAATGCTATCGTGGATTTCAAACATCAGCGAATTAGCCATCGCTCGGACGTCGTTGAAACGCCGCTCCGCGCGAGCTTTTTCCTGACGAGCCAATTCCGCCTGCCGCTGCGCAGCGCGCGCTTCGCGGAAGGTCACGATGAGAGCGGCCACCAACACGACCGCTACTACCGCTGCCGCTATGACGCTCGCTCTATGACGAGCAAAAAACTTCGACGTCCTGTAGCGCGCAGTGTCCTTGCGGGCAATTACCGGCAGGTTCTGAAGGTGCCGTCGAATGTCCCCGGCAAATTGTTCTACCGAGCTGTATCGGTTCCGGGCTTCCTTGCGCAACGCCATCAGAACGATATTGTCCAAATCGCCGCGCAGGTGCTTGTTATGCGCCTGCGATGTTGAATTCAGCCCCGGGGTCATTATTCCCGGTGTTCCTGCATCTTCTCGAGTCTTGCGGTCGCCAGCGATCATCTTACTCACCGCGTTGCTCGGCCGCTCCGGTTCGACTTCACAGACCGCCCGAGCTAGTTCATGCGGAGTACGGCTAGCTACCCGATATGGGCTGCGACCGGTTAGTAACTCGTACAGGACGACCCCGAGGGAGTACACGTCGGAGGCGGTTGTGATCGGCTCTCCCTTGACTTGTTCGGGGCTGGCATATCCGGGAGTGAGCGCCCGGAACACCGTCATCGTGGCTTCAGCGCCTCCACTGGAGGGGTCAAGCAGCTTGGCAATTCCGAAATCGAGCAGCTTTGGCGTTCCGTCGGCGCCGACGAGGATATTGCCCGGCTTGATGTCGCGATGGATGATCAGGCGCTGGTGTGCATATTGAACCGCCTGACACACCTGCAGGAACAGGTTCAGCCGGTCCTCGGTGCCCAACTGGTGATGGTCGCAGTACTCGTCGATCGGCTCTCCTTCGATCAACTCCATCACGAAGTAAGGAGCTCCGTCCCGGGCAGTGCCGCCGTCCAGCAAACGCGCGATGTTCGCGTGGTCCAAGCTGGCCAGAATCTGGCGTTCATTCTTGAAGCGACTGACAATGAACGCTGAATCGTGCCCGGCATGGACAAGCTTGACTGCGACCTGTTTCTGATACTGATCGTCGGCCCGCACCGCTCGGTACACGGTGCCCATCCCGCCTTCGCCGATAGGTTCGACAATTTCGTAGGGACCGATGCGGTGGCCGATCCTCGGGTCGATGTCGAGCCGAGAAATCGCGCCATCGGCCGCGTGCGTTGCGTTGAGCAGATCCGTTCCCGCGTACTGCTCCGCGGCCAGCAGCGGCTCGATCTCAGCACGAAGAGAAGGATCGCCCGCACACGCCACGGCCAGGTACGCGGCGCGTCGCGAACGATCCAACTCGAGGACGTTCCCGAGTACTTCCTTGATTTGCTGCCAGCGTTCAGGGGTCATGATGTCAAAAAGCCTTGCGCGTCATCTCGTTGCAGGCTCCGGTCGTGATCGGTGCATTTCCGAGCAAAGAGGCCACCTGCCAAGCGGCGCGCGACGCAAACAATATGGGTAAGCCCCTCGTGGGCCTTGAAGTCTCCGCTAGTCCAGCGGGTCAGGAGTCGGGCTACCTGGATTGAAGAAGCCGAAACCACGGCGCCTCTCATTCTGGGGGGAAGAGGGCCAGGGCAATAAGGTAACCCGTTTTGAAGCAGGCGTCAATTCTCGATCAATCGGGTCACAAACAGCTTAGAACCTATCGTGTGCCTCGCGCGCCGCCAGTTTCGCGAGCCGTCTCCCCAGAGTCAGGCCTCCGCTGTCCGCTTAATTTGGTGTAGGAGCCAAGCCCGCGCGGTAGCCCAATCTCTTTTGACTGTCGCGGGGGAGACTTTTAGCACCTCCGAAGTCTCCTCAATGGAGAGGCCTCCGAAGTATCTCAGTTCCACGATACGGCTCTGCTGTAGGTCCAGCATCGCAAGCTCATTCAGCGCATCGTCTAACAAAACCAGATCCACGTTTCTGGCGTTCGCTGGCACCATGGCTTCATCCAGGGTGACCTTGTATCCCCCTTCCCGCTTCGCCGCCCGCCGCCCGCGCGCATATTCGACGAGGATCTGTCGCATCAACTGGGAGCAAATCGCAAGAAAGTGGGAGCGGTTCTCAAATTGAACAGTGCCCCTCTTTTTCAGGCGAAGATAGGCCTCATGAACCAGTGCGGTACTCTGGATGGTGTGGTCCGAGCGTTCCTTGCGCAGTTGTTGGTGAGCCAACCGGCGGAGTTCGTCGTAGACGAGAGGCAGCAGAACATTGAGCGCCGCCTGATCCCCTGCTTTCCATTGATCCAAGAGTTCAGTGATTTGCTTCGGTTGAACTTCGGGCATGTAATCCCGCTCCCCGGCGGAGGCATTCTGCGAAAGATATTCCGAACTCGATCCGAAGTCAACGAGTTGGAAGTGACCGAGTTCCCTTGTTAATTGCAGGTTACAAGCCTTCCTGCTTAGTCCAACGGTTGTGCGGCTTGCGTGTCCGCGTCAAGCTGTAGAGAATCAAAAGCTGGCGCAGGCTTGGTTCGTTGCCGAACGCGGCGCCCCGGAGTTTAGAGCCATGTTCACCAAAGCCGGAATCACGGAATTGCACGGTGCGATGCACGAGCGACTCGACCTTTTGCTGCGCCATGTCGGGACTTTGCCGGATGACCTGCAGCAAAAGCCGATTCCAGGATTCGGGCACGCGTCGATTTGGAAGCAACTTGTGCACATCCTGACCTGTGAGGAAGGCTGGGTACACGACTTGCAGGACAAGACGTTCGCCGGCTGGCACGAAGAAGATTGCCCGACGATGACAGCACTGCTAGCTGCGAAGGGTCGAATAAGCGAGGCAACGCGAACTTATTTGAACCATCTCAGTGAAGAGCAACTTAACACTACGCTGGCAAAGCGTCCGGTGGACTGGGGCGGCGAACTCCGGAGTCCGGCGTTTATCTTGTTGCATGTCATAACCCACGCATTTCATCACAAAGGTCAGGTTGTCGCGATGCTGCGGATTCTGGGATATCCAGCCCCTGATACGGATCTGCAGCAGGTATAGGTTCGCGCTCGCTCGGTTGACGGCGAAGCCTTGGCGTAGATTTTTCTCGTCAGAAGAGAGTGGCCTTAAATTGCTCGTGTCGACGGAGGGCTTGCTGCATGAGGGTCTGGAATTCAGGTTCATGGCGGAGATTTTGCAGCAATGGATCGCGCTCGAAGTAGGGATAGGGGAAAAAGCCGCCCCCGATGCTACGCCCCAGCATGTGCAAGGCGGAAACCTTGTTCCCTAAGACCGCATAGGCTTGGGCGACCTTGTAAATGCCCTCCGCGTCGCTCACGCCACGCTCTTCAATCTTGCCTTCGGTCTGGCGCAAGAGCTTCAGCCCGGCGGCATTGTCATTCCGAATCGAATAACTTAGGGCCTTGCCGACGTCCGCAGGAAGGAGAGAAGGCTCCCTTTCAAAAGCGCGATCAAAGTCTTCGGCTGCCTGTTCGCGATTGTTCATGTAGTACTCGCCAAAGCCGCGATAGAAAAGAATGTATACGGAGTCGTTCGCCGGCAAGCTCTGCAGGAATTTCTCATACTCCCCGAGATATAGATAGGTGTTCATGGCGGAGCTGTTTATTTTGACCTGGGGGTTGTACTGGCGCGCTTGTTCGCTCTCAGCCGCCGATTCCTTTAACATCCCTCCAAAGCGGTAGGCATATCCGAGTTCCCAGTGCGCCTCGGCGCTGTTGGGACTATCATGCAGGACTGATCGGAGCAAGGGCACTGCCTGCTCCACCCTTCCCGTGTCGGTGAACAGGTTGGCCTCGTAGATTCGGGGCTCAATCAATGCAGGATTCAGCGCGATCGCTTTCTCGTATGCCGCCTGCGCCTTGCCGTAGTCCTCTCCTCCGCCGAAATGAAGCGATGCGTTGGTCGTGTAGGCCCGTCCCAGATGCGCCCACGCGGGAGCATAGTTGGGCGCGATCGTGATGGATTTTTCCAGCACCTCGATGGCCGCCGCAAAACGATTGAGCGAATAGAGATCAACTCCTCGCAGGTAGTATTCGTATGCGGCGGCGTTGATCGGTTTATCAGGTTGGAGATTTGCAGTCTCAGCGGGCGACAGGTTTAGCTCCAAGCCTTTGATGATTTGCTGCGATACCCGGTCTTGCACTGTCAGCAGTTTCTCGTACCTCAGGTCGATGGCATCGCGCCACAGGATCCTGTCTGGCTTCACATCGATCAGTTGAGTCGTAATTCGCAAATCGTCGCCATCTTTGATGAAGGTGCCAGTAAGCAGGGTGTCAACGTTCAACTCCGCAGCAACGAGCTTCGGATCGATGATCTGATTGCGATATTTGTCGATGGAAGATGAGGGGCGGACGGTCAACGCGTTGACGTAGCCGAGCTTCGTGATCACGGCGTCCGCCAGAGAGAATCCGAGGAAGTCGGTCTCAGGGTCCTGCTTGAGATTGCGGAAGGGGAGAATGGCCAGGCTGCGGGTCCGCACCGAGGTGGCAGCCTTATTAGACCTGCCGATAGCGAGGTAGCCGATGACGACGACTGCGAGCACCAAAAACGCCAGTGCTCCCAGCCGCGTTCTGGAGGAAGAGGTCTGGCCCACAGAGTCCGCCGGGCGGATTGTTCGGACGGGCGTGTTGGTCCCCGAACTTATCTTCAATGGGCCATGAAGAAGGGAACCATGGACCTTAGCCTGAAACTCGGCATGAAACTCAGCCTCCTTCTTGAAGTCCTGGAGGTCGATCAGCAAGTCTCTGACCGTCTGGTATCGGGCTTCGCGGTCCTTGCGCAGCGCCTTGGTGATAATGCGCTCTAGTTCCCGCGGTACATCGGGAGAGAAGTCAGCCGGCGGGAGAGGCTCTACCTTAAGGATTTCAGCAATCACATCACTGGCAGTATCGCCCTGAAACGGCGCCCTTCCAGTGACCATTTCGTAGATGACCGATCCCAGGGTGAAAATGTCGCTGCGCGCATCCACTGCAATTCCCCGCGCCTGCTCCGGGGACATGTACTTGACTGTGCCCACGATCGTTCCGGGTTCGCTGGCTGAAGATGCCAGCGCGGACGCCGTTCGCCGGATCGTCTCTTCGACCCGCCTCTCGCTCAGCTTGGCGATTCCGAAATCCAGGACTTTAACAATTCCGTCGGTTCGCACGATCACGTTATCGGGCTTGATGTCGCGATGAACAATTCCGCTGGCATGAGCGGCAGCGAGAGCGCTGGCGATCTGGATCGCGATATCAATCGAGGGATTCAACTCCAACTTGCCGTTCGCCATCCTCTGGCGCAGGGTCGCGCCGTGAATAAATTCGGAAGCAATAAAGTGCAATCCGTCCGCCTGGCCGAATTCGTAAATTGTAAGAATGTTGGGATGATTCAACGCGGAAGCCGCGAGTGCTTCGTGCTCAAAGCGCCGGAAATCTCGCTCATCCCGAGTCAATTCCGGTCGCAGAAGTTTGAGCGCGACCTTGCGTCGGAGCCGTGTGTCTTCCGCCAGGTAAACCTCACCCATGCCGCCAGCTCCCAGCAGGGAAGTGATTTCATAGTGAGCCAAGTGGGTGCCGGGACCGACCATTTCCCGACGTTTTGCTGCCATGATCTGATGGGCCGCGTCGTTTACAGGCTTTTGCAAAAGGTCTAGAGGCTTGGTAGCGGAAGCAAGCAGTGTTTCTATTTCCTTGCGCAGGTCCGCATCGTCAGGGCAGTTCTTGGCGAGAAACTTCGAGTGCTCTTCCGGCTTCAGATCGAGAGCCTCGTAAAACAAGGCTTCGATTCGTCTCCACCGCTCGGACGAAGAAGCCATCACCGGGCGATCTTCGAAATCAGATTTGTCAGGGGTGGGAGGCACGTTATCGCTCCTACGCCGAGCCTTGACCGAGTTCGCGGTAGAGCCATGCCTTGGCCAGCGTGAGTTCGCGATGGACGGTGGCGGGGGAAATGTTCAGCGCGGCGGCGGCCTCGTCATAGGTCAGTCCGCCAAAAAAAAGGAGTTCAATCAGTTCGCTCTTCCTCTGGTCCTGAGCGGCCAGGCGATGCAAAGCCTCATCCAGTTCCACAAGACCTTTGCCGCCCTGCGGTCCGACCAGCACGGCTTCATCAAGAGGGACCTTTTGGAATTCCCCACCCCGTTTCTTCCGGTTGTTGGACTTGGCGTGATCCACCAGGATGCGTCGCAACATGCGGGCCGAGACGGCGAAGAAATGTACCCGGTCCTGCCACGCCACATCGGAATCAACCAGTCGCACGTAGGCTTCGTGAACCAGAGCGGTTGCGCGCAACGTGTGATCGGGACGCTCGGCCCGCAGACAATTGGATGCCAGCTTGCGGAGCTGGTCGTAGACGACAGGCATCAGTTCGTCCAAGGCTTGCTTGTTGCCGTTGCTCCATTGGTGGAGCAACTGGGTCACTGCCTGACGATCCGGAGACACATCCATTTTGTCTACTCTTGCGGCTCGGAAGGTTTCGTGGAAGCAGACCGGACTTTTCGCCAAGTACTCTTGCTTGGGGAGTTCAAGCGCTCTTTAGCCGAATCGCCCGGCGCTTTTACGTGGCGACATTATATCCCACAACCGGTGCATGTCGGGGCGACGTAGGCCCTTAGTTACGGAAACCGGAAAGCGCCCCGGTCCCATGTGGAGTGGTCTTCGCGGAAGATCCCTAACAAGCTGGCTGTCTGGGAATGATCTGACGTTGCTGCCACCTGAGGCCAGGCTAACCTCCGCACCGCCTCCTTATCCGAAATCTGCAGTTTTTCTGACCGTCATGAAGGAACTCGATCCCCAATGTCGCTTTACAGGTTGAGCGCAGATATTTACCGCGCAGGAAGCGAGCTTTTAGCAGGTCAACAAACCCCGCAGTCGGTTCGGCGAAACAGTCCGCCATCAGGTTGTGTTATGCCCTGGGGCTCGCAAAGAAAACTAAATTTCCGTTGCGTCAGGAACATTCAACGAAAAGAGAGGAATTACGATGAAAATTAAAACTTACGCACTCACCTTGAGCCTTGCTGTGCTGCTTTGCATGACCCCGGCTTTCGCTCAAGTAACCTACACCTTTGAAGACGTCCAGTACTCCAGCGGTGGAGTTACCGACACGTTTACCCAGTTGCTCGGAATCAACAACGCCGGGGTGATTGCCGGCTACCACGGAGCAAACGTCAACAAGGGATTTACCTACAACTCATCGACGAAGACCTTCACCAACGAGAACTATCCCGGCTCTGCGCAGACGCAGGTGACTGGCATTAACAATAGTGGCAAGACCGTCGGGTTCTACATCAATAGCAAGAACCAGACATTTGGATTCACCGATGCGGGTGGAGCTTTCACGTCGGTCGCTCTTCCAGGGACGCCCTTCAACCAACTCCTGAGCCAGAACGACGTAGGGCAAGCGGCTGGTTACTACAGCACTAAAGCGGACAACACGGGACCGGAGCATGCCTACGTGTTCGATGAGCTTGGTTCGTCGGTTTTCGAAGTATTCAGCATTCCGGGTTCGACCACCGCGCAAGCAACCGGCATCAACAATTCCGATGATGTTTGCGGATTTACGGTCGATGGTAAGGGAGCCAATCATGGCTGGCTGCGGGTTTTCGGGCATTTCTCGATCCTCGATTTTCCTGGCTCAACCGGTACTCAAGCCCTGGGTTTGAATAACAAGAGCCAAGTGGTCGGCGTTTACAATGACAGCGTGGGCCATACGCACGGCTTCGTCTACGCAGTGACCACGAAGAAATGGCAGTCAATCGACGCTCCCGGGGACCTCGACACGACTATCGTTAACGGCATCAACGACAACGGCGTGCTGGTGGGTTTCTTCGGAACTTCACCGAACAACACAGGTTTCGTTGCCACTCCCTACTAAGGAGTCACCGCATCTCCAAACTGCCCTGGCGCGGGACTCTGCGAACGTGCAGAATCCCACGCTTGAGTGGCTTCAGCGATCGCAACGGAACGTGAAAGGCGGCACCGCGCGAACTGCGGTGCCGCTCTGTTTACTCCTAGGCGAAATCCTACTGCACGGTCACGGTGACATCGTCCAAGTACATATAGGTCAAGTCTCCGTAGCCATCTCCATGGTCGTTAAAGTAGACGCGGATAGTCTGGCCCTTGTACGAGGTCAGGTCGTAGGTGACCTGGGTCCAGACCTGCGCGTTGGAACACACCTTCATGATCTGCGCCAGCGTTGTGCCAGAGGTGTTTTGCACCTGGGCTTCCTGCCAGTCGTAGGTGATGGTGTCGGTAGTAGAGGGCCAATACCAGAAAGTCAGCGTCGCCTTGGTGGCAGTGCTGGGAATGGTAATGGTCTGGTAGAGCGATGAATCGCCGTTGGGTTCGGCGCCGGAACTGGCGCTCAATTGGGCGCTGTAAGTTCCGCTGTGCTTTTGCACCGTCTCGACGAACGGCGAATAGACACCGCCCGTGATCCAGTTGGCCAGAGTGCCGGTTTCGAAGCCACCATTCTGGATCAACTGAGTCGAAGGTGCGGTTACGGTCAACGTAATGGTGGCGCTTTGTGTGATCGAGCCCGACGTGCCGGTCACAGTCACCGTGCTGGTGCCGGTGGCGGCGGTCGAGGAAGCGGTGAACGTTAGGGTTGACGTCGCGGTGCCATTAGCCGGAGGAGTGACCGGGTTGGTCGAGAACGCTGCCGTCACGCCGGTGGGAAGACCGGACACGCTCAGGGTGGTCGCTGAGTTGAACCCGTTCTGGCTGGTCACCGTGGTCGTGCTGTTGGCGCTGGTGCCCTGCTGCAGGCTGACCGTGCTCGGGGAAGCCGAGATCGCGAAGCCTGGAGTTCCAGCACCAACGGCGAAGATCAGGTCGTCGTGATCGTTGTAGGAACCCGATGTGCAAGACGAAGCGCTGCCGAGGTAGCGGAATTGCGCGCGTACCGCCTGCAGGCTTCCGCTCGGCAGTGTGTAATTTGCGGAGAGAGTCTGCGCGCCGGCCGCCGTGGGAGTGATGGTTCCGATCAGCGTCCACGACGGGCTGTTCGCATTCGCGGTGTAGTAAAGATCCAGATGGTCCGAGGTGAACCCGCTATAAGCCCAGACCGTTGCACTGACCTTTACGGTCTTGCCGCCGGCGAGAGCGCTGCCATCGGTGGTGGAGATGACGAGGCGATCGTTGGATTCATCGGAGTGGAAGGTTCCAGATGTGCCATCGGCGCAGGAGTTGTTGACGGTGTTGGGTTGATTGGGTTCAGCGCCTCCAGACAAGGTGTCGCGGCCGAGGAGCAGCGATGGCCCTGAGTCGCATCCCGAGCCGACGCTCACGCACTTCGGTGCCTTCAGCGTGGAGTCATAAACGGCGGTTTGCAGTCCGACTGAGGAATTCACAGTGAGCGCGATGGTCGTGCTGTGAGTGAGTGTTCCGGAGGTTCCGGTGATGGTAACCGTCGCACTTCCGGTGGTTGCTGTTGCCGACGCGGTCAGCGTGAGCGTGGAAGTCGCGCTGCCGTTCGCGGGCGGAGTCACTGGGTTAGTGGAAAACGCCGCGGTCACGCCACTGGGCAAGCCGGTTGCGCTGAGCGTCGTCGCTGAGTTGAAACTGTTTTGACTGGTGATCGTGAGGGTGCTGGTTCCGTTTCCACCTTGCGCGATGGTGAGCGAAGACGGTGAAGCGCCAATCGTGAAGTTAGGCTGAGCCGCTGTGTTGACGGTAAGCGTGATGGTCGCGGTGTGAGTGGTAGAGCCCGACGTGCCGGTGATCGTGACCGTCGCTGTCCCCGTGGTGGCCGTCGAAGTCGCGGTCAGCGTCAATGTGGACGTCGCGCTGCTGTTGGCGGGTGGCGTTACCGGATTTGGAGAGAACGCAGCGGTTACACCACTGGGCAAGCCAGAAGCGCTCAGCGTGGTTGCCGAGTTGAAGCCGTTCTGGCTGGTGATGGTTATGGTGCTGGTTCCGTTTGAGCCTTGATTTATCGTCAGCGACGACGGTGACGCGGCGATGGTGAAATTCGGCGGAGGATTCACCGTCAGCGTGATCGTGGCGGTGTGCGTGGTCGAGCCCGACGTTCCGGTGATGGTCACCGTGGCTGTGCCCGTGGTTGCCGTGGAAGAAGCGGTAAGCGTCAGGTTTGAAGTGGTGTTGCCGTTCGCGGGTGGAGTGACCGGGTTAGTGGAAAACGCTGCCGTTACACCGCTGGGCAAGCCGGAAGCGGTTAGCGTCGTCGCTGCGTTAAATCCGTTGAGGCTGCCCACGGTGATGGTGCTGGTCCCGTTGGAGCCTTGAGGAATCGTCAGCGAGGAAGGCGAGGCGGCGACCGTGAAGTCGGGCGTTTGGGTCGTGGAACATCCGGGGAACTTGAAGTTGGCGATGCTGGTGTTCCAGTTAAAGCTGCCGGTTGTCGCCATGTACTCTTCGGTGAACCAGAAGGTACAGTCATCCACCGGATCAACCTGCATGGCGCTGTAGTCGCCCCAGCGCGAGAGGTTTCCGTTCTGGGAGCCACTGCCGCTTATGACGTTGACCTCGGTTTCCATGGTGCTGGCGGGATCCGTGGACAACCGTCCTGTAAAGCGCACTGATGGGGAGAGCGAGGTGCTCGAAACGCTGTAGCCGAGCGCCATATCACCGACGTGGTCCATGGCAACGGAACCCATCCAGCGATAGTTGGAATCGGGAGCAAAAGTGCTCTGTTGCGCCACTGCGGGCGTACCCGACGGATTCTGGAGTTCATACCAGCGCACACCACCGCCGGACCCGGCGACAACCGAGTGGTTGACCACCAGCGACTCATGGGTGCCGAAATTGCGGTAGGCCAAGCGATACATGAGCCGGTCAGCGAGCGAGTCGAGCTGCTGCGTCACACTTGGCTGCGGCACGCACGTGCCGCCTCCGCACAGCGGACTGAACGCCGCCACGTTGATGACAGTCGGCCCGGTGAAGGTCGAGTTCGCGGGAGTCGCGAAGTCGACGTGGAATTTGAAAAGATTCAGGTTGTTTGTGCCGAAGTACAGCATGTAGTTCGGTGAACCAGCGGGAGGAGGGGTGGTGCCATCCAGATCGGAAGGCAGCAGGCCGCCCACGGCAGTTCCTTGCTGGAAGCAAACCTGGGTGGCGGGGCTGCCCGCGAGCATGGCATTGCGGTCGTAGGCGCACGCATCCGCGCCCACAAATGTGGTGCCGCCGGCGAACATGTTGAACGTTTCGTAGTAGGCGTCCGGCCACACGCCCATCTTTGGATAGTCATCGAAGTTCGTGTACTGGAACGAATAGCGGTTGTAGGTCCCAGTGGCGTCAGAGGTAGTCGATACGGCAATGCACTGCAGGTAGGGTGTGGTCGAGACCGAGAACTGGCTGAAGATCCAGCGCTGGGCAATCTTGTCGTAGAGCACGATGGGGTCGCCATCATTATTTGTCTGGCAGCCGCCGCCGAATCCGGACCAGAGCGTGTTGCCGGCCGTTGGCCCGGCAATCAGAGCGCCGGTTGATTTGTTGAAGACCGCAAATGATGTATTCACCCACTGCACGTATTGCGTTGCGCCGATCGTCCCCTCTGTGTCGGGAGGAGCGCTGGTGATGGTGAAACCGTATTGTCCATTGCCCAGGCCTTGAAAACTCTGCGTGACCGGAGGCGTTGGCGGAAGCACGGTGGCGACTTGCATTACGGGATCTTCCTGCGGTTGCATAAGTTCTGGTGGCAGAGGGATGCGCCGCAAGGGCTCCACCCGACGGCGTAGGAGCGACGCTGGAGGAGCGTGCTTCATCATTTCCAGGAGTGTCGGGGAAACATCGTGATGAACATCGTGGCGAATGGTGGTGGGGCCTGATTGAGCAACTAGAGAAACGGTGAACGACAAGAACATTGCCGCCAGCACGAAGCGCCGGGCGGCAGTGGCACAGCAGGGCGTCAACATATTTTTTCTCCTGAGCTTGGGATCAGTTACATGGTGTTTCTCGTTTCTTCTCGACCCCGGGGGGGCGCGTTTTCACGCAAGTGGCCGCTTCAGGTGGCGCTTTGCAGCATGACTACGAGTCAAAATAGTTGGCATCATAACCGAGCACGATTGTTTTGTTTAAAGTTTTTTTTCTGTGTTATAGAAGACGAACAGATTCCCGATGTGGGAAATTCCGAACGGTCGGTTGGGTAGATTTGCTAAATGAGGCGAGGGACGGGCGGTTCGCCTGGATCATTCAGAGTGAGCGTAGAATCGGTGCCATTGCGACGGGCCGCCCCCCGTCATGATTTATGCATGGAAGTCCTCCAAACTCACGGCTGAGCGCATGGCTTGTGTTGGCGATGCTCGCCATGATCGCGGTCCCGGCGGGCATCACGCTGCACACGGTTCATGATCCCGTGGTCCTCCAGACTACCGGGACGAACCCCACACCCTATGGCTATACCTGGAGCTTGCTGTTGTTTGTTGTCCCAATTGTTGTGATCGGATGGTGGTTTCTGCCCAGCGAAGGGCTGCGGATTCCTCAGCGTGCTTTCTGGCGGACGATTTGGATTCTGGTGCCGCTAGGGTTTGGGCTTGATTTCTTCTTTGCCAACCGATTCTTCGTGTATCCAAATGCCAAGGCGACGCTGGGGATCGGAGCACCGGCGCTGGGCGGAAATGTTCCCGTCGAGGAGTACATTTTCTATTTCACTGGGTTCGTGGCGGTCCTCCTGATCTACGTTTGGCTCGATGAATACTGGCTGGCTGCTTACAACGTGTCCGACTATCCCAGTGAAGCAAAGCATATCTCGCGACTGGTCAAGTTCCACCTTTCTTCTTTGATTGTCGGAGTCGTCTTGATCGGGGCGGCGATACTCTATAAGAAACATTCTCAATTCCCGGAAGGATTCCCCGGGTACTTCACCGTTCTGGTGATCGGGGGAGTGATACCTTCGGCGAGTTTTTTCCCCACCGCCCGGCGGTTCATCAATTGGCGCGCTTTTAGTCTGACTATCTTCATGATTCTGCTCATCAGCATGTTCTGGGAGGCGACGCTGGCTGTGCCCTATGGCTGGTGGGGCTACCAGCAAAAGCAGATGATGGGACTGTTCATAGGAGCCTGGGCGGGGCTGCCGATCGAGGCCGTCACAGTGTGGATTGCTGTCACCTATGGCACCACAATCGTTTTTGAGATCTTGAAAGTCTGGCAAGCTTCGGGCAAGCCTGCTCGGCATGCATTTCTTGGCGAACCGACCGATCAGATGAATCCATAGCCATCCTCCGTTAACGACCGCTGTGACACTTGAAAAACTGTCCTAAGCGAGCGGCCATTCCCGCAACCCCGACCGTACGATGCTTCTATGAACGCGACACTTCCTCTTTCCAGGTTCTGGTGGAGCCAAGAATGCCACTTATCGGCTGCCGGGGAAGTTGCTAGCTTGACGTTAACCTTCGGGGTAACTCCAAGAATATGAGCGTCGTAGCAGGGATTACAGAAGTCCCCCCCGTAGTCGCCGCCCCGTCGAGTGCTGCGGTCTGGGTGGTTCCTCGAAAGCACGATCCCCGCATTCCCTTTGCTTGCATCCTGACGGCCTATGCGATTTTGGGATGCACGGTGCTTGGATTCAACCGCACGCCGTTGCAGATTCTGCTTACCGTTGCGGTGGGCTGCGCGCTAGATATGGGACTCCACTGGCTCTTCTTCCGGCAGGAGCGGTTGGTGCCGCTGAGTGCGTATATCAGCATGATGTCGATTGGGCTGCTGCTGAACTATTCGCACAACTATTACCTCCTGTTTCTCCCGGTATTTTTTACGATTGTCTCCAAATACGTGGTGACGTTCCGCGGGCGGCACGTTTTCAATCCTTCGCTGTTTGGGTTGGTCTGCGCTCTGCTCCTGGGGCAAGGGCTGTATTCGTCAGCTCCGGCCTACCAGTGGGGCGGTTCCTGGGCGATCGTCGCTTTCATGATCACAGTGGCTTGTGCCCTCTTTGTTTTTCGTATTGGACGGACGCCACTGATCGTTTCGTTTATTTCGTTCTACGCGCTGCAGACTTTGTTGCGTGCCTACATTCTCCGCGATCACTTGCCGATGGAGACGCTGATCCTGGGGACGCTGACTTCCGCTCGCTTTTACCTTTTCACGTTTTACATGATGACCGACCCTAAGACCTCGCCCCCGGGAAAGTGGCAACAGGTAGGGTGGAGCTTCGTGGTGGTTGTTGTCGACCTGTGGTTCCACACTATGGAGTCGCTCAGCACCTTGTTTTACGCACTATTCCTGGTGGCTGCGGTGCGCTTTCTTTGGCTGCATTCGAGGGCCTTGTGGAATGAACGCTGGATGCACCTGAAGCGGGCGTTTGATCTTCAACTTGCGACACGGGTCGCGGTCTGTGGGGCAATCGGGGCCGCTGGGTTCTTCGCTTATGCGGAAGTTATTCATCCGCGTCTGGCTATTAACGATCCCGGATTCGAACTAATTGAAGTTCCTCCATCAATTTCCGGGATCGACTCTCAAATGAGCGATGTGATGAGCAAAGTGGACCCGCGAGTTCAGCACTTTGCCAAGTGGATGATGTCGATTGGCGACGCGATTGCGATTGGCGACTTCGACAACGACGGCCTGCCAGACATTTTTCTGACCAATCCGCTAAAGCGTCCCGAGGATCGAAATGTTCTTTATCGCAACCTGGGGAATTTTCGGTTTGAACGTGTCGAGATCCCGGCGCTGCATGAGATTAATCTGCACCCCGAAAGGTATGGCTTTGCGGCCGGGGCGACCTTTGTCGACTACGACAACAGTGGCGCCCAGTCGCTGCTCCTGACTTTTGCTTATGGCAAAAACCGGCTTTTGAAGAACATGCTGCCGGTCACGGGTAAGGCGGAATTCAAGGACGTCACCGACCAGGCACGCGTTGGCGAGTACAGCACCTCGGTTGCTGCCACCTTCTTCGATTACGATCGCGATGGGAAACTCGATCTGCTGGTCGGCAACAGTTTTGCTCCTTATTTGAAGGACTATCGCGCCCCCACGCCGCTGAACATTTTTGCACTTCCCCAGCCCGAGTACGCCGGCGACCGCCGCATGTTCCACTTCATGCACGAGAGCTGGAGCAACGCGCAAAACGGCGGGCCCAACGTGCTGTTTCACAACTCCGGCGGCGGCCGCTTCGAGAAAATAGACATGGCCGCGATGGGCATGCCGGAAACGCATTTCACCTTGGCCGTGGCCACGGGTGACCTGAATGGGGATGGTTATACCGACCTCTACTGCGCGAATGACTTCGGTCCTGATGATCTTTATCTGAACGACCACGGCCGGCGATTCGTCCACGTGCAAGGGAAGATGTTTGGCAGTATTGGCAGAGATACTTACAAGGGGATGAACGCTTCCATCGGCGACCTGGATAATCGCGGCCAACTCGACATCTATGTCTCGAACGTTCATGTTCCTTTGCAGGCCGAAGGCAGTTTGCTGTGGAAGAGCTATCCGACGCATTCGTTTGTTCCGGAGTTTCATGACGAGGCGACGGGCCGCGGCCTTTTGAACGAGGGTGGTTTCGGATGGGGCGCCGCGATGGGTGATCTGAATCTCGATGGCTGGCAGGACGTGGTGCAGGTCAACGGCATGGTCGACGACAGCATGGACCGCCGGTTCGCAAAGCCGCGCAACTACTGGTATGCGGCCGAGAAGGTGATGCTCGCGCCGCCGAATGTGCATTCCTACGTTGACCGCTGGCCGGACTTGCGTGGCTACGAGATCTTTGGCCACCAGGCGAACCGCGTCTATCTATCGCGCGGGGACGAGACCAGCATGCAATTTGTGGACGTGGCGCCGCAGGTAGGGCTTACGCAGTTAGGGAATTCGCGCGGCGTCGCTTTAGCCGACTTCAACAATCAGGGCGTTCTGGATGTGGCCATCACCCATCAGTTTGGCCGGCTGACTCTCTATCGCAACACGTTGCACGAGGAAGATCTCACGCGCGGGAGCGTCCATCACTGGATCGGCTTGGCCATGCAAGGGGACGGACAGAAAATCAGCCGCGAAGCCATCGGCACTCAGGTGTTCGTGAGCTACGCGCAGAACGGCAGGCGCATTCGGCAAATGCGCGAGGTGCAGATCGCGAATGGTTTCTCGGCCCAGAATGACCGGCGCCTGCTGATTGGCCTGGGAGACTACGATGGCCCGGTCGAAGTGGAAGTTCACTGGTACGGAGCGGAGACGCAGACTTATAGCGGGCTGGGGCTCGACCAATACCATGCCATTCGGTATCGGTCAGCATTGCAATTGGCGAGGAAGTGAGCATGAGCCTTAAAGACTACTGGTATATCGCGGCGGAATCCCGCGAAGTGAAGAAGAAGCCGGTCGCGGTTGCGACATTGGGCGAACGCATGGTGCTGTTTCGAACGCATGACGGTCAGGTGGCAGCGCTGGAAG
The DNA here is from genome assembly GCA_963768265.1 of uncultured Acidobacteriaceae bacterium. Taxonomy (GTDB): domain Bacteria; phylum Acidobacteriota; class Terriglobia; order Terriglobales; family Acidobacteriaceae; genus Sulfotelmatobacter. The sequence continues at coordinate 49,867 of CAVYHM010000020.1, forward strand.
ATCGTTGCTCGCATCGCAACATGTCCCTTTCACGGGGCGAAGTTTCTTCAAGTTGCGTCACGTGTCCTTACCATGGCTGGAAGTTCGACGCTGCCGGACGGTGTGTGCAGATTCCGTCTCTCGGTTCTCGCGATCGCCTGCCAAACCACGGAGTACGAGCTTATCCGGTTCGTGAGCACGATGGCTATGTGTGGGTCTATCCGGGCGAATCGATTCCGGAGACGTCTCCATTTCGCTTCCCAAACTACGATGCGCAAGGGTGGACGAGTTTTCGGATGAGAACGCGGTTTCAGGCATCGGTAGAAGCGTGCCTGGAGAATTTCCTCGACTGTCCCCACACCGTGTACGTTCACCAGGGCTGGTTTCGGAACCACGATACGCGTGAATTGTCTGCTACCGTGCGCTCGACGGCGGGATCAGTGGAAATAGAGTTTCGGGGTGAGCCGATTACGAAAAGCCTGGTGTCGAGGATCTTCTTTCCGAAGGGGAAGGAACTTCGTCACACTGATCGTTTTCTGATGCCCAATATCAGCCGCGTCGACTACGACTTCGGTCCGGGCCGCCACTTCATTATCACCTCGCAATGCACTCCGCTCGGGGAATACGAGACGGAAGTGCACACGGTCATTACCTACAGTTTCGGCCGTATCGGGCCGCTGGTGCGGCTTCTGCTGGAACCGTTGTGCCGCAAGATTATCGCGCAGGATGTGGACATTTTGGCGGTGCAGACCGAACAGATCCGCGGCTTCGGTGGGCCACAGTTTTGCCATGTAGATACCGATCTGCTGGGGCTGAAGATTCAATTGATGCGCAAACGTGCGGAGCAGTCGGAGGCCCCAGCGGCGCAAGCCCCGCAGGAGCGCGAGATCACGATCTGTTTCTAGGTGCACGTTCTAAGAGACCATGAGAGATCAGGCTCTGCAGAGTCGCATTGTTCCCGTGGCGGAGATCACGGAACTTGATGCGCACGCCATGTTCCAGATTTTTGCTGGCCACTACGACTGCGTTTCCTCTGACAGATTCCTGTCAGACCTGGCCGAAAAGGATTGCGTGCTTCTGCTCCGAGAGGGGAATGGTGCTATCTGTGGATTCTCCACCCAGAAATTACTGCGGATGTCGATCGCGGGTGTTCCCATCCGCGCGGTATTCTCCGGCGACACGATTGTGGACCGCGCGCACTGGGGTGAGCAGGAACTGGGTCGTTGCTGGTGCCGGTATGTCAGTTCGCTGTACGCGGAAGAGCCGGACGTTCCGCTTTATTGGTTCCTGATTTCGAAGGGATACCGGACCTATTTATATCTGCCGCTCTTTTTTGAAAACTTCTATCCCAATTGCCAGACGCCTACGCCGGAATTCGAACAACGCGTGCTCGATACACTGGCGACGGCAAAATTCCCTGGCTGCTACCGGCCGGCGAGCGGAGTGATCGAGTTTCCCCAGTCGCAAGGCCAACTGAAGCCTCACCTGGCTGAGATACCGACGCGGCGGTTGAGAAATCCGCACGTGCAATTCTTTCTTCGCCACAATCCCGCTTTTGCAGAAGGCTCGGAACTCGCTTGTCTCGCCGAGATCTCGCCTTCAAACATGAAGCTGTTCGCCGGGCGAATCATGCAGCAAGGGCAAGCTTCGGGAGTGTTGTGGCAAGGAGCAGACTGATGCTGCAGCCACTGGTGTATCGCGCGCTGAATACGCTGCCCTTGGCCGGATTCTGGCGTGCGGCCCGCCAGTTCGACGCGGCGTTGCCCAATCCGGAAGCAGTGCAGAGCGAACTTTTGTTCCGGCTGTTGCGCCAGAATCAAAGTTGCCGGTACGGAATACAGCACAGGTTCGCCACGATCCGTAGCGTTCGCGAGTACCAGGAACGCGTCCCCATCGTCTCTTACGACGATATCTCGGGCTGGGTGGAGCGCATGAAGGCGGGCGAAGGCGGGGTCCTCACCAGCGAACCTCTGCTCATGTTCGAAAAAAGTAGCGGCTCAGTTAGCGCCGCCAAGTACGTCCCGTATACACGCACCTTGCGAGCACAGTTTCACGCCGCCTTAGGTCCTTGGATCACCGACCTCTACCACTCGTTTCCGGGATTAGCAAACGGTTGTGCGTATTGGTTGGTCACTCCGGTTTCGCGAGAGCAGGTGCGTACGCAAGGCGGCATTCCCGTTGGATTCGAGAGCGACACTGAATACTTCGGGCCTCTGCAACGGTGGCTTCTACAAAAGACGATGGCGGTTCCCGCGAGACTGGCGAGCGTGCCAGGGCTGGACAACTGCGTGTACCTGTCTCTGCGGTTTCTTCTGCAGGCCCCCTCGTTGACTTTCATCTCCGTGTGGAATCCGAGCTTTCTTCAGATTCTTCTGAACCAGCTCGAGTTGCACGGCGAGCGCCTGGTGCGGGATCTACTCGATGGCGAAGCTAGTGTGTGCACCCCGTTACCCCGGGGAATCACAAACTCGTTGAAGCGCGATGCCAGCCAGGCTAGAAACTTGCGAGCCATGCTCGGCCGAGGTCGAATCGAACCTGAAGTACTCTGGCCGCAGCTTGAGCTCATCAGTTGCTGGACTTCCGCAGCCTCCGCCGCTATGAAAAGTGAAATCCAGCGGAATTTTCCCGGCGTTGCCATTCAGGGCAAAGGGCTGTTGGCCACGGAGGGTGTGGTCTCGATCCCCATCGAGAGATACCCAGGCTGCGTAGCGGCTGTTACCTCGCACTTTCTCGAATTCCTCGATTTGGAGTCTGGCGCGTGCCGCCTTGTGTCTGAGCTGGAGCGGGGGGCCGAATACTCCGTGGTTCTCACCACGGGTGGAGGTTTTTGGCGCTACCGACTCGCGGACCGGGTTCGAGTGACAGGATTCGCCGAACGGACTCCGGTTCTGGAATTCATCGGTAAAGAGGATTGCGTGAGTGACCTGCGCGGAGAAAAGCTCAACGCCCTATTTGTAGCCCAGGTTCTCGAAGAGTTCGAGTGTTGCCGGTCTGCGGCATTCGCCATGGTGGCGCCCTGCGACCGCGGCATTCCGGGTTACATTCTCTTTCTCGAAAGCGGACATTGTGAGACCGATCTGGCCGCACGTCTTGATGAAAAGCTGCGGGCAAATCCGCATTACGCATACTGCCGGGGACTTGGACAACTGGCCGAGCCTCGAGTGTTCATGATCCAGCAGGGAGCGCGGGAGACGTACCTGAAGCATTGCGAAGCACTCGGACAGCGCGCGGGGAGCGTCAAAATGACGGCGCTGCATAAGCATAACAGGTGGGACGAGGTCTTCTACGGGAGATATGTGAACTCCGAGACGGCAGAGGTTTGCGCATGATTGCGCCCGTTGTTCCTTGTTCAAACTCAGCTCGGCCAAACTCACCTTCGTTAGAGTCACTGCCGCCAAAGTCGCGCTTTGCTATCGAGTTGGCAGATCAGACGGACGACGACCAACTCCGCGAATTGCTTTGGCGCAGCCCGATTCCCGGCTCTATCAGCGTGACCTTCGAGCGCGAGCCGAGTTTCTTCGACTCCTGCTGTGTGCGCGGTGACTTTTTTCAGGTCGGAGTCGGCCGCGATCGCCGCACAGGAAGCGTCATCGGTGTGGGCACGCGCTCTGTTTCTCCTGCATTCGTGAACGGTCGACCCATGCCGTTGGGCTACCTTGCCGACTTGCGTCTCGACGAACGGTACCGCGGCGGGACTCTCATTGCACGCGGATATCGCTTCCTCCGGCAGCTTCATGAAGATCACCGTGCCCGCCTGTACACGACCATGATCTTCAGTGGAAATCATGCCGCGCTCGCGACCATTGCAAGTGGTCGCGCAGGTCTGCCGCAGTACCACGACATGGGAGTGGTGCATTCGCCGGGCATCAACATTTGCCGCACTAAACCTCCGATCAATGCTGGTTGTGACGTGTTGCGAGGATCAGAAGAACTGCTGCCCGAGATCGTGGAATGTCTTAACCGAAACAATTCGCGCCACCAATTCGCGCCGGTCCATACTACTGCGATGTTCAAGAGCCAGTGGCGCGACTTCCGAGTAACAGACTTCTACGTTGCTGTCCGAGGGAGTCGGGTTATTGGAGCGCTTGGATGTTGGGATCAGAGCTCTTTCAAACAAACACGCGTTGCCGGCTACGGGCCACGGCTGCGATATCTGGTTCCATTGGCAAATATCCTGCGCCCGGTCACGGGAGCGCCACTTTTTCCCAAACGAGGGCAGAAAGTCTTGTACTTCTACATCAGCTTCATCGCCGTGGACGAAGACGATGTGCAGATCTTTCGGGCGCTCCTTCGCGGGGCTTACAACAGCGCTGTGGGCAGTCGATACCTGTATGCGATCCTCGCTTTGCACGAGCGCGATTCTCTTTTGCCTGCGCTGCGCGACTATTCCCTGACCCCGTTCTCGGGCCGGCTTTTCTGCGTAACTTTTGAAGACGGCGAAGATTTGTACCAGAGCCTCGACCGCCGTGTCCCCTACCTGGAGGCGGCAACCTTCTGATGAGGAAGACGACCGCACATCTCGGGCCTCTGCGCTACGGTGCCGATCTGAGAACATTGGTATTCCTGATTTTGTTCAACGTCCTCCTCGCGGTGCAGTGGCTGGGCATGGCCCGCGGAGCATATCTGCTGCTGCCGACCTACATTCTGGCCGTCGTGGCGCTCGTGGTGAAGCACAACCACGTGCACTCGCCCACTTTCCGGAGTGCGGCTTGGAATAGCGCTTTCGAAGTGTGGCTGAGCGTTCTTACGGCTCATCCCACCTCGGGGATCATCACCTCGCATAACGTTCTGCATCACGGCAGCAACAATACCGACTCGGATTTTGTTCGATGCTCGCTGGTGCGCCATCGCTCGAACTTTCTCAACCTGATGGCGTTCTTTTTTGCCTCGGTCAGGACGATGTATCGCAACAAGCCCAACGATCTTGACGCATGGCGGCAGTCACGACCGGAACTCTACCAGCAAGCCATCGCTGAACGTATCTTTACTTATGGGTTTCTTCTCCTGCTGGTGCTCGTCGACTGGCGTTGTACGCTGAAGTATTGCGCCGGGCCTTGGTTCTTCGCGCAATGGGTTCTGGTAACGATCAACCTTCTGCAACACCAGGATTGCGATTTCAGGTCGGAGTACAATCATTCCCGCAATCTCACTGGGCGCCTTCTGAATTGGCTGCTGTTGAACAACGGTTACCACACGGCTCACCACATGTTTCCCGCGGCGCATTGGAGTAAGCTTCCTGCCATTCACCAGCGTGTGGTCGCAACGCGCACCGACCCGGCTCTTGAGGAGAGGTCGCTTTGGCTCTGTGTTTGGCGGCGCTTTGTGCTGGGCAAGGGATGGCAAGGGGCAGGAGCGTGAAGTCGCCACCCAACCCGCCCGGGCCGCGTTCGTATCTTGGAATTCGCGAGGCACTAGCTTTCCGCGGCGCTCCACTCAATTACTTGCAGGATCTTGCCCGGCGATATGGGGACATCGTGCACTTTCGCCTGGGCTGGAGGCACGCATTTCTTCTGAACCATCCCAACCTGGTTCAGGAATTCCTCGTCGTCCATGCTGCCAAACATGTGCGCGGTCCGATTATGCAGCGCGGGCGGGCGGTGATGGGCGATGGCCTGCTGACCAGCGAAGATCCACTCCACGCCGCTCAGCGACGGCTGATTCAGCCGGCATTTCATCGGGAGCGAATTGCGCGCCATGCCCAGGTAATGTCCGATTACGCGCGCCGCGCCTGCAATCGATGGCGGCCCGGCGAAACCATCGACCTGCACAAAGAAATGATGCGGCTCACACTGGCTATCCTGGGCAAGACTCTCTTTGATCGGGAGATTGCGGAAGACGCGAGCGATATTGGGGAGGCGGTTACCCAGTTGATGTCTCTGGTGGACCTGGTATTTGTGCCTTTCTCCGAACATCTGATGAACCTGCCGTTGCCGGGCATGCGCCGTCTGAAAGGAGTGCGCCAGCGGCTGGATCGCCTGATCTATGGCCTCATTGACGAACGGTTGAATTCCGGCGCGGAGGGCGATGACCTTCTTTCGATGCTGCTCCGTCATCAATTGGCGGAAGGGAACCGGGCGCAGGCCGTGCGCCAAGTGCGCGACGAGTGCCTCACTATTCTTCTTGCGGGGCATGAAACCATCGCGAACGCATTGACGTATGCGCTATTCCTTTTGGCGCGGTATCCCGAGCACGTCGCCAGAATTCGCAGTGAAGTGAACGGGATCGCTGGACAGAGTGAACTCGGCGCCGAGGAATACGAGCAGATTGCCTTCACGCGCCGCGCGCTGGCTGAGTCGATGCGTCTGTATCCGCCGGTCTGGGTGCTGGGCCGTGCCATCACCGAGCCATGCTCGATTGGGGAGTATAGAGCGCCAGCTGGGGCGATTCTGTTTGCCAGTCAGTACCTGTTGCACCGGGATGGCCGCTTTTTCCCGGAGCCGGACCATTTCGATCCTGACCGCTTTCTAGCAGGGAACAAGATGCACCAGTTCGCTTATTTTCCATTCGGAATCGGGCCGCGACGTTGCATCGGAGAAGGATTCGCGCTCATGGAGGGGGCAATGGCGCTGGGAACGATCCTGCGGCAATGGGAAATCGAACTGCTTCCGGAGACAAAACTTGTGCTCGACCCAAAAGTCACGCTGCGCCCGAAGTTCCCGGTGCTGGTCACTGTCAGGGCCGCGTCGGAGAAGAGTGCGGCCGGATCGGTACGGGAATGCATTCCTACCACCAGATTAGCTGCAGGCCAATGATCGCCGCACATTGCAAGACGAGGTAAATGTGGAAGTAGTTGCGTCTGGACGACAGACCAAAGAATTGGAGGGTGGCGGCATCGTAGCTGAGGCGGATGAAAACCCGGAGCGCTGCCAATATCAGTAGCGCATAGAGAACCGCGCGGTAGCGGACTGGATCATAGAGGGGAAGCAAACCTGCGATACCGGCGAAGACTCCGAGAGCGCCCCACGGGCGCAGCACTGCGACCATGGGAGAATCGGCCGGGAAGCGAGCACCAAACAAGCGCTGGTAAAGGCCGGCCGAACGCTTTGGTAAAAAGACGCCGGCCAGACCGGTGGTGAGATGGTCGGCCGCGAGAACGAGCAGGTTCAAGTTCGCGATTGCGTGCCAGAGCTTCATGCCTTAGCGTCAGCTGACTGTATGGAGGATTCTATTTGAAAGACCTGACCCAAGGCTCGGTTTGGGGAAACCTGGTGCGGATGTCCGCCTTCCTCATGGCAAGCATGCTGGTGCAGGCGCTCTACTTGCTTGCCGACATGTACTGGGTCGGACGTTTGGGCAAGGAGTCTGTGGCGGCGGTCGGTTTGGCCGCCAATCTGATGGCGTTGACGCTCGGTCTGACGCAGATGATGGGAGTAGGGACAACGACGCTCATCTCTCACGCGGCCGGGGTGAAGAATCAGGATCGTGCCCGGTTCGTGTTCAATCAGTCGTTCCTGATGTCGATCGTTGGAGGGGGTGGGCTTTGCTTTGTTGCGTTTCTGCTGCGCCACTCTTATTGTGCGGCGCTCGCGGCCAGCCCTGAAACGGTTCGGCTGGGTACCTCATACCTGGCCTGGTTTGTTCCCGCTCTCTTTCTGCAATTTCCTCTCATTGCCATGGGAGCTGCTCTTCGGGGTGCGGGAGTCGTGAAGCCGACGGTGGCTGTGCTGGTGGTGACCGTTGTGCTCAACCTGGTATTAGCGCCAATCTTGATTTTTGGGTGGGGTACGGGACGCGTGTTCGGAGTTAAGGGTGCGGCCATGGCCACGTTTTTTGCGCTGGCGATTGGGGTGGCCGTCATGTTCACCTATTTCGCAACGAAGGAAAAATATCTGGCTTTTGACGCTTCCGTCTTTCGGCCCGAGTTCGCGCTGTGGCAAGAAGTTTTCCGCATCGGCCTGCCGGCAGGGGCGGAACTGGGAATCCTTGGAATCTACCTGATCATCGTTTATGCCGTGATCCGGCACTTCGGCGCTGAAGCTCAGGGTGGATTTGCCATCGGAGCCCGCGTGATGCAGTCTCTCATTCTGCCGGCAGTGGCGATAGGGATGGCGAATGTTCCGATTGTCGGTCAGAACTATTCCGCCAGTAGGCCGATGCGCGTGCGCGAGAGCTTCCGGGCGGCGTGTTGCGTCGCTTCTGTCGTGATGCTGCTGCTGACGGTTCTCTGCCAGTTTAAGTCTGGCGCGATCGTCGGCCTCTTCTCCATGCAGAGCGATGTTGTGGCCGTCGGCGCTGAGTATTTGAGAGTGATTTCCTGGACCTTTCTCGCAACGGGGTTGATCTTCGCTTCTGCGAGTGTCTTTCAGGGATTTGGCAACACGCGTCCGCCATTTTTGAGTTCGATCATTCGATTATTTGTGTTTGCCGTGCCGGTGCTTGTGCTCTTGCGGTGGCACGGCCTGACCTTGCATCACATCTGGCTGATCTCGGCGGGATCGATCTGGGTCCAGGCATTTACCAACTTGTGGTTCCTGCGCGGCGAGTTGCGCGCGAAGGCGGACACGATTTTGGAGAATGTGGCCGCGGCTGAAGCTTTGGGATCTGCGGGCTAGGATCTCCATGTCGAACGCACAAACATTTCTTTGGCTATTCGCCTACGTGCAGATCGGGTTCATTACCCTGGACCTCTACGAACACTGGCGGTTGGCTCACAGATCGGGCATTCGCCACATTGTTGGGCGCTACCGCGTGCTCATTCTTGCAGTTGCCGGGGCCTGTGTCCTCTATTTTGTGATCCAGATTGCGCTGGCTTCGATCCTTCCCACAATTGGCAAGCTTACCGACTACGTGATTCGAGCTTCGCACGTGAGTATTACCCAGGTGGATGCGAGATGGACCGTGCCGGTTTTCCTTGGGGCTTTCTTCACCGGCACTTTCTTCGATTACCTCGTCCACCGCTTCCTGCTGCACGGGGTTCTCTGGAGATTGCACGAGAATCATCACTTGCCGTCTGTGGTCTCGAACGTGATGCCTGGGATCGCGGCCCGTCCCTTCGTTGTGGTGCCCAATTTTCTTATTAACGCTGGTTCCGGTGCGGCGATCTTTGGCATGGTCCGCGCGATCGGGCGCCCGCAACTGATCGCGACGTTCATCCACGTTGTGCCCGCACTTCTTCTGACTTTCGCATTCGTGGCCAGCGCCAGCCACTCGATCTTTTTACGGCGGTTCGATTGGGCCGAAACCTTGTTCCGGAGTCTCTTGCTGATCAGTCCACGGGAGCACCTGCTGCATCATGCGGCGACGATCCAGGGCAACTATGGCAACTTCACCGCGGTTTGGGATCGCGCCTTCGGGACTTATGTCCCACCTACAGGAGTTGAGCTTCCTCTCGGGCTTGATTACGACCAGGACTTTCTCGGCGCCATTACTGGCGGCCGTTTCAAACTCTCTACCGGAGCGCGATCGCGCTATCAAGTCGGGCGCGTCTGTCATCTGGAGGAGGAAGCCCGGCAGCGGAGTAACTCTTAGGGCACCATTTGAAATGGGGCTGGCATTCGCGGGAATTTTGCAGCAGCATTCTAGAATCTGAGGAGTTCACTATGAATCGCCACACCGGGATCAGACTACTCGCTGGTTTCATGGGGATTTACCACATTCTGATGGGGATTCTTGGAATTGTGTCTGGCTCGACCGCGGCGTGGGGCGCCCGCGTCTTGTGGCACGCGACCGTGACAGTGGATCCGCAGTTCAGCTATTTGGCGAAGTTTCTTGGCGCCTACGTGGTCGCTTTCGGCGTGATGATGCTGTTTATCGCCAAGGATCCGGTGCGTTATGCGGGGCTCGTGTATCCAGCCGTGGTGGTTGCGGTGCTGCGCATCGCAGAGCGGCTGATTTTCGCTGGCGAATTGAAGACAGCATTCGGCATTGGCATGGATCGCACCATCACGACGATTGTCATCGTCGGCGTTCTGAATCTGGGGCTGCTCATATTGAAGCCGCGGGAGCCTTATCTGCCGTCGCGGTCGTGAACGTGCGAAGGTTCGGCCGGCGGCAAACAACCGAAAAGCGGATAAGACCTAGAAGTGAGTCAGGACCCTGTGTCGTAGCCTTTCTTTCGCTCTACAGGGCTTGTTCTTCTTCCCGAAAAAACTCACCCACGGCTTGCGCCGTGGGCTTCATTGCGGACGAAGAACAAGCCCCGAAGGGGCGACAGAAAGCTACGAAGGTTTTAGTTCGCTAGCAGCGCCGGCGCGGTTGCCAGCAGCCCAGCCGCTAGCTCCAGGTCGTGCAAGTCCTCGCGGCTGAAATCCTGCGCGAACTTTGGGTCCAGTCCCTTACGCGAAATCTGAATCACCCCCACCACATTCGATCCCTGATCCATGATCGGTACCGACATCAGTTTTTGAATGGGTGCAGGCGGAGCCGGTTCGTCCGACTCGGTGGTCCCAGGCTTAATAGTCTCGAAGATGCTGGCATGCTTCACCCGGGCGAAGTTGTTAAAAATCTCGGCCTTCTTGCTGAGCGCCGTATGCGCGGCCACCGCTTTGCTTGACAGCGGAATCGCGCCCGTCGTCCGCAAGTATTCAGGAAATATGAACCGCAGGAGCCCTTTTTCCAGCCGCAGCAACGCCACTTCGCTGTATTGCACGCGAAAAATCTTCGCCAGGACCATACAAAGGTCGAGCGCCGACACTCCCTGCCCTAGCACCGATCCCAGGGGGAGCAAATGCTCGGGCAGTACGATCTCTTCCATCGCTTGATCGTTGTTGGGGATCATAGAGTAAGCCCTTGCTTCCGCATTCCGCGGAAGACCACTTAACTCTATCGCACTTTGCTCACCACTCGGTACTCCCCGAAGTAACCAGATCGGCCAACGCAAGTGCTTTAGTTTCAGCGATGATCAAGACCAGAACCGCAGTTTTGCATCCCCGGACCGATTCTATTACCAGCCGCAAACCATCACTCTCGTGACAGTTTTTGTCACTTGCACCATTGCCGCAGCAGCTTGGTTGTTCGTTGCAACCACGCGCCTTTCCCCTCCCAGCCAGAAACTCGTTTACACTTCCACCCTATGAGTCTTCCAACCCAACCCAACGTGAAGCTAGCCAACGCCTCGGACTATCGCGAGAACTACGCCAACAGCGTGCAGATGCGCGTCAACATCTGGGATTTTTTTCTGGTCTTCGGGACGCTGCAGCAGCAGACCGAGACCCAGGTCGAGATCCAGAATTTCCAGGGCATCTACCTGAGCCCGCAGCAGGCGAAAGCCCTACTCGGGCTTCTGCAGCAAAACGTGGCCGGCTACGAAAGCGCCTTCGGCGAGATCAAACTAGACCCCCGCATGGGCCCGCAAGGCCCCGTACATTGACCGACTGTGGGGCGGACACTCCTGTCCGCCGCCGTTGATCTTGATCTTGGTGTTGTCGTTGATCTTGGTCTTGGTGTTGTTATTGATCTTGGTGTTGCTGTTGATCTTTCCGGGCCGACACCCTGACGCACGCCATATTCTCGACAGGTAGAATAGCCTCTCCCATGCGATCTTCCAGCCTGCATCCGGCCCTGGTGTTCGCTGTGATCTTCGTCGCGATCTTTCTACTCCATGCCCCCTTACTGCAGCTTCCATATTTCTGGGACGAAGCCGGCTACTACGTCCCCGCCGCCCGCGACATCTTTCTAAGCGGCAGTCTGATCCCTCACTCGACAGTCTCGAACGCGCATCCACCGCTGGTGTTGGCCTGGGTAGCGTTGTGGTGGAAAGTAATTGGCTATGCTCCGCTAGTAACACGCTCGGCGATGCTGGTTGTGTCTGCGTTCTCGTTGCTGGGACTCTTCCGGCTGGCTTATCGCGTCACCAACACCGAGGTCGCGATCGCCTCCACAGTGTGCACCGCGCTGTACCCGGTCTTCTTCGCGCAGAGTTCGCTCGCCCAGGTGGATCTGGCCGCCGCCGGGCTCATCTTCTGGGCCCTGTGTGCCTATTTAGAGGAGCGCCCAGTCGGCACCGCAATCTGGTTCTCCCTGGCCGCCATCGCCAAAGAAACAGCGATCCTGGCCCCACTATCTCTGGCTGTCTGGGAACTCCTGCGGTTGGTTGTACCCGGGCGCGTCTTTTTCCAACGGAGCCTCGAAACCAATGTGGGGACAGCCGCCCTCGGTTGTCCGGTCGAGCGAAGCTCGACTGCCTCGTTGCGGCAGATTCTTCCACTGATCGTTCCGCTCGTTCCGCTCGCCCTCTGGTACGCCTACCACTATTCCCGCACCGGATACATCTTCGGCAATCCAGAGTTCTTCCGCTACAACGTCGCCTCCACTCTCAACCCGTTGCGATTCTTACTGGCTCTGGCCATACGCCTATGGCAAGCCTTCGGCTACCTCCACCTCTGGCTCCTGACGACGGCCATGTTGCTGGCAATGCTCCTACCACCAGTCAGAGACCATGTGGGGACAGCCGCCCCCGGCCGTCCGGTCGAGCGAAGCTCGACCGCTGTCGCTCGCCAGCGCATCGCAATTCCGGTGCAAATAATTTTCCTCGTAGTCATCGCCGCCTATGTGACCGCCATGGCCCTGATCGGCGGCGCAGTGCTCGCACGGTACTTGCTGCCGGCGGTCCCGCTGGTCATCATTCTCGCCGTCTCCACGCTGCGCCGCCGACTCCGCTACTGGCCCGCCGCCCTTGCCCTAGTGGCGCTCGCATTCGTGGCCGCCTGGTTCTGGAACCCTCCCTACGGATTCTCCCCCGAAGACAATCTCGCCTACCGCGACTACATCGTCTTGCACCAGAATGCCGAGCGATTCCTCGAAGCTCGCTACCCCATGGCGCGCGCTCTGACCGCCTGGCCTGCCTCGGACGAACTGACTCGCCCCTGGCTCGGCTACACCACGCGCCCCGTACAAGTCGTGCGCATCGAAGACTTCTCCCTCGACGAACTCCTCTCCGCCGCCGAATTCCGCCAAAATTTCGAGGTCGCGCTCGTCTTCTCGACCAAGTACGAGCCTCCACACCCGCAGCTCGATCGCTGGAAGACCTGGAGCGATCTCAAGCGCCGCTTCTTCGGCTACCACCGCGACCTACCTCCACCAGCCGCCGCGCAGATCCTCGGCGGCCAAATCGTGTTTGCAGAAGAGCGCAAAGGCCAGTGGGTCGCCGTGATCGAGGTGGAGCAAGCGGAAATAGAAAACGCGAAAAATGCCGACAGGCAGTCATGCGAAATTGATTCGGCTTTAGCCGCTGAGGGCGGCCCTTTCTGACCCGAAGAAGTTTTTCGCAGCTGCCTATTTCCCGATCGCACTGAGTACGGCATCGTTGATGGCGTAGACCGTCCCATCGGTGCCGATCACCGTCGGCGTATACGCCTCCCCGATCCCTCCCGAGAGCTTGATCACCTCAGATAATTTATTGGTGGAGAGGTTCCAGCGGTAGAGCTTGCCGTCTTCACTGTTGACGATCACCGACTTCGTGTAAGGATCGACAGCGGCGGTGTTGATACACCACTCGCGCACGGCTCCAGGGAACGTCGGAAAATTCGGATCGGGAGTGACACCCAGTCTGGTGATGACTTCCCGCATGACCTTCGTCGTAGGGATCACCGGGTCATTCTCAGTAGCATTGGGATCGAGAATGGCGACGCGATTATGACCGTCGCCCGTATTGAGGTTCGCGTAGTTGTTGTACTTCGTCATGAGCAGGTACTTGGACTTGCCATGATAGCTGGCCACCAGCGTTGCATCGACAATCGACGCCGTGTCGTCCCAGCCAAAACTCCCCGGAATTTTCTGCTGCGAGAGATCGCGGTTGAAGTGCAGCAGCCAGCCGCGATCGTTGTGATCGGGAAAGGGATTTTCCAGCACACCGTAGTACACGTCGCCGTCAGGCCCGACGGTCGGAGCCGCGCTGCTCTCGTCGCTCATAGTCGCGTCCAAGCCCGATGCCGGGTCTGTGAGGCGCTCCTTACGGAGGACGTCCAGCGTGCTGCTACCGAGCGCGATCAGGTAGCCGAATCCAAAATCAAAGCTGCTGGTAGCGACGTAAAGAGTGCTGCCATCCTTCGACAACGCCGGGGCGCAACTCATCGCCACCTTTGTGATGGATGGATCTGCGCTGATGCTCGAAGCAGAAACCCACGTCCCAGTTCCGTCCCACGAAATGCGAGCCAGTCCACTCTGCAGGCCGATCGGCGTTGGGCCGAGCACCAGGAATCCGAAGTAAAGATTTCCTTGTGCGTCGGTGGTCAGCGGAGTGTTGATCTGCACGTTCTGCTGGTAGACAAGCGGATCCGCCAAATAATTCTTCTCGCCGTAGAAGTACAGGTGGCTGACTTTCCCCGAGGGCAGATCAGGGTTTTCGCGCACCAGAACCCCGCCTGCAATGTCAGGGACTAAAAGACGATAGCCCGCAAGCGTCGCCCCGAGTCCCGGCAAGAATTGGTCAGATGGCGCCTGATATGCGGTGTTCAGCCGCCAAAGCTGTTTGCCGGTTGCGCCCTGATGCGCCTCCACCCGAAAACTGTTGGCCCCGGTCTTCACTGGCACGATCACGGTGTTTCTGGCCGTGACCACCGGCGAACCGTAGTGGATGAAGATCTCCCCGGTTGGAGGAGCCAGGTCTACCGGAACCTGCCAGTGAACTCTGCTCAGCTTTTGAGCCACTACGGAAGAAATCCCCGTATGTTGAGCATCGTGCGAGTGAGTCGCCCACCCGGCCTGAGCGGCTGCGTGGGAAATGGACAACACGCAGGCGAGTGCTAAAACAAACTGGTTGTGGGCGGGGAAGGCTGCCAGTGCCGGCTTCCGCATGAGGCTCCTCCTGAAGCGAGACTGAACCGTATCAAGAGGAGGGAACGTAGTTGTTAGCAGAATGTAAAAAGATGGTCAACTGAATCGAGCAAACCCGGGAGATCAGGCTTGCATCAAGTGACACGAATGCGTCTTGATCACCAGCCACACCTCGCGCCCCGGCGCGAGCTGCAGCGAATCGCGCGCCGCCAACGTGAGGTGGACTTCCATCTCCACGCGACAAAACACGCGCGCACACACGATCACGTCGCGTTGCTGTAATGATAGGATTCGTCCCGGAAGCACATTCCGCGCACTTAATCCCTGGGGCAGGGAAGTCGCCAGCATAATGTCTCCCGCCCGAATTCCCACCCGCAGCGACGATCCCACACCCGCCCGCACAAGCGGAGTTTCGAGCAGCACCGGCCCCGTCTGCCCTGTCGTCGCCAGAGCCACTCTCATCGTCCCGCGCTCCGGATGCACTGCCTCGACCGTGGCATCAAAAGTATTCTCGAAGCCAACCAGTTGCGCCACCGTCTCCTGCAGCGGAGCCATTACGACCTCATGCGGCGTGCCTTGCGCCACGATGCGTCCCGCGTCCAGCACCAGCACCCGCTCGCCCAGAGCGAATACCTCCTCCCGGCTGTGAGTGACATAAAGAATCGGAATGTGGTGGATCCGGTTCCAATCCCGCAGATCGTCAATGATCTTCGCCTTGGTCGCCGCGTCCAGTGCCGCCAGCGGTTCGTCGAGAAGCAACAGCGAGGGATCGGTCACCAGAGTTCGCGCCAGCGCCACTCGCTGACTCTCTCCGCCGGAGATTTCCCGCACATTGCGCCGCGCCAGATGAGAAACACGAAAAGCCCCAAGAATTTCCGCCACGCGCTCCCGTCGCTCTGCCTCCGGTAAATGCGCGAGCCCGTATTGCACGTTCTCCTCGACCGTCAGATGTGGGAACAGGGCCAGGCTCTGAAACACATATCCCAGGTGCCGCTTCGCGACGGGAAGATTCGTTCCCCCGTCAGCGTCGAACCAGGTGCGGCCGCCAACGGCAATACGTCCCGAGTCAGGCCCGGCTAACCCGGCAACGCAATCAAGCAGAGTCGTCTTACCCGCCCCTGACGGCCCGAACAAAATGGTGAAGCCGGCCGCCGCCGTGAATTCAACGTCCAGAACAAATTCATGCGTCTGTGCCGGGAACCGCTTGCGGAAGTGGACCTCAAGCAACGGGTCTGCGGCGTTGGAATCCGCACGGGAAGCCGATAGAGCGACAGTAGCGGTGGAATCGGCAATGCGCGAGTCGCTCATTTTACGGGTCCGACCATCCACACTCTCCGGTTCACGCCGTACACCACCGCCAGCAGCACAAAGCAAAGCACCAGCAGCAGCAGCGCTGTCTGATTCGCGCCCGAGTAGTCCGACGCCTGCACCCGGTCAAAGATGTCAATCGAAACCGTCCGACTCACACCTGGAATATTTCCTCCCACCATCAGCACCACGCCGAATTCTCCCATGGTGTGAGCAAAACTCAGCGCCGCCCCCGTAATAAGCCCGGGCACCGATAGCGGCACGATCACGCGAAAAAAAGTCCGCAGTGGGGAAGCTCCCAGCGTCGCCGAAGCCGCGATCAGCCGGCGATCCACGCCCGCGAACGACGCGGCAAACGGCTGCACCGCAAACGGCAGGCTATAAAGGATCGATCCAATCACCAGCCCGCTGAAGGTGAAAGCCAAAGTATGTCCGGTGAGCGCGATCCACCACCGTCCCAGCGGACTTCGTGGCCCCAGCGCCACCAGCACATAGAATCCCAGCACCGTCGGCGGCAACACAATCGGTAGCGCCACCACCGCCTCCACCAGAAACTTCCAGCGCCCCGTGGAAAATGCAATCCAATAAGCAACGGGCAGCCCAAGCACGAGCAGCGCAGCCGACACCACCACCGCCAGTTGCAGCGTCAGCCAGAATGCCTGCCAGTCAATTCCCATAAGTAGCGCCGCCGTCCCGGCGGCTGTCCGGCGGGCGTCCCGCCCACCGCTCCGCCCTCTCGAACAAACTATGTGCCCTCAAAAGTTCATTTCTCCGGCAGGGAGAACCCATACCTCTGCAGCAACTCCGCCACCTCTTTCGTCCTTGTGTACGCTATGAACTCCGCCGCCACCTTCTTATGCTGCGAGTGCGACAGCACCACCACTCCCTGCGCGAGCGCAGGATAATACTCCGTCGGAACTTCCCAATACCTGCCCTTGCCCCGCATCGCCGGAGCAACAGCGTGTGCCAGCGCCACAAAACCCACCTGCGCATTCCCGGACTCCGCGAACTGCGCCGCCTGCGACACATTCTCTCCTAGCACCAGCCGATCCGATAGCCGCTCGTACAATCCGGCATGCTTCAGGGCCGCAACCGCGGCCCGTCCATACGGAGCATGTTGCGGATTGGCGATTGAAATCTTCTTCACCGCCGGATCAAGCAGCACACCCATCCCCTTGTGCTCCACATCGAGCGCCGAATCCGCCGGCACCCAAAGCACCAACTTGCCCACCGCATACTGATACAAACTCGTCCCGTCGGCGTCGCCCGCAGAAATGAGTTGCCGCGGATAATCCATGTCGGCCGAGAAAAAAATATCAAACGGCGCCCCGTTTTGAATCTGCTGCGTAAGCGCCCCAGAAGCTCCGAATGAAAGTTTCACCTTTACGCCCGTCTGCTTCTCATAGCCGTCGGCTACCTCTTTCAATGCAGCACTCAGATCGGCCGCCGCCGCCACCACGAGTTCCCGCGAGCTTTCCTCTTGAGCCGCAGTCAAGGGCGCAGTCAAAAGCAGAGCAATCGCGAGCCCGCGAAAAAAAGATTTGCTCATTGTCACTTCTCCCCCCTCAAGCCGTCCACGAAAAGCCGATTGTACAAGGCGAACGGGTGCCCCATTTCTCGCATTCTTTGCGAGAAAGCCTGCCCTGAGCTTGTCGAAGGTAGGGCTTTTGGACCGAGACACGCCGCCGCGGATTTTTCCCAAACTGGGCCGCTTGTCTGCCGAAATTCGGCTTTTGCATTGCTTCGCTTCCGCGCCGTTCCCATACTGGCAGTGTGAGCGCCAATCCATGCCAAGTCGTCATTGTCTCAGTTTCATTCGTGTCTTTGTATTCATCGCATTTATTCTGATCTGCGGGTTGACAGGATCGATCGCCCTGGGCCAGGGCGCGAAGCAAAAGCTCCCGGACACTTCCATCCCTGACGCCGACCACGTCCAACAGCGCAGCGAATGGTTTTTCCGCGGACGCCTCGTCCCCAGCAAACCCTCCGCCGAACTGCGCCGCCGCCATGGCTGCCATGCGCGCCAACGGAGCGGCGGCAGAGTCACGCCCGGCAACTCTCCAGCTTCTGTGGTGATGACCATCAGCACCACCGCGACCACCGCCGCCTTGCGGCGCTCGAGCAGCTTCGTCTACGCCATCTGGTTGCTCTTCCCAGGAATCGTCATCGGTTCGGTCGCGGTCGCCGGAAGTGGCGCACGACGCCGACGTCGATTTGTTGGATCAATCGCAATGCTGTTTCTGTTCCTGACCTTGCTCTCCTGCGGTGGCGTCAGCACCGACGGTGGTGGCGGCGGTCACCAGGGTACCCCGCCGGGCAACTACAGTGTCAGCGTCACCGGCACATCATCTGGCAACGCCCACAGCACTCAAGTCACTCTCGTCGTAAACTAATCCGTCGCCGCACTGCTCGGTTGGGAAGGTGGCATGATTCGAGCCACCACAATCCAGGTCGAGTGGCGGCCAAAAAATAAAATCGCCGGGTGCCCCATTTCTCGCGCGTTCTTTGCGCGAGAAGTGGGGATTTTCGAAGAGCTTGCCGAAGCGGGAAAAAAGAGCGCACGATCTCCCGCCGGCTGAATCCCAACATCTATGACCGATTCCCGTCACAACGTAATCATCATCGGCGGTGGCGTGGTGGGCCTCGCCGTCGCGCTCGAGATCACCCGCCGCTTCCCAAATCTTCGTCTCCTGCTTCTCGAAAAAGAAGACCGCGTCGCCCGCCACCAGAGCGGACACAACAGCGGCGTCATCCACTCCGGTGTCTACTACAAGCCCGGCTCGCTGAAAGCCCGCCTCTGCGTGACCGGCGCCGCGGCCATGGTCGAGTTCTGCCACGAACACGGAATTCCCCACAAAGTCTGTGGCAAAGTCATCGTCGCCACCCAGCCCGACGAACTCCCCCGGCTCGAAAACCTCCGCCAGCGCGGAGAAGCCAACGGCCTGACCGGACTCCGCCTCATCTGCCCCGACGAACTCCGCGAGATCGAGCCGCACGCGGCCGGTCTGCAAGCCCTGGTCGTGCCCTCTACCGGCATTACCGACTACGCCGTCGTCTGCCAGAAATATGCAGAGCTAATTTCCGCCCGCGGCGCCACCGTTCTCACTGCCGCCGCCGCCACGAACATCCGCCGCTCCTCCGACGAAATCGTAGTCGAGACCTCACGCGGAGCATTTTCCACCGCCGCGCTCATTAACTGTGCCGGCCTCTTCAGCGACCGCGTCGCCCGCATGGCCGGCGACGCGCCAGGGGTAATGATCGTCCCCTTCCGCGGCGAATACTATGACCTCGTACCCGAGCGTGCCGCTCTGGTCCGAGCCCTGATCTATCCCGTTCCCGACCCGCGCTTTCCTTTCCTCGGAGTGCACTTCACCCGCCGCATCACGGGTCGAGTCGACGCCGGCCCCAACGCGGTCCTTGCCCTCGCACGTGAAGGCTACCGTCACACCGACATCAGCCTGCGCGACCTCGCTGCGTCGATCGCCTTCCCCGGTTTCTGGCGCATGGCCCGCCAGAACTGGCGCAACGGTATCGATGAATGGCACCGTTCGCTTTCTAAGCCCGCCTTCGTTAACGCCCTGCAGCGCCTGCTCCCCGAGATCGCCGCGCCCGACCTCGTTCCCGGAGGCTCCGGCGTCCGAGCCCAGGCCCTTAAGCCCGACGGCGCGCTGGTCGACGACTTCCAGTTCGTCACCTCCGGCAAAGTCCTGCACGTCTTGAATGTCCCGTCACCAGCCGCCACGGCCTCGCTGACGATCGCGAACGCAATCCTGGACTTAGCCGCGAACGATCTCGGCCTTGGCTAGCCGAGGCAACTGCCGTCGGCGGTCGAGTCGAATCGTGTGGGACAGCCGCCCCCGTCTGTCTGTCGAGCGAAGCTCGACTGCCTCTCCACGGTGTACAGTTATGTTCTTGGAAAATTCCGATGACCCCGAAATCCCAGCGCCTGGCTCTTCTTGCGATCGTGCTGTTGGCGTGTACTATAGCCGCCGCGCAAACCACCCAGCAACCCGCATCTTCCAACTGGGCTCTAGCCTGGAGCGACGAATTCAACGCCCCCAACGGTTCCCCCGTTGATTCCTCAAAGTGGGTCACCGAAACCGGCGGAAACGGCTGGGGCAACAACGAACTCGAGTACTACACCGCCCGCCCGCAGAACGCTTACCAGCAGGATGGCAACCTCGTCATCAAAGTGCTCGCGGAAAAGTACACCGGCTCCGACGGCGTCGCCAGAAACTACACTTCCGCGCGCCTGAAGACTCACGGCAAGTTTTCCCAGGAGTACGGCCGCTTCGAAGCCCGCATCAAAATTCCGCGCGGTCAGGGAATCTGGCCCGCCTTGTGGATGATGGGCGACCAGATCGACAAAGCCGGCTGGCCCACCGACGGCGAAATCGACATCATGGAGAACATTGGCAAAGAGCCCGCCATGGTTCACGGCACCATTCACGGCCCCGGATACTCCGGCGATAAAGGCATCACCGCTCCCTATCGCCTGCCCACGGGCCAGAGTTTCGCCGATGACTTTCACCTCTTCGCCGTTGAATGGGAGCCCCAGGTCATCCGCTTCTACGTCGACGATCACCTCTACGCGACACGCACTCCCGCCGATCTCCCGCCAGGAACGAAGTGGGTTTACGACCATCCCTTCTTTTTGCTGCTCAACGTCGCCGTCGGAGGCGATTGGCCCGGCAACCCCGACGCATCAAGTCCCTTTCCCCAGACGATGCTCGTCGACTACGTCCGCGTCTACAGACGTGAAGATCCGGCCACCCCAAAATGAAATCGCACCAAAGATTTTCTCCGTGCAGTTCGCGACTCCTTAGTCCTTAGTATCCTTCGCGGTTAAGGCTCTTCCTAGAGGAGAGCTACATGAATCCGATAAATCGCCCCGCCGCCACAATCCCTATCCACAACAAAATCGAGATAGCTCCCGCGGCCTTGGCCTTTGCAGGTAAGACCGCACTGGCGTCCCACGCCGCCACATCTCTCTCCACGCCCCAGTGGAAAATCAGCGCATGCATCCCCGCCAGAAGTATCAACAACATCTTCACTCGAAACGCGGGATTGCCGTAAACCTTCACCGCCTCCGACGAAAACAAAATCACTCCCGTAATCACCTGCACCGCAAATCCCGCCCAAGCCCACGGCAGCAACCGCCCCGCGAGTTCCGAAACCCGCTTCCCCCGCATCACCCAGCCCAACAGCCGTAAATCGAAGGCGGTTACAGTACCCACACACGCCGCCATCCCCAGCAAATGCACGGTCTCAATCACAGGAAACAGCCACAGCGATTCCCGCACACCACCGCCCACCCAACTCTGTTCCAGCCACTTGCAGAACGGCAGCAGGTCGGGCATCTCTAGGGAGCCCCCGGCAGCGACTTACCATTGGAAAGCTCGATCCTTCCCGCAGACATATAAGCGGACCCGTCCTTCGCCCGAAACCCAAAAACCGTCACACGATCTCCGCGCTTCAGCGAATCCGAACTCCATCCGTGCCGCCCCAGCATGCTCGGACTTCCCAACTCCAGCACCCAATTCGCAACCTTGCCCTTTTCATCTTTCAGGTCCGCATGAATCACCGCGTGCGGTTGGATCCACTGGAAATCCGTAACCGTTCCCTGCAGGCTCACCACATGCGTCGTATCAAACTGCGCCAGCCCATGATGCGCCCAAAGGGAAGGCACCCCCAGCAAAAAGCCCAGTACCAACAACACACTCTCCGCCCGACGCCTCATCCCTTCCTCCAGCCTATCTGGGGACAGCCGCCCTCGCCTGCCCTGAGCGATGCCGAAGCGCCTGTCCGGCGGCCCAGGTCTATTGGGCCGCTCGCCTTTGTACGTTGTCGACCCCATTTCCGCGCGTCCCCACAAGACTCTGCTGCGGATCTGTGAAAGGCCTCTCCGCAACATTAAGCGCAAAATCGGGCACAACCGATAACCACAGAAATCCGAGGCCAGAAATACCAGAAATAAATGATTGGTGCGAAAGGGGGGACTCGAACCCCCACGGTTTTACCCGCCAGATCCTAAGTCTGGTGCGTCTGCCAATTCCGCCACTTTCGCAATGGTACAACCCGATCGTTGCGTTCTTGTCCTGGCACGGTCAATCGAGCGGATTAGGGACAGTACAGTAGAGACTATTCTAAATGCATTCGCTCCCGCCGCGCCAAGGTCGGCGCGCAGGTAGTGAATCAATTTGGAGGCTGAGTAGCTGTTTCTACCAGGGCGTCATCGTGAGCGCAGCCGTTCTTCAGGCGGAGCGAAGAGCCTGCCCTGAACGACGCCGAAGGGATCTCTCTCGCGGAATCCCGCGTAGGTTGTGGCTCTGTTTGCGTTTTGGCCGGCGTGTCGCGGAATTGTGACTTAGTCGGCGAGGAGCAGCACAATGGCCAGTCTCAGGGCTTCGATCTCCCTTTGCACCTGCTTCAGTTCCTCTCGCTTCCGACGCAGGCCTGCGAATAGAGCCTGCGGGTCGCAGTAATCGCGCCCTGATCTCAGTGACTCAGGCGAGCCTTGGGGAAGGGAAGCAGACACCACCTCGGATTCATCCCCAGCTTCAGTGTCCGGAGGAAGTTGGCTCAGGAATTCCAGTCCAAAACATTCTCCAGTACGATTACGCACTACCGCGTTGACGCGCGCCGGAGTCGAGGTTGGAAACTGAAGCCCCATCAGATCACCCGGCCTTACCGCAACCGGAGCGCGCAGCGCCATACCCGCCCGGCTTATTTCGCTGCCACGAGCAGCCACCGGCGTGGTGAGAATCCCGTTGAGCGCGATGATCCGAACCGGCAGATCGACCTGATGTCGCGGCCATCGTCGCGTGCTTCCGAAGTGACACACTTGTCCTGATATCTGTTCCATTTCGTCCCCAGCTCCGTGCCTAGTGAGTCGGCCCCGCCGCTGCCACCTGCAAACGCTCGGTGCGCCGCATCAATTTCCAGTCATATTCGTAAGCGGTTCCACAATCTGGGCAAACCTGATAGTAGTGGCCATTGGCATCGGCGCGCGGCCAGGAGAACCGGTGCGAGCAGCCTCTTCCCAAAAGAAATCTCAAGAATTTCATGGTCTTACTCCCTGCGCTCGCTGCTTCCAGTCGTAAAGCCAGCGATAGAAGAATGGTTTGGGCGTTCCGTCCAGCATTTGCTGGAGCGTAGATAACAGAATCATCGGAGGCTGCATTTTCGATAGAAAAGCATCTACCTTTTTAAGCTTTGCCTTCGGCAGTGGCCCGTATGCCGATAGCAGAAGAATGGGAACTTGCGGGCTGATGGATTTCATTTTGGCGGCCACCACATCGCCGCTCATCCCCGGAATTTGGTAGTCGAGAATCACTGCGTCCACCGGCTGCGAGGCGAATATCTCCAGTCCCTCCGGGCCATTCGTCGCTTCCAGAACCTGATACCCGTTCTGTTCCAGAAATATCTTGCGGCGGATCAGCCCATTCCAATGGTCGTCAATACAGAGAATCGTGGGTTTTACTCGAGACATGGATTTCGCATTCCGTTCCGGCCAGAATGGATCTACAGGTCCACGCGGGTTGCTTCCGGGCAGGAGGCTACCGCTGGACTACGAAGTGGTGGGCGAATCCATTCTGATTGCTGTGCCCGATGCTTTCAAATTACGAACGGTCACTTCACCGACAGTTACCGCCCAAAATCCAGGCCCTTTCTCACCAGTTCTGCGCTGGCGACAACCCTCTCCTGCAAAAGCGCAACCTATCTCCCGAAAGCACGGGTTGCAGTATGCCTCAGCACGTGGGGCAACTTAATAAAGGAGATTTCTCGATGACAAAACTAAGTCGCTTGCTGTTGTGTTTAATTCTTGCTGGTCTGACTACCGCGTGGGCAGTCGCGCAGGACTCCGACTCTGACGCCAAATCCAAGAGCGAGGTCAGGAGCATTACCGGATGCCTCACCAAGGCCGGAAGCGGGAACGAATACTTGTTGACCGGCAGCGACGGCAGCACCTGGGAAGTGCATGCCAACAACTCCGTCGATCTGGCAAGTCAAGTGAACCACACCATTGAAGCCAAAGGCGTGGTCTCTCATGCCAAGATGCATAACATGAAAGAAGACGAGAAAAACATGGCCCACGATTCTGGCATGAAGAAAAACAATGCCGAGCACGGACACCTGAAAGTCACCGACATTCGCATGGTCTCCGACTCCTGCCAACAGTAGCGCTCGATCGCCGGCGGCAACGGACGGACCCCGCAACGTCCGTTGCTCCCACCCAATTCGCAGCCCGAACAATGCAAGCGCTTCTGGAGGGAGCAGTTTCAGCTGCGCCGCAACTGGAACTGGATCCAGCCGCGAAGCCGCGCAAGAAAAGCCCGCCGCCCAAACCGTGGCTTAAGAGCGGGAAGATGAAACAAGCGCCCCGAACGGGCGGAAGAAATTGACAACGCTCGACTAGATACCAACTGGTTCGCGTTTGACACACCAAGCCACGCGGCGCTCTTGAATCGCGGCCGCTTCGCACAATACCGCGCCACTGTGGCTGAATGGCGCAAGCCCTGGCGAATGACGCTACTGGACTTCGTTCAATTTCTGGTAGATCAACATCGCCACCAGCACCAGCAGAAATACTCCTGAGCCGACACTGAAGACACGCACGGGGAGCGTCAACCGGTTGACCTTGGTCAACAGTTCGGTTTGCTCCTCTTGCATATGCGAATTGGCGTCATCCAGAAACAACTGGTCATCCTCGTGCATTGTCAGCGTGCTCTTGTAAATCAGGAGGACGACCAGACCAACGGCGAAAACCCCGAAAACAACCGACACCACAGTCATTGCCATAAGCCACCTCGGCAGATTCCAACCCGCTGCAGCAGCCTTTCTTCTAACCGGCTAAAGGGCCAGAAATTCCGCACACAGCGCCGGAAGAAAGACCTTAACGGGATGATTATAGCCCTGTTTGACAACCCCGGCGCGAAGAAATCCTCCAAGGTCTAAGGGCTGTTGCATGACGGGAAACCTTGGCGACTTCCGGCCCCCACTCGCATCTAATAGCCAACAGTGGAAATCTGTTCTGCTATAATCAAGCAGCTTTAAAGCCAAGGAGATACGAATGGCCACAACTACCATCCCGGAAGTTACCAAAAAGGTTGCCCCTGTTACCCTTACCGCCAATGCCGTCGCCAAGGTAAAGGACATTATGGGCCAGCAGAGCCCCGTTCCCGCCGGGCTGCGCATCGGCGTAGTCGGTGGTGGGTGCTCCGGCTTCTCTTATTCGATGCAGTTTGAGAACGCTGCCGGCATGATGGATAAGACCTTCGATATGGACGGCCTCAAGGTATTTGTGGACGCCACTTCGGTCATGTATCTGAACGGCTGCATCGTCGATTACGTGGAGACCCTCGAGGGCGCCGGTTTCAAGTTCGAAAACCCGAACGTGAAGAGCACCTGCGGTTGCGGCAGTTCCTTTAGCGTGTAAAGGTGTTATGTAGGGACAGCCGCCTAGCCTGCCCTGAGCGAAGTCGAAGGGGCTATCCAGCCGTGCCAAGCACGGCTGCTGATAAAAGTTCAGCAAAGTTCGCAAAACTGAAACGGCCTCATCCCAATGAGGCCGTTTTTAATTCACTCTGATATTCCCCCCTACTTTTGTTCTGGAGGATTGTTCGGATCGTTCGGAGTCGCAGGCGGCTGCTCCGTCCCAGGCGAATTCGGATTGTTCTGCAATCCCGTCGGTGTCGCTCCACCGTTCTGCCCATTGACATTCGGCTGGCCTGGCTGCTGTCCAAATGGCGTCAGCGGAGGCTGGTTCGGCGTCATCAGCAGCCCTCCCCGATCGGTTCCGGGATCATAAATAAACTGCCACTCGTTATATTTTTTCTTGTGGTTGAATTCGCGGATCGTGTCCTTCTTGTTGGTGCTGACCACGCCCACGATCGGCCCGCCCCCAAAAACCTGGCCCGCACCCGGACCACTGGTACTGCCTGTAGTTCCACCGCCCGAACCGCCCGTAGTGTCGCCGCCCGAAGTGGCGCTGCTATTGTCCGAACCGGGAGAGCCGGATGCTTTGGATGCGTCGTCGCCGGCAGGAGGGGAATCCGATCCCGCCGCCTGCGCTGCAGTCGAAACGGCAACGACCGACGAATTTGCATTTGCCCCGTAACCGTTGTTTCCGCCGAACCCCGAAACTTGCGCCGGAGACCCGCTCGTTCCCGCCGTCGGAATCGTAACCCCGGGACTGCCGACCATCTGCGCGCCGGGAATTCCCACCATTGCCCCAATCAATCGCACTTCCCCAAAATGCAGCAGCTTGAAGTCCTGGCACTTCCCGCCTGCGCAATTCGTCGG
The DNA here is from genome assembly GCA_963768265.1 of uncultured Acidobacteriaceae bacterium. Lineage (GTDB taxonomy): Bacteria > Acidobacteriota > Terriglobia > Terriglobales > Acidobacteriaceae > Sulfotelmatobacter. The sequence goes on from CAVYHM010000020.1 coordinate 76,171, forward strand.
ATCCTTGTAGCGCTTGCGCAGAAATCTCATATTGTTGGTGCTCTCCAAATCCTCGATCTTCACCGGATAGCGCCCAAATTTCTTGTAGTACCCGCGAATCGCGCGCGAGTACTGCGTCCCGCGATGAATCAGTTCCTCTTCGCGATCGCGTTCGATCTGGAATTTGATGGTGGGCATAATCGCTGCCGCAAAGACGACCAGCAGTGCCATGGTCAGCAGCAGTGCAAGCAGAACGTAACCGCGCTCATCGCGTCGACCACTCCGCATTGGTGAATAGCAACTCATCGAAAAGAAAGCTTCAAGGTTTCAGCAGTGGCGCAACCGAAACTTGAAACCTTGAAACCTTGAAACCTTGAAACCTTGAAACCTTCCAGCTTCATCCCTGGGTCAGCGGAATATTCTGCGGGGGCCCGCTGTTCACTACGTCCTGCATCTCCACCGAGGTCGGCGAGATCCGGATCACCTTGTACCGCCGGTTCACGATCTCACCCTCACCCGCCACCCAAACGTCCTCGCCCTGAGAAAGGAATATTTTCTTGGGCTCTCCCGGCTTGCTGGCGAACCCGAAAAATTTCAGCGGAATTGGTGGTGGTGGCGGAATCACGGGCGGTACGTACTCCACTACCTTGCTCGGGTCGATTTCCGCCGGAGCGATCGGCTTAGGAATCTCCACCGGCTCCGCCTGCGAAACGAAAATATTCCGTCCGTTTCCTTCATACTGCGTCTGCTCGGCAGTCGCCAGCAAATCCAGCTTCAGGGTTGGGTCCAGACTCTCCGGCCGCTGTTTCTTTCCGGCTCTCCCGCCCCCGCGCGCCGTCACTCGGGGCGCGGCCGGTGGCGCCGCCTGCGCGCTCGAGCCCGGCGACGACGAGTCCATCATCATGGGGAGGAACTCGTAGGCCACCACCAGCAGCGCCAGCACCCCCAGCACGATTGCCCACGTCGTCTGCTTCTTGTTTTCCAGGCCCAGTTTCACTACGATGCCGCCTTCAAATACGCCTCAAGTTTTACCTGCAGTTTGACCGCACCCTGCGGCTCGCCGCCCAGGGTCACGCTGTTGATGATGAAAAACATGTCGTCGCGTTCCAGCGCATTGATGAACTTCGCCAGCGCGGTGTAGTTTCCCACCAGATCTGCTTCCATCTCCACCGGCTGGAGCTTGCCCAGCCGGTCCTCGCTCGGCTTGTATTTCACCTGGTCGATCGTCACTCCATTGGCCGCTGTCAGCTTTCCAAGCTCTGCATAAAGCTGCGAGTACTGCTCCGGGATGCGCCTCTTGTAGAAGTCTGTGATCTGCTGGCTCGCCAGGTGCACCTTCTGCGGCAGATCTTTCAGCGGCGCTACCTGCCGCGTCTTGGTGGTCAACTCGACCTGAAGCTGGTTGATCTCCTGCCGCCGCCCCTCCGCCGACCCCACCAGGGGCGAGATGTAGACGATCAGCGCCAGCAGATCCACGCCGGCCATGACCCCTAGGGCGATCTTGATGTTCTTCCGGGTTTGCCGCAGATCCGGCATCAGTGCTTGGTTCCTTTCGCCGCCGTTGGCTTCGCGCCGCTCTTCATTCCCGTTCCCGTCTCAGCCTTTTTCTGTGTTGGAGGGGTCGCTTCCACTTTCTTCGCCGCCGGACCAATCTCCGGTATGTAGATCGCCTCCAGTTCGGTCAGCTCGGTGTCTCCCGTTGTCGATTGCGTGGAGTGCTCCGAAGTAATGTGGGTCTGCGCGAAGCGCTGCGATTCTTCCATCCGCCGCGCCAGTTCAATCGCCCGGTCGCGCGACTCGCCCGCTACCGACATCTTCAGCGCCAGCTGGTTATCTTCATCCAGTTCCGGATTGATCGACACCAGATGCACCCGCGTCGGCATCACCCTCTCCAGGTTTTCCAGCACCAGCGTCCACGAGAACCCCTTGCGCTCGATTAACTGATTCAAAACTTGCGACTCATCGCGCGTGCTGCGGTTTTCCGGGGAGCTAAGAATTCTTTCCGCGTTGGCGCGCAGTTGATCGCGATCGGCAATCATGGCGCGTTTCTCCGCCATCGCCCGGTGATCCCGGCGTGCGTTCACCCAGCCGGTAATCGTCATCGTCAGCAATACCAGCGTGACCACTGCCACCGCGCCCACCGCCGTACCCCAGCGCATCCAGAACTGCCGCGCATCCTCGTACGGCTGGCTCGCCAGATTGATATCAAGTCGCATAAATTCAGTACCCAGTACCCGGTACCCAGTACTCAGTTCCCCGTCAGAAACCGCATTCGCCGGGTACTGAGTACTGGGTACTGAGTACTAAGAAATTAGCGCTCCCACCACTCCTGCCATTCTCCACCGCGGCACCGGCCCACCTGTGCTTGACCCTAATTGCGCGGAAGCCACCAACTCCTGCACCTCCGCTCCCGTCTGCGCCCGCAGTGCCGGAGCCGCTCCGCCCGCCTCTGACAATCCCGCCACGTAAATCCGCTCAATATTCAGATGGTACGTATCCTGAAAAAACACCACCGACGGATAAACCTCCTCCGCCAGTTGCTCGCCGCTGATCGTAACCCCGCGCGCGTTCTCCAGCGTTCGGAACAGCTGCAGCTGATCTTCATTCAGGATCGCGATGCTGGTCGTGTGGGCATCGACTTTCACCACCAGCGTGGGCCGCTTGGCATCGGCCGCGCCCAGCGCCGCCAGCATCGACGGGAGCACGATGCCCGGGCTGTATCCGGCTTCGTGGAAAATCGATTCGTAGTCTTCGATCACGCTGGCCAGTCCCACCGCCGCCACCACCTTCACTTCATCCTTGATTTTCTGCGCGTGGAAGGAAACCTTTGCCTTCTCCACGTCAAACGGCAGCGACTTCTTCAGCCGGAACCGGACCACGCCAAGTGCTTCTTCCTGGTCGGAAGGCAGCGTGTCGAATTCCACCAGCATCACGCGCACGGCCGCGTCGGGCACCACTGCGATCACATCCTTCGACCGTCCCGCCACCGTTCCCAGCGCTTCTGCGATCCCGGCGCGAACTGCCTCCCGCTGGCGAACGTTGTTCTCCACCAGGTCCGGGACGACGCTCCCCGGCGCCAGCGCATGCGCAGCGCAGATCTCCAGCCCGCTCCCACTCTCTGAGAGTCGCCCCGCCAGCACGCGGTCAGCCGCAATTTCGCAAGCCAGCTTCGGTTTCGGTATGTTCGAATTCGAACTCATTCTCGGATACGTCGTCCTTTAAATCAGAAACCCAATTGCCAACAAATGCAATAGCGGAGCGAGCACTAACGTTCCAACACCGGTTGTCATCCCACCCACCCGTCGTTGTCATCCCGAGCGAAGCGAGGGACCTCGGTTTTTGCCTAGAGCAAGATGCAATCGCTGCCAGCAAGAACTCAAATCCCTCGCTACGCTCGGGATGACAACAACAAAGAGGGTCCGGCGTTACCGCATGGCCTCGATGAACGTAACCTTGTTGATCTCCTTCAACGTGGTCATGCCCAGCCGCACCTTGTCCAGCGCCGACTCGCGCAAAAAGCGCATGCCTTCTTCCCGCGCCGCTCGCCGGATCTCCGACGTCGGCTTCCTTCCCAGAATCATTTCGCGAATCCGGTCGCTCAAATCCAGCAGCTCGTGAATCGCCGTTCGTCCGCGGAATCCCGTGCCCGCACACTCGATGCATCCCGGCCCCTCATACAGCGGAACCTTGCCCCACTGTACCGGATCCAGCCCGCTCGCCTCCAGAACCTCCGGTGCGTAGTGCACCTCAGTGCGGCACGAGTCACAAATCAACCGCACCAGCCGCTGCGCCAGAATGCAGTTCAACGCAGAAACAAAGTTGTAGGGCTCGACGCCCATGTTGAGGAATCGCCCGATCACGTCCACCACGTTGTTGGCGTGGACCGTGGTAAATACCAGGTGTCCGGTCAGTGCCGATTGAATCGCGATCTGCGCCGTTTCCGTGTCGCGGATTTCGCCGACCATGATCTTGTCCGGGTCGTGACGCAGAATCGACCGCAGCCCGCGGGCGAACGTCAATCCTTTTTTCTCGTTCACCGGAATCTGCGTAATCCCCCGCAGCTGATATTCCACCGGGTCCTCAATCGTAATAATCTTGTCTTCATCGGTCTTGATCTCATTGACCGCGGCGTACAGAGTGGTCGTCTTGCCGCTGCCGGTTGGCCCCGTCACCAGCACCATGCCGTAAGGCTCTTTAATGTAGCGCCGGAACTTGCGCAGATCTTCCTCATCAAACCCAACCACATTCAGAGTCAGCGTGCGGAACTTCTCGCTCATCGACTCTTTATCGAGTACGCGAAGCACAGCATCTTCGCCGTGAATCGATGGCATGATCGACACGCGGAAATCGATCGCGCGCCCGTTGTACTTCACCCGGAAACGCCCGTCCTGCGGCACGCGGCGCTCGGAAATGTCGAGCTCGCTCATGACTTTGATACGCGAAATCACAGTCGAGTGATGCTCTTTGCCGATGGGCGGCATGGCCTGCGTCAGCACGCCGTCAATACGAAACTTGATGACCACCGAATCGTCCCGCGTCTCGATGTGAATATCGGAAGCCCGCCGCTGCAGCGCCGTGAAAATCGTGGTATCGACCAGCCGGATGATCGGGCTCGTGTCGCCCGTCGCCGTCAATTTGTCGATGCTCAGCGTCTCTTCGGCGCCAGTATTCTCGTCTTCGCGGATAATCTGGAAGCCTTCGCTAGCCTCCTCCAGAACGCGCTGCGACTGCTCGGTCTTCTTCAGAATGTCCGAAATCTGCTTGAGGGTCGAAACTTTGGTGATGATGCGCTGCTTCAGTAGCAGGCTGATCTCGTCGATCATCATCAGCTGGCTGGGATCGGCAATCGCGATCGCCAGCCTCCCGTCGACCGTCTCTTCCAAAGGCACGAAGTTGTAGCGGAACATCAGCTCGACCGGAATTTTTTTGAAGAGCTCGTGATGCAGCTCAAAATCCGTGAGGTCGACAAATTCGCAGCGATAGCGCCGCGCCACGTCCTGCGCCCGCTCCAGGTCCGTGACCGGGTTGCCGGTGGGGCTGATCGGCCCGCTGTTCACGCCATTCGCGAAGAGTGTTTTCTTTTCTGCCATCGCCATCAATTAACCCCACCGCAACTTGTTTTTCTTGACCCTTGTTATTCCATCACCACTACTCTTGTCATTCCGATCTTGTCATTCCGACCACAACCAAAGCTCGTGTCATTCCGACCGCAACCAAAACTCTTGTCATTCCGACCGGAGGAGGCATCTGCTTTTTCCCGCCCCTACCGCACTCCCAACGTGAAGATCGGCAAATACAGCGAAATCAGCACCCCGCCCACAAAAACCGCCATAATAATCAGGATCAGCGGCTCGATCAGCGCCATCGCCGCCCCCAGCGCCGTCTGCACATCTTCCTCGTAAAACTCGGCCACCGAGTTCAACATCGCCGGCAGGGCTCCGGTCGACTCGCCGACTTCGATCATCTCCACGGCCAGATCTGGGAAAATCTTCTGTTCTTCCAGGCTGCCCGCCAGTCCCTGACCCTCGCGAACCCGCACCCCGGCGCGCATCACACCTTTTAAGATGCGCCGGCTCGACATCGAGGAGCCCGCCGTTTCCATCGCCGGCACCAGCGGCAACCCGCCTTGCAGCAACGTCGAAAGCATGCGCGAAAAACTTGCCACCTGATGCTTCAGCCGGATTCCTCCCAGCAGCGGCAGGCTCAGGATCACGCGGTCAATCTGGTCGGCGCCACCATCCGTGTCCTTCCACCGCCAGAACACGAAACCCGCCACGATCAGCCCAACCACCACATAGGGCGCATACTTCTGCGCATTCTGTCCCACCGCCAGCATGAATACAGTGATCGATGGCAGCTTTGCGTCCAGGCTGTTGAACAGTTCCGCGAACTTGGGCACGACATAGGTGAACAGAAACAGCACCATGATCGTCACCACCGAAACCAGCAGCGTCGGGTAAATCAGCGACACAAACAGCTTCTTGCGGAAGGTCATCGCCATCCGTTGGAAGCTGATGTACCGCGTCAGCACCTCGTCAATGGCACCGCTCTTCTCCCCCGCCAGCAGCGTCGTGGTGTAGATCTTCGGCACAATGCCCTGCGCCGCAAAGGCGTCCGACAGCAATTCGCCGCCCTTCACCCGGTCGCGCACGTTCTCCAGAATCTGCTTCAGTTGCGCGTCCTTCTGCCGCTTGATCAGTAGTTCGAGCGCGTTCAAGATCGGCAACCCGGCCCGGACCAGCGTCAGAAACTGCTGGTTGAACACCAGGAAGGAGGCCTGTTTCAGCTTCCGCCGCCGCCGGAACGAGATTCCGCCGGTCATCACCCCCTGCGGCTTGACCCAGTAAACCAGGTATCCCTGCTGCGCGAAGCGGTCGCGTACCTCCGCCTCCGAATATCCCTGTTCGACGTGCTGCAGCACCCGCCCGCGCTCGTCTGCGATTTTGACTACAAACTCTGCCATTTCCCGCTTTTTCTACGACTTTTCCTGAGACCTTTACGGCCTCAGTCTAACATTCCTATTCGCTCATTCTAAGCCGTCATCAGACGCCGAACCTACTCCGGTGAGTACGCAAGTAACCACAACATCTTTAGATCTTGTCATTTCCGACCCTGACCCGAGGCAGGTGGAAGGAATCCGCTTGATCTTGTCATTCCGACCCCTGACCGAAGGGAAGGGGAGGAATCCGCTTTTTGCAGCCAGGCCCCTACGGCCCCAGTCCCCCCTCCACCGTCTCAGTCCCCGCCGGAGGCTTGAACTCAAACCGCGTATCCGACACGGCCACATCTTCCTTCTGCTCTGTAAAGCGATATTCCGTCGCCGCCCCATCCACATCCTGGATGAAAATTCTCGCAATCTGGTGGTCCGGAGTAACCTCCAGCACAATCTCACCGATTCGATCCGCCAACCCCTGCGGCACTCCCCGCAGAACCACGTCTTCCGGGCTCAGCGGTGTCACGTCCGGAGCCAGCGACAGTCCCCGTAATTCCTTCTCCAGCTTGGTCTTACCCAGTAGGAATGCCAGCGGAGACCTTACATCTTCCAGTTTCTTTGCCGCCGTCTTCCGCGCCTGCCGGTCGTCGGGAACGTAAAACCACGCATCCCGACCGTCCGAGACAAACAGCTTCTCCCTGGGAGAACGGTACTCCCACCGCATCTTGCCAGGTTTTTTCAGCCACAGCGTCCCAGACTCGGTCCGATCCATTCCGGACCCGCGGTACACCTCGGTAAACTGCGCCTCAAGCGTCCGCAGATGGTTGTAGTGGGCATCGACTGCGGCCGCGACGGACTTGGCGTCCACGGCCACGCTATCCGCCTCGATCGCGCCGTGACTCGCCGGGAAAACGACGGCCAGAATCACCAAAGCCGTTAACGAAAGCGCAGAAATGATTGGCTGCAACTGAAATCATCCACCTTGCCCGGAAAGTTGGTCGCCTACCTGTGATGTCCCGCCGGCGATCTCTGTCACCAAGGACTGGTGCTCTTTTTTTGGGGGGAGCTACGCCTAATTGTACAACCATCCGCTGGAACACCGCCGCAGATTTTTTTCTTTGCCCGTGCGGCGTGCCGTGTGAAAATCGCTGGTCCGTGCCAGACTTCCCCTAGTCTCTCGGCCGGAGCAGAGGTAGGTCGCGCATGTTCCGAGTCCTCGCGTACAGCCTGGCGATCGGGCTGATCTCGCTTTGTGGTCTTCCTCAATCAGGTCTCGCTCAATCAGCGACCCAATCTGCTCCAGCTTCATCTCCTGTTGCGGGGCCAGCGACCGGATCCTCGTCGGAGGCGGCAAAAGCCGCCGAAGTTTCCGCGCCTGCTTCCCCCACCAGCGCCCGTGCGTCAACCATTCCCTCCGACCCGCTGGAGGCGGCGCTCCTGCTCTATCGCAAGGGTGAATTCGACTCCGCCCTGACCAAGTACCAGGAGGTTCTGAAGGATCATCCGCAGTCGCCTGACGCCTATGCCGGCGTGGTCCGCGTCTACCTCAAGCAGAAAAATGTCGATGAGGCCGCGAAGGCAGCCGATGAGGGCCTGGCACACCTGGATCATCCGCGCCTGCGCTCCGCCCGCGCCGAAGTATGGTTTCGTCAGGGCAGAATCACCGATGCCGAACGCGAGTGGGTGCAAGTCGTCAACTCCTATCCAGAAGCCCGTGCCTACCTAGGCCTGGCCAGAGTGCGCAACGCCATTGCCATGTACAAAAGCGCGAAGCAGATGATTGACAAAGCCCACGAAATAGACCCTGACGATCCCGACATTCAGAGCGAGTGGATCGACACGCTGTCCCGCTCCGAACGCATCAAATACCTCGAGACTTCCCTGGCGGGCGAGAACAACTGGGACGCCGATCAACGCTCCGATGTCGCCAACTACCTGCAGTACCTGAAAGAGCGCGCCAAACAGAAGAACGACGGTCCTTGCCGGCTCGTCAGCAAAGTCACCGAAACCGAAACGCCCATGGTCCCGCTGACACAAACGATGATCGTGCGGGAGGGACTGGCTGTTTATCTAAATGGCCAAAAGAGTTCTCTCCTGCTCGACACCGGCGCCAGCGGAATTCTCGTCAACCGATCCATCGCTAAGCATGCCGGCATCTCTAAGATCAGCGAGACAGAGGTCTGGGGCATCGGCAATAAGGGCCGCCGCAAGTCCTATATCGGAATCGCCAACTCCATCAAAGTTGGTGACCTCGAATTTCAGAACTGCCCCGTCGAGGTCATGGACGCCAACTCGATCGGCCCCGACGACGGCCTGATTGGAGCCGATGTCTTCGAAAACTTCCTCGTCGACATCGATTTCCCCCACGAAAAGCTCAAGCTTAGCGAGCTCCCCAAGCGCCCCGGCGAGGCCGGACCCAATCTCACTCTCAAGAGTGAAGAAGACGACGCCGACGAAGACACAGACTCTCCCGAACCCGCCGCCAAATCCGCGGACGCAAAATCAGACGGCCCCAAAACACCCTCACCTCCTGCCTCAGGCCCGCAGGATCGCTACATCGCTCCCGAGATGCAGTCCTACACGCACATCTTTCGTTTCGGCCACGACCTGCTGGTCCCCACCACCATCGGCAACGTACCCTCCAAACTCTTCCTGCTCGACACCGGCTCCGTCGTAAACTTCATTTCGCCCGCAGCCGCTCGCGAAGTCACAAAAGTCCACGGTGATTCCGACGTCATCGTCAAGGGTATAAGTGGCCGCGTCGACAATGTCTATCGCGCCCAAAAAACCGTGATCGCGTTCGGCCACATTCGCCAGGAAAATGAGAACATGAATGCCTTCGACACCAAATCCGTCAGTGACGGACTGGGTACCGAAGTGTCCGGCTTCCTCGGATTCGGCATGCTGGTTTTCCTCGACATCAAAATCGACTACCGCGATGCTGTCGTCGACTTCCAGTTCGAAGAAAAGCGCCGCAACCGCTAGCGGAGAGCAACTCCAGCCGTTTTCTTTGTGGCCTTGGCGGTATTTCTCGGCTTCCTTTGCGGTTAAGAGTTTGCCCATCGACCATATTTGCAACCAGGTCGGCTTTCTCATCCCTTCAGGGCGCATCTCAGCTAAAGATACTTTCTAGGCAACCTCACACCCGCTCGATCTCTGGCGGCATTTTCGGCAGTGTAAACTGCCACAGGAGAGGAACGTACTGATGAAGCTCTGCAAGACCCTGATTGGCAAGACACTGACTGTCAAGACCACGATGATTCCCTTCTGCCTGATTCTCCTGGCCATCGTCCCTGCCTATGGCCAAGGTCAAAGAGGGAATCTGGGGATTGATTTCGGCCAGACAGCCGACAGATTTGGCGCGTTGCCGCGCTCTACCGCCGTGGTCGGTGACGTCAACGGCCTGGTGGTAGTGAAACAAGGGAAAGATAAAGATGGCTCGCCCAGCATCGTTGCCGGAGGCGAAGTCCGTTTTCCTTCCGACACCAGGAATCATGCCAACGAGTTTGCCCTTTTCGGTGGCGTCATGTTCCGCTTCAACAAGTCCTTCTCCGCGGGACTCCGCGGCCAGGTCCACAAACTTCTTGTTCCTCCGAGCACGGTCGACAACCAGATATTCAACCGCAACAACATGGAACTCCTCGAGATTCCTATCGTCCTCGAATACAAGTTCGGTCCCAACAAGCGCACCTTCCTGCAAGCCCAGGGGGCGCCCGAATTCCGCCCGCGCTGGCGCACCCCCGCCTCCGGACCAACCCCACTCCCGAATCCCGCCTTCGACCATGCCTACTTCGTGCGCGGAAGCCTCGGATACAACTTCGGCAAGTGGTACGCCAAAGGCACCTACGAAACGCGTTACTTCAAATTCACTCCGGCCCTAGGCAACCCGAGCAATTTCTACAACTGGCGCACCGACATGATCACTGGAGGCGTAGGTCTGGTCTTCTGACCGAATTATGTGGGGGCGAGCACTCCTGCCCGCCAACTGCCTGCGGCACCACAAAAGCCTCCGCAGACACGCGCCGCGCAGTTTGATGATCTCCGCCCGCAAAAGTTACGCCGCGTAACTTTTGACAATTCATTCACGCACGCCGGTAACTTCCGCCGCCGCCCTTCATCCCCTCTCCGGTCTTCTCACGACCGCAAAACATCAACATCAAGGAGCTGTACATGATCAGGATGAGTCGCACGCTGCTGATTCTTACTCTGGCCTTCACTTCACTGCCAGTCCTAAGCCACGCTCAAGACGCTCGAGATTCCGGCGCAGTATTCGTCATGACGAATGCTGCTGCCAAGAATGAAATCATTGCCTACACGCGCCACGCCGATGGCTCCTTAACTGAGAGCCGCACGTTTTCCACGGGAGGCCGTGGCAGCGGTGGCGTCACCGATCCGCTAGGCTCGCAGGGATCGCTCACTCTGACTGAAGATCGCTCATTGTTGCTAGCCGTCAACGCCGGCAGCGGCGAGATTTCCGTGTTCCACGTGTTCGGCTCCGCGCTGGTCCTGGCGAACAAGACTCCCTGCGGCGGCAGTGAGCCCGTCGCCGTAGCCCAGCACGGCAATCTTGTCTACGTCGTGAACGCTGGCGGCGCCAGCAACGTGACCGGCTTCCGTCTGCGGCGCAGCGGAGACCTCGACCAAATCCCCAACTCCACCACCTTTCTGACGACCGGCAACACCGGCGCGGCGTCGTTGTCGTTCAGCCCCGATGGCCAGACTCTCTTGCTCACCGAAAAGCTCACCAACACCATCGACGCTTTTCACGTTCAAACCGACGGTACGCTCGCGCCGATCGTCGCGAATCCCAGTGCCGGTCCTGGCCTGTTCGGCGTACTGTTCGCGCCCAACGGCACGGCGATCGCCACCGAGACCGGACCTTCGGGCGGGCACAACGCTTCCGCGCTCTCGTCCTATACTGTGCTGCCCAATGGAACTCTCTCCGTGGTCAGCGCAAGTGTTCCCACTCTGGCCGCAGCTACTTGCTGGCATGTAGTCACACCCGACGGACATTACGTCTACACCTCGAATCCAGGAAGCGGCACGATCTCTGGATTCTCCATCGCCTCTAACGGAGACCTGACGCCGATCTCTGCAACCATCGTGGCGACACTTCCCGCCGGCAGCGGCAATCTGGACATCGCTGTCACGGCCGACGGCAAGTTCCTCTACACGCTGGATTCGGGCACAGGCACAGTCGGCGTTTTCGCCATCAACTCCGACGGAACCCTCAACCCTCTTCCAGAAGCCGGAGGCCTGTCGCCAGCTTCGGGCTTCAACGGAATCGCCGCAATCTAGATCCGCGGTGCGGAATCCCCACCCTTCGAAAATCGCGAAGGGTGGGGCAGTCCATAGATCGTCGTGCTCGACTTGTGCTTCATTTTGGTGGTGTACTCGATCCCGGGACGCCTGTCGGGAAAAAGCCCTTTCTGATTTGTTCGCGGATTCGTTGCCGGACATCGGCCATGTCCATGGGGGACGCGGGCTTCTTCTTTTCTGCAACGAGCTTTTCCAGCCCTGGCGACGAAACCACGGCGCTGCCGGTGGAGGTGACTTGCGCCGCCATGGTTTCCGAGTTCTTCGCTGCGTGGTTGCGTTTGTGTGTCTCGAACGCGCGATCGACGTCATCTTTTGCCCAGTGTTCCATGGCGGATTGTTTTTTGGCGCGCTCCACGGCTTCCACGGCCTCCTCAACCTGATAGTCCTCTTCGTCCTCGAAGTCTTCGTCTTCCCAGATGCTTGCAGCGAGGGGAGTGTCGGCGACGGCGCGCGGGTCGAGGACGACGTCGGGGCGCTTAGGATCGAATTTGGTCAGGCGCAGGTTGGTGCTGGCGATTTGCAGGGCGTAGAGGAGAGGCTGGCGGTTTTGTGGTCGATCTGCTGGGCGACGAGCAGGCGCATGACCTGCATGAGGGCGATTTGGATGGAGTTAGCGTCTTCGAGGACGGGGAGGACGAAGGTGGCGACACCGCGACGGGCGCGGTCGGCGCTGAGGCGGATATGTTCGTCCTGAAAGCGTTTGTGGAAGAAACAGAAACGGTTGCGGCGCAGGGCGGGCGATCCGCACTGGGTGCCGTTGACTTTGAGGTGCTGACAGCGATTGGGAAAATTTGCTATTTGAGTGCCCTACCCCCCTCCCCTGGTGATCTATTGGAATCTTCGGGTTAGCGGGAATTTGAGAATTAGAATATGAGCTGCAATCAGTTGCGGGCACCCTTGATTCACGCCCGGACTTGTTGCTGGCTGCGGCGAGTATTGGGCGGGGAGATTTCTCAGTCAAGGTTGGATGAACATGGGGAGAGGAAAGCTGTGGAAAACTTCCGGCTGTGGTGTTTGGGGCGAGAAGCAGATTCCTCCTTGCTCGCTGAGTCCGGGTGAAGATGCTCCATCTTCGCATCCTCACTCCCCGGAAAATATGGCGGAGTGCGAGATTCCGCAGAACGTTTTGTGATGATCCAAAGGAGCCAACATGACAGTAGACCGTACACTTCGCTTGATCGCCGGGGCTTTTATTCTTGTGTCGCTGGCTCTCGGACACTGGGTGAACCCCTACTGATATCTTTTCACCACCTTTGTCGGGTTGAACCTCTTGCAGTCGGGCCTCAGCAAATGGTGTCCGATGAGGACGATCCTGCATAAATCACTTGTCAGCGGCTAAGCGGGAGCAGCAACGTCGGTTTGCTCATGGGGTAAGATTCCGTTCATGAGCCGGAGATGCTTCCCCCTCGACACCGCGGCCTTTGCCTGTCTGTTAGCGCTCGCCAGCGGGTTCGGACAATCTTTTCCTGACATCAAACCTACCCCGCAACAAGTGGAGTGGCAAGACCTGGAATTCGGCGTCATTATTCATTTCGGGACGAACACGTTTCTTGACCGCGAATGGGGCGACGGCAAGGCCGACCCAAAGGTGTTTAATCCGACGCAACTGGACGCCGAACAATGGATGCGTGCCATCAAGGCCAGCGGCGCGAAATACGTGGTTCTCGTGGCCAAGCACCATGACGGTTTCTGCTTATGGCCCACCGAACAGACCGACTACAGCGTGAAGAGCAGTCCCTGGTTAGGCGGCAAGGGTGATCTGGTACGCCTCGTGTCTGACGCGGCCCGGAAATATGGATTGAAGTTCGGTATCTACCTTTCGCCCTGGGACCGTCACGAACCTCGCTACGCGAACTCCGCCGACTACGATAACTACTACGCCGCGCAGTTGGACGAACTGGTCCAGCATTATGGCAATTTAGAGGAATTCTGGCTCGACGGCGCCGGCAGCGGTGGGCATGTTTACAACTTTCCACGCATCATCGACGAACTTCGCGTCTATCAACCCAATGCTCTGGTCTTCGCGGATGTCGCGCTGTTTGAGTATGGAGATATCCGATGGGTAGGTAACGAAGACGGCGTCATTCCCTACGAAAACTGGAACGTAATCGACCGGCACGGCTACCTGCGCTGGCGCCCCGTGGAGTCGGATACGCCCCTGCGCAAGCATTGGTTTTGGCACGCCAATGATGAAGCCAAGTCTGTGGATGAATTGGTCTCCGTCTACGATGGGACCATCGGGCGCGGCGGCCAACTGATGCTGGGATTGTCTCCCGACCAACGAGGGCTGTTGCCTGAGGCGGACGTGAAGCGACTCGAAGAATTCGGGGCAGCCATTCGGGAACGCTACGGGAAAAATCTGATCACGAACCACACTCGCTCAGACAGTAATACCGAGGCCGCGTTGGACGGCGATCCTGCAACATTTTGGGCCGCACCTGCGGGTTCCCATCGTGCGGTGCTTGAGGTTGCATTTTCAGAACCAGTAACCTTCGATCACTCGTTAATCATGGAAAGGCTAAACAATGGGCAACATATCGAGCACTTTCGCGTTGAACTGTGGGACGGAAAATCGTGGAAGCCGGCCGTTGAGGGAAACGCGGTTGGGCACAAACGAATCGATAGCTTTGCACCGGCCAAGGCGACCCGCATCCGGCTGAACATTCTCTCGTCGACGGCGGAAGCTGAAATCCGGGAGTTTCAAATCTACCGGTTTGGGAGCAGATCGGAAGATCGTGGACCAGCAAGATAGTTCGGAGCCTTTTTGCCATTCAGGAATCTGATAACTAACTGAAGATCGGAGTTCACCCCATGAAAGGCAAGATTGCTCTTGTGACCGGGGCCAATGGAGGCCTCGGAAGCTACGTAACGAAGGCTTTACTCGATGCCGGCGCCGCGGTTGTCGGAGTATCGCGCAAGATTCAGCAATCGGAGTTCGATAGCACCTCGTTCACAGCGTTGCCAGCGGAAATCTCGACCACGGCGGGCGCAAAGAGCATGGTGGACAGCGTAGTCGCGCGCTTCGGCAAACTCGATGTTGTGGTGCACACTGTCGGCGCTTTCGCAGGGGGCCAGTCGATCGCGGAGACCGACGATGCCACCTTCCAGCGCATGTTGGATTCGAATCTCAACAGTACGTTTTACCTTTTACGCGCTGTGCTCCCGACGATGAGGAAGACGGGTAACGGGCGAATCGTAGCCATTGGGAGTCGTGCGGCGCTGGAACCCGGACCTCGAGTCGGCGCCTATAGTGCCTCGAAGGCGGCCATGGTTTCGCTGATCAAGACGGTGGCTCTGGAAAACAAAGATGTGGGCATTACCGCAAATGTAATCTTGCCGGCCACGATCGACACTCGGGCCAATCGCACGGCCATGCCAAACGCAGATTACTCCAAATGGGTTCAGCCTGCGTCGATCGCCGCGCTCATTGTGTGGCTGGTTAGCGACAACGGCAGAGACGTCAATGGGGCTGCGATCCCCGTGTATGGAAGCGACGTTTGAAATTCGGTTGGCCTCGAGCTTAGGTTCGCCCTGCCGTCGGGGCTCCGACATATTCTCCCGATGTTTTCGGGTGAGGATGAGATTTTATGACCACCGCCTTGATCCCCGGTCCGAACTCGATCACGGACGAGGTTGTTCGTGATTCGAAGCAGACTACGTGTTGTGTTGTTGGCGGTGGTCCTGGCGGAGTGATGCTCGCGCTTCTACTGGCCCGGCAACGCGTGCCAGTCACGCTGTTGGAGCAACACAAAGATTTCGACCGCGATTTTCGCGGCGACACCATTCACCCTTCGACCCTGGAGTTGCTGGACCAGATCGGCTTGGCTGAGCCGCTGCACCAACTGCAACACGCGAAGATCTACGGGCCCACTCTCCGTTTAGCGAACACCAACTTCAGACCAATCGATTTTCGGCGGTTGAAAACGCGATTCCCCTACATTCTACTGGTCCCGCAAGCGCGATTCCTCGATTTCCTTGCGGCGGAAGGAGCAAAATACCCCGATTTCAAGTTGGTGATGGGTGCCAACGTTGAGCACCTCATCGAAGAGAACGGACAGGTGCTCGGGGTCCGCTATCGCGCTGCAGACGGAATGCACGAAGTGCGCACCCCGCTAACTGTTGGCGCGGACGGGCGATTTTCTCGGGTCCGGCATCTTGCCGGTTTCGAGGCGGTCAAGACCTCGTCGCCGATGGACGTCCTGTGGTTCCGCTTGCCACACATCCCGGGAGATCTGCCGGAGGCCGAGGGCCGCGTACTCGGCGGGATCGGCGCCGGCCGTATCTTAGGGGTCTTCGACCGCTTCGACTACTGGCAGGTAGCGTTTGTATTTCCAAAAGGACAGTATCAGAACCTGCGAGCAGATGGGATCGAAGCGTTCCGGCGAGCGATCGTCGCGATCGAGCCGAGCCTTGCCGAGCACGTGAAGACCATTAGCGACTGGCACCAATGTTCTTTGCTGTCTGTGGAATCCAGCCGTTGCCCGCGTTGGTTCAAGCCGGGATTGCTGTTGATCGGCGATGCTGCGCACGTGATGTCCCCCGTCGGCGGCGTGGGGATCAACTATGCGATCCAGGACGCGGTGGTAACAACCAACCTTCTGGCAGCCCCACTCAAGGCCGGACGGTTGCAAGTCGGCGATTTGGCTAAAGTGCAGAAGGAAAGGGAATGGCCAACCAAGGTGATTCAGGGCGTCCAGGCGGGGGTGCAGAACAGGATTTTGGCGAACGTCTTGCGTTCGCAGACTGCGCTCAAGATTCCGTGGTTTGTCCGGGCCTTTTTTGCTATTCCCGTGCTTCGCGACATCCCGGCGCGAGTCTTGGCCTTCGGTGTGAAACGAGTGCGGCTAAGTGAAGACCACGCGGTTTCTTCTTCCTAAGTGGACTTGCACATCCTCTTCGATCTACTGATTGGCGATCGCTGGGAGGGTGCTTTCCTGTGGAAGATTGTTTGGCCTTGTGGCTGTGGGTTGCCGTAGTTGCAACACGTCTTCAGTGTAGGCGCGTAGAATTTCTCCGACGCTCCACGCTTGAGCGATACAGCCGCAGGGGCGGTGGGGCGGATCCCCATCGAAGATTTCCGAAATGTGCCCTAGTCCGGCGTCCGTGAGGTGATCCTTAAGGGGAGAGAGCCAATCGCTCGCCTGGCGGCGGGCAAAGTCGCTGCCTCCGTTCACCTTCATGTATGCGCCGATAAACGGTCCCATGAGCCAAGGCCACACGGTTCCCTGATGATAGGCGCCGTCACGCTCGAGCTGGCCACCTGTGTATCGGCCGCGGTACTGCGGATCACTTGGCGCGAGACTGCGCAGCCCGTAAGGCGTAAGCAGGTGTTCCTCAACTTTGTCGACCACGCTCTTCGCGCGTTCCGGCGACAGCATGCTGTGAGGCAGGCTGACGGCGAAAATCTGATTTGGGCGAATTGCTGGGTCCGGACCCGCACCGTTGGTAAGGTCGTAAAGGCAGCCGGCCTTTTCGTTCCAGAACAACTGATTGACGCTCAAACTGGCGAGCGTCGCCATGTTGCGATAACGCTTCTGGGCGGCCTCGTCGCTGCACTGGGGAGCGAGATCTTGCATGATGCAAAGGGCGTTGTACCAGAGCGCTTGAATCTCCACAGGCTTGCCGCGGCGCGGGGTCACTATCCAGTCGCCCACCTTGGCATCCATCCAGGTGAGCTGAACTCCTTGCTCGCCTGACGCGAGCAGTCCGCTTGCATCGACCTTTATTCCGTAGCGTGTGCCTTTTACGTGCCAGGAGACAATATCCGCCAGCACGGGATAAAGTTCATCGCGAATGAAATCGAGATCGCCGGTATAAGCGAGGTAAGATCGCGCGGCTTCAAAGAACCAAAGCGTGGCATCGACCGTGTTGTATTCCGGAGTCTCACCGGCATCCGGAAACCGGTTCGGCAGCATGCCCTGATCCACATGTCTGGCAAAAGTGCGCAGGATACTGCGGGCGACGCCATGCTTGCCTGTGGGAAAAGTGAGGCCGGGCAGGGCGATCATCGTGTCGCGGCCCCAGTCGCTGAACCAGTGATAGCCCGCAATGACCGTCTTTTGATCGCCACGCGACACAATGTATTGATCTGCGGCGGCCGCCAGCGTTTGGGCAAAATCGTCGTCGGCGAAGCGTGAGACTCTCGTATTTCGGCGCCGCGTGATCTCTGCTTCCCGGTATTCGCCCACCCGTGTGACGTCGCGTTGTTCCGTTGATGCAATGATGGAAGCCTGACTGCGAAGGCGCAGATCGAAACTCAGCGTCAGCGGATTGAAGAGATCTTCCGAGAAATCGAGTCCGCGCTCGCGCTCGGCGTCGTATTCAAAGTTGCGGTACCAGTCGCCCGTTCTTTGTAGCTCAGCGGCATCGTGGGCCAGATGCAAAGAGGGTAGCCCTAGATACGGGGTGACAGTCGCCAATCCGGAGCGTTCTTCGACCGATGGATTGATCGCACTGTTTTGGTGGGTTGTGCTGTGGTAGTCGCGAAATGCGATCAGAGGCCTGATCTCAAGCCGCAAGTTCTTTGCCCGCTCTGCAGGATGCTGCTTGAGTTCATAGTGAATGATTGTGCTGTTCTCTCCATAAATCATGAATACGGATTTCTCGATCTCGATGCCTTCGATTTCATAAGTGAAGACAGGAAACGGGTCCAAGCGAAACTGCGTGAGATATCGGAACCCTTGCGGGTGGATTACGCCTGGATAGCGATTTGCGGAGAGATCGAAAGCCTGTCCTTCAATGATCAGGGTTTCTTCGAGTTTTGAGAGAAGGACATAGCGGCCAACGGGTGGCTTCGTCGCGGCTACCAGTAATCCATGGTAGCGGCGTGTATTCAGACCGATGATGGTGGAGGAGGCGAAACCCCCAAGCCCGTTGGTTTCCAGCCATTCGCGACGCAGAGCAGCGTCCAGGTTCCCGCATGTTTCTTGCTTGAACTGAATCATGAATTACCATCTGCCCGCAAATTTCTTTGCCTCGTCAAGACGCGTCCGAGGCTAAAGGTGATAGCCTTGGCTGCGTTTCGATGAATTCAGTCTGCGACTGCCTCAGAAACAGCCGGTTCCGTTTTGCGCTCACGAGATTCTCCGCTTTGTTGTATTAACTTGGTCACCACGCCAGTCCACCCCGTCTGATGACTGGCGCCGATTCCTGCACCCGAGTCGCCGTGGAAGTATTCGTGGAAAAGGACCAGATCGCGCCAGTGTGGGTCGGTCTGGAATTTCTGCAGATTCCCGAATACCGGTCTGCGCCCGTTCTCATCCTGGAGGAAGATATTGGTCATACGGCGGGACAATTCTCCCGCCACCTCCCATAGGGTCATCATCTCTCCTGATCCGGTCGGGAACTCAATCTTGAAGCCGTTCCCCAGGTAGTGGTGGAACTTCTGCAGCGACTCGACCAGCAGGTAGTTCACCGGGAACCAAATGGGGCCGCGCCAATTGGAATTGCCGCCGAACAATCCAGTTGAAGTTTCTCCGGGTTCGTAGTCCACGCGATGTTCCATCCCATTGACGCTTAGCTTGTATGGATTGTCACGGTGGAATTGTGACAGCGCACGAATCCCGTAGGGTGACAGAAATTCGCGCTCGTCGAGCATGTACTTGAGGATTTCCCTTAGTTGGTCTTCGTTGGCGATCGACAGCAACCTCCGCTGGCCCGCGCCATGAGTCCGCATGCAGGCGATGTCGCCCGTAAGATCGGGCCGGTTGTCGATGAACCATTCGAGACGCCGCTTGAAATCGGGAAGCTTGTCGAGGACTTCCGGTTCCAGCGTCTCGACGGCGAACAAGGGGATCAGCCCTACCATGGACCGGATCTTCATGGGGAACTGTACGCCCTCCGGTAACTTCAGCACATCGTAGAAGAATCCGTCCTCCTCATTCCAAAGGCCCATGCCATCATGGCCTCGATGGCTCATGGCATGCGCGATGTAGACGAAATGCTCCCAGAATTTGCTGGCCACGTCTTCGTAACAAGGCTCTTCTCTCGCCAACTCCAACGCGATCGCAAGCAGATTGAGCGTGTACATCGCCATCCAACTGGTCCCGTCCGACTGCTCGATGTATCCGCCGGTTGGCAGGGGAGCACTGCGGTCGAAGACGCCGATATTGTCCAGGCCCAGGAAGCCGCCTTGAAAGATGTTCATCCCCTCGGCGTCCTTGCGGTTCACCCACCAGGTAAAGTTCAACAGCAGCTTGTGGAAGACCCGTTGCAGGAATGCGCGATCGCCCTTGCCCTTGCGCTTCTTGTCGATCTTGTAGACGCGCCAAGCCGCCCAGGCGTGCACGGGGGGATTTACGTCCCCGAACGCCCACTCGTAAGCCGGAATCTGCCCGTTGGGGTGCATGTACCACTCGCGCAGCATGAGCGTCAGTTGTTCTTTGGCGAAGTCGGGATCCACGAGAGCGAGCGGAATGCAGTGAAATGCCAGGTCCCACGCGGCATACCACGGGTATTCCCACTTGTCCGGCATGGAGATCACGTCGGCGTTATACAAGTGAGTCCATTCATGATTGCGCCCCTTGCGGCGTTCGGGCGGTGGGAGAGGATTGCCCCGGTCGCCTTGCAACCAATCGTTGATTACGTAGTGATAGAACTGCTTGGACCACAACATGCCGGCAAAGCCCTGGCGCATGACGTTCTGCGCGTCCGCGGAGAGGTCCTGCGGAATCACCGTTGCATAGAACTCATCGGCCTCACGCTGGCGAAGGGCGAAAATCTTGTCGAAGTTGGCAAAGGCGCTCCCTTCTTTGAAGTCGGAGTCGGCCAGACGCAGGCGGACTGTCACAGTCTGGCCGGCTCCAACCGCGAGTTGGTAATGCGCCGCCGCTTTCGTGCCCGTGTGGTTGGGATTCACCACTTTCCTGGCACCGTGCACGATGTAGTCGTTGATACTGTCCTTGACGTAGGGAGTACGGTTTTCGACTCCAAACAGTCGCTGGGCGTTGGTCTCATTTTCCGTGAACAACAACTCCGGAGAGCCTTCGCAATGAAGCCAGCGATTGCCAGGCTGATTGTGTTTCAGTTCGATCACCGGGTCGGGCGCAGAACGCGCCTGGTGCAGTTCGGGCTTTCGGTGTGAGGTTCCCCAAGACCAAATGTTGCGGAACCAGACGGTCGGCAGCACGTGAAGATTCGCCGCCTCCGGCCCACGGTTCGCCACCGTTATTTTGATCAGAATGTCCTCGGTGTCGGCCTTGGCATATTCCACGAAAACATCGAAATAGCGGTTGTCGTTAAACACACCCGTATCCAACAGTTCGAACTCAGGCTGGCTCTTGCCGCGCCTCCGATTCTCTTCCACCAGTTGGCTGTAGGGAAATTCCGCGTGCGGATACTTGTAGAGATACTTCATGTAGGAATGCGTGGGCGTGGAATCTAGGTAGAAGTAATATTCCTTCACGTCCTCGCCGTGATTGCCCTCGTTCCCTGTCAAGCCAAAAATGCGTTCCTTCAGGATAGGGTCGCGCTCGTTCCACAGCGCTAAGGCGAAACAGATCGTCTGCCGCCGGTCACTGATGCCAGCCAGCCCGTCTTCGTTCCAGCGATAGGCCCGGGAACGGGCGTGGTCATGTGGTAGATACTCCCACGCGGTTCCATACGGGCTGTAGTCTTCGCGCACCGTGCCCCACGCACGTTCGCTGAGATAGGGGCCCCAGCGTTTCCAGTGCTTCCGGCGCGCGCCAGACTCCGTGAGTCGGATCTCTTCTTGCGTCATAGAAAGAAATTCTTCCTTTTCTCAGTTCATTCTTAGCAGACAAGTAATCTCTTCCGCCAGCCGATCAGCCGCGATCGCTATCCGGTATATTCACAGGTTCGTCGATGTTTCGGTCGTTGTCTAGGCGTGGAAGAAGCTTAGTCTCTTGCGATCTCTGCCCAATTGAGATGACCAGGGCGGTTCAACGGATGCGGAAGCGACCTCGTCTGCGGGCTCAGAGGGTGCTTTGCGACACATGTATTCGTGGCGCATTGCTGTCGGCTGACAATTCGGCCGCAAGGCACGATTCCAAAGAAAAACTGTCCGGTGTATGGGGCCTCCAAACGTCTAAAGTTCGAAGTAACAAAACTGAATTGAACAAGGAGAAACGATCATGAGCGAGTACATATTTCTTTATCGTGGTGGCGAAGCAGGGAGATCGCCTGAGAAAATGCAGCAGACGATGCAGAAGTGGGTCGCCTGGCTGAAGGGACTTACCGAGAAAGGTCATGTCAAAGACCAAGGTCAGCCCCTTGAGCATACCGGCAAACTGGTGAAGGGGAAGCAGAAAACAGTGACGGATGGCCCGTTTGCCGAGGCCAAGGACATCGTAGGCGGCTACACGCTGATTGAGGCCCGTGATCTGGAGCAAGCGGTCGAGCTTTCGAAGGGCTGCCCGATCCTTGAAGTCGAAGGAGCTGTGGAAGTAAGGCCAGTCATGAAGATGAGCATGTGATGGAGCCTAGCGATCATCTATTCCGGCGCGAGGCGGGGCGCATGGTCTCCACGTTGACGCGGATTTTTGGAGTCCACAACCTCGCCCTGGCAGAAGACGTCGTGCAAGACGCCTTCTGCCGCGCGCTGGAAGTGTGGAAATTCACCGGTGTGCCGGAGAATCCTTCGGCGTGGCTGATGGCCACGGCAAAAAATCGCGCGCTCGATGTCTTACGGCGCGAGCGCACGGCACGTACATTTGCGCCGGAGTTGGGACGTCTGATCGACAGCGAGTGGACGCTCGCGCCCACGGTGGTGGAACTCTTTGGACCCCATGCGATCAAGGATGACCAGCTGCGCATGATGTTTTCGTGCTGCCATCCCAGGCTACCTGAGGAGGCGCAGGTCGCGCTGGTGCTCCACATATTGTGCGGCTTTACCGTGAACGAAGTGGCCAGCGCGTTCGTGAGCGGCCATGCGGCCATCGAGAAGCGTATCTCTCGGGCAAAGAAGGTGCTGGCGGGGTCGAGGAAGTTGTTCGATGTCGCCAACGCCAATGACTTTTCAGCGCGCCTTCCCGCCGTGCAGAGGGCCCTCTACCTGCTCTTCAACGAAGGCTACCACGGGGCGTCGACCGAGTCGGCGGTGCGTGCAGATCTGTGTCGGGAGGCCATGCGTCTTGCGGCGCTGCTCCTCGAGCACCCTCTTGGGGCGAGGCCCGCAACGTATGCCCTTGCCGCCCTGATGTGCCTCCACGCGGCACGCCTTCCCGGGCGGATTGATGCGGCGGGGGATCTGAGCTCGCTGTTTGATCAGGATCGTTCCCGCTGGGACCACAACCTGGTGACCGAAGGGCAAAGACTACTCGATCAGTCGGCCAGGGGTGATGAACTGACCGAGTATCACGTGGAGGCCGCCATCGCCTCGTTTCATTCCCTCGCGCAACGCGCGGAGGAAACAAACTGGGCACAGATCGTTTTGCTCTATGACCAACTAATGACTATTCGTCCGTCGCCCGTGGTCGGGCTTAATCGCGCGATTGCCATAGCGCAACTTGAGGGTCCGGAACGTGGACTGGAAGAACTGAATGCCGTCGACAGCAGCCGACTGGCGACCTACCCGTTTTACTCGGCGGCGCTGGGCGAGCTGGAGCTTCGCCTGGGAAGGAACGACGGGGCACGCGAACACTTTCGGGCAGCGCTCGCTCTTGCGCGTAGTCCGATGGAGCGCCGATTCCTCGCTCAACGAGTCGATGACTGTGGCCCAGATGAAACGCGGCAGGCGAGGCCCGTTTCGGAAGTTTAGGACAAGCGAATTTAAGCAATTCGATAGGCAAAGCGCCCCGAGCACAGAGATTGATGCATATCAGAGACATGAACCGCTCGGGTTCCGGAGAGCATACCAAGGGGCGGCAAATCAGCTGGAAAGGCTTCCGCTGTTCGATTTCCGAAAGAATGAGCCAGCCCGGGCTATTATTCTGAAATGTGAGTGAAAAGTCAGACACACCCCCCAAGACCCCGCTTCGCACGGGTTTTCTCCGGTCCTTTCTTCGATGGCTTGTCATCGGTGTGGTACTTGTTTGGTCGCTTGCCGCGCTGACCCTTCTGGCCGCCCGGTGGATCGACCCACCGTCAACCGCGGTGCACGTCCAGCGCCGCTTGCAGGCCTGGATTCACCACACTGCGTATCACGAACACTACAAATTCATTCCGCTCGGCCAAATCTCGCCTCATCTCCAGCACGCAGTTATCGCCGCGGAGGACGCGCGCTTCTACCAGCACCATGGGTTCGATTGGCACGAGATCCAAATCGCTGCCGAAGACGATTTGGAAGGCGATCGCACTCGCGGAGCCTCCACCATTACGCAGCAACTTGTAAAGAACCTATTCTTCGGAACGGGCCGCTCTGTCCTCCGCAAGGGTGCGGAGTTCACACTGGTACCGATTGCCGAATTCGTCCTCGGCAAGCGGCGCATTCTGGAGATCTACCTCAACGTGGTCGAATGGGGCCCTGGTATTTATGGTGCAGAGTCGGCGTGTCGTTACTACGACGGAACCGCGGCTCGGAATATCGGCCGGGAACAGGCGGCACGGCTCGCCGCGCTTCTGCCGGCTCCCCTGAAGCGACGGCCCGAGCGCATGAATAACTACAGCGCGCTCATCCTTGAGCGGATGAGCCAAATGGGTTGGTAATCGCGAGCGACATCTTACCAAGGCAGCGCAGAATGGTAAGGTCCACAAGGGATTAATGCGCGCCGTGGCCTTTCCTTATCTGAGTGACTAATCGCGCTCCTGCTCGAACGTCTTCAGATGCACGCCGATATGATTATCTAGGTAAGGGTCTGCCGAAGATATCCTGCTACGTCGCTAACGAAGCGATGCACTGACACTTCTGCAATGCGGTGGCCGACGATCGCGTTCATGGTTTTTCCGACGGCACCGAAAGGTGGTTCGTACACTCCGGAGAAATCCAACTGCGTTTCGGTCGAGGTCAGCGGGTACACGGAAAGCTCGCCCTTCATAAGCGGAAACAATCCCGGCATGGTTGCGGCCTCCCATTCCAGCAGCAACCGCGTGCCGGGAGTTGAAGTGGCGTCAGCAATCTTTTCCTCAATGTTTTTTATGGAAATATTGATGTCGGTCTTCAGGCCGATACCGCCAAAGTCGACGTGCAGTTCAGCCGCGATTGATTGCGCCCGGGAAGCAGCCGCCTTCGTAGCCGACTGGAATACAGTGAGTGCGTTCTGGGTTAATGCATCGCGAACGCGCTCGTAGGGACGGTTCACATAGTCGTAGCTGCGAATCTCACGTCCTGTACTCATCTTCCGTCCAGCCGGACCGCCAGTCTTCAAACTGGTGGTCACGAAAACTCTACCATAGCGCGCTCGTACCAGAGTCTGAATGCGTGTGGCGTCCGTGGTTTCGGGTTGATTGTTGCTTCACCATTTACTTACGGCATCGTTTCCGAAAACATCACTGTGAATTTCGCTGTATTATGGCTACCGCCCGAATTCAATCGCCATCAGGCTAGCGGTGGATAGCGGATGCAAGGTCCGCACGGACGCGTGAGGAGGCTCGATGTCTCAGATTGACGTCCCGTTGTTGCGCTCTGGCTTCGGACAGACGCGGCGAGGCGACAATTGGTGGGTACAGCCACTGGTTGTGTTTCTTGGTTTGTCGGCATTCATCGCTTACTCCACGTGGGCCGCTCTCCAGGGGCAGCATTTCAGATTCGGACCATATCTTTCACCGTTTTATTCTCCCGAATTGTTTGGCCCCGCCCACGAGGGCTGGTTTGGTCCGAACCCAAGCTGGATGCCTGCTTGGGTCACAGGAGCGTTGCTCATTCTGTGGGCGCCGGGCGGATTTCGAGTCACCTGCTACTACTATCGCGGGGCCTATTACAAGGCGTTTTGGGCCGATCCACCTTCCTGCACCGTGGGTGAGCCACGGAAGACATATCTCGGCGAACGATCGTTTCCTCTGATCCTGCAAAACGTCCACCGCTATTTTC
The DNA here is from genome assembly GCA_963768265.1 of uncultured Acidobacteriaceae bacterium. Classification (GTDB taxonomy): domain Bacteria; phylum Acidobacteriota; class Terriglobia; order Terriglobales; family Acidobacteriaceae; genus Sulfotelmatobacter. Next base: position 101,826 of record CAVYHM010000020.1, read on the forward strand.
TATATCTGGCCCTCGTGTTTCTCGTAATTCTGGCGCGGGACGTGTGGGATGGTTTCTGGTTCGACGGCCGGTTTGGCATCGGCGTTGGCACTCTCGTCTTGTTGACGAACCTCGTGCTGCTGAGCTCCTACACTCTGGGATGTCACTCCTTTCGTCATCTGGTCGGCGGTTTCCGGGATCGGTTGGCGGGCGCGCCAGCCCGCAAGCGAGTTTACGATTGCGTGAGTTGCCTGAACCAGCGACACATGCTGTTTGCCTGGTGCAGCCTCTTCTCGGTTGCGTTTTCCGATTTGTACGTGCGGATGTGCTCGATGGGTATCTGGACGGATTGGAGGATCGTCTAGTGGGCGAGTACATCACGCATGAGCACGACGTTCTGATCATCGGAGCCGGGGGCGCCGGCCTGCGGGCTGCCATCGAGGTGTCGGCCGCTGGCGGAAAGGTCGCGGTCATTTCGAAGTCTCTTCTCGGCAAAGCGCACACCGTCATGGCCGAGGGTGGTGTAGCCGCGGCGATGGGAAATGTGGACGACCGGGACAGCTGGCGCGTTCACTTTGCTGACACCATGCGCGGCGGTCAATATTTGAGTAACTGGCGGATGGCGGAATTGCACGCCAAGGAGGCTCCGGCGCGCGTGCGGGAACTCGAGGCCTGGGGCGCGCTGTTTGATCGCACCAGCGACGGGCGAATTCTGCAGCGGAATTTCGGCGGCCATCGATATCCTAGGCTTGCTCATGTGGGCGACCGCACCGGCCTGGAAATGATCCGCACTCTTCAAGACCACGGAATCCATCTCGGTCTCGACGTTTTCATGGAACACACAGTCGTCACGCTGTTGAAGGACGGCGATCGCATCGCGGGCGCGTTTGGATACGATCGCGAGCGCGGCCGATTTCACCTGTTCCGCGCCAAAGCGGTGGTGCTGGCGACGGGAGGAATTGGACGGGCCTACAAAATCACCAGCAACAGTTGGGAATATACGGGGGACGGCCATGCGCTCGCCTACCATGCCGGAGCGGCGCTGATGGACATGGAATTTGTGCAGTTCCATCCTACGGGAATGATTTGGCCACCCAGCGTCCGCGGCATTCTGGTCACGGAAGGAGTGCGCGGCGAGGGAGGAGTGCTGCGTAATCGGAATGGCGAGAGATTCATGTTCAAAGATATTCCTCCGCTGTACGCCAATTCGACTGCCGACACCGAAGAAGAAGGCTGGCGGTATACGCAGGGGGACAAGAACGCGAGACGGCCGCCCGAGCTGCTGACCCGCGACCACGTGGCTCGCTGCATCCGGCGGGAGGTTCGAGAAGGGCGGGGCAGCCCTCACGGCGGTGTGTTCCTGGACATTGCGTGGATCAAGGAAAGAATTCCGAACGCGGCCGAGCATATAAAGAAAAAGCTGCCCAGTATGTATCACCAGTTCAAACAGCTTGCCGACATTGACATTACCCAGGAGCCGATGGAAGTTGGTCCTACGACCCATTACATGATGGGAGGCGTCAAGGTGGACGCTGATTCCCAAATGTCGGACGTGGCGGGCCTGTTTGCGGCGGGAGAGTGTGCGGCAGGTCTGCACGGCGCGAACCGGCTCGGCGGGAATTCACTTTCCGATTTATTAGTCTTCGGCCAGCGGGCCGGTGCGTATGCTGCGGCTTATGCAAAAGAGAACTCGCTGGGTGCGGTAAACACGGATCAACTCGGATCAGCCGAAAAATGGGCGCTGCAGGCCTTCGAGCGCAAGGGATCCGACAATCCGTACACCGTACAACATACATTGCAGGACGTGATGCAGGAACTGGTGGGGATCGTACGTCAGGAACAGGAGATGCTGCAAGCGCTCGAGCGTATTCGAGAGTTGAAGGGTGCCAGCGAGCGGGTAAGCGTAGATGGAAACCGCGAATACAATGCCGGCTGGCACACGGCGCTCGACTTGCACAGCCTGCTGACCGTATCGGAAATTGTTACTCGGGCGGCGCTGGAACGGAAAGAGAGCCGTGGGGCGCATTTCCGCGATGATTTTCCCACCAAGGACAAGCAGTACGACGACTTCAACATCGTGGTGCGAAAAGGCGCTGGTGGAGACATGCAACTCACGCACGAGCCCATACCCCCAATGCGGGCGGATCTGCAGCAAATTATCCAGGAGATGAAGTAATGGCGACGGCCACGTTTCGGATATGGCGCGGGGAAAAAGGCCAGGGGAAGTTCCAGGACTACACTGCAGAAGTCTCAGCGGGCATGGTGGTCCTCGACGCCGTACATCAAATACAGGCGGAACAGGCCGGCGATCTTGCGGTTCGCTGGAACTGCAAGGCGGGGAAGTGCGGCTCGTGCTCGGCCGAAATTAATGGGATGCCGAAATTGATGTGCATGACGCGGCTCAACGCCCTCCCGCTGGATAGGCCTGTGACCGTCGAACCCATGAAGGCATTTCCGCACATGAGGGATCTGGTCACGGACGTATCGTGGAATTACGAGGTAAAGAAGCGCATCCCGAAGTTTCAGCCGCGGCAGCCCGACGCGCCCGATGGCACTTGGCGCATTGCCCAGGAAGATGTCGAACGGGTGCAGGAATTTCGAAAGTGCATCGAGTGCTATCTGTGTCAGGATGTCTGCCATGTCTTGCGCGACCATCACATGCACGAACAATTCATCGGCCCGCGATTTCTGGTGTATGCGGCCGCGCTCGAAATGCATCCGTTGGACGTGGGAGATCGCGTTGAAGATCTCAGAAAGCAATTCGGCATCGGTCTCTGCAATATCACCAAGTGCTGTACCAAGGTTTGTCCTGAAAGCATAACGATCACCGACAACGCGATCATCCCGCTCAAGGAACGCGTCGTGGATCGCTTCTTCGATCCCCTGTCGAAACTGTTCCGGGTATTCAGCAATTCGAAAAGATAGGAGATGTTATGCATTTCGAACTGAAATCTATTTCCGAGCAGAGTATTCCCGAAGCGCTGGCGAAGGTCGAGCGCTACAGACTATTGAATGAACCCAGCCTGGCGGAAAGTATTTGCCTCGATATTCTGGCCATTGTGCCCGATCACCAGCAGGCGCTGATTTCGCTTCTGCTCGCGCGAACCGACCAATTCGATTCGCACGTGCATGTGAAACCCGCACAAGAGGTCCTTGCACAAATTAAGGGCGACTACGAGCGGGCCTACTACCAGGGCATCATCTGGGAGCGTTTGGGAAATGCGCGCATTCGCCACGGCGGCACTGGAGCCGGCGCATCCGCATATCACGCGCTGCGGGAAGCGATGGATCACTATGAGAAAGCCATGAATTTTGCGATGCCCGGAAACGACGATGCCATTCTGCGATGGAACACCTGTGCGCGCGTGATAATGCAGAATCCGGACATCCGACCGATCCCTGAGGATGAGCCCGGACAGGCCTGGGAGCACGACGAAGCCGGCTCCAGAATCGCAGACGCTTAGCATCAGACGCAACTACGTCACCGCGCTAGTCGCAGTGAATGCGCTGCAGGGGCCACTGGACCATTCGTTGCAGGCACCCGTCCTTCAATATCCCAGCCGCTTATTCACAATGTTGTTCAGCGGCTCGCCCTTCTCAAACCTGGCATACTGCTCCAGAAAAAAGCGCATTGCCTGATCCTGCCAGTCGGCGGTGTGGTCCGCGCAGTGTGGCGACAACAAAACATTCTCCAGCTTGAACAGCGGATGTGCCGCTGGTAGCGGTTCGTGCTCAAACACATCTAACGCCGCTCCTTTGATCCTCTTGGCCGTTAGCGCGCGCAGGAGTGCCGCTTCGTCAATGACCGGTCCGCGTCCCACGTTAATCACCACCGCAGTCGGTTTCATCGCCGCGAACTCCGCGTCGCCGATCATGTGCCGCGTCTCCTCGGTCAATGGGGCCGTCGCCACAATGTAGTCGCAGAGCGCGATCATCTCCCGCCGCTCCTCCGGCTTGTAGAAGTGCTCCACGAGCGGATCGGCGGGGGCGGGAACATGTCGCTTCGTCGCGAGCACACGCATGCTCATCGCATGCACGCGGCTAGCTACTGCTCGGCCAATGTCGCCAAAGCCCAAAATCCCAACCGTCTGTCCACTTATTTCTTGCACGTCGAACGGTTCCCAGACGGCTGCCATTTGGTTGCGAACCATCCGCCTGAAATCCTTCGCGAAATACAAGATCGCTGCCAGTACAAATTCCCCGAGTGACGAACTGAACACGCCCCGGCCATTGGTCAGCAGTATTTGGCTCTCAACGAGCTCTGGAAACAGCAGGTTGTCCAGGCCCGCTGCCCGGGAATGTACCCAGTCCACCTTGCTGCAAATCGGAAACAATTCGCGCAGCAACTCCCGCGTACCCGACCATAGCAGAATCACCGTCGCGTCTTTCGCTACCTGGGCACACGCGGCAACCTCCCCACATACGGTGTGTGGTAGGCCGTTCAACATGGCGAATTGCGGATCGTGTCCCGACGCCAGCACCAACACTGGATTCTCTTTCCCCATACTCAATATCCTGCCACGTTCTTTTTCTAAACGGGATCTCTCGTACCTGTATCATGCCGTAGGAGACTCATGTAACCGATTTTGATCGGGATCGAACAAGGCGCGCATTTTGCCGAACTGCGCACTGATCCGCGATTTCAAGCGATAGTGGCAGCGGTTGGGTGTACCTAGGTGAGGCGAGCGTTCAGTGCAGGAGTTTTCGGCGATCTTCGAGAGCTATGCCGACGGGGTACGATTTTTCCTATGTTTTTTATAACGGCTTTATTTTCTCATGTTTAGAGTGGTGGAGGCGGCGGGAGTCGGACTAATCACTATGTTGACAGCACGTAAGTTATTGATTCTAGGAAGTGCCACAAGGGGGAAAACCGCCCCATTTGCCGATCCATTGTACGTTTATTGTACGAAAATGTTTTCGTTCTGGGTCCCTGCTGACGCCACATAGCGACCTCAGCATCGCACAAATCCGCCGCTCTGGATCGAGAAAACAACAATCCAGCTTCCTCCGATACGCAGACCAGCTACTTGCCATTTCCTCGATGTGCCGGCCGCAAATTAACCCTTCATGGCGGGGCGCACCTCTGGGTTCGAGCTACCTTAGATACGTCTTCACCATATCGATAACTTCGTCGGCCGCATGCGTCTGCTCCGAATTCGGTTTTCGCTTTGGGTCAAGCACATGGTGCCGGATGTGACCTTCCAGCAGTTCAGTCATTAGGCTGTTGACTGCACCTCTTGCCGCACTGATGATTTGCAACACCTCCGAGCAATCACGTCCCTCGTCGAGGATCCGCTCAAGAGCCTCGAATTGCCCGCGGATGCGTTTGCTCCGCAAAATCATCTTCTGCTTGTTCTTGATCGTATGACTCATTCGCGAACGAATGATATCATACCGGGGCTTGCACTATACCTATGGGGGTATGTATCATGAACCATTCTTGTGCACGAGTTAATCATGTGGCAGCGCATGGCCTTCGTCATAACCGTTGTGCTTCTGGGGTTTAGTGGAGGCGTGCTCGCCCTTTTTGTTCGTGGCATGCACGCTGAACGGGGCGCGGTAGCAGGTTTCTGTTTTGTTTCTGCGCTGGCTGTCGTGCAGGCTTGGATGGTTGCCTCTGAGATCGCCAAGGCCCGCAGGCTGTACGGCAACATTCGAAATGCATGTTATAGAGGAGCTCAAGCAAAATTTCGAGCTGTTTCCCTCGTTGGACTGTGTGCAATCGTGGGGGTCGCTCCCATGGCATTGATTGGGGCAAGCTCGGGAGAACAAGCCCGATTCGCCACTGTCATGTTAGGTGGTGCGGTGTTTTCCACTATCGCAGCGTTGACCGTGCTGCCTACCCTCTTTGCGCGGATAGCAGAGTGACATTGGATTATTGCTCTGGTTCTGTTCTGGCCGCTCCTTGAAGGCACGGTTGTCGAGATGGTCGAGTTTGACCTGGAATGTCGCTTTTTGTACCACGGAGGGAATGTCGCTATGAGTTCTTCGCCCATCATCGAAAAGCCTTCGGCCAGCCCGCCGCATCTCGGCGAGAAACAGAATTCCCCTGAACTGAACGAACCTGACCTTGGCACTGAGCACGAAGAACACGGGCAAAAGGTGGACCGGGCAGAGCTTGTCCGCATTGGTTTTGTGGCCTTGGCGGCCGCGGCGGTTTGGTTTCGACTGTGGGAGCCGTTTCCACATATCAGCGTAATCGGCATTGCGGCTGCCCTGATCGGCGGATATCCCATTTTCAAGGAAGCCTTCGAGAACATCGTTGAGCGAAAGATGACGATGGAACTCTCGATGACCATCGCGCTGCTCTCGGCTTTGGCGATTGGAGAGTTCTTCACTGCTCTGGTCATCACTGGCTTCGTCCTTGCCGCCGAGGTTTTGGAGGGTCTTACAGTTGGTAGAGGCCGGCGGGCTATCCAGAGTCTTCTCGATTTTCTCCCCAGAACCGTCGCAGTCCGCCGCGATGGTCAGGTGGTGGAAGTAGCGTCCGACCAGGTTCAAGTTGGTGACACGGTCATCGTGAAACCGGGTGGACGCATCCCGGTAGATGGCGTGGTGCTTGGTGGCCGCTCGTTTGTTGAACAAGCGGCAATCACAGGCGAAGCCATGCCGGTCGAGAAAGCACCGGGAGATGCGGTCTATGCCGGGACCATCAATCAGTCGGGGGCACTGGAAATCGGTGCCCAAAAACTCGGGCGCGACACCACGTTCGGAAGAATCATTGAAGCCGTCGAACGGGCCGAGAAGTCGCGTGCGCCGATTCAGAAGACTGCCGATCGTCTAGCGGGCTACCTTGTGTATTTCGCCCTCGGGGCAGCCGTTCTGACCTTCATCATTACTCACAATGTCAGGTCAACCATTTCGGTCGTAATCGTTGCCGGAGCGTGCGGCATAGCGGCTGGGACTCCTCTTGCAATCCTCGGAGCAATCGGCCGGGCGGCGCATCAGGGAGCCATCATCAAAGGCGGGCTCTACTTGGAAGCGCTGTCTGCCGTGGACACGGTGCTTTTGGACAAGACGGGCACGCTGACTTTCGGTACCCCGCAGGTCCGGGAAGTCGTTTCAGCCAATGGCTTCGGGGAGCTACAGATTATAGCCGCTGCCAGTATTGCGGAGCGCAAATCCGAACACCCTCTTGCTAAAGCAATTGTGGCGCGGGCAACAGAACTCGCCATCCCACTCGTCGAGCCCGATGAATTCTCGTCCACGCCCGGAAGAGGAGTCAGGGTGAGTTATGAAGGCGATGAGATTCTTGTGGGTAGTCTGGCGCTGCTCGTGGAGCAGGGTCTGACGAAGGGTTTGCCCCCAGGTGGTAACGGCGCCGGAGGGGCGTCGGAAGTCTACGTCGCTCGCGCGGGGCAAGTTCTCGGAAGCATCCGAATTGCGGATGTCTTGCGACCGGAAGCCAAGAATGCGGTCGCCGCAATGCGACAGATGGGTTTGAAGACTGTCCTGTTGAGCGGAGACACACAAGCCGCAACTTCATCCGTTGGCCGCGATCTCGGAGTAGATGAAGCGGTGGGAGGACTCCTGCCCGAGCAGAAAGCAAAGTGGGTGACTGAGTTGCGGAGCAAAGGGCGTAATGTCGCGATGGTCGGTGACGGAATCAACGACGCTCCTGCCCTCGTAGAGGCCAACGTCGGCATCGCCATGGGATCGGGAACTGATGTTGCTCGGGAGAGCGCAGATGTGATCTTGATCGGAAGCGATCTCTCGAAATTAGTCGAAACTTTGCGGCTTGCTCGACGCTGTCGCGGGATCATCATGCAGAATTTTGTTGGCACGCTGGTTGTGGACAGCATCGGGGTCGGAATGGCAGCTCTTGGCTTTCTTAATCCACTCCTGGCCGCTTTTATTCACGTGACCTCGGAATTGGCATTCATCCTCAATTCCACGAGATTGTTGCCCCGAAGTTCGGGAGCCGGGCAATGAGATCGAGGAGTTGTAGCAAGCTTGAGCTGTGGCTATGCACTTTGCTCATGTGATCCAGAATCGGAAAGGGGCTTGGGTACTCCTGATCGCCCTGGCGATCATAGGGATTTTGATTACCGCAGTCGTTTTCTTGTCGGGCAGATCACCAAACCCGTTTGAGATGGACGACTGGTATGGGGTGTTGGATTGAGTGGCTTCCAGAAATGGGAACGGATCGAGCACTGTGAACGAGGATCGTGATTGTCCGCTCAAAACTAAGCGCCTCGTCGTGGGGCAGCTCACGATCTGTCGAGGCTGCTGTTGCGGCAATATCGAGCGTGGGCTGCCTGAAGTTCCAGTGGAATGGCTCAAGAGTGAATGGCGTAAGCGGGGACTGTTGAAGCGAGTCCAGTTGACCATTAGTGGTTGTGTTGGGCCATGTGACGTGCCAAACGTAGTCGTGATTACAACCTCATCGGGCACGGAGTGGCTGGGGAATATTGTTAAGTTCGACCAGTACCGGAGCCTGCTTGAGTGGGCTGTCCGGTGTCGAGATGCAGGCGAGATGTTGTCCCTGCCGCGTGAATTCCTTGAATGTAGGATTAGCCCCTTTTGCTCGTAGAGCTTGGGGAAACCGTTGAAGAGCTTTCATTACAAGAGAGTGCCCTGGACGCTCAGAACGCCACAGCCGACAGTCCGGCATCCACACAGATCAGGGCTTCCGTGGATTTGGGGACGGTGTTCGATGCGGAAGGCAGTACGTGTTGGTGTCAAACTTCATGAAGAGTCAGAATCGGAACAAGAGAGCGAGCCGTACGGAGGGGATCGTTCGGCTGCTATTGATAATTCTGTGGGCTGTGGTCGTCGTCGTGTTGGGTTTTTACTCGGGTTTTGCCTATCACCACCACTAGCACTGGCGGCCAGTAAACACAAAACACTGGCGAGGTGTACAGCCCGGAGAGATCGCTTGGTACGGCCAAACAGAATCAGCCTAGCATCTGCGGTAACGAGTCTCCAATTCTCGTGAAGCATTGGCGTTGCCGAGGAGCTTAATACATACCTGCCTAGGTACTCTCTCGTTGCGTCTGATTGGCGTTTTGGTATAGATTCGGTAAAAGCTTCCTGAGGGTAGCCGTCGTGCGCTCGATATCGAAACGGATAGCGATGCTGTGCCTACTGCTGACCTTGTGGTCAGCGGTAGCATTCGCCGTACATCAACATTCGAGCGCCGCCGAGGCGGCGAAGTGTACGATCTGTATCGCCGCCCATTCAGCCTCCCCTAAAGTCACTACCACCTTGCCAAAGGTGTTGTTCGTTTCTGCATCCACCTTTCTGCCCGAGCCGATCTCGGCCAAGCAGCGCGTGATAGCGTTCGCCTTGTGGGTTCGCCCGCCTCCTAGCGTCTAACGATCAGATTTCAGTCCCTTATGCTCGGCTCGCGTTCCTTGAACCGTGTTTTGATCGCTTAGACCAAAGTCTTCTGGAGGAATTCATGCTGGCTTTTTACAAGAAGTCGCTTCATGCGGCCTTTGTAATGTTTTTCTGTTTGGCACTGGGCCTTGACGCTTCCGCGCAGTCCAATTCTGCATCCATAAATGGCACTGTCCTTGATCCCACCGGTGCGGTGGTTGCGAATGCAGCGGTTGAAATTCATAACCCAGTCAGCCACTTTGACCGATCCACCACCACGGATAGTACGGGAAGATTCAGTTTCCCCAACGTCCCATTTAATCCCTACCATTTGAGCATAACAGGTGCGGGGTTTGCTCCTTACTCTCAGGACGTTGACGTTCGATCTGCCGTGCCACTGAGTATCAGCATCAGTCTCAAGGTGGCAGGAGCGTCAGATGTAGTGAACGTGGAGGCTGGCGGAGATCTACTGGAGAACGATCCTACAGCTCACACCGACGTTGATCGCGCATTGTTCGACAAGATCCCACTGGAGAGTGCCTCGTCGTCATTGAGTTCACTCGTTACTCTCGCGTCACCCGGAATCGCCGCGGACTCGAACGGCCTGTTTCATGGCATGGGAGACCACGCGGAGAATTCGTTCTCCATCGACGGGCAGCCGATCACCGACCAGCAAAGCAAGGTCTTTTCCAATCAGTTTCCCATTGGTTCGATCCAATCCTTGGAAGTCATCCAGGGCGCGCCACCCGCGGAATATGGAGGCAAGACCAGCCTGATCATTGTAGCGACCACACGTTCAGGTCAGGGCGTAACCACGCCACATGGCGACCTAACCGCTTCTTATGGGTCCTTTGGAACGTCCAACATCGGCTTCAATCTCGCTTACGGCGGACAAAAGTGGGGGAACTTCATCACCGCGAACGGGCTGAACAGCGGACGGTTTCTCGATCCCCCCGAGTTCGCAGTGATACATGACAAGGGCAACGAGGAAAACCTGTTCGACCGGGTCGACTACCAGCTCACGACAGCCGATTCCATTCACCTCAACTTCGGCTATTCGCGCTCGTGGTTTCAAAACCCCAACACCTTCGACCAGCAATTCCATACCTGCAACGCAGGGTTCACTTGCGTTGGCAGTCAGGCCGTCAGCCCTGCAACGTTGACTCCTCTCGGCCCTACGGATCAGCGTTCGAAGATCGGGACATTTAACATTGCACCGTCCTGGACACACGTGCTCAGCACGTCCGCGGTGATGAACGTTGGCGCTTTTATCCGGAAAGACCAATTCAACTATTACCCGAGCGCCGATCCTTTCGCGGATTTGTCCCCAGACCTGCAGGCTCAGACCGTCACGCAAGACCGGAAGCTAACCAATGCTGGTCTCCGCGCGGATGTGTCCTATGTGAAGGGGATCCACAACATAAAGATCGGCGCTACGTACCAGCAGACATTCCTGACCGAGACTGACACGCTCGGCACGGTCGATCCTGGGTTCTTAGGGCTATTCGTGCCATCGTGTCTCGATGCCAATGGCGTTCCCGACGCGGATCCATGCATCACTCTTGCGAAGAGCGACTTGACGGGCGGAGGTATTCCTCCCGGAGGAACTACAACACGGTATGCCCCGGGAACTCCGTTCACTTTTCACGGCCACACCGATGTGAAGGAATCCGCGCTTTACATCCAGGACAACATCACCAAGGGAAATTGGGCGTTTAATGTCGGGATTCGCGGAGACATCTACAACGGATTCACCAAAGACGCCCAGCCGGAGCCACGGCTCGGTATTGCGTACAACATCAAACCGAGTAACACCATATTGCGCATTTCTTACGCGCGCACCATGGAATCGCCGTTCAACGAAAATCTGATCATTGCCAGCACGGGGTGCAGCAACCCAGTCGTTGCCTTCCTGGTGCCGCCGCCGAATATTCCCTGCGTCGGTGGCGCAATTCGTCCAGGGTGGCGCAATGAATTCCACGCTGGGATTCAGCAAGCCTTCGGAAAATATGTTGTAGTGGATGGCGAGTACATCTGGAAGTACACCCACGGCTCCTACGACTTCGGTGTGGTGGCAGCCTCCCCGATTGCGTTTCCGATCGAGTGGCATAACTCAAAGATCCCGGGATATACGCTCCGCGTGAGCGTTCCTAATTATCACGGGTTTACCGCGCTGGTGGTGATGTCCAGCGTGGCCGCGCGCTTCTTTCCCCCGCAAGTCGGTGGGACACCGTTCCTGCCCGCGCCAGCGGTCTTCCGCATTGACCATGACGAGAAGTTTAACCAGACGACGCACTTCCAGTACCAACCATGGAAAACCGGTCCGTGGCTGGGTTTCAACTGGAGATATGACAGCGGGCTGGTGGCCGGATCAATCCCATGCTCCGCGCCAACCGCAACCTGTTTTGGCTCGACGCCTATCGCAGATGGAGGCGGAGCGAATATCCCCAGTGGCCAAGTGGCCTTTGTGAACAACATCACCACGTTGCCTCTGACGGCGGACCAGGAGTTTCAGTCAGGGCTGACGTGCGATGGCAAACTTGCTGCGCCAAATCCGTTTGGACCAGCGCTCGCAACCTGCGACGCCGCAGGACTGGGATCGATCTACGTGAAGATCCCGGCCCCCGGAAAAGAGAATGACGATCACAATCCGCAGCGGATTGCGCCGCGAAATCTATTTGACGTCAGCGTGGGTGACGACAACCTCCTCCGCGGTGACCACTACCGATGGAGTCTGCGCCTCACTGCCATCAATGTGACGAACAAGACGGCGTTGTACAACTTCTTCTCCACCTTCAGCGGCACCCACTATGTCACACCTCGTTCGCTAACCGCTGAAATTGGGTTCCACTTCTAGCCGACGCTCCCCCGTCCATGAGGGCGGTACGGCCGAAACCGTGCCGTCCTCTTTTGTAGCCTTCCTGTGTCGAGCGGAGCCATGAAGCGGTCGGAGGATCACTACACGGGAAGGGCTGGTCATGCTGTTGGGAGTGACCCTCATTCTCGTCGTGATGCTATGGTTCATCTTGTCTGGTATCGTGCAGGTCAACCATTGAAGCCATTTGCGCGAAAATCGGGAACACAAGGGCGTTCCGTTCCCGGAGGATGAAGATCGATTTCGCTTTCTCCGCGGAACCCTCAACTGGCGTCAGGTTCCTTCATCATGAGGAGGACCATTGAAATCTGCCCTGTGTCTGCTTCTGATGGTCGGTGGGTTTGTACCTCCGAGCGCGGCTCAATCGGGGCAACGACAAATCGATGAGCCTGCGGCCAATCCTGCCCGGCCCACTGTAAGCAACCCCGCGACGCTTACACCCGTCGGGTACCTGCAATTCGAAGCAGGCGTTCTCGACGCCGCTGACTCGCCCGAGTTTTCAACACGCCACGAATGGAACGAAGTCATAAAGCTTGCGGTTTCGCGCCGTTTAGAGTTTGTCGAGTCTTCTGAACCTCTAGTCCACTACACTGCCGAAGGAATTACAGCCAACGGAACAGCTGAAGTGTTCCTCGGCGCGCAAGTTGTGCTCATGTCGGGCGAGGGTGCGAAGCCGACTTTGGCAGTCAGCTATTCCCGTCGGGCTTACGACGGCGGCGCGCCCGAGCTTGACTTCGGCAGCCCTCGGAACTCGTCGGTGTTCTACGCGAGCGCTGACGTGCGGGAATTCCACTATGACGCGAACGCGGTCTTCAATGACGTCCTTCAAAGTTCAGTGCACAGGCTCCAGTTCGGCCAAACGCTTTCCATCTCACATCCAATCGTGAAAGGCTTTGCAGTGTCTGGTGAGATCTGGCGCTTTACGCAGCCCTTTTTGCGCAGCAATGCGGTGGGTAATCTTTGGGCCATCAGCTACACAGCGCGCAGAAATCTGGTCTTCGATGCAGGGTTCGAAAAAGGATTAACGATCACATCCACACACTGGGAGGGGTTTGCTGGCTTAACATATTTACTACCGCATCGGCTCTGGTAGCCGAGGATTTGGCTGTCGGGGGGAAAGACCAAGAAGGAAGTTCGGCGGAGACCCAGCCCCGCGCAAAACCTATTGTACGGAATTAAAATATGCCGACAAGTAATTGATAATAAACTAGTTATTGGTGGAGGCGACGGGAGTCGGACTAATCACTATGTTGACAGCACGTAAGTTATTGATTCTAGGAAGTGCCACAAGGGCGAAAACGGCCCATTGGCCGATCCATTGTACGTTTATTGTACGAAAATGTTTTCGTTCTGGGTCCCTGCTGACGCCACATAGCGACGTAAGTATCCCACAATTTGCCTAGGTTGATCGATAAAAAACTCGATCTATTTTTCGGCAGTGGGGCTTGAGGCGAGCCGCCTGAACCGTGCAGGTCAGCGCGGTGTTTGTAACGCCTTACCAGGCCGGCGAGTGCTCGTCCTAAACGCTCGAGGGCGGCTTTCGCAATGCCATCCGAATGTGGCCTTGGCAGGAGTGCTAGAGCCGGTTGGGTCCGGCACGGCGTTCTCTCCCGCTTTGGGCTCCGATTCCGCCTGTGGTGCCGGAGTAGGACCGACGGGGCTCATGGGTTCTCACCGAGATCGGTTGCGGAGGTAGCGTCGCGGATACGGGCTTGGGCCTGCCCCGTTCAATTCGCGAAGACTCCTTGACGGCCTGCATCATGCTCTTGCACCCCACCCCATATTCCAGAGGTACGCTCAGATTCGTTAGAGAAAAAACTCGTCTGGAACTGGGCCGATTCTTCGAGCATGTCAAGCTGGGCCCTCGCGTCAATCGACTCGGTCATACGTCTAGAGTGAATGTGAAAGGCTGAAATCTGATAGTCTTCCTGCGAAAGGAACACGACTATGCCCGTGAAGGCAATGAAAGCACCTGTGCGAGCAAAGCGCAGCAGAGCAGAGATGCAGCAGGAGTTCGCGGAGATCCAAGAGCAGGTGGAATCTGCGCGCGAGGCCGTAGACGCCAAGGCCGAGGGGGCCGCGCGATTGCGCGCGGCCGAGGTCCGACAAGCCGCTGAGGGTATAACGGTCGAGGCTGTAGTGCAGAAGATTTCAGGGCTGGGACTCGAGGTCGGCAAGGCGCTAGCCGATGTTTCCGAGCAGCTCACGCAGGAGGTGAAGGTACTGGCCACGGTGCGGGAGGCAGTAGCGCTCGAGCGCAAGCAACTGGAGCAGATCCATAAGATGGACGTGGCGGCCACGGCGCTCGATCAGATCGTGCAGGATTATGCGCGGGAAAAGCAGCGTGCGGAGGCAGAGATAGGTGCGCTGCGCCAGGCGTGGGAGGAAGAGACGGCGAGAATGGAACGTGAGCGCAAAGAGCAGGACGAGAATCTTAAGAAGCAGCGTCAGCGCGAGATCGAAGACTATGAGTATAAGAAGGCGCTCGAGCGCAAGAAAGCTCAGGACAAGTATGAAGAAGAGATGCGCCTGGTGGAGAAAAAGAACCAGGAGCGTCAGGAGGCTCTGGAGAAAGCGTGGAGACAGCGCGAGGCGGAACTGAAAGACCGCGAGGAAGAACTGACGCGTTTACGAAGGGAAGGTGAGGGTTTTCCTGCACGTCTCCAGAATGAGGCGGAGACTGCAGCGTTGCGGGTACGACGCGAGACGGAAGCCAAGTTCGAGCAGGAGGTGCTCGTTCTGAAGAAGGACGCGGAGACCGAAAAGCGGCTTGCTGAACTGCAGGTGAGGACCCTGGAGGAGACTCTAGCCCGCCAAGCCGCTCAGATCGTGACGCTCGAAAAGCAACTAGTAGACGCTAAGCAGCAGGTGCAGGACATTGCCTTGAAAGCGATCGAGGGGGCCTCTGGGTCGAAGGCGTTGTCACATGTCAACCAGATCGCTATGGAGCAAGCCAAGAATCGACCTCAAGGGTAGCGGGACAGCCTCGACCCGAATCTGTTCCAAGCGCCCCGCCCGACCATGCCAGATGCGGAAGATATAGGACGTTTGTCTCGACGGAAAATGATGTATGGCCAACAAGACGAAGAAGCCCACTCAGAAGATGCAGGCATGGATCGAGGCGCGAAAGCGCCACCACTTGTCTCACGCCCAGGTCCACATGGCCCGCGAACTGGGGATGAACCCGGCGAAGTTGGGCAAGATCGATAACCACAGGCAGGAGCCGTGGAAGCTGCCCTTGCCGCAGTTTATCGAGGAGCTCTACTCCAAAAGGTTCGGCAAGACTTCCCCAGAAGCAGTTCTGTCTATCGAGGAGCGATGCCGACGCGAAGCAGCGAAGAAAGAGGAAAGGCGCATGGCCCGGCGGCTTGCCGTGGACAGGGGCGATACCGCGTGAAGCTCCACGACGTTGGGGGAAACAAGTTACTTGTAACCGCCCATCGGGGCTAAATTGAGAACGTTGGTTTGCGGCCGGCTACATTCGGCAATCCCCAACCCAATCGTAACAGGTGCCTGAAAGGCTACGCGCGTGCTGTGAAAAGCCATCGAAAATGAAGGCGTTGGTTCTTTACGCCAGTGAAAAACGTGGGAATGCGCTGATTGCAGAAACATCCAAAAGCCATCTACTGGCGTTGCCACATGGGCATGAGCTTACCCAGAATGTCATGCTCTTCCCGGTATGCTTCGGCCTTCGTTTCCGCACTCCCCGCCTGAAGAAGGCAGCGCCATCGACCGACCACCAGCCAAAGACGGCTGAGCAACCCGACTGGGTCGAGCTGATCGGGGCAACGGTGACCCGTATTCCCGAGTTCTCCTATGGGACGATTGCAAGACCGATCCGTCCGTGAAGGCGATAGACCATGAAATCGCTGCGGTCCACTGTGAAGATCCTCCTGATGCCTTCTCGCTCACCCACTCTGACGAGTGCCGCGTCCGCGAGATCCATCGGGCGGTCGGCATATTTGATCATGAGCTCTCGTATGCGGGGTATGTCTACCAGGTCGAGGGTGAGGAGTCGCACAGCTCCTCGCGCCAACATCTCCCACAGAGCTTCCTGGGCTTGTGGAAGATCCCCTAGCAAATAGACGGCTTCGACGAGGGGAGGCCACACGGTGACCAAGGGCTCCCGCAAGCTCTTCAAGCAATCGACGCACTTCTCGTGATACTGATCGTCAGCATCGACCAGCGCCACAAGTGGTCCAGCGTCGATGAGGATCACTTGTAGTTCCGCGGCTTCTTGAGGATTTCGGAGAATCGGCGGCCCATCTGAGTGGAGCGACCGGGCATCCCGCCATGGGCCACCCCGATCAAATCAGCAATCGCCTCATAGGGCGCGGTGATCGGCTCTTGCTGCTCCGCCCACGCTGCGATCGCGAGACGTATCACTTCGGAGACGGAGACTTGTCTGCGGCGAGCGATGCGCTCGATCCGCTTTCTGGTCTTTGCGTCAAGTCTCAAAGTCAGAGGAGAAGCCATATTGCTAATACCCATAAGTCTACCGTATTACGGCGTGTAATACAAGGAAATTGCGGATCGCGACTATTAATGGCAGATTAAATGACGTGGAAGACCCAAGCATCTGTCGGGCTTCGTCAGGCGCCTGTTCGATAGTGTGCAAGGCCGCGCAGCGCGATCGGGAGGCTTCGCTTGATCGATGCGCAGTGCGCATGCGGGCTGGCGATGAATCCGAAGAAGCTAGGCAAGGTCGACAAAGACTGAGGCCACTCGGGAGCAAGCTTGCCGCTATCTTCCCGGAATTCGTTCAGCGCTACACCCAGGCACGGGACGCCCCTCCACGAGCCGAGAGTCCCGGCGCTTTCCAGGTTCGGTTCTGGATCAGACAAGGCTATCATCCGAAATAGACGCAACCTTAATCCGAATTAGACGAAGCTTCCACCCGGCAGGGACGATACCGATCACGCGTTCTTTCCGCGCTTTTCTGCCGAACTGGTGTTCAGCGCGCTCAAGGACACGCCGGTTGTTATTGCTACAGGCCTCGGCAGTGCGGCAAGGCCACACTGGTTCGCTATTTGGTCGCGGGCAATCGCGAATTCATCACCATGGACGACGACACGGTGCTGGCCGCGGCACACAACAATCCAGCTGGGTTAATGCGCGCGCTCCATCGGACGACCATTGACGAAGTACAGAGAGTTCCCGACCTTTCTCGGGCCATCAAGAAGTCAGTCGATGAAGATCGCCGGGCTGGCCGGTTCCTGTCGACGGTCTGAGCCATTACATTCTAGGAAGTGATGACGGTTTAGAGCGATATGTATCCCGCCGAAGGAACCGCGTCCGAAAAATCGCAATGGATTGAGAATACAGCTTGTTGAGATTCTGCGTCGTGAGGGACAAAACCACGTCGAGCCAGTTCTTTCGCGTTCGCAGGCCATCGCCGTTGCCGATGATCATCATCATATCAACCGGGCACAAAAAAGCGCGGTCGAGGATGTGCTCAGTTCGTCGGACCACATCCAAGGAATCCAGGGGTTCGCGGGCTCAGGCAAGACGACCACGCTCGCAGTCATCCGTTGCGCTGCTGAAACGCAGGGGTATCAGGTCAAGGGTTTTGCGCCGACCTCCCGCGCCGCGCACCAACTCAATGAGGCGGGCATCAAAGCCGGAACCCTACAAGGCTTCCTCGTCCGCACCGCGAATCCCGACCTACGAGAGCAAAAGCACTTCTACCTTGTCGATGAATCGAGCCTTGCCAGCACCACTCAGATGCGCGAGTTTCTTTCGCGGCTTGGTCCCAATGACCGCGTGCTTCCGATTGGCGATACCCGCCAGCATCAGGGTGTCGAAGCGGGCCGCCCCTTCGAACAACTGCAGGAAGCCGGAATGCGTACGGCCAGACTCGATGCGATCGTGCGCCAAAAGGACCCGCTCTGAAATCTGCCGTCGAACTGCTGGCGACGGGCCAAGTCTCCGCTGCGCTCGACGCACTCCAGCAGCAGGGCAGTGTGAAGGAAATTCCCAACGCAGAAGACCGCATCCGCGCCATCGCCAAGAGCTACGTCGAATCGCCCGAGAATACTCTCATCGTCTCGCCGGACAATGCTTCCCGACGTGAGCTGAACCTCGCTGTTCGCCAGGAGTTGAAGGCCAATGGAAGCCTTGCGCCCGAAGATCATACTTTTCGTGTCCTGGTTCAGCGTCAGGACATGACCGGAGCTGAACGATCCTGGGCAAGCCAGTACGAGATCAACGAAGCGGTTCGCTACACTCGGGGAAGCAAAATCATCGGAATCGAGGCTGCCGCTTATGCATCGGTAGTCGCGATCAACCCAGCCGCAAACCTCCTCACGGTCGAGAAAGCAAACCACGAGCTTGCCACCTACGATCCCCGCCGCCTCACTGGTGTCAGCGTCTACCAAGAGATCGAACGCGAGCTTTCCGTAGGCGACCGCATCCAGTTTACTGCGCCCGACAAATCACTCGGCGTTGCAAATCGGGACAGGGCTGCGATCGAGGCGATCCACCCCGATGGTCGCTTGTCCATCCGCCTCGACAACAACCGCCAGATCGAATTCAACCCCAACGAACATCGTCATCTCTACCACGGCTATGCCGTCACCAGTCATAGCGCCCAAGGGCTCACCGCCGAACGCGTTCTCGTTCACGCCGATACCAGTGTCCACCCGGACCTGCTCAACTCCCGTTTCGGCTACGTCTCAATCTCTCGCGCCAGCCACGAGGCCACGCTGTTCACTGACGACTTGGCAAAACTCGGGCCCAACTCGGAGCTGAGGTCTCGAAGACCTCCGCCCTGGAAATCAAACTTCATCGATCGCGCAGGGAATTGTCATGCGGCTCTAATTGGCATTTTCCATCTAATCCTCCTTGTCTGATATGCTAAAATATATCAGTGTATATCTGTAATATATTATAATATATTTACTGTTTGTCGTTGATATGCTACATTATATCAACAATGAATACACATATAGCAAAACATATCAGGCCACTGCGCCTAGAGGGCCTTCCAGAGGACATGCGCCGGGCCTTGAAGGAGGCGCGGGAAAAGCGCGGCTGGACCCAGAGGGATGTGGCCAGCCGCCTCGGGCTAACCCAGGCGCACATCTCCGGCATCGAGTCCGGCAAGATCGTGCCGCGCTACGACACCCTTCTTGAGCTGGTCCGTATTCTCGACCGCGATCTTCTCATGGTCCCACGCGCCCTCGTCCCCGTCGTGCAGTCGCTCATACGCGATCATCTGCAGCCGGACCAGAAGGGCGAAGGCGAGGAACGCTCCCTCTATGCCGACGGCGACGAGGACAGCACGCAGGAGCCGCGCGATGAAGTTTGATCCCAAGAAGCTCAACGCGCTTTCGGTGCGCCTGCACGGGAACCAGATCGGTGTCATCAACCGCCTTGCAGGCGACCGCCAGATTTTTGCCTTCGAGCAGGACTACATCGACGACCCGCAGCGTCCGACTTTAAGCCTCTCGTTCAAGGGCCGCACCGGCGGGCTCGTTACGGCCCTGCGCCCGGTGCCGCGCCGCGTGCCGCCGTTCTTTTCGAACTTGCTTCCCGAAGGGCCCCTGCGCGAGTATCTTGCAAAGCTTGCCGCCGTGAATCCCGAACGCGAATTCTTCCTCCTCGCGGTCCTCGGCGCCGATCTCCCTGGAGCGCTTGTCATCGCGCCGCTTGAGGGCGATGCCAAGGAGGACGATGCCCATCATGATGATGCCGACGCCGACCATGATGATGGTCGCCAGCGCGAGGCCGTGCTGCGGTTCTCTCTCGCCGGCGTGCAGTTGAAGTTTTCCGCCGTCATGGAAGCATCCGGCGGCCTGACCGTCCCCGCCGGCGGCGTGGGCGGGTCATGGATCGTCAAGCTTCCCTCAGCCCGCTTCGCCGCCGTCCCCGAGAATGAATTCGTGATGCTGGAACTCGCGCGCCGCGCGGGCATCGTGGTGCCGGATAACGGCCTCGTCGAAGTGTCGGAGATCAAGGGACTCCCCGAAGAGGCGCGCGCGCCGGGAAGCAAGGCTCTCGCCGTACAGCGCTTCGACCGCGTCCCCGGAGGCGATCCCGTTCACATGGAGGATTTCGCGCAAGTATTTGGTCAATTTCCTAACGACAAGTACCGCTTTCACAGCTATGCCAACATCGCGTCCGTCCTATGGGCGGAGGCGGGCGAGGAGGCCATCGTGGAATTTGTCCGCCGCCTTGTGTTCTCCGTTGTCATCGGCAACGCCGATATGCATCTCAAGAATTGGTCACTCCTCTATCCCGACCGGCGTAAGCCGGCCCTGTCGCCGGGATACGATTTTGTGGCGACGCTTCCTTATATTCCCAACGACAAGCTCGCCCTGAGCTTCGGCGGCAGCCGCAGCTTGTCCGAAATCACGCCAGGCCAGATGCGGCGCTTTGCCGACACGGCTCGGATTCCCGCAAGCCCGCTGTGGAAGATTGCCGTCGAGACGGCGGAGCGCGCCGCCACTGCGTGGAAGGGCCTCGAACAGGCCGACCTTCTGCCAAAGGATCAGCGCGCCTCCATCGACAAGCAGATTCTCGCGGTCGCCGCCACGGTCAAGTGACGCTACATCGTGTCCGGCTGGATGGCCTCGACTTACGGCCGATTATTCGGCCAAGAGAACTCGCTTTCTCCGACTTGCCAAGTGTTCAATGACTTGCCGAGATTGCGGTTTTTGGGTGTGTCGCAAAAGGTGTCGTAACCCCTATTTGCTACGCCGCTACTTTAGATGTTGGCGGACGGTAATCGAGCGCAGCGCGCACGATTTCCAGTTCCGGGTGCTGATAGTGCATCGCGGTCTTTACGTCGCGGTGCCCCATCGTCCGCATTACAGCCGCAAGGTTGCCGGTTCGCATCAGAACTCGCGTACCATAGTCGTGTCGCGCACAGTAGAGAACCAATTCTTTCGGAAGGCCCGCTTTGTTGCGCGCTTTTCGGAAGAGATTGCAAATTGACCTTAGCTGCCCTGACGCGGAGCGCTTGGACGGAAATACCCAGCCCTCCTGTCTGGCATCGCATCTGTTCCGCAGAATTTCGAAGACTCGCCCGCTCATCGGAACAAGTCGTCGCCCTTCCGCGGTCTTGCTGTCTGGCACAAAGATCACCCGGTTTGGCCAATCCAGATTCTCGATACGCATCCTGAAGAGTTCTTTTTCATTTCTCATTCCTGTGTCGCGCACCAAGATGACGATGTCCTGGAAAAGGACACAACTCTCGATGCGGGCAGTTGTCTTGCGTTGGGCATCTACAGCAAATGCAACTGGCTGCACCAGAAGGAGGCTGAGGGAGAGAAGGCTCCCACTGTATCTCTCGTTCGCTCGAACATGGCATTTGCAGGAGACTTCACACCGGTGCTGGCGAAACACTCGAAGTCGTTTTCGCTCATCGATTGCATATCAGTCGGAGTGGATCGCATGCAGAGGAATTTCGAGCCGATGCGCAAACAGGTGGAAGCCTGGCTGAGTAGTGAATTTACGGACGTCACGGCCAAGGTGGTCATCTACGAAGCGTTCGTCGAGGGCAGACTCGAAGCTCCGAAACATCTTGCCCGCACCGTCCATGATCTCTACTTCGAGCCGAAGTACGAGGAATTCCAACCGCGAACAATTTGGAGCCTTTCCAATGCATTCACTTCGGCTTTCAAGGAACTGGACCCGATTCCGCAGTTTAAGGCCACTGCGAAGCTGCGCGAGTTCCTGGAGGCGCGGTTCTCCGGGTCGTTCTAGCGTATGGGGCGGTATCGGCCGACCGCTCCTAGCCTAATTCACTGACGAGCATATTGATTAAGAGTCAGTCAAAGGTTCAACCATCCATGTCCAGGAACTCAATAACTTAGAAGAGTCTTGCGCGCACAGAGAACCGCTTCCAAATGCTTGAAACGTTGGCCAGGTTTAGCAACGTTCAGCCACAGTTACAGCCACACCTTCCGGAAATGATTCTCATTGCAAGACGCCGGTGTTGGGCCCCTGCTTTTTCGTTTAGGTTCTGCACCTAGATCCAGAAGCTACTTGGAAGATGTTGCTGTTCCGAATCGCCGATCACTCCGTCAATCGCGACGGCGATTTGTTGCCTTAGAACCTCGACACCGATTCGGAACCCGGACCGTAAGACATGAAAGTCCTACTCGTCTGATAATGCCCATTCGTTATTATTTGGTTTTATGGCGCTGCTCTCTAAGATAGGTCTCGATCGCCTCCTGTGCTTGAAGGAACTTGGAATCGTGCTTCCGAATGTGATGCTCCCGGTGGTAGAGGACTCTTGCCTCTCGCCAATGATGGACAGGGCGATCGTTAGGGGATTCGGCTACGGTGGGAGTAGCATTTCGCCTCGCGCTCGATGCACTACAAGGATGGCCGTCGTGGCTGATCGCCGCCGCATCCCTGACGAGTTGTCATGCCTTGCCTTGCCGCAAAAGAAATGTCTCCGCCGACACCCCTGTTTATAACTCCACTTTGTTATAAGCCGTTTGATTCATGGCGATCACGGCCCGGAAAGCACTTCCCGCTTCGCCGCGTTCGCTCCCTACTTGACCTCGAAGTGTGCGCTGGATTTAAAGTCCATTCACTGTTGCGAGGTGCTCGGTCACTGAGTTCCCTAAGTTGTCGAAAGTACAAATGGCACTTCCAACAACACCTCCTTCCCAACCTCATCGTTTCAGTCTCGCGAATTGATTCCTGTTGTTTTCCAGTTCCGGCGTTACTGAAAGTCTCCGGATTGTCGAACGCTATCGCTTGATCTACCATGCTTCAGGCCTGGTCCGGATCGCCGTCCATTGGAGCAGAGTTCGATATCCACATGAGAGTCCTTCTTTACGGCATGCAATCGAGTGGAGCCTCAATTCTGGCGTTCACGCTTGCGCAGAATCCTGCCAGCCTGGCATTTGTCGATATCTGGAATATGTTTGCGGCGCCAGAACTGGAGACCGATAGAGACTGCGTCGCCAAGGCCGTGGTGACCACCGCGTTTAGCCTTGAATTGCATCGTCGACGATTTCGACCCGACGTGACGGTGCTCTTCCTGCGCCACCCTGTCGACAACTACGAGAGCCTCTTTGGCAAATCCTATGCGAATGAGGCGGGATTGATAGATGAAAAGTTTTCCGTGCTGGAAGAGGTCTTCCGCGGGCGCACGGGTTTCGACCACATCGTTCATTATGAAGACTTCGTCCTCTCGCCGCGAAGCGTAATCACGCTCTTCGACCGCCTCGGCTGGCACCTCGGTTTCGATGCTCTCCTGTTTGGCCGGTCGCAGCGCGAGATCGAAGAGGCGAATGCTGCTGCATGTCCAGGCCTCCAAAAACGGCTAAAGTACGGTGCTGGAAATCTTCGGACCGGAGGCGTGCTGCGCGATCGCCTGCGGTTCTCAAAACCCTGGGGCAAGAGTGCCCACTTGCCGAAGCTCTGTCCCTCGCTGTTTGAGCACTATGCGGCAGAGCGCAAAGCGCGTAACGATTTGTGGCACATGCCGTCTCGAGCACTTCTGTCCTGCAACCTTGGGCCGATCCTGCGTGAACTGACAAGATCGGGTCCAATCCCAGAGAAATCTGAGCGGGCGGACTACCGGTTGCAATTCATCGACTGGACATCGCAATCCCGTGTTACCGACAAAGGTTTGGTGCTGAGCCCGGGTGCACGGGGAACGGAGACCCGACTTGTGCTCTCAGGACTGCCTGGCCGGCCCTTCAACCGTGTTTGTGCGACCGCGTACGCAGAGCATCCTCTAGGCGCAGGAACCGTTATTTGCCTTCGGATCGATGGCGCGGTTGGAGAAAGTCTGGCCGAGCAGGAATTTACACTCCGTCATTCCGATATGAAAAGCGTTGATCTTGCCTTCGAACCCCCTGTCCCCACCGTAAGCCTCAGCCTCAGCGTGCGTCTGGCAGACGATGTCGATTCGGCTGATCATGCCGGCATCTGTTTCCAGGACCTTCGGCTGGAGCAGGCGGTTCGCTAAGCGTTTTTGATAACACTGGCTGGAGTTTACGAACCGATGCTACCGTTGAGCAGTTTGCGGCAGGCCGGCACCAGCAACTCGGCCGCGTCTTCGTGCATTTCCGGCGAAGGGTAATAGCGGTTTTCGGTTTTCATGACTCCTTCTGCGGAGGAGAGGGAAAACGCCTTGAAGGATGTTGGATTGCCGTTTCGATCGAACAGCGGTTGAGGCGAGCCTCGCCGTGAAACGCACTCGACATAGGAATCACAGTGGCTCCGTAATCGGTCCAGCATTGTCTGATTCACGAACTGGGGAAATTCCCCCCAAAGACGCTCGAGGGGCAATTCCCAGCGCTCTTGATACTCCGGGCGGCGGACCGAGAACCAAAAAAGGATCTTAGGCGGCTTGATCGCATCGAGCAGTGCGGTCATCGCTAGGACGTAATTCTCTCTTGTTTCAGCCACAATCTTGCGTGCCAGTTGTTCGTCCTGGGACAGCAGCCAAGTGTAAAACTGATCGGCCGAGAGCTCGCGGCCATCCACCAGGTTGACACCATACATCCCATGGCCCACGGTGTGGAAAAGGGAATTGGACTGGCTTCGGCCGGACAGAACCTGCACGATGACGATCCGGGCGCGGTTGATGTACTCCATCAGCTTTGGATTGCTGAGAGGAAATGTCGGGCCTGCTCCGCCACGTCCGAGGTTCAGGACATCGATACCCAAACCGCGAGAAATCAATTTCGGAAAAGGTTTCTGGACGAAACGGCCAAATGTTTGCGCGGCGCCCAGGCAAGCTATGTACTCGTCGCTGTCAGTCGGCGGACCACGGAAGACGCCGTTGACGCCGCGGAGCTCATAAATCTCGTAGTCTATGAAATGGCCATCGCTACGTTGATAAGCTCTGGACATCACCCTTCTCTCGAAGTCGCGCCGTAAATTCCTCGCCATACTGACATGGACGGGTGAGGGTGCGCAACAAACCAGGTGCCCGGAATGTAGATGCTCCAAGATAATGTCATCCCCTAACTGCAACGAGACTCTGTCACCCTCCAAGGATGGTGGCGATGAGTCAGAAAGAGTTTCAGCGAGTGAAGGTGATTGAGAATGCAGCGGCTCAAAGGCCGCTATCGGCCCGACTCGGTGGACTGGGTGCGGCATGGCAATCGCGGACGCTCCACGCCGTGGGCCGTTTCCCCGCCCCAGAAGCAGTTGGTCCTAATCTTGGCCCGTGGCAAGTATGTGGGCTTCAACGATTCTCATTTGACGGAAAAGCTTTGCGCCGAGGAAGGTCTCGGGTTCAGCCGCGAAACCGTGCGTTGCATCCTACGGGCTGCCAAGCTGGCCTCTCCGCAAAAACGCCGGCTGCGCCAGTATCGCTCGCGCCGCCCGCCCCGCCCGCGTTTCGGCATGATGGCGCTCACCGACGCCAGTCGCCACGACTGGCTCGAAGGCCGCGGCCCGGTGCTCACCCTGCTCGGCTTTCAGGACGACACCACCGGCCAGATACTGGCCGCTCACTTCCAACT
This sequence comes from uncultured Acidobacteriaceae bacterium, assembly GCA_963768265.1. Taxonomy (GTDB): domain Bacteria; phylum Acidobacteriota; class Terriglobia; order Terriglobales; family Acidobacteriaceae; genus Sulfotelmatobacter. Next base: position 127,443 of record CAVYHM010000020.1, read on the forward strand.
CGAAGCCGAAAATACCGTCGGCTATCTCCGCGCCCTGCAGGCCTTGATCGTGACCCATGGCATTCCGCTCAGCCTCTACCGCGATCGGCACTCCATCTTCCAGCGCAACGACGCGCACTGGACCCTGGCCGAACAACTCGCCGGAAAACAATCTCCCACCCAACTAGGACGCGCCCTCGCAGAACTCGGCATCGCGCAGATCCCCGCCTACTCGCCCCAGGCCAAAGGCCGCATCGAGCGGGTCTGGCGCACCTGTCAGGACCGTCTGGTCAGCGAACTTCGCCTCGCCCGGGCTGCCACTTTGGACGAGGCCAACGCCGTGCTGCAGAACTTCTGCGCCGACTACAACCGCCGCTTCGCCCATCCCCCCGCCCAGGCCGACTCAGACTTTCGCCGCCTGCCGCGCCGCTTCGACCTCACCCGCTGCCTGGCCCTGCACTATCAGCGCGTGGTCAATGCCGATCACACCGTCGCTCTGGGCACCCACTCCATTGCCCTGCCACCCCTGCCCGGCCACCGCGGCTACGCCGCAGAAACCGTCGAACTTTCCCATCAACTCGACGGCACCCTGCGCATCTATCGCGGAGACCAATTGCTCGCCGCTTTGCCCCTGCCCCTGGAAGAACACGCCCAACGCCGCCCTGCGCTGATCACCTCGGCGCAGAAACGAAAACCCTCGATGCCCCGCATCTACAACCTCTCCGGTCGCCCTGCTCTGGCTGCCGTTACTTAATCGATAGGGGTGACACAGTCTCGTTGCAGTTAATACGACATTTTCTGGTTTCAACAACACAAACCAGGTGCCCGGATATGTCGAGTTGCACAATCGAAGTTCATTGATTAAATTATGTTACCTGCAATTTTGTTGAGAGACTGACAAACCAAACGAAGCACAATTCCGAGCTTAACTAAACGACAGAGTCATGATGCCGACGCGGGGTTACCTGCTGTGCTGCATAGAACGGACCGGTAGTAATCTCCTTCGGCACGCATTGGCGGCAACCGGTTGCGCGGGGCGACCGCAGGAGTACTTTAACCCCGTCGAACAGGAAACGCCGTGGATGAAGCAGATCCTTGGCGACTCGACCCTCGTGGGTGGCTTAACTAAAATCGTAGAAGCGGCGACAACGCCAAACGGTATGTTTGGCGCGAAGGTGCATTGGGTACATTTCCGATACCTTGGCATGAGCATCACCGGCGAATGGAAGGACGCACATAGGAAAGCTTTGTACGAACTGCTGCGCCTGCGATTGTCCGATTCCCATTCACAAGCAACCACCCTCTCGTCGTTACGGTCTGGATTCTTCAGTCACCCCGCGCTCTCGATTGCATACACACAGTTGCAGTCATGGATACCGGAGTTGCGCGTGATTTGGCTGAGGCGGCAGAATATGGTGGCGCGAGCAGTCTCGCTGTTCCGTGCACGACAGACGGGCATCTGGTTTCAGCCGTTGTCGAAAAACAGCACAGCCAAAGGGAAACAGGCTCCTGAGTTCGATCTTGCGGAAATTCACACTCTGTACTGTCTGGGTTGGCTCCAGGAGGAGTCCTGGCAGCAATTTTTTCAAAGACACGAGATCTCACCGCATTGCGTGGTCTACGAAGAATTGGTGGCGAGCTATGAATCGACGGTACGTGGGGCGCTGAAGTTTCTGGATATCGACAGCGACCAACGACCCGTGGCTCCTCCTGTTTCCGCAAAACAATCCGATGCGTTATCGGACGAGTGGGAGGAACTCTACCGCAGAAAGAGCGAAAAAGCGGGTTTGGCGCATTTTGAAAATCACTAGATTCCGGTGGTGACGATCAGTGTTGAAAAGTTCCCTCTCAGGACACGTAGTTAACCGGGGAAACGTGAGCGAGGTGCATGTTCCACAATCAAGTGATTCCGGTGACGATTGTTTCCGCCAGTGGCGGCGCGTCCAGAACAAGCGACAACATTAAATATCATCACACGGGAGATCCGCACTATCCGGTTGACCAACATGGAAACGACTTCCAGGTATTTGACGGCTCTCCAACCGGCATAGTGGAAATCGCCGACGCCTATTTTGTGCCGGGTGCAATGTGTTTGTACGACCGAAATGGAGTCAGAATTCCAGAGAGCTGTATCCGAAGGGGCAAGGGTCTGGTTGAGTTCGTTCACGCCGCCCGCGAAACTGTCTCGTTGCCAACCGAGTTCGTTACCGTTGATGAGCCACTGGTATACCTATCATGGCTTTCCGATCATTGGGGGGACTTCCTCACCGAAGGAACAAGCCGTCTTTGGGCGCTTCTTGAATATCCGGAACTCTCCAGGATCCCCGGATTCTTTTTGTCAACTCGGGCGCTACACAGCAACATGATGGACTTTATTAAGTCACTAAGTCTGAATATTCGTGTAGGTGGATACGCTCTTGATAGATGTATCCGGTTCAGAAAGCTCTTGATACCTGCGGCTTCTTTTTGTAACAGGGGCGAAGCGTACTCGGTCCATCGTAAGCCGGCCACGGCTGTCGTTGACGCGCACCTGCGTAACAATCGCCCGCAAGGTTCGGAACAGCCCGTGTTCTTATCTCGATCTCGAGCCGTCAGCGATCGTACGATCCAGCATCAGGCAGAGCTTGAAAATGCTCTCGCGAGAGAAGGTTTTCTGATCGTCTATCCAGAGGAACTGAATCTGGCGGAACAGATCATGCTTTTCAACCAACATCGTCACTTTTATGGATGCTGGGGAAGTGCCTTTCACACGGCCATGTTGTCGCGATCTCCTGGCAGCATCACCACGCACATTATCTGCTATGGCATACCCAACGTTAACTTCCTGATGTTTGACTCAATTTTGGGGAACGACGCCAACTATGTTAGAGCGATGTTTTTTGCCCCAGGGGAGCAATTGTGGCCTCATTACAATCTGACCATTGATGTTGAGTTAGCGCTCAGCTACTACCAAGGAATGACAGAGACGAATAATCGGTCGATGCAGCTCGTTAGCGGCATGATCTTTGAAAAGAACGACCGGGGCAGTTCCCGCACGTTGTGGAAGCAGCAGAGTGGAAGTAACCTGAAAAGCCCTATTTGGGAGAACCTAGTGCGCATTGCGTCGGCCGTGGGGCAAACTATGGAAACGGATAAAGTGGCTGGTGCCAACCGCGTCGACAGCCCTCCCCTGAAAATAGGCAAGCCCGAATTCGAAAGCGCATTGGCCTCAGCGCCGGCCAACGTCGCGATGCTCCATTCTTGTGCAGGGGCGGTGCTGAGCAACGGGCGACTCGACGAAGCCAGGGCAATCTATCTCAAAATCCTCGACCATGAGAAAACCAATCTTCGGGCGATGATGGCGTTGAGCCGCATCGACCGGCGACTTGGCGACCACTGGAGTGCGTGCGAACGCCTGCGAACTGCAGCCAGGCTGAGCCCCGACAATCTCCAGGTACTCACAGAACTGGCTGCGATGTTGCGCGATTTGGATCGCCCCGAAGAGGCGGCATCGCTTTACCAGCAGGTTCTCGGCAGAAATCCAGACCAGGTGCAAGCGCACATGGGACTGGGCTGGATCGCCCGCGCGCGCGGCGACGATAACACGGCTCTGGCGCATTTCACGGTCGCTCATGAGCATCTGCGCGGCGCGGCCGCGACCGACCCAGTCAATCTGCAAATCCTGACTCAACTTGCGGCAGCGTTAAGAGGGATGAATCGATCGGAAGATGCGACGGCAGTTTATCAGCAGATTCTTTTGATAGACCCAAAGCATGTGCAGTCGCATATGGCCATGGGCTGGATGGCTCGGGACGACGGCGACGATGAAGCGGCCCTTGCGCATTTCAAGGCCGGTGCTGAGTCGGACCCGATTGATTCGCAGGTGCAGAATAGTCTGGGCAAGCTCTACTTGCAGATGGGTAGGTCAGAGGAAGCTGAACTGATCTTCCGGCGAATTGCCAAGCAAGCCCCAAACCACACACAGATTCGCGCCTCTCTTGGCGCCTTGGCACGGAAAAAGAACGACTGGTCCGGTGCAATCGAGGAATTTCGGGCCGCTCTGGAGTCCGATCCGAAAAACGTTCCGGTCCGGGTTGAGTTGGCGCGAACGTATTGCGATCTGTCGCGGTGGCAGGAGGCCGAACGAATTTATCAGAGCATCATCGACGACTCACCACGCCACGTCGAAGCCTTGCTCGGGCTGGCCACAGTGGCGAAGGTGGAAGGCAATCTGAGCGCTGCACGGGCGTTGTTTGAGGAGGCATCGGTCGCGGCGCCGCTTGATCAGCGCCCGAAGCGTGAGATCCGTAAATTGAAAGCAGCGGATGCTTTCGATTGGCGAACCGAGATCGAAGAAGCCCTAGCTGTCACGCGCGCTGCAAACGTGCCATTGATGCCCCCTTGGAGCTGGTTTGGGAATTTGGCATGGATCTGACAAAGATCCCGAGCTTTCATCCACGTGTTTTCAAGGTTGATCTCCTTTCGGGAGAAACCGCAGAGAGGTGGGAGTTGCTTACCAGTGCCACCTGGTCGGGGGCAAACACTTGTGTACAGAGAAGGACGTAGAACTCGTCCCAATGGAAAAGATCGTCACCATCTTGCCCGAGGATACCCTCGGAATCAGCAAACTCTTGCCTGATTATCGGGTTGAAACCACGTTCAGGAAGGTCAATGAGCACGTCACGGAAGTGACTATAAGCCACTACTATTCAACATCGAGTTTGAAGGCGCGGCTTTTTAATCTGATTGGAAAAAGAAAAATTGCCAAAGAAACGGGTGCGACTCTCAACTCGATCAAGGCACAGATAGAGCGTGGAGTCACGCCGCTCCGGCTCGAAGTACCTTCGATGCTCGCCCACCGTCTCGCCCAGTTCGGCATTTGCGTGCAGTTCCTTGCGCTTGTTCGCACGCTTGCCGAGTTCTTTCGTCTTGAGCACGTCGAAGGACTGACGCTGCGGGTCGCGACCGTCGGCCCCTACGTTGGCGCGGGATTACTCGCGGCGCTACTGACCTGGACCGGAGTGCTCTGCTACTTCTGTGGTCGCGATCGCGCCGCAATCGGCGTCGCGGGTGTGACAATTCTGGCGCTCCTTACGGTGAAAATCGCGTTGATCGCGCCATGAGCGCCGACACGATGGCTCGCGCAGGCCCTGCGCAACCTGTCACGAACACGGCAGGAGCACAATAGCGACAGGAGGATGCATCCGAATGCTGGAGGAGATCTGTGACTGTCATCGACTGGCTGCTTGCATCGGCCGCGGGCGTGCCGTTGACCATATACTCGACATCGGTCGCAAAGAAACGGTCCAGGGCCGAGACATCTTTGCGAATGACCGCGTCGAGATAGGCCGCGATCAGTTCTGAATTTGACTGCGCCTGGACGCTCGCCCCTCCTCGGGATCTAGCTGGCCCGCTTTTCCGCAGCTTTTTCTGGCGGTGCTGCAGTCCAGGAGTTGCCCTCGGAGGGCGGAGTGACCGTGGCCCATCGCTCGGCGATCTTGTCGCCTTCGAAACGCCAGAGTACGAAACCGTGGAACTGCATCTTCTTGCCGGACGCCTCCGTCCAACGCCAGATATTACGGCAGACCACTTTGTCGCCTTCCGCGATCATCTCTTCGATTGTCAGGTGTAGATCCGGCATAGCCTTGTACATGTTCACCATCATCTGTTCGTCGCCATCCACTCCCGTAGGCTTGCCGCCAGGTCCGTCATGATCGTAAAAAGTTGGTGTCATGTTCTTCCGGATTACCCCGGCATTTTTCTTATTCACGAAATCTTCAAAATGGTCCCTGACAATTTGTTTCATTTGTTCCGGCGACAGACTGGTTGCCATGCTTCAACCCCACAGTTAGGATGAGATGCATGCACGATAGCAAATCTTCGGAGACACCGGGAGAACGCACAATTTTGTAAGCTCAGGAGCGGGCATGAAAGACCACTTCGGTTGCCCAGTACAGGCCACCGCGAATGTCATGGCGGGGAAGTGGAAGGTTTTAGTTGTCTGGCATCTATCGTTTGGCTCTCGGCGCTTTGCAGAGATTCGCGATTTTCTACCCGGAGCCAGCGAGAAGGTGCTGACCGCTCAGCTTCGCGAGCTCCAGCGCGATGGAGTCATCGACCGAATCGTCACCCCGACTGTGCCGCCCCGCGTTGATTACAGGCTTACCGATCGCGGAACGGAACTCGTCACGGTAATGGAAACAATGTGCGCCTGGAGCATGAAACATCTGGGAATGACGCCCAAATGGCCTCGCCCAACAGTACAGGACTAGCTCACGGTCTGATTGACACTCACACGCAGATCCCCAGGATTGTAGTACTCGCGGAAATAAGCGGCTGCGTGGAAGATAACGTTAACCCCTCTAGAGATCGTAAGCGAAATCGGCTACATTGCTAACGTCCCTATGACGTGGCCTTCGGCAGTGTCGCCAAGTTCCCGCCGTGCTTTTTCCTTGGACCTAGCCAATGCCCAAACATCGTGACCGGCCTGCAAAAGAATGCCTACTCCGGCGTTGGATAACATGGATCGCTACCGAGAGTCGGCTACGCTTTAGCTTTCGTCAGGATCTGGAGCCGCGCCCGACGAGTACGATGGGCCTACGCTGTCGCCCACTCCAATCTCACCAGCTTCGATTGCTGGGCTGCTCATCGTTTAGGTACTCCGCTCAAAAATCCCCGCGCCTGGGGAACAACCGTCGCTCAGACCGTGCATGTCATATCATGTTGGGGCAAAGGAGCAGTATCAATCTCAATTTATGTTCACGCGAATCAGAGTTTGTCTCCTCTTGTTGGCCCTGATCTCGGCCCCAGGTATGTCCGGCGCCGATTTTGCCATGAAGGTGACCGACAAGAATTACCTCGATACTCAAGGTTTCAGCGTTTTTCTCTACGACAGCACGTACCATCCCGTTTTTGTGGACCAAAAGAACACGGCCATGGAGATGATTCTCCACGGTCAGCGCATCGCCACCAACGGTGACGTGCGCCTGATGCCAACGCCGGAGCAGTGGGACCTGGTGGCAACCCTCAAAGGTCGCCATGCCGACAAGGCGAACAGCCGGATCACCGCCGACCTCGCTTTCCCGACGTTCGACTTCAGTTACACACTGCAAGTGGCAGCGGAGCCAGGAGGCGTGGAGGTCAGCATCAATCTCGATAAGCCTCTACCGCAGAAACTGGCGGGGCGGGCGGGGTTCAACCTGGAGTTCCTGCCGTCGATCTACATGGGCAAGGCTTACCTGGTGGACGGAACCAAAGCCGGCATCTTCCCGCGTACGCCGAACGATCCGATGACGAAGGTTTTGCCTCTGCCTGACGAACCGAAAAAAGCGTATTACCTGGAGGACTGGGATAAGGCCAAGGGATACACTCAGCCGCTGCCGTTCGCCGAAGGCAAGAGCATCACCCTTGGTGTCGACGACGCGCTGGCCCGTGTGAATGTCGTATCGGATACGGCCAACCTCATGCTCTTCGATGGTCGCGCCCGCGCGCAGAACGGCTGGTTCGTGCTGCGTTCACTGATCCCTTCGGGAAAGACCACCGGCGCCATCGTCTGGCACATCAGGCCGGACGTGATTCCGAACTGGACGCGGCCGCCGGTGATCGCGCATAGCCAGGTTGGTTATGTGCCGGGCTTCTCAAAGGTGGCGGTGCTCGAACTCGACCCGAAGTACAACGCGCCGAAGACGGCCAGAGTGCTGCGCCTGATGGAAGACGGATCTTACAAGCAGGTGTTCGAGGGCCCGATCACGCGTTCGACACCCTGGCTACGCTACGTCTACTCAAAATTCGACTTCACCCCGGTGAAGGACCCCGGCCTCTATGTTGTCGAGTATGGAGACCAGCATACGGCGCCCTTCCCCATCGCAAAGGATGCTTACGCGAACATCTGGCAGGACAGCTTGGATCATCACCTTGCGGAGCAGATGGATCACGTTTCCGTTCGCGAAGGCTACCGCGTGTGGCACGGTGCTTCGCACTTGGATGATGGCCGCATGGCGCCCGTAGTTGGGGAGCAATTCGACGGCTGGAACCAGGTCACAGGAATGGACGGGAAGTACAAAGGCGGCGATCACATCCCTGGGATGAACGTGGGCGGCTGGTACGATGCCGGCGACTTCGACCTCGAGGAGCCTGCGCAGTTGAGCGTGATTCAGAGCCTCGCTCTGGCGTATCGCGAATTCAACCTCACGTACGACGAGCTTACGGTGAATGAAGCCGCCCGTGAGGTTGAGATGCACCGTCCCGATGGCGTGCCGGATACGGTGCAGCAAGTCAAGCACGGCGCACTGCTCATCCTGGCGCAGTTTCACAACATCGGCCACGCCATCCGCGGCACTCACGAGCCAGACCTGCGCCAGTACACACATCTGGGCGACGGAGCGTCGAAAACTGACGGCCGCATTTACGACCCGAAGCTCGGCCCCAACGAAGCGAAGGGCGACTACTCCGGCAAGCCGGATGATCGCTGGATCTTCACTACTAACAACCCGTATTTCCAGTGGAATGCCATTGCGGCGCTGGCTGCAGCGGCGGGTACGCTGAAAGGCTGGGACGACGCATTAGCGAAAGACTGCCTCGAGACCGCGATCAAAGCATGGAATGAAACGAGGGCTGACCCACTGCAGTATCCGGTTGGCGGCTCAACCGCAGAGGCCCCGGCAGGTGCCTCCGGAGTTGGTGTGCTGGCTGCGTCTCAGGGTGTGGTCTCTGGCGCGCAAGGCGGTCGTCAGCCAGGGGGCAACTCGGGCACTCCGACAAGCTCTGGCACCACTAGCGCACAAACAGCTCCGCCGGCCGGCGTCGGCCGTGGCGGATCTGGCGTCGGACTGGACTGGGCGGCGGCCCTGGAATTGACCATCGCCACGAATGGTGCCGAGCCCTACAAGTCTCGTCTGAAGGAATTGTTCCCTCAGATGATTACCGCGCAGCAGATGGACCTCCATGGTTGGACAGCGGTCCGGGCATTGCCTTATCTGGATGCGAGCGCGAAAGATCAAATGCGCGAAGCGGTGAAGACATACATGGCGGGTTTGGACAAGCGGTTGGACGCCACTCCGTTCGGCGTGCCTCCGAGCCTCGGGACCTGGGGCGGATCGGGCGCCGTGGTGGACATGGCCATCCGAATGTATTTCCTGCACAAGGCGTTTCCGGATCTCGTGAGCCCCGAATACACACTTCGCGGGGTCAACTACATTCTCGGCACGCACCCGGTATCTAGCACTTCGTATGTAGCTGGAGTCGGTACGGTCTCGAAGACGATGACGTATAGCAACAATCGCGCCGACAATGCTTTCATCCCGGGTGCCGTGATTCCGGGATACATCATCATCAAGCCGGATTTTCCGGAGTGCATCGACGACTTCGGATTCCTGTGGTTTGAGGATGAAGCCGTCGTCGCTGGTTCGGCAAGCTGGATCGTCGCCGGCAACGCTGCGGACGCGATCATTAAGGAATCGAAGTAAACCCAGCTCTAAAAGCGCCCAGCGGCCCCCGAGCGGTGCCGAACGTTTCTTTTTTGGAGAAGAATTTGTTACGGCGCGGCGTTCATCGCATTTACGAGAATGCCGTCATTGAGGACGGCCGTATCCTGGGCGCATGTACGCGCAAGTCTTACGTCCTGCTGCATGCGCGCGCGTTGGGGGTCTTGCTGCAGTGATTAGTCTCGGAAGTCGGCTAGTGTTTGCCAATGGAGAGGTAGCGATTGCGATTGCCGCTTCTGCCTCAGTCAAGGCTGTGCGGATGCGACACTTGATCACGGACTTTGACGCTGGCCCGAGGTCGGCTTATGGGAAGCGCGATTCCACCACGGCATCGCTGCATTGGCCGACAACGCCACATCCACTAAATGCGGAAATAACAGTGCTATTCTGCTAGGCGGCGTCGTGCGAGGCCATTCAAGAAAGGACCCTAATGGGCCCACAAGAGGTAGGAGCGTGCTGCTTCAGCGCGGGAACCTTGAGAGTAGAGGTTCACGTTGACCCCCGGGCCGCGGCTGAGGCTGCCGCCCGAGCTGCCGCGGAGGCCATGCGGGAGCTAGAAGGCCGAGCTGCGACCTTCGGGATCATTTTTGCCACCGGTGCATCGCAACTCAATACTCTAAATGTTCTGACAACTCTACCTAGCCTTCCGTGGAACCGCGTGAGTGGGTTTCATATGGATGAGTATAAAGGCATTTCCGCCGACCATCCGGCCTCGTTTCGCCGCTACATGCGCGAGCATTTGAGCGAACGGGTCCACATGCAGGAGTTTTACGAAATCGATGGAAGTGATGCGGATCCCGATTCAGTGTGTCGGGAATATGCTCAGAATCTGCGCTCCTGCCACCCGGAGTTGTGCCTGCTTGGAATCGGCGAAAATGGTCACTTGGCTTTCAACGATCCCGCCGAGGCCAACTTCGACGACCCTAAGGATATGAAGATTGTTAAGCTGGACTCTGTGTGCCGGCAACAGCAAGTGGAGGAAGGATGGTTTGCCAACTTTCAGGAAGTGCCAGAGTACGCTCTTACTCTAACCATTCCCACATTGTTCAGAGTACCAAGGCTCATTGTTTCGGTTCCCGGGAGCCGCAAGGCTCGAATTGTCAGGCGAACGCTAGAGGAACCGATCACGACTGCCTGTCCGGCTACCATCCTTCGAAAACACGCCAACGCTACCCTCTATCTAGATCCGGAAGCAGCCTCCGAACTGAACTGCGCGATGGGTTGAGAGGAGGTCCGACGCCCTCGGAGACACAAGTGATTTGCTTGTGTCAAGGCTAGCAAGAACGCCCTTCTCTCGGACGCCTGCTCCCGTTGACCTCTCATACTGCGACGCTGCAGGCCAAAGGCATTAGGGCACCACCGTTTTCTCGCAAACAGTACTTTGTGGCTGGACCTGTGGTAAAAGGGGGGGGGCCCGGCAGTAGACTGTAGGGGTGCTGGCTCGTGCGCACAAGAAATCAAGAGCCCTGCGGTTCTCGGTGGCGTGCCAGGAGCTTTCCGCGGGCACCGTTTTCCGGAGAGCTGGCGTGATCAATGCAGGGTTCGGTGTCCTCGTTTTGTTGCCGACTGCGAGCAGAGGTAATCAGACAAAAGGACGGCATGACTACCATGCGCCAGAGTACTGCGTGTGGCCTACGGGGTGCGAGCCGGATTCTGCTTCTGTGCATTGTGCACGTTCTACATGCTGTAGCAGCCGAACCGCGAGTAATTAGGCTCCCAATTGCGGAAGGTAAGGACATCCGGTTCACGCATCTCTCTACGGAAGAAGGGCTGTCGCAAAGCCGCGTCGACCACATCCTGCAGGACGCCCAAGGGTTCCTGTGGATCGGTACTTACAACGGGCTCAACCGGTACGACGGCTATCGCTTCCAGCACTACAAACCCGAAGCCAGCAACCCCAACAGCCTCGGCGGAGTCTTCATCTACGCGATATTTCAGGACCGCTCCGGCGCTCTGTGGATCGCCGTCGATCAGGGCCTGGACAGATTTGACCCCGTCACCGGAAGGTTCCTCCACTTCCGCTCCGATCCCGGCGATCCCACGAGTCTGGCCGGGCACGTCGAGCACATCACCCAGGACAGCGACGGGATGTTGTGGCTCGCCACGCGCAACGGACTGGATCGACTGGATCCCAGTTCCGGACGATTCACCCATTTTCGCAACGCTCCAAACGATCCCCAGAGTGTGAGCAGCAACGACGTTCGATTCGTGCTCCAAGACAGGCAGGGCATACTCTGGGTTGCGACCGCCGCGGGGCCCGACGCGTTCGATCCGCGAACTGGAAGAGTCATTCGTCATTATCCGAGTTCTCAGCAGCCACCGCTGGACCGGATCTTCGAAGATCGTTCCGGGGCGCTCTGGCTTAGTGCGACACGAGGTGGCGGCCTGACTTCGCTTGATCGGGAGACCGGGCAGTTCACAACATACATCTTTTTTGACGAGTGGCCTGGAACGCCCGGCGTGCGCGGCTGCTCAGCAATCCTCGAAGACCGGCGCGGGATGCTCTGGATCGCCACGAAGCCCGATGGCGTGGTCCGATTCGACCGCACACGGCGGCTATTCACCAGGTACCGGAATGATCCTGCGAATCCGGCGAGTCTGAACAACAACGACGCGCTCTCGCTAATCGAGGATCGGGAAGGTGGTATCTGGGTCGGTACGGACGGCGGAGGAGTGAACCGGTTTCCGAGCGAGCCATCGCCATTCACCACGTACCGGAGGGAACCCGGGAATCCCAACAGCCTCGATCAGGACTATGTTCTATCGGTCTTTGAGGACAGCCACGGGACTCTCTGGATTGGCACGGAGCAGCTCAACCGGCTCGATAGGAAGACGGGGCGGTACACATTCTACCGGCACGATCCGGCAAACTCAGGAAGCATCGCTGCCAACTCTGTGTCTGCAACGCTCGAGGACCGCTCAGGAATCCTGTGGTTCGGTACTTGGGGCGGAGGGCTGAACCGATTCGATCGCAGGACCGGACGGTTTGAAGCATACCGGCACGATCCGGCGAATCCGTCGAGCTTGAGCCATGACTACATAAGATCCGTGCTCCTCGATCACAGCGGCAACGTCTGGGTCGGCACCGAGGACGGTCTCAATCGCCTGGACATGCGCACCGGGCGCTTCACCGTGTTTGGCTTCGATGGTCCGCTCGATAGCCGGATCTACCGGGTACTGGCCGAGGACGCGGAGGATCGATCTGGATGGGCACCTACGAGCAGGGGCTCCAGCGACTGGATGTCCGCACGGGCAAGATCGTCGCCTACAAACATAATCCTAAGGTCCCCAGCAGCCTCAGCAACAATCGCGTGAATGCCCTATGCGTGGACTACGCGGGGACGCTGTGGGTCGGCACCCAGAACGGGTTGAACCGCTTCGATCGCAACACCGGAGAATTCACGATCTTCAACGAGCGCGACGGGCTGCCGAACAACGGTGTGGAGGGCATCCTGGAGGACGCGGCCGGCAACCTGTGGCTGAGCACTGGCAACGGGCTATCCAAGTTCGATCCGAGAGCCCGAACGGTGAAGAACTACTTCACCGATGACGGCCTGCCGAGCGACGAGTTCAACGATTCGAGCGTCTACTTCAAAAGCGCGCGGGGTGAGATGTTCTTCGGCGGCGTCAAGGGTGTGACGGCATTCTTTCCGGATCGGGTGACCCACAGCCGGCTTGTCCCACCGTCGTGCTGACGGAATTTCGCTTATTCGGGGAACCCATACAAATCGGCGGCGGTTCTCCACTCCTAAGATCGATTTCCTTCACGGATTCGTTGTCGCTCTCGCACCGGCAGAACATCTTTTCGGTGAGTCTCGAGCCTCAGTCATGCCGGCCCTTTCCGGAACCGCTACCGGTACAAACTGGAGGGTCTGGACAAAGCTGGAATGACGCCGACAGCAACCACCGATTTGCGACATATACCACGCTGCCGCCCGGCGACTACGGTCTTCGTGTGCAGGGTTCCAGCAACCGTGGAGTGTGGAACGACCGGGGA
>CAVYHM010000021.1:0-11544 GCA_963768265.1 uncultured Acidobacteriaceae bacterium
CCCATGGCCACCGGAATGTCTTCGTGGTGGAACGAAATGATGTTCTGCTGCTTGCCATCTTCAAATACGGTGAAAGCGCCACGGTCGAGGTTGGTCACGATGTGCTGTTTGTCATCCTGCACGGTGGCGTGAAGCAGCACTTCGTCGACGTGCTTCTGAAAGACGAAGACTCCCTGGTCATTCAGGTTCGAGTCTTGTTTATCTTTATCTTGATCTTGATCTTGCGCTTTCGGAGCGTCTGAGTTCTTCCCTTGTTCCGGCGAAGGCTCGGCCAGCTTGCTCGGGTCCGCGGCCGGCTTTTCCAGAGGCGTCTGAGCCTGAACAGGCTGCTTCTCAGTAAGTTTGGAGTCGCTTGCTGCTGGCGCGGACTGTGGCAGGGCGGGCGTTGCCGCCAGGATCCCGGCCCAGATCACAACGGTGGAGAGAAGCAGAAGCCTGGCTCTATTCGGCAGGCGCGTAGTATCCTGTCCTGGCATACACCCGTAGAGGCGGCAATCCTTTCGGTGGCAGAAGCTTCACTTTTATCTTACGCCATTTGCCGTCGCGCACAACTTTGTTCGGGCGGTACCCCAGCACATACTGATTCCGGAGTTCGATTCCAATCTTGGTCGCCACATCCCCCAGGTCGTTTGGATTGTCGATGGTAAAGGCTCGTCCTCCGCTGAGCTCGGTGATGTCGCTCAGCAGCTGTGGTCCCAGTCGCTCTTCGATAGCGGAGGCGTAGCGGTCGTAAATGCCGATGGCATAGACCATCACGTCGGCTTCCTTCACCACCGAACGGATTTCGTTCTCGGTGTAGCGGCTGTGATTGTCCCCTCCGTCAGAGATAATAAGCAGCGCCTTTTTCGGATACTTCGCCTGGCGCATCTTGCTCACGCCCATGTAGATGGCGTCGAGCAACGCCGTACGCTTGCGCGGGACGGCGAAGACCAGCTTGTTCTGAATCTCATCGACAGAATTCGTGAAATCGCTGACCTGCTCCGGTTCGTCGGAGAAGGTGATCATGAAAAACTCGTCCTGCGGATTGGCAGTCTTGAAAAACTCGATGACCGCATCCTTGGCGCGATCCATCTTGCTGCTCATACTTCCGCTGGAGTCGAAGATCACGCCCAGGGAAACCGGGGCGTCTTCGCTGGAAAAGGTACGGATATCCTGGGCAGAGTTGCCCTCGAAGAGCTGGAAGTTTTCTTTTTCCAGGCCGGTGACGAGGCGGTTCATGGGATCGGTGATGGTCACCGGAACCAGCACCAGGTCAACGTCGACTTTCATCGGGCGCACGTGCGCGCTCAGCCCGGACGTGGACGATACCAGGTCCTGCTTGGGTGGCTCTTTTGGTTTCTCTACCTCGCGCGGCAGCACGTGCACATCATTGACGTCGGTTTGGCCCACTGACGGGAGGCAAAGGCAGAAGAGGACGCACGCCGTGAGAAGGATCGGGATCCAGAACCGCTTGGAGTTCCCCAGCCTAGGCTTGTGGCGCACCCCTATCGTGATCGGATTCGGATCGGAACCCGGGAGGGGGATTCGAACTGGGGCCTCAGGGCGAGATGACCGACGCCGATCATTCAGGCGGGCCATAAGTACTACCTCAATGGGGCGGATGTTACCACAGCTTTTGCCACGCGCAGCATGCTTTTTGTCAAAAGTTAGAGACAAATCTCCAAACGACACCCGGACCTTTCAACCGGCGGGACCGCCCGTCTGGCCTGCATCCCCGGGCGACTCCGCTATCTTGTTACAATCAAAGGTTTCCTATGGCTGACATACTTCCTTTTCGTGCTCTGCGCTATGACCTCCAGCGGGTGTCCGCCTCGCAGGTGGTGACTCAACCCTACGACAAAATCACTCCGGCCATGCAACAGCAGTATTACGAAGCCAGCCCGTACAACCTTGTCCGAATCATTCTCGGCCGTCGCGAAGCCGATAACAATACGACCAATAATGTATATACGCGAGCCGCCGCCTGTGCCCGGCAGTGGCGCAAGGAGGGAATTCTGCAGCAGGATTCCCTGCCCTCAGTTTACGCCTGCTCCCAGGGCTTTACCGCGCCCTCGGGAGCTAGGTTTGAGCGGCGGGGGTTCATCGCGCTCGGCCGCGTCGAAGACTATGCTGCGAAGGTAGTTTTCCGCCACGAGCAGACCCTGGCCAAGCCCAAGGCGGACCGGCTTGACCTGCTGCGCGCGACCCGCGTCCACTACGAACAGCTGTTCCTGCTCTACGAAGACTCGGGTGAGATCGACGGCCTGCTGAGTTCGGGTTCGGCAGCCACGCCCACGATCGACGTGGCGGATGAATACGGAGTGGCGCACCGCGTCTGGCAGATTTCCGATCCCCCGGTAATTAAGTCGGTTCAGGATAGAATGCGCGACAAGAAGCTGGTCATCGCCGACGGCCATCACCGCTACGAAACGGCGCTTAATTTTCGCGACGAATGCCGGGCCGCCGCACCGGCGGCTGCGGACGCTCCGTACGAATTTGTCATGATGACCTTCGTCAACATGAACGATCCAGGCTTGCTGGTGCTGCCCACGCATCGCCTGGTGCATTCGCTCAAGTCGTTCTCCGTCGATGAATTTCAGAGTTCCAGCCGCAATTTCTTTGAGGTGGAAGAAATCGATCCCGCGCTCGATGCCGCCCGCGCCACAGCGATTTTGCGCGAGCGCGGCCGCGCCGGGATCGCTCTGCTGGCCATCACCGCGAACCGGGTTTTCATGCTGCACTCGCCCAAGCCCGCCGGGGCAAAATTCTTGGCCGGGCTCTCCCTTCGGCAGCAATCCCTCGACGTCGTGCAACTGCACAAATGCCTGCTGGAAGGAGTATTGAATCTGTCGGAGGAATCCATTCGCAACCAGCAGAATCTGGCTTACCTGCGCGAGGCCTCCGAGGCCCTCGGACAGGTTCGCAAAGGCGCCGCCGACATTGCATTCCTCATGAATCCCTGCCGTGTGCAGCAGGTCCGCGACATCGCCTTCGCGGGCGAAGTCATGCCCCAGAAGTCGACTGATTTCTACCCCAAGCTGTTGAGTGGGTTGACCGCATATGCGCTGGACTAACCGGCTCGGTCTCAGGGAATCTGGGCGGGCTGGGGATCCTGATCCTGCTCTCGGCGATGATTCTGTCCGGCGCCGGGCCGGAAAAACGCCTCTCCGTCTATTCCGTCGCGGCGAATTACTCACTCCCCATAGTTCAGCGAGACGGTCGCGACTATGTCGGGCTGCTCGAAGTGCTCGAACCTCTGGGCAAAGTAAGCGCGCGCACCGATGGCACGCACTGGCACCTGAAGTATTACCGCGAAGAAGATGATTTTCAGGTGGGCAAGACGCGCGCTCGAATCCAGGGACGCGACCTCGAACTGCCCGCCAAATTCCTCGTGGAAAACAATCGCGGGCTTGTGTCGGTCTCCTCATTGAGCACCCTGCTGCCCAAGATTCTGGGCGGACCTGTCACTTTGCACGAGGATTCCGGCCGTCTGTTCATCGGCAGCGTAGCCACGCACTTTACGGCTTCCCTGGCTGGGGATAATCCTCCGCGCCTGGTGTTCAATTTCACCGCGCCGGTGAATCCCACCGTGGCTACTGAACCGGGAACGCTGCGCATGACGTTTGCGCGCGAACCGGTGGTGTCGCCGGCCTCGCCTACTTTGACTTTCGGCAGCAAGGCCATTCCCTCCGCCAACTACAGCGAGGGCAACGGAACAGCAGTCGTCACCGTGCATTCCACCATTCCGGTGATGGCCAGTTTCAGCAACGATGGTCGGACGATTACCATCGCCCAGACATCTCCGGGCACGCCGGCGCCCACTGCAACTTCGCCGGCGCCGTCAGCGCCCGCGCCCGGGACCTCAGCCGCCACGCCCCAGCCGCCAGCCCAACCCGCTGGACCGGCGCCGCAAGTCTGGCGCCGTTACTTTGCTGTAGTCGACGCCAGCCATGGAGGCGACGATCATGGCGAGACCCTCAACTCTTCCCTGCTGGAGAAAGACGTCACCGTCGCTTTAGCTCGCGGCCTGCGGCAGGAACTGGAGAGTCGCGGCATCACGACCCTGGTTCTGCGCGACTCTGACGCGAATCTCTCGCTCGACCAGCGAGCCATTTTCACCAACGCCGATCACGCGGCGATTTACATTGCGCTGCATGCTGCTTCCAACGGCCACGGCGTGCGCATTTACACGGCGTTGCTTCCCTATAGTGAAGACGACCGTGGTCCGTTCCGCTCGTGGACTACCGCCCAGCATGCGGCGCTGGCTCTCAGCCAGAGCGCCGCGTCGGCAGTGGCTGCCGAATTCCAGAAGCGACAGATCCCGGTTCGCACCCTGGCTGCACCGCTCCGCCCGCTCAATAACATGACCGGAGCCGCCATCGCCGTCGAGGTCGCGCCGCAGGGAGCCGATTCTTCGCAGCTTACCGCCCCCGACTACCAGCAACTCGTCACCAGCGCAGTGGCGACCGCCATCGCCACCGCACAAAACCAGTTGGGAGCCGCGCCATGACGATAAAGCCCGTCATCCGGAGCCACCAATGATCCCACGCCATCTTCTGATTGCACTTGCGATACTGCTGCGTCGCTGCGATGGGGATGAGTATCTACGCGTGGAATATGCGCAAGACTGTTGCCGCGACTCCGGCCGCCTCGGTCGATACCCGGCCCCTGGCACCACCTGTTGCGGGTCCTACCGAGATGGTGGGTTTGTTCGTCGCGAACGATGAGGACGGCAGCCTGCGCCCGCGGGCGGCGCAGATTCCCATGCCCTCCGGGCGCCAGCAGCGCGCCGAAGAACTGCTGCGCGCCCTGATGTCGATCTATCTCGACAAGTCGTCGCCGCACGTGCTCGGCGCCGGAGCCGAAGTCCGCAGCGTATTCCTGGTGGATCCCGGGTGTTGCCGTCATCGATGTAAACGCTGCCTTCGCCGACACGCACCGTTCCGGCGTGCTGGTCGAGGAACTCACCGTGGCGTCGCTGATCCACACCGTCTCCGCGAACACGCCCGGCATTCTGCGAGTGAAGATTCTGGTCGACGGCAAGGAGCGCGACACGCTCGCCGGACACGCCGACATCTCTGATTTCTACGACGTAACCGCCGTTAACCAGCTGGCTACGCAACTCGCGCCGTAAGACCTAAAACTCGTAGACACGTAACTTGCCACGTCTCTTCCGGCGGCTTGGCGGACCCAACTCCAGAAGTGATGGCAGCAGAAAGGGTCTTCTTCACTATGCCGACCGACTGCCGACATTGATTCTTGCCTACAAATCGCGGAACTCATTCCTTCAGAGCCGTCTGCCAATTCAGCACCACCGTAAAGGGTACGGAAGCGGTTTGCGCCACAGGCACGCCGATGAGAAAACGGCTGCCGTCAGCTGTGACATCGACGCCACTAACACCAGGCGGTAGTTGATCTGTCTTTAACTATATCTATAGATATATCTACCGTCAATACCGGGGCGTCCTTTTTTCTCAATCATTTACAATCCGGACTATGTTCTACCGCTCCGATAACCGGTTGCCCGACCAACTCCGCCCCGTTCTTATCACCCCAGACTTCATTACCACGGCGGAAGGTTCGGTTCTGATCGAGGTAGGCAATACACGCGTCATTTGCACCGCTTCGATCGAGGAAGCGGTCCCGCAATTCATGCGTAATTCCGGCAAAGGATGGATCTCGAGCGAATACAGCATGCTTCCCCGCTCCACGCTGACGCGCACGCCGCGCGAAGTTACGAAGGGCCGCGCCAGCGGGCGGACGCACGAAATCCAGCGGCTGATCGGACGCAGCCTGCGGGCCGTCACTGACCTCGTCCGCCTCGGGGAGCGAACCATCTGGATCGATTGCGACGTCATCCAGGCCGACGGCGGCACGCGCACCGCTTCGATCACGGGCGCCTTCGTCGCGCTTGGACTCGCTCTCGAAAAACTCGTGGACGCCGGGACTTTAACCGCGGTTCCGCTGAAAGATTTTGTTGCCGCCGTGAGTGTGGGAATTGTCGACGGGGAGATCCTGCTCGATCTCTGCTACGAGGAAGACTCCCGCGCCGACGTCGACATGAACTTCGTCATGACAGCCGGGCACAAATTGGTCGAGGTCCAGGCTACCGCCGAACACCAGGTCTTCGACGACCAGCAGTTCGCCAAGATGTTGGCCGTGGCCAAGCAAGGGGTGCATCAACTGATCGCCAAGCAGCAGGCCGTGTTAAGCACGCTCACGCTGCGGCAGTAGGCACGCGATTCACGTGGGGAAAGCAATAGGCTGATGGAAGTCCGGCTCTAGGCGGTCGCGGCGGTTCACTCCCGATCCGTTCCCTTTATGGTCCAGGCCCAAAACGGAACCGTCCAGCCTGAAATCCCTCTTAAGTCACTACCGGGAATCTTTACCCCCGCTCGCTCGCGGACTACTGTAAAGCCTAAAGATGAGGCATTGAGGGTCCAGATTTCCGAACCGAGTTGGACCAAATGGTCCGCTCCCAAACTAGCGGCCTGGTCCCGCAAATGTCGCATCGCGCAAGGCCCGATTTCGATCGGAGGGTTCTTAGAGAACGGTCGTAGCTCTGACGGACCTAAACTGCTCGTGCGCTGACATAGCCCTGACTCATGACAAATATCCGCGCTATCGATCGTCGACGCGAACCGCGCATTCCGATGGATCTCGGGCTCCTGGTATGGGGAGTCGATACCAAGAGCGAACGCTTCCAGCAGGAAGCTCGTGCCCGCGACATCAGCCTCAGTGGAGCTCTGATATCAGGAATCGATGCCGACCTTCGGCCCGGGGATGTGATCGGAATTCTCTACGCCGGCAAGAAGGCCCGTTACCGCGTCATATGGGTTCGCTACGATGAATGCGGCGACAAGATGCAGGTTGCTGTGCACCGCGTCGATCCGGACATCTGCCCGTGGCAGCACTTACTGGCACCGGCCGAGGCGCCCGCAGCCCCGCCGCCGCTCAGCACTCCAGCGCCATAACTAGTACTCAGTACTCAGTACTCAGTTGCTGGTTTTGTGTTGTCCGTTCACTGACTACTGATAACTGACTCCTCACTATTATTATTATTCTTGGTTACTCCACCCACACCGTCTTGGCGTTGAGAAATTCTCTCATCCCCACCGCGCTCAACTCTCGCCCATGCCCGGACGCTTTGACGCCGCCAAAAGGAATGCGCGGATCGGAAGCGACCATCTTGTTGATGAACACCATCCCGGCCTCGAGTTCGTTGATGAAGCGCTCGCGTTCTTTTTCATCATTGGTCCACGCGCTGGCGCCCAGGCCGAAGCGAACGTCGTTGGCGAGCCGGATCGCTTCATCCTGATCCTTCACCCGAAACACGGATGCCACCGGACCGAAGAATTCTTCGCCATATGCGGGCGAATTCTTAGGAATGTTGGTCAGGACCGTTGGAGCGTAGAAATTTCCCGGACGATTTATCGGATGCCCGCCCGTCAATAGCTTCGCGCCGGCCTGGATTGTCTTCTGCACATCGGCGTCAAGATCCTTTACTCCGTCGGGCGTCGACAAGGGGCCGAGTTCAGTCTTCTCGTCGAACGGATCGCCGATCTTGAGACTTTCCATGCGCGCCACAAATTTGCGCTCGAACTCATCGGCGATGGGCTCGGCTACGATGAAACGCTTGGCCGCGATGCACGACTGGCCGTTGTTCTGGACGCGAGCCTGCACCGCGGTGGCGACCGCCGCGTCCAAATTCGCCGAAGGCATCACGATGAACGGATCGCTGCCACCCAGTTCGAGCACGACTTTCTTGATGCGCTTGGCAGCGCCCACTCCCACTTGGATGCCGGCCTGCTCGCTGCCCGTCAGGGTCGCGGCCACCACGCGCGGATCATTCAGTAGCGCATCGACCTGGCCCGAGCCGATCAGCAGGGCCTGAAAAGCTCCCTCGGGAAATCCGGCTTCGAGGAAAATGCTCTCGATCGCCAGCGCGCATTGGGGCACGTTCGAAGCATGCTTCAGCAGCCCGACGTTGCCCGCCATCAAGGCCGGCGCCGCGAACCGAAACACCTGCCAGAACGGGAAATTCCACGGCATCACCGCCAGAACGGGGCCAATCGGAAGATAGCGGACGAAGCTCTTCTTGGCCCCGGTCTCGACCACTTCGTCGGCCATGAAGCGCTCGGCGTTCTCGGCATAGTAGCGGCAGGCAGTGGTGCACTTAACCGCTTCGGCCACAGCCGACTTATAGGTTTTGCCCATCTCCAGCGTCATCAGGTGCGCGAACTTCTCTTTGTCGCGCTCCACAATCTGGGCCGCTTTCAGCATGCGCTGGGCGCGCACGGCAAATGGAGTCTTAGCTTCGGACTTGAACACCTGGACCGCACGCTGCAGCTTTTTCTCGATCTCCGCTTCGGAGAGTGGCTGAAATGTCTTGATGACTTCACCCGTGGCGGGATTAATCGTCGCAATCGCCATGATGGCCGTCCCCTTCCTATGAGGTAAATACCAGTTGAAAGTGAATTCTATCTCTGTCCGAGGAACCAGTTCCGGATCGAGATTTGTCCGCTTGACGGAGAGCAGGCGCAGATATCCGAGCGGTCATACCACTATACCACTACTAGGTGCCCTCGACGTGGGTCAAGTCTGCAAGGCTTCTAACGGAACTTCAGCCGATCCCGCTTTATGACCAGCAAATGCGCCACCGCTTCTTCAATGGCTCGTCTCTCGGCATGGTGGTTTGGGCTTCCTTCGGCAGACGAGCGGCGGGTGAGAACCGCGGCTTCGGCGATTTCCACCAGTTTGAAGAGTGCCTGAGTGTCGGTTCCTTTTAACACGCTTCGTAGGCTTGCTGCCACGTGTAAAGCCGCCAGGTGGAAGAAGAGGAAGATTCGCTCGGCGTCATCGCCGGCCTCCTGTGATCGGGAGTCATCTGTTCACAAGAGACCGTCACCCGCTGGGCGCGGCGGAGAGGTGTGGATAGACGCTCTTACCCTACACCAGGATTGTACGCTACCGAACATAAATTTGCTTGACAGCGTACGCGCCGGCCCAAATCGGGAAAAATTTGTTTCGGCGAGAGCCGCTCGGCCGGATTGCAGGTAGATCGACACATCCTGGATCCCGCATATATGATCTGTATCGAACATTCATTTGTTCGCCATAAGCCTCAGTCGCTGACACCGTCCCTCGCTTCGTTGCGCCAGACTCTGGCCTGACGCCGCATCGCCCCATAGCACTCGCAAGCTGCTGAGACCAGACGCGTCCGGTTCTGAATTCTTATTTCCCCCCGCCCGTACGCAATGAATCCTGCCCTCTGCAACTGACCGGCGGCCATGGTCACACTGGAACGGCGCGTGCCCAGCATTTCGGCCAGTAATTCCTGGGTCAATGCCATCGTGTCGGAGCCGATCCGGTCGTGGCACATCAGCAGCCAGCGCGCCAGCCGCTCCTTCACTTCGTGCAGCAGATTGCATGCGGCGATCTGGGAAATCTGCGCGGCCTTCATCTGTGAAAATTGTTGGAGGCGACGCTCCAGGCCGGTGCATTGACGCAAGAGAGGGTCCAGGGTCGAGGCGTCGATCCGGAAGGCTGTGCCTTGCAGTTGCACGATCGCACGCGTGGCCGCGCTCTGGAACCCGGCAACCAGAGGCAGGCCGACGAAGCCCTCGGTGCCGACCAGGGCGATTTCAATACTTTTTCCGTTGGGGAACGAGGTCAAAATTGAGATCAACCCGCTGTTACAGAAATACGCGGACTTCAGGGTATCTCCCACCTCGTGCAGCACCTGACGCGGCCGCAGGCGAACCAGTTCCAGTTTGGGAAAAACCAACCGGCTCTCGTCGGCAGAAAGGCTGAGCAGGATTTCGTTGTGAATGCGGTTGCCGTCGCCATCGGAGTGCAGCAACTCTTGACCGCGTCTGCTGGGCGCACCCACGGTTTTTCTACGCATGACGGTTCTCCGCTTTCTGCGTACACCGCGTCCAATTTCGCAGGGAACCGCTGCCCGGTCGGCCAAGACGGAAACGCGCTAGACGAGAACGGAAGAGACTACCCGCCGTGGTGCACAATGTCTGCCCCAGGGCAGGCACAGCATCGTACGCTGCCGCACCGTCCCGGCAGCATCGGCGGCTGCAGCGAAGCTGACCTTCCACCGAGACTCCATCGTCTGCAGCAGCGGAACGGCCGGGGGGTATGTCGCGCAAGCGGAACGCTTGGCTAACCATAAGGGCTCCTTACGCCTCAGAAACGATGTCTGATTTCGCAAGGAACCGTCACCGAGAAAGGGTTCGGCGGAAGGGTGCAAGAGGAGACACTTCCAGCCTAGCCCCAATCCGCGATGTTTACTAGCAAATAAATAGTGCCCGCCGCTCCCTGAGATGGAAGGCTGTTGTAAATGTGTACAGCCTCCCCGGCTGTTCGACGAGCGCAGCTCAGATGTGGAGCGGGCACTCCTGCCCGCTCGCCTGCAGCATCAATAAGGCCAGCGGGCCAGAGTGCCCGCTCCACACACTCGTTCCTAAACCCGGAATGCGCAGCCCCAAATGCCCTAGGCCCAACCCCGCTTTTCCTTCCGCGTTGGTTTACAATGATCGGTACTTCCAGCACTCATCTTCATTCGTATCAGGAGGATTCTCATGAAACTCACCCCCGGGAAACTCGCCGGCCTAAAAAAAGTCTCCAACGAACGCGGTGTGATCGCCGCCGCTGCCATGGACCAGCGCGGCTCCCTGCAAAAATCGCTGGCAAAAGAGAAGGGCGGCGAAGTCACCGACGCCATGATGGAAGAATTCAAAACCCTGGTCACCGAAGTGCTCACCCAGCATGCCACCGCGATTTTGCTGGATCCGGAGTGGGGCCTGCCGGCCGGACGCGCCGCGGCCCGAAGGCGGGCCTGCTGCTGGCTATGAAAAGTCCGGCTACGATGACCCCCCCGGGCCGCCTGCCCGATCTGCTGGATGTTGGTCGGTGAAGCGACTGAAGGAATCGGGTGCCGACTCGTCAAGATCCTGATCTACTACTCGCCTCGACAACGCAGCTCAACGACCTTAAACACGCCTGGGTCGAGCGCATCGGCGACGAGTGCCGAGCTCACGATATCCCTTTCTTCCTGGAATCGGTTGGCTACGACGAAGGCGCGGACGAAAAAAGCCTGGAGTACGCCAGGCAGAAGCCGGAGATCGTCACCGAGAGCATGGAGGAGTTCCGCAGGCCCGCTCGGCGTCGACGTGCTCAAGGTGGAAGTGCCGGTGAACATGGAGTTCGTCGAGGGCGCCAAATTTTTCAGCGGGCAGAAGGCCTACACGCAGGAAGGAAGCCATCGGTCTCTTTCGCAAGGCCGCCGTGTGGCGGACAAACCGTTCATCTACCTCTCGGCGGGCGTGAGCACGCGGAGTTCAGCGAGACGCTGGAAATCGCGGGCGAATCGGGCGTGAATTTCTCCGGCGTGCTTTGCGGCCGCGCCACGTGGAAGGACGGCATCCCGGTTTACGCCAGACAGGGCGCCGCCGCCTTCCGCAAGTGGCTCGAAACCGAAGGCGTGAAGAACATCAACAACGTCAATGAGAAGCTGAAGGCCGCAACTCCGTGGCACTCGATCTACGGTGTAGA
>CAVYHM010000022.1:0-8020 GCA_963768265.1 uncultured Acidobacteriaceae bacterium
GGCTCGGTCTAGGGAATCTGGGCGGGCTGGGGATCCTGATCCTGCTCTCGGCGATGATTCTGTCCGGCGCCGGGCCGGAAAAGCGCCTCTCCATCTATTCCGTCGCGGCGAATTACTCACTCCCCATAGTTCAGCGGGACGGTCGCGACTATGTCGGGCTGCTCGAAGTGCTCGAACCTCTGGGCAAAGTAAGCGCGCGCACCGATGGCACGCACTGGCACCTGAAGTATTACCGCGAAGAAGACGATTTTCAGGTGGGCAAGACGCGCGCTCGAATCCAGGGACGCGACCTCGAACTGCCCGCCAAATTCCTTGTGGAAAACAATCGCGGGCTTGTGTCGGTCTCCTCATTGAGCACCCTGCTGCCCAAGATTCTGGGCGGACCTGTCACTTTGCACGAGGATTCCAGCCGTCTGTTCATCGGCAGCGTAGCCACCCACTTTACGGCTTCCCTGGCTGGGGACAATCCTCCGCGCCTGGTGTTCAATTTCACCGCGCCGGTGAATCCCACCGTGGCTACTGAACCGGGAACGCTGCGCATGACGTTTGCCCGCGAACCGGTGGTGTCCCCGGCCTCGCCTACTTTGACTTTCGGCAGCAAGGCCATTCCCTCCGCCAACTACAGCGAGGGCAACGGAACAGCAGTCGTCACCGTGCATTCCACCATTCCGGTGATGGCCAGTTTCAGCAACGATGGTCGGACGATTACCATCGCCCAGACATCTCCGGGCACGCCGGCGCCCACTGCAACTTCGCCGGCGCCGTCGGCGCCCGGGACCTCAGCCGCCACGCCCCAGCCGCCAGCCCAACCCGCTGGACCGGCGCCGCAAGTCTGGCGCCGTTACTTTGCTGTAGTCGACGCCAGCCATGGAGGCGACGATCATGGCGAGACCCTCAACTCTTCCCTGCTGGAGAAAGACGTCACCGTCGCTTTAGCTCGCGGCCTGCGGCAGGAACTGGAGAGTCGCGGCATCACGACCCTGGTTCTGCGCGACTCTGACGCGAATCTTTCGCTCGACCAGCGAGCCATTTTCACCAACGCCGATCACGCGGCGATTTACATTGCGCTGCATGCTGCTTCCAACGGCCATGGCGTGCGCATTTACACGGCGTTGCTTCCCTATAGTGAAGACGACCGTGGTCCGTTCCGCTCGTGGACTACCGCCCAGCATGCGGCGCTGGCTCTCAGCCAGAGCGCCGCGTCGGCAGTGGCTGCCGAATTCCAGAAGCGACAGATCCCGGTTCGCACCCTGGCTGCACCGCTCCGCCCGCTCAATAACATGACCGGAGCCGCTATCGCCGTCGAGGTCGCGCCGCAGGGAGCCGATTCTTCGCAGCTTACCGCGCCCGACTACCAGCAACTCGTCACCAGCGCAGTGGCGACCGCCATCGCCACCGCACAAAACCAGTTGGGAGCCGCACCATGACGATAAAGCCCGTCATCGGGAGCCACCAATGATCCCACGCCATCTTCTGATTGCACTTGCGATACTGCTGCTCGCTGCGATGGGGATGAGTATCTACGCGTGGAACATGCGCAAGACTGTTGCCGCGACTCCGGCCGCCTCGGTCGATACCCGGCCCCTGGCACCACCTGTTGCGGGTCCTACCGAGATGGTGGGTTTGTTCGTCGCGAACGATGAGGACGGCAGCCTGCGCCCGCGGGCGGCACAGATTCCCATGCCCTCCGGGCGCCAGCAGCGCGCCGAAGAACTGCTGCGCGCCCTAATGTCGATCTATCTCGACAAGTCGTCGCCGCACGTGCTCGGCCCCGGAGCCGAAGTCCGCAGCGTATTCCTGGTGGATCCCGGTGTTGCCGTCATCGATGTAAACGCTGCCTTCGCCGACACGCACCGTTCCGGCGTGCTGGTCGAGGAACTCACCGTGGCATCGCTGATTCACACCGTCTCGGCGAACACACCCGGCATTCTGCGAGTGAAGATTCTGGTCGATGGCAAAGAGCGCGACACGCTGGCCGGACATGCCGACATCTCTGATTTCTACGACGTAACCGCCGTTAACCAGCTTGCTACGCAACTCGCGCCGTAAGCCCCGGTGCCCAGCCTTCGCAAGAGACTCAAAGGATGGGCCATCCGCGGTCTGCTGAAGTAGGGGGGATATCCAGGTCAATTTTTTTCTGACCCTTGAGCTAAAATCTTCGCGCTCAACTGGTTGCGGGGTATGGATATGGCTGGATCCGGGCAAAATATTGAGGCGCAAGGACTTAGAGGTAAAATATTGCGGGATAAGGGGTTAGGGGAACCTTCCCTTCGACTGGTTCCGTCCGGATTCAACGTCGAACTTGTTTTGGTGGCCTTCGCGCATGAGGCAGTGTGCGTTTTCCAGGTTTCTCAGTAAAGGTTGTTCGTCACAGGAATCAGCTTTTTTTCTGTGGAAGGCTGTGGAAAAGCGTGGGTGGTGCATGCGTTCGTGGTGCCCATCCGTCGAGAACTGCGACGGATCGGGCAGCTTGGAAAAACCCAAGGGGATCGGCAGTCCGGAACACATTCGGCTTCCCCAACATAAGATACTAAGAGTATTCTATTGACGTAGGATACGAACCGTGTCTAACATTGATGGAGTTCGGAATCGGTGACGGGCTGAGCAGCGAGGCAAGGGCAGTGGGTAGCCGTAGACGGGGTAAGGTCTTGGAGGCGGCGATCTTCGAGGTCGTGTTGCAAGAGCTTGCTGAAACGGGGTACGTCAACTTCTCGATCGAGAAGGTCGCAGCCAGGGCGAGCACCAGCAAGCCCGTGATCTACCGGCGCTGGCCCACGCGCGCCCGGCTTGTATACGCCGCATTGAGAGCAAACCGACCTGGTCTTTCCTTCGAGGCACCGGACACCGGAACCGTCCGGGGCGATGTCATGGTCATTCTCCACAGCGTTTCAGAAATGGTGGACGAAATAAGTCCAGAAGTAATCTTTGGCCTGATTGCAGAGCTTCTCCACGAGAGCGGGTCATCGCTCTTTGCAGAAGTGCATGAACGCAACGCCAAAGTAATGACGGAAATTCTAACCCGCGGGATAGAACGCGGCGAAATCGCTGCGGAGAAGCTTACGCCTCGCTTGGCTGCGCTGCCTTTCGACCTGGTGCGCTATCAGCTCATGGTACTGCGGCAGCCGTTGTCGGCGCAGGACATAGAAGAGATCATTGATCGGATTTTTCTCCCCCTGGTCCGAGCCGATTGAGCGAGAGATATCGATTTGAAACATAAGATATCGATGTGCCGTTCGCACACGACACTTGTGCGATTAGTTAATTGAAGAGAATGGAGATCTCGAACATGAAGTGTAAGCGTACGGAGTTTCCCTCTGGTGCGGATCGGGGCGGATAGATTGAAGATCGCTTCATGGCGCGAACTGAAGCGGCTAGTTCTGGTTGGACTGCCGCATCCTCTCCGATCCTCCAGCCACCCACATTCCCTCTTCACCCGCAGGTGAACATGACCATCGCAGAACTCAAAGAGAAAAACATAACTGAGCTGACCAAGATCGCAAGGACCTTGGATCTCCCCGGTGCCAGCGGTATGCGCAAGCAGGACCTCATCTTCAAAATCCTGCAGGCGCAGAGCGAAAAAGAAGGCCACATTTTTGCCGAAGGCGTCCTTGAAATCCTGCCCGACGGCTACGGCTTTCTGCGCTCACCCGATTACAACTACCTCCCTGGCCCTGACGATATCTACTTCTCCCCATCCCAGATCCGCAAATTCGACCTCAAAACCGGCGACACCATCAGCGGACAGGTCCGCCCTCTGCACGAAGGCGAAAAATATTTCGCGCTCGTCAAAATCGAAGCGGTGAACTTCGAGTCCCCTGACGAGGCGCGCAACAAGATCCTGTTTGATAACCTGACGCCACTTTATCCGCAGGAGCGTATCAAGCTCGAGACCGCTCGCGACAATGCCAGCGCCCGCGTCATGGATCTCCTTACCCCGCTTGGGAAAGGCCAGCGCGGACTGATCGTTTCTCCGCCGCGCGCAGGCAAGACGATGCTCCTTCAGAACGTGGCCAATTCAATCACAACGAATCATCCCGAAGTTGTTCTGATGGTCCTGCTGATCGACGAGCGCCCGGAAGAAGTCACCGACATGCAGCGCTCGGTGAAAGGCGAAGTCATCTCTTCAACCTTCGACGAACCAGCAGCTCGCCACGTCCAGGTCGCGGAGATAGTGATTGAAAAGGCCAAGCGCCTGGTCGAACACAAGCGCGACGTCGTGATCCTTCTCGACTCCATCACGCGTCTGGCTCGTGCCTACAACACGATCGTTCCGCCCAGCGGCAAGGTGCTCTCCGGCGGCGTCGACTCCAACGCCCTGCAGCGTCCGAAGCGCTTCTTTGGATCAGCCCGCAACATCGAAGAAGGCGGATCACTCACCATCATTGCCACCGCTCTGATCGACACCGGCTCCCGCATGGACGACGTGATCTTTGAAGAATTCAAAGGCACCGGCAACAGCGAAATCATTCTCGAGCGCAAGTTGGTTGATAAACGCGTGTTCCCCGCGATTGATATTCAGCGATCCGGCACGCGAAAGGAAGAGCTGTTGATCCCGAAAGAAGATCTTTCGCGAATCTGGGTTTTGCGCAAAGTGCTCAACCCGCTCTCTCCGGTTGAAGCCATGGAGCTGCTCATCACGTACCTCGAGAAATCGCGCAACAACGCCGAGTTCCTCACCAACATGAACCAGCTCTAGATGAATTCCTAGTCCGAACATGAAGCCTAGTGAACCCAGCCGCACAGCCCTGATGATCGCCCGACAACGGGCTGCTCATCAGGTGCTCGATCATGGCTCAATCCTCGATGACCCATTTGCCATGAAGATTCTGCGTGAAGACGAAAAGGACGTGCTTCAATTTGCGAACGGACACCCCTTGGCCAGCATCGGACGTCTGTTCACCGCCGCGCGAAGCCGGATTGCGGAAGATGCTTTGTCAAGAGCTGTCGAAAGTGGGATTCGGCAGATTGTCATCCTTGGCGCCGGACTCGACACTTTCGCTCTCCGGAATCCCCATGGCGCACGACAGATCCGTATCTATGAGGTGGACCACCCCGCGACGCAGGCATGGAAACGCCAGCGCTTGGCTGAAGCTCAAATCGCACTTCCGCCATGGCTTATTCTCGTGCCAGTCGATTTCGAGCGGGACGATGTGGGAGAGAAGCTCGTCGCCGCAGGCTTTCAGCAGAACTCACCCGCGTTTTTCACTTGGCTCGGGGTTGTGCCATATCTGACACAGGACGCTATCGGCCGTACTCTGGACTACATATCGTCAATCCAGAACTCGGAGGTGGTGTTCGACTACATGGAACCTCCCGAGGCATTCTCCGAAGAGCTAAGGCAATTAGAAACGGAGCGGACCGAACAGCTTAAGAAAATTGATGAACGTTCGGTCAGCCGTTTCGAGCCGGCTGGCATGGCAGCGATTCTTCGCTCGCACGGATTTTGTGCCATCGAAGACATCAATTTCCAGGAGATCGCGTCCAGGTTTGGCCCCGCCGTTCAAGGACTCGCGCCCGGACAGGCTGGTGTTCATGTTGTCCACGCTAAGCACTAATTGAACGCGGTCATCTATTGATATTCAAATACAGAGCCGGCGGGCCCATCCTTTGCGTCTTTTGCAAAGGGTGGGCGCTGCCGAGGTCGATCCGGATGGGATTCGGCTATGGTGCAATACGCGGCGCGCGAAGCGCTGCTTCAAAACCTGCATGACCGTCGAAGGCGAGCCATGCTCGGGCTCGCTGATCAGCAGGTGAATGTGATCGGGTGTCGTCACGTATCCGACCACGACGAAACCGTAGCGCTGGCACGGCTTCCAGGATCTGCACGAATAAGTCGCGGCGGCGGGACGAGGCGAGCCACGGCTGTCGGTGGTAACAACTGCAAGTTAGAAAGTGCAGATGATCGTTTCCGTAGTAGCGTTTCAGGGCAGTCGGCATACCGGCACATTCGCAGGTTGCGGAAAAAGTCCTGCAAAGGGCAAGGGGCGACCCTCAGGCGCTAAAGCGCGCACTCATTTTTCAGCAACTTAACGGCACCCTTCGACGCGCTTCGCTTGCTCAGGGCAGGCTCAAGACTGGAAGTCGTGCCCTTCCCAAAGCCTGCACGAGCGGGAGTTTTTCGCGACCTGTTAGGCTGGCCGCCGTCTGTGCGGTGCGGGAAAGGGAGAGTCAACATCACCCGGAGTCCAGTTTGGGAATGCCCACCCTTTGCAAAAGACGCAAAGGATGGGCCACCCGGCCCGGCAGGTGATAATGGGAAACTGGAGTGGCTCAAGGAGCCGATTGCTTTCAAGGGAGACCCATGGCCGACATTAAAGGCAGAGTCCTTTTGGATACGCTGGCCGCAGTCAAGGAACGGGCCGGCGAACAAGAACTGTCTAGGATCATTAAGAGTCTGAGCAATAGTTCGAGAATCGTTTTTGAATCGCGAATTCTTTTTTCGGAGTGGTACCCGCTCGATGCCTTCGCTGAATTCCTGGAAGCTGACGTTCGGGAAACCGCCAACGGCGACCGCGAAGCACTCGCCAAGCGGTCCGAGAAAGTCATTGAGTCACACCTCCGGGGAGTCTACAGAATCTTCGTCAAGCTTGGCACGCCCAGATTCGTTATTAGCCGCATCTCCGGCGTGCACGAAACCTATTTCAGAGGCGTCAAGATTAACTCGGAATTTGAAGGTCATACTGCCAAGATCAAATATTTTGGCTTTCAAGAAAAACACGGAATTATGGAACCCGTCATCGTGGGTTTCTTTCGCAAAGCTCTCACGATCTCTGGTGCAAACCGAGTGGATCTGAAATTCACTATTCCCATCGCGCAGGCAGGCTCCTATTCAGAGCTCACAGTGACCTGGCAGTGATTCTGACGAATTTATCCTGAGCCTCCGAAAGCACAAGCCTCGGACTCTCCAGCGTCTGTGTCGCGAGCCCGGCAAAGGATTTTGTGTGCAAGTTAGAAAGTGCAGATGGTCGTTTCCGTAGTAGTAGCGTTTCAGGCCAGTGGGCATACCCGCACATTAGCGGGTTGCGGAAAACTCCTGCAAAGGGCAAGGGGCGACCCTCAGGCGCTAAAGCGCGCACTCATTTTTCAGCAGCTTAATGGCACCCTTCGACGCGCTTCGCTTGCTCAGGGCAGGCTCAAGACTGGAAGTCGTGCGCTTCCCAAAGCCTGCACGAGCCGGAGTCTTTCCGCAACCTGTCAGGCTGGCGGCCGTCTGTGCGGCGCGGGAAAGGGAAAGTCAACATCACCCGGAGTCCGGTTTGGGAATGCCCACTCTTTGCAAAAGACGCAAAGGATGGGGCCACCCCTCGGGGGTTTACGCCTGCGATTTCTCCAGGGCTTCGATCTCGTGCTTGGTGCGCTCCAGAATCTCGCGGATCTTGGCAATCTTTGCCGAGTCGTGCGACCCGCGAGTTGCTGCCCGCAACGCGGTCTTCATCAGTTCAGCCGCCGGACGGAATACCTCGGCGCCCTCCATGCCGATCCACGGAGCCCAGTCTCCGGCTTGTTCGGCGCGCTGCCAGATCTTCTTTACCGTTTCGGCTTCGCGCTGTAGTTCCGCCTTGCCAGCGTCGGTCAGCGAATATGTCCGCTTCCCTGACGGCTGGTCGGAGGTCACCAGGCCTTCGTCTTCCAGTTGCTGCAGCGCTGGATAAATCGCTCCGGCGCTGGCCTTGTAGATGCCGCCGGATTTTGTCTCCAACTCTTTCATCAGTTCATAGCCGTGCTTC
The DNA here is from genome assembly GCA_963768265.1 of uncultured Acidobacteriaceae bacterium. GTDB lineage: Bacteria > Acidobacteriota > Terriglobia > Terriglobales > Acidobacteriaceae > Sulfotelmatobacter. Next base: position 7,728 of record CAVYHM010000022.1, read on the forward strand.
GGCCCGCTCTCCAGCATCGAAAGCAGCGCCAGCCGGATTTCTCCCGGCCCAAAAAACCGGCCCCAGCGGCCACCGCGGCCCCATGGAAAACTTCCACCCATAAATGGCGTCGCCATGCCGCCACGCCACCAACTTCCACATCTTCCGTACATACTTACATCTCCACAATCTTAGTTTGCCGAACGGAGAGATCGATTTCAGATTTCTGATTGCAGATTTCAGATTGAACTTCGCTCGGAGTGGAACCGGGTTCCTGTTCAATCTGCAAGCTGAGTTCTGAAATCGTCAATCGC
>CAVYHM010000023.1:0-83084 GCA_963768265.1 uncultured Acidobacteriaceae bacterium
CGCCTCATGCGGATGCAACAGCAAAAGAACGGTCGTGATCACGCTGCCGATTTCGACCACGAACATGACAGGATTCCCCATCATGTTGCGCGGATTCAGCTTCAGTAACGAGCTCCAGGATGCATCCCGAACCAGGTCCAGATCCCAAACCGATTTGCGATGGCTTGCCATAAGTTGCTGGAGAGTCTCCCTAGAAAGTCTTTCCCACGTGCAAAAGTAAATGCTCAAGAATCGGTCCCAGGCTCAGCGCCGGAAAGAAGGTCAACGCGCCCAGGATCAGGATCACGCTGATCAGCAGCAGCGAGAATAGCGGCGTCGTCACCGGAAACGTGCCCAGCGATGGCGGGACATATTTCTTCTGGGCCAGGTTGCCGGCGATCGCCAGCATCGGAATGATCATGAAGAAACGTCCGATCAGTGTGGTGATCCCGGTCGCCGTGTCGTACCAGGGTGTGTTGACCGTGAGGCCGCCGAAGGCCGAGCCGTTGTTTCCGGCCGACGACGTGAATGCGTAAAGAATCTGGCTGAGGCCGTGGGGGCCCGGATTCGAAATGCCCGCCGTGCCGAATCCCTTGATCACCGAAATTCCGGTAAGCGCGAGAATAATCAGCGGAAAGACCAGAGACACCAGCATCGCCATCTTCACGTCGTAGGCTTCGATCTTCTTGCCCAGGTATTCCGGCGTGCGGCCCACCATGAGACCAGCGATGAATACGGCTAGAACGATGTAGACCAGAATGCCGTACATCCCGGAGCCGACGCCGCCAAAAATAACTTCGCTCAGCATGATATTGACCAGCGGAACCATACCTCCAAGCGGCGTGAACGAGTCATGCCAGCCGTTGATCGCGCCGCAACTGGCGTCGGTAGTCACCGTCGCAAACAGAGCCGAGTTGGCGATGCCGAAGCGTGTCTCCTTGCCCTCCATATTTCCGCCCGGCTGCAAACTGGTCGCTCCCTGAGCGACTGCGGAAGGGTAAAGCGGATTGCCTTGCGTCTCAGCCCAGTACGCCACTGTTACGCCGCAAAGAAACAAAATAGCCATCGCCGCCCAAACGGCCCATCCATGGGCGACCGACCCAGTCATGCGGCCCAGAGTGTATGTAAGGCCGGAGCCGATGGCAAAAATGCAAAACAGCTCGATCAGATTCGTGAGCGGTGTGGGATTCTCGAATGGATGAGCGCTGTTCGCGTTAAAGAATCCGCCGCCATTCGTTCCCCATTCCTTGATGATCTCCTGCGAAGCCACCGGACCCTGCGCGATCGTCTGCGTTGAGACCGTGTCCACGACGGCCTTACCTGCCGCATCCACGACCGCCTTGCCGTCGGCTCCTACCCGCTGTACCTGTTGCGGCTCGACCAGCTTCACCGTGTCATAGGGCTTGAGGTTCTGCACGACCCCTTGCGACACCAGCACCAGCGACCCCACCACGCAAAACGGCAGCAGCACCCACAAACAGCAGCGAACGAAATCCACCCAGAAGTTTCCGAGAGTTTTGGTCTGCCGGCGCGCAATGCCGCGGATAAAGGCAATCGCCAGAACGATGCCGGTCGCGGCCGAAGCGAAGTTGTGAAAAGCCAATCCGGCCATCTGGGTGAAGTAGCTCATGGTGGTTTCACCCGAATAGGCCTGCCAGTTCGTGTTGGTCGTGAACGACGCGGCCGTGTTGAAAGCCAGATGCTCTGGCGTGACCGCTCCGAGGTGTTGCGGATTGAAGGGCAAAACACCCTGAATCCGTTGGATCAAATAGAGCAACAGCATCGAGACGCCGCTGAACAGCAGCATCGACGTTGCGTATTCAACCCATCCCATCTCGTGCTTTTCATCGACGCCCGTAACACGATAGAGCAGCCGCTCGATCGGTCGAAGCACCGGATCAAAAAACGTATGCTCGCCCGCAAACACACGCGTCATGAACACCCCGAGCGGCTTAGTGACCAGAAGGATCAATCCCAGGAACACAAAGATCTGCAGCCAGCCATTCACCGTCATTTCAGAATTTCTCCGGACGAAGCAGTGCGTAGAACAAATACACGGTCGTCGCTGCGCTGATAATGAGCATGATGAGAGATTGAGTATCCATACGTCCCCCTACTTCAGTCGGTCGCAGAAATGCACGTATGCGACCGACAATCCAAAAAATACGATAGTGACGGCCAGCCAAAGAGCATCTTGCATAACGGTTCTCCACAAATAAATGCGATGGCCAGTATTACTGCATAGCTTCTTTATCCCGCCGCAGCTGCCTAGGCGATCCGCTTGCCAGCCCCGGGCGGAGATCTACGCTTCTGAGCGCCAGCATTTATTAACATCAGTTCCTGTCGTCGGATGGGTGGCCTGAACTTCGCCAAGTAAACTTGCATATCGCGAGGTTGCTGACTCGTTGCGTCTCGAACAAAGGCAACTAGTACGCGCAGCAGAAATGTCACGGTGCCGATGCACAGTCCTACTAGGGCCATTCGCATAACATTTCCGAAACTTGTTCCTGACAATGATTGGAGCACGCCGCGCATAAAGCCCGGCTCAAGAGTTCATAAGGAATCCGTAAAGATGAACCGAAAGCCGGCCGCGAGCCCCCACCACGGACGAACAATTTGGGTCTAACGAAAGCTCAGCAGCCCCATTCTGCCTCGCCCGCCTTGGCAAAATACGGGCGGCTCGTGTCACTCTGAGCAGGTGCCGTTGCCAGTTCCAGCAGTGCCAAACGGGCCGCTGCTACCATTAACTTGCGTTCCTGCTGCGGCGTGTGATCCCACGAGAAACTTGCTCCTTCTCCGTTGGGACAATCGAAGTCGTGCGCCAGAGCCGCGCGATAGTGATGAAACAGCTTCGCCAGTTCTTCCGCAGAAACATCCCGAATCGACCACATAGACTCTCAGCCTTTCTTGGATTTCACCGATTGATCTTCACCTGCGGAAGGTTGATCTGGTTGGCGTCGACTGCCGTCGATCGCGCTCGGATCAAAAATGCCAACAGGAGCAAGATCATGTTTCCATCCGCGGCCAGGAATCGACCTGCAACTCCTGCCCTCTTCAATGGATTTGATAATGACGGGCGTAAAGATTGAATAAGAAGTTCGTAGAATCTTCGTAATAAGCAGACCAGCGCTGTACAGAACGCCTGTTTTCTGATCTGCGTCCGGAGTAAGATTTTCTGGAGTGCTTAAAGTGCCCGAACAAACAAACCAGGAGTTATCCGATCGTGTTGCACGCCTGGAGCGCGATCTCGAACGGCTAACTACCGGCGTCCGTCTCCTGGGAATCAAGTCCTGTTCCTGGTGCAATAAATTTCTTCGCAGCTCCGATCCAGCCACGCTCTTCGACCCCGGCACACCGGTCTGTTACAGCTGCATTCTTGAATGGTGGCACCACCAGTGCAACCAACTAAGCGTCCAGGAGAGAGAGAACATCGAGCGGGCGCTGAAGATATGGCTACTCCGTTATCATCATGCCGAAGTGATCAAGAATGTGCAGAAACTGCCTAAAGATCCGCCGTCACAACTGCAGATCGTTGTTTCCTGCAATGAATGTCATGCAACCGGATATGTGGCGGGTACCCGTTGCGGGTACTGTGATGGCCGCGGAACGGTTTGGATCGTGGTGCGAGGTTAGGGTAGCTATCCCAAGACGCGAGGTGACCAACATCTCACTCTCGAGGTTCAAACCGATATCCCACCCAAGGCTCAGTGACGATATAACGCGGCGAAGACGCGTCCGGCTCTAGTTTCTTGCGCAATTGCCCCACGAACACGCGAAGATATTCCACCTGCTCGGTGCTTTGTCCACCCCAGATGGCGCCCAGCAGGGTACGGTGGTTGACGACTTTTCCGGGCCGCCGTGCCAAATACACGAGCAGATCAAATTCTTTCGGCGTGAGGCGTACTTCTTGGCCGCGCACGGTCACTTTGTGGGCCTCCGTGTCGATGCGAAAGTCGCCAATCTCGATAACGGCGTCGACCTGATTCTCGGCCGGATTACGCCGAAGATTCGCTCGCACCCGGGCCAGTAGTTCATTCATGCCGAACGGCTTGGTGACATAGTCATCAGCCCCGGCATCGAGCGCTTCCACTTTCTGCCGCTCTTTGTCGCGAACCGAGAGAACCAGGATCGGAACCTGGGAAACGGCGCGAACCTTCCGGCAAAGCTCGACCCCGTCCATCGCCGGCATCGACAGGTCGGTAATGATCATGCTGGGAGACCAATCCTTCATGATCTCCAGTGCCATTTCGCCGCTGTTCGCTACGCGAATGTCGTATCCCTGCGCGGAAAGACTCGTGCGCAGCACGCGGGTGATCTGCGGTTCGTCATCGACTACGAGAATGTGAGGCGGGTCCGCCATCAGCGCGCCTCCTGGGTCACGATGTGAACATCCACCGAGGGCGACTCGCGCAAGAAGCGCTGGATAGCCGACAAGTACAAATACCGCTGCCATCCGGTGCGCGCGGACCGCCCGAAGATCACCTGCGTGATGTGATGCTCGCGCACAAATTGGGCCACGCCATCCGCGACGCTTCTGGCGGAAGTGCGCATAACCTTAGCGCCAAGATTGTCGGCGAAGCGAATGTTCTCGGCCAGTGTCTTCTGATCCTCGGGCCGTGTGTCACGTCCAACGTCCACATAGAAAACGTAAAGTTCGCCGCCCATGGCCTGGGCCATCCGCGAGCCGCGCGCGATCAGATACTGCGCCGCGGGATTCGAACTGACGCAGACCCCAATGCGCTCGCGCACGGTGTGAGCCTGCTGCGTCGTGTCCTTATCCAGATACGCGTCCAGGCTGCGATCCACCACACCCGTCACCTGGCGCAGCGCCAGTTCGCGCAGGGCAATCAGGTTGCCCGGCCGAAAGAAATGCGAGAGCGCCCGCTGGGCGCGGTCGACAGGATAAATGTCGCCCCGCTGCATTCGCTTCTGCAGCGCCTGTGGCGTCAGATCGGCAAGCACAATCTCGTCTACTCGCTGCATCACCCAATCGGGCACGGTCTCGCGAACCTGCACGCCGGTGATCTGCTGCACCGTAGGGCCAAGGCTCTCGACGTGTTGCACATTCATGGTCGAAAGCACATCAATCTTGGCGTCGAGCAGTTCCATCACGTCTTCATATCGCTTGGCGTGCTTGCTGCCCTCAATGTTCGTGTGCGCCAGTTCGTCGATGAGCACGACCGCCGGTTTGCGCGCGAGGATGGTGTCCACGTCCATCTCGTCAAACACTGTGCCCTTGTATTCGATTTTTCGCGGAGGAATGCGGTCAAGCTTGGCGGCCAGTTCCGCAGTGGCCTTGCGCCCATGACTCTCAACCACGCCAACGGCAACGTCTTCGCCACGGCTGGCGCGCCGGATGGCCTCACTCAGCATGCTGTAAGTCTTGCCCACGCCCGGAGCGTAGCCCAGAAAGAGTTTGAAGATGCCACGGTCTTTCTCCGGGGAAACTTCCTGCAGCCACTCCTCGGGCGTCTTGGCCATCGCAGCTATTGTCTTTCGCAGCCTGGGATTTGTCACCCCCATCGTACAATGCGGATGTGAAAGCCGGAGTTCAGATACAGGCAATGCGCTATGTGGTCGTAATCGCGGCCATCGCAGCGATCACAGCCATCGACTTCCGCCTGCATGTCAATCACACGACTGTTGCGCTGATGTTTCTTGTCGCCGTACTGCTGGTCTCTGCGTACTGGGGCCTGCGCTACGCGCTGGTGCTGGCCGTGGGAGCGACCGCGGCCTTCAATTTCTTTTTTCTGCCTCCGGTGGGAACCTTCACCATCGCCGATCCTCAGAACTGGGTCGCTTTGTTCGCCTTCCTCGTAACCGCGCTGGTGGCCAGCAACCTGGCGGAAACCGCTCGTAGCGAGGCGGAAGGCGCCAAACAACGCCGTCGTGAGGTTGAGCGTCTCTATGGTCTCAGTCAGCGCCTGCTGGCTTCCGAAAATGTGTTGGAACTCTTAAATGCATTGCCGGCCTATGTCCAGGAGTCATTCTCGGTGGGGAGCGTCGCCGTCATGGCCGCGGATCACCCGTCCGTCTATCGCTCCTCGCTCGACGCTAAATTCGACGACACCGTACTGCGCTCGACCCTGCTGCGTGGCGAGCCGATCACGCAGGCCGGAATCTCGTACGCGCCCTTGCGGCTCGGCATGCGCACCGTCGGCGCTCTCGCCGTAACCGGAGATGAGCTCTCGCGCGAAACTCTCGATGCCCTCGGAAGCCTGGCGGGCCTTGCCATTGAGCGCGCCCGCGCTCTTGAAGCGCTCAGCAAGCATCGCGCCGAGCAGGAGCATGAACGCTTGCGATCGGCCTTGCTCGATTCTGTCACCCACGAATTCCGCACTCCCCTCACCTCGATCAAGGCCAGCGTGACCACGTTGCTTTCAGGCGCCACACTCCCTGAGCAGGGAAGAAGGGAACTGCTGACCGTAATTGACGAAGAGACCGACCGCTTGAACCGGTTGGTCGGCGAAGCCGCGGAAATGGCGCAGCTCGATGCCGGACAGTTCAAACTAGATCTTCAGCCGCACTCCATCCAGGACGCGCTACAACCTGCGCTCCTGGACGCCAAAGCGTCGCTGGAAAATCATCCGGTTGAAGTTGTGGTTCCTGGCGGCTTGCCGAAAATCTCCATGGACCTGCCGCGCATTCGCGAAGTGATCATGCACTTGCTGGAAAATGCCGGCAAGTATTCTGACGCGGGGCAGCCGATCAAAGTGACCAGCGAAGTGAAGGACGACCGCCTGGTGACCAGCATTTCCGATCATGGCCCCGGTATCGATTCGTTCGAACAATCGTTGATCTTCGAGAAATTCTATCGCGGCCAGCACCAGCGCTACGCGGCCCCCGGGACCGGCATGGGCCTGTCCATCGCCAAGGTTATTGTCGAAGCTCACGGTGGGAGTATCGGTGTGGTCAGCCAGTTGGGAAGCGGCTCTGTGTTCTCATTCACCCTTCCGCTCGACAAGAACTCTCTCTCGGCCCTAGCCCCGCGCGAGAAACAATAGTCGGCTTCTGCCGGTTGTGTGGAGCGGGCACTCATGCCCGCTTGCCTGCCACATCGATGAGGTTAGCGGGCAAAGCCTGCCCTGAGCCTGTCGAAGGGAGTGCCCGCTCCACACCTCTCAGGGCATCGCTTTAGCGATGCCGTAAGTGCTCTCGCCCAAGGAAATGAGCTTTCAGCAAACTGCTAGGCTACAATCATTTGCGCTCAAAAATCACAAGCAGTCTGGTTCACATTAGGGTGAAGCGAATCTATGGCAGAGACCCAAACCGGCGCGAACGCGCTTGATGGCAAAAAGATTTCCTACAACCGCTTCCTTCTAGTGGTGGCTGGACTCGGTGGCCTCCTCTACGGCGTGGACGTCGGCATCATCGCCGGCGCCTTGCCATATCTGGAAGCGACTTCGGGCTTGAATGCCGGCCAACTCTCAATCGTGGTCGCCGCCGTGCTGCTCGGAAGCGTGATCTCGACGCTGTTCGCCGGCTTGCTGGCTGACTGGATCGGCCGCAAGTCGCTGATGGCGCTCAGCGGGGTCATGTTCGTTATCAGCATTCCCACGATCGCTCTGGCGCACGGTTATGGCCCGTTAGTCTTGGGCCGCCTCCTGCAGGGCGTCAGCGCCGGCCTGATTGGCGTGGTCGTTCCGCTCTACCTCGCGGAGTGTCTCACCGCCGCGAACCGCGGTAAGGGCACCGGCATTTTCCAGTGGCTCCTCACAGCAGGAATCGTAATCGCGGCGCTGGTGGGTGTGTATTTCAGCTTCCGTGTAGACCAGGTGGCGAAGCTTGGGGACGCCGCCAAGCTGCTCGCCTTCAAAGATACAGCCTGGCGCGGCATTTTTTGGGTCTCGTTGCCTCCGGGCATTTTGTTTGTCATCGGGAGCCTGATGATTTCCGAATCGCCCCGCTGGCTCCTGCGCCACGGCAAAAGAGACGCCGCTTACGCCGCCCTGCTCCGCTCGCGCACCACCGCCCAGGCCGATCTGGAACTTAAAGAAATGGAGGAGGTCAACGCGTCCGAAAAAGGCAAATCGTTAGCCGCCGGAGGTGCCAGGGAGTCGCTGTTGCGCCGCAAGTATGTAATTCCGTTTGTGCTGGCCTGCATCATCCTCGCCTGCAATCAGGCGACGGGAATTAACTCCATCATCGCCTACAACACCAATATTCTCCTGCAGAGCGGACTCTCCGACGTCGCCGCTCATTGGGGATACGTCGTCTTCACCATCATCAACTTTGCCGTCACCTTCGGCGGCGTGGTTTTGGTCGACCGCAAGGGCCGCAAGTTTTTGCTCTCTCTTGGAACCGCGGGAATTATCGCCTCGCTCGTCTGCACTGGCGTCTTGTTTCACGGCGCCGAAAGTTCGCGCGTCGATGTGAGGAGCGCGGTTCAATCGATGGTTAGCACCGACCAGACACTCGCTCTGTTCTACGACCAGATGCTGGCCAACCAACTTTTGAACCAGCCTGAAGCAAACCGGCCGACGTCACTGGTAATCATTTATTCCTATGGAGACTTCCGGGCAGCAAGCCAGGTCGTTCGTTCTGACGATCGGGCGGCAAAACCGATCGAGATCACGCGTGAGAGCTGCGTCCCCGCCAACAAAGTAGTCGCCTTTTTTTCCACCCCATTCGGCAATCTCGACGCCTCCCGCAAAGCGCCGCTACGAATCGAGAACGCACTCATCAGCCCCGTGCCAAGTCGTGGCAACGGCTGGCTGGTGGCGGTTACGCTGTTCGTATTCATGGCGTTCTACGCCGTAGGTCCCGGTGTGTGCGTGTGGCTCGCGCTCTCCGAACTTATGCCTACCCGCATTCGTTCCAACGGGATGAGCATCGCCCTGGTGCTGAATCAGGCGGTCTCCACCACCATCGCGGCCATCTTCTTACCCACCGTCGGCAAGTACGGATATTCCACCATGTTTTTCGGCTTCGCCGCCTGCACCGTAGTTTACTTCGTCACGGCAACTTGGTTCCTGCCCGAAACGAAAGGAAAGACGCTCGAAGAAATAGAGGCCCACTTTGAAGGCGCGAGCTCTTGATACGAAGCAATCGTAGAGCCGGCAGGATGCCGGCTCTACTCTCCCGGCGCCTGCTCCACATGCGCGGTTTGCCCCCCGCAATCAAAATGATTTACCCTCAGCCCCAGTCCCTATGACTCCAACCAACCAGACTGACCAGTACTCCCACGCCATGCGGCGCGAAATTTACGAGCAGCCCGAGGCCATTGCCAAGACCGTCCAGAAGCATTTGCAGAACGATCTGATTTTCCCCGGCGAACTCGACGCGATCGAAAGCTCGCTCCGCCCCTTCGAGAAACTCATCATCGCCGCCAGCGGATCGAGCCGTCACGCAGGTCTGGCCGGCGAAATCATGATCGAAGATCTTTCCGGTGTTGCGGTCGACGTGGAATACGCCAGCGAGTACTGCTATCGCTCAACCCACGCCGCCGTCGATCCGATCGTGATGGTCATTACACAATCAGGAGAAACCGCCGATACCATCGCCGCGCAGCGCGAAGCCCTCACCCGCGGCGTCAAGACCATCGCTATCTCCAACGTGTCCCCGGCCACCATCGTGCGCGAGGCCAGCGCCGCGCTCATTACGGGCGCAGGCCCGGAGTTGGCGATCCCCGCCACGAAAAGTTTCACTACCCAGGTCACGATTCTCTATCTGATGGCACTGTTCCTCGCGCGCAAGCGCGGACGCATGACCTCGGAAGTGACACGTTCGTATCTGCAACGCCTCCTGCGTCTGCCCGACGCGATCGAACGGAGCCTCCAAACCTGGGACAATCTAGCCGAAGAATTCGGCGCAGCCCATTTCAAGGCAGAAAAGTTTCTGTACCTCGGCCGCGGGGTGCACTATGCCATCGCGCGCGAGGGCGCGCTCAAGCTCAAAGAGATTTCTTACGCCCACGCCGAAGGATATCCGGCCGGCGAACTCAAGCACGGCCCCAATGCATTGGTGGATGAGAAGCTACCGGTCGTGGTCCTCGCCACCTGCGACCAAACCGATCCCGATTCGGTCTTGCGCTACAAGCGAACCGTGGACGTCATGAAGGAAGTGAAATCCCGCCGTGGCCCTCTGATAGCGGTTGCAACCGAGGGAGACCATGAAGTCGCCACGGTCGCCGAGCATGTGTTTTATGTACCACCAGCCCCAGAGCTGCTCCTGCCCATCGTCGAGGTGATCCCTCTCCAACTCTTCGCCTACCATGTGGCTGTAAACAAGGGATACGATGTAGACCACCCGCGGAATCTGGTAAAGGCCGTGGTCACAGAATAAAGTCGGCAAGGGTTTGTGTGGGTCCGGGTCTCAGACCCGGACAGGCCGAGCGAAGCTCGGCTGGAAGTGTCACGCTGGTGGCACTCTGCGGATTTCCGCTTCCTCCGCATGATGGCTTTCGACCGACAACTTCCGCAGCGACAATCTTTCGTGATGCGCCAGCAACAGCCCCACCGGCACCACGGCAGCAAATGTCACCAGCCACAGCAAAATTCCGCAACTGGCCGCCATCTCCGGGGGCACGTCAAACACGCTCGACAGGGTAGCAATCGTCGCCATCTGCGACCCGCCGCCCACGGCCGGCAATTGCAGCATCGAGCCCAGCATGCTTGAAAACATCAGAATCAACAGCTGCGAAACGGGGATCGCCAGCGCATCTACCCCGTAGGAATGGGTTACCTCCTGGTACGCCAATGCAATCACGTACCACATTCCCACCGATACCAGGGTGAGCGACAGGAGCGAGACCGGCCCGTGAATCGTATTCAGGCCCATGCCGAACTCGCGCACTTTCTGCCCCAGCTTGTGTCCGAAGTTCGACGCTAGGTGTGCGAAGCGCTCCTCCACCCAAAGCGCCGCCTTCTCGCCGTTGCGCCCGATGATCACTGCCAGGACTGCCGTTCCAACCACCAGCGCGGTGAGGATAAATCCCAGTTCGCGGAAGCGAACGTAGTACTCGGGATGCGGAATCGAAGGCAGCGCGCTGGGAAGGAAGATCGCGAGCAGCATCAGAATCGTAAATGCTCCCATATCAAAAATCCGCTCCACGCCCCACACCGCCAGTTGTGAAGAAAAGGGAAGGTCGGTCCGCCGCGCAATCAGGTACGGACGAATGAATTCTCCCGCCCGCCCCAGTAACGCCAGTCCGGTGAACCCGACCAGCGTGGGCGAGACCATATCAATCGTTCTGGTTTTCGGACGCACCGGCTTCAGGAAAATTTTCCAGCGCCACGCCCGCATCCCGTACGCAATGTAGATCAGTGCGATCCCATGCAGGACGTGCCATTTGTTGATCCGGTGGGTCTGGCTCCAGAACGTTCCCCAATCGAAGGTCCGCCAATGCCGGTATTGCAGGTAAACCAGAACCGCCAGGATGAGGAACACCACCACACTGGCCAGGATTCGCTTCTTATCCATGAAGGGGAAAAACTCCGCCCCGCGACCCAAGCAACGCGCAGCGGGAAACGGCAGTTCCAAAGGTATATGACCCTTTCGAACGGGTCAAACCCAGGAGTCCGTGTGGACCAGGCAGGTGTGGAGCGGGCACTCCCGCCCGCTGCTTTTGACTTTGTTTTTTTTGATTCTAATTGTTGTAAGAATGCTTGCCCACGCCGCAATCACCTTCACTCACTCGGCAAAGGACTCGCTTCCGCCTGCGTGACGGGCTTAGGATGTTGCGCCCTCGCTGCGGAGCGTGGCGTCTTCGGGGTCGTTTTCCTGGCGGCGGTGTTGTTCTCCGCAGCAGTACTCTTCTGCGATGAAGCAGCCACTCTTTGTTGCGCTGTCTTTTTCTTATTGAAGTCCTTCACGATGCGCGCCACGTAAGCCCGCGTCTCATGAAACGGAGGCACCCCGCCGAACTGTTCCACCCGTTGCGGCCCCGCGTTGTAAGCGGCCAGCGCCTTCACCAGGTCAAAGTTGTAGCGCTCCAGCAACTCCCGCAGATATCTCGTCCCGCCCTCCACATTGGCCTGTGGATCAAACGCATTCGGCACACCGAGCTGCGACGCGGTTCCCGGCATCAGCTGCATCAGCCCTTGCGCCCCTTTCGGCGACACCGCCCTCACCTTGAATCCGCTCTCCGCCTTGATCACGCTGTTCACCAGATCAGGATCCAGCCGGTAACGGCCGCTCGCCTCATTCACCACTGCATTCAGGTCGGTATAGGGCTGAACCGGAAATCCTTGCGTGCTATTTCTCGTGTTCTTCACAAATGAGCCTGCTCGGACCGCAGCCGAGTCGTCGCCTGAGACCGAATCAGAAACCGGAGGATTCGGCGCCTCCTCGTAGTGATCAATGTCGGCTGTCGGTATATCCACAAAGCTCGCGCCGTCGGAGCTCATATAAAGACGCGTGACGTCGCCGACGACTTCGCGCCGCTCATGCTGGATGGTGAACCCGTTCTTCAACACTGCGACCTCGGCGGCAAAGCAGGGAAGTGCCGCCACCGTCAGTATGGCGGCGACCACAGCGCCCACGAAAAATGAACAAAAACTTCTCATCCGTTGCCAGCCACCCGCCTCATTCGAACGACTAACGACCAACGACTACCGACCCGCCACCAACGACGATTCTCCCAGCGCAACCTCGACTGCTGCCGCCACCCCGCACTCATCATTACACCGGGTGACCGTCCAACCCCGGCCGCGCAGCTCGGCGCAGGCATTCCCCATGATAACCGGATACCCCGCAAACTCAAGCATCTCTACGTCATTATGATTGTCACCGACGGCCATGACCTGTTCGCGCCGGTAGCCGCGATAGGCCGCCCAGCGCTCCAGGGCGTGCCCTTTCGAGCAGCCCGCATTCAGCACGTCGATCATCGACAAATCCCGCGCGGGATATTCCGTCCGCAAAACCGTCACCATCCCATCCAACCCGGCTTGTTCCAGGGCCTTCAAAGCATTACTCATCCGCGCCATCGTCCCACAAAACATCGCCTGCACGGGATCAGTGGTCAGCGCCCTCTCGATGGGCACCACGAACTCGATGTACTCCATATTCTTCTCAAGCCATCGCCGGATGCTCTCGCCCAGTTCATCGAGCCGCTCCAACACAATCGCACCTTTACCTTCGGTGTCAAAAGTTAGAACGGTGTTGCCCCGGAACTCTTGCATCGCCCCGCACAGCCGCAGGCAAGTCTCAGCCGGCATCAGGTCCCGGTGGAACCTTTCCCCGCCGAGCGACCTGGTGACTGCCCCATTAGAGCTGATCAGCCACAAATCGAATCCAAGCTGCTTTGCGATCGGTAACGCAAACGTATGCCGCCGGCCGGTGACCAGCACAATTTCGATTCCGGCCGCATGCGCCCGTCGCAGCGCGGCCAGGTCGCCAGCAGAAATCTGAAATTGTGGATTGAGCAACGTGCCGTCGATATCGGTCGCCAGCAGCCGGATGGGGGGCTTGGAACTCGTCACCACTACCTATTTTACCATCAGCCACTCACCAGTCCCGAGCGGATCATGGCTTGACATCGGCTTCCCATTGGGCAGAATAGTGAATACCAAAAATAGACGCTGTGTCGTAGCTTGAGTGTGCAGACAGAAACAAGTGCAGATGCGTTTCCAGCCGCGAAGCGGCACAAAAATAAAGCCCACGGCGCAAGCCGTGGGTAAAACGTGGGAAATAAACAAGCTCCGAAGGGGCGGAAGAAAGCCCACAACGCGCCTCCAACCGCACCCTGGCAGGGAAAGACCGATCGAACCGTTCATGCTTCTCCGCCATTCCCTACTCGCTTACGCTGTACTGCTGCTTCTCGCCGCAGGCGTGATCTCGTGCGGCTCGAGCAACCAGACCATCGGCCGGGTGCTTACCTCAATCGACGTTACCCCGCAGGCGGCGGACGCGCAAAGCTCTCCCAATGGACAGGTTGTCTTCACCGCGAACGGTACGTTCAGTCTCCCGCCCTACACCGGTCCACTGACTTTTGTGGCTCCCTACAGCGGACAGTTCGTCGTCAACAATCCCACCAACGCGACCATCGCAACCGTGGTCTCTAGCGGCGCCGGCACTGTAACCGTACAATGTGCCCCCAGTGCGTCCGGGAGCGTGTACGTCACCGCGACCGCGTCGGCCAACAATGGCAGCACTCTCGTAGTCTCCGGCAGCGGCCAACTCACCTGTCCCTAGTCCCTCGAAGCTCTCGTGTGGGGACGGGCACTCTTGCCCGTCCGCCGAGCGAAGCTCGGCTGAAGCGACAGGAGGCTAAGCCTGTGCCGGCAGCCTCGACAGCAGCGCGCTCGCCCTCCGAAACCAGGGCCGCTCCCGCCGCCGCAAGTATCCCGGCATGGTCGGTTTCTTGTCGAGAATCTTCTGGGCCCACACGCGAGCCTCAGCTACCCGTCCTTGCGACTGAAGAAACAACGCGTAATGGTAATAAGTCTCCGAAATCGTGGAGATCCGCGTCGCCTCCCGAAACATTACGTTCGCCTTCTCGGCCTGCCCAGTCTGCGCGTACGCCCAGGCTAGCAATCCCTTAGCGCGGTGGAAGTCATAATCCGGATCGGAACTCACCGCGCGTTCCAGGTCTGGGACAGCTGCGGCAAAGTCCCCCAGTTCGACTTCCGCCACGCCGCGCCGGTAGAACGCATCAACATCGTCCGCGCGGGAGGCAATTGCCTTGTCATAACACGCGCGCGCCTGGGCGAAGTTGCCGTCGTCCAGATACAGCAGTCCCAGTTCTTCGTAGTTTCCCGCGGATGGATTGTCGAGAATGGTTCGTTCTAGTTCGCTGATCCGCCGCCGCCGCGGGAATACTTGAAACGAACTCCGCAGCAGCCCGGCGTCGGGGATGACCTCGACGGCGATGTAGACCAATGCCCCTATCGGGTGAATCAGAATCACCCAGATCCAGAAAAAATCCGGGCGCCGCCGAATGAAATGGACGATCGCCACAACCCTCAGCAGAATGCCCCACCACGAAAAGGCAAAGAGAAGAAACGATCCCATGGGAACCGCACTATAGCATGCAGGCCGAGCGCCTTCCGAAAACGGGTTAGAGAGCTTGAAGAAACAGCGAGCGCCGGCACCGCGCCTGCGGATGCCCCATTTCTCGCGCGTTCTTTTACGCGAGAAGTGGAGATTTTCGCAGTGACTACTTCTTTATTTGCTGGCTAACGTTCGTCACCGTCGCCGGCACCGGAGCCAGGCTATCCTTCACCGCCTTGGGCAGCTTATCCGCATTCGCCAACAACAGGCTCACCTGCCACATCTGCGTCGTCGACAACGACTTGTCGAATCCCGGCATCCCCGTCATCCGAATTCCTCCCGCTACCTTCCAGTAGGTCTCTCCCGGAGAATCGTCGGTCACGCCCTTTCCCTCGAGCAGGACCGGAGGCTTGGGAAACATCCCCTTGGAGATGGCCGTCTGCGCTTGTGCCGGCAATCCGTGACACACCGCGCAGTGCTCCTTGTAGACCTGAGCCCCGGCCGCGTACGCACTCTCGTCGGCGGTCACGGGCACTGTCTTCGGCATTTCCTTATCCAGTCGCGCATGCAGCGCCATGCGCGCCATCATCTTTTCAAACGGCATAGGCGGCGCTGCCGTTGCTACCGGAGCGCTGCCCGAGGAAAAATAGAAGTAGACCACCGCAGGAACCGCTACGAATCCCAGGATCAGCCCAAAAAGAAACGTTTTCATTCCCTAATCTCCGTGGTTTGAGGTGACCACAAATACTAAACGAAAACCTCTGAAAATGCCGGAGGCAAACTGAGCCGAAAAGAGATTGGGCTACGCTCGACGTCGGAGCCATCATCGGCGGCTTCAGCCGCCAACTGACTCTGCCGACACCGGAGCGAGGTAGCTAGGCCCCGACCCATGAGTGGATGGAGGTTGTGCCGGAATCTTCACCCGCGGCTCGAAGCGCGACGTGAGGCCTGTTTCTCTTTCAGCAGAGTCTGAAGGTCAGAGATCGCTTCTTGAATAGCTTTTAGTTCGGCGGGCGTCCCGGGAGTGCTGCCCCATTCCGCATAGCGTCTCTCGAGCGCGATAGTTGCTTTCTTAATGAGGGCGATTCTTGTCTTCGGATCACATTCTCGCAGAGCTGACACATACACTTCGCGCCAGGCGTATCGTGTTCGTCCCATTCTTTCAGGCCCCTAGCTCTCTCTAAACCGACACAACTAGCTCGGAGGCACGACCCGAGTCTTTTTTGGTAATCACTGTTGCGGACATGCTACCTCTTTTGCCTGCTCCTGCAAATGTAATCTGTTAAAAAAACGTTTCTGCGAACAACGAGGGCCTCGTCGCGCCGGCCCCCTAGACTTCGTTTCGCGCTCGCGGTACCCTCTCGTGCATGAATCGTCGAGACTTTGTAGTCGGATCCGCCGCTGCTGCCGCTGCCCTCGGTCTTCCGCGTCTCTCGCAAGCCGAAAAGGCCGACCTGGAACCGGTCTGGGCTGAAATCGAAAAACGTCATGACGAATCCGTAAAGCGCCTGCAAACCTGGATTCACCAACCGTCCATCGCCGCCGAGAACCGCGGCGTCAACGAGGGCTGCGAACTGACCATGCAGATGCTCCGCGACGCCGGCTTTCAGTCCGTCTCCAAGATTCCAACCGGCGGACAGCCCGGCATCTTCGCCACGCTCGACGCCGGTGCTCCCCGCACCATCGGCATTTACTTCATGTATGACGTGAAGCAGGTCACGCCCTCGGAGTGGTCCTCGCCGCCATGGGACGCCGCCCTGGTCGACAAGCCCGGCCTCGGCAAAATCCTGATCGGACGCGGCGCCGTCAATCAGAAGGGCCCCCAGGCCACGTTCCTTGCCGCCTTGCACGCCATCCGCGGCGCGGGTCGCAAGCTGCCAGTGAACCTCGCCTTCGTCGGCGAAGGCGAGGAAGAGATCGGCTCGCCGCACTTCGCCCAGATCGTGCATCGCCCCGAGGTCGTAGCGGCGTTAAAAAAGTCAGATGGAATCTTTCTGCCCGACGCTGCGCAGGAGCTTGATGGCAGCGTCACCGTGGAACTTGGCGCCAAGGGCGTGATCGAACTGGAACTGGTCTCGAGTGGCGAACACTGGGGACGCGGTCCGACCCACGACGTTCACTCCAGTTTGAAGGCCTGCGTCGACAGCCCTGCCTGGCGCTTGACTCATGCTCTCAATACGCTGGTCTCGGCCGACGGCAACACGCCGGCCATCTCCGGCTTCGCCGATAAAGCTCGTCCTCTTTCTGCCGCGGAAAAGCAGATGATCGCTATCGCGGCCAATCGGATGGATGAAAATCTGGCCAAGAAAGCCCACGGTGTTACGCACTGGATCAATGACGTCGGCTGGCAGGAATCGATCGAATTGCTGCTCTCCCGGCCCACTGTGAACATCGAAGGTTTGGTGGGAGGCTATACCGGCCCGGGCGGAAAGACGATCCTGCCGCATCGAGCCGTCGCCAAGCTTGATCTCCGTCTCGTCCCCGACATGACCGCCTCTGACGCCCTAGCCGCGTTGAAAGCACACCTCATCAAGCAGGGGTTCAGCGACATCGAGGTCAACATGACCGGCGGCTACGACCCCAACAGCACTTCGGTCGACGCCAGAATCATTCAAACCGAGTTGAAAGTCTACCGCGCGAAAGGCATTGACCCGATCGTGCTGCCGCGCAGTCCCGGATCGTGGCCGGGCTACGTCTTCACCGGTGATCCTCTCCGCCTGCCGGCAGGCGGGTTCGGCCTCGGCCACGGCGACGGCGCCCACGCGCCCGACGAGTACTACCTGATCGAATCCGCCAATCCCAAGGTCCTCGGAATGGACGGTGCCGTGCGCTCCTACGTCGAGTTCCTCTACGAGATGGCCGCATAGTCCTGTGTAGGGGCGGACGCATTCGTCCGCCCGCGACCCTGAGCGAAGGGGAGCACGCCCCATTGGCGAATTTCGACCGAGTGAAGTCGAGGGTGGGATTTGTCATTTCCTGGTCAACGAACTTTGACAACTCTCTAACCTTCCAGTGACACCCTCTCGTTGCAACCACCCTATCCTGCCCTCACGTTGATTTCGAAGTCCCTGTCTCGACTGCAACGTCATCACACAGAACTTTGGAGTGTAGAATCATGAGCAACGGAAGAGCGCCCTCTACTGACCCGACCGAGCAACCCACTCAACCTTCCGCTAACGACCAAGTCAAAAAGCAATGGAATCGCGTCGTTCGTCGCCGTTCCTTCCTCAGGGGACTTGGCGTGACCGGTGCAGCTCTCTCCGCCAGCGCATTCCTGGGAGCAGAAGCAGAATCACAGAGCAGCGGCACGATTAGCCAGGGCGACGCGGCAATTCTGCGCTTCCTGGCAGCCGCTGAAATCATCGAGAGCGATCTGTGGTTGCAATATCAAGAGCTCTTGGGGATACAGGACAATGAAGTGTCCACCATCGCGAGCAAGCAGATTCCTGGTTATCCAGCTGCCCCCACCGGGGGGAATCCTGCTTTCACTACCGACATTTCGAAACTCGATGCGGACATGTCGCAGTATATTCACGACAACACCGAAGATGAACTGAGCCATGAAGAATTCATCAATGCCTACCTGATTTCGAAAGGCTTCGACCCAGTTAGTCTGGATGGCTTCCGCACTCTACCCAGCAGCCAGGCGACCGGCGCCAATCAGGTCGGACGCCTGACCAACCTGATGCAACTCACCGTGGACACGAGCTGGTGGACTCGGTATCGCAGTCGTCGTGGAAATCCAGACTTGGGAGACACTTTCCGGCAGGCGGTCCCAAGCCTGGCGGTTCACCAGCACCCCGCGATTCCCCGCACCAACGACGACGTCAACGATGCGAACTTCTTGCTGGCGATCGCCTTTACCGCGGGCTTCCACTTTGGTTTCATCGAGCAAGGCGGCAGCAGCCTGTATCCCTCGTTGGCGCAGCGCGTCACCAACGTCGATGTTCTGCGAATCCTGCTCAGCATTGGCCCAGTGGAGACCTCCCACTTCCAGACCTGGCATGACAAGGCCGGCAATGCGACGCCCCTGACTGCTCTGGACCCAGTGACCGGCGTGTCCGTGACCTTCACTGACCTGACCAACGCATCTAACGGAGAAAATTTGCAGGCCAACCTGATCATGCCCGAGCCGACTGCGTTCCTAAGCCGGCAATTCCCGGCGGTCTCAATCATTCGCCCCACCGAGACTGTGAAGGCAGCCATTGGCGCTGTGCGGGGCCTTACGGCTGATGGGCTCTTCATCGGCCAGTCCAAGGAGTTCGTCAACTTCATCACACAACTCGCCACCGAGGCTGACGCAGCCCGGCGCGGCATTCACTAACCACTAAACCATTGCACCTGCATTGTCCGCTAGGCGCGCTGTGACCGGAGCGACTCGGTCACAGCGCGTTGAGATCCGTAACCGGACTCAAGGAGAGGCCCATGTTTGAAGGCTTGTTCCAACCCATGCACCTGATGATCATCGCCGGAATTGCGCTGCTGGTTTTCGGCCCGAAAAAGCTACCTGAACTTGGCAAGGGCCTTGGCGAAAGCATCCGCGGCTTCAAGACTGCGATGGCGGCCAAGGACGAAGTAAAGACCTCACCGGCCAAGCCCGATCCGACGCCGAGAGTCGAGTGACGGACAACTTGAGAGCTGACAACTGACAACTGACAACTGAGAGCTGTCCCCTCCCGATGTTACACTCGCATTCGGCATGCTGACGTATCTGGAATGCACCCGCTGCGGCGAACATTATCCCGCGGATCGTCCGCAAACGGTCTGCCCCAAAGATGCAGGTGTTCTCTACGCCCGCTACGATCTCGCCGCCATCAAGCGATCCTTCTCGGCTGGACGCCTCGCTGGCCGCGCACCCACCATGTGGCGTTACGACGCCGTCTTGCCCGAAGCCGATCCCGTCTCGCTCGGCGAAGGCTTTACTCCCATGTTGGCCAGCCGCGAATATCCCAACGTCTTCATCAAAGATGAGGGCCTCAATCCCACCGGCTCGTTCAAAGCGCGCGGACTCTCGGCATGTGTGACCATGGCTCGCCGCTTCGGCCTGAAGAAGCTGGCGATTCCCTCGGCCGGAAACGCTGCCGGAGCGCTTGCTGCCTACGCGGCGGCGGCAGGGCTTGAGGCACATATCTTCATGCCCGTCGATGTCCCCGCGGCCAACCGCATCGAGTGCGACTACTACGGCGCGCATGTGACCTTGGTCGACGGCCTGATCAGCGATTGCGCCCGCAAAGTAGCCGAACTGAAGCAGGAAACGTTCTGGGAAAAGGACGGCTGGTTCGACGTCTCCACCACCAAAGAGCCCTATCGCGTCGAAGGTAAAAAGACCATGGGCTACGAAGTGGCCGAGCAACTCGGCTGGAAGGTGCCTCAGGGAATCATTTACCCAACCGGCGGCGGAGTCGGTCTCCTGGGCATGTGGAAGGCCTTTGCGGAGATGGAAGCGCTGGGTTGGATCGGTTCCGAACGTCCCAAGATGATCACCGTGCAGTCCTCGGGTTGTGCTCCGATTGTTAAAGCTTGGGATGAGGGCAAGTCCGCTTCCGATCCGTGGGCTAACGCCGCGACTCTGGCCTCCGGCCTTCGCGTGCCGAAACCCTATGCCGACTACCTGATCCTCGACATACTCAAGCAGAGCAACGGTACGGCCGTCGCAGCCACAGACGAAGAGATCCTCGATGCCACGCGTCATTGGTCGAAAGCCGAAGGAATCTTTGCGGCCCCAGAAGGCGCCGCGTCCCTGGTTGCCTATCGCAAACTGCGTGCCACCGGATTCTTCAAGCCCGAAGACACCGTAGTCCTGTTCAACACCGGCAGCGGCCTGAAGTATCTGGATGTGCTGGATTCAAGTCAAGTGGAGCGGACACTCACTTCGACAAGCTCAGAGCCTGCCTTGAGCTTGTCGAAGGGGAAAGCTCTGCCCGCTAGCCCCGCGCATCGGAACCCAGCCGCCCGCCAAATCGGCGGCATAATCGGGCCATACTAGAGCTATCTCGTAAAAAGCCTGTCTTGAGACCGTTGCTGCAACTGCGATTTTGGGTCGACGGACAACTGCCATCCTGACCGATATTTTGTGCTGCTGCATGATCCGCAAGGTTCATATTGCCGCGATGGCTCGGGCGGCTGCTGACCCGTCAAAATGCTATATCCGCCCTGCGAGTTCCGGGCATCGGCGTGACGGGAGGAGAGCGATGAATGTTTGAGAGCATTCTCTTACCGATCACACGATTCGGCGCGGTTTGCCGGGAGAGCCATATCCCAATTGAACAGAGTGCGGGCGAATCGCCGTGAGTGTCCACAATTGGCGCGAACGGTAGTAATCTTGGGACAACGGTTCGCTTGGAACCGAAACAGCCAAGGACGAGCTATCACCGTTGCCTCCAAGCTGAGAACAGGGACGTGGGAATCAAGCTTTCCAGTGCTGGACCCCGATCCATGAAGATTAATCGTCGGATTTCGCCGACACAGATGATTTTCGCTCTCGCGGTCATTCTTTTGACACTGCGGTCATCGGCTCAAATTGCAGAGACAGCCTCGCGAGGCCAGGAGAACGAGGCCGCGTCTTCTTTGACGGAGATCCAGGCCGCGCTCACGCGTGAACCGGACAACCCTAAGCTCTATGTCAAGCTCGGGCGGGCTTACTGGTATCGGAACGACTACCAACACGCGTTCGATGCCTTTCAGCAGGCCGTGAAACTGGGGCCGGCTTCGGCCGAAGCGCACAACTGGATGGGCGCGTTTTTGATGAGCAGAGGAAATCTGCCGAGCGCGATTTCAGAACTTCGAAAAGCCGTATCTCTGGATCCCAAATACGCTCGCGCGTACACGAATCTGGGATCCGCGCTCGCTCAAAGTGGGAATCTTGCTGAAGCTGTTGCTTCGTTTCAAAAGGCGTTGGCACTGGAGCCGAACAGTTGGGCTGCACATTTGAATTTGGGCATCGCTCTGCGCGAGAACGGCGATGCCGAAGGCGCGCTCATTCATCTGAGCCGGGTCGCCAAGGCCCAACCCAAGAATGCTGCCATTCAATGCGAGCTCGGCCAAACCTACCGTCAGAGTGGGGATTTGGCGCGTGCCGTTGCGGCGTTTGATCGTGCGCTAGAATTTGATCCTGAAATGCGGGAGGCCTACTATGGGCTGGGCTTCACGTTGAAGCAGCAAGGCGCGGCTGCACGCAAGCCTTCTCCAGCACCCGCGAGTCCCGGCGATGAGTTTTACAAACGCGCTCAGGAGGCGGTGGCGAATGGGGACTTGAGTTTGGCTAAGGATCAACTCGTCGAGGCTCTCCGCGCCGATGAGAATCACGCCCCCGCTCACGGCCTGCTCGGATACCTGTTGGGGCAGGAAGGAGATTTCCCATCAGCGCTGCAACATCTGGAACGCGCCGTTACTTTGCAACCTGATTCTGCTGACACTCACTACAGTTATGGCGCAGCGCTGTGGTACAGCGGTTCCAAGGACAAGGCTCTGTCCGAACTGGAAAAAAGTGTGCGGCTCGACCCTGGGGCCGGTGCCAGCTACGCTCTTCTCGGGATGGTACTACGCAAAACTGGGGATCTAGCAGCGTCCCAGTTGAATCTCAAGCGTGCCATCGCGCTCTCGCCGACCACAGCCGCAACGTTCATCGACCTGGGGATTGTTTTTCTTCGCCAGGGCGAACTCGATCGAGCCTTGGCTCAGTTTAAGGCGGGGCTCAACGCCGCCTCGCCGCTACCAGCACCTGATTGGGACGCCGCCATCAGCGGACTTCGTGACCTGATCTCGAAAGATCCCAGTCGCCCGGAAGCGCACAACACGCTCGGTCTCCTGCTGGGGCGCAAGGCCGCAAATAGCGGCGAGGTGCTCGGCGAGTTGCGCGAAGCGGTTCGCCTGCGGCCGGATTACGCCGAAGCTCACAACAACATAGGACTGGTGCTGGCGCAGAACGGCGACGATGGGAAAGCCATTGCTGAGTTTCGTGAGGCTGTCCGCCTCCAGCCCGATTATGCTGATGCCCATGCGAACCTCGGTGCCGCGCTCTTGTTCTCGGATGTCGAAGAAGCTATCAAGGAACTTGAGAAAGCGGTATCGCTGGACCCCGCCTTGGTGACGGCCCAGGTGAATCTGGGGGAGGCTTACGGCAGGAGTCCGAGCCACGGTTCCGGGAAGCAAGTCGAACAGTTGCACAAAGTTATCGCGCTCGCGCCAGATTTTGCACGCGCACACCTTGCGCTGGGCAAATCTCTCTTACAGGACGGAGAGGTCAACGATGCCGTAAATGAGCTCCAAGAGGCGACTCGCCTGGACCCAAGAAGCGGCGAAGCACACTACCAACTCGGTCTCGCTCTGGCGCGAAGCGGCAAGCAACAGGAAGCGACCGCAGAAGTCCAGAAAGGACGTGAGCTTTCCGCTGCGGATGAGCGCAATCAAAATGCAAATTTGGATATGTCCGAGGGTCGGTCGGCCCTTGAGAAGGGTGAGTTGCAGGAGGCGGAGGCAAAGTTCCGGCATGCAATCAGGCTGGAACCAAATTCGCCAGGCGCACAGCATTATCTCGGGATAGTCCTGGAGGCGAAAGGTGATACGGAAGGCGCCGTCGCAGCCTATCAAAAAGCTGTCGAGCTGAATCCGGGGGATTTGCCTTCCAGACAGAGTCTCAACCGGTTGAGTCCGCCCGAACGTCCCACCGACCCGGTGTCACTCGCGAAGACGGGAGATGATGATCCTTCGAAAGTGTCACAGCTCGAAAGCTACTTTCGGGAGAGCCGATTCCAGGAAGTCGAACCGTTACTAGCTGGATACGTGAAAGAACATCCCGGCTCTTCCTGGGGTTGGTACGCCCTTGGCTACAGTCAATTTGCTCAAAAGAAGATCGGGGAGTCCATTAAATCGCTCTCTGAGTCTCTTCGACTGAACGTGGAGAATGCCGATGCGCACAAAATTCTTGGACGCGACCTGATGATTGTTGGGCGGTTCGACATGGCGCAAGCTGAATTCGAGCAGGGAATTCGTTATGCACCGAAGTCGCCCGAGAACTACTACGATCTGGGCAAGGTATTCTCTCTGGAAGACAACTGGGAGGGAGCACGCAAGCAATTCGAAGATGCAATTCGTCTTAACCCGTCTTATGTCGAGGCGATCGACGCGCTCGGCTTCGCCCAAGAGGCTTTAGGGGATGATGACGGCGCGATAAAACGTTATGAAGAAGCAATCGCGCTGAATGGGCAGCGCCACGGGACATTCGTCTCGGCGCATGTGAATCTGAGCGCCTACTACAACCGGACCGGCGATTCGGCAAAAGCCCTGAACTGGGCGCAAAAGGCACTAGAGCTAGATCCCAAGTCTGATCCTGCCTGGTTTCAAAAAGCAAGAGCTGAGGAGCGCCAGGGCAACCTGCAGGCAGCAGTCGATTCCTTGAACCGGGCGATCGCCGTGAACCCGCGCTCTTCGTCTTACTATTACGTCCTGGCCGGGGTTTACCGCAGGCTCGGCAAGACCAAGGAAAGCAAGAAGGCCCTGGATTCGTTCACGCGCCTCGATCAAGAGAACAATGAACTGGAGAAAGTGCGACGTAACCTCTCGCGGAGTAGGGGTGCCCCTCATCCCGGAGGTGACCGTGAGTAGTGGTTCCAGCCAGTTTGGTTGGCTGCGTGAATCCTTGAAAACCGCGGGTTGCGTCGGAGCATTGATGTCTTTGGTACTGACGAGCCCTACCCAAACAGCTCCCGACGTGCAGTTCAGAGACATTACCGAGCAGAGCAAGGTGAACTTCACGCAAGAGAATTCTGCTACATCAAACAAGTACCTGATTGAAACGATGGGGGGCGGAGTCGCACTCTTTGATTACGACAACGATGGTCGTCTGGACATCTTTCTTACCAACGGTGCGCTGCTTGCCGACCCCATGCCGGACGGGGCGGTGCCCGACAAATCGGACAAGAAATTCTGGAACCGGCTGTATCACCAAAATGCCGATGGCACCTTCGCCGACGTTACGGAACGGGCCGGCTTGACTGGAATGCCGCAAGGCTATTACAGCATGGGAGTAGCAGTTGGAGACTACGACAACGACGGCTTTGAAGACCTCTATGTAACAGGCTACGGCGGCAATATCCTTTACCACAACAATGGGAATGGAACCTTCACCGATGTTACAGAAAAGGCCGGGGTCAGAGCGGGGGGGTGGAGCGCCAGCGCCGGGTTTTTCGATTACGACAACGATGGCAAGCTCGATCTGTTCGTGACGCGCTACGTCAATTGGACGTTCAAGACCAATCGCTACTGCGGGGAAAGGCGCCCTGGCTTTCGAGCGTATTGCCATCCTGACAACTACGACGTCGTGACCAACCTCCTGTACCACAACAATGGGGATGGCACTTTCACCGACGTTTCCGAGAAAGCTGGAATCGCTAACCCGCACGGCAAAGGACTGGGGGTATCGTTTGCCGACTACGACGGCGACGGCTTTACAGATATTTTTGTCGCCAACGACTCCGTTCAGTGCTTCCTTTATCACAACGACGGCAATGGCACTTTCACCGAAACCGGCTTGCTCGCCGGTGTGGGATACAACGAGGATGGCAAGACTTTCGCCGGAATGGGAATTGACTTCAGCGACTATGACAACGACGGCCGGCCCGACATCGTGGTCACCGATCTTTCCAACGAACGCTACATGCTGTTCCGCAATAGTGGCGATGGCACCTTTCGCGACGTCACGAATCTTTCCGGCATTGGCAGCGCCACATTGGCCTTTTCCGGCTGGAGCACGCACCTGTTCGACTACGACAACGACGGCTGGAAGGACCTGTTCGTGGCCCAGTCTCACGTGATGGACACGATCGAAAAGACCTCTCCAAACTTGCGATACCTGGAGCCGCCTCTTTTGTTGCGCAATGTGTCGGGCCATTTTTCTAGAGTTCTGGCCGGAGAGGCTTTTCAACGAGAATGGGCGGGCCGTGGGGCCGCCTTCGGCGACATCGATAACGATGGCGACATCGATATCGTCGTCAACAATCTCGGGCAGAAGGCGTACGTGCTACGGAACGACGGCGGAAATCGGAATAACTGGATCGGGATCGAGACCGTAGGCACGAAATCGAATCGCGACGGAATTGGAGCCCGAGTAAGAGTTGTTTCCTCCTCGGGGATGACCCAGTACTTTACAGTGAACACGGCGGTCGGTTACCTTTCAGCGAGCGACAAGCGTGTGGTTGCTGGTCTCGGCCAAGACTCCAGCGCCAAACTGATCGAGATTCACTGGCCCTCGAGAGTGGTACAGAAATTCGAAAACGTCAAAGCCCGACAGTATCTCAAGGCCGTCGAACCCGCCCAATGATTACCCGCCGGAAAATTGTTTTCACCATGGCAGGAGCGGCGGGCGCAGCTTTGGCGGGTATGTCCGGCACCGTCTTTGGTCAGGGAATCTCTTCGCGCGGCGTCAAGCCACAGCCTCGAGGCAAACCTTCTGGTCGCCCCTTTCTTGCGCAGTTCACCGATGTTGCCAAGCATGCTGGGCTTACCGAGCCAGTTATTTATGGTGCTGTGGACAGCAAGAGTTACATCGTCGAAGTCGTAGGGTGCGGCGCCGCGTTCATCGACTTTGACAATGACGGCTGGGTGGACTTGTTCGTGCTGAGTGGCACGAGATTGGAAGGCGATCCGCCCGGGGTCACTAATCATCTTTACAAAAACAACCGCGATGGCACCTTCAGTGACGTCACAAAGAAAGCCGGCCTGGTGCGCGCCGGCTGGGCATCCTCAGTGACGGTGGGCGACTACGACAATGACGGTTTCGATGATTTGTTCATTACTTACTACGGCCACAACGTTCTTTACCACAACAACGGTGACGGAACCTTTTCCGATGTGACTCGGAAGGCCGGACTCGACCAAACTGCGGTGCGCTACGGTTCGGGCTGCACCTGGGTCGATTATGATCGCGACGGCCGGCTGGATCTTTTCTTCGCCAATTATCTCAACACTACTCTCGACAAACTGCCCAAACCCGGTGAGAACCCCGATTGCACATGGAAGGGCGTTGCGGTCAACTGCGGCCCGCGCGGTCTTCCGACCGGGTTCGTTCAGCTCTTTCAAAACAATGGCGACGGCACCTTCACCGATGTAAGCAAGCAAAGCGGTGTCTCCGCGGCATCGGGCTCTTATCCCATGACCACTGTCGCGGCAGATTACGACAACGATGGGTGGCCGGACATCTATGTCGCATGCGATTCCACGCCGAGCTGGCTCTTTCACAACCAGCACGACGGCACTTTTCGCGAACAGGCGCTCGAGCGCGGAGTTGCCCTCAGCGAAGACGGACTTGAACAGGCGGGCATGGGCGTTGGCATTGGGGATTATGACCTGGATGGAAATCTGGACATTTTCAAGACCAACTTCGCCGACGACACCAACGTTCTTTACCACAACGACGGTAAAGGCAACTTCGACGACGTCACGATTCGTTGCGGCCTGGGCGTCGAGACACGATATGTCGGGTGGGGATCAGGAATCGTTGATTTTGACAACGACGGTTTTCCCGACTTGTTTGTCGCAACCGGCAGTGTTTATCCGGAAGTTGAGAAGAAGGTTCCTTCTTATCCCTTCCGGACCCCGCGCCTGGTATTCCGCAATCTGGGTGACGGAAGGTTCGAAGAGTTGATTGAAGAAGCGGGCAGCGGCATCGCCGAGGTACACGCCAGCCGCGGGTGCGCCTTCGGAGACTTTGATAACGACGGCGATATGGACATCCTCGTCATCAACCTGAACGAACCGCCGTCTCTACTGCGCAACGACCTTTCGAGTAAAGGTCACTGGCTCAAGGTGCTGCTCGTCGGAGTCAAGTCCAATCGGAGTGCAATCGGCGCGCGCGTGACGACGCGCTACGGAAGCCACCTTCAGGTTCAGGAGGTGCTCGCCCAATCGAGTTTCTACTCGGTCAACGATCGCCGCTTGCACTTCGGACTTGGCACGGAGACGGTGGCCCATCTGACTGTTCGCTGGACCAATGGCGACATCGAGACCGTTCCGAATGTTGCCGCCGATCAACTTGTCGTGATCCGCGAAGGCGCTGGAATTGTTCACAAGCAGAAGTTCTGAAGGGAATTGCACGGCATCACCCAATCAGCCGCGAATCCGGGAGAACATAATTCGGCGTCTGCGAATGTGCGGTAAACGATTACTAGATTGCACTCGGCCGATCGAATTCCAGACATCCCGTTGAACGGGAGAGATGCCAATCGTCACAGGTCTACGAATCAATCTGCTAAGGAGAGGCACCACGGAAGATACTCAACACGCCGTGCTTGTCTTGACAACCACTCTTACTAAAACGTTTTTGCACGGGGAATCCCTGGCCGGTAGCCCTCCCGGCAAACATTCTGCTAAATAACTGATGATAAACGGCTTTTGTGGTATATCGCCGCAGCACCGCAGCCTGTCCGCTGGTCGTTCAAAGCGGCTCGGCGGTGCCCTCGCTCTGTAGCGGAGCGGGCCGATCATCACTGCGCAACTGTCTTCTTAACCGTGATTATTTTGTCGCTAGTAGAAAAGAATTAGCTTGACTTCGCAATCTTTTGCGTAGTAAAAACTTGGCCCAGCAATGAGAAAAGGTTTTCTGGGCACCGTGTAGTGCGAACAGTCTTCGGGCCGGAGGCGCAAGATGAAACGGTTGCTATCCGCGTTGATAGTTCTGTTGCTTGCCTTGGTTGTGTTCAGCGGTATTAATCTCTACGCCCAGTTTGCCGATCGGGCCGTGATTACAGGCGTGGTTACGGACGCCAGTGGAGCGGCCGTCCCCGACGCTCAAGTGACGATCACCGACGAGGCGACCGGCGTGAAAACGGTCGTCGGGACCAACAGTGCCGGCAACTACAGCACCCCTCCGCTCACTCTGGGCACCTACCGAGTTGAGATCGAAAAGGCAGGTTTTAAAGTCTACAAGCGGACCGGAATCGCGCTCACTGGCGGTGAGACTGCGCGCGAAGACGTGAAGCTCGACATCGGTGCGGTTTCGCAGACGATCAGCGTCGAAGCTTCCACAGAAACCGTCAACACCGAGAACGCGACCGTCTCTCATACTGTGGGGGCCGCTTACTACCAGGATCTTCCCGCAGTAATGGGCGCTGACATCCGCTTGGCCGAGTCGCTGCTGCAGCTTCAGCCCGGCTACGTTCCCATGCAGCCCAATGGCGATGCCATTTTCCGCGGCAGCCAATTTCAGTCTCGCATGAATGGCGGCCAGATTCTGGCCACCGAAAATTGGTTTGACGGCGCTGCCTTCGGGTACGCGGAAGGTCACCAGCAGACCCAGGAGAGCTCGATTCCGTATCCCTCCGTGCGTGAGATGACAGTGGTTCAGAATACTTTCTCAGCGGAATATGGGCACACCAGCGGTGGTTTCATCACCTATGCGACGAAGTCCGGAACCAATAAGTTTCACGGCAACATTTATGATTTCTACACCAACAATAAGATGGACGCCTCGAATTGGTTCGTGGGTCCACAGCTCAAACAGCAGGGCTTGAACAATACGCTGCCGCTCGGCCAGAACAACTGGGGATTTGCCGTGGGCGGGCCAATTCCCAAGGTCAAGAGGACTTTCTGGTTCTTCAACCTCGATGGGCTCGATTACCATAGCACGGTCAACACCGGCTTCGTGAACACGCTGCCGACCCCGGCCCAGAGGGGGGGCGATTTCAGCGCGTTCCTCGGCACCACGCCGACCGTGGTCGGTAAGGACATTCTTGGTAGGAACATTTACAAGGGGGAGATCTTTAACCCTGCGACCACCAGGCTAGTCGGCACCACACCTGTTCGTGATGGCTATGGTTTTGACGCCTCCGGCAACCCGATTGCTGGCCAGGCAAACATCATTCCGACCAACGATCCGCTACGGAGCTCCTTGGCGGCCGCTGTCATTCCGGATATTCCTGCGCTCGATCAGAACACGTTATTTCTGAATGGTTTCGGTGGAAACTCGGATGACAACGACAAAATTAACGTCAGGACTTGGTTATTCCGATTCGACCATAATTTCAACGACAAGTTCTCGATCAACAATACCTACTACGAGAACATGCGGCCTCGGATTGCCCACTGTGGTGGACCGGGCGGCTGCAATACAGTGAACAATGGCGAGACCGCTTCGGCAAAAAATGACACCTATATCGGGCAGGGATTCTATCAACGCGTTACCAATCACTTCGAACACCTGCAGATGAACTGGATCATTAAACCCAACCTGTTCAACCACACCACTTTGGCCTACGACCGGTGGCAGATGCTTGGACACCAGTTGTCTGGCGGCGTGGGCTGGAATCAGAAGCTGGGACTTGGCCTCCCCAACGAACAGATATTCAATAATGCCGGCTTTCCCCAACTCAACTTCAATGGGGCCGTGGGCTACACGCACTACGGGACGCCATGGGCGAGTCAAGGTGCCGATATCAACAATCGCTACCAGTTCCTGGATGACGTTTCCTGGGTGGTCGGCAAGCACACGATCAAGGCCGGGTTTGAATTCCGCTATATGACGTTCCCCCAGACCGGTTGGGCTGTAAACACGGGCGGAAACTTCAACTTTAACGACGGCTCGACTGCCGGTTACAGCTCGACCGGCGCACTCTTGAACGGTGGACCCACGGGGAATGAATTTGCTTCTTTCATTTTGGGTCAAGTGGACAGTGCCAATTTTTCGGCGCCCTTCCGCTACACGCCAATCAATAAGTACTTCGCCCCTTGGGTCAACGACGATATCAAGCTGACCCATAATCTGAACATAAGTTTGGGGTTGCGCTTCGACTGGCAATCAGGTCTCCATGAGGAACACGGCCGCTTCTCGACTTTCGATCCGACCGCCCCGAATCCCGTCGGCGTCCCGGGAGCGACAGTGTTTAATGCGTCCCAGGCGACCGGTCAGAGCACTTGGAGCGTCGGGCCCCGCATCGGTTTTGCCTATTCGCCCAGCAGTAAGACTGTAATTCGAGGCGGATATGGCATGTATTATGCTGGCGTCGCCGCCGATTCCTGGGATCCCTATCCGGTGGATGGTTATCAAACCAACCCAGTTGCCCCGAACACATCCAACGATCTGTTCCCGGCGTTTTATTTCAACGGTACCGGTGCTTGTCCGGCGACGCGCACCCAACTTACTGGCGTCAACATTCCTTGCGGCTGGCCGACAGGCAGCATCACCCTTCCGCCGCAACTGAACGCAGGTGTGGAGAACGGCGGAAATCCGGTGGGCGTGACTCCCAAGAATTACCTCCCGCCCAGATACCAAAACTGGTCGGTATCGTTCCAGCGGCAGCTCAGCCAGAATATGGGAATCGACATTGCATACGTGGGGAGCCACGGATCGCGACTGTTTGATGGACGCAGTTCCGCTGGTGTGGGTGACAATATGAATCCCGCCAGCGTGCTCGGTCTGGGAGCTAATGTTCTCAACACTCAATTCGTCAATGGCGCGTGCCAAGGAAACTGTGGCGGAGTATCTGCGCCCTATCCTAGCTTCACCGGCGATGTGGCGCAGGCGCTTAGGCCGTGGCCCCAGTACCAGATAATCAACTGGCGCTTTTTCTCCTACGGCAGCAGCCACTACAACGCTCTCCAGGTTGCCTTCGATCGCCGCATGGCGACAGGCCTCCTGCTCAAGGTCTCCTACACCTTTTCGAGGCTGATAAACAACGGCGCGGAACAGGGTTTGGCATCTGGAGGTCCTCCGGTGCAAAATCCTAGCAATATGAGTAACCTTACGAGCGTCAGCCAGGACGACGTGCCGCATATTCTGTCGCTGGGCTGGGTCTATAAGTTGCCCTTCGGCAAGGGCAAACCCTTGTTAGCGAACGCTTCGGGTTTTACGGACAAGTTCGTTGGTGGTTGGCAGCTCTCCGGTATTCAGAGTTATTCATCTGGAAGACCACTGTCCATCACGATGCCGCTCGGAAGTCTTGGTGGGTTTCTCTTTACTAACGCCAGGTTCCCGAACAAGGTCGGAAGCGGGTTATCGGGACACTTTAGCAATCCTCGAACCGATTCGTACTTGAACCAGGCTGGATGGGTGGATCCTGGCACAGCTGCCAACGGATCACCTCTGTTCGGTAACGCATTGAGGTTTGATTCCAGCGTTCGCGGTTTCAAGTACTTCAACGAGGATATCTCCCTCATTAAAGACACCTACTTCGGCGAGGAAAAATACGTTCGCTTCCACGCTGATGCTGGTAACATCTTCAACCGGGTCTTCTACTGCCCCGTGGGTCAACAATTTGAGGGAGGTGGGTTCGGGACCACAGGCAGCCAATGCAACATCCCGAGGCGAATGCAGTTAGCGCTCGAACTTATCTTCTAGAGCGATTCCTCAGTCGCTGTATCCGCTCGTTATTACGGTAGTGGGCTGTTTTTCAAAACAGCCCACTAGCCGTCATTGCCACCGTTCGATCCGTGATTGTCATCTCGATTTGTCGTTGCCGTCTCGACTTCATTGTCATCTCGACCGGAGCGTTGCCTTCCGCTTGCGGAAGGCAGCGCGGAGTGGAGAGACCTGCTGTTCTGGCAATCGGATACACTGACTCGGAAACCGCTCTGGCTCCAACTTCAACGCCCCCTGGATGGTTCAGCGCCTGCTAGCCATTCACGACTGTTTCTCGTGTGAAATCGAACAGTCAATCACGAATGACGCGAGTTTACGGCTTGCGGAACAACTCGACCGAGATGAGTCTGGGAAGGGCACGACTTTCCACTCGTGCCACAAGCGCCGCCAAATCACTCGCGGCTTTAGCCGCTGGTGGTTCGCTCTTTGCCCTCCAATCGATTTTTCCGCAACCTTCTTTACTCGCTTTACTCGTTCCGCCAAGCCGCCGAAGGTAGGTTCGCGCCTGAACTGTCCCCGATCAGGAAAGGACTTTTTTCAGCGCCCTGGTAGAGTAGCTCCCTGAAAAAATCGTACGAAATCCACACCCCTTTGTGACATCCAACCTTGACTCTAGAGCCGGTCTAATCCGATCATAGTCCGGCGCCAGGTCCCTAGGTGTAAGGTGCAATGCTAACCAACTTATTTTCAAGATTTTGCCCGCAAGTGATTGTGCGCAAGAGGTTACTTTGCAATTCCGCCCTAAGTCGATGATTCCAATAGATCAGGGGAGGGGGGAGGTGACTCAAACATAAACTTCCCCACACCGGATGCCAAAACGTGCCCCGGGGACATTTACTTCTTTCCGAGCTGCTCTCTCTTAATTATGCCGTGCCCTTCTTGCAGCACGATCAATTGATTCGCATCTACATTCTTGAACGATTCCACCAGTCCGAGAGGCCAGCGAACCTCAACCATGTCCACTTGCTTGGCTTGCCCGAGTCCAAAGTGCAGCCGAAGGTCATTTTGTGAAATGTAGCTTGATCCGCTCATGACCTCGTTCATTTGAGAATGCTTGCCAGTAACCACCCGCACGCGGGAGCCGATGGCGCTGCGATTGGACTTAGTGCCAATGCACTTGATCTTCAGCCAGTTGTTTTTCGCGGAGCAATCATTGCGTAACAGGGACGGAGGTTCGTTCATATTAATGATGACCACGTCCACATCACCATCATTGTCGAAGTCGCCGAATGCGGCCCCTCGGCTGCTGTGCGGTTGACTAAGCGCTAAACCGGTGCTCGAAGTGACATCGGCGAAGCGTCCATTGCCCAGATTCTTGTACACGACCTTTCGCTGCTTAAAGGTAAAGTGTAGCTTCTTAGTGTCGACCTCGGGGAAGACGTGGCCGTTGGACATAAAGATGTCTGCCCAGCCATCATTGTCAAAATCGAAGAGGCCGACTCCCCATCCCAAGTACTGAGTATTCTTACCCAGACCTGCCCGATAAACAGCGTCGTAAAAAGTGCCGTCGCCGTTGTTGTGGTAAAGATTTGCGGTTTGGTCGGAATAATTCGTCTTGACGATATCGAGCCAGCCGTCGCAGTCGTAGTCGCCGACTGCAATGCCCATGCCACCTTGAGGCGTCCCATTCTCATTGACCGCGCACCCGATCTCGCGGGCGACCTCCTCGAAGGTCCCATTTCCTTTGTTGTGATAGAAGCGGCTTGGCACGGAGTCACAGGCGACGTAAATGTCCGGCCAGCCGTCATTGTCAAAGTCCGCAGCAGAAACGCCTAATCCGTAAGAGCCCACCGGAATCCATTGATCGGTAACGAATGTTGGGGCGGCCGGACCGCGGGGAACTGCGATGCCCGAGGGCACGGAGACATCCTCGAAGGTCCCGTTGCCGCGATTGTGATAGAGGATGTTCGTCCCTCCGCCCATACCTTGCGGTCCACAGCCAACCGACAAGCCAAAATAGTTGCAGTATTGGTTGCTGCCGGGTGGAGGAGTCGCGTGCTGGTCGAAGTTGACATAGTTGGCAACAAACAAGTCGAGATGACCGTCGCGATCGTAGTCCACAAAACAGCAACCAGTGTTCCATCGCGGCTGAGGGTCTTTTTGCGTCAGGCCTGCCTTTTCGGTGACATCGGTGAACGTGCCGTCGCCGTTATTGTGATAAAGGACGATTCCGCCCCAGTAGGTGACGACCAAGTCGTCGTAACCGTCGTTGTCATAATCACCGATGCAGCATCCCTGACCCCATCCCGACCGGGCCAGTCCCGCTTTTTCGGTGACGTCGGTAAAGGTGCCATCGCGATTATTACGGAACAAGAAATTGGTCGGTTGTCGTTGGGGAGAGATTCCTTCAAATCTCGTTCCATTCACCATGAAGATATCGAGCCAACCGTCGTTGTCGTAGTCGAAAAGAGCCACGCCACAGCCCGTTTCCTCCAGAATGTACTGTTTGCGAGCGACATTGCCAAAAACATTGGCAGCTCCGGCAAGACCGGCCTGGGCGGCAATGTCCGTGAACGAAAACCCTGCCACCGGAACTGGGACGGTTTGGGGCTTCGTCCTTGCTGGCGAGGACGTCGACTTCTGAAGAGCCCGAATGCCGGGTAATCCTGACGGCAACCCAAACGCGGGAGCTATGATGCCCAAGCGGCCCAGATTGCGGAGAAAGTCACGTCGAGATTGTCGGTTTGGCCCCGCTGGTTTGAGTGAACCCTCAGGGTTGAAAAGGGAATCCGCCATTTTTTGTGATTAGTCGGGCAATAGCAGACGCAGACGCACATCTTTTTGCGCGTGCCGCTCCGTTTCAAGTTTACGGGATTCCGCTAACTCGCTCTCAGACTCCGCAGTCTTGCCCAAGTGGCGAAGCAACATACTCAGCTGATAGTGCGCTTCTACCGAGCCAGGGTCGAGAGAGATCGCGCGTTCCAGGTACTGCTGGGCTTCCTCATACTGATGCTGCCTCAAGAGTATGCCTCCCAGCTTGACGTAAGACGGCGCATGCTGCGGGTGCCTCTTAAGCAGGTCCCGAAATATCGGGACAGCCTGATCGTCGTCGCCAATCGCATCATACGTAAGACCTAAGTAATACGAAGCCGCCACCTGGTCCGGTTGGGCTGCCAAGCTTTGTTTGAGCGACGATTCGGCCTCGGAGTACTTGCTCTGCAGGTAATACACGGCTCCGAGCGCGTAATTCAGAATCGGGTCATGGGGATGCTTTTGCTGAAGCTGAACGAAAAGCGATGCCGCCTTCGGCAGATTTTCTCCGGCAACGTTCGCCGAAGCCAAAACATAGACGTAAGAGTCTTGATCCGGTTTCAGTGCGACTGCCTTCTCGAGCGCGGGGACAGCATCGTCCAACAAATTTCGCTCCAGACACACCTTTCCGAACTCGAACAGAACTTCGGGGTTCTCGGGCTCCCGTTGTTTTGCGGCTACCAGGTACGACAACGCTTTCTCACTGTTTTGTTGCCGTTCAGCAATCTGTGCGAGACTCTCGTCGCAGGCCGTGCAGTCGGGAGCCAAGGACAGCGCGAGTTCAGAGTTCTTCTCCGCCCGCTCGAGATCTCCCAAGGATAAGTAACTGTTTCCGAGCTTCAGAGCGAGAGCGGCGGACGGATGGGCGGAGATCCGCATTTCCTGGGCCTCGAAAACCGTTTTGGCCTCCGCCTCCATGCCAGACGCTAGCAGGAGGTCTCCGAAATCGAGCGACACCTCGTCCGAGGGTGCGGATAAGCGCTGCCAAGAGGCGGTCAAGCCTTTGAGCTCTTCCTTTCTGCCCAGCGCTCCGTATGCGGTAGCCAGCACGAGAATACTTTCATCGGACTTGACGAGTTCGGACATGATGGGCCGCGCGATTTCCAGAGATTGCTGAAAATTACGCTGTGACACTTCGAGTTTGACCAGGTCGAAGCGAGCGTTAAAATTGCGGGAATCGAGTCTCAGGGCTTCCCGGAAACACTTCTCGGCTAACTCGGGCTTGCCTTGGAGCATATAGGCGTCGCCAAGGGTTGTACGAGCGCCTGCCAGGCTGGGATTCAGGCCTAAAGCCTGGTTCAGAAAATTCGCGCTCTCTTCATATTGGCCCTGCTGCAGTCGAATGGTTCCCAGCATCGACAATGCCAAGGCTCGCGTCGTGGGGTTTGGCAGAGCCAGACGTGCCTCGGCTTCCGCTTGAGCGATCTGTCCCTGGTTCAGAAGACGAACGGCCTCTTCCATGTGGTTGATCTCTGGCAACGCCAGTTCTGGGACTACCAGGAACGTGAGGACGAGGAATGCGAGGCAACCCCTGTGCCAAGTGGGTCCGCAACGAGTCCAAGGAGCGCAGGGCCGAACGGACTTGGTGCGCTGGCCAAGACTACGCATGTCCGCGAATTTTAGCATGCGATTATATGCGCGGCAACGGCGCGGGCTGCACGAAATGTGCGATCATGCAGGATTGTGAGCGGGCATTCCGCCAGGCGTAGATTCTTGGAAACAGGCTCTGCTACGCTGTCACGAATCGGGGGATCGCGGCTTGATGATCAAGGGAAGAGGAGGGCACTTCGGTACCCGCCGTGCCTTCCTCACACGCATCGGTGCCGGATTCTTCACCGCCGGCTTACCGCGCTTCTCCTGGCCTTCTTGGCTTGCACTCATGCAAGGCAATACCGAGTTTCCCTTTGAGCTTGTTCCACCTGAGGCGAGCGGGATCACCTGGGAGCACCGGGCCGGGCGCTCGTCAGAAAGGTACCTTCCAGAGACAGGTGGAGCGGGGTGCGGGTTCATCGATTACGACAACGATGGCTGGATGGACATTTATCTGGTCAACAGCGGTAAGTGCGACTTCTTCGAGCCCAAGGTGCCCCTCCGTAATGCGCTCTTCAGAAACAACCGCGATGGGACGTTCACAGACGTGACCGAGAAGGCCGGCGTTCCGGGTGGGGGATATGGAATGGGTGTAGCCGTGGGCGATTATAACGCTGATGGGCTACCTGACCTCCTCGTGACCCAGTACAACGGAGTTATTCTCTACCACAATAACGGTGACGGCACCTTCACGGATGTCACGCGGAGAGCTGGTCTGCCTACCACAGGCTGGGCAACGAGTGCGGTCTGGTTTGACTACGATAACGATGGAAAACTCGACTTGTTCATCTGCAGGTTTGTGGACTTCGATAAGTCGAAGAACAAGTACTGCGGGAATCCCGAAGCAGGGGATCGTTATTACTGTATCCCTCGCGTTTACGAACCGATGCCGAGTTGGCTATTCCACAACAACGGCGATGGTACGTTCACCGATGTCAGCCTGGAGTCAGGGATCGGCAAATCGCTGGGCAAAGCCTGGGGAGTCGTTGCCTGCGACATTAATAATGATGGCTGGATGGATCTGTTCGTGGGAAATGACACTGTGGCGAATTTCCTGTTCCTCAACCGCGGCAACGGGAAATTTGAGGAGATCGGCCTACAGGCAAACGTGGGTTACAGCGCCGAAGGTCAAGCTCGGTCCGGAATGGGGGTGGATGCCGCGGACTACGACCAGGACGGCTGGATCGACCTGTTCGTTACCAACGTAGACCGGGAGATGTATTCACTCTATCGGAATAATCACGATTCCACCTTCGACGATATGGCCGGCCCGAACGGGATCAGCAGGGTTACCCGGCTGATGAGCGGGTGGGGGGTGAAGTTCTTCGACTACGACAATGACGGCAACTTTGACCTGTTCCTTGCCAACGGTCATCCTGACGACAAGATTGAAGTGCATTCCAATGAAATTAAATACTCCGAGCCCATGCTGCTCTTTCGCGGCACGGGAAAGGGATTCAAAGACGTCTCGGCCGATAGCGGTCCCGTCTTCTCAAAAGCCTACGCGGCTCGTGGCATGGCAGTTGGCGATTTCAACAATGATGGAGCCTTGGATGTCCTGGTGGCTATAAATAACGGCGCGCCTCTGCTGCTCAAGAACAACGCGGGCCGACGCAACCATTGGGTGGGGGTAAAGTTGGTCGCGAAACGGGCCAATCCTGATGCCGTGGGAGCGCTGATAACATGGCAGGCTCAAGACCTGAAACGGTCAATCTTCAAGACAGGCGCGGGAAGTTATCTTGCCTCGCACGATCCACGCCTCATTCTCGGCATCGGCGCGCACCCCAAGATCGACTGGGTCGAAGTTAAATGGCCGCGGCCCAGCGGGCTTGTAGAAAGATTCACCAGCCTGCCCGCCGACCAATATATGACCTTGGTGGAGGGACACGGCGAAATCCAACGTAAACTTTGAACGGTTTCGATTAACCGGCCCATTGAATAACAGTGTAGGACCGTGCAGGTACTTCGAATTTGGTCCGCCCACCAGCGGTCGAAGGTTTGTCCAATTGCTGAGGAATGATCCGCTGCGACGCTTCAAAGCTGTTAAAGGCTTTCAGGTCACTGCCGGTCAGCGTCGTAGGAGTCAACACTTGGTTCGGCGCCCTCTCTTGCCAATTGATCTCAATCGTGTGAGCCTTGTTGAGATCCCGATTCAAGATAAATAGCGAGACCTTTCCGTCCTCGGGGTTCAGGGTTCCGGCCGCATCCAGGAAGGGAACCTGGCCTAGCTGAGAAACTTCGTAAGTCGGGGACTCCACCAACAGGTTCAGCACGGCACCGCGAGCGAATTGCAGCGCAAAACTATAGGGATAGAAAATTGTCTGACGGAGCGTGCCCTTTGAGTTCGTCATGATGGGAGCTATGACATTGACGAGCTGCGCCAGGCAGGCGATCTTAACCCGATCGGCATTGCGCATCAGTGTGTTCAGGATCCCGCCTACCAGCAGGGCATCTTCGAGGTTATAAACCTCTTCCAGTAAATGAGGGGCCTCGTGCTCGTGACCGTTCGCGAATTCGCCACCGCGGGCGCGGTACCATACGTTCCATTCATCGAACGATAGCCAGAGCTTCTTTGGCGATCGTTTGTGTCCGCGGACAAAATCGCAAACAGCGATCGTTTCCGCAATCTGGCTCTCTATGCTGAGGTTCATGGCCAGGTACTTCGCGCTGTCGCCGCCGGTCGCTTGCTCGGTATTGCCGAGGTAGCGATGCAATGACAGCCCGTCGACGTGCTCGTAGCATTGCTCCAAAACCTCACGGTCCCACTCCAGGTAGGTAGGCATCCTGGGATGACTCGATCCGCAAGCGATGAGCTTCAGGGTTGGATCCACGTATTGCATCTGGCGAGCCGTGTCCTGAGCTTTCATGCCGTACTCGGTTGCCGTCATATGTCCAATCTGCCATGGGCCGTCCATCTCGTTGCCCAGGCACCAGTGCTCCACCTTGTACGGTTGTTCAATGCCATGGCTGCGCCGCAGGTCGCTCCACTTCGTTCCTTTTTCTACATTACAGTACTCCACCAGTGCGGCTGCTCTCTCTGGCGTGCCTGTTCCGAGATTGAGCCCCATCAGAGGCTTGGCCCCTACCAGCTTGCACCACGCCATGAATTCGTTCGTGCCGAATTGATTGGTATCGATTGTGTTCCAGGCCTTGTCGAGTATGCGCGGACGGTCTTGCTTCGGACCGACACCGTCGAGCCAGTTGTAGCCGGACACAAAGTTGCCGCCCGGATAGCGAATGATCGGAACTCCCAGCTGGCGAACTTCGTCGATCACGTCCTTGCGGAATCCGTTGGCGTCCGACAAGCTGGAACCGGGATCGTAGATGCCTTCGTAGATGGCCCGCCCCAGATGCTCCAGGAATGAGCCAAACAGGTTAGGGTCGAGCGGCGAAATCGTGCGGCGGGAGTCCAGATAAATGCGCGTGACGTCGCCGGAATTCCCGGTCGATGTTTGAGCATACGAGAAACGGCCGAGGAGAAGGTCCGTTGAGCAAGCCACCCCCGCGCCGGCGAGTTGCTGCAAGAAGTGTCGTCTTGTGTCAGAAAACATGTTGGGATCCTCCTGTACGCTCGTTACGGGGAAGGGGAGGCCAAGGGAGGATC
Source organism: uncultured Acidobacteriaceae bacterium (assembly GCA_963768265.1). Taxonomy (GTDB): domain Bacteria; phylum Acidobacteriota; class Terriglobia; order Terriglobales; family Acidobacteriaceae; genus Sulfotelmatobacter. The sequence continues at coordinate 40,203 of CAVYHM010000023.1, forward strand.
TGCAACCCGATCCTTGCCCTGACCAAGGGTAGACTGGCAAACGTTTGCTTTAGATGTTTCCTGTGAATTGGCCGACAGACTCGCATGGCATTATCTACAGGTCGCGTGATTTTGTAAACGATTACAGGTATAGTGTTCCTGCCACCCGGTACAAGGGCCGCTCCTACATGGCGCCGAGAAACGCGCATCTGTGTCTATGGCTGTTGCTCGCGGGGCTCGCTGTCAGCCCGCTTTTCGCACAGAGTAAGGCTGCAGCCCCTGCCGAGACCACCATACAGATTGACGCCTCAAAGCTCGCCAGCTACAAGATTCCCCGCTCCATTTTCGGATCGTTCCTCGAACCAATCGGCAACTCTACTTACAACGGACTCTGGGCAGAGATTCTGCAGAATCCCAGTTTCGAGGACGGTATTTGGGACGCGAAAAAAGTCGCGGCCATGCTGACGGAAGAACCGTCGCTCGCCCGTTCCTCGGAGTTGTCCCTACCGCTCCCTTGGGAGCCTCTCGACTACGCTGAGGGGGCAAGGTACGCACCGCAGTGGGGCGACGCTGCCAATTCCTATCGCTCTTTGCTGCTGATGGGACTTCCCGGCAAACAGGTCGGAGTCCGCCAGAGAGTCTACCTGCCAGTTCACCGGACTTTGCACTATACCGGCAGCGTCTATCTCAAACACATCAGCGGACCTGAGGAAGTGGAAATCTCTCTTCGTGAACGCAATCGAGCGGACCAGGTCATGGCCGCTCAGAAGATATCGTTGCAGGGCGCGAGCTGGCGAAAATACGAGTTCACTCTCGACCTTGCCCCACACCGCTTGCATCCGTTGCAGGCGGCGGACTTCGTCATCGCGGCAAGCAACGAAACGCGGGTCCTCCTGGACCTGGCATCTCTCGTGCCAGGAGACGCGATCGACGGCATGGACCCGGACATGATCGCGATGGCTCGCGCTCTTCGGAGCCCCATCGTGCGCTTTGGTGGAAACTTCACCTCCGCCTATCATTGGCGCGACGGCATTGGCCCTCGCGACCAACGCATTAGCATGCTGAATATCGCGTGGGGCATTCCGGAATACAACCAGTTCGGCACCGACGAGTTCATCAGGTTCTGCGAGTTGATTGGGGCGGAGCCACAGATTGCGCTCAATCTCGGCACTGGAACACCGGACGAGGCCGCCGATTGGGTGCAATACGTCGATGAACACTGGGCCAACAAATCTGGTGGCTTACTCTGGGAACTGGGCAACGAACTGTGGGGGGACTTTCAGGTGGGATACCCCACGCTCGACAGAGTTGCTGACCGAACAAAAACTTTCAGCGACGCTATCAGAAGAATCGACCCGAACGCTCGGCTAATTGCCACCGGCGGTGATCCCGATCATTTTACGGAGTGGAATGCGGCTCAGTTGACGAATGCTCCACTAGCCTTCAACTATCTTTCTACACACTTCGTGGTGACGACCCATTCCGTAGCGACACCCAATGCTTCGCCTGACTTCATCGCGCAATCCACCTTTGCCTTGCCCGTCGCGCTTGAGGGCAGGCTGCGTGACATGCACAAGCAGTTCCAGGATTCCCCCGGAGGTCGTCAGATCCTGACCGCTTTTACGGAGTGGCTGTTCTGGGCCGAGAACGACACCTTTCCTCGGTATGACAACATGGCCGGCGCAATTGGAACCGCGGGCTTCCTGAACATGCTGCTGCGCAATGCAGATATTGTGCCGATCGCCGATATGACGGGCATCGTCGAGTTTGGGGGAATCTGGAAAAAGCGTGGACGGGTCTACGGAGTGCCTGCCTACTGGGCTTTCCGGACTTACTCCAACGCCGACGCGACCCGTCCCGTCCACATCGTTACCAATGGCCAGACCTACAATGTGGAGAACGGATCGACCAGACTTCCGAATATTAAGGACGTTCCCTATCTCGACGTTGTTGCGGCTCTCAACGACATGGGCAACAAGTTGACGCTGTTTTGCGTGAACCGCGACCTGACACGCGATATATCGGCCCGCGTCTCGATTCACGGGTTTCGCCCGAAGGCGGCCATCGCGCATTCTCTTTACGCCGGCAGCATCTACGAGAAGAACGACGAGATGGAACCCGAGCACATCCATCCGCAAGACAGCACGCTGGACGTCCGCCTCCCCGAGTTTACCCATACCTTCCGGCACGAGAGCGTCACGGTGATCGAATTATCGAGAGAATAGGTAAGTGATTCTGAGGGCCTTGGATCAGAGTCCATTCGCCCAGTGGTAGTACATGTCGTTCCACCTGAGCTCTTTCACGAATTCTGAAATCTTCGTGTCGCGGTCGATCTGTAAAGATTCCATACCCGTCATTTCGGCGAAATTCTCCAGGTGCTCGGAGGTTAAGGCACGGCTGAGAGCCGTATGGTGCGCACCGCCTGCGTGGATCCAGGCCGTTGCTGCCACTTTGAGGTTGGGCTCGGGCACCCAAACCGCCCTGGCCACGGGCAGTTTGGGAAGAGGATGCTCGGGGTCGATCAGGTTCACTTGATTCACGATCAAACGGAAGCGGTTCCCCATGTCGACCACGGAAGCATTCACGGCCCTTCCCGTGGAAGCCGTAAATACTAAGCGGACAGGATCCTCCTTGCCCCCAATGGAAAGGGAATGGATTTCGGCGGACGGGGTGCCGGCTGCAATCGACGGGCATACCTCCAACATGTGCGCACCCAGCACCTGACCGCCATTTCTCAGGTGGTAGGTGTAGTCCTCCATGAATGAAACGCCGCCTTTGAGGCCGTGGCTCATGACTTTCATGGCCCGTACGAGTGCTGCTGTTTTCCAATCGCCCTCCGCCCCAAATCCGTATCCATCCGCCATCAGCCGCTGTACCGCGATTCCGGGAAGCTGTGCCAGGCCGTGCAGGTCCTCAAATGTGTCGGTGAAGGCACGCGCGCCGGTCTCCTCGAGAAAATTCTGGAGCCCGAGTTCAATCCGGGCGGCCTCGCGCAAGGATTGGCGCTTGCAGCCACCCTTGCGGAGTGGCTCCGCGACCGCGTAAGCTTCATCGTAGTCGGCCGTGAGCGTATCGACTTCTGCGTCTGTTACCTGTTGAACGCGCTGCACCAAATCGCTGACGCCATACCCATTCACCGCGTAGCCCAGCTTGATCTCCGCATTGACTTTGTTTCCTTCGGTTACCGCCACATTTCGCATGTTGTCGCCGAAACGGGCGACCTTCAGTTGCTGAGCATCGTGGCGGGCGCAGGCGGCACGCATCCACGCGCCCATCTGCGCATGAACGTCCGTATCTTGCCAGTGGCCGACAACGATCTTCCGCTGGAGCCGCATGCGGGCTCCAATGAATCCAAACTCACGGTCGCCATGCGCCGACTGGTTCAGGTTCATGAAGTCCATATCGATCGTTGACCAGGGCAACTCCTGATTGAATTGTGTGTGCAAGTGCATCAATGGCTTGGTGAGCGAGCCCAGACCAGCGATCCACATGCGAGCGGGCGAGAACGTATGCATCCAAGTGATCAGAGCAATGCAGTTCTTGGAACTGTTGGCATCGTGGCAAAGATGGTGAATCGACTCGCTGCTCGTCATTACTGGCTTCGCGATGATCTTCACAGGCAACTCTGGGGATGCCGCCAACGCGCGAGCAATACTCGTGGCGTGCTGCTCCACGCTCTTAAGCGTTTCGGGCCCGTAGAGATGCTGGCTTCCGGTGACGAACCATGCTTCCAGATGGGACAGATCAATCATGGGGTCCCCCCAGTGGGGCGGAGATGAGTAAACGTTTGCTAGAATTATACGCCGGGGACCCGTCTGCTGCACCCAGAAAGGCTATCCTGGCCATGAAACTCAGCTTCGCTTGCTTCTTGTTACTGGCCGGTCTTTCCTTCGGCCAAATTCAGGTTCGAGAATCATCCGCCGCACCGCGGTCCGTGGAAACGCACGGGGACACTCAATATGTGCACGATCCCGCCATCATTCGGGAGGGCGCGACTTGGTACCTGTTCAGCACCGGCAACGGCCCGAATCGCAACGGCGAGATACCCATCCGTTGCTCCCAAGACTTGCATCAGTGGCAGAAATGCGGGTGCGTCCTTCCTCAAATTCCGCAGTGGATCCAAAGGGAGAGCCCAGCGACCAAAGAACTCTGGGCGCCGGACATCTCCTACTTCAAGGGCGAGTACCACCTCTACTATGCCTTTTCAGTTTTCGGGAAGAATACTTCTGGCATCGCGTTACTCACCAATAAGACTCTGAACTCGAAGAGCCCGGACTTCCACTGGGTCGACCGGGGACTGGTTCTCCGTTCCCGCGTTGAAGATAACTTCAACGCCATCGACCCGAACCTGATGTTGGACGAAAAGGGCCAAGCTTGGCTCGCTTTCGGCAGCTTCTGGGATGGGATCAAGATGCGGCGCATTGATGCCCAAACGGGTTTGTTGTCTTCTGAAGACGCGAAGTTGTACTCTCTCGCACGCCGCAAGCGGCCCCAGAATCTTCCTCCGAACCCGCCCGGCCTGCCCGGCAATTGGCAAGCGATAGAAGCGCCATTCATTGTCCACCACGGCGATTATCATTACCTGTTCGTTTCCTTTGATCTGTGCTGCCGCGGGACCAAGAGCACTTACAAAACCATGGTCGGCCGCTCGCGCAGCATTACCGGACCCTACGCCGACGCCGATGGCACGCCGATGCTGGATGGAGGTGGCACTATATTATTGCAGGGCAACAACCGCTGGTTTGGGCCTGGAGGAGAGTCCGTGCTACAGCAGAAAGACGGAGACGTCATGGTCTTCCACGCCTACGACGGCACCACCGGCCAGGCATACCTTCAGATTTCAACTATCGCATGGGTGGACGGCTGGCCCAAGGTCGCGCTGGCGGCCGAGAACACTTCACACTAAGACAGAGTCAATGCCAGCTTAGTAACCGACGCTGGCGGAAATGTGTAGTTGAGCGTTCTGCCGTTAACGTCCAGGCCCTTCGTCTGCGGGATGACGACATCCCGGTGGTCGAACGTATTGTGAGCGTGGATGTCGGAGTGGCTGAGCCACGTGGCCGAACCGGACTTCAACGCTGCGCCCCGCACACCAATCTCCGTCTCGCGTCCTTGGCTTACATGCGGATTTACTACCGTCAAGGTCAGTTCCTTGTCGCGCAGCGAGGCCGATCCCTTGAGCCCCCAGAACGAAGCAGGCTTCGAATCGCGATCGTAGTCAATGGTTGGGGCGGAGAAAATTGTGCGCATCGCTTGTCCGCCCTGGTGCGATGCATACAGTGCGAAGACGTGTGCCACCGGCGTGACTACGAATCGATCCTCATGCGCGAGATACAGGCTGTTCAAACAGTTGATCAATTGCGCGCAAGCTGCCATGGCAACTTTTTCGGGATGGCGATTGAACGTGTCCAACGTCATTCCGCTGAAAACCGCGTCTCGCAGCGTAGGCATCTGCTCCAGTTGATCGCCGGGAGTCAGTTCGCTGCCAGGGCGATACCATGGTCCCCATTCATCGACGATCAATTTGACATGGTGTTGCGGGTCCTCCTCTCCCATGATCTGCCAGTGGCCAGTAATGAGCCCTTCCATGCGGTCCCCTTCGCGCATTAACTCATACCAATCCACTGCATCGAACTGAACCGCATCCCCTTTACCTTGATTCCAATCTTGTGTTTTGCCGCGGCTGAGGTTCCAGGCATAGTGGTGCAGCGCCCATCCATAGACTGAGCGCAGCGAGCCTCTTCCTTTACGAGCCATCTCCTCAAAGAACCCGCGTGTCCACGCCCAGTTATCGACATTAGGCCCCGACGCGATGAACGACAACTCCCTTCCGAAGCGTGGCACCCAGGTGGTGAATCGCCTGAATTCGACAGCGTACTCTTGCGCCGTAAAGTCGCCTCCACAACCCCAAGATTCATTGCCCACACCCCAATAGCGAATGTTGAAAGGTTCTTTGAACCCAGCGGACGCCCGCAGGTCCGCGAGCGTTGTACCGCCCGCAGGGGAGTTGCAGTATTCCACCCAGCGATAAAATTCCTCGGCCGGAAGGCTGCGCAAGTTGGCGGCTAGATAGGGTTCACCGCCGATCAGTTTGCAAAAATGCGCAAACTCGTTTGTACCAAATTCGTTGGGGTCGTAGCGGTGGCTCGCGGGAGCGGCGCTCGCCTCCCCCTCGGCCCAGAAGTTGGTCCTCCTGGGCCGCTTGTCCGCGGGGCCAACGCCGTCGCGCCAGTCATAACTATCAGCAAAGCAGCCGCCGGGAAAGCGCACTACTGGAGGCTTGACCTTGCGCATCTCGTCGACCAGCTCCTTGCGAATCCCATCGACGTTCGGCACCTTGGAGTTCGGGCCCACCCAGATTCCGTCGTACACCACGCCACTCAGATTCTCCACGAAGTGGCCGTAAATGTTGGGGGAGATCGTTCCGAGCGGTTCGTTCAGCAGAACTTCAATGCGGGCATCGAGCGTACTGGACTGGGCCCAGGCAAAGGGGAGGGAAGTCTTGGAGGCGAAAACTACGCCCGCGCCCGCTAGACTTGTGCGAAGGAATTGTCGGCGTGCAATCATGGCATGAGTCTCGATTCCGGCAACATTGCCGAGAAAGATGGTAAACGTTTGCTGCAAGGGATGCTATCATTTTCTGAGGAAGGTAAACGATTGCCGCTTTGGTATCATCGTTTGCCCGCAGTCGGAATTGCAGCGTTACCCACTCAATGGATATCCGGGAAATTGCCAAGCGCGCACGAGTTTCCACCGCGACCGTGTCGCGCACCATTAATCGGATTCCCACAGTCAACCCGCAGCTCGCCAAGCGAGTCTGGAGCGTCATCGATGAACTGGGCTACTATCCCAACACCCAGGCGCGGGCGCTGGTTTCCGGCCGCAGCCGGATTTTCGGGCTGATCATTTCCGAAATCACCAATCCCTTCTTTCCCGAGATCGTGCAGGTGTTCGAGCGTATCGCGGTGCAGCATCACTACGAGATTCTGCTGACTTCGACCGGCAATGATCCCACCCACATGGAGACCGCGGTGCGGCGGATGATCGAACGTCGCGTGGAGGGCGTGGCCATCCTGACCTTCGGCATGGAAGAGGGTTTGCTCGAGGACTTGAAACTGCGCAAAGTGCCGCTGGTCTTCGTGGACGTGGGACCGGCGCGTCCCCGGGTGAGCAACATTCGTATCGACTACCAGCACGGGATCCGGCAGGCGGTGCAGCATCTGGCGGCACTGCGGCACCTGCAGATCGCCTTCATCTCCGGCCCGCTGCAATTGAAGTCGGCCCAGGCCCGCAAGCAGGCGTTTCTCGGTTCGATGGCAGAAATCGGGTTAGAGGTCGATCCCGCCTTGATCGTGGAAGGAACGCATACTATCGAGGGCGGAATCGTTGCCTTGGGCAAGCTGCTGGCGGGGCCGAGCCGTCCGACGGCCGTACTTTGCTCCAACGACATGACGGCGATCGGGGTGATGCGAAGAGCCTATGAAGAAGGAATCCGGATCCCGTCGGATCTATCGGTGATCGGCTTCGACGACATCCGTCTTGCCCAATTTATCCTGCCCGCGCTGACCACGGTGCAGATGTCGCAAGCGGAGCTGGCTCGTTTAGCCTTCCATGCTCTGCTCACGGAGGTGCAGCGGGAGACGCCATCGCCAACGGGAACGGAGTACATCCTGAAAACGCACTTGGTGCTGCGGGAGTCGACCCTTCTGGTGCCCAGCAACCAGGTGCTGGGCAACCAGAAGAATTCTGTGGGGAAAAGACCAGTCAGGCCTTAGCGGCCGTGCCGGCAGCGTGTCTTGTGACGCTACACCTCAAGGACGCCACCCCGGCCATCATCAACGCTACTTTGGTGGGTTGCGAAAGGAAGTCCATGGAGACCCGACGTCTCGGAAACAGCGATCTGGCGATAACACCGATCGGAATCGGTGCCTGGGCCATCGGCGGTGGCGGCTGGAATGGCAGCATGGGGCCGCAGAATGACAGCGACTCCATTCCCGCAATTCACGCGGCACTCGACCATGGGCTCAACTGGATTGACACCGCTGCACTTTATGGCCTCGGCCATTCCGAAGAAATGGTCGCGCGCGCGATCCAGGGGCGCACACCCAAACCATACATCTTTACCAAATGCGAGCGCGTCTGGGATAAGGACGGCAATATCGGAGGCTGCCTGAAGACGGAGTCGGTTCGCCGCGAGTGCGAAGACAGTCTGCGTCGGCTGAAAATTGACGTGATCGACCTCTACCAGATCCACTGGCCCGAGCCCGACCGCGATATTGAAGAAGGTTGGACGGAGTTAGCTCGGCTAAAAGAGGAAGGGAAGGTTCGTTACATCGGAGTCTCCAACTTCAGTGTAGAGCAGATGAAGCGCGCGCAAGCCATTGCTCCCATTACATCGTTGCAGCCGCCTTACGCGGTTGTACGGCGTGAGATCGAGCAGGATATTCTGCCCTTCTGCCAGCGGCTGAACATCGGCGTGATCGTGTATTCGCCAATGTACGCAGGGCTGCTCACGGGGGCGATGACCCGGGAACGAGTTGCGAATTTCCTTGCCGAAGATTGGCGAAAGAATTTGCCGGGTTTCAAAGAGCCGGCGCTGTCTCGCAATCTGCGGGTAGTGGAGCATCTGAGAAGAATTGGCAAACGGTATGGCCGCAGTCCTGGTGAGGTAGCCATCGACTGGACGCTGAACCATCCCGCGGTTACGGGTGCGATCGTAGGCTTTCGCAACCGGCAACAAGTTGCGGGGATCATCGGCGCGGCCGACTTCCGCCTCGATCCAAATGAAATCGACGAAATCGAGGATGCTCTCAAACAAGAGAACGCGGTTTAAGGATGTCGGTTTTGTGGTGAAGGGAAGTCAGGCTAAAGCGATTGACAAACGAGAATGAGGCTCATAGGCTCTTTTCTGGTAAACGATTGCTCAAATTCGATGGGAGGGTAGATCTGTGTACTCTGGAATGGATCGAAGGACTTTCCTGAAGACGACCGGCGTCACCACGGCGGGTGCATATGCCGCCAGCGTCCTTCCAGCTTGGGCAACGTCTGGGCAGACCCTGGTGACAATCTCTACTCCACTGACTACTTTTGCGTATGCCGATGTCCAGTTGCTTGATGGGCCCATGAAGCGCCAATTCGAAGAGAACCACGCGCGCTTCCAGAATCTCGACGACGATCGCCTGCTCAAGGTTTACCGGCAAGTCGCCGGCTTGACTGCGCCCGGAGAAGACATGGGCGGATGGTACGACCTTACTGGATTCAGTCTGGAAGGGAACGACTTCCATGGTTTCATCGCCGGCCACAGTTTCGGACAATACGTTTCCGGACTTGCTCGAGCCTATGCGGTCACGGGATCAGAGGCCACGCGCGCGAAGATCAATCGTCTGGTGAAGGGCTACGGGGAGACGCTGGATGCGAAAGCCAAGTTCTTCGTCGACTATCGGCTTCCGGCGTATACCTACGACAAGCTGTCGTGCGGCCTGATCGATGCCCACGAATTCGCTCATGACTCGATGGCCATGGACATTCATGAGAAGCTGACCCGGGCAATTGTGGCGTATTTGCCGGAGAAGGCCTTGTCTCGCGCGGAACAGCGTTCCCGGCCGCATAAGGATACCTCTTACACTTGGGACGAGACCTATACGTTGCCAGAGAATCTCTTCCTAGCCTATCAGCGCAGCGGAAAGTCTTTCTACCGCGATATGGCCAAACAGTTCCTCGAAGACGACACGTACTTTGACCCTCTCTCGCAGGGCAACAATGTGCTCCCGTTCGAACACGCATACAGCCATGTCAATGCATTCAGTTCGGCGATGCAAGCTTACATTACTCTAGGGAGCGAGAAGCATCTGCGGGCTGCGAAGAACGGCTTCGAAATGCTGGAAACGACCCAAAGCTTCGCGACTGGTGGCTGGGGACCGAATGAAGCCTTTGGAGAGCCGGGTACGGGACAGTTAGGCGCAAGCCTCACAACGACTAACGCCAGCTTTGAGACTCCCTGCGGGGCCTACGGTCACTTCAAGATTGCGCGTTACCTGCTACGGGTCACAAAGGATGCGCGGTACGGCGACAGCATGGAGCGCGTTCTTTACAACACCATCCTGGGTGCCTGGCCGATTCAGGCCGATGGGACGTCGTTCTACTACTCGGATTATGCTTCGACCGGCAAGAAGGTTTGGTACCGCGACAAGTGGCCGTGCTGCTCCGGAACGTTTCCTCAACTTGCGGCCGACTATCACATCAGCACTTATCTGCGTTCCGCAGATGGCGTGTACGTAAACCTCTACACGCCTTCCACGGTGCAATGGAAAGACGCGGGTGGCCAGTACGGTCTGAAGCAGGAAACCAAGTATCCCTTCGACAACAAGGTTCAGATCCAGGTGTCTGGTTCCCAGCCTAAGGAATACACGATCTATGTCCGCGTTCCCGGTTGGTCCCGGCCTAGCCCAGTGGTCTCGGTGAATGGCAAGCGAGTTTCGGATGCAGTCGATCCGGGCACTTTCGCCAGCATCCGGCGTACCTGGAAAGATGGCGATCGCGTAGAACTGGAGCTTCCCATGCCGTTGCGGCTGGAACCGGTCGACGCCAACCACCAGAATATGGTGGCTCTGATGCAAGGCCCCTTGGTGCTGTTTGCGGTAACCGATTCGCAGCCCAGCTTCGATCGCAACACATTGCTGCAAGCCAAGGCGACCAGCAACGCTACGGGAGATTGGGTCGCAAGTTCGATTGATGGCAGCAGCGTGACGATGCGTCCATTCATGAACATCGACAAGGAAAACTACAGCACATACGTGATGCTGAAGTCGTGAGTGAGGGACGGGCTACTTGGGCGGCGCTTCGCCTTCGACTAACTTGAAGCGGTACTGCTCTCGTTCCTCTTTGGTCGCTTCCTGACGGAGGAAGGCGAGCCGTTTGAGTAATTCGGGGATCTCGGTCTTTTTCCCGCTTTTCCGCAATGCCTGGATCAGGTGATATAGCGCGGCCTGATCCTTGGGATCGAGGTCCAGCGCCTTCCGGCATTGGGCGACCGCGTCCGGGTATTTCCCCGCCTGCAAATAGAGCTTGGCCAGCACACTCCGAGCGGGTTCGAGTGTCGGACGCAGTGCCACGGCTTTTCCCGCCGCATGCAACGCTGTTTGAAACTCCGGCGTGCCCGGTTCTGCTCCTTTCTGACTGAGGATGTCCGCCTGCAGGTAGAGCAGAATCGGGTCGTTGGGTTTGCGTGCCAGTTTCTCCTGCAGGTTGGCTAATGCATGGTCGAGATCGTTCTGCTGCACCGCTGCCAGTCCCTGCGCCGCTGCGCTCAGGGATTGGTTCGGATCCAGTTGGTAGGCGGTTTCAAAGTCAGCCTGTGCCTTGTCGTATTCGGCCAGCTGGACATAGAGAACTCCGCGCGCAAAGTAAAGAGGCGCTGCCTTTGGCTGCAGGCCGATCCCTTCATTCACCGCGTTGATGCCCACCTCGAAGGATTGGTGAGCCGCCGAGATAGCTGCGAAGTCCAGGTAGAGATTCACGCGCTGCGGATCAAGCAAAATGGCCTGGCGCAGGAGATCGACTGCCTTGGCGGTATCGTGGGCGTCTTCGTACGCGGCGGCGCCGAGTTCCAGAGTATCCACGTCTGGGCTGGCGCCAAGCAGCGGATCGAGGGTGGTAACCGCAACGTCCGAATGGTGAGCCATTAATTGGATTGATGCCAACAGCTGACGCTGGCGCCGATCGCCGGGATCCAGAGCCACAGCACGCTGGAAGACCTCGGCTGCCTGGTCGAGCCGCCTGAGTCTGACCAGGCAGGTGGCGTACGCATGGAGCCCCTGGAGTTGTGAGTCAAAGAGGGAAGCGGCCTTTGCGAAATGGGGAACCGCGGCTTCGCATTTCCCCTGTTGGTACTCGAGCACGGCCAGCATGCCGTGGCTGGTTGAATCGTTGGGCCACAAACGCAGCAGATGCTGCAGCAGCGGAATCGCCGCAGGGCTGCCGGCCTCATATTCGATTTGCACGGCCCCTTGCAGCGCCGGAACGCTGTCCGGGGCTATCTTCAGCGCTTTGTGGAATGACGCAAGCGCCTCTTTTTTCTGCCCTCGCTTCGCATACGCCACGCCTTGCATCGTCCATAACGTGCCATTCCCCGGGAATTCTTGCAACGCCGGCTGAAGAAGGTCGAGGGCTTTAGCGAACTCCTCATTCCGCAATGCCGAAGCGATGGGAGCGATGCGGTTGCTCGCACTTTGGGCAAACGCAATGGAACAGAACAAGATCGGCACGACGATGACGCTCGCCTTGCGAGTTGGCAGCAATTCAGTCATTGAAGGAACATGGTAGTCGAAGGCGGGCTGCAAAGATCAGAATGCGACGGCTGGGGCTCTGGAAAGACTGATTCGTCTATTCGCAGAAAAAGCTGGCCCGCTTCGAGGAGTGGGCCAGTTGCTGAGCTCTGTTGTGGGACAACTCAGAAGGAGAGCTTGCCTCCCAGTTGCCAGAATCGGGGCTCATGGGATGCCGTCGCCTGGCCGAAATTTCCATCGGGCAAATTTACGTCGACACCGCTTCCGGCGGTGCCGTTCCATGCATAGTTTGCCCGGTTGAAAAGATTGAATACTTCAAACCGGAATTGGAAATTGACTCTTTCGGTGATACGCGTGTCCTTGTAGAAGTTGGCACTCGTCTCGATAAAGTTCGGACCGCGGAACGGCGAAGCCTTCTCGTTTCCGTTCTGACCAAACGTAGGAAGCGCGAAGTCGCTCTTAGGAATTGCCCCCGTCAGCCAAGCGCCATTGGAGGTTAGCTGATGGTAACTAACCGCATCAGGATACGAGGCGGTAGTTTCCCCGTCTGCATTGTAGTTCCCGCTGCCGGCCTGGTACGCAACGGCTGGGTCCGCTGCCGAGCAACCCGTGACGTTACTGAGCGCGCCCGATCGGCAGACCGCCAGAAAGCCATTGGTGTTATTCACGGTTAGCGGATAACCCGACTGTACGATGCTTGTTCCGCTGATTCCCCAGCCGCCGGTCAGGTAGCCCACCGCCCCTTTTCCACCATTCAGACCTTTCAGCGAATAGTTGAAGCTGAGGGAGAAGCGGTTGGGCGCATCAAAGATCGATGGACCGTAGTACTGCTGAGGATTTAGCCCCTCAGAATTGGGATAGTACAAAGCGTCGTCCTTGGAACTGGAACGGGTGTAAGACGCATCCAAGTATCCACGCGAGAAGCGTCCTCTGACATCAAAAATCACCGCATTGTAATTACCATGGCGGTCGTTGTCCGCGTAGGTAATTGCCCCGAAGCTGTGATTAAGACGGGTCGGACTGGGAACGACCGGAGTCGCACTGGTATTCATCTGCTGGATCAGATCGCCTGGAAAGGCATTAATATCCACTCCATAGGAAACACTCCCGATGGTGTTACCGTTGCTGACGATATTGTAGGAGTGGGATCCGTTATAGCCAACGCTAGCGGCAAAGATTTTTCCCAGCTTACGTTCCACGGTGATCGACCATATATCTGATTTCGGGGACTTCAACAGCGGGTTGATACCACCGATTGCGAAGCTGGCACCCACCACTCCGCCCTGAGCGTTAAGGCCACCTCCGGATTGCGGCGTCGGGCCCGTACCCGTACCGAAAGTCGGGAAGGTGAATCCAAAGGGAGGCTTGCTGCTGTTCCCAAGGACAAAGATCGGAGCCTGGGCGGAAGCCGTTCCGCCCTGAACAAAGGTCGGCGCAACTTCTCCTGGGGGGCTGCCTCGGAATTCTTCCTGCACGTTCGCCTGCGTCAGCCAGTTGTTATAGATGCCAAAACCACCGCGTACTACCCAGTCGCCATTCCCCGTAGGATCCCACGCAACACCGATGCGCGGACTGAACAGATTGTCGACCGAATGCAGGAGGGCGTTGTGGGTAGCCTTGGCATAGCCGTTCGCCACCTGCTCTTGCTCCGTTGTTCCGGTGCCCAGGTAGAAGTTTCCGAACACGGTTGACGGGCTCTTCGACCACGGGTTGCCACTGTCATCGTAGCGCAGGCCCAGGGTAACGGTCAGATTCTTCCTGGCTTTCCAGGTGTCCTCCACGAAAAGTCCGAAAGTCCTGGAAGCAGCATCCCAACTCCACAGCTGCTCCGTGCCGGTTTGGGGGTTGTAATATATGCCGTTTTCGTTTGAAGGGGCATCCTGTGCCAGAGTCAACAGATTGCTGAATGAGAATTTCGGCTGTGACCAGGGCCCTTGGAATGGCTCGACATCGTCTCCATACCAGCCTTCATAGCCGAACTTCAAGGCATGAGTCCCGCGAACATGCGTCAAAACATCGCGCCAATGATAGTTATGCTGAATGAAGTCTCCCTGCGCGAAGCCCACTCCGTACGCTTGGCCGGAATCGACGTTAATGCCGTTCACGGATATGGAAGGTACCGTGTAGTCTTTCGCCCCACTTCCCAATACTCCTTCCACCCGGCTTAGACCGGCCGTGAACTCATTGAGCGTGTTCGGAGAGAACGTGTGCGTCCAGGATGTCTGCCCCGCGACTTGCCATGTATTGTTAAGGGCAGAGAATTGCGGCATTGGCGATGGAGCGCCCGTGAGCAGGAGGGTCCGGAAAAGGCTGACGTAGATTCGGTCGTTCTTGAAGCCCTGGTCGATGCGAGCAAAATACTGCGTTCCATTCCGTCTGGAGGTTGCCCCAAAGGAGCCATTGTCGATCATCGGGGTCGAACAAGGAATGTTCTCCACCACCGCCGTTCCGCAAATTGGATTATTATTCGCATCCACACCAAAAACGTCGCTTGCGGTCTGAGACACAGTGGTGCCCCCGATGCCCGAGGGCAGGTAGGTCGTCAGCACATGGGTTCCCACTGTGCCCGGATTATGCGCCTGGGCAAACTGGATGAACTCAGGGGCTGGAAAGTTCACCGAACCGCCGGCGCTCGCCGACGATCGCAGCGGCTCGACCGCAAAGTAAAAGAAACTATTGTGATGCGGAATGATCGGACCGCCAATCGCAAAGTCCATGTTGTTGGAGTGGAAGGGCTTGTATGAGCTTTCCGACGAGCTCACGAAGTGCTGATTGGCGAACATTCCCTGGTAGTTGAAATAGTCCGACGCCGAACCGTGGAACTGGTCCGTGCCCGATTTGGTGGTGAACATCGTCTGCAGCCCTGCAGCGCGGCTGTATTCGCTTGTGAAGGTGTTGACTTGAACGCTGGTTTCCTGGATCGCTTCGGGCTGGGGCGTTAGATTCAACACGCCTTGGCGAATGCCGCTGGTCACGTCCAAGCCATCCACAACGTACTGGTTGTTATTCTGCCCCTGCCCGTTGGCGCTGGCGTCAACCTGCTCCTCGGTAGAGAAGTTGTCCACACCTGATGCCGGGCTGCCGGAGGCACTCGTACCTAAGCCGGAGACTCCAGGCGCCAGTGTCACCAGCGTGACGAGGTTGCGGCCGACGATGGGCAACTGCGCCACCGCCTGATTCTCCAGCGTTAATTCGGTGCGGCTGTCAGCGGTGTCAACTACGGGACTTGTGGAGGTGACTTCGATTGCCTCGGTTACGGCGCCGACCTTCAACGTGATGGGTACATTGAGATTCTGCGACGTGAGGAGCGTGACGTCGACTTCAGACTTTCCAAAGCCGGCCGCTTCCACTGTGACCTTGTAGCGGCTCGGGGCAATACTGAGGAAGCTGTAGTTGCCAGAGGCATCGCTCGTCGTAGCCGCGGTGACTCCAGTCGCTACATTGACCAACTGGATCGTGGCTTTCCCGACCCCCGCTCCGCTCGGGTCCTGCACCGAGCCCTGAATACTAGCGGTGAACTGGGCGAAGGCCGCTCCGGCGATGAACAGGACAAACAAGGCAGGGGAGAGTAAGCGGCGAACCGGCATGCATCCTGGCATGGCTGTCTCCTAATCAAATGTGCTTGCGCTGGAAAATGAAGGCACGAAAAACGTCACTGATGAGAAAACGTTTACTTTGAACGGATAATGTATAAATAGTATCCTTGACGACTGTCAAGAGCTTTTTTCGAGCCCGCTCTTTTTCGGAAAGTGTGATAGCTGGACGATCGCCGAACTTCCCTGAAGTTCGTTTACACGATGCAATTGTGACGTCGTCCCCGCGAATCTGCTAACTCCGGCTCCAGCCTTTGCTGCTCACAATTCCGTCACCTTCCCGCAGGGTTACGAGTTGGTTTGCTGGAATCTTCTTGTGCTGTTCGTGCAGACCGTTGGGCCAGTACACTTCGACGTCGGCCACCGTGAATGCTCCCAGGCCAAAATGCAGACGCGGATCATTGCACGAATAATAGCTGGACTGGCTGAGTACCGCTTGCGCCTGCACCTTGTTCCCATAGTGCACCAGGACGCGCGCTCCAATGGCACTGCGGTTTGATTTCACACCCTCGAGTTTCACCTTCAGCCAATTCTGCTGAGGCTTCAAGTCGTTTCGCAATAGAGACGGCGGTTCGTTCATGTTGACGATCAGAACGTCCATGTCGCCGTCATTGTCAAAATCTCCGAAAGCGCACCCTCGACTGCTGTGAGACGTGGTGATCCCTTCACCAGTCTGCGACTCCAGTTCTTCGAAGGTGCCATTGCCCAGGTTGCGAAACAAAACTCGCGGCGTCTTGTAGGGATACTGCGGCAACTTGCGCTCAACTTCCGGGTAGACGCTGCCCGTCACAAAGAGCACGTCGGGGTAACCGTCATTGTCGAAGTCGACGAGTCCCGCGCCCCAACTGGTAAACCGGGTTTCGACGCCGACCTTGGCCAACCGAGTGACTTCGTCGAAGTTCCCCTTACCGTCGTTGCGATAAAAGCCACTCGTGTCCCCGATGAAGTGGGTCTTGAACAGGTCGAGGTGCCCGTCGAGGTTGTAGTCCCCAATACCGACGCCCATTCCCGCTTGTTCCATGCCATCATCGCTCAACGCAACGCCGCGCATGACGCCTTCTTCCCGGAACGTCCCGTCATGATTGTTCATGAAGAGCAGGCTGGGAGTGGAATCGCAAGCCACGAAGATGTCCGTCCATCCGTCTTCGTCGAAGTCGGCGGCGACGACCGTCATTCCGTAGCTCTCGGTAGCAGCCGCGATTCCCGCCTGTTTCGTGACGTCGGTGAACGTACCATCTCCGTTATTGCGGTAAAGAGAATGCCTGCCGGTGGGAAGGCCGCGCGGTCCGCAATTGACGGGGATGCCTTTCCAGTTGCAGGTTGAGTTCTCGCCCGGAGCCGGGGCATGTTCGAAAGAGAATCGGATGTAGTTAGAGACAAAAAGATCGAGATGACCGTCGCGGTTGTAATCAAGAAAAGCACATCCGGCTCCCCAACGAGCCGGGCCGGTTTCCGACAACCCGGCTTGCTTGGTCACATCGGTGAAAGTGCCATCACCGTTGTTACGATAAAGGCGATTCTGTCCGTAATAAGTGCAGAAGATGTCATCGAAGCCGTCGTTGTTGTAGTCGGCTACACACACACCGTTGGCCCAGCCTACGGCTCGGAGCCCAGCCTTGTCGGTCACATCTGTAAATGTTCCGTCGCGATTGTTCTTGTAGAGCCGGTTCGTGGCTTCGGGTGGATCTCCCTCTAATCGCGTGCCGGAGAGCAGAAAAATGTCCATCCAACCGTCATTGTCATAGTCGAGGAAAGCGCAACCGCACCCATTGGCTTCCATGATGTATCTCTTGGTGTCCACACCCCCGTAAATGACCGGCGCACGTAAGCCTGCCGCGTTGGCAACGTCCGTAAAGCGCGCATTGAACGGGCGGCCGGATGCAGCCGGTTTCGCTTGGGCCCTCACGTCGCGCGAGGCAACGCCTTGTTGTCCCAGCATCTGTTGGGCAGAAGCGAAGAGCGACAACACAACAAACGAACGGCGCGTAATCGTCATAAACTGGGCCGTGATGAGCGCTTCTATTATGGCGGCGACCGAGCGTTCGAGTAAAGGTTTACCCGAGTTCAGGGCAAGGCGCCCCTTTTCCGTCTTAGTCCGGCTGAGGGCTCGGTGCCACCACCAGCTTGTACCGATTGTTCTCTGCTTCCTTTTTGGCGGCGTCCTGCCGGGCTTTCGCCAGCTGCTGCAACAAGTCTGGGATTTCGCTTCGGTCATTCGTCTTCCGCAGCGCGAGGACCAGGTGATACAAAGCCGTCTGGTCGGTCGGATTGTCATGCAAAACCAGCCTGCATTCCCCTATGGCAAGGGCAGTCTGTCCGGCCTGGAGGTAAAGCTTTGCCAGAACATTGTGCGCGGCGATAAGAGAAGGCTGCAGGGTTACGGCCTTCCGGCCCGACTGCACCGCTTGCTGGAATTCAGCAGTATCTGGCGCCGGAGCTTTCTGCGACAGAATCGCTGCCTGGAGGTACCAAAGAAAGGGATCGTTGGGTTTCTTGGCCAGCTTTGACCGTACGGTCGCCAGGGCCTGATCGGGATTGTTCTGGTTCTTCTCTTCCGCGATCATCCCCTGTGCCGCTGCACTGAGGGACTGATGCGGATCCAATTGCTCCGCATTTTCGAAGTCGGCTTCCGCCTTCTCGTAGTCGGCAAGCTGCACATACAAGACGCCACGTGCCAAATAGAGATCGGCGGCGTTGGGCTCCAAATTGAGGCCAGCATTGATCATGTCAATTCCGGCCTGAAACGATTGATGGGTCATGGCGATGTTTGCAAAATCCACATAGAGACCGGTATCTCGAGGGTCTTTGACGATGGCCTCGCGGAGTATTTTGACGGCGTTGGGCGTGTCTTTATTGGCCTCGTAGGCAGCGGCCGCCAGTTGCATCGTGCTCACGTCTGGACTGCCTGCCGCCAGCAGGGGCTGCAACGTAGCCAGCGCGTCTTGCGGCTGTTCGCCTGCTAGTTGAACTGCTGCCAGGGCCCGACGGGCACGCGGATCGTCGGGGTGAGATGCGAGAATCTGTTGAAAAACAGGAATCGCCTTTTCCGTTTGCTTGAGTTCCACCAGACAACCGCCATATTCCTGCAATGCTCCTGGCTGCGAATCAACCAGAGAACCACTCTGCGCGAAATGCTGCACCGCGGTGCTGCAGTCCCCCTTCTTGTATGCAAGCACGGCGAGCATGGCATGGCTGGTTTGGTCGCTCGGATGTAATCGTAGTATGTGCTGCAATAATGGAACGGCCGAGGCGCTGCCAGCGTCGTATTCCAGTTCTGCCGCGCCTTCGAGGGCCGGAAGATAATCAGGTGCAATTTTCAGAGCACTTCGGTACGAAGCCAGTGCTGCCTTTTGATTTCCTATTCCCGAATAGGCCAATCCCTGGAAGAACCACAGCTGGGGATTTTTCGGGGACTCCTGTAACACCGGCTGAAGCAACTGCAGTGCCTTCTCGAATTCCCGGTTCCGCAGAGCGGAAGTAATGAGCCCGACACGGTCCGCCGGCGTCTGCGCAAACATCCCGGAGAGGAGCGTGACGAGCACAGTTGTCAGACTAAGGTTCTTCCAGGTGAAAACGGACATAGTCGGTTTTGAGTGCCGCTCTTAATTCCAGTCTCTCGCCTTTATACTTCATGCGAGTCCGAACCGCGTAGTAATCTAACGCCACACCGGAATGTCCGTGCATCCCATGCTCGTCCGAATCCCCCACTGTCTTAGGCAGCCGCGCGCGCGTCACTGTGCGTACCTGCTGATCGTCTTCTTTGGGGCTGCGCTGTCGCGATCGCAAGAAGTTCCAGAAAGCGTCGCCATTCATGTGCGTGCCGACCAGTCGGATGGGACGATCGCCCCAATCTGGAGCTTCTTTGGATACGATGAACCGAACTACACCTACGCTCCGAACGGAAGAAAGCTCCTTGGTGAATTGTCAGCCCTCAGCCCGGCGCCGGTTTATGTGCGTGTGCACAACCTCCTCACCACGGGCGATGGCTCCGCTTCGCTGAAATGGGGATCGACCAACGTCTACACCGAAGACGCGGCGGGAAGGCCCGTCTACAGTTGGGCCATACTGGATCAGATTCTTGACACGTTTCATGACGCCGGCATCAAGCCGCTGGTCGAGATCGGGTTCATGCCACAAGCTCTCTCCACCCACCCCGCGCCCTATCGCCACAATTTCCCGCAGGGTGAAATCTTTACCGGATGGGCGTACCCACCCAAGGACTACCAGAAGTGGTCGGAGTTGGTCTTTCAGTTTGTCGTCCATTTGCGTGAGCGTTACGGTGAAGCCGAGACGCGAACCTGGCTTTGGGAAGTTTGGAACGAGCCCGACATTGGATACTGGAAAGGAACGCCAGAAGAATATTTCAAGTTGTACGATTTTTCTGTGGACGCGGTTTTACGTGCGCTACCGGGAGCGCACATTGGCGGTCCCGACAGCACCGGCCCCGCGAACCCCAAAGCCGCTGAATTCTTGCGCCAGTTTCTGGACCATTGTGCTCATCAGAAAAATTATGTGAGCGGGAAAACTGGCTCACATTTGGACTTCATCGCTTTCCATCCCAAAGGCTCGCCGAAGTGGGAGAACGGTCACGTGCGGATGGGCATCGCGCGTCAACTGGCTTCCATCCAAGAGGGCTTCCGGATCGTGGAATCCTTTCCGGAATGGCGCCACACACCGATCGTGCTTGGCGAGTCTGATCCCGAGGGCTGCGCCGCCTGCTCCGCCAAGGACAATCCCCAGAACTCATATCGCAATGGGCCGTTGTACGCAGCTTATACCGCCGAAGTGCTGAACAGGATTTACGCATTATCGGAGAGCGAACACATTAATTTTCTTGGCGCGGTAACCTGGGCGTTTGAATTCGAGGATCAGCCGCCGTTTGAAGGCTTTCGCGAGTTGGCCACCGGAGGTTTCGACAAACCAGTGCTGAATGCCTTCCGTATGTTTGGCTTACTGGGACGCGAGCGCATAAAAGCAACAAGTTCGAGAGCGATACTGACAGAAGAGGTTGTGCGCGACGGCGTGCGGAGGCAGGCCGATATCAACGTGATCGCGACTCGCACGGATCACGAAGTCGACGTCTTGATTTGGAATTATCACGACGATGACGTGGCAGCTCCGCCTGCTTCCATCGATCTGACGGTCGAGGGGCTCGGAGCGACTGCAACCCGCGGCGTGCTGGAACACTTTCGCATCGATTCAAATCACAGCAACTCATTTACGGCATGGAAGGAAATGGGCTCGCCGCCAGCTCCTTCTCCGAGCCAGAGTGGACAACTGGAGAAAGAAGGTCAGTTGCAACTCCTCAGTTCTCCAGAGCGGATACCGATCGAGAAAGGCTCGGTCCATCTGAAATTTGCATTGCCCGGGCAAAGTCTCTCTCTCGTGCGCCTGACGTGGTGAAGTCCTGCATAATTTAGTTCTTTTGCACCGACTTCACGACTGCGGAAAAGTCCAGGTCGCCCAGCCCTTGGCCGACGGCGTGTTTGAAAACCTCTAGTGCGGGAGCAGCGGTTTGGAGCTGCAGGCCGCATTTGGCCGCTTCGTTCATGGCGTATCCGATGTCCTTGGTCATCAGCTTGAGTGGAAAGTTCGGAGTGAAGTCGCCCGACTCCATGCTTGCCAGCATCCTTTTGATCAGCGGGCTTGCCAGCGCGCTGTTCGCGAGTACAGCAACGCACTTCTCGCGATCAAGACCGCTCCCATTGACTAGAGCCATTGCTTCGGCAAACGAGGCTGCCTCGACAGCGCAAACGAAGTTGTTGATCAATTTTATGAGCGCGCCACTTCCGTTCGGGCCGACATGCAGCACCTCCCTCCCAAGAACAGATAAAACATCACGGGCTCGGGCGAATCCTGTGGCGGAGCCTCCTACCATGAAAAATAACTCACCGGATGCGGCATGAGGCTTGGTTCCAGTAACGGGT
This sequence comes from uncultured Acidobacteriaceae bacterium, assembly GCA_963768265.1. Classification (GTDB taxonomy): domain Bacteria; phylum Acidobacteriota; class Terriglobia; order Terriglobales; family Acidobacteriaceae; genus Sulfotelmatobacter. The sequence continues at coordinate 61,986 of CAVYHM010000023.1, forward strand.
GCGTCAAGAAACTCGCACTCTTTCCCGGATGCCGCAATGGCGAGTTCTCTCACCCAGCCGACCGACAACGTGCTCGATTCCAACAACAATGAACCGCGCACGGCGCCTTCCAGCGCCCCGTCGGCCCCAAGCCACATCGCCCGGGAGGCATTGTCGTCCGCGACCATACTGATAACGATCTCAGCGCGGGCCGCAGCTTCACGTGGTGAAGCCGCAACGAATGCGCCGGCGACCGCGAATTTTGTAGCCTTCCCGCGATTTCGGTTGTAGACCGACAAAGGGAAGCCCGCGGAGAGCAAACGTCCCGCCATACCTCCGCCCATAATGCCCAGACCTAGAATGGCGACGCGTGGTTTTGACATGGATCCCTCACCCTAAAAAATCGACATCGATCGGCGTTGACGCCGATTTCGCCACGTGAACCGGATTGCGCAACGGACGCCCAAAGCCCTCGAATGAGACCTGCATCACATCCCCATCTTCAAGTCGGATACCCTCGCCAAAGCTCAAGCAATCGGTCCCGAAGAAATGCACGTGTACGTCTCCCGGGCGGCGGTGAGCCTCAAACTTAAAGTGATGGTGTTCAAGGTTCCGCAAGCTGTGGCACATCTCCGCCTCGCCAGTTCGGAACTTGCCCGACCAGCGCGCGTTCCCGTTCCGATCAATCTTTACTTCTGCAGCCACCGAGGAAAATTCAGGGTCTACGACGAGTTCAGGACCGAGCGCGCACGTTCGCAGTTTCGAGCCCGCCAGGTTGAGATAGTTCTTCTTCTCGAAACCATGATCTGAGAACTCGTTGCCTCCCGCCATCCCGATGCGGTGCGGCGCTCCGTCCGGCCCAATCATATAGATGCCGGCAATCTCCGCTTCCTCGCCACCGTCTTCGGCATAGCAAGGAATATCGAGCGGTTGCCCGTGTGCCCGCAATGTGGTGCCCGTTCCTTTGTAAAACCATTCGGGAGGAATTCCGATCTGTCCCGGCGCGGGACGGCCTCCCTCCTTGCCCCAATGAAACATTTTCATACTGTCCGTCATCTCGTTGCTCACAACCGCGTGCATCGATTGCCGGTCCCGCGCACTGCCCAGATGAGTAAGGCCGGTTCCGGAGATCATGCAACGCGAAGGCTCGTCGGGATGGTCAATAGGCGGCAACATTTGCCATTCCGATCGGCCGGTGTAGACCGGGTCATATTCTAGGCGTTCCGTCGTCAGTCTCTTCTGCGTGAGATCGCTGAGCTTCGAGCCTGCCTTCAAAGCCGATAGCGCAAGTTCATAAACAGAATTGCAGCCGTCGAGCACACGCAGGTGTGGTTCTTCCACCAGCGCCACGCGTCGCACAGGGCCTCTCTTGATTTGAACCAGTCGCGTCATTCGATAACCTCGAAATCCTGCAACTTCGCTTCGTCAATGGTCAGACCGAGACCCGGAACATTATCATCCAGATCGATGAAGCCATCTTCCGCCTTCGGCTCCCCCTGAAAGAGATACCAGAAAAGTTCGTTTCCCACCTCCACATCGACGATTGGGAAGTGCTCGGCCATCGGAGAATTGAAGCTGGCCATGACCACATGATAGTTGTGCATCTGCCCGGCATGCGGAATCACAGGAACGGAATACGCCTCGGCCAGCGCGGCAATCTTGCGCGCCTGCGTAATGCCCCCCACGCGGTTGGTATCGAACTGGATGTAGTCAACCGCGCGAGCCTCCAGCAAATCGCGAAAGCCATAAAGAGTAAATTCGTGTTCCCCGCCTGCGATCGGGATCCGCCCGGAGGATTTCAGCTCCGCGTAGCCCTGGATGTCATCAGGAATCACCGGCTCTTCAAGCCATCGGAGGTGAAATGGCTCCAGGAGGGGAAGCATTCTCTTGGCGTAGTCGAGCGTCCAGCCCATGTAGGCATCTGTCATCACATCGATGTCGCTCCCCACGGTCTCGCGCACGGTCCGAACCAGTTCGAGATTGCGCTGCATGCCCGCGGCGCCGTCGCCCGGACCCCATCCAAAGCGTAGCTTCATCGCCTTGTAGCCTTCTTGTTTGTAGCGCCGCGCCTCAGCCGCGAGCTCGCTCAACTCGGTCGCATACAAACGGCTGGCATAAACCGGAACGCGGGGCTTCGTTCTGCCCCCGAGCAAGCGATACACAGGTTGCTTCGCCGATTTGCCCAGCAGGTCCCAAAGGGCAATGTCGACGGCACTGATGGCCGCCATCCCGATTCCTTTGCGGCCAAACGCCATGGTCTTGCGATACATGTGTTGCCACAGGAACTCGATATCCCACGGATTCTGGTTGATCAATAACGGCTTCAGATAGAGGTCAATCGTCTGTTTCGTGACCTGCGGGGCGAGCGCCGCATTTCCGATCCCTGCCAAACCTTCGTCCGTGAAAATCTCGACGATGAGCCATTCGTGGAAGGTGAATGTGCCCATGGATGCTTGTGGCAACTGCAGCAGATCCATCGGATTCGTGCAGAAATGCGGCGGCAAGGGCGTAGTCCGGCCACGCCAACGGAACACGCGCGTGCGAACTTCGTTGATCTTCATCGCGCTCCTTGATACATCAGTCTCCGCTCAATATCTGCGGGCTCGAACATCGGAATCGCGACCAGAATCACCACGAAAGCAACAATGTGAAACATTCCGGCGAGCGTAAAAACCACACCGTAGCCAATGCCGTGGTCCAGCAAATACCCGACCAGTTGCCCAAACGCGATTCCGCCCATTGCTCCACCAAAGCCAACCAACCCCGCCACCGAGCCCACTACGCGGCGCGGCAGTAGATCGGTGGGTAACACCATCACCAGGGTCGACCAGGATTGCTGCCCGAAATATGCCACGCTAAAGATCGCAATTGCCCACGAAACGGCGACATGGGGAACAAAAATGATAAGGGGCATGACCGCAGCGCTCAGCCCTAGCGCCACCTTTCTCGCCACGCCGACTGAGAACTCACGTTGCACCAGATAACTGGACAACCATCCGCCAACCAGGCACCCGACTCCCGCCGCTGCATAAGGGATCCAGGCAAAGGTGCCAACCGACTTGATGTTGAATCCGCGTGCGTCGTATAGATATTTCGGCAACCAGAAAAGATAAAAATACCAGGCTGCGTCGCTAAGGAATTTCGCGGCCACCAGTCCCCAGACCTCACGGATGCCCAGCAAATCAATCCAGCGTACGTTCACTTCCGGTTCGGCAACGCCAGAGGGCTTCCCCTCCTGATGTTGCTCCGGAGTAAAGTACGACAGTCGCCACCATGCCGTCCAAACAAGTCCAAGTCCTCCAGAGATAACAAAGATCCACCGCCAGCTCACGAAAGCCAGGATGATGGCGATCAACGGAGGCGCTATCACACCACCAACGGCGGTTCCCGCGTTGATGATTCCCATCGCAGTCGCGCGCTCATGAGTTGGAAACCATTCCGCCACGGCCCGTGTCGCCGCCGGAAAGCCACCTCCTTCTCCCATGCCGAGCAAGAACCTGCTCACGGCAAGCATTACGAAGCTCAACGCTACAGCATGACTCGCGCAGGCCAGCGACCAGAAAATCATGATCACAGTGAACCCGACACGCGTTCCCAGGACGTCGCTAAGCTTTCCTCCACCGGCATACATGAAAGCATAGGAGAACAGAAATGCAGATTGCAGCGTCGAGAACTGCTCGTTCGAAAGTGGGATATCCCGCCCGATCGCACTTACGGCAACCGGAAGCGCTTGGCGATCAAGGTAGCTGATCGCAATCGCCATACTTACCAGAACGGCAATTCTCCACCGCATCCAGAGTCCGATCCTCAATTCAGTTGGTCTTTAACAGGTGAGTCCGCGTTACCTCTGACTACCATCCCTTGGTTCAAGACTTGAACAGCGGAACCCACACCTGCATCGAGGTCGCCTGCCGGTTCGCCCACGCATAGTAAGGAATGAACGTGAGTGGGACTTTCCTGGTCCTCACCATTCCTCCCGTATACCGTGGATAGAGCATGCTCGCCGACCCACTTCTGTCATAGGACATGCCACTGTGGTGAAGCAAGAGAACGCCACCCAGCAGGTCACTCTTCATCTCGCCCTGGAACTCGGAGTCAGGGCGCCTTCCCAACTCAAGCGCCACATCGCTCAGCGTCACCCCGCTTGACTGGTCGAGTTCCTCGAGACAGTAGATAAGCGGCCCGCGCTGCACCGCGACTCGGCCCGTGTCATCGGCCACCCGCGGGTTCGCTTCGAGGACCTGCGGAACCATTTCCATCTTCAGACTGATGCGATCTCCGCCCGACCAGCGGCGCCGTATGGGCAAATACTCGCCCGGTTTTGCGCCCGCCAGAGCTTTGCCGTTTACCGACACCTGCGCACTGTCGACCCAGCCAGGAACTCGCAGATAGACCACAAACTCCGCAGACTGCGCGGGCGATACATTGATCTCTACATTGCCATCCCAGGGATAATTTGTTTTCTGAGTGACCTTCAGGCCCGTGCCATTCTCCAGATGCCAATCCAGTTCGGAATTGTCATAGAGGTGCACATAGATTCCGTCGTTGCTGGTGCTGTAGAAATAGCCCGGCAAGGATCCAAAGGTGCGCTCGAGATTCGGGGGACAGCAGGTGACGTCGTACCATGGATTGCGAATCTTATCTCCCGTCGAAGAATCAAACGCCAGCGGGTTGCGATAGCAGTACATCGTTCCATCGAGCGACATTCCCGAGTTGATGCCGTTGTAGAGTGCGCGCTCGATCACATCCGTGAACTTCGCGTCTCCAGTTGCGGCCAGCATGCGCCAGTTCCACATCATATTGCCAATGGCGGCGCAGCTTTCTCCATACGCTCGAAAATTTGGAAGTTCGTAGGCATCGCCGAAAGCCTCCCCATCGGACCGCGAGCCCACTCCTCCCGTTACATACATCTTGGTGGTGGTCATATCGTTCCAGAGCGTGTTCAGCGTCTTCCAGTAGGAGTCATCCCCCGTCTCCATGTAATAGTCTGTGGCTCCGCAGCACGCGTACATGGCTCGAACCGCATGGCCCTCAAGTTTAGTCCGCGCTGTGAACGGAGTGCCGCTGAACATATAGATCGTTCGCCGCTCTGGCAGGTCTATCCGTTTGTCTCCCTGCAGGATGTAACCGGCGAGATCGAGTTGTCGCTTGTCCCCGGTGATCCGGTAGAGTTCGATCAGCCCCATTTCAATCTCAGGATGGCCGGACACAATCGGATTCTTCGGAGCCGGACCATAGTTGGGAATGAGGAAGTCGTCGACAAAGCGGATACCGGCATCCAGCAACTTGCGGTCGCCGGTTGCACGGTAGTAGGCAATCGCGCCCTGCAGCATGTGCCCGATGTTATAAAGCTCATGGCCAGTCGTCTGCGTTTGCGGCAGCATCCGCAGCGATTTGCGATCATCCACATGGTAGGTGTTCAGGTAGCCGCTGGATTCCTGCACGGCGACGACCTCGTCGATCGCCTTCTCGGCACTAGCCCGAAGCTCTGGACGATCGCCCGACTGCAGGACAAAGCCAACTGCTTCGGTCCACTTGTAAACGTCGGAATCGGAAAATACCGGACCATGCTGCGCCGCGTCGCTCTTTCCCACGAGCCGGCGGAAATTGTTCATGCGGCCATTCGCCTCGAGCAGATCGTGCATCGTCGGGATACTCTTGGTGACGTTGATCTCGCGGCGACTCGCCCAGAAGCCGCTCTGGATCGTCACGGCGCGTACCGGGATGTTTCGAAGTTTGGCGTGAGGCGATTTGGCCAGGTTCTCCACGCCTTGGTCTTTCCAGCCCGGGTTGTCAGTTAAAGCGACTGCGGCCTGCGGTGAAGCCGTTGCCCGCGGTACATCTTTTCCGATCGCAGCAAATGCATCCCGTAGGGGAAAGGAAGAAATAGCGGCTGCGGCGCCCGCCGAAGTCACAAACTGCCGGCGTGAGATTTCTTGCTTCTGCGTCATGAGCTTCACCTCGCTCGCTGGGGTCAGGGCTTGCCCACGAGATTATAACGCGGTCTGTAGTAATCGTTTACTCCGAGGTTTCACCAGACTGAGGAAGTGTCAGTTGCGATGCAACATACAGCCGAGAAGCAGCGCCAACCGTGAGAGAAAAACGCTGAATGAGCGAGCACCAAAAGGGCGAAAGGAAAGCTACAACAATGGTTTCCGTCCGACCGATGGCTTCCTTCTTCAATCACGGTTCGAGAAATGATCCTACCTTCCGTTTATTGTGAGATTACGTTTACCGGAATGTTTACGGTATGATCGAAAACGTTTCTCGCAGAGTTGTCGGCGCGGCCTACCGATGACTAGGATTACACATGAACAAACTACGCAGCCAATCGTGGTACGGGCGACAAGACAAGTTGGGCTTTTTGTATCGCAGCTGGATGAAGAACCAGGGTTGGCCACACGACTTGTTCGATGGCCGCCCCGTGATCGGGATTTGCAACACCTGGTCCGAACTCACACCCTGCAATTCCCACTTTCGCGAACTTGCCGAGTTTGTGAAACGCGGAGTCTGGGAAGCAGGCGGCTTTCCCCTCGAGTTCCCGGTCATGTCTCTGGGCGAAACCCAACTCCGCCCCACGGCCATGTTCTTCCGCAACCTGGCCAGCATGGATGTGGAAGAGTCCATTCGCGGTAATCCCATGGACGGTGTTGTCCTCCTCATGGGCTGTGACAAAACAACTCCTTCGTTGTTGATGGGTGCCGCTTCTTGCGACCTCCCAGCTATTGGTTTGTCCGGGGGCCCCATGCTCTCCGGAAAGTTTCATGGTCGCGACCTGGGTTCGGGGACTGGCATCTGGCAGATGCACGACCAGGTTCGCGCCGGTGCCATGAAACTGGAAGAGTTCTTCGAAGCAGAGAGCTGCATGCATCGATCCAAGGGTCATTGCATGACCATGGGCACGGCCTCCACGATGGCGAGCATGGTGGAAGCGCTCGGCATGAGCCTTCCCGGCAACGCGGCGATTCCGGCCGTTGATGCGAGGCGTAACACGCTCGCTCAGATGACCGGTCGACGCATTGTCGAAATGGTCCGCGAAGATCTGCGCATGTCGCGGATCCTGACTCGCGAGGCCTTCGAAAACGCGATTCGCGCCAACGCCGCGATCGGTGGATCTACCAACGCCGTGATCCACTTAATCGCGATCGCCGGCCGCATTGGTGTGCCCCTTGTTCTCGATGATTTCGACCGGCTGGGATCAACCCTGCCTTGTCTCGTGAACATCCAGCCCTCTGGGAAATATCTCATGGAGGATTTCTTTTACGCCGGCGGCCTGCCTCGCGTTCTTCGAGAGCTCAGTGAAGCCAGTGTGCTCCATCGCGACGCTTTGACGGTCAATGGAAAGTCGATCGGTGTGAACGTTGCTGAGGCGCCCTGCTGGAATCCCGACGTGATTCACTCGTATGCAGCTCCGTTCAAATCGCACGCCGGAATCGCCGTCCTTCGCGGAAACCTTGCGCCCGATGGCGCTGTCATCAAGCCCTCCGCGGCCAGTCCTCAACTTCTGCAGCATCAGGGGAGGGCAGTGGTCTTCGAATCGATTGAGGAGTTTAACTCCCGTATCAATGACGAGAACTTAGACATCGATGAAAGCTGCGTGATGGTTCTCAAGAACTGCGGCCCTCGTGGTTATCCTGGCATGGCCGAGGTGGGCAATATGCCTCTGCCTCCGAAGCTGCTGCGCAAGGGTGTGACCGACATGGTCCGAATCTCCGACGCACGCATGAGTGGCACCGCCTACGGTACGGTCGTGCTACACGCCTCGCCAGAAGCCGCGGCCGGCGGCACGCTGGCGCTCGCGCACTCCGGTGACATGGTTACTCTGGATGTGGCAAGGCGCCTGGTTCAACTCGAGGTCGACGATGCGACCTTGGCCGCCCGACGAGCGCAATGGGCCCCCCCCGCTCTCCCCGAACGCGGCTGGGAGAGACTCTACGTCGAGCACGTGATGCAAGCCCATTTGGGAGCTGATCTGGATTTTCTTGTGGGCCAAAGTGGCGCCCGCGTTGCTCGTGATTCCCACTAATCAACGGAACTGAAGGCAATGTATGAGGGAACAATGGAGTCGACGCCATCTTCTCAAACAACTCGCCGCGGTGTCGGCCACTCTGGTTTTGCCAACCGAAAGGTCGGTCGCTCAGGGCGCTGATCCGAACTTCGAAGTCCAAATCTCCTCGGTGAGTGCACAAACAGCACGATTGACAGTGCTTCCCATCAAAAGTGGGAACGCGGGAACAGTTCCCTTCGATGGCTCACTCGTACGCGAATCCTGGGGTGCTCCAATCGCGAAACTGCGTGGTGACGCGCCGGCACAAACGATTCAAGCTGGTAACCTAAAGATTCGCGCGTCTTCTAATCCTCTCGCTTTTGCTATTTCGATCGCCGGCGGACTAGAGATTCAAACATTTTCCGTCGACCGCGCAACCGGGATCGTCTCTTTCAAGACCGGAGAATCCCCACTGCTGGGACTTGGGGAAGGTGGTCCGCAATTCGACCGGCGGGGTTCAATCGACACGATGGTGAGCGGCCAAGGTGGCTATAAGCTCGAAACTCACGGTGGCCGCGTTCCCATCCCCTGGGTCATCAGCACTGCGGGATGGGCTGTCTTCTTTCATCAACCATTCGGAACCTTCGACTTCACTGGAACTCAAACCAAGTTCGCCCCCGCAACCCTGGACGCCTCATTCCCCCTGGACATCTTCTTCGTCGCTTCCCCTGACCCGGCGGTAATCATGACGGAATATGCCCTTCTCACAGGGCACGCCGAATTGCCTCCACTCTGGAGTCTCGGATATCAGCAGTCGCATCGCACCCTTGCGAGCCGGGACGAGATACTCGCGGAAGCCAAAACGTTCCGCGAGAAGAGGCTCCCGTGCGATGCCCTGATCTACCTGGGCACAGGCTTTTGCCCTTCGGGCTGGAATACAGAAAACGGCTCGTTCTCGTGGAATCATCGAGTGTTTCCCGACCCCCAAGAGATGATCGCCGAACTGCACAAAGACAATTTCCGCGTGGTGCTCCACGACGTAATTCTTACCGACAAACTCCGTGGATCCGTTCACGATTCCTGCAAATTGTCCGAGTTCGACGAGCAGGAAGTGAGCTGCTACTGGGACGCACACCGCAAGGATTTCGCAATCGGCATCGACGGATGGTGGCCCGACGAGGGCGACCCTTTAGACATTCCGAGCCGTCTCACGCGCAACCGGATGCACTGGGAAGGGCCGCAGCTCGATCGGCCTGATGAGCGTCCTTATGCGCTTCATCGCAACGGCTACGCCGGCATGCAACGATACGCCTCGTTCCTATGGTCCGGCGACGTGTACTCCACGTGGGAGACGCTGAAAACGCAGGTTCCCATCGCCATCAATACTTCACTCACCGGCATTCCCTACTGGGGAACTGACATCGGAGGCTTCGTTCCTACGAAAGAGTTCACCGCCGAGCTCTACCTGCGATGGTTTCAGTTCGGAGCATTCTGCCCTCTGTTCCGCTCGCATGGCCGCACCTGGAAGTTGCGCCTGCCTTGGGGGTGGAACACCGGCGATCCCGGTCCGATCGAAATTCGAAACTACAACGGGGCAGCGATTCCGGATCCGAGCCAACTGCACAATCAGCAGGTCGAGCCCATCTGCCGCAAATATCTGGAACTCCGCTATCGATTGCTCCCGTACTTGTACAGCGTCGTGCGTGAGTGCACTGTAACTGGCCTACCTGTCGTGCGCGCCTTGTGGCTCCATTACCCAGGCGATCCGAATGCGGTTGCGTGCCCAGATCAGTACCTCTGGGGTCGGAATATTCTGGTGGCGCCCGTCGTGGAGAAAGGAGCGACGTCTCGCAAAGTCTACCTGCCACAAGGTACTTGGTATGACTTCTGGACGCGAGAGAAGATTGAGGGTGGCCGCGAAGTCATGCGCCCGGTCGATCTGGAGACCATGCCGCTCTACGTACGGGCCGGAACCGTCCTCCCTCTTGGTCCCGTGAAGCAGCATACCAGCGAAACCGCCGATCAACCGCTTTCCATTTCCATTTATCCCGGCGCCGACGCTTCGTTTCTGCTCTATGAGGATGACGGCCGCTCCTTTCGCTACCGCCGTGGCGAATGGATGGGAGCGGAGTTGCACTGGGCGGATACGAGACGCGTACTCACTTTGCGCCTGGCGCCACGTTCCCGTATGCTCCCACCGTCCCCCAGGCGTATTGAAGTCAAACTCGATTCGGCCATGCAGACCCTTGATTTTGATGGCAGGCCGCTTGAGTTGTCTTTCTAGTCCGTTGGGTTCTCTGAACTCCCAAATTCGCGAGAAAGAAGTACGCAGCCCTTCACGGCCGTGCCGATCCCACTCAGCAATCCCCACACGAGAACGACTGGCTTCCAGGGGACCGAGAATCCGCATTGCAGAACCTCCGGGGACGAAGAGATGCTCACGACTAAATTTATTACACAGGGAAAAACCCAGGCAGGCTTTCATGGACATCGTGCTCCTCGTGATTTGTTGGAGAAGTTGCGCGCTTGAGATTGTGAGCAAAGTTCCGGAGCCTGTACTGATCTGAATTGCCTCTGCTACAATTCATTCACGGGGCAGGGACAGCTGCTCTGGATTGGCGTTTGCCTGCAGCACGGTTTTGGACGGCGGTTAAGCTTGGTTTCCATGGCGTCCATTAACCTCGGAGTTCGGTTCTACGAGGTTGAAACAGGCAATGCAGGCGAATCGGTTGAACCTGAGGAAAGCCACTAAAGACACGGATTTCCGATAAGGGTAGATAAGTTGGGGACGTAGTTCAGTTGGTTAGAACGCTGCCCTGTCACGGCAGAGGCCGCGGGTTCGAGTCCCGTCGTCCCCGCCAATTCAAATCAGGCACTTACAGAAATGGCGTCATCCCGGCGTAGGCACAAAAAGGTACCAAATAGGCACACGCCTAAATGCCGAAAACAGCGCCTTCCGCGCCAGACCACTGCTCCCTCCTGAGTGCTCCAGCGCTTCTTAGGCGGCCTTGCTTCTCTTCTTCCTAATGAAAAGCGACACCACGGCGGTTTGCGCAGCGCGCTTTTCACTGGTTACGGCTTGGGTGTAGGTATCCAGTGTGACGCGGATCGTTGAATGCCGCATCAGTTCCTGCATAACCTTGAACTCGGCCCCAGTGGCGCGGAGCAGGGTAGAGTATGTCCTGCGGAAGGTGTGCCACCCGATCCGCTTCGTGATGCCCAGCTCTTGCGCGACCGGGCGGATGTGATGACGAAGAAGTTGTTGTCCCCAATACGGGTTCTTTCCACGATTCTGAGGGCTGGCGAACACCCAACTCTCGGGCGCTCGATAGGGCGTTCTGCGGCGCCAGTTCCGCAGATCACGGATCAGATGATCGTGGAGGGGCACGGGTTTTTGCGAAGCCTCTGTCTTGCACTTTCCGACGACCTGTTGCACGATCGGTCGAATCACCCAGAGTTGTATATTCTTGAAGTCGACGTCTTTCCACTTGAGCGCAAACAGTTCGCTTTGTCTCAGTCCCGTTGCCACATCTAGGTCTACGACCGCATAAAGATGTACCTATCAAGGTACTCGGAGAATGACAAAGGTGGGGCGCACTGTGTGGACATGCAAACCACCTATCATCGTGTGCGTGTCCAGATTGGGAAGCGGGATCGGGAGCAAATCGCTGAGATGCTGAACAAGGGGCGGGAGTCGGCACGGGTACTGCGACGGGCGTTGATCCTGCGTCAGCTCCACCAGGGAGAGACGGCGGCACAGGTGGCGAGTCATCTGGGCGTGGCCCCCAAGACCGTGCGGGCGATTGCCCGGCGTTACGAGGAAGAGGGACTGGAGTCGGCGTTGTATGAGAAGCCGCGTCCGGGCCAGCCGCGGGTGTTGGACGCGGGCCAGAGCCAAAGGATCATAGCTATGGTGTGTAGCCAACCGCCGGCCGGCAGGGCGCGTTGGAGCGTTCGACTCATCGCTCAGGAAGCGGTGAAGCGAAAGCTGGTGCCGCAGGTAGGTCGGGAGACGATCCGCATTCTGCTCCGGGATCATGATCTGAAGCCGTGGCGGGAAAAAAATGTGGTGCGTGGGCGAACTGGACGGGGAGTACATCGCCCGCATGGAAGACGTGCTGGCCTTGTATGAGAAGCCACTCTCGGAGGAGGAACCGGTGGTTTGCATCGATGAAAAGCCCGTGGTTCTGCACGCCGATCTGCGCCCGCCCCGGCCCATGTATCCGGGCCGAACTCTTCGGCGAGACAGTGAGTACGAACGCCGTGGCACGGCCAATGCGTTTTGCGGAGCCGAAGGCGGGACGGCATTATCCCCGCGTGACTCCGGACCGTTCTTCGCCCGAGTTCGCCGACTATCTGCTGGAGATTGCGGAACACTATCCAGCAGCCGACACCATCCATTTGGTGATGGACAATCTGAGTTCCCACACCCGCAAGGCAGTAGTGGAGCGGTATGGCGAGAAGGCGGGAGGCTGGCTGTGGGACCGGTTCACCGTCCACTACACGCCGAAACACGGCAGCTGGCTCAATCAGGCAGAGATCGAAATCAGCCTCTTCTCCCGGCAGTGTTTGGGACAGCGAAGAATCCCGTCGCTGGGCGATCTGCTGCGAGAAACCAGGGCTTGGGGGCGGAGAATGAACCGTGATCGGATCACTATCGACTGGCGTTTCACTCGCAAACAGGCACGATTGAAGTTCGGCTACAAAAGAAACCACATTACGCGGTCACGGTACTAGCAAGACCATGATTCGCTCCCGTGGTTCGAGCGCCGCCCGCAGTTGCCGGACCTCGTTGCAGGTGAGGACGTCAGGAGCACTGTGACGTTTGGCACTCTGCCGCACCCACTGTATCGGATTACGGTCGTAGAGATCGTAGCGACGGGCATGGTTGAACAGGACGCTCATCACGTTCCTGATTTTGCAGCAGGGACCCGGTGCCCGTTGCAGATGTTTGAGCCATAGCTCCACTTCGACGGCTTTGATGTTTGGGAGGATGTAGTCTCCCCAACGCGGAACAATCCATTTGCCAAGGTAGCCCTGATAAGCTTTCTTGGTGGAGTACGAGATTCGTCCGTTTGAGCAGCCAAGCTCTCGCTGCTGGAAATGATCAGCCAACTGCGCCACTGTTATGGATGTTCCAGCCATCCGCATGTCTCCGGCATTGATTTCCCGGATCAGTCCAGTGGTCATTTGGCGAGCGGATGATAAGTCGCGCAACTGCTTGGCGGTACCCAAGACGATTCGTCTGTGGACTCTGTTGCCGTTCGGACCTGATTCCCACCATCGGTAGCTCCAAACATCCGGACCCAGTTTTCGGTGTTCCCGAATCACACTTCCTTCCTGCATATTGCTCTCCTCCCGTAGCACGCAATTGAACTCCCCAGCCGCCCTTGATCGTACGAGCGTTGGCAACTTGGGAATAGGGGTCAGGAAATCTCGGGACCCAAGGAAAAATGCTTGCTACTGCCGCCGCATGGCAGTAACAGCGCGCCCTGATTGAAGGCGGGCGCCAGATGGCATGCATCAGGACTGGGAAGAAATGGTCGTGGTCTCTCGTTTGCCGCCCAGGATTTACCCGACTTGCCGCCACCTGTGACCGAGCAACTGATTCAGAATCAGTTGTTTGATCATGGCGTGGGAGGAATACTGCAGATTACTCAACGGAAGCAACAGTCCGGCTCAAGCGCACTGAACAAAGAGGGGTAGTTCAATTTGGTTAAAACGCCTGCGCCTCGCCGGGATTTGGGGCTCCTGGTCACCTGACTCGCCCTTTCCCATTCAGCAAGCCAGTTTCTGCGGCATCTCCCTTCACATTGGAATTCCGACATTCTTCCACCGCATTGTGGGCAGACCAAGTTAATGATTGACGAGATGACGTGTGCATTCGATTCACCCGGCAGTGTGTCAACGGTGCTCATAATCACTCCTATCCAGAGATCGCAAAAAGATGCGAGGGGCAGGACAGGGGCCGCAAAAGACGGAGATGTGCCGCGGGTTTTCGGCTCTCAGTAGCCCGTAGTGGTTGGCTGCGGAGTCCGTCTAGGGCACTAACTGCCTGCCGCCTCGCTCAGCTACGAGAGTGCAAGCTCAATGCCAATACCGAATCGCGAATAAGAGCCGATAACAACGCCAGTTCCTGAGTGCGGCGCCGGTATTAAATATGATGCCCGTGCCCAGCACTAGGCATGTGCCCAGATGTGGGCGAACTTGGCACTTCGAGTTGGGGTCAGTCTGCGAGACCGACGCCGTGCAAACACATGAAGAGTCAAGCGCGTTGAAGACTCTACCTCACGCTTCAGCCAATTGGCATGGAGATTGCGATCCAACACAAGTGATCAGGGTATGCTCTTCGGCGAACAGTCGTTCCTAGGAGCGAATTGCCGGACCAAGAAAGAGCAAACGGGAGGAGTCAATCGTGCGGAAGCTAATAGGTGTAATCGCTCTGTGTCTGCTCACATTTCCGGCTCTTTGCCAGACCGCGTCGAAGTGGCAGATAGCCACCATTACTCAGGTTGAGCCACATCCGACTGCAAAAGAAAGCGCGTCTGATGCTACCAGCTATGACGTTTCGGTCAAGGTGGGCGACACAATGTATGTAGTACTGTACACGACGCCATTGGGCGAACTCCCCCCGAAGTACGCAGCAGGGCGCGAGATGCTAGTACTCGTCGGAAAGAACACAATTACTTACAACGACATGTTGGGTCGGTCGCTTCAGGTGCCGATAGCAAGCCAAAAACCTGCCGAACCTAAGTAATCGAAATAGCTCCTGCTGCCGGCGAGAGAGTCATGCTCGATGATTTGTTTCAGGAGTTACTTGTCGACCCAGCGATTCGAGTCGACTTGGAGGAAGAATGTATCGTTGGTTTGTTCCAAGGAACGACAAGAGCGGCTGCTTCGGCGGACACGCACTTATCAGTGTCTGGGCATTACTGTTGTGCTTCGGCATTAGCGCATTGGCCCAGAGTACCGCCCCAACATTGAAGGCGAACTCACCATTCAGCATTCGCGCTACTCATCTCGTGGGTTTGCCGAACACAAAAAGCAATTGCAAAGGAAGCCTGTCTGCCCAAGACAATGTGTTGCGATTTCAGCAAGGCGGCAAGCCCCTCACACAGTTAGACATCGCCTCTGTGCGGGGTGTTTTCCTGGATGATGAAACGATGCAGGTCGGCGGAGTGCCAATGAAGATAGGTAAGGCCGCCGCTCCGTTCGGAGGCGGCCGAGTCGTCAGTCTCTTTGCTCACAAAAAATACGACACGCTGACCTTGGAATATGTTGACAGTAATGGCGGAATCCATGGCGCGATCTTCCAATTGAAAAAAGGACAAGGTGAACTCGTGAGGGATGAACTCGTTGCTCGAGGCGTACCTTCCAGAGCTGGCGAAGACCCAACGACAAAAAGCACCTCGGAGGGTACACATGAAGACAAGTAAACCGAATTCATGGATCTTCTGTGTGGCGGCTACCGTCATGATTGCAGTTCCATTTTCGGGTCGGCTGGCCGGTGAAAGCAGTGGTTCTAGCACCCAGTGGAGCGTGCAAGTGGAGCGGATTGATCCCGGGGACCTGGGCCTCGCGCATTCCTTTCAAATCGCGATCTACGAGAACCTCTTGGAAGAGTTGAAGAAAACGAAGCGATTCAAGTACGTCCTCCGCGAGGGCGACCGCAAGGCTAGTGAGATTCCGGACTCGCTGATCTTGAAAACAATGGTTGTGAAATATGCGCCTGGGAGCGAAACGCAACGTGCGGTGACCACTGTAAGCGGCGCGACAAAGTTGACGGTGCGGAGTCAACTCATCACACGGGACGGACAAATTGTGCTCGATCGCACGGTGCAGGGGAACGTTCGCTTCTTCGGCAGCAATTTGCGCGCTACCCACAATTTGGCGCGCAATGTCGCCAAAGTGATCCGGCAATCGGCAGGGCTAGGATCCGAGCGGCTGGCGCGATACTCACCAGTCAACTCGGACTGCGGATGGCACACATCTCCTGGTTTTTGATCGAAGCACAAAACGAGCTTGCTCACCCAATCAGCAGACGGGTCCAGCAAGTCGAACGAGGAGGACCGATGAAGTTTCGACAGATTCTTATTACTATCGTGATTCTCGGCACGCTGTGGCGCACTGCCGCGGCCCAGCCAAAGAAAAAGAACATACAGCCCGATGCGCCTCGGCCGGAAAGCAGTCTAGCGGGTACAAGCATGCAGTCCAATCCTGTCCTATCCGACTTGATTGCCATCAAACCGGAAATGCCTTTGGGTCCACAAGACGTTCTCAAGTCCTACGAAATCGGCATGAGCTTAGTGGCAGACAAGACATCGGCTGATTTCTCTGTAATCGTGCAGGCCCAACAAACAAATCAAATTTCCCGTGAAGAGGCCGAATGCCTTTTGCAGCAGAGATATCAAATGGCAATGATGCAGTATCAGGTGCTTAGCGCGCTTCATGATGTCTTGAAGCATGACATCGACGAAGCAGCAGGGCAGCAGGCAAGGCAATCGCTGAAAGCGACAAGCTCCGACACGGTTTTAGTGGTTCCTTTTCCGGATTCCGCCCCTGCATCCAGATGACATCGAAATTTATCCTCGCCAGGGTCGGATGAAACGTCACCTTCTTTGGTGGGGACAGAGGTGCCCAAATATAGCATGCGATACCCGGAGAAATTGATTGAGGGCGGTGAGGGCGTTGCCCTAGACGCTTCGAAGCCTCCACCCGCGGAGATGTTGTCTGTTCTGTCGCATTGCTTACCGTCTCTTTATCGATACGCATACAGACTCTTGGGAAACAAAGCTGATGCCGAGGATGCGGTCCAGGATGCGCTATTGGCGGCTTACAAGCACCTGAACCAATTCAGAGGCGACGCGCAACTTTCGACGTGGCTGACCACTATTGTTATTAATTGCTCAAGAATGCATCTGCGCAAGCGCTCTCGCTATATCCATGTATCCCTGGATTCGCGAATCGGAGACGAGCGGGAGTATCCGCTGTCCGACACTTTGGTGGATCGCCGGCCCAACCCCGAGGATGAGTGCCACAAGGCTTGGGCGAGTGCGCGCTTAATAGAGTCAGCAGCAAGACTGTCTCCGATTTTGCGGAAAACGTTTCACCTGCGTTATGTGGATCATCTTTCAGTCTGTGAAACAGCTCGCGTTCTGGGAGTTCCCATCGGAACGGTGAAAGCGCAGACTGCTCGGGCACGAGCGAAAGTGCTGAAATCGATACGAGGGGAGCTCCACCAGGGCCCAGCGAAACGAAAATTCTGCTCGCCCAGGCGTCCACACCAAAACAATCCAGCCGTGCCTGCAATCAAACCGGAGGCCGCGTCTTTTCATTCCGTCACACCGACGACTTCTGGCGGGACCATAACGCGCTGACACCACGCGGAAAGAAAATTTGGTCAGAGGGCCAAGAGAAGAGCAATACAAAACAGCAGCAGTATTCGAAAACTTCTATGGCAAGAAATAGGATCTGCTGCAACCGAACGCTAAGAGCTGGCAGCTAAATGGCGACGGGTCACCGTTCCACCAAATCTCGGTAGGAGATCAACTCTACTCCCTGCCGTCCCAGAATTTCCCGAGCTCCCGGCGAGGTCAATACATCCAATTCGACTTCCCGTGATTCTCGCAGTCGCGTCTTGGCCGATTGCAGATCAGAGTCGTTGTAGCCAGGATGGCAGACGAACTCCCATGTCCCCTCAGGAACACTGGTGGCGATCGCCGCGAACAACGTCTCGTTCAAAGTCCCGGTAACTTCAATTCCTAAGGTTCCATCGGGCGTGACAAAGCCTTCCCGCTGCACGGCCTTCCGGAATTGTCCCGCGAAGGTTCCCAAAACTCTCATTTCTGCCCAACGTGTCCAGAGATCCGGTCGCTTCAGAAGTTCACTCAATCGCAAAGGAAGGCGCGGGCCGAACGGATTCCGAACGGCTCGCACCCCGCAGTCGGCAGCGGCCAGCAAGAGAGGGCGCAACACCTTCGGGAAAATATGGGTGTGCTTGTGCGTGTCGAGGTGTGACACGCACACTCCCGCGGCCTGCACTCTCCGGATTTGCGCCGTTGCCTCGGCGCCAATCTCAGTCGTGTCAAGCTGCCCCGTCAACGCCCGAGCGGCGAATGTTTTCAGGTCGTCACGAAATCGCCCCGATTGCGTCAATGAAGGAACTCTTGCCGGCGGCAGAACCGGCTCGCCATCGATCAACACCACGTGGCAGCCAATACTCAGCTTCGGAAACTGCTCCGCGAGTTCCTTGACCTCGCAAAATGCCGGGCCGTTGGCCATCAATGTGGCGGAAGTGACGATGCCATCCGTGTGCGCCTTTACGATGGCCCGATTTACGCCCGATGTGAATCCGAAGTCGTCCGCATTAACCACGAGACGCCGCACTCAGGCAGTTTAGCAGGAGGGACTTCGTACTTGTTGCGGTGTGGTCGGTTCGCAGCCCCTTTTCTCGCGCAAGGCCAGAGTGGATCGGTTATGGGATAAATACACCCTTAGGTCTTTCGATGCCAGTTTGAGTCGATGATCGGGCCGACCTCATGAGGTCACCTATCCGCAGAGCTGACCTCATCTGCCCACATACGGTCACTGTCTTTATCGAGTGCCCGAGTTGGGGCACCGACGATTTACAAACTGGCGATTTTCACCCACTTAGAAGTGCTCACGTCCGGCACTCGAATTGCGATTCCGAGTATCGATCCGGAATTCGCTCGACGGCGTACGAGCATAAACATTGTGCTGGAAGGGACCTGATTCCGTGCTGAGCAACAACAGCGAAAGTATCGAGAAGTCGGGAATGAAGACCGTCGCCAACGAGAATGGCGCATTGGCATCCTTGTACGGTCGGATTGATATCGATTCCTCTCCAGCAGTGCGCGACCAGCTTATCGCCCTTTTGCACGCGCCACATCCGAGGACAGTGAGCATTGACTTGTCGGGCGTCACCCATATCGACAGTTCAGGCGTTGCCACTCTGATTGAAGCGTTAAAGATCGCACGAAACTGTGAAACTGAGCTTAGGCTGCAGGGATTGCATGATCGTTTACATCGCCTGTTTGAGGCGACGGGCATTCTATCCCTGTTCAATGACGGCATTCGCAGATGAACCACTCTGGGTGCGAGGCGGTTTGATGGCCAATCTTCTCGAAATTACCGGCAGAGAGACTCTCAGTCAACTCGACTATGTTGGGAGCCTGAACATTCAATTGTGGGCCACCCTGCGTGGGATGCGCGCGGCTTTGCCCCTGGTTGGAAATCGACATCGGTGGCGTGCAGCTGTTCACCAAATGCTAGAGATCGGGGTTGACGCGCTCCCGATGGTTGCCCTGATGTCTATGTGCAGCGGATTCATCTTGGCGATGCAGGGAGCCTCTGAGTTGCGGCGGTTCGGGGCCCTGCACTTCGTCATCGATCTGGTCGCAGTCGGCTTCACACGAGAACTTGGTCCGCTGTTGACTGCGATCGCCGTCAGCGGACGCTCGGGATCTGCATTTGCCGCCGAGATCGGCACCATGAAGGTCACTGAAGAGATCGATGCCCTTAAGGTCATGGCCTTCGAACCGGTGGAGTTCGTGTTAGCGCCAAAGTATCTGGCGGCACTCGTGGCCGTTCCGTGTCTCAGTATCGTCGCGGCCTTCTTCGGCATTCTCGCCGGGGGGCTATTTATGTTTTTCAGCACGCACCTTGATCTCCTGCTCTATTTCCGATACGTGCTGACCTCGATTGAGTTGCGGGATGTGGTCGCCGCGATGATCAAGAGCTTGGCATTCGCCACCATTATTGCTCACGTGGGATGCCTGGAAGGACTTCGTGTCCGCGGCGGGCCCGACGCAGTAGGTCGCTCGACGACTTCGGCGGTCGTGCGATCAACGTTCCTGGTCATCGTTGCCGATGCGATATTTACCGCCATCTTTTACTTCGTAGGGAAGACTTAAATGTCTCTGATTTCAGTACGCGATCTAGTGGTGGAATACGATGGCCGGCGTGTGCTCGATGGCTTGAACCTTGACATCGAGGCGGGCGAGATCACCGTTCTGCTGGGAGGCAGCGGTTCAGGAAAGAGCACGCTCTTGCGGCAAATTCTTGGTCTCGAGCATCCGAAATCGGGCAGCATCTCGATCAAAGGCACAGACATCACTACCTGTTCACAGGCGGATTTGAAGACAATCCGCCGGTCGGTTGGGGTGGCCTTTCAGAGCGCTGCTTTGTTCAATTCACTGTCGCTGGAAGACAATGTCGCGCTCACCTTGCGGGAGCACACCGCACTCGCTCCTTCAGTGATCGACCTGATCGTTTGGTTGAAGTTGGCGGTGGTGGGCCTGGCGGATTTCGGCAAACTGCACCCGCAGGAGCTCTCAGGAGGCATGAAGAAGCGTGCGGCCGTTGCCCGGGCTCTCGCATTGGATCCCGAAATCCTAGTGCTGGACGAGCCTTCCGCCGGCCTTGACCCGATTGTGGCGGCGGAACTGGACGAACTCATCGTATTTCTGAAGGAGACTTTTCAGATTACGGCTCTTGTTGTCACCCATGAGATGCACAGCGCCTTCCGAATCGCCGACCGGATCGCGATGCTGTTCGACGGAAGGCTCCTTGCAGTCGGCACAAAAGACGAAATACGCGCAAACCAGAATCCACGCGTGAGGCAGTTCCTCAACCGTGTGCCGGCCAACCCGATGCATACGCCGGCATTGGCCTCCTATCTGGAACGGTATGTGCAAAGTCAGGAGGCAAAACCATGACCACCGAAGCAAAGGTCGGTGCCTTTGTCCTCGGCTGTTTCGCTGTACTCGCGTTCACGGTCATCTACCTGTTGAATGCGCAGTATAGTGGCGGCACCGTGCACTATCGCACCTACCTGCGATACGCCGGAGGGCTTGAGCCCGGAGCCTCCGTGCTGTACGGAGGGATGAACGTGGGCAAAGTTACAGCCGTGCGGCCCTGGGCCGCGGATCCAACCCGAATCGAGATTCTTGCTTGAGGTCAAGAAGGACACTCCGCTGAATGAGAAATCAGTGGCCAAGCTGGGATTCGTCAGCGTCATGAACAGCGCGGCCTTGTCGATCACGACCGGCACAATTGATGCCAAGCGTCTTCCGCCAGACTCAACCGTCGCCTCGCAAGAAGCCGCCAGCCTG
>CAVYHM010000024.1:0-56121 GCA_963768265.1 uncultured Acidobacteriaceae bacterium
GGCATGGGCTCTCAGGCGGGCCCTCAGGCGCGTCGCCAGTTGATGGAGGAGCCAAAACTCCTATAGGGTTGTAGTGGAGCCCTCCTTGGACATCCACCTGGTCGACGGCACCTACGAACTCTTCCGCCACTACTACGCCCTGCCGTCCGCCAAGGATGAGGAGGGTCGCGAGGTCGCCGCGGTCCGAGGCGTCCTGGCGTCGGTCCTGGGCATGATCAAAGGCGGTGCCACGCACGTCGCCGTTGCCACCGATCATGTCATCGAGTCGTTTCGGAACGGATTGTGGCCCGGCTACAAGACCGGCGAAGGCATCGAGGCCGACCTGTGGGCGCAGTTCCCCCTTCTCGAAGAAGTACTCTCGGCGGCCGGCGTTGTCGTCTGGCCGATGGTGGAATTCGAGGCAGACGATGCACTCGCTGCCGCTACGGTCGCGGCCGCTCAAAACGACAAGGTCGACCACGTGATCATCTGCACCCCCGACAAGGACCTCGCTCAATGTGTGCAGGGCACGCGTATTGTCCAACTGAATCGCCGCACCGGCGTCACCCTCGATGAGGCCGGCGTCGTCAAGAAGTTCGGTGTCTCGCCGGAATCGATCCCCGACTACCTGGCATTGGTTGGCGATGCAGCCGATGGTTATCCGGGTCTGCCGGGCTGGGGTGCAAAGTCATCGGCTGCCGTCTTAGCCAAGTTCCTCCATCTCGAATCGATACCCATGGACAATCGCGAGTGGCACGTGAATGTTGCCAATGCGACCACCCTTGCAGGCACGCTCTCCCGCGAACGGGAACGCGCTCTGCTCTTTCGCACACTCGCCACGCTGCGGACCGATATCGCGCTGTTTGAAGACGTGAATCAGTTGCGCTGGAAAGGTCCGACACCTGCTTTCTCGGCGATCGCGTCGCGATTGGATGCTGCTCGCACCGAGCCGCGGCAGTCCGCGGGTCGTTCCAGGAACACAGCGAATCTCAGAGCCGCACCGGGGAAATAATCAGAAGTCTGCACTCCAAAACTCCAGGAGATTATCAATGTCGTCCGCGTCTTCATCGAGCAGAAAACATGCCGGCCCTGGGCCAGCCAGCGACCAGCCACCGATTCCCGAGCCAACGTTTGCCGAGCGCGCCCGCACCCTGATCCACCTGGGCCGCATCGGCAGCCTCTCAACCCTTTCGCGGAAACAACCGGGATTCCCCTTCGGATCTGTCATGCCCTACGGCTTAGACGATCACGGACGCCCCATCTTCCTGATCAGCACCATGGCCATGCACACGCAAAACCTGCAAGCCGACCCACGTGCCAGTTTGCTGGTGACCCAAGACGACGTCAGTGGCGACCCGCTCGGCGCATCCAGGGTCACGTTAATGGGAAATGTTCGGACCATACCGAAAGCCGAGGTGCCGGAGTCGCGTGACCTCTATTTGGCGCGCTATGCCAACAGCAAGTATTGGGTGGACTTCGAGGACTTCTCTTTTTACCGCCTCGATGTGGTGGATGTTTACTACGTGGGCGGCTTCGGGGTAATGGGCTGGGTATCGGCATCGGATTACGACCACGCTCGGCCCGACCCTCTCGCTGATTCAATGACAGAAATCATCGAGCACATGAATGCGGACCACAAGGATGCGCTCGTTCTGCTCGCTCGCAGATTTGCCCGGATCGAGTCCCAGGAAGCGACCATGACGGCCGTGGACCGCCTCGGCTTTCACGTGCGAATGAAGATCCAGGAAGGCATGCGTGGCGCCCGCATCGCATTTTTGCGGGAAGTAACAAACGCGGCAGAAACTCGAAAGGTTTTAGTCGAAATGGTGCAACAGGCGCGCTCACAAGAGAAATAAATGGTTGTGCGCGCGCTCGATTTAGACTACTAACCTAAATTTCTTCTTTTGGAGGCTTCTTGGCCGGTTTTCCCAAACTTTCTCCCGCACTCAAGAAGCGCGCCGCGCAAATCAAACTACTCCTTATGGACGTAGACGGAACCATGACGGACGGCAGTGTCACTCTGCTGTCGCAGCCCGACGGCACGGCTCTCGAAATCAAGACCTTTGACGCCCACGATGGCCAGGGCCTTACCCTGGCGCATACCGCAGGCCTGCGCACAGGCTGCATCACAGGCCGCGAGAGTGCGGCTCTACTGCGCCGCGCTCATGAAATGAAGATGGAGTTCATTTATATGAAACAAGCGCTGAAGATGCCCGCCTACCAAGAAATCCTCGTAAAAGCTGGGGTCTCCGATTCCGCTGTCGCTTATATCGGTGACGATCTTCCGGATATACCACTTATGCTCCGCGCCGGCCTCGCCGTGGCCGTGGGAAATGCGGTCCCCGAAGTTAAACGTGCGGCAGACTACACCACGAAAGCCGTCGCCGGACACGGCGCAATCCGCGAAGCCGTAGAACTCGTTCTCAAGTCCAAAGGCATCTGGGAGAAGATGATCGACAAAGCCCGTGCTTGAGCAGTCGGTCGTACCTCGATCAAGTCCGAGAAACTACCAGGGGAGCGATCGCAGCCGAAGCGGAGAAGAAGAGAAACGCAAAAAGAGCAAGCCCCAGAGGCGTAAGATAAGGACCCCAATGCCAAACAAGACGGGCCGCCCGAAGGTGGCCCGTGTTGGTTTCAAGCCAAAAGCTAATAGCCAACAGCCAAAAGCTAATCCCCCGCCACCGGCTCGGCAATCTCCGGCTTCGGCGACAGTGCTCCATTGCCACTAGGCTTCGCCAGCGCGCCCAGGGGAATAAACCCATCCTGCGACTGCACCGGCTTCTCCTTCAACACGACTTCCCGATACAGCGACGCCATGCGTGCGTTGTAGGCCGCGTCATTCTTCTCCGGCCCCCGCGCCTCGGCGTTCTGCTTCTGCTTCGCATCCCGCGCCCGCACTTTCTCCTCGCGCGCGTTCTTCGCGATGCCCAGCTTATCCAGGTCGTGCTGCAGTTCGTTGGTCACGATTTCTTCGCGCAGCTTCAGATAGTCGCTGGCGTTCTCTTCCATCTTCACTTTCTTCCCGCCGGCAAAAATCTCATGCCGTCCATGCTCCTCGTACCATTTGGTCAGCGTGGCCGTCATATGCATCTTCTCGATGATGTTCCGCCACCCCACGCCCGTGTTGTAGGCGCAGAACGAAATCTCCCCTTCCTGTGTCGCGTAAGGAATAATGCACTGCTCCGTCCGCCGGAAGTCGTAATTAAACAGATCCTGGAACCACATTCCCGCGATGAACAGGAAGTTCCACCGATCGTTGGTCCGCCGCTTCATCACGTCGTCGATGGTCCGGTCTGGACCAACCTTGCCGTAGTCCTTTCCGGTCACGTGATAGTTCTTGTCGAACTTCTTCAGCAGATCCATCAATTTGAAGTGCGTCGGCGACTGGTACGGATCGTAGTTCTTCATCAAGCACAGCGCCATTCCAACACCGGTCAGGAATTTCCCGCGCGCCGCATCGTTGACCTTCGCGATGTCCTTCGCCAGTTGATCCCCATGCAAAAACGCGGTCACCGGCACCGCTTCCTTAGTTTCCTTATCAATCATGATCGCCATCCCAGTCCCGCAATTCGGATGACATCCGCATGACAGTTGGCCCCAGTCGTTTTTGGCGTCGTTGGCGTGCATCAGGTCGGCCCAGTCGCTGAAGGTTCCCATGAATGAAATCGGGAACCAGTCGCGCGAAGGCTCACCCAACCCGGTCTGATTCTTCACATCGTGCGCCAGGTGCGACAGCGTATAGCGCTGCGCCTGGCGCCGATCGTCCGTGACCGCTTCGTCGCGGCCCGTGAAGCTCACAGGCTGGAACGACAGGAAGCTGATCGTCTTCGGATTGTCCAGCGCGAACTTGATGATGCGTCCGACCTGCTCGTTGTTAATGCCATTCACGATGGTCACGACGGGAACGATTTCCACTCCCGCTTTGTGCAGGTTTTCGATCGCCTTCAGTTTCACGTCAAACAGATTGCCGACCAGTCGATGCGCATTGGCCGCATTGCCGATGCCATCAAATTGCAGGTAGGCATAGCGCATGCCGGCCTCGACCGCCTGCTGGCAGAATTCAAAGCTCTTGGCAAACTCGATGCCGTTAGTCGCCGCCTGGACCGAGTTGTATCCAACTTTCCGCGCGTAGCGCACCGCATCCAAGAAGTACGGCGACAACGTCGGCTCGCCGCCGGAGAACTGCACACTCATCTGCCGCCGCGGCTTGATGGTGATAGCGTTGTCAAGCATCGTCTTGATTTCTTC
Organism: uncultured Acidobacteriaceae bacterium; assembly: GCA_963768265.1. GTDB lineage: Bacteria > Acidobacteriota > Terriglobia > Terriglobales > Acidobacteriaceae > Sulfotelmatobacter. The sequence continues at coordinate 4,228 of CAVYHM010000024.1, forward strand.
CCAAGTCAGTTCGTGCACGAACCCAACCTGGTTGGCGTCCATGAAGCACGGATCGCACATCATGTTGCAGCGGTTGGTCAGATCGATGGTCAGCACCGACCCGCGCCCGTACTTCACCGTCGACGACCCGTGATGATGCAGCTTCTCATCGTTATGCGCCACGATGTCGCGCCCCGGGAACACGTCCTCAAGATGCTTCGAGAAGTCGGTGTCAATCGACATTACGTCTTCGAAGTGACCGTGCGTGGGACAGTCCTTCACCATCAGGATCTTGCCGTCGCGCTCAATGATCTGCGCCTTGATCTCGCCGACCTTCTCGTTCATCAGCACTTCGTGCGGCAAGTGCCCGTCGAGGATCTGCTGCCGGATCTCCGGCACACACTTTGGGCACAGCGAGTCCGTCGTGCGCGGCCATCCCAGCGGCGGCTTCGACTTCTCATAAGACTTGAGCAGCGGCTTGTCCGACCACTTCGGCGTGGGCGACGGATTCGGCTTGACCCGGTTCAGGCGATCGAACACGACCCAAGCTCCCTTGGCGGCGGCGACAGCTGCTTTCTCGACGTACTTGATCGGCTTGCGCATGTTAGCTTCTAGCTCCTAGCTTTTAGCTTCTAGCTTCTAGCCAAAACCTTGGCCCTGTGGTAAGTGCTCTCCCCAGAATTACTTCTCAACCGCAAGTTTTGGTTTGAGGCCTGGGCCTCGAAGCCTGGGTTCTACACTTATCCCTGGGTATTGATCTGGAGCTATCCTATTGGATCCCCAAGAAATGCCGCATCCACATCCCAACGAACGGTGCAAATTCGAGGTTTAGCGGTGCTGTAGGGGATTGGATGGAGTTAAGTCATTGAAAGCAAAGGACTGTCTGAAAGCCGCTGAGTCACGATCTGGTGGAGTCTTGCACAAGCCGATGTGACGACTGCCGCAGCATTCTTCGCCCACACCGGTTACCCTTGTCATTCCGAACGTCGAGCACTGGAACATTGCGCATGCTTTCTGCGGCAGACGCGACTCCGCTGGGGTCGCAGTTTCCGAAAAATTCAACTGAGGCATCTGCAACAAGCGCGGTTCGTGAACATCGGCCTTCGACGCCTTGGTATCCGCTATCGCCGCCTTTCGCGATGGGTTCTTCTCCCTCGCGATCTGAGCCGCCTGCGGCATTCTCAACGGCGCCGGCGCTGGTTGAATTCTGCGCAGAAGCAGGTACCTGCGAGCACCAGGACAGCGGCCTGGCGCGGACAGAACTTGAAACGTAATCTCACCGCTGGGCTCCTGCGGCCGCAAGCGGTTTCATCCACTCGGTCTTGTCTTCCACGATTTCATACGTGGTGTGGAAGGTCGCCGTCTTCTGCACCATGGCTCCGACCGAACAATATTTTTCTTCGGAAAGACGGACGGCCTCCGCCACTGCGGCAGCGTCGATCTCGAAGCCAGTAATTACGTGGTGAATCCGGACCGCCGTGAACACCTGCGGCGGACGCTCCGCCTGATCCGCCTCCACCCGAACCTCGTAGGCGGTGACTTTCTGGTGATATTTTTGACGCAGGATCGTAATCACATCGAACGCGGTGCATCCGGCCAGTCCGACGGAGACCAGTTCGATAGGCTTGGGACCAGTGCTCCCGGCTGCATCGTCGAGTAGAAAATCGTGGCCGCTACCGGTATGAGCCACAAACTGGCGCTGTTGCTTAAGTGGTTGAGTTAGTTCGACTTTTGCTGTGATCATTGCCGTCTCCGATATCTCTATTGCAGTAGAAGTTCACCCAATAAATGCAAACGGGCTGGGTTTGTTACACGAAATTTCGGCAGATTCGTGGGCAGGTCTTGTTGTGTTCAACACGGTCGCCCAAATCCTTGCGGGCTTCCTGATTAACAATTGATAATGAGAAACAAATGAAAATGAATCGGATTTTCAAGAGCGGCGGAATCCCGCTCACACTTGGGTTAGCCTCGTTTGTGCTGATCTCCGCAGCTTCTGCTTTTCAGGCAAGCGCCATACCCCCTCCTCGGCTGATCAACCCGGATGAACTGGTCAAGATTCTTCAACCTTCCAAAGGCGAGAAGCCATTGATGATACAGGTCGGTTCCCACGTGCTTTTTTCGCAGGCGCATATCCCCGGTTCGGAATACATTGGCCCAGCGACCAGTGAAAGTGGACTACAGCAACTGCGGCAGCGAGTAGGATCCCTGCCTCGAGGCAAGTTCATCCTCATTTATTGCGGGTGTTGCCCTTGGAGCCATTGCCCCAACGTCAAGCCAGCGGATGATGCTTTGCGCGCGCTAGGCTTTACCAACGTAAAGGTTCTTTACATCGTCAATAATTTTGGCACTGACTGGGTGGACAAAGGCTATCCCGTGGCGAAGGGCGATTAGGAATCAATCCTCCCATGAAGGCAAACCTGCTTATCGGCATGGCGCTCGTTGCGGTTTGCCTCGGAATCTATTTCCTTCAACATCAGTCCCGACCCAGCGCCCCGCGCGCCGCTCCGGCGGACCGCGCGCTCGCTCCGGATTTCTCACTACCCGACTTGACCGGCCAACGGCTTAGCCTCTCGACTTACCGGGGCAAAGTAGTTCTCCTGGACTTCTGGGCCACCTGGTGTGACCCATGCCGCGAAGAGATCCCTCATTTCGTGGAGCTGCAGAGCAAGTATCGCAATCAGGGCTTGCAGATCGTTGGCGTCTCCATGGACGATGGGCCGGAGCCGGTGCGTGATTTCTACCAGCATTTCAACATCAACTACCCGGTGGTCATGGGCAACGCAAAGATAGGCGAACTTTATGGAGGCGTCCTCGGATTACCGATCGCCTTCCTGATACGGCGAGATGGGCGCATCTACGGAAAGCACATCGGTGCGACCGACATCACAGTCTTCGAAGAGGAGATCATTAGCCTGCTACAGAAATGAAAGCCTGCCTGACGGATTTTGGTGCTGCGCAAGAGGCGCGGCCACTATTCTATCGACCTTTGCATCGGCACGAGGTAGACATAGTGCACCAGAACATACATGAGGGCAACGAGTAGGGCGATTGATAGTGAAAGCAGTATTCCTTGACCCGTCGTGAGTGGCAATTGTTTCTTCTTTCTGTTCTTTCGCGTACTTCCATTCATAAATACCTTCGTGGTCCGGCAAAAATCTGTTGCTCCTTTCACTCAGCGATTTTCAATCGAGACCATCTGAACGCGTCGGGAAGTCCAGTAGACTCTTGCCAGGTGGTCAGGGCTGTACACCAATTTCAAAGTTAAGAGTTGAGAGAGCCAGCCGGTACTGATACTGCGAGTTCACGTATCCGATGGCGGCATCGGTTTGCTGCAACTGTGACTGACTGAGTTCGACGATCGAGCCTAAGCCAAGCTGATAACGGCCCTGGGCGAGACTCAAACTCAGGTCGGCTTCCTTGGCGAGTTCCGCTTGCACTCCGACGCGCTGAAACGCTGTATTCGCCGACAGCCAGGCCGTGCGAACATCGCGCACTACCTGGTTGCGCAAGTCCCGGGTATTCTCCGCCGCAGCTTTAGCCCGGTAATTTGCTTCCGAACCCGCTGCTGTGAAAAGAAAACCATTAAAGATCGGCACGCTCATGTTCACACCGATGGCGCCATACCAACTGGAGACGAAGTAGTTGGGGAAACAACCACCGAAACAGTCAGGGCGCACGGGAGATCCGCCCGCAATGCCGAGCGCGCTGATCGTGGGAAAGAGGAGGTCGCGTTGGGCTCGGCGGAACTTCTCCGCTGCCCGTTGATTGTAGGTAAGCGCCTGCAGGTCGGGACGTTGCTGCAAGGCCGTATTGATGAGGGCGTCCACATCCGGAAGAGGTGCCGGCGCTTGGGTATCCTCTTCGACCAATTCGTAGCGGACCTGTTTGTCGAGGCCCAGAACGGCTGTAAGCGCAGCGATGGTGGAATCGACATTGTTTTGTGCATCCAGTTGCAGCAGCTTCGCCTGGGACAGATTCACTTCGGCGAAAGACAGATCCAGGTTTGATTTCAGCTTGTTCTTCGTCAGTTCGTCGATCTGATGTTCCACAGACTGTCGAGTCGCAACGGTTTGTTGCGCGACCTTGAGGAGAGCCTGGGCCTGCAGCGCGTTGTAAAAGGCCTGGTCCGTAGCCAACACTATGTCTCCGGTGGTCGCGACTGCATTCGCGTTTTGGGCCTTTTCCTGCAGCTTTGAAGAGGACACGAGATTCGTCGTGCGCCCGAAGTCGGTGATGAGTTGGCTCAGGGTTACGCCGGCGCCCGCATGTTCCAGCAGGCGAGACGCAGTGAGGCTGCCCGCGCCGATGCGGCTGCCCTCATTGGCATCGACTGCCGTTATGGCACCATTGAAATTCGGAAGCTCGGCCGCCCTGGTCTCGCGATAGATCTGATGTTGTGCCAGCGCAAGCAGACGTCCGACGCTGATTCGGGGATTGTTCTTGATGGCGAACTGTTCTGCCTCTGTCCGGGTTAAACGCATTGTGCTGCTGGGAACTGGCGGGGCTGGCGGTGATTGGGGGTCAGAGGAAACGGTCTGATCCCCTGCCGGACCAGCGAAACTTGTAACCAGCCCCATTTGATCTTCCGGGCGAGTCACAAAACGGCGGAGGTTTTGCGCCAATTGCGGCTGGGGAGCGGAGGGCAGAACATCGGCAGACCGCGATGCATCGGGCGTTTGTGCCAAACCAGACTGCGGCAGAATTGCGCAAAAACCTAACAGCAGCGTGCATAGCATGAATCGATCAACCCAAGTCATTGCGTAGACTCTTGCGAGATAAGTCATTCGGCCGTCTCCGTCGGTGAAGCCATCGCAGTTTGTTGGTTTCGTTTCCCGTACACCAACAGGTAAGCAGCGGGCACGATGAAAATGGTAAGTACCACGGAAGAGGTCAAGCCTCCGATGATGGCCCGCGCCATGGGAGCGTACTGTTCCGCTCCCGTTCCCAACTTGAGTGCCATAGGAATCATGCCGATGATGGTGGCCAGCGAGGTCATCAGGATCGGACGCAGGCGAACGCGGCAGGCCGTGATCACTGCGTCGACTGGCGACAATCCTTGCGATTCCAGGTTGTGAGCAAAATCCACAATCAGAATGCTGTTGGAATCGGCGATGCCTACCAGCATGAGCACCCCCATCAGCGACATCACGTTCAAGGTGCTGTGGGTGAGCGGAAGAATGAGCAACACACCCACGAATCCCATTGGAATGGCGAGCATGATCAGCAGGGGATCGATGAATGATTTAAATTGGGCGGTCAAGATGAGGAACAAGAGAACGAAAGACAACAGAAAACCCAGCCCGAAGCTCTTGAACGAGGCATTCATACCTTCGACCATGCCACGCAGGTTGACGCGCACGTTGGATTGCATGTGCGTGTCTCTCACGACGCGCTCGATGTCCGCGGTGACGCGGCCCAGGTCTTCCCCAGACGGAGTCACATATACATCCACTACCCGCTGGATCTGATAGTGATCGACTTCGGTGGGCGTTTGAACAAACTTTACGTTCACAACATTGTCGAGAACCGTAATCGGGCGCGCCGACGCGGCAATCGCAGGCGGCCGGGCGCGACTGGGATCGGGCATCTTTTCGCCACAGGTCCACGCCGGCTTTAGAGGATCTGCCATGCGCATGGGCCTGAAGGAAAGCGGATTCACCTGCGATGGACCACAACTGAAGTCCGGCTTCGCGCTGCTCTGGGCGCGCAGCGGAATCTGCCCGAGGTCCGTCATGTTATGGATGGCAGCGCGGCCTTTCTCGAAGTACTGCACCGTCAGGTAGTAGTCGTTCCCGCTCTTGCGGTCCACCCAGTAATTGGGCGCGATCATGTAGTTCGAATTCAGCGCCGTAATCACGTTGTCCACCACATCTTTCTGCGTCAACCCCAATTCCCCGGCATGCACCCGGTCCACATCCAGCCGCAATGCCGGGTAATTCAAATCCTGCGGAATGTACACTTCCCCCACTCCCGGCAGGCTCCGAATCTGACTCGCCAAATCCTGCGCCACTCCGTAGATCTGGTGTAGGTCGGGACTGCTCACCTGCACGTCGATCGGCGCCGGCATCCCCATATTCAGCACCGCATCCACCATCGATCCGCTGGAGAAAAACGTCCGAATGTCGGGAAACTGGTGCGCCATCTCCTTCTGCACCCGGTCCATGTACTCGAAACTGCTCTGGTTGTGCCCATCTTGCAGCGCCACCTGAATCGTGGCCGTGTAGGGTCCCGCGTTGGTCGTGTACAGAGAAGAAAAGTCAGGCACCACGCCGAGATTCGATACCACCATCTTTAAGTCTTTGGCGTCGATCGTGTGCCGGATCAGATCTTCGACTTTGGCGACATATTGCTCGGTGACTTCGATGCGCGTACCGGTCGGCACCTTCAGATTGATCGTGAACTGGCCGGCATCGGTCTGGGGAAAGAAGGCTAGCCCCAGCAAGGGATAGATGGCCAGGCTGGCAACAAACACGCCGGCCAAAACCGCCACAGTGAGCCCAGGGCGCTGCACTGCCCGCCGAACCCAATGTTCATAGAAATCCAGCACCCGATTGAATATCCGGTTGAATCTGGCGTTGAATCGGTCCCACCAGGAATGGCTTGCCGCAGTGGTCGGTTCAATTTCATATTCGTGTTCTTTTCCGTGCCCGGCGGCGTGGGGCACGGCCTTCAGGAAGCGAGAACAGAACAATGGAATGACCGTCATCGCCACAACGAAAGAAGCCAGCAGGGAAAGACAAAACGCCAACGCTAAGGCCGAGAAGAGAAACTTGCTCACGCCATAGAGAAAAGTGACGGGGAAGAAATCAACGACGTCCACAAGTGTCGCCGCTAACACAGCCAGATTGACTTCCGCGCCTCCAATTTCGGCGGCAATCATTGGCTTGGCGCCCATCTCCAGATGACGGTAGATGTTTTCGAGTGAGATCACCGAGTTATCGATCACCCGCGAGAAAGCCAGCGCCAGCCCCGCAAGGATCATGGTGTTGACCGTACTTCCCCACATGTACAAGACGACAAACGTAGCGAGAGCGGAGAGCGGAATTGAGAGCAGGACAGCGGTCGTGGCCCGAACGCTGCCCAGGAAAATGAGAATCATCAGGCTGGTCAGGGCCAGGCCAATGATGCCTTCGTGGAGCACCGTTTTCAGCGCTTCCTTCACATAGACCGATTGGTCGAAGACCACATTCGCCGACATCTGCTTGGGAATGTCATAAAGATGCCCGACCAGGCTGCGAACACCGTTCACGACGTCAATCGTGTTCGTGTCACCCCCCTGCTTCATGATGGGGATGTAGCAGGACCTCTGCCCATCCACGCGCACCACGTTGTACTGGATCTGATTGGCATCTTCCGCCTGGCCCAGGTCATCAACCGAAACCCAGGAAGTCCCCGCCGTTTTCACGGGGACCTGCCCCAACTGCTTCATGTTGTCCACCAGGCTGTTCGAATAAACGTAGTAATCGTTTGAGCCGATCTTTACGTCGCCGGCAGGCAAAATCAGGTTGGAGTTGTTGACCGCGCCCACCACGTCCATCGGGCTCAGCTGGCGTGAAGCCAGTTTGTACGGGTCCACATACACCATAATCTGGCGATACTTGCCGCCAAACGGAGGAGGAATCTCCGCTCCCTGTACCACGGCAATCTGATTGCGAATCTGAAATTGCGCGTAGTCGTGAAGCTGTGTTTCGTTAAGACCCTCGCCCTTGACGGTCACCAACGCCACCGGCAGGCTGGACGCGTCAAACTTCAAAACAACCGGGGGCAGGGTTCCGGGCGGCAAACGTTTCAGGTCAGCCAGAGCGAGGTTCGAGAGCTCCGTTACATCGGCATCGGCGTTGGTTCCGGGCTGGAAATACACTCGAATGATGCTGACGCCCAGCAGCGAGCGCGACTCCATGTGGTCGATGCCGCTGGCCAGCGTGAAGAATCGCTCCAGGGGATCCGTGATGTCGGTTTCGATGTCTTGCGGTGGCATGCCCGAATAGAAAGTGGCCACCACGACCTCGGGCAAATTGATCGACGGAAACAGGTCCACCGGCATGCGGACCAGGCTCGTCACGCCGATGACCAGGAGCACCAGGCAGACGACAATGATGAAAAACGGATTGCGAATCGAAAATCCTGGCATTTAACTCTTACCGTCCTCGCGATTACTCATTGTTTTTGCGCCCATTCTTATTCCGCCGGCTGTTTGGCCGTCTGTCGGTTGCGGTACACCAGCAAGTAGGCGGCCGGCACAATGAAAACTGTTAGTACGACGGAAACGGTGAGTCCTCCGATGATGGCGCGCGCCAGCGGAGCGTATTGCTCACTACCAGTGCCGAGTTTCAGGGCCATCGGCACCATCCCGATAATCGTTGCCAACGAAGTCATCAGAATCGGACGCAGGCGAACTCGGCAAGATGTAATCACCGCCTCTTCGACGGCCTTCCCTTGCTCCTCGAGGCGATGAGTAAACTCCACAATCAGAATGCTGTTCGATGCGGAGATGCCAACCAGCATCAAAACGCCCATCAGCGACATCACGTTGAGAGTGGTTCCCGTCAGAGGCAATACGATCAGCACTCCGATGAATCCCATCGGAATGGCGAGCATAATCAGGAATGGATCTTTGAATGATTTGAATTGGGCTACCAGAATCAGGTAGAGGAGGATCACTGAGAGCGACAGCCCGACGGCAAAGCTGCGGAATGACGCGTTCATGCCCTGCACCATGCCGCGGATATTGATGCGCACGTTCTCGGGAACTTTGAGCTTTGGAATGAGTCGGGCAACTTCGTCGGACACCTTCCCGAGGTCCTCCGTTGCCGGCGTCACATAGACGTCCGTGACCCGTTGAATCTGGTAGTGGTCGACCTCAGTGGGCGTCTGGACGTTTTCCAGTTTCACAACCGTGTCCAGCGTCGTGGGCTGCCGCAGGTTGGGCGCGTGGATGGGAATATTGGTGAGATCGGTGAAATCGTGGATGGCGGCGCGGCCTTTCTCGAAGTACTGCACCGTCAGGTAGTAGTCGTTCCCGCTCTTGCGGTCCACCCAGTAATTCGGCGCGATCATGTAGTTCGAATTCAGCGCCGTAATCACGTTGTCCACCACATCTTTCTGCGTCAACCCCAATTCCCCGGCATGCACCCGGTCCACATCCAGCCGCAATGCCGGGTAATTCAAATCCTGCGGAATGTACACTTCCCCCACTCCCGGCAAGCTCCGAATCTGACTCGCCAAATCCTGCGCCACTCCGTAGATCTGGTGTAGGTCGGGACTGCTCACCTGCACGTCGATCGGCGCCGGCATCCCCATGTTCAGCACCGCATCCACCATCGATCCGCTGGAGAAAAACGTCCGAATGTCGGGAAACTGGTGCGCCATCTCCTTCTGCACCCGGTCCATGTACTCGAAACTGCTCTGGTTGTGCCCATCTTGCAGCGCTACCTGAATCGTGGCCGTGTAGGGTCCCGCGTTGGTCGTGTACAGAGAAGAAAAGTCAGGCACCACGCCGAGGTTCGATACCACCATCTTTAAGTCTTTGGCGTCGATCGTGTGCCGGATCAGATCCTCGACTTTGGCGACATATTGCTCGGTGACTTCGATGCGCGTGCCGGTCGGCACCTTCAGATTGATCGTGAACTGGCCGGCATCGGTCTGGGGAAAGAAGGCTAGCCCCAGCAACGGATAGATGGCTAGGCTCAACACAAATGCGCCACTCAGAATTGCGACAGTGAGCCCGGGCCGTTGCACTGCGCGCCGAACCCAATACTCATAGAAATCCAGAAGCCGATTGAACATCCGGTTGAACCCGGCATTGAATCGATCCCACCACGAACTGCCGGCTTCCGTTCTAACTTCACCTTCAGTCGGCGCGTGCCCAGCGGCGTGGGGCACGGCCTTCAGGAAGCGCGAACAGAACAACGGAATCACCGTCATCGCCACAAGATAAGAGGCGAACAGCGAAATGACTACCGCCAGCGCCAGCGCAGTGAAAAGAAATTTGCTGACGCCGTAAAGGAACGTGACCGGGAAGAACACCACGACTGTCGTCAGCGTTGCCGCCAGTACAGCGAGACTCACCTCCGACCCTCCGATCTCGGCAGCGGCTTGAGGCTTGGCGCCCATTTCCAGATGGCGGTAGATGTTTTCGAGCGAGATCACTGAGTTATCGATCACCCGCGAGAAGGCTAGCGCCAGGCCTCCGAGGATCATGGTGTTGATGGTGCTGTCCATCATGTAAAGCACTACGAACGTGGCCAGCGCGGAGAGTGGGATGGAGAGGAACACGGCCGAGGTGGCGCGAACGCTCCCCAGGAAAATCAGGATCATCAAGCTGGTGAGAAGCAGGCCAATCAGGCCTTCGTGAAGCAGTGTCTTAATGGCTTCCTTAACGAAGGCCGATTGGTCAAACACCACCGTAGAAATCAGCTGCTTGGGTATGTCGTAAAGATGCCGGATCATGTCACGAATACCGTCGACAACCTGAATCGTGTTGGTGTCACCACCCTGCTTCATGATGGGGAGATACACGGACCTCTGGCCATCGACGCGCACGACGCTATATTGGATTTGATTGGCATCCTCGGCCTTTCCCAGATCGTTGACCGAGACCCAGGAAGAACCGACGGTCTTGACCGGGACCTTGCCCAGATCTTCCATGCTGTCGACCAGGCTGTTCGAGTAAACGTAGTAGTCGAACGGTCCCATCTTGACGTCGCCGGCAGGCAGAATCAGGTTGGAGTTGTTGACCGCGCTGACCACGTCCATCGGGCTCAACTGGCGTGAGGCCAACTTGTAGGGGTCGACATACACCATGATCTGCCGATACTTGCCGCCAAACGGAGGAGGTATCTCAGCTCCCTTCACCACGGCGATTTGATTCCGAATCGTGAACTGGCCGATGTCGTGAAGTTGGGTTTGGTTCAGCCCTTCCCCTTTCAGCGTCACCAGGCAGACGGGCAGGCTCGAAGCGTCGAACTTGAGTACCACGGGCGGTAGCGTCCCTGGGGGTAGACGCTTCAGGTCGGCCAAGGCGAGATTCGAGAGCTCGGTTACATCAGCATCCGCACTCGTTCCCGGCTGGAAGTAGACTTTGATAATGCTCACGCCCAACAGCGAACGCGATTCCATGTGGTCGATACCGCTGGCCAAGGTGAAGAATCGTTCCAAGGGATCAGTGATGTCGGTCTCGATGTCCTGAGGCGGCATGCCCGAGTAAAAGGTAGCGACCACGACCTCGGGCAGATTGATGGACGGAAAAAGATCCACTGGCATGCGGACCAGGCTGGTTACACCAATGACCATCAACGCCAGACAAATGACGACAATGAAATACGGATTACGAATCGAAAAACGTGACATGGTTGATCGCTTGCTACAGCCTCCTCTGGAAGCTGTGAGTTCTACTCCTGATTGCTTTCGTGATACTGCATGATCTGTACAGGCTGAGGGACAACCTTCTCCTGCGCTTTCAATCCACTTCGGTCGCTCACCACTACCTGTTCTCCCTCACGCAAACCGGCCACCACCTCAGCGTCGGTCGCGGTTTGAAGGCCAAGAGTCACCGCTCGATCCTCAAGCTCGTGGTTGGCGTTCACGACAAAGACCGTCGTCTTGTCACCTTCGTGATTCACTGCCTGCAATGGAACCGACGGGATATCTTCGCGGTGTTCGAGTGTCAGGTCGGCCTCTGCGTATAAACCGGGGACCAGTACGTGATCCGGATTGCGAACGTCGACCTCGGTGTGCATCGTGCGGGTGTCTTCCCTGACGTCCACCGAAAATCTCGCAACTTTTCCAGGGACCGTGCGGTTGAGCGAGGGCACACGAACATCCACCTGATCGCCGACCCGGATGAACCGAACATACGATTCCGGGACCGGAATCACGAGCCGGAAGAGGTCATCCTGCGAAAGCCTCACGATCGGAATCGCCTGCGTGCTCGAGCCAGTGCCCGCTTGAACCAGCGTCCCCAGGTTGGCGTAACGCTCAGTGACGATCCCGGCAAAGGGCGCTGTGATTTTTGAATAGTCATAGAGAGTCTGATCGTGAGCCAGTTTCGCTTTGGCTACAGAAAGTTGACTCTGCGCAGCTTCCAGTGCCGCCTGGCCGGCGTCGACTTGGGACGATGCAGCCAAGTCCTTTCCCTGGGCGTCATCCACTTCCTGTTGCGCCACGATGCCGGGCTGGCTCTCGAAAACTCCGTTCAGGCGCGTGTACTGGAGATGGAGCGCTTTGTACTGCGCCTGGTAGCGCGTCAGTTCGTGCTGGGCTCTCGATACCTGATTGGCCGCGTTTTTGATTTCTGCCTGGTCTTCCTGCAGTTGCGCCTCCAACTCGGGAATCTCAAGAATGGCCATGGCCTGGCCGGCTTTCACGTGCGTTCCGTAGTCGACCAGCAACTTTTGAACGTAGCCCGACTCTTTCGCGTACACATCAATCTCCTGAAAGGGCACTAACTCCGAAGAGAGTGTGATGTGGCGGCCGAGGGTCTTCTTCACCACCTTCGTTACCCCGACAGTGATGGTTGGTCCACTCGCCTGAACTCTCTTGTCCCCGGTTCCCGAACAGGAAGACAGACTGGCGGCGATCGTCACCACAAGGACCGCGAGCGCCACGGGAATCGATCTCGTGTAGGTACAAGCTCGCGTTATGCTGGATCTGCTGCTGTTTTGAGTCGTCGTCATCTATTGACCAGCCTTTTCTGCTGTTTCTTTTGTGCTCGTCTTCGGGCTACGTGAAGATCTGCTGTTACTTTCTATCCCTTTCGCTTCATAACTTCGCCCAGCTTCGCCACAGAAAAAGCGCTCGATCGGCAAAAGTCAATGACTTGTTGCTCCGTCCGCTGCAATCCGGCCGCAACCTCCGGAACCTCAGCGGCAATCTCTGACGGCATGGTGAGGACACCGTGGCGGTCTCCGTGCAGTAGGTCGCCCGGTTGAATTTCCATTCCGCCGACGGTTACCCGAGCGCCAACGTCAAGGATGTGGGCATACGCATGCGAGACCGCGACATTTCCCGCAAACAACTGGATCCCCATAGTGCGAACCGATGGCAATTCGCGCACGGCACCGTTAGTCAAGTAGCCAACACAGCCTAGAGCCTTCAGGATCGCGGCATGCATATCTCCGACGAATGCCCCGCGACCACTCGGATGATCCATGTCTTGCAGCACCAGGACCCGCGGCGAAGGAATTTCGAGGATGCGATTCCAGAAATCACCTCGGTCATGAAACGTGCGGCCACTGATCGGCGGTTCCCCACTGCGCAGACGAGCGGTAACCGCATAACCCACCATCGGAGGCGCATCCATGAACATGCAATGAATACTCGCGTCTGTAAAGCCCGTATTGCGCAGCCTGACGTTGAACGTCTCGACTGCATTCGCGATCATGCAGGTATCGAACTGGCGAAGAGCATCCAGCTGTTCGTCGGTCAACAAGGGTGAAACGGCCATGTATGGTTCCTTTCAAAACATCCGTTTCGCATCCCACGGCAAGCAAACCCTCCAGCCTGCCTCATCAGAGCAGGACGGGGGATGTGCCTATCCCTGTTGAGATGATGGAACGGTTTGCACCGTTTATCCCTTTGTTCGAGGGCCCCTTGTCGATGGCACTAGCCACTCGCAAGGAGAAAACTCGATCAGTACTCGGGGACTACGACACAGCGCTAGCTGCGAATGTACCTAGGAGAACGACTCGGATGAGGGAGGAGGCCGGTTGTAAAGACTCTTTTCGAAGAAAAGACTGGGTATCGGAGGGCCCGCGGGGGCTATGCGCGGATAAGAACTGGGCGCCTCGAGGACAGCGGACACAACAACGGGTGGTATCCAGGTCGCGGCGTTCTTCATGAGGCGCTGCCTGCTGGGCTCCGGCGACACGTGTTTCTGCACCCTCGTTACCGTGTCATCGGAAGTTCCCCGAAAAAAGCTATAGCGAGTGGCCACGCTCGCGGTGAGTGAGCAGACGACCAACAAAACTACGAGCGCACTCCAACCCCTGCTGCGCGAATCTTCGAGGTTTATGAGCCGGAGCATCTCGCGTTTAACGACCCCAACGGTTTGTAGCATAAAAGATGGAGCCCCGGCAAGCAAGTGGCGACTGGCATTACGCGGGTAACCAATTGTGTTTGATAGCCCGCATCCCGCTTTGGTTGCACGAACTGACATTTTCGTCGGGTCCGGGGATTCTGAGAATGGGGTCGACCTGACGCGGCCTCTACCAGTTTTGCCCCGCTTGGCTTCTGTTACACTGGCGCGCATGAGCACGACCTCCCGCAGACAATTTCTCGAACAGTGCGCCGGCGCGGCGGCTGGGGCGTGGCTCCTGCCTGAACTCGCGCACGCAGCGGTTGCTTCCGCGCCCAATCTTAAATTTCCTTCTGCGGCGCGCGACAGGGTCGCGGTGGCGGCATATCCGTTCCGGGAATACCTTGTGGGATGGAAGGGCGAGAACAGTAAGACTCCCAATCCGGTAGCGCAGCAGATCGAGCTGAAAGATTTTGCGGCTCACGTTGCCCAAAAGTTCAACGTGCACAAGATTGAGCCTTGGAGCCCAATCTTTCCTTCGACGGACGCGAAGTACCTGGAGCAGTTCCGCACCGCGGCAGAGAAAGCGGGCTCCGCCGTCGTAGACATCGCGGTGGACGCCCGGTTCAGCCAGTACGCGGCGGACGCGGCCGAGCGCGAGAAGGCATTGGCGTCGAGCAGGCAGTGGCTGGACGTAGGAGCGGTTCTCGGATCTCCCAGCATTCGGACGCACATTCAACAGGCAAAGGATTCCAAGCCCGACGTGGGGCGCGCGGCCGACACGCTCTCGCGCGTCGCCGAATACGCGGCCAAGAAGAATGTCGTGGTGCATCTGGAGAATGACGATCCGGTGAGCGAGGATCCGTTTTTCATCGTCCAGGTCATCGAGAAAGTGAACAGTCCCTGGCTGCATGCGCTGCCGGATTTTGGCAACTCTTTGGCGGCGCATGGTGAAGGTTTCTCGGATCGCGCGATGGATGCGATGTTCGCGCATGCCTACGGCATTTGCCACGTCAAAGATGGCGAGGTAAATGAGCAGGGCACGGCTGTACACGTGGACCTGGAACGAACGTTCGGCATCCTGAAAAAGCACGAATACAAGGGCTATTGTTCGATTGAGTACGATGCGCCGGGCGATCCGTACAAGCCGACCGCGGAACTGGTCGAGCAGACAGTCAGATTCCTCTCGTAGGCCGAGCGTGCCCGACCTGCCGCAAATGATGCTGGAGCCGTCAGAGGTTTCACTCGTAGGCCGATTGCGCGATCTCGCCGTTCTTTTCCTCAAGCTCGGTGCCATCAGTTTCGGCGGTCCGGCGGCCCACATCGCCTTAATCGAAGCGGAAATCGTCCGCAGGCGCCAATGGGTGACGCGGCAGCAATTTCTCGACATGGTGGGCGCGGCAAATCTAATTCCGGGTCCCACTTCCACCGAACTCGCGATCAACGTCGGCTTCGCCCGCGCAGGATGGATGGGGCTGATCGTGGCGGGGGCAAGTTTCATCCTGCCCGCGGCCCTGATCACAGGATCGTTCGCGTGGGCTTATGTCCGGTTTGGGGCGCTGCCCCAGACCGCATCGGTGCTCGCAGGAATTAAGGCAGCTGTGATTGCCGTGATTGCGATCGCGATCTTGCGGCTTGGAAAAACTGCAGTGAAGGATGTGGGATTCGCCGCGCTCGGAGGTCTGTCGCTGACGGCGTTCTTCCTTAACTTGAACCCGATTGCGATTCTGTTCGGCGGCGGTATGGTTGGCATGCTGGCGCGACGACTGATGCTCCCTCGCGCCACGGCGCTATTCTCGTGGCCGATGCTTCTGCGACGGCTCTTTGTTTCAGATGCCGCCAGCGGCCCTTGGACTAGACTCTTGCGCTCGCCGGGAGCTTTCGCTATCGTCTTGGGGGCCGCTGCCCCGGTAGCGACGCGACCGTCCCTCCGCAGCATCGCATTGTTTTTCCTGAAGGTAGGTGCGGTGCTGTACGGGGGAGGATATGTCTTGCTGGCCTTCCTGGAACAAGGATTGGTGCGCCAGAATGCATGGCTGACGCATCAACAATTGCTGGATGCGGTGGCGATTGGGCAGTTTACGCCCGGGCCGGTGCTCTCGACGGCAACGTTCATTGGATACATTCTGGGAGGTGTCCCGGGCGCCGCCGTGGCTACAGTGGCAATTTTCCTGCCGTCGTTTTTCTATGTCGCGCTGTTGGCCCCGATATTGTTTAGCCTGCGGCAGTCGGCGTGGATGGCGGCGTTTCTGGATTCGGTGAACGTGTGCGCGGTTGCCCTGATGGCTGGGGTCACCTTCCGGCTCGGGGTCGCCGCGCTGCGTACATGGCCGTCATGGGTCATCGCCGCAACGGCTCTTGGCGTGTTGTTGCGGTGGAAGGTAAATCCGGCGTGGGTCGTGCTGGGTGGGGGATTGGTGGGCCTGCTGTTAGCTGGTTTTCGATAAGAGTGGTTGTGAATCTTACTTTTTTGATCGAGAGAGGAGAGCATGAAACCTCGCAAAGCTGTCGTGGGAATGTTGTTTCTCGTGCTGTGTGTTGCGGCCGGCGCCGCCGACCGCAAGTTCATCGTGAAGCAACGCCCTGCGGACGCCAAGGCCTTGCCTTTCAGTGACGCGGTGCTAGTCGGTAACACCCTGTACATTGCAGGCCATATAGGTCTGGATGCGAAAACGGGGCAGGCTCCCGCGAACGCGGAAGAAGAGGCCAAACTCGTGATGGATGGGATCAAGCAGACGG
Organism: uncultured Acidobacteriaceae bacterium; assembly: GCA_963768265.1. Lineage (GTDB taxonomy): Bacteria > Acidobacteriota > Terriglobia > Terriglobales > Acidobacteriaceae > Sulfotelmatobacter. The sequence continues at coordinate 20,960 of CAVYHM010000024.1, forward strand.
TTGAATCAGCCGGGATGTCGATGGACGACGTTGTGTCACTGGAGGTTTTCTGCACGGACCTGAAGTTCTACGACACGTTCAATGCTGTCTACAAAACCTATTTTCACACCGACTACCCGGCCCGGGCATTTGTCGGGGTCGACAAGTTGTTGCGCAGCGGAAGATACGAAGTCATGGGAATCGCGATTAAAAAGTCGCAGTAGCCGCGGATAGTAGTTTTGTTTTTTGTTCGCCTGGCAGTGGGAGATTGTGGTAAATCTATAGGGCATGCGAAAGGCCATCAACCATCTCAAGAAATGCGATCCCATACTGCGCGGTATTATCGAGCGCGTGGGGCCGTACCGGATGGAGTTTGGGCCGCCGGAGTTTCATAGCCTGGCCGAAGCCATTGTCTACCAGCAACTCAACGGCAAAGCGGCGGTAACGATCTTCAACCGTTTTGCGGCGCTAGCGGGCGAACCGATCACTCCGGAAGGAATCCTCAAGCTCAGTGACGAGCAGTTAAGGAGCGTCGGGCTGTCGAAGCAAAAGTCGGCGTATCTCAAAGATCTGGCAGGAAAAACAGCGGCTGGACTGCTCGACTTTTCGCGATTGCTGGAAATGCCGGACGCTGAAGTGATCCAGCACCTGACGCAGGTAAAAGGCGTTGGCGTATGGACCGCACAAATGTTTCTGATGTTTACGTTGCGGCGTCCCGACGTGTTGCCCACGGGAGACTACGGAGTTCAGGCGGCAATCAAGAAACACTACAAGAAGCGCCAGATGCCGAAGGCCCACATCATGGAGAAGATCGCCAAGCCCTGGGTGCCATATCGCAGTATTGCGTGTTGGTATTTGTGGCGGAGTTTGGATATCAAAACCCTTTGACCATGGGCAGCAAGAGCCATGGAGGCATGACGTTCGGGCTTGCCGCTGTGATCCGCCGTGCCTCTGCCGTGCCTGTGTGGTTAAATGATGGTCGATGGCTGAGATGAAGATCCGTGTGTTGGTCGCCAAGCCCGGCCTCGACGGGCATGATCGCGGCGCCAAGGTCATTGCTCGCGCCTTGCGCGATGCGGGCATGGAAGTCATCTACACCGGCCTGCGGCAGACTCCGGAGATGATCGTCAACGCGGCGCTGCAGGAAGACGTGCAGGTCATCGGCCTATCGATCCTCTCTGGCGCCCACAATGCCATCGTGCCGCGCGTGATGGGCTTGCTCAAGCACAACAAGATGGAGGATGTAATCGTGCTGGTGGGCGGGATCATCCCGGATCAGGATATCGACGGACTCAAGAAAGCGGGCGTGGCTGCGATCTTCCAGCCGGGCACGGCGATGGATGAGATCGTCCAGTTCATTCGGGCGAACGTGAAAGGCCCCACCGTCCCGGCGGCTGGCTGATGGCCGACGTGAACAGTGCACGGATCCGAGAAACGTTGGCGAATACTGCCGGTCCCACTCCGTGGTATTGGAAGACTTTTCCTCAACTCAGGTCCTTTGCCGGTCAGCACTTCGTCTGGACCCATCACGGCGAGCAGGGTCCGATTGCACACTTGGTAACGCTAGGCCTGGAGCAACAGCCCGATCACGCTCGCCTCGCTCTGAATACCTACTGCCGACCCTTTCTGGTGCCGCCACATTTTCTGGGCATCTGGTGCCCGGAAGGCCGAAACATCCGCCTGACTTGTTTCGATCCCGATCAGTTGAAGGCGTTTGACCTCGCCGAGGTCGCGGGCTGGTTCAAGCCTTCCGCGGAACGCATTTATGCGGCGACCGCCCCCGTTGCGGATTTCGAAGTCCCGTTGGATTTGGGCCCGGGCACGCACAAGGTCGAAGTGCCGGCGGAGTTGCAGAGTGTCGACGAGATCATCGTCCCCTCGAGCTACAAGGCGATGTCGAATGACGATCCCGCATTTGCCATTTTCGTTTTCTACTTGCGAGCGGGGCTGGTTGAGGTTCTGCCGCAGAAGTGGTTCACTGCGGCGCAGTACCGGGTGGGGCAGCAGTGGATCACACGTGCCGCCCGCGATCCTGAATCGCACCGCATCTTCGGCGAGTGCCACGGAGTGGGGACGTTTCTGCTAGAGGACGACGGGTGCCGGTTGGCGGAGTGGATAGAGCGAGGGGCTTAGTTTTTAGCCTTGGTCTTATGAGGAAACACACCCGATGGGTTGTTCGTTCTTTTCAGTGCAAACGGTACAGGAGGTTTCGGTTCTTCAGCTGTGTTCCGACGACCCAACCAACCGGCTGACCAGAGCCTGTGTGCTGGGACTGAATGATGTTCTCCGGGAAATGGCGCCGCTGCGTCATCCGCTGGTGATCGCCGGGAACAACAGGTTTTTTTCAGCCGGTGCTGATTTGAGGGAAATAGCGAGCCTGGATGGTCCATCTGCCCATGAGTTCGCGAAAATGGGGCAGGATTTGATGACAGCGATCGAGCGCTTCCCTGCTCCAGTGTATGCCGCCATCTCTGGATACTGCATGGGCGGTGGGCTCGACCTAGCTTTAGCCTGTCACCATCGGATCGCATCGCCGCACGCCGTCTTTGGGCATCGCGGTGCTGCTTTGGGACTGATCACCGGGTGGGGCGGAACCCAGCGACTGCCTCGACTGGTCGGCAAAGCGCGCGCGCTCGAAATGTTCGTCGCCGCGGAGAAGATCACCGCCCAACAGGCCTTGCGCATCGGACTGATTGACGTAATGGCCGACGATCCGGTGGCTGAAGCGGTGCAGCGAGCCATGCCCGAAAACCTGAGAGTTCCAGAAACATAAACCCGGTGGAATAGTAGAAAGGCGAGAGTCGCCGAAGAGCGTCAGCTACTGCTGTGGTGCGAAGTAGCCCTTGCGCGCTCTCACTTGGAGGTCTTTCTTCAACGTAGAGATTTCGATAGTGCGATAGCGTCCATCCGCGTCGAAATCGGCGGGCTTATACGAAACCACGTACTGGCTGCGGAGTTCGTCTTCGATGGCCGCAAAGGAGTGGGTGATGTCCTTCATCTTGAAGGGGAAGAAGGCTCGTCCGCCGGTTGCTTCGGCGAGTTGCTCCAATACCTTGTCACCGCGCATCACCAGGCCGCTGTCGTCGGTGGAAATCGCGTAGATGATCACTTCGGCGCGTTGCGCCATCTCGATGGCCTGCGCTTTCGTGTATTCGCTCTGGTTATCTTCGCCGTCGCTCACCACGATGATGGCTTTGCGCACCGGATGATCGGAGTGGTCTTTGAGGAACTTCTCTTTGCAGGCCCGATAAACCGCATCGTAAAGAGCGGTTCCGCCACCATCGTGCAGTTTGTGAACGCCTGCTGAAAGCAATTGCACATTATCGGTAAAATCCTGAGCCAACTGGCTGTGGCTGTTGAACCCGACAATGAAAGCCTTGTCGAAGCCGGCACGCAGAGTGTGCTGCAAAAAGCTGGTGGCTGCCGTCTGCTCAAAATCAAAGCGGCTGTCCACCGATCCGCTCACGTCGACGAGCAGACCAAGGTGCAGCGGCAAATCGGTTTCGCGCCGGAAGTTGACGATCGACTGCGGCGGTTTGTGATCGTCAAGAATCGTGAAATCCTGTTGCGTCAGATCGCGAACGAATTTTCCGTGCTTGTCGGTGGCAATGAACAGCACGTTGACTTCGTTGACTTTTGCGCGAATCGTAATCATCGCGCTTTGCGGGTCGTCCAGATTTTCTGTGGCTCCTCCAGTGTTGTACGCGCTCAAGCTGGGCGTCGAGGCGTATGCCTCCTGCGCTCGAGCTTGCGACGCGAGGCCGGCAATCGCCAACAATAGAGCCAAGAGCCGGAGATTGATGTTCGTGTACTTCATGCCCGGACAATCCAATTTTTTCACTCTAAGCACAGCCAGAGGACACTCCTAAACTATTAGATGCACGCCAGAGGCCGAAACCGGGCCCTCGCCGTACGGCGCTATCTCATTGACTTTAGGAGTGTGTCTCCTATACGCCAAGTTACAAAAGGAGCACACGTTTGGTCATGGCAGAAGACTTGCAGATTGTGTAGTTTGCGCGACAGGCACTGACCACCGGGCGTTGGCCAGTCGGATTCACTGTACAAGAAATATTCAACTCAATCGCCGCGTTTTCTTACAATCCTTCTGGAGGTAATCGTGAAGAAACTCATCGTGTGTTTCTTGGTCCTGCTTTTCTCGTCGGTGGCTACGTTCGCGGTCAATGACGAACGGGAAGAAGAGCGTGTGAAAGATGCTGGCGAAGTGCTTAAGGAAATCCTCAACATCCCGGACGACATTCCGCAAGATCTGCTCGACAAGGCCGAGTGCGTGATCATCCTGCCGTCGGTGAAAAAGGCAGCCTTCGGCGTCGGCGCCAGCTACGGGCGCGGTGTGATGGTGTGCCGCGGCGGCGAGCACTACAAGGGCAAATGGGGCGCGCCGGCATTGTATGCGCTCGAAGGCGTGAGCATCGGATTTCAGTTGGGCGGTCAGGCGACCGACTTCGTGCTGTTGGTGATGAACCCGAAGGGCGCGGAGTCTTTGCTCTACAGCAAAGTGAAGCTGGGCGCGGATGCGTCCGCCGCGGCAGGGCCCAAGGGGCGAACGGCTGAGGGTGCAACCGATATCGTAATGAGTGCCGAGATCCTTTCTTACTCGCGGAACAAAGGCCTGTTCGCCGGAGTCTCGCTGGAAGGCTCGACTTTGCGCTCTGATGGCAGCGCCAACGAGAAGCTGTATGGAAAAAAGTTGAGCGCGAAGGAAATCATTCGCCAGGGCAAGGTCGGCATCCCGGCGTGCGCGCATCAACTGGTTTCCCTACTTGACAAGAAAACGCCGGTGAACAAGTCCGACCCGAAATCGCTGGAGTAGAATCGCCGGGCCGATAAGAAAGACTGATACTCAGTGAAACTCAGGGTCCCCCGTGGTTAAGAATTCCTCCGACAGAGTTCGCTGCGGCTGGGCGAGCAGCGAACTCATGATCCGCTATCACGATGAAGAGTGGGGCGTACCGGTGCACGATGACCGCACGCTCTTTGAATTTATCATCCTCGAAGGTGCACAGGCCGGCCTCAGCTGGAGCACGATCCTCAACAAGCGCGAGAATTACCGCAAAGCCTTCGCCCGGTTTGATCCGAAGCGCGTGGCCGCTATTGATCGTCCCAAGGTGCAGCAGCTACTGCGCGATCCTGGCATTGTCCGCAACAAGCTGAAGATCGCGTCGACGATCGAGAACGCGAAGGCATTCCGGCGCGTGCAGGAAGAGTTCGGCAGTTTTGACCGCTACATCTGGCAATTTGTGCAAGGCAAACCTTTGGTCAATAAACGGAAGTCGCTCCACCAGGTTCCTGCGAGCACCGCGGAATCCGACGCCATGAGCAAAGATCTCAAGCGCCGTGGCTTCAACTTCGTTGGATCAACCATCTGTTATGCCTTCATGCAGGCAGTCGGCTTGGTGAACGATCACGTTGTGGATTGCTTCCGCTACCGGCTGGTCGGGAAACGCCCCTAAGTCGCATCGACATGTGGTCAGCGCCGGCTGGGATCGAAGAGGCTGGCCGTCAAATAGACCGCGACCAATCCGAACAGCAGCACCGCGCCCTCTACGCGTGTCGACCAGACGTGCAATGCATCAAACTGCACGCGGGCGGGATTGTTAAGCGTGACAGTACCGAAGTCTCCGACCTGCGCGCGTAGCGTGTCCATGCGCGGGATAATCCAGAACTGCGAGACCAGCGTGAGCCCAAGCATCAGGCAGACAAGCACGTGACGAAGGGCGAAGAGATGAGCGGTGCCGTGGGTGAGGCGACTGTAGATCAGGGAACTCAGCAGAAACACTATCCCAGAGATAATCGCGATCCAGTGCAGCCTGCCCAGCGCGCGTCCGACCACATTGCCCGCGAGATGTGTGTCGGGGAGAACCTGAAAGGCCGTGGGCGCGAGCACGAAGGCGAAGAAGATCAATCCGCCGATCCAGGCGACGAGCGAAAGCAGCATTAGAAAGCGGAGGAAGGACATGTCGGGAGAATTATAGTCGTCAGCGATCTTGTCTGGTCCCGATTTCCAATGGCTTTGCGCCTTGGGCGTGCACTCACCGCCTCTTTTCCGATACATTAGTGACTTCCATGCTCGATCTGAATTTCGTCCGCGAAAACTTTCCGCTGGTGGAGGAAAAGCTGCGCCAGCGCGGCATGGACCCAGCTGTTCTCAAAGACTTCCACGAAGTCGACACGCAGCGCCGCCACGCGATCACCGAAGCCGAAACCCGCAAGGCCCAGCGCAACAGGGCTTCCGAGGAAATTGCCAAAGCGAAGAAGGCCGGCCAGGACGCCAGCGCCGCCATAGTCCAGACCAAGGAACTCCGGGAACAGATTCAGGAGTTGGAAAAAACCGCGACCGACCTGGATGCCCGCCTGCGCGACATCCTCGTCGGAATTCCGAACCTCCCGCACGCCAGCGTACCGGTCGGCCTTAGCGCTGACGATAACGTCGAAGTGCGCCGCTGGGGAACTCCGCCCAGGTTCGACTTCACTCCTAAACCACATTGGGATCTGGGCGCAGAACTCGGTATTCTCGATCTGGAGAGAGCGGTCAAGCTCACGGGCGCGCGTTTCGCCGTCTACTGGGACTTGGGCGCAAAGCTCGAGCGAGCGCTCGCGAACTTCATGCTCGACCTGCACACGCGCGAGCACGGATATACCGAAGTCCTCCCACCGTACGTGGTCAATTCCGATTCGATGTACGGGACGGGGCAACTTCCCAAGTTTGCTGCGGACTCGTTTCGCGTGCCGCATGGCGAGAAGGATTTGTGGCTGATTCCAACCGCCGAAGTTCCGGTCACGAATTTATTCCGCGACGAAGTTCTGGAGCAATCGCGGCTGCCCATTTCGCTCACCGCTTATACCCCGTGCTTTCGCAGCGAAGCCGGATCGTACGGAAAAGACGTGCGCGGGATCATCCGCCAGCATCAGTTCCAGAAGGTTGAACTGGTGAAGTTCGCCCGGCCGGAGAATTCTTACGAAGAGCATGAGAAGCTCACCCACGATGCCGAGGAGGTTTTGCAGAAGTTGGGCCTGCACTACCGCGTGGTGACGCTCTGCACCGCCGACATGGGCGCGGCTTCTGCCAAGACGTACGATATCGAGGTCTGGCTGCCCGGACAGCAGTTGTTCCGCGAAATCTCCTCGTGCTCGAATTTCGAGTCGTATCAGGCGCGGCGGACCAACATTCGTTACCGGCCCGAGGGCAAGAATAAGACCGAACTCGTGCACACGTTGAACGGCAGCGGACTGGCGGTGGGCCGTACCTGGGTGGCAATTGTGGAGAACTACCAGCAGGCGGATGGGAGCGTGGTGATTCCTGAGGTGCTGCGACCCTATATCGGTGCGGAGCGCATTACGCCAAAAAGCTTCTAGCTCCTAGCTGCTAGCTTCCACCTGGCCGAAGCCCCGGCCAAGTCTGGGTTTAGCTAGAAGCTGCCATCATTGCCAAGAAAGGAAGCGGTCACTAGACTTGAGAGCGGAAATTACAACCACGGCGCCCAGCGCGCCCCTGCCAATGAACGCCGTTTGGCGCACAATTCGCGGATACATCCTGTGGCAATACGAGCGGGGCACGCTGCATTACGACATCATGGTCACGCTAATCCTGATCTTCATTTTCCTTTCTCCGCGGGTGATCGATTTCAACGACAAACCCATCGCTCGCAATTCGCATCCGACTGATGTAGTTGTTACCACCGATGGTGAGGGACACCTGCTGTACCAGGTGGCGGCGAGCGCGATTTCGGCGGGCGATGATCGTTCCACGCGCGAGCAGTTGCTCCGCATTATTGAGCCGATCTCGGGGGCGGTCTCGATCATCAGCTATGAAACTGTTAACGACCGCAAGGGACACGTACAGAGTTACAAGGTAACGGTCAGGAGAGAGTAGTGCTTCGGATCTAAAGAAAACCATATGAGGTCTTTCGCACTCGTCCTCACAATCGCGCTGTGCTCTTGCTTTCTCGACGCAGGGGAGGCGCCGGCTCAAAAACCCGACGACTCCGGCGCTCTGGATGCCGTCCTGAAGAAAATGGACGCAGCAGCCGCAAATTTCCGGACTACGCAGGCAGACTTCGAGTGGGACCGCTATGAAAGAGTCATCAACGAAGTCGACGACATCCAGACGGGCACCATCTACTATCGGCGCGCCGGTAAAGAAATCGAGATGATGATCGACGTCAAAAAGACAGGCAGCAGCCCCGATCAACTGAAACCTGAGCCGAAGTTTGTGCTCTTCCGCGAAGGTAAGATTCGCATGTATCAGCCCAAGCCCGACCAGGTGACGGTTTATGACCTCGGCAAGAACAGCTCGGACTTTGAGAGCTACCTGGTTCTAGGCTTCGGAGGAAGCGGGCAGGATCTAGTAAAGACATTTGATGTGACCTACCAGGGCCCGGAGACGATCAGTGGCGTCGCCACCGCCAAGCTGCAACTGGTCCCGAAGTCGGAGCGGGTCCGTAATAACTTTAAGAAAATTTTTCTCTGGATCGACCTCGACCGCGGCATCTCCGTGCAGCAGCAGTTTTTTGAGCCGCAAGGCGATTATCGCCTGGCCAAGTACTCTTCAATCCGTATGAAGGAGAAGCTTGCCGACGACATTTTTAAGCTCAAGACCACGGGCAAGACAACCACCATCTCACCTCGCGGTTAAGTTATTGAATCTAAAGAGCAAGAAGGTGTGCTGGAAAGTGTACGTGAGACGATATACTGACCGCACCTCAGTTGGGTTTATTCATGGCCAAAGTTTTTACGATTACAGTCCCTCCTAAGCTGGGAAACAAGCGCCGGGAACGCACCTCCGATCCTCGTTACGTGGATGGGCAACGCCTGCTGGTGGAGGCGATGAAGTACCTGGCCCAGGTCGACCCGGTGAAGAATCGCGCAGCGATCGAACTCATCTCCGAACACGTCCGCACCAGATTCCGCATGAGCGACTCGCCGCTGGCGTAAATGGCCTCGGGACCGTCTCAGAAATAGAATTTCAACCCGAACTGCATAATTCTCGGATCTCTGGCCTCTGTGATCTGGCCAAAGGTTCCGCTTCCGCCGCCGTGGTCTGGATTGAAGAACTGCGCGTGATTGAACGCGTTGAAGAACTCGGACCGGAATTCAACGCTCTTGCTCTCGGCGATCTTGAACGTGCGCCCCACAGACAGGTCAAAGTTGTTAAGCCCCGGACCTCGCAGGATGTTCCTGCCCGAATTGCCAAAACTGAACGTTGGGACGTTGGCACAGTCAAACGCATTCGGATTGAAATAGAAGTTGCCGGTGACTGCCGCACCCAGGCAGTTGGCGGTTGATGGATCAAAAGAGCGCTGAGACCGGGCGGGAAAATACTGGATCGGGCCAATCAGATCGGCGCGATCGAGGAAAATGTTCTCCTGGCTGGAATTTGAATTGGAAAAGATCGTAAACGGCGTCCCAGTTTGAAAGGCGGCGATTCCGCTTGCCTCCCAGCCCTCCGCGATCGTTCGCAAAACGGCGTTCCCGTTTCGGAGGGCATGACCCAGCGGAAGTTTCCAGATTCCACTCACAACCAATCTCTGGCGGACATCGAAGTTGGCCGACGCGCGATCAAACTGGTGGTTGAAGGGATCAGTGTAGACCGAACTGTTATAGCGAAAGCCCGATTGGTCATCAATGGTATGGGCGAACGTGTACGCTCCGCGAATATTGAAGTCGTGGCTGAATCGCTTATCTACCGTAAACTGGAATTGATTGCTGCCGGAGGTGCCGCTGCTCAGGTCCGTAAACAGTTGTAAGGCTCCGGTAGGTGAAGAATTTGGATCGGTGGGATTAGGGCAAGCCGCTAGCGGGCGGGCGCAGTCGGGATTGGTGAATCCCCCATTCGGATTCGTCAATTGTGCCTGCATGATGCTCTGGACAGGAGCATTCACATCGGTGGTGGCGATCGCCTTTCGAGAAAAACTGCCCACATAGTCGGCCTCGATCATTGTGTCCTGCGTGATCTGATACTGCAGGCCAAAGTTCACATTCTCCGAGTATGGCGTGCGGAAGTGTGGGTAAACGACATAGGCGAACTGAATCGCAGGGACGCCGAATGTAGATCCGACCACACCGTGCGTGGGGTACGGGTTCGTTTGGCCAAATGTCCCAAACGGATCGCCGACCGTGTTCGTGCCCGGTGCCACTCCGGTATAGTCTGACGGAAAGATCTGAGTAACCTGGCCAAACGGCGATTCCCCGCCAAACTGTAGGTTCAATGCGCCGTCCTCCAGATCATAGAAAATGCCATAACCACCGCGCATCACCAGCTTGGCTCTGCCCAGGACGTCCCAGGCGAATCCAAATCGAGGCGCAAAGTTGTTGCGGTCCGGATAGGTCAGGCCGCGATTTGGAGTGCCGGGGTCTCCGGGGTAAAGGATGCCTTTGGGGGCACCCGGGAATTTCGTGGATTGTTGCCCTGGGAAGAAACCCAGAATCTCGTTATGCGGATCCTCCAACGGCGAGTCGTACTCGTAGCGAAGGCCAAGATCGAGTGTCAGTCGCGGCAGAACCTTCCAGGAATCCTGGCCAAAGAAGTGCCAATCTGTAGTGCGAATACCGTACACCGCTCTGGAGAACTGGGCGTAGCTGTCAAAGAATCCGCCCACAAAATCCGCGAGATAGTTCCCGGTGAAATTGGTGTTGTTCCCAAAATCGAAGATTCCGTTGTTTTCGAAGTCATAATCAAAGTTATTACGGACACGGCGAATGTCGGCGCCGAATTTAATATTGTGCCGCCCTCGCGTAATTGTGACATTGTCCTGCCAATGGAATGTGACATCATGCAATTTTGTCGGACCCCCGGGACTGGGACCGAGATTGAAGCTCACAGTCGTAATGATGGGGGGCGCCGTTCCTGCTGGATCGTCAGGATTCACGTTCGTAAAACCGAGCGCTGATGGTGATGTGTGGTCATGCGGCACGTCCTGCAGGACCGCAATGCGGTTCCCCGCGAACGTGAACTCGTTGACCATGCTCGTGCTGAAGGTGTGTAACCAGGAAATCGAACCGAACTGCGTGCGAGTTAGCGTGTCGAAGCCTGAGCCAACGGGTACGTCTCCCCCGGACGACGCTCCATTCACGATGTTGAACGGAAAATTCTGGGACAAGTCGTCGATGATGTAAGTGGCGTAGATCGTGTCTTTGTCGCTAATGTGATGATCCACGCGCACGATCCCTTGCTCGTCGCGGTCTACCCTGGTTGGCGCTGAGACGAAATTGTTGTTGGGGAGGTTGGGCAGCGGCAGGTACTTGCTAATGTAATTGGCAATCACGGGGTTCACTGGCACCTTATTGTTGGAATAAGCGGCCCCCGTAATCGGATCGAACAACTGCGTCGATGGCAGCAACTCGCTGAAGTCTCCGGTCCGCTCGGCCGGACTGAGCACCTGCAACACGGGCGACGCCTCGCCCTCATGCTTGCGATATCCCTGATAAGAGACAAAGAAAAAGGTCTTGTCCTTTCTGATGGGCCCGCCCAGCGTGCCTCCGTACGTATTCCGTTTGAAGGGAGTGACGGTGGGCAGAAAGTAGTTGCGAGCGTTTAGAGCCTCATTGCGGAAAAACTCGAAGACATCTCCGTGGAAACGGTTGGTTCCAGACTTAATAACCTGGTTGACGATTCCTCCCGAGGTGCGACCGTATTCCGCCTCATAGTTGTTGGTGAGGATCTTGAATTCGCCCAAGGCGTCGGGATTGGGGTTCACGACAGCATTGTTCCCAAGAAAGTCATTGTTATCCGCACCGTTGACCAGGAAACTCAGGGATTCGGAACGCTGGCCACTCACTGAAAAGGGATTGTTGCTGCCATCGTCCGGGTCGGGAGGGAATACACCGGCTTGAAGCAGCCCGAGCTGGAAGGCATTGCGCTCGACCAGCGGCAAGTCGACAATGCGCCGCGAAGTTTCCACATTGCCAAGTGTAGCGCTGACCGTATCCACCTGCGATACATCGCCAGCAACCTCGACCACTTGCGTGCCGGCGCCGACCTCGAGCAGAACATCAGCGCGCGCGTTCTGATTGATCTGGAGGGTAATCCCCTTTCTCACATAGGAATTGAACCCCTGCTGTTCCACGGTCAATTCGTACGTCCCGATTGGGAGCAGGGTGAACACGTAGTCCCCGTCCTTGCCCGAGGTCGTGTTGCGGGTGACGTTAGTCTCAGAGTTTTTGAGCGTAATCTTTGCTCCCAACACCACCGCCCCGGTGGCATCCTTTACGGTTCCCGTCAGCAAAGCCGTCGCTTGCTGCGCCTGAAGGTTGAGGTTGCCGCCGAGCAAGAGGCAGATTGCGACAATAGCAACCACTCTGAAAGCTGTGAGAAAACGACCTGCACTATGCATGCGGGGGTCTCCTAAACAAAACTGAGGTAAACACGAGTGTCTCCGACGGGAACTAGCAACAAAGGATGGATCCCTGGGAGTCGATGTGCCTGCTATTCTGCAATTGTCCGACCACGGCTTTCAAGGCTAATTTCAAAGATTTGGCCAGAGTGAAACGTTTTATCTCTACTCCATCACATATGGACGTCCCAGATTCTGGAGGTTTACTCCGATCGATGGAAGATCGCGGACGCGAGAAATATGACCACGGGATAGCATTCCAGCGTGTAGCGTGGCTCGGGATTCTCCAAGGTACCGAGAAAGAACGAACGCAAAATCAAAAACAAAACAAATAAGCCAACGCCGAAAATTTCGCGGACACGCAGCCAGCCCGCAGCCGCCATCGCGATATAAACCAAGTTGATCAGCCCGAGGCCCAGACTCAGGGCGAGCCAGCGGCGGTCGTCGTTGAACTCCCACCAGCGCGGGTCGGAGGGAAACAACTCGGTCCGCGGGCGCAGCCACATATCTGTGATGCGCACCGCCGGCAGCCACAGGTAATAGCGCAATGGCGCCGTGTGGATCCGTTCCGCGGCCAGCGCGGCGAAGCGTGCATCGAGTTCAGCCGTCAAGTCGTGATCACGGTTGTAGTCGGCGAACAACTGGCGGGTCTGGTCTCGTTGCAGGGGGGAATCAAAAGCCCGGGTGGGCAGCCGCATGAAGTCGAGTTCCGTCCCGGGCACGTTCCAATAAATCTCCTGCACCGAAACGTAATCTTCGATCCAAGTTTTGACCCAGCGATTGAAGCCGGTCGTGACCAATTCATCGGAGTCGTTGGCGTATCGTGGGGCGAGGGGTTGAAAGCGGTGCATCGTGTGCAGGTTTCGCAATGTCCAGGGAATCAAGGGAGCAGTGACTCCGACGGCAACGAGGACTCCGGCCCAGACAATGGAAAAAGGGCTCCCAGGCACTCGGCTGCTTGTTCGGCGCAGGCTCCGCAGGAGCAGCCACAATAAATATCCGCCCACGGCTGCAAGCAAGATCCCACCGTCAGGGCGCAGCAAAATGCCCGCCCCAATCGAGAGGCCGCAACCGAGCCACGTAAGAGCGCGGCGCCGCCCCTGCGCATCGGTGCTTACCGCACCGAGGCCGCAGATGGCTAAATCCAGCGCCAGCGCTGTAAAGAAAATCTCCAGCGTCTCGGTCAGGGCCGTAGCGGCGTAATTGGCCAGAAATGGGCAGATCGCGGCAAGCAGAAAACCGCCCTGCGCAGCTCGTGGGGAAAGCAGACGCCGCGACAGATCTGCGATCAGGAAGCATGTCCCCAAGTCGAAGACGACCTGCACCAGCAGGACGGCGTGAAAATTTTCGATTCCGAAGATAGCGAAGATCGCGGCCAGAAATGCGGGGTACCCCGGCAGGCGCGAGAGCGTCGGCATGATCACGCCAGAGTTAGTGACACCGTAAACTCCGTGCTGCAGCCAATTCTCCGCGATGTTGGCATAGAGCCGGGAATCGTCTACAACCCCCGGAAATCGCCAGACCAGCAGGAGCCGCAGACCCAGACCCGCCAGGCCCGCCCCAAGAAAGAACGACGCCTTCTTCCTTACGAGTTCCTGCACCAGTTCCCGCAAGGAGCGACTATAGCGCGTTTGCGGCAACCGGGAGGCAGGAAAGTGTATTCTATAGCGCAGAGCAGCGAAACTCGCCCTGTCCCGTTGCAGCAAATTGACCGTGTGCCGCTTGCGGCATACGAATGAAATATTCCATGGCTGGACCAGTCTTTTATGATCCGCAACGCGCCCGCTGGAAACGCCTGCGGCGTCTGTTCGACGTCTCGGCTGTATTTGTTTCCGCGCTGGTGATTTTCTTCGTCTACACGGCCCTGCGCGATGAACCCTTGCCGGAACTCCTGTTCTCCCCGCAGAAACGCGCCTTCAAGGCTCTCAAGGAAAGCGAAAAGGAGAAGGCTCGCGACCGGCAAAAGAAACTGGCGGCCCGTTCGCACCGAAAGTCGAAGCTGGCGGCGTCCCAAGTAAAGCTGAATCAAGAAGAAGGAATTCGCGCCGCCTTCTACGTGCCCTGGGACGCCGCCAGTATCTCTTCGCTGCGCGATTACGGCCGCCAGATCGACATTCTTTATCCCGACTGGCTGCACGTGCTCACGGCCGACGGGCGTCTGCAGGGCATTGACGATCAGACGAGCAAGTTTTTCGACGTCGTGCAAGGCAGCACCGTCCGGCCAGTCGACGATCGCGTCATGCCGTTGGTCAATGCGGAAGACCCCAACATGGAAGTATTCCCCATGGTGAATAACTTCGATGGCGCGGTCTGGGTCGGGGGCGTCACTGGTTTCCTGAATAATCCCGACGCGCGGGCGCTCTTTCGCCGCCAAGCAGCTCAGTTTCTTTCTTCGGGGCACTACCACGGGTTGATGGTCGACTTCGAAGCCTTCCCGCCCAGCGGGCAGCCCGGTTACGTGGCGTTGCTTAAGGAATTGTCGGCAGACTTGCACACCCGCGGCATGAAGCTCTACGTCGCGGTCCCGCCGCACAATGGGGAATACGGCTATCCGGCGATCGCCACCGCTTCTGATGGTGTTGTTCTCATGAACTACGATGAGCACTATCCTGGAGCGGCGTCTGGCCCAGTGGCCTCGCAGGATTGGTTCGTCAAGAACCTGACCTACGCCACCAGCGTCATACCGAAAGAGAAGATCATCTGCGCCATCGCGAACTACGGCTACGATTGGGTGCTGAAACCACAGAAAGGAAAGCTGCCACCGGAGGAGCACGACTCCAGTGTCAGCGTCCAAGAAGCGTGGCTCGCCGCGCGCGACTCCGAGGAAGACGTTAGCTTCGATGATGACGCTTTAAACCCGCACTTCAGCTATCTCGACGAACGCAGCCTTCGCCACGATGTCTGGTTCCTGGACGCGGTTACTGCTCTCAATCACATGCGAGCCGCACAGACATTGGGAATTAAAACCTTCGCTCTCTGGCGCCTCGGTGGCGAAGATCGCTCGCTGTGGAGGGTCTGGGACATGCCCGGCGATCCCTCTGCCACTGACAGGTTGCACGATGTTCCGCCCGGCGCTGACGTCGACATGGAGGGCCAGGGCGAGATCCTACGCATCGAAGACAAACCCGCTCACGGTACTCGTGATCTGACCATTGACGCCGACAGCAAACTGATCACCGATGAAGTATTCCAGACCACGCCTGAGCCCTATCGTGTTGGCCGGTATGGCTACAGCCCGAACCGGGTTGCGATCACCTTTGACGATGGGCCCGATCCGGAGTGGACTCCCAAAATTCTCGACGTGCTGAAGAACAAGCACGCCACGGCCACATTTTTTCTGATTGGCATCCAGACGGACAAATTTTCCGGCATCGCTAAGCGCATTTACAGCGAAGGCAATACCATCGGGAACCACACGTTCACCCATCCTGACGTCAGCAACATTTCCACCGCGTATATGAAGGTGGAGCTGAATCTGACCGAGCGCCTCTTCGCCAGCTTAATGGGAGTCCGAGTGACGCTGATGCGTCCCCCCTACGCGGTTGACGAAGAACCGGACACAGCCGACCAGGTGCGGCCCCTCGAGATCCCGCAAGAAATGGGTTACATCACGGTGG
This sequence comes from uncultured Acidobacteriaceae bacterium, assembly GCA_963768265.1. Classification (GTDB taxonomy): domain Bacteria; phylum Acidobacteriota; class Terriglobia; order Terriglobales; family Acidobacteriaceae; genus Sulfotelmatobacter. Next base: position 36,906 of record CAVYHM010000024.1, read on the forward strand.
GCAACCGCATTGATCCCAACGATTGGAGCAACAATCCGCGCCGCTCGGCGGAGCAGATTACCGCCTATGTGCTATCGCACTTGCCGCCGTGCCGCCAGGAGGACCTGCGTTGCGGCAATATCGTACTGCTGCACGACGGTGGCGGTGATCGTGCGGAGACGGTTCGCGCCCTGCCCATGATCATCGACGGTATCCGGGCGCGCGGCTATGAGATCGCTTCCGTTTACGACCTGCTGGGAAAAACCAGGGCTGATGTGATGGGACCGTTGCCGGCGGGCGAGCGATGGGCTGCGCGGCTAGATCGGCTGGGCTTCTGGCTATTCGATGTTGGCATCGTCGGCATCACCTGGATTTTTCTCCTCGGTGACTTGCTGATGACGGGGCGCCTGCTGTTCATCGGAGCAGCGGCGGTCTATGACCGGGTACATGAGAAGATTTTCGGCAAGCCGGCGGAAGTCGCTTCTTACCGGCCAAAAGTCACCGTACTGATCCCGGCTTACAACGAAGAGAAAGTGATCGAGCGGACGGTACGCGCTGCATTGAACTCCAACTATCCCAATCTGCGCGTTATCGTAATCGACGACGGCTCGAAGGACCACACGCTCGAAGTCGCACGAAGGGCCTTCGCGCGGGAAGCGGCTGCGGGACGAGTACTGATCCTGGGCAAGGCGAACTCCGGCAAAGCCGAGGCTCTCAATTACGGCATCGAGCACATCGGCGATGCGGAACTGTTCGTGGGCATCGACGCGGACACCATCATCGCATCTGACGCCATCTCGCGCCTGGTGCCCCATTTCATCAATCCCAAAGTCGGCGCCATTGCGGGCAATGCCAAGGTTGGAAACCGGGTGAACCTCTGGACGCGCTGGCAGGCGCTGGAGTATATCACCAGCCAGAACTTCGAACGCCGCGCCCTTGATGTTCTGGGCGCGGTCAGCGTGGTGCCGGGTGCGATCGGCGCATGGCGTGTCTCCGCCGTGCGCGAGGCCGGCGGATACCACACGGACACAGTTGCGGAAGACGCCGACCTGACGATGGCTTTGTTGCGCCGCGGATATCGCGTCGAGTACGAAGACATGGCGCTCGCCTTCACCGAGGCTCCAACCAACGCGAATGGCCTGATGCGGCAGCGTTTCCGCTGGTCCTTCGGCATTCTGCAGGCCGTGTACAAGCATCGCGGAGTTTTCGCGCGCAAAGGCGCGCTGGGATGGGTGGCATTGCCCAACATCGTGATCTTCCAGATTCTGCTGCCGCTGGTGTCGCCGCTTATCGACATCATGTTCGGGGTTGGCACGATCTGGTATCTGATCCAGAAACACTTTCACCCAGACTCGACCGATCCGTCCAGTTTCCACAAACTGGTCGCGTTCTTCTTCGCATTCCTGGTGATTGACTTCTTCGCATCAGCGATCGCATTCGCGCTGGAACGACGTCGTCCCGACGACAAGGAAGATGGCTGGTTACTCAGCCAGGTCTGGCTGCAGCGCTTCGCCTACCGCCAACTATTTTCGATTGTGCTCTTCAAGACTTTGAAGCGAGCGCTGGAAGGCCGCAGGTTCGCCTGGGACAAACTGGAGCGCACCGCCGCGGTGAAGTATGTGCCGTCGGAAACCCGGGATCAGGTGAATGTCCCGTAAAGATTTTGTCGTCCTGAGCGGAGTACTGGCTCTCGTGAAGCGAGAGCCAATACGGAGTCGAAGGATCCCTACCTAGGCCATGCTCTGTCGTCTATCTGAACAGCAGTCCTGCGAACTCCGCCAGGTTCCTCCGCCAAACCATCCACGTGTGCATGCCCGGCGTCTCGATGTCGATATGCTGCACGCCTTTTGACTTCAGCCAGTCGCGCAGACTCCGGTTCACTGTGATCAGTCGGTCCTCCGTGCCGCACGCTATCCACAGCAGGCGAATCTGCTGGTTGGCCTTGGCATCGAGGCCGGGAAAATCCTTGTCAAACTCGTCTGGAATGCCGCCGGAACTAAAGGCGCCAATCCAGGCAAACTTGTCGAGATTGTTCAGCCCGGTCAGGAGTGACTCCGAGCCGCCCATTGAGAGCCCAGCAATGGCGCGCGAACCGCGGTCTTTCGTGATCCGGTATTCGCTCTCGACCTTGGGCATCACTTCGGTCAGCAATGCTTCGCGGAACCGCGAGAAATTCTTGTCGCGCACGTCCGTGTGGCTCCAGGCGCCCCATCCCAACTGAATCATCTCCATCGTTCCGTAGCCGAGCGGCATGACGACGACCATTGGTTTGACTTTGCCTTGCGCAATCAGGTTGTCGAAAATCACGTTGGCATGGCCGACGGCTGTCCATCCGCTGGCGTCGTCGCTAAATCCGTGCAGCAGATACAGCACCGGATATGTCTTCTTCGCCGCAACGTCATATCCTGCCGGCGTATAGACGTAATAATCGCGATCGTCGCCCGCAACCGCCGACTTGTAGAAATGATGATGAATCTCACCGTGTGGCACATCGTTGACTTCCCAAGGAAGCCCCGGCCCGGGAATGTGCACCGCGTTCCCCGGCATAATCAAGTTCGGAACTAGCATGTGGTTGTAGGGATCAAGGTTGCGCACGCCGTCGACGCTATACGAATATCCGTAATAGTCCGGTGGCAGCGTTGCGGTGGTCACGCTCCACACTCCCTGATCGTCTTTCTGCATGGCGACCGGATCAGCGCCTTCGCGGGCCAGCTTGACATCCTGTGCGTTGGGGGCGTGGTATCGGAAGGTGACACTGTTGTCCGGATGAACTTCCGGCGTGACCAGCCACGTTGGCATTTGCGGTGGTTGGGCCGCGGGTTTGGTTTGCTGAGCGGTTGCGAGACCGAAAAAAGCGAAAAGATAGAAAACAAGAAAGACGATGTGAAGCTTCATCGTGGGAGCTCCTCAGGTTTCGTAAGCCGCCCAATTGTATAAGTTGAAAGCCGCGAGGCGCTAGCAGGATAGAGCAGAGCGATGTAGTACGAGGTAGGACTCGGGAGCGGATTACTGGTTCTTCGCGGCCACGTCGAGTCGAGCCTCGGCGCGATGCAGCGAATCCAGGGCTCGTTCCACGTCAACGCTGGCGTCTCCGCTGGTCAGCCGCTGCTCTGCGCGCTCTTTGGCTTCACAGGCGCGTTTCACGTCGATCTGCGAAGGACGCTCCGCAGTCTCGGCCAAGATCGTCACCTTGTTGGGCAGGACTTCGGCAAACCCCCACGCGACGGCAAGATGCTGCTCGGTCGAATTCTCCCGAAAGCTGACCTCGCCCACTGCCAGTTCAGTGATCAACGGCGCATGCCCCGGCAAGATACCCAGATAACCGTTCTTTCCGGGAATCTGAACTTCTTCCGCCGCCGTCTCTACAACCTTCTTTTCGGGCGTGACGATCTCGAGTTGGAATGTGTCTGCCATTCAGTGGTCAGTGGTCAGTGGCCGGCGGTCAGTTTCGGTCAGCCCAAGGACTGATCACTGATCACTGACAACTGGCCACTGCTCTTACGCTGCCGCCTTCATCTTCTCCGCGGCTTCCAGTACTTCCTCGATCGGCCCCTTCATATAGAAAGCCTGCTCGGGGATGTCGTCGTACTTCCCTTCCACAATGGCCTTGAAGCCTTTCACCGTGTCGGCAATTTTGACATAACGTCCGGCCGCGCCCGTGAATTGCTCGGCCACGTGGAACGGCTGGGAGAGGAAACGCTGAATTTTGCGTGCCCGCGCCACAGTCAGCTTCTGATCTTCGCTGAGTTCGTCGATGCCGAGAATCGCGATGATGTCCTGGAGATCCTTGTACGTCTGCAGCGTCCGTTTCACCGACTGCGCCACGTCGTAGTGCTCCTGCCCAACGATGCGCGGATCAAGAATGCGCGACGTCGAAGCCAGCGGATCGACGGCGGGATAGATTCCGATCTCGGTCAGCGCTCGGGAAAGCACCGTGGTCGCGTCGAGGTGAGCAAATGTGGTGGCCGGCGCCGGATCCGTCAAGTCGTCAGCAGGAACGTAAATCGCCTGCACCGAAGTGACTGAGCCCTTCTTGGTCGAGGTGATGCGCTCCTGGAGTTCGCCCATCTCCGTCGCCAGGTTCGGCTGATAGCCTACGGCGCTGGGCATGCGGCCCAGCAGAGCTGAAACCTCCGATCCCGCCTGCGTGAAACGGAAGATGTTGTCGATGAAGAGCAGCGTGTCGGCGCCCTCAGCATCGCGGAAGTATTCTGCCACCGTCAACCCGGTCAGCGCCACGCGCAAACGCGCGCCGGGAGGTTCCGTCATCTGGCCATAGATCAGCGCGGCTTTGGATTCCGCCGGCTTGCCGGGCTTGATCACGCCCGACTCCGACATTTCCAACCACAAGTCGTTGCCTTCCCGGGTGCGCTCGCCGACGCCAGCGAACACGGAGTAGCCGCCGTGCTGCTTGGCGACGTTGTTGATTAGCTCCATGATAACCACGGTCTTGCCCACACCGGCCCCGCCAAACAATCCGATCTTGCCGCCTTTCAAAAACGGCTGGATCAGGTCGACGACCTTCACACCGGTCTCGAACATTTCGGCGGTGGTGGCCTGCTCGTCGAAGGCCGGCGCCAGGCGGTGAATCGGCATCCGCTCTTTGAATTCGATCGGCCCGAGCTGATCCACTGGCTCGCCGATCACGTTCATCACGCGCCCCAGCGTTCCGCGGCCCACGGGCACGGAAATCGGTCCGCCCTGGTCGATGGCCTTCATGCCGCGCACCATGCCGTCGGTCGGTTGCATGGCGACACAGCGCACACGGCCCTCACCCAGGTGTTGCTGCACCTCGAGAATCACGTTGATAGGGGAGGGTACCGTGAAGCCGTCGCTAACAACTTTCACAGCTTCGTAGATCGGAGGCAGTTTTCCCTCAGGAAATTGCACGTCCACCGCGGGTCCCGCAATTTGAATGACATGTCCTACGTTCTCAGGCATAAATTAGCTTCTAGCTACTAGCTGCTAGCTCCTAGCTTGGTTCAACACAACCCTTTCGACCTAACTAACAGTTCCAGCGCCGCCAAATTCGTTTGGCTAGAAGCTAGTAGCTAGAAGCTAGCAGCTTCTTCACATTGCCGCCGCGCCGCTGACGATCTCGATGATCTCTTTCGTAATCTTCGCCTGTCGCGCCCGGTTCATAATCAGCGTCAGCGAATCGATCATGTCGGTGGCGTTGTTGGTGGCCGAATCCATCGCCGTCATGCGCGCCGCATGTTCGGCAGCCACCGACTCCATCAGAGCCCGGAAAATCTGGATGCTCACATACTTCGGCAACAGCGCGCGGAACAGATCCGCGGGCGCCTGCTCATAGATGTAATCCACTTGCGCGGTGCCGAACTGCGAAGCCGTTTCTGCGGCGCCCTCGGTGCCACGCATGCCCACACCGGCGCTAACGGCCGCTTCTTTAGCCCTCTTCTTTTCTTCTTCGGTCATCTCCTCGGCCAGTCGCACTGCCTGCTCGCCGACCTGTTCGATAGGCAGAATCTGCTCCACAATCAGCCGCTGCGCAATCACCGACTTGAATTCGTTAAATACTACGTAGACCGCGTCGATCTCCTCGCGGCAGTAGCGCTGAATCACATTTTCCGCAAGCGCTGACGCCTGCGCGAATTCCACTTTGCCGAGAACGCCGACGTGCTCACCGGTGACTTGAATCGTTGCTGCGCGCTCCGCAGTCTCGGGTTCAGCCTCGATCGATTCAGCCAGTTCCGCCAGGCTGCGGGTTTGTAGCTTCGCCGCGGGATAGCGTCGGCGCAAGAAATCACGGCCCTTGCGCCCGATCGCTTCGATGTCGACGTTATTGCCCGCCTTCGACTCCAGGAAGCGCAGGGCGGCTTTTGTGATGTTGGCGTTGAACGCACCCGCCAGGCCCTTGTCGCCGGTCACCACGATCAGCAAAATGTTTTTTTCTTCCCGTTGCGCCAGAAGAGGATGCTTCGGCTCGCCGGTCTCCGGATCGTAAATCTCGGCCCGCGCCACCAACGACTTCAACACATTCGTCAACATCTGAGCATACGGGCGGGCGGCCAGTGCCCGCTCCTGCGCACGGCGCAGCTTGGCCGCCGAGACCATTTTCATGGCCTTGGTGATTTGCCGCGTGTTGATTACGCTGCGAATGCGGCGGCGGATGTCGAGAATATTCGGCATGAATCAGTCGTTGGTCGTTAGTCGTTGGTCGTCAGCCAATCAAAGCCCTTGTCATCCTGAGCGAAGCGAAGGACCTTTGCAGTCTTGCCCTTCGAATCTGATGCCTGCTACTTTGCTACTGCTTCTCTTGCTGCCACGAACTGCTGTTTCGCTTCTTTGATCACGCCTTGCAACTGGCCTTTCAGGGTGTCGTCGAGAATCTTCTTCTCCATGATCGTGCGCAGCAGACCGGGGTTGGTGGACTCCACATACTTGTAAAGCTCCCCCTCGAACTCACGCACCTGGGCAACCGGCATGTCGTCGAGGAATCCGCCCGTGCCCGCCATGATGATCAGAATCTGCTTAGAGAACGGCAGGGGCGAGAACTGATTCTGCTTCAACAGTTCCACCAGCCGCTGGCCGCGATTCAACTGCGCCTGCGTGGCTTTGTCGAGATCGCTGCCGAACTGGGCAAACGCCGCCAGTTCGCGATACTGCGCCAGTTCCAGCTTCAAGGTGCCGGCAACTTGCCGCATGGCCTTGATCTGCGCGCTGCCGCCGACGCGACTCACGGACAGACCCACGTTTACCGCTGGACGTATACCCTGGTTGAACAAATCCGTTTCCAGATAGATCTGGCCATCGGTAATGGAAATGACGTTGGTCGGAATGTAGGCCGAGACGTCTCCCGCTTGCGTCTCGATGATGGGCAGAGCGGTCAGCGAACCGCCACCCATTTTGTCGCTCAACTTGGACGCGCGCTCCAGCAGTCGGGAGTGGAGATAGAATACATCTCCGGGATACGCCTCGCGTCCCGGCGGACGCCGCAGCAGCAGCGAAATCTCGCGATACGAGGCCGCGTGCTTCGACAAATCGTCATAAATCACCAGGGCGTGCCGCTTGCTGTCGCGGAAGAACTCGCCCATGGCGCACGCGGCATAGGGTGAAATGTACTGCATGGGCGCCGGTTCCGACGCCGAAGCCGCCACCACGATGGTGTACTCCATTGCTCCAGCGTCTTCCAGAATCTTCACCACCTGGGCAATGGACGACCGCTTCTGACCGATCGCGTTATAAATGCAGATCAGATCGTTGCCCTTGCTGTTGATGATGGTATCGAGCGCGACCGCCGTCTTCCCGGTCTGCCGGTCGCCGATGATCAATTCGCGCTGGCCACGGCCAATCGGAATCATGCTGTCGATGGCCTTCAGGCCGGTAGCCATTGGCTCGCGGACTGGCTGCCGATCAATTACGCCCGGCGCAATACGTTCCAGCGCAATGAACTTGTCGGTCGAGATCGGACCCTTGTCATCGATGGGTTGGCCGAGCGAGTTGACCACGCGCCCGATCATGGCGTCGCCGACAGGCACGCTCATGATGCGGCCGGTGCGCTTGACCTCGTCGCCCTCCTTGATCTCGGTGTATTCGCCGAGCAGCACCACGCCTACCTGATCTTCTTCGAGGTTCATAGCAATGCCGGCCACGTCGTGTGGAAAGGCGAGCAGTTCGCCGGCCATGACTTTGTCGAGTCCGTAGACGCGCGCGATGCCGTCGCCTAGCGTGATGACCGTGCCGGTCTCGTCCACAGAGATCTTGGTTTCGTAGTTCTCGATCTGCTCGCGGATCAGTTTTGTGATTTCGTCTGCTTTGATTTGCGCCATAGAATCTGCTCTTAGCCTTTGGCTATTGGCTCTTAGCCATTCTCAGTATCGGATGCTTAGCCTCGCTGCCTCGCTCGACCTGGGTCGGGTTCAAGCCAAGAGCTAAAGGCTAAGAGCTAATAGCTTCTTTAATCTTTTCCAACTGTCCCTTCACCGAACCGTCGTAGATCGTGCTGCCTACGCGGACGATGGCACCGCCCAGCAGTGATGCGTCGAGTCCGAACCGGGCGCGGATTTTTTTGCCGGTTACTTTTTCGATCTGAGCTTCGAGAGACCGCTTCTCGGCATCTCCCAGTTCGCGCGCACTGGTGATGTGTGCTTCGGCGAATCCCAGCCGGACGTCGAGTTCCTTCTCCAGTTGCTCGGTAATGCGGCTGAGAAACTGGACTCGCCGGCGATCGATGAGCACAGCCATCAGGTTGCGAACGTGAGGTTCGATCCCCTCGCGGTGCACTATCGCGTCCAGCAAATTGCGCTTCTGCTCCGCCGGAACCGCGGGATTCTCCCACACGCGCCGTAACTCTGTGCTCTCCGCGAGCAACCCCGCGATCCGCCGCAATCCGCCAATGGCCCGATTCGCGTCGAGGCGGGCGCTGAGAACCACGTCCGCGAACGCCCGGGCGTAGGTGCTGGCAATGGAGGCCACGGCCTAATTCCTGTCCTTTTCCGGATTGTCGGACGCCGTGCTCAACTGCACGGCAAAATTACGCACCAGAGCTTGATCCGTGGACGCGTCCACATGAATCTGCTTGTGCGCCAGCCCGACGGCCAGATCGGCAGCGTGGGCGGTCAAAAGGCGCCGCGCGGCTTTGGCCGCCGCTGCAATTTCCTGCTCCGCCGCCGCCACAATCTTCCTTGCGTCTTCCAGCGCTGCGGCATGGATGCGGGCTGCCTCTGCCTCCGCTTCCTTTTCGGCCGCGTCGCGCATCATGCCGATCTCGACATCCAGCTTCATGAGTCGCGATTCAATGTCGGCCAGCTTGCGGCGCGCCTCTTCGCTCGCCTTCTGTGCTTCCTGCATCGCCTTCTGGATGGCCGCAGTGCGGTCGCGGAACAGTCCCGGCATGTACTTGCGCCCTGCCCAGACAAGGACGGCCGCAATCACCACAAAATTTGTTATTACGCTCAACCAGTAGGATTTTTGCAAATCCAAACCAGTAAGCCGCGAAACCAGCCGCACTGAAGCCGACTGCTTGAATTCCGCCGTCTCGTCCTTTTCTTCGCCGGCGGCTTCACGACTCTGATGCGCCAGTTGCCGCCCTGGACCTCCAGGATTCTGCGACTTATCCTTGCTCACTTGGGGCTGCGGAGGCGAAGGCGATTGCTCCTGCGCACGCACCTGGACCAGCCCGGCGAGACTCACTATGAGCCCCGTCAAAACCGCCGCGTGCAGAATCTTCTTTGGCAAGATCATCTTCGATGAGACCACTAGCCCTTCGATCACTACGAACGCCCCACCCGCGCCGGCACTAGAACACGCCGCACGATCTCCGCGGCGAGCGCGGACGCTTCCTTCTGTAGTCCCGCCTCTGCCGCCACACTGTCGGCTTCAATATCCTTCCTCACTGCCTGCACTTGCGCCTGCGCCTTCCTGCGCGCTTCATTCAGGGCGGCGCTGCGGGCCTCAAGCGCTGCCTGCCGACGCGCTTCCTGGGCTCGAAACACCGCGGCCCGAGCCTCGCGCAGGCGCTGCTCGTACTCTGACGTGCGAGCCTCGGCGGCGGCGATATCAGCGCGCGATTTCTCCACCGTGCCCTCAGTCTTGCTCCGCCGCTCCGCCAGCACCTGTTGCAGCGGCTTGTGCACAATCGCCGAGTACAGCGCGTAGAGCAAAGCCAGAAGAATTACGGTCGGTACCGCTCCGAGCAGTAATTCCCCTAGTTGATGAAGCGTCTGATCCATGTGATGCTGATATAGACCGGAAAATGAGGGCTACGAAAACTGTTAAGTCTAACGTCCCGAGCAGTTTGTGTCAACGAAGTCACGGCAACAAACGGGACGCAAGGACCGCGCACCTCTCTCGCTCCATAGAATCTGAGGAGAACCTTAGTTCAATCTCGGTCCCCTTGAATGGTGCTACACGACAGAAGCATAAGTGTAACTATATGAAGGAGTTCGGGATGCCGCGACGGCCTACACTGTGGTATAGGCAATATTCTGCACATTAAGCTTGACTTCCCGGCCCAAAGGGCTAGCATATGAATATCACCTCCGATCCAATTCAGGATCGAATGGGCCGATAGCCAAGGAATGTCACCGCTTCTTGGTTGCCGGCCCATTTAATTTTCTGACATCGTTCGCTCTCCCTGAGCGCAGTATGAAGTCTACTTATTCCGTTCCGCAAAGACGACCTTCCCGGCGACCATGGTCGTCAGCACTATGGTCTTGCTGATTTCTTCAGGCTTTACGGAAAAGATGTCCTGAGAAATGACGGCGAGATCGGCCTCTTTCCCGATCTCGAGCGTCCCAAGTTTATCCTCGGAGAATCTGGCGTACGCCGAGCCTTGCGTGTAAGCGTTCACGGCCTCTTCGACGGTGATGCGCTCGTCGGGAGTGTAGGCGTCCTTGGTGGCGACGGTTCCCGCCTGACCTGCGCCGTCGAACGCTCCACCGGGAAAATCATTACTGCTCCTGGGCCGCCAGATTTGGCGAGTGACAGCTTCCTGGATGGCCACAAAGGGGTTGGGTGGCCAGATACACGGCCAGTCGCTCCCGAAAGCCAGCCTCGCGCCGCTCTTCACCAAGCTCTGCCACCGATCGGTCGTCGTCCGATCCTTCGGATCATAATTAGAGCCATTCTCGTCGCAGCAAAAACTCGGCTGCATGCTGGCGATCAAAGAAAGCTTCGCCACTCGCGGGATATCCTGTGCGGGCAGAAAATCCGCATGCTCAAGCCGGAGACGCCGGTCGCGTGGTCCGTTGATTCTCTCCACCTCTTCGTACGTGTCCACTACCAATCGCGCGGAGTCCGGACGATAGGTGTGAGTCATGATCTGGTATCCCCGCTTGTCCAGCTCGAGAACCAGCTTCTTGTATTCCGCCGGTTGGTAGGTCAGTGGGGGGATCAGCCCAGTGCCGCCATCGACAAAGAATTTCACCAAGTTCGCCGAAACCCAATCGTCGTGATAGACCGTGCGCGCTTTCTCCAAGTCAGCCAGAAACTCCGGCGTCAAGTGATGGTTCACTGCTACAGCTCCGAAAGAAGTCCGCGTGCGCACGGTAAGCTGGCCGTGATCGCGCAACGCAGCGTATAGCTGAATCTCCTGCAGATTTCCAGTTGCGTTCACCACGCTGGTAATGCCGAAGGAGTTCAAGTAGTGGGAGCCGTCGTGCAGCAGCGCGAGCTTCTCGTCCTGAGAGAACTGGTCCGCCAGGGCCCGTTCCATCACCGCCATGGCCGATTCCATCAGGATCCCGCTAGGATGCCCGCTGGCATCGCGGACTATGTATTTTTCTTCCGTGGGATCATCGACTGGCTGGTCGTTAATTCCGGCCAAGGCCAGCGCCTTCGCATTCACCCACAGCGCGTGTTCCGAAGTGTGATGCACCACTACGGGCCGGTCCGGAACGGCTCGATCCAACAATTCATGGGTGGGTGTGGAAGGGGGAGTAGTGCTAAAGTCTGCTCGGCCAAACAGAACTTTGTCGTTGGGATGCTTGGCGGCGTAGGCCTTCAGCTTATCGACCAGCGCGTCGGCATCGTCCGGAGTTGTGCTGCCCTCCGGCGTTGACAAATTGAGTCCATGAAGGGCGAGCGAACCAAACCACATATGGACGTGGGAATCGGAAATGCCCGGAATCACGGTCCGCCCCAAGAGATCGATGACTTCAGTCTGGGGCCGTTTCCGGTTCAATATTTCCTGATCTGTGCCGACGGCATCGATGCGCGTTCCCGAGACCGCCAGCGCCTGCGCCCATGGCGCTTTGGGATTGCCAGTGTAGATGTGTCCGTGAACGAGAACGACGTCACTGGCCAACAAGGCGGGTGGTAGAAGGGACGCGACTGCCGCGCAGAGACTGACAATCCCTCGGCGCGCACTCATGCTCTGCCTCCGGTGGAGGCCCGAGGGAAAATACGCGCTGGGGTTGAGCCTCGCAATCCAAGCCGCCAAGTTTACCCCGCCACGAAGGCCCGAGTGCCCCTAATCGACGACGAACTGCCTCACCCGCCGCACCACCGACTCCGGCGCACCCGCATCGAGTTCCACGGCCCCATCTTTGTATGCTCGCGAATAAATCCGCGACCGTGCTTCGAGTAGCGCCAACATCTTGCCTTCTTCTTGCGGCACGCGCAGGTGCACGCGGCTGACCGGGTCTTCTTCGATCATCGTATCAATGCGCTCTAACAAGCGATTCAGCCCCGTGCCCTCTACCGCCGACACATACAGGGTCTTCGCCTCACTGCGCTGCGCTTCGGCAATTAGATTCTGAGACACTTCTTCATCCAGCAAGTCGACTTTGTTCATCACGCGCAGGCGCGGCTTTTTCTCCGCCTCCAACTCTTTGAGGACGATTTCCACCTGGGCGTCCTGCTCCGCCGAAAGGCGGCTGCTGGCGTCGGACACATGCAAAATGAGCGAGGCCCGCTGCACTTCCTCCAGTGTCGCGCGAAACGCCGAGACCAGCGTGTGCGGCAGGCTGCGGATGAATCCTACGGTGTCGGACAAAAGCACTTTTCTTTTCGAGGGCAATTCCACACCACGAATCGTGGGATCGAGCGTGGCAAACATTTTCGGTGAGGACAAAACTGCAGCCCGGGTCAGCGCATTGAATAGTGTCGACTTCCCCGCGTTCGTATAGCCCACCAGCGCCACTGTGGCCACTGGCGCCGATTCCCGCCGCTGCCGTTGCTGGGCGCGAATGCGGCGTACATTCTCCAGTTGCTGTTCCACGTGCCGGACGCGCCGCGCAATCTTGCGGCGGTCGGTTTCCAACTGGGTTTCGCCAGGACCGCGAGTGCCAATCCCGCCGCCAAGTTGCGACATTTCCACGCCGCGCCCAGCGAGCCGGGGCAGCAAATACTGCAACTGCGCCAGTTCAACTTGCAACTGGCCTTCCCGCGTGCGCGCATGCCGCGCAAAAATGTCGAGGATGAGCTGGGTGCGGTCGATCACCCGCCGGTGCACGATCTTTTCAATATTGCGCTGCTGCGAAGGGCTGAGGTCGTGATCGAACAGAACTACATCAGCGTTTGCCGAAGCGGCTGCGCCGGCAACTTCTTCCAGCTTGCCCGCACCAATCAACGTCGCGGGATCCACGCGGTCTCGACGCTGCAGAATCTCGCCGACCACCTTCGCCCCAGCGCTTTCGGCCAGGGTGCGCAGCTCCGCCAGCGACTCATCGGCATCGTACTCGGGGATGCTGGGCTTGCCGCTGGACTTCACCGCAGCCCCTCCGGCGCTGGCCTTCGACGGCTGCATGGCGACCGCATCACGCGCGGCTGCGGCCTGCGCGGTGACAGTTCCTTTAACGCTCCGCCCGCGCGTGCGCACGTCGAGGCCAACGAGAAAGGCTAGCTCGCCATCGGCTTCGTCGCGCGTCACTTCGTTGCGCGCAACCTGGCTTCCGAGAGGCACACGTCTGCCTGGGCGCAGAACTTCGCGGGATGTCTTGGATTGAGAACTTCCCAAACCGAAAACGCCTTACCCGTCGGTGCCCGAAGCGCTCGCCGCCGATGCCGGCGCGGCCGCGGTTCCGGCGCTGATCGGCCTGTCCGTGTGCGTCACGTGCGGGCCGTGCGTCGCCGCCACTCGCCCCATCACCACGGTCGAGATGGCATGTTTGAAGATCAGTTGCTCCTGACCGTTCGCCTCCAGCACCACGGAGTACTTGTCGAAAGAGCGGATGCGGCCCGTTAACTTCACCCCACTGAGCAGATAAATGGTAATGCTTGCTCTCTCCTTGCGGGCCGTGTTGAGGAAGGAATCCTGAATGTTTTGCGCCGGCTTATTGCTATCCATCGCCGATCTCCTCGCTTTCTAGACTGCGAACAAACCACTTACCCTTCCAAAGAACCGCATCCCTGGCCGGGTCAAGACCAACAGCATGTTCCCGAAAGCCTCCCCGCAGGCAACGGGAACAAGGGGGGACAATCTCGCCGGCCCGCACCTGAATGGGCGCCTCCGGCAGACAGATAATAGAGGTACGATACGGCGATCTCGGCAGCTTTTCAACCGGGAAGTTACAAAATTGGCGAGAAAGAGAGAGAGAAGAAAAACGAAGGCGGCAATAGGAAGGAGAGAAGAAGAAGCGAGAAAAGCGGAGGGAAAGGAGGGAGAGAGGTGAGGAAGCGGCGCGCGCGGCGAGAAGGAGATAGAGGGGAGAAGGAGGGGAAAAAGGAGAAAAGAAGCGAGAGAGGAGAGAGAGGGAAGGGGGAGAGCGGATGCGGAGCCGCGTGGCGGGAAAGGGAGGGGAGAGAGAGAAATGGCTGAGGAGATAGCGGAGAGAGGCACGGAACGAGCGCTGGCGCGCGATCGCTCACGGGAGGGAACAACACCGACACCGAGGATAGCTCCCCAACAGTGGCGAGAAATAGATCTCGCTGCTGGCGTCGTCCAAAAACAAGATCAAGTGTAAGAGTAGTTGAAAACTGGTGGGGTGAGTAGATGTGAAATAGAATAAAAGGTAAAGGTAGAAGAGGGAGAAGTAAGAGATGAAAAAAAAGTGCCTTGCGCAGATGTTGACAGACCTTGCATGCAGAGCGCAGACTTTCCTCGACTCAGCGGCCGCACTGGACCAGATTCAGCGGCTCGTGAGCGTTAACAGTCCATGCAGCTCGCTTTCCTTCTTCGTCGAGCGCTACAGGTCTCACGGCGTTCGGGGACCCACAACCTTCAATTCTAAGTTGGCGGAGGAAAATCCTAATGCACCATTTCGTCGCAATGTCAGCCTCTTTCATCGCCTCTTTTATGGCGCCGCAACACACGGGCAAGGAGGCCACTCAGCTGATTCTGCGCTGGTTTCACTTTATTGCAGGCATTACCTGGGTCGGCCTGCTCTATTTCTTCAACCTGATCAATGTCCCGTTCATGAAGCAGGTAGACGCCTCCATGAAACCCAAGATTCTCCAGTACATGACTCTGCCCGCACTGAACTGGTTCCGCTGGAGCGCGCTGGCCACGGTCTTCTTCGGCTTCTGGTACTGGGGGCAGTTCTACGTTGGACCCGACGCGCAGCGCCAGGGCGTCGGCGAGCTGAGTACGATCGGCTTCTTCCTGCTGCTCTGGGTCGCGGTCTGGGCCATCTTATTCTTCGTGATCAAAAAAATGACGCCCAGCGGATACATCCTCGGCGCCATCACGGCGATCCTCTGCATAGCCGCCGGATGGCTGTTCGTCAACTACACTCCCGTGGGGCAGGACGATAACCACGTGCTCTCAATCGGTGTAGGCGGCGGCTTCGGCATCGTGATGCTGTTCAACGTATGGGGCATCATCTGGCCCAACAACAAGAAGATCATTCGAGGAACGCTCGCCGGCACGCCCCCGGCGGACGCCGCCATCCTGGCCCGCCAGGCGTTCCTGGCCTCGCGTACGAATTTATTTCTGTCGGTGCCGCTGCTGTTCTTCATGGCTACCAGCTACCACTATGTGATCTTCGGGAAGTAGGCACTTGGGAGGTTTTATGCGATCCTTTGCGGTTTTGCTTCCGGTCATGACTCTCTTATCGCTCAGCGCGGCTAAGGATGCGTTCCAGGCCAGCGACTTTGCCAAGCAGCAATTGAACTCGATCGGCAGCGAGCAGGTGCGTGGTGCGGTGAAGAACCAGCTAGTGCAAGGAACACTGACTTTCCAGTGGCTGAATGCTGCGAGTGGCGCCGAAGGGCAATTGCAGTTTGTTTCGGAAGGCGACAAATTTGTTTCTGTCCTGAAATTGCCAAGCGTTGACTATCACGGTGAGCAATTTGCCAGTGACGGACAGAAAGCAGGCGTCAAGCAGATCCGGCCGGGCGTGTATTCGGCGCTGGGGCGATTTGTATTCGAACACCCAGAGGTACTTACGGAGGGTCTTTGGGGCGGCACGCTGTCAACCGCATGGGCCCTCGCGCATTTGGATGAGCGTCACGCCAGGCTGGAGGACCGTGGCTTGAAGAAGATTGACAGACGCGATCTTCACAGAGTCGACTACTTTCCCAAGAAAAGCAGCGATCTGCAGATCGAACTCTATTTTGAACCCGAAACATCACGGCACGTCATGACCGTTTATTCGTACCACGCGATGGCGAGGGGCGGAGGTGGCCCGTCCGCATCGGCCGGCCAACAGGAAAGGTACTACCGTTTGGAAGAGCGCTTTGCCGATTTCAAAACGGTCGATGACCTCACTTTGCCGGCGCGATGGACAATCCAGTACAGCGGGGACCCTTCCCAGACAACGATCGGTGCAGCAACCACAGGGATCAGCCAGTTTGAGGTAAGCGACCCGAAGATCTCGCACAACATCTCGCTCGACCCGAGGAACTTTGAGATCAAATAAATCGGGCCGGGCAGAACGCCCGGCCCGAAGCATTTCCGAGACTTCTAGAAGTAGAACTTCGCACCAATCTGCACGGCTCTGCCTTCGCCATTGGTTGTAATGGTCTTTGTAGAATATATCTTACCGAAGACCCCAAACAGGCTTTGGACATCCTCGCTGTTGAAACCATTATCGGTAGGGTTGGCAAAGTTGGCGTGGTTGAAAGTGTTGTAAGTTTCGAAGCGCAATTCGATGTACCGGCCTTCGTCGATGTGAATTCTCTTTTCGATCGCCATGTCGCCGTAATTGATTCCCGGACCATAGAACGGGTTACGGCTGGCGGTGCCCAAAGTCCCTGAAGCAGGAACCGCGAAAGCTGCGGGGGGAGCATTGCAGCCGAGGGACCCGCTCGCGATCCAGTAGTTATCTGCCACGGGCGGGGTTGAACCGCACTCGACGACAGGCGTCCTCGGATTTGCGAATTGAACTTTACCGACTTGCATGGCTTGGCCCGGACAGGCGAAGAAGCCAGCGGAGTTGTCGCAAGTGGTCGAATAGTTACGGAAGTCGAAGACCCCGACGGGAGTTCCGTGCTGTAACGTGTAGATGCCAGCCAGATTCCAGTCGTCCGTCAGCCTCCTCCACTTGTGTGTCAGCGAGTAGAACGGCAGAGTGTAGGTGTAGCTCACCACAAAGCGTTGCGGAGCATCGTTTCCGGAAGGAGCCCACATGCACTGCGGGCAGAACGGGTTGATGCCCGGGAAGTTGAAGGCGTTGCTTTCCAGGCTCGAGGTCTGGTCAAAGTACCGGGACCAGGTGTAGGCAGCCAATACCTGCAATCCACGGCTGAAACGCCGGTTTACGGTCAGCTGTAGGGAGTCGTACCTGGAGTTGAATTCCGTCAGCTCTATGCCCGGATGCCCGTATAGGGCCAAGTTGTACGGAGTGGCGCCAGCAACCCCGAGATGCGCTTGATGCGCGACAGCGGGACGGTCTCCACCGGTCCGAATTTGGCGAAGTCCACGGCGGGGATTTCCGGCAGCGCGGCGCCGCCCTTAGCCGCTGCTCCGACCCGCCGCCGCTCAGCGCCGCCTTGACGTCCTCGCGCGTGATGCGGCCTTTCTCGCCCGAGCCCGAGATCGTCGTCAGGTCGATGCCGAGTTCCCGCGCGAGACGGCGAACGGCGGGTCCGGCGTTGACGCCGGAGAAGTCGGCCACAGCTGGATTGGGCCCGGCCGCCTGAGCGGAAGCGCTGGCGGGCGCGGCGGCCGACTTTCTCCGGATGCTCGAGGCGAAGGGAGTAGCGGCGCGCGGGGGGCGAGGCGGGCGCTGGAGCCGGCGCGGCGGGAGCAGGCGTCGGCGCCGCCGGAGCTGGCGCGGCGGCACCCTCCTCTTCCAGCGTCAGCAACGCGACGCCCATCGAGACCTTGTCGCCGATCTTGGCGAGAATCTCGCCGACGACGCCGGAAGCCGGCGCGGGCACGTCCATCGTCGCCTTGTCCGAACTCCAGGGTCACCAAGGATTGCTCGGCCTTGACCGACTCACCCGGCTTGACCAGGATTTCGATGATCGGCACGTCCTTGAAATCGCCGATGTCGGGAACTTTGACTTCGATTTTCGCCACGCCAGCTTCTCCTTCGCGCGAGCGTCTTCGGGATCGAATTCGCGAAGCTGCTCAGCTTCGCGCGGGGCTCGCCCGCTCGGGATCGATTTGATAGCGCGCGATCGCCTCGGATACGCGCCTGGCCGGCAGCAACTGATCGTCGGCGAGCGCCTTCAGCGCCGCGACCGCAACGTGATAGCGGTCGACCTCGAAGAAGGCCCGCAGCTTTCTGCGGTAGTCGGAGCGGCCGAAACCGTCGGTGCCGAGCGCCTTGAATCGCGCGGGCACGTAGGGCCGGATGCCGTCGGGGATCGCCTTGATGTAGTCGGTCGCCGCGATCACCGGTCCGACGCCCTTGCCCAGCGCCTGCTCGACAAAGGGAACACGCGGCTCTTCCGGATGCAGCATGTTCCAACGCTCGGTGTCGAGACCGTCGCGGCGGAGTTCGGTGAAGCTGGTCACGCTCCAGATTTCGCTGGAGACGCCGAAATCCTTGGCCAGCAGATCGGCTCCCGCCTCGACTTCCCGCAAGATGGCGCCCGAGCCGAGCAGGCGCGTCTTGAGCGTGGGGTTGTCGCCCTCGGCCTCGACCGCGCGCAGCCTGTACATTCCTTGAGAATGCCCTCCTCCGCGCCTTCCGGCATTGCCGGGTGCGGATAATTCTCGTTCAGCGTGGTGATGTAGAAATAGACGTCCTCGCTGTCGACATACATGCGCTGCAGGCCGGAGCGGATGATGACGGCGACTTCGTAGGCGTAGGTCGGGTCGTAGCCGACGCAATTCGGGATCGTCGAGGCGAGCACGTGGCTATGGCCGTCCTCGTGTTGCAGCCCCTCGCCGTTGAGGGTCGTGCGTCCGGAAGTTCCCCCGATCAGGAAGCCGCGTGTACGCATGTCCCCCGCCGCCCAGGCCAAGTCGCCGATGCGCTGGAACCCGAACATCGAATAGTATACGTAGAAGGGGATCATCGGCGTATTGGAGGTCGAATAAGAGGTGCCCGCGGCGATGAACGAGGCCATTGCGCCGGGCTCGTTGATGCCCTCTTGCAGGATCTGCCCCTTCGGATCCTCGCGGTAATACATCAGCTGATCGGCGTCCTGGGGCCGATAGAGCTGGCCCTCCTGGCTGAAAATGCCGATCTGGCGGAACAGCCCCTCCATGCCGAAGGTTCGGCTCTCGTCGGGCACGATCGGCACGATGCGCGGCCCGATCGTCTTGTCGCGCAGCAGCGTCGTCAGGATGCGCACGAAAGCCATCGTCGTGGAAATCTCGCGGCCCTCGGCGGTCGCGTGCAGCAGCGCATCGAAAGCGGACAAAGGCGGAATTTCGAGCGGCGCGCTGTGCGGCGGCGGGTCGGCAACGAGCCGCCCAGCGCCTGCCGATGCTCGCGCA
>CAVYHM010000025.1:0-50066 GCA_963768265.1 uncultured Acidobacteriaceae bacterium
GTTGATTCCGAAGGCCCGCATAAATAATCCGTACCGCGCCAGATGGGCGACGAGGTCGTGAAAAAGACATTGCCCCTCGTAATACTCGATGAAACTGACTTCGGTGATAACGGCTTTCGCTGACGCCAGACAGTCTGGCGCACCCCGCAATGCCTCGAGTTCGAAGCCTTGTATGTCGAGCTTAATCAGGTCAGGCCGAGGAAGCTGCCGGTCCCGTCGATAATCGTCGAGCCGAACCACGGGAAGCGACAACCGCTGCACCTCGCGCACTCCGAACTGTGACCAGCTCGCCTCATTCGGCTGCAAGAGGCTAGAGGCATCTGAAAAATCCGTGACGTGAAACGTTCCGGTGGCATTGTCAGAACCGACTGCAACAGAGTGCAAGTTTACATCGACGCTGCCCGTAAAGTTTCGGAGAAATTCGGTCTGATGCTTTGGCAAAGGCTCGAACGCCTCAATGCGCACGGCGGGAACAAGAGCCTTCGCCAATAGGCTCCAGGTTCCGACATTAGCGCCGATATCGTAGATCACACTGATTCCCGCCGGGCTGGCGAGTTGCACCAGTTCCAGCGTGTCGATATGCCCCAAAGATAGTTTCGCTGCTTGGGTACCCTTCAGAGTGGCGAGCCTTCTTCGTCTCACCGATTCGATCGCCAGACGCTCGCAAAGCAATCGGGGGTTGTAAAGGAGTTCCAATCTCATGAGCGGCTCAGAGCCCAAAGTGTTCGCGGATACGCTCCATACTTCGTCCAACTGTGTGATCGGCAAGGGCCCTGCGCTGCGCCCGCTCTCGCATGGCGCTGCGGCGCGGGGGATCGCTGCGCAACTCGCTCAGCTTGCTGGTTAGCTCCTCGGGCGTTCGATAAGCCTCGATTTCATTGCCCAATTCGTACATGTGCTCAAGTCCCTCGGTCCATTCGGTCAGATAACACGCACCCAGCATCGGCGCCTCGATGTCACGTAAGCGAGAATAAACCAACGGCCGATGTAGCGATCGACGCGCACTCGGCACTCGGTTCACGCCGATGGTAATCATCGCCTCTCGGGTGACGCGAAAATACTCTGTATCCGAAAGGGGAGCACCGATTCTTGATTCCTCGATCGACCGTGGTCTCAGAGGATGCATGCGGGACCCAATCTTCGTTAGGAGACTACCCAGACCGTGTCTCTTTACGAGCGCGATCTGATTATTGATCACGGCAGTCGCGGTGCCGATTTGCTTCGACTGAATCGGAACGTCCGCGTTTACCCGCCATCCAGTACCTCTTATGACGAAATCTCCGCCTCCCGCCAAGGCTCGACTGAACAGGTCCTTACGCAGAATATCCGCTGAGCCGATGAATGTTGCAGGCTCAGTCTCTCGGCAGGCCGCCTTTCTCTGATCGGCTGATATCCAACACGGCATCGGAGCGTGCACAAACGGCAATCCCGCATCCCGATACATCCGTAAGGCCTCAAACTCCGGCACCCAGTGCAAGGCGAAGGGCGCGTATTCCGCCGGCGGTTTGACAAATTCGCGCACATTGTCGCAAAAGAAATTTACACAAGGAATTCCGATTCGCTGCAATTCCCGGATTGCGGCTTCCTCCACCTGCTCGGGATAGAAATAGCCAACGAACAGATGAATCGGCCGTTGTGCAAGCTCCTCACGCACGAAGGTTTCTACAGCCTCCCACGTGCGCGTGCGCCAATAATCTAACGCTCGACCCGGAGGATAGGTCAGCGCTTCAGCCCAGTCAGTGTTAGCAACCTCGATGACCTCGTGACCTGCCTCAACCAGGCCCTCTACAAAGTAGGTACGCCAGTGGCGATACGGGGGGATTGAATGCCGGTTGAGACTCTGTAAGCAACTGAGAAGTATGCGCATCAGATCAATGCTGCACTGGGATGGAGGCTACCGCGAAGCCTCCGCTGAATGATTCTTCGACGACAGTGATCAAGCGGAGCCAACGACCCGAGTGAAGTTCTTCGTAAAAAGGTTGAACGATTGCACGGTCTACTTAAATTGTAGGCTTTGGGCCTTCGCTTTAGCTCTGAAAAGCGCCAGAAAGTTTCGGCGCAACCTCAAGAGAAGTTCCGTCTTTCGGAAGCCGATACGACGATAAAGTACTCCGAGAAGGCCCTTCTCGGGCGAGCGAAACTCAGGATCAAGATTGAACACCCATTCAGCTATCTCACACGCTTCATTCAAGTACGAGTAGGCAGTCCAATGAGCAAGCGGCCAGAGAGTTTTGCTGGCGGCCCGGCGGCGACGGGGAGTCAACTCGCCGCGTTGATCGAGCAAACGCAAAATCTGACGATAAATATACAACTGCTGAATGTTGGTACCCACTCCGCGCAGTGCCCCCCGAAATTGAAGCCGATCCTTAGTATGCTGCCGATGACAAAGCACCGGCGCCGAGCAAACCGCGATTCGGGGATGCCGCAGCGCCACCTCCAGCATAAAGCACCGATCGTCTCTTGAAGCGAAATCCGAAGATGGGAACAACGTCCGGTGAGGAATATCTTCGATGAGACTCTTTCGGAAAAGAAAAGCTGAGTAATGCGAGCCGAATGACTCACCGAGTTGTTGGGCAATAAAGTCGTCAGTGTCACACCAGGAATCCGTGCTCACAAGTGCATCGTCCTGATAAATGTCGAGACCGGCAACGATAACATCCGCCTGAGTACTCTCGGCGATTTCAAATTGTCTCTCGTTAGCTCCAGGATTCAACCAGTCATCGGAATCCAAGTAGCGCAGATAGGTTCCTCTGGCCAGGCTGAGCGCCTTATTGACTCCCCATGGTTTGCCCCAGCCTTCCCCTTGCAATACTTCCAAGTCTTCTTGGGTTTTCAGCCATTGGGCAGTTCCATCCGCACTACCGTCGTCAATCACAATTATTTGCACCCCCAGAGTTGAGCTTCGGCACGATTCAATCGCCCTAGGTAGAGACCACAAGCGGTTGCGTGATGGAATGATTATTGAAACGTCCGGCTGCATAGTGGATTTGGGGCCAACAAGACAGGAGTAAAATCGTCTTGCCGTCAGTGCCTTTCAGCGGGACGAACACTCAGCATATCCGATTACAGCTATAGAATGACTGAAAGGCATACTTACGCATCGACAACTCCGGGTCCTTGGCCCAATTACACCTTTTGACAATAGAAGATAGGCTCTTCGCAGGTCTCGATGCCCCAGTGAATAATTTGTTTTGACGTCAGAATATCATCCGCACGAAAGGCTGTTACGTTAAAACCCTCTTCCCGTAAGCGGTCGGGATAATCGCAGCCGTAGGCCCTAACGTGGTCCCACTGACCATACAACCGTGCACGCTCGTTTGGATCAACAATCGCTATATCTTCCGCAGTGACTTCCAACCCAGGTGTAATCGGGACCTGCAAGAGCGCCCACCGGCCCGGCCGTAAAATACGCCAAAACTCGCGAATCGCTGTTCTATCCTCTGTGACGTGTTCCAAAACGTGCGAGCAATAAATCGCGTCGAATTGATCATCCGGAAACGACATATTTGTGATGTCGATCTTAGCGCGAGTATCTTTGCCATCGAGGGATGAGGTCCAATAGTCCAAAAAATCAACTTTTTTCAGGCGATTCGATATCTCATACTCTGGAGCAACATGAAGCAAAGATTTTTGTTTTCCATTGAGCAGATCGGTGTGGTTTTTCATGAAATACCAGTCCAGACGGTGACGCTCGGCCGAACCACAGATTGGGCAGAGGGCATTTGGACGCGGCACCACCCCTCCAGGAAGAAATCTCGTCACGTTGCTTTCGCACACCGGACAATAACGCCGCAATCCAAACCAGCGAATCCGTGCAAGCTCCCGCCTCATCAGTCGTCTACGATCGGGGGAAATATGTCTTTTCAGAAAAGTTTTCATATCTTTATTGGGCGTGGCGGGGACATAAAAGATTTCTTAGAAGGTGGAAAGTGCCGCACGTTTAATCCTGTTAGGCCCCGCACAGACATACACAAAGTCCGTGTCAGCCCAAATCTGTCCTGCGGTACAACTGGCGGATGATGAACTGGGTGTTTGCAGCGAGAGCAACGTCTGGAATGAGGTGGTGCCCTCCACAGATTTACTGAAACTTAGCGTACCTTGAGCAAACGGTGGACTGTATGTGTTGAGTATGCCGCCCGCGTCATGTAACACTTCATTTCCAAGCTCGACAAGACTACCCAGGGGCCCGGTCGGTTTGCGCCGATCACTGCCGATAATTGGTTTCGATGTGGTCCCTGCCGCGTTAAAGCTATTGCCAATTACTACTTGGTTATCGGCACCTCCGGAGTTTAGATTTACCGGATAGACGTTCGGGTCGATGCTGCCGCCACCGGCCAAGGTCCACTGATTACCTAAGATGAGCATCTGGCAGCCGGAACCCCCTCGATCGTTGTTCGAATTGATGAACTGACCTGAGCCTTCCGCCGCTTCATTGCCCAGAATAAGCAACGGAGGAGCACAGCCACGCACCCAAATCGTGCTTCCGCCAGATCCAAATTGGGCAAAATTCCCTCCTCCTCCGAATTTGTTATTTACTATCCGAGCTCCGCCGGCAAGAACTCGTACGTTCTGAAAGCAGTCCGTTATTAGATTGTGGTACACTTCATCGTTGTCCGAGTTTTCGACCTCGATATCCACACCGTAGCTGTTCTTGCTGTTGCTGCACGTTATAATCGAATCACTAATACGCATGTCTTCTGTATTTTGCTCACCGTTGATTCCGAATTCAATCCCGATATAGTTAGTGATGGCCACCCCTCCTGAACTGGGATGAATGTCCATGTTCACGAACTTAAGATCAGTGGCTGTTACTCCACCTGGCCTGGTATTGCTGACCAGGACGGACTGAGTAAAGCTAGAACTACAATGCACTCCCTTTGGATATACTTCCAGCCCCCGAATTTCAGCATGTCCGGACCGCATGATCAACAGCACGGAGCCGACTGAACCATTGCAGCCAAAAAGGCTTCCCCCGGGGCGCCCTTCTCCGTCCAACACGAAATTTGATTGACCAAAAACAATCACTTGATGATCCACGCGTAGCTGGCACAAGGCAGGAATGATCACATGTTTCCCACTAATATTTCCGCCCAGCCTTGCATCAAAGAGGTGATTGAGGGCTGCGGAACTGTCTGTGGTTCCTGTGCAGTCCACCCCTGGAGCACGGGAGACAATGAGCACCGACCTTGTCTCATTGGCCGTATTCACCGACGTATCATTAGTAGGATTGACCGAGGAAACTTCGTCCAAAATGTTTTGAGCCGCGGCCGGTAGGCAAAGTGCGACAATAATGAGCCAGGCTTTCATCTATGAATGCACCACGAACAACCGGGCGACTCTATACCAAGATACGAGCGAGAGCTCAAGCGGTCTCGCCAGTAAGTGATCCGTAAATTTGTCCTAGTTTCTGCAATTGGGTCGTTAAGGAAAAATGAGTCTCGATGTGTTTGCGACCTTGCGTCACTAAGCCTATTGCACTGTCGCGTCTCTGGGCCAAAGCGCTAAGAACTTCTGTCATTCCCAAAATATCACCTTCTTCGCACAAATAACCAGTTTCACCGTTGACAATGACTTCCGGAATGTCGCAATGCTGTGTGCCAATACAAATCAGCCCCTGTGCCATCGCTTCCGTAAGAACCACCGGTGAGCCCCCTTCGGCGTCTCCATTTGTGGCATGTTTGCTCGGGCATAATACGATTTGGTGCTCCCGAATCGTTTCCCTCGTTTTTCCCATCGACAAAAATCCAGTAAATGCAACCCGGCCAGACAATCCAGCCTCGCTGGCCAGCTTGAATAAACTCTCTTTAATCTGGCGGCCAGCACGATCGTTGACTCCATGGTCTCCAATGACTGTGACTTTCAGATCGACGCCGCGCAACCGCGCCTCAAGACAGGCACGCAAGCCATCAACAAAACCTTTCTTTTCTACAAATCGTCCAACCATTACGATCTGCAGTTGAGAGGAAATGGCGCTCGGTCTAAATGGAAGTGTCTCAAGATCAACCCCTATTTTATGAATCCGGATCTTCTCCCGCGGACATCCCAGATCCATGAGGCGTTTGCACATTGCGGGGCCTTCAACCAGAAATGCGTCGCCGTCAGCAAACAATCGTTCGTACCGTGACAACCAAACCGGATCGGTTTGCGGTAACATCCAAGCATCGTACCCGTAAAACGAGGTTACCAAGGGGATATCGAGAGATTGTCTTAAGCCCAAACACTCAAAACCTCGCGTGCCAAAATGAGCATGAATAATCTTTGGACGCCATCCCCGGATTCGCATCCGTAATGCGCATCCACCCAAACCAAGCCGCCTACTCAATGCATTCACCATTCGAGGGATCCCGAACCATGCCTCCCACGTCGGAGGACTCACAATAGGTCGTCCTGCAATGGGGAACTCGTTGAGGTTTGTTACCGAACTGCAGATCACACGACTTTGAACAGCCGGAACCCGAGTAATCTGAGGATAAATCCAATTCTCGGAAAGATTGAGGTATGTAGAGACCGAATGCAACACTCGTATGGGGGTGCCCGGCATGTCTACCGATCAGCGTTCAGGACGTGGCGGACGGCGTCAATAACATCTTCCACATCTTCGTCACTTAATTTCGCCGACAATGGCAGCGACGCCGTCGATTGTCCGATGGCTTGAGCATTTCGGTAGTCCTCGGGGCGCCAGCCGAAACGGCGTTGATAGACAGGATGAACTGGGATAGATCGGTAATGCACACCGGTCCCGATGTTGCAGCCATGGAGCCGCGTGATGAATTCATCCCGCGTTATTCCTGCTTTATCTTCGTTAATCAATACCGTATAAAGGTGGAGTGCATGCCGGGATTCATTGTCGAGCGGAGCTGGAATGGTAACTGGCAAATCGGCAAATGCTGAATTGTAGCGATTCCATATTTCCAACCGCCGCTGCCAATATAGTTCCACACGTTTGATTTGATGCATGCCGATAGCCGCCTGCAAGTCCATCATGTTGTACTTGAATCCCACCTCAACTACATCATAATGTTTGTAGCCATCGTCGGAGAATCGCTTCCAGGCATCCTGCGACATACCGTGCAAGGCCAATATCTTGGCACGTGCCGCGATTTCGTTGTCATTCGTCAACAACATGCCACCTTCACCGGTGACAATATTCTTTGTCGAATAGAAACTAAGTACACCACAATCCCCCATCGCGCCAGCCTTTTGGCCGCAATATTCCGTTTCAATGGCATGGGCGCAATCCTCAATTATTCTCAGATCGTGTTCGCGTGCAAGCGACTTCAGCGCAGCCATATTGCAAACACGACCGGCAAAATGCACTGGCATGATCGCTTTGGTTCGTCGAGAAATCTTGCGCCGCACTTCTTCAGGATCTATATTAAACGAATGCCGCTCGACGTCTACTAATACGGGCGTCGCGCCAGCGTGAATAACCGCATTGATCGTTGCGCAAAAGGTCATCGCCGAAACAATAACTTCGTCACCGGGCTGTAGTCCAAGGACGAGACAGCTTAGGTGCAAACCTGCTGTGCAAGAGTTAACAGCGACCGCGTGCTTCACCCCCTTGTACTCAGCCACTAATTTTTCAAACGCCCCAACTTTCGGGCCGGTCCCCAGCCACGCTGCTCGCAGGCTCTTGACCACCTCTTCGATTTCAGCCTCTTCAATTAGCGGCTGACCAAATACAAGGTAACTATTTCGCATCCGTGAGAACCGGCAGCTTATGAGAGCAACTCAGATTTCCTGCCTGACATGATAGAGATTCTCTCTCCAACGTCGACGTAATCATGCAAGTGAACTAGCTTAGCGAAGCTAAACAAGGCGATGTACTCGTCGACGGATCGGTATTTCCAGAATTCTTTGTTTGGTGCGTTAGAGGTATTTTCAACCAAAAACATCAGGCCATCGGGACTCAGCAGCCGACAAAGCTCACCAATCGTTTCCATTGGTTCCGCAATTCCTCCCATCACAAGGCAGCACCAAATCACGTCAACGGAGTTGTCGGCGAAAGGTAATCTTGCACTTCTTACACACTGATAAGTCACGTGTGGGCTCTTTGGAGCCCTTCGCAGGAGGTCTCGCATTGGATCAAGACCGATTGCTTCGCCGTGAATCATATCGGCAAGTTGCGCTGTGAAGCGGCCTGGCCCGCAACCAAAATCTAAGACGACTTTCTCGTGTCCGTTCAGCTCTGAACAAAAATAAGGGAAGATTTCCCTCTCCTGCATCCTGGTGACCTCCTCCATGTCCTCGTTCGCGTGCGCGACATGCAAGACAGATCGAGGGCCATACGTCCGGACGCGATTTTCCCAATACTGAAAAGGTGTGGGATACCTACGTCGCAATAACCGGGCAACCACGCGGTCGAATAAACTCATTGTGGTAGGCAGGACAATAGGATCTTTGCAGAAGATGAGTTTGCTGCGCGTAGAAAGTCAATCTAACTAGCCAATTATACAACCCGACTCAACTTGTTTGCCAAGATGACGACGACAGATTCATAATAAGTCATGGGTTATCTTGCTTGAGTCGGAAATGTTTTGGCACTCATTTTTTCTGGGCAATCACATTCGCCGTCAAAGCGAGCCTGCTGACTCCAAAATACCCGTAAAGGACTCTCGCCAATACGTTGCCAATCCTGCCTCCTGGCCATATAGGCCTTGGGTGTCCTGTAACTTGGAGAATCTCAAATCCAACAGACCTCAATTCCGCCGCAAGGCCAGAAGGGGAGTAAAGGTTAATGTGGGACGGATCGAGCGCCTCCTTCTTGTTGTAGCAGGAGGGGCTATACACAAGCAGAACCCCTTCGTCGCCAAGCAGTCGCAAGCATTCGCTAAACAAATGTTTGCACGAAGCTCGGCTCAGATGCTCGACCAATTGATGGCAAATGATTCCTTGGAAGGACTCATCTGCAAAAGGAATCGGAGTTCTGAGATCATGCTGGAACAATTTTAAGTCGTAATTTCGGCGTTTTCCGGTGTCGACTGCCAAAGCAGAACCATCGAGTCCGACCATATCGAGCCCATATCGTGATGCGCATTCGACCATTAGACCACTGCCACATCCCAAGTCCAGAATGCGACCTGGTAAACAGTTCCGAACGCAGTCCGCGACAAGATCCCTATACCAAAGCCAGTCCCGACCATCATAAGCCTCGCTATAAAGGTGAAAGTCTGGCGAGTCGTCATACTTTTGAAGACTGGTACCCTTTCCCTCACGCTGTTGTTCGTTACGCATTACTGATATCCAAATATTTCGTTAATACCGGCCTCGTGGATCGAACTCTTCCAATCTCAGGGCAGTAGCTAACGGCGAGCAACTGTGTTACAAGTCCACTCCGAGCGCTGGACAACTAATCCATTCGCTCTATCCAACGGCCTTTCCAATTCACTGTCAGGCGTCTGCACCACGTGGAAGGTTATCACGCCTGTAATATAGTCAACGCGCGCCGAATTCGCATCACCGATCCAGACGTCAATTGAATATGTGCCCGGATAGAGGCAAAGCTTTGGAATCGTGACTTCAAATTCATAAACCCCAGGTTCCGCCACCCACGGACACCGTTCGTTGACATTCCACAATTCATGAACGGCGATCCCGTCACCGGACGTAATCACAATTGCTAGCATGGTAGTACCGACGCGTCGGAGGACTTCGAGGGTAATTCTCTGTGTGAACGCATCGCCAACCGCAAACGCGGTTGTTCGGTTCCCTCCTTTTAGGAGTTCAATCGTTTGCAGTCTGGCATCCCCCGTTCCAGATCGGTCCCCACGGCGCGAAAGATCGGCGAAACCCTCGCTTGGAGTGCGCTCTTCGAGATAAGCCGCCGCAACAGTTGTCATATCTCCGCGCGCTTCGATCCTACCTGCATTGAGGAGAATGCCGCGATTGCAAAGTGAGGTTACCTTGCGCATGTCGTGGCTTACAAACAGAACAGTGCGCCCTCCTCTCGCAACCTCACCCATACGGCCCAGACATTTCTTCTGAAACTCGGCATCGCCAACGGCTAGCACTTCATCGACAATCAGAATTTCGGGTTCCAGGTGTGCGGCGACGGCGAAGGCAAGTCGCACGTACATCCCGGATGAGTACCATTTCACCGGAGTGTCGAGAAATCTTTCCACTTCCGCAAAAGCGACAATTTCGTCGAATTTCTTCTTGATCTCCGCCCGCGTCATTCCTAGAATCGCGCCATTCAAAAAAACGTTTTCGCGGCCCGTCAGTTCGGGATGAAAGCCGGTTCCCACCTCAAGCAAGCTCGATACGCGGCCCTCGAGCTGCACTCGGCCGACCGTCGGCTCAGTGATCCGACTCAATATTTTCAGCAGCGTGCTTTTGCCGGCGCCATTGCGTCCGATAATGCCGACAACTTCACCTTGCCTGACTTCAAAGGAAACGTCTTGGAGCGCCCAAAAATCTTCCCGCGACGCAGGAGTCGGCATCTGAGGCGACAATCCGGGAGACTGACTTCCGTTTCCTGACATCCGTTTGTGTCGAACCCAGCGGATGGGCACCGTAAATCTATCTGCGACCACGTCGCGCAGGGCGACGTACCTGGGGGAACCCTGGTGCCTGATTCGGTATTTCTTCGCGAGACTCTCGGCTCTTATGACAACGTCGCTCATTCTCAAATCACGTCTGCAAATGTCCGTTCCATTCTGCGAAAATACCAAACCCCACCCAGGCAGAGACCAGAAGTCACGAGGATGCAGGTCAGCATACCCGGCCACCACAGCGGCGATTGGCCCCGAAGCAACGCCCAGCGGAAGCCATCAATAACTCCCACCATGGGATTCAGCGAATAGACCAGCCGCCATTTTGGCGGCACGATGGAACTGCTGAAACCAACCGGGGAAACGTAGAGTCCGAGTTGAACGATGAATGGAATTATGTATCGAAAATCGCGGTATTCCACATTTAGTGCGCTCAGCCATAGCCCAGCTCCGAACGAGGCGGCGAACGACAACCCCACGAATAAAGGCAGGGTTAGAACCCGCCAGTCCGGTGCGAATCGATACCACACCATCATCAGAGCCATCAGCCCTAGGGTGATTAGAAAGTCCACAAAACTGGTAATGACTGAGGCAGCGGGAACAACGAGGCGTGGAAAATACACTTTTGAGATCAAATTGGCATTTCCGATAAGACTGTTGCTCGATCCGCTCAGCGAACTAGAAAAAAATTGCCACGGAAGTTGGGCGGCCATAACGAGCAATGCATAAGGGACGCCAATGGGATGCGGCAGTTTGGCAAGGCGGCTGAAAATAATGGTGAACACTACGGTCGTTAGAAAAGGCTGTATGACCGCCCACGCTACGCCCACGACCGTCTGTTTGTAACGAACCAGAATGTCACGCCACGCGAGAAAGTAAAACAACTCGCGGTATCGCCACAAATCGCGCCAGTAGTTTTTCTCGGCGCGTCCGGGCTCAATGATCAGCTTTTGCATCTCGAAATCGTTGGAGACATTTCCAACGAGCTCCTCGGTCCCCAGGTGTACAGAAAACTTCGGCACCGGACAGGCTACCGCCCTCTCGCGCACAATCGCGGTTTTGGAAAATTCGTTCCCATTGCCCTCTTGATCGGGCAGGTAAAAACTCTAAAACAAACCGGCGTGACTCTCGCCTGAGAACACGGGTGAAACAGAATCTTTTTCGATGACGACCGAGACGGCACGTTGCAGCAAAGTAACGGAAACGATCACATGGTCCTCATCCTGGACGCGCAAGAAGATGCCTTCGATCCCAGTTAAGGGACCGGATTGCATCCGGATACGCTGTCCTAATCTCAAGAAGGGCCACGGCTGAACAGAACGCCCGGCTAAGGTAACGGTGCGTATGAAATCGATTTCAGTGTCGTCTACAGGCTCCGGCCTATTTCCCCGCCCCACAACCCCGACCACACCCGGAGTCATTAAAATTGGAAGGCGTTTGCTCGGATTAAACTGGCAAAAAACGTAGCCGGGAAACAGCGGCACTTCAATTTCGGCGATCCGATCAACACGCTTCCGCTTGGTTCGATAAGAAGGTGAGAACACGTTGTAGCGCTTGCTTTTCAAACTGTTTTCGACCGTCTTTTCATGTCGTGATCGAACGAATAAGGCGTACCATTGGTCAGGCGCGGCCGTTTCAACTCCGAAAGGATGACGGGCCCCACTTTCTAGATCGACCTGCCCGGGAGGACAAGCTTTCTCCGACCACGCTTCCACATACCCTCCTGCGCCCACTAGTGAATCCTTTTACACCCGCTAATGAATGCTAGACCTGCACCGACGCTCGATTCAAATCGTCAAGGCATTCTATATCGCCGAAACACTCCTATTCATTCCGTCGGGCAAGGCGCCGGCGCGATCTGAGACTTAGGTTTGTTTGGTTGAATGCAACCCAAGGCGTTCGGCACAGTCGGGAGACAGATTCGTTACAACGAATATAATCGGAGTTCTTCGCACCGTCAAAGCCTGGCGCGAAATCTGCCTCTAGCCAAGAATCCGGGGCGGGCCGGAATTCAGAACCGAACGGCCCCAGGAACGTGTGCCTTTCTATGGCAAGCGGAACAGAGTGTGATTAGATTTCCTTCGGAATCGTCTCCGGAGTGGCTTCGAAATTGCTGATGATGGACTTCCAGGTTCGCCATCGTTCCGCAACATTGACACCGCCAACCGTCGCGCCGGAGGACCTGCTGCCGCAGATCCTCATAGGATGCGGGATCCAACCGCAAGCGAAGAGAGTCGGGGTCGACCGTGCTCACGATGCCCGCTCGTTCAGACTTTCGAGAAAAACCTGCCTCTGCTCGTTTGGGAGCCACGGGGACTCGCACCGCAGCTGCACGACTCACGGATGAAGAACATAACGAGCTTGCTAACAAGGTGTTAAAGTTGCGCTCAAAAAGAAGGGAGAAAAGTGTTAAAATTCGCCTATTCATAAATAACTTCGCTTCGCAGAGGCGCGCCAATGCCGCTAGTGGGATTCCTGGGGTTTAATTGATGGATTTGCAGTCAAAACGCAACGGCTCCGGGGAATCAGAAGCGTTGGAGCCGATCGAGCTTCCAGTCTTTGAAAAAAGTCACCACCTTCCACAGCCCTATCTTGCTGAAGAACTAAACCCTCTGCTGCACTACTGGCGGATTCTCAAGAAGCGGCGATGGACAGTCTTGGCCGCTGCCAGCATCATTTTTGCCCTCGCCGTAATAGCCACGCTTAGGACGACTCCGCTGTACCAAGCAACCTCGAAAGTGGCGATCTTTCCAGAAAATCCGAATGCCTTGGGATTCAAGGGCCTCGAGGACAGTTCGCCTGATTACCAATACGACGTAGCTCTGGAGACCCAAGCCGCGATTCTTCGCAGCGATGCTCTGGCCATGAAGGTGATCGAGGCTATGCGTCTGGACCAGAACCCCAAGTTTACGACTGTAAGACCTCAGCGAACTGGAGACTCACTTCAAGTTTCGAGCATGGAGCCCGATCCAGCGGCAGCGCTTGCCCTGCTCGGCAGATTTCGTGGCGGACTGAGCGTTCAATTGATTCCTAACTCCCGGCTCGTACAAATCAGCTACACGGACCCAGACCCGCGACTGGCCACCGAGATCGTCAATGCATTGGTAAGAACGTTCACAGAAGAAAACTTCAAGACAAAATACGAGGCCGTCACGCAAACCTCGGATTGGCTTTCGACGGAGCTTGCGGATCTGCAGATGAAAGTCCAGACGTCCGAGGAGAAGCTTGTCCGCTACCAGAAAGACCACAGCATTCTCGGAGTGGATGAGAAGCAAAACATTGTAACGGCCAAGCTGGACGAACTGAACAGGGAGCTTACAGCGGCCCAGACGGATCGGATTCAGAAGGAATCTAATTACAGACTCTCTGCGGATGGGAACCCTGCCGCATTCTCGAAAACTTCCCGGGAAGGCTCAAGCAGCATGCTGGAAAGGTTACGTGAGAAGGAGGCTGAACTCGATACCCAACGCGCACAGGTTACAACCCAATTCGGTACCGGATACCCTAAGGTCGCCGAACTGAGCAATCAGGTCAAACAAGTGCGGGCGGAAATCGCAGCCGAAGAAACGAGAATGCAGGAGGGGATCCGGGATGAGTATTTGGCGGCAGTTCAACGGGAGAGTTTGCTGGTAACTGCATTCAATCAGCAGAAGCAGGAGGCTAATCAACTCAACGAAAGCGCGATTGAGTACTCTGTTCTTAAGCGCGATGCAGAGGCAAACCGACAGCTGTACCAGGATCTCCTTCAGCGACTCAAGGAAGCGGGGGTTAGCGCCGGCCTGAGATCGAGCAATATCCGTGTCGTAGACGTCGCCCGGACTCCGACAAGTCCCATCAAACCGAACGTGCCCCGGAACATCGAGCTCGGCCTTCTCCTTGGCTTGGCCTGCGGTATTGGACTTGCATTTGTTCTGGAGAGTCTGGACACCAGCATCAGGACGCTGGAAGAGATTACCGCGATTTCGTCCTTGCCGGCGCTGGGGACGATACCGCTTCAGTTTTCGAGTAACGGTTCCTTGCGTAAACGCCTGAAGGCTACGTCAATCCAATCCGAAACGTCTGAATCGCCTACTCTCATCACGTATGCACGGCCAAAGTCAGAAGCAGCCGAGGCGTTCCGATCCCTGCGCACTTCGATTCTGCTCTCTTCGTTTGGTGCCCCACCCAAAGTGATCCTCGTCACTAGTGCTTTGCCGCAAGAGGGGAAAACTACGATTAGCGCAAATTCAGCGTTGGTCTTGGCGCAGCGTGGCGGTCGCGTATTGCTGATCGATGCGGACCTCCGTCGCCCCGGGATTAGTAAACTGTTTGGTTTTCGATCTCGCGGAGGTCTGAGCACGCTGATCAGCGGAGTCGACAAAGTCGAAGACGTCATGATTCCGTTTGCGGACGTGCCAAACTTGTGGATTTTGCCGGCGGGCCCAATTCCGCCACAGCCTGCCGAGTTGCTAAGCTCGACGGTCATGAAGGATCACATCGCGCGCTGGCGCACTGAGTTTGACCACGTCATCATTGACACGCCTCCATGCTTATCCGTGACCGACGCAGTGATCTTGTCTCCTGAGGCGGACCGAGTCATCTTAGTTGCGAGGGCAGGAAAGACCACAAAACTAGCACTTCGCCGCTCATGTGAGCTGCTGTTGCAGGTCAACGCCAGGGTTATGGGTATCGTCCTAAACGCGCTCAATTTGGACTCCGCCGAGTCGTACTACTACTACGGCGGTCGTTACTCCAAACGCTACTACCATGATGAGTCGCGAGAAGACAACCCAACAGAGACCGTCAGCAAGGTCTCTTGACGTGATCCCCTGATATTGACTGGGCGGAGTCGCGAGTTCGCAAGAGACCATCGCCTCTATTGGTACAGATTCAGATGCAGATTGAATTGCAGTCCCCACTTCGGAGGTTCGGTTTTGTTGGGGCCTGCTTGATTGTCATCGGATTGTATCTGCCATTCGCCGGCCGAGCGTACCTCGCCGCCCATCTGTCTGCAAAATCTGACGCGGCGGATATCCAAAAAGCTATTCAGCTGGAGCCATCCAACGCGGAGTATCGCTCGCTGCTCGGTCGATATCTTGCTCTATCCGGCGCGAGTCTAGACGGGGCTATTTCAAATTTTCGGACAGCTGTGCATCTTAATCCTTACGAGGCGCGGTACTGGCTGGATTTGGCGAGCGCTTATCACGTGGCAGGACGCATTGACGAGCAGACACAAAGCGTTGAACAAGCAGTGGAAGCGGACCCCACAACACCAAAT
This sequence comes from uncultured Acidobacteriaceae bacterium, assembly GCA_963768265.1. GTDB lineage: Bacteria > Acidobacteriota > Terriglobia > Terriglobales > Acidobacteriaceae > Sulfotelmatobacter. The sequence goes on from CAVYHM010000025.1 coordinate 15,748, forward strand.
GTCGCGTGGGCGGCAGCCAATACCTTCTTGGTCCAGGGGAATGTCGGCAAGGCACTTCCCTATTTCCGCACGGTCCTGGAGAATGATCCGGATGCGGTTGACTGGACGCTTAAGATCTGCTGGCGTGCAACGGGAGACGCGAATCAAATTTTTGACCAAGCTCTGCCACGCAGAACGGATCTCTACCTGTCATTCTTACGTTTGCTGGTCACCAAACAGGAAGTTGTGCCCGCAGAAAACGCTTGGGATCATTTGATCGGGTTGCGGCAACCTTTTCCCCCGAAGCTCGCATTTCCCTATTTTCAGCTGTTGATCGCCAAGCAAGAAGTCGCGGCAGCGAAGACGGCATGGCAGCAACTGGCCCAAGCGGACCAAGAGATTCAGCCGTATCTCCCGTCCCGTGAAAACCTGATCGTAAATGGCGGATTTGAGGAAAACCTGCTGAACGGCGGATTTGACTGGTGGTACGAATCGAACCCGCATGCTGCGTTGGCCATCGATACGGATCTGTTTTTCGGTGGCACACGATCTCTTTCCGTAACCTTCGATGGACGAAACGCACCGGAGGCAGGAATCGCTCAGTTCATCCCCGTGAAGCCCGACACTGACTACGAGTTCAGTGCCGAATCCAGGACTCAGGACATCGACAGTGCCAGCGGCCCACGCTTTGCACTGGCGGACGCGTACACGGACTCTTCTTACGTCCTTACCGATGATTTGCTGGGGACCAATCCTTGGCATAAGCAACATGCACGATTTCGTACCGGGCCGACCACGAATCTGCTTTTCCTGAAAGTTGTTCGCCAGCCTGCCGCGCCCCTGATCCGAGGCAAGCTTTGGATCGATGATCTGAGGCTGGTGGAGGCAAGCGATCAAGGATTGGGACGTTGAAGATCTCGTCACATTTGACTGTCGATACAAGGGATTCCATTGATCTAGAGGTTCGGCCGGATCGCGAACCAAGAAACCCGCAATGGGTACTGGTTCTCGCCCTGTGCGCTCTGCTAGCTTTCGCGGTCTTGGCGTTCGGTGCCGTCGAGGAATGGTCGACTTTTGCGTTCGAGGCCGGTGCGGCTGTCCTTTTCCTTGCTTGGGCGGGAAAGCAGGTGGTTTCCAGGCAGGTGAAGTTGTCGAAAAACCCATTGTACCTTCCGGCCTTGTTCTTTTTCGTGCTCCTCCTCGCCCAGGTTGGGCTGCGCACCTCGGCCTACGGCTACGTTACCAAATACGAAGTACTTCAGTACGTATCGTACGGGATTGTCCTGCTCATTGCGGCAGAATGCGCGCGAGAAGAAGATGCGCGGCAGAAATTTGCTCTGGCACTGATTATTTTCGGAGCGCTTTATGCCTTTTTCGCATTAGCTCAGGAACTGACGTCTAACGGCAAGTTCTTCTGGGTCTACACTCCACGATTCAACGGTTCAATCTACGGAAGTTACGTCAACCACGACCACTATGCTGGCCTGATGGAGATGCTGGTACCGTTTCCCTTGGTCGTTAGTATGGGGCATCTGCTGAGAGGGGGGAAGCGAGCCATGGTCGCCTTCTGCGCTGTTTTAATGGCCAGCACGATCGCTCTTTCCGGCTCGCGCGGCGGAATGCTTTCTTTCGCTCTCGAGATTGTCGTGTTTGCCACCCTGACTCTCGTGCAGAGGAGAAATCCTCGTGTTGCACTCGGCGTGGCGGCAGTGTGCGTGTTGGTTCTCGTTTTCCTGGTTTTTCTAGGCAAAGTGCAGGTGCTGGGGCGACTTGGGAATCTGGGCCCGGACATGCGTTTGAAAATCACCAAAGACTGCTTGAGAATGTTCGCCCACCGGCCAGTGTTGGGGTGGGGCTTGGGAACTTTCCCAACCGTCTACCCCAGTTACCGCACCTTCTATACAAATCTGTTCGTAAATGAAGCGCATAACGACTACGCACAGTTGTTGGTGGAGACCGGCTTGCTCGGTTTCGGGCTGATGCTGTGGTTTCTGGTTCGCCTGTACCGATCCGGATGGCCGAGGTCTCGCCGCTGGGAATTCAAATGGGATGGGGCGGTTTCTCTCGCCGCTTTGCTTGGCTGTACGGGGCTTCTGCTGCATAGTTTCGTGGATTTCAATTTGCAGATCCCAGCGAATGCCGCGCTGTTCTATGCGCTCTGCGGATTGGCCGCGTCGCCCCTGGCTAGTTCATCCAAGCGAGGGCGGTATCGAACATCTGGGGATGCAGGAAATGAAGGCCGTCGCTGTTCGTCTGACGATGACAAGTAGCTGGCGCGGTCGATATAATCGAGTCCCGCATCCACATAGCTGAAAACTAGTTACGCTGAGCCGTATTCAATAGGTCAGCGACGGAAAAACCAGGGCGCGCCAGCCTCGGACCGAAACTTGCTTCGGAGCGAACAGAGGGCAGGAGGAGAAATGTCGCTGACGAACCTCACCATCGCCACTGTTATCATGGTTTGCATCATTGGGGCACCGGCCGCAGCGCAAAAGAACGAATTGTCGGGTATGGTTGGGCGCACCTTCATCAGCGATAAGGGCGTGCAGGGTGCACCCTCTTATGATCCGGACCTGCGCTTCGGCAAAGGATTAACCCTCGGAGTAAATTATGCTCGGGGCCTCATGGGCGGAGCCCTCGCGTCCATTGCCGTGGAAGTCCCCTTTGTCGTGAACCCGGACGAGGATCTGCACGCAGCACAGAATTTGATCCCCGAAAAGTACTCATCATACTTCGTGACCCCGGCAGCACGGCTGAACCTGTTTCCCCAAACAGCCGTTTCTCCATGGGTCAGTTTTGGTGGTGGGTTTGGCCATTTCAGCGAAGGTTCCACGCTTGAATTTGGAGGAAAGAATCCGGGCAAAGTCGGGACTACCACCGGCGTGGTCCAAGCAGGGCTTGGACTCGACGTTAAGCTCGCCGGTCGATTTAGCCTGCGCGGTGAAGCGCGAGACTTCTGGTCGGGTCTGCCGCAACTCAATGTGAATACGGGCAATAGTCGCCAACACAATGTATTGGTCGGCGTCGGAATTGTCTGGCATTTCTGAACGAGACCCTTGCCCGCAGCACCGCATCTTCATCTTCTGGCCGAACTGTCTAGCCCGCCACGATCCCATGAGGTAGAAGGGCAGACGGACAAGTCCCCCCAAACTAGGAGTGATTTTTCTGATTGGACAAACTGCATCGTGGGGATCGGATGAATGCGCAGGCCCACTCCGGAGTTTACGGCTTGGCTGGACTTACCGGCTCATCGTTCCGGGTGAGTACCCAGGCTGCTCCCCCGATAATGATGGCTGCGCCAACTCCGACTGCCACAGGAGAGTTCAAAATCCCTTTTTGGGCTCCCGGAACGTTATCCCCTGCCCCTCTTTTCTTCTTTTTCTTATTGTCGTCCGTTTGCGACTGTGATTCGTCTCGAGTGGTTTCTTGACCTTGTGCCAGGGTAGTCGTCCCACTGTCATCATGGATGGTTAGGTCGCCCTTTCGCGCCGCGATCTTGACCCTGCCATCCACGTCTCTGACTTCAAATTCGGTCCAAACACTAGCGGTCGGTGACACGGTAACGTCGCCAGCGTGAGCTCCCAGCAATTTCGAGGTCGATACGGTTAGGCCCCCGTGCTCCAACTTGAGGCCGCCCTCTTCATATTGAACCAGCGAATCATTCAGGACCAGGACGCTTGAGCCGACAGCATTGATGTTGGCGACGGAGTCAGCATTTGTCTGAACCAGGTCACCGGTAAAGATCGCCGATGATCTTGCGATGCTGTTGCCATTGAGCAAGGCGGTTCCATGACTGTAGAGCATGGCTGCAGGCTGTTCCGCTGCAAACAATGCAGCCGGAAAAATCATGACCATCATGCAGCTCAGGATCTTCAGGTACAAGGGCCTAATCATTTTCCCTTCCTCGAACACAAACTCGGGACTACGCCTTGGGTGGTGGGACGCCGCCTACATCGTGATCGTGGAGAGCAGACGCGGCTATCCCGAATAGTTAATAGTAAGCTTGATTACCGTTTCATCCGAATCGTACCCTCGTCGTTGTTGTCAGTCAATGCCTTTCGTGCTGGGGACGCCGTTTTCGGTGGAAAACTCTTCTGCCGTCCTGTGGCACTTTCCGCTCTGGGCCGGCGATTCTGCTCAACGCCATTGGTCCACGGCGTTCCACCACAAGAGTCTCAGCCACTCATCCAGGCAGGTCTTGGCCCACTGCCGGTGTATCCACCACCGTGTTCCGAACTGTCGGTCATCATGCGCGGCGGCGACGGAGAAAGTCTTGCCATGAACTTCGTGACGGAAGATGCTAAGAGCGCGGCGGGTGTGGAAGTCGGAAGTAACGATCAAAACCCGCGTGCCTTCCACTTCAGTCAAGCACTTGGCGGCGTCGTGCGATTCGTCACGGGTCGAGAGACCGAAAATCGGACAGACCCGCACCGATGCCGCCTCGGGACGATCCTGCGCGTATTTCTTCGCCAATTGCTGCTCTTCGAATCCGAAGATCTCGACCCCGGCTGGAACATCCAGGAAGACGCGCCGTGCGTATCCTTCATCAAGAAGTTGGAGTCCGCGCGCCGGACGGCGATCCGTCTCTCCCGCCAGCACCACAATCACGTCCGACCGCTCGGGAGCGTCCACGACCAGGATGCTGCCGGCATCGACTGCGAAAGCCAGCGCGGCGAGCAGCACGCAGGCAAATATCCAAAGACGCCGTTTCCCTCTCGCCGCGTTGATCAATCAGCCTCGCCCTTCGCGAATCCCCGTTCCCCGATCTGCTCTTTGTATTTGGCCCTGGGGCCCCGGCACAGGTGTAAAATTGAGGGTATTCTGGGTTTCATATCTCCGTTTCATACCGGATTCCTTCATGACGACACACCTCGAAGTAGATACGATTGTTGATCAATTCAAGAGCAAGATACAGCAACGCCAGGCCCGAGTCGGCATCATCGGCATGGGGTACGTTGGACTCCCTCTAGCCCTGCTGTACAGCGAGCAGAAGTTTAAGGTCACCGGTTTCGACATCGACGCTCGTAAGGTCGATACCCTCTCCAAGGGCGGATCGTATATCTACCGTATTGCAGCGGAAGAGATTCAAGCTGCGAAAGCACAGGGCTTTTCCGCTACCGCCGACTACTCGCAACTCGAAGCCATGGACGCCATTATCATTTGCGTCCCCACACCGCTCGACGAATATCACGAACCCGACATGAGCTACATCACCGGCACCACGCACGCCATCGCTCCCCATTTACGTGCCGGACAGTTAGTCGTCCTCGAGAGTACGACATACCCGGGCACGACGGAAGAGGTCATGGTCCCAATTCTTGAAAAGGAGAACAAGGCTGGACTCAAAGCGGCGCGCGCCGAGGCTTCCGCCTCGAACGAATTTTTCGTCGCCTTCTCGCCCGAGCGCGAAGACCCAGGCAACACCACCATCGCTCGCTGCGACATCCCGAAGGTCGTTGGCGGACTGAATTCGCAGGCGGCTGAACTTGCCTGTGCTTTGTATGGATCGATTTTCCATCGTACCGTTCCCGTCTCGTCGCCCGCGGCGGCGGAGATGACCAAGTTGCTCGAGAACATCTACCGCTGCGTAAACATCGCACTGGTGAATGAACTCAAGCTGCTGTGTCTCCGTATGGGCATCGACATCTGGGAAGTGATCGGGGCAGCCTCAACCAAGCCGTTTGGGTTTCATCCGTTTTATCCCGGCCCGGGACTGGGCGGACACTGCATTCCGGTCGATCCGTTCTATCTGTCGTGGAAGGCGAAGGAGGTGGATTTCCGAACACGTTTCATCGAACTTGCCGGCGAGATCAACACCAACATGCCTTACCACGTTCTGGCCTCCGTGAGCGGCGCGCTCAACCGCCAGAAAAAAGCGCTCAACGGGTCGCGCGTGCTGGTGCTGGGAGTTGCGTATAAGAAGGACATCGACGATCTGCGCGAGTCTCCCTCGCTCACCATCATCGAACTATTGCAGAAGGACGGAGCTCAGGTCAGTTATCACGACCCCTACTTCCCCTTCATCGGAAAAGGGCGGAAATATGACCTGCAACTCAAATGCGCGGAACTGAGCGACCTAGGCCAATACGATTGCGTGCTGATCGTCACCGACCACTCCGACTACGACTACGCCAGGATCGTCAAGGAATCGCAACTGGTAGTCGATACCCGCAACGCCACGCGCGGCATTACGAGTGGCAAGATTGTGCACTGCTAAAAGGCCGTCTAAAGGTCTGACGGTAGACCGAGGCAGGAAATCTATCTACAGCGAATGTAGATTTTTGCACCGGGAAAGACCTGAAAACCTCAGTCCGGGCCTTAATTCTCGTAACATATTGATCTGGTGAGGTTTGCAATCCTGATCCGGGACGGTGGAATGGCCTCCGTCGTGCATTAGAACACTTGGTCTAGTAAACTTGTGCGTAGAGCTGGCGTTCCTGATTCCCGGGTTAGAAACACCAAGCAGAAACTTTTACACTAGAAACGGTGTTTGGGACAGTGAACGTTCCAATTCTGATCGTGGGGCCATTGGTGTCTGAACCAGTCTTGTTTTCCTCGCTGCCGAAGTGGAAAAAGCCGTGGTATGAGTTCATCCTCAGCTACGGTGCGCAATCAATTGCGATCGCCATTTTTGTTTGGGTGCCGATTCTTCATCCCGAGATTATTGAACCGCCGAAACGCGATTATCACGCCATCGAACTAGTGCCTACGCCCGTCCCGGAGAATCACGAACCGCAGCGGCAACTCCCGAAGCGGATTCTCGTGGCTGAACTCGATCCTCCACCGGCCGCATTGCGTCTTGCCGCCCCTCAGCCTCTGCCCAAACCAAAAACGGAAGATGCGCTGGCCCCGGAAGTAAAGATCGCGGACAGGAAACCGGATCCCTTGCCTGTTTCCACGGCGCCTGCCCTGCCCAAGCAAGCGGTCCGGACGAACCTGTTTTCGACCGGAAGTTCGGCGCCACAAACCATTGATCGCCCGCCGCAACAAGTACAGACGGGGGGCTTTGGCGATCCGAACGGCGTCCCCGCAAGGACGACGCAGACTAGAGCCGTAAACATCGCTCAGGCTGGTGGCTTTGATCTGCCGACCGGACCCGGTTATGGCAACGGTACAGGCGGAGCTAAGGGCGTGCGCGGCGTGGTAGCCAGCACCGGCTTCGGCGGTGGCGTGGCCGTTCCCGACACTCGCAACTCGGCGTCGCGCGGCACCGTCCGCCAGGCCGGTTTCGGCGATGCTGATGTTCCCGCACCTCCTACGGTTCAGACGCGCGCAGCCGCGCCGGCGCCGGAGAAAGTTGTTCCGGCGGAGATCCTTTCCAAGCCTGTTCCCATCTACACTGACGAGGCCCGCGCCAAACGCATTGAAGGTGAGGTGCTTCTGGAAGTTGTTTTTGAAGCGACAGGTAGAATTCACGTGTTGCGAGTCGTTCGTGGTTTGGGGCATGGTCTCGATGACGCCGCCGTTCGTGCGGCCGAACAGATCCACTTCAAACCTGCACTCAAGGACGGACAGCCCTCGGACTCAACCGCCCTGGTGCACATCATTTTCCAATTAGCGTGATCCACTCCCCGAAGGTTCTTATGCGAATTGTTGGTAGGGTTTCAGTAGTTGCTTTTGTAGTTTTGAGTTGCGTCTCTCAGATTCTGGCCCAAGATTCTCCCGCTTCCGCGGCTCCACCCGCCGCCGATCTGGCCGCGCCCGCAGCGACTGTGCCCGCTCAAAGCGCAGCCCCCGCGCCTCCACCTGCGACAACGTTTAATGATGTTCTAGATCATGTCGTGCAGCGGGAACACCTTTTCATCGCCCAGATGCGCCACATGCATCCGATGGTCGAGACATACGTGCAGGACCTCAAGACCGACAAGGCAGAGAACATTTTCCCGGTGAACGACCGCTACTTCCTCGGTCGTCTCGACATGTCCGACGGGCCCGAAGATACTTCCTTCATCGGCCAGCCCGGATTCGGTCGCAAGGTGGTCGCCAAGCTAACCGGCGTTTACTCCCTCCACTTCCTGCCGCTGGGCTTTGCCCAGATGGTGATTCTCGACAGCGATTTCCAGAAAAAGTATTACAACTTCACTTTCGTACGCCGCGAATTCCTCGGCGAAGTTCGCTGCCTTGTCATCGACGTACAACCGAAGCAAGGCCAGAAGACGGCGCGTTTCTTGGGCAGGATCTGGGTCGACGACCAGGATTACAACATTGTCCGCTTCAATGGGACCTACTATCCTCAGCCCAAGATCAGTTTCTTTTTCCATTTCGACAGTTGGCGTTTGAACATGCGCCCGGGAATGTGGCTGCCGGCCTACATTTACACCGAGGAAGCCAATCTCAAAACTGGCCTCACCAAGTCCCTGCATTTCAAGGCGCAGACCCGGCTCTGGGGTTATGACCTGAAGGGTCTTAACAAAAATGAGGAGTTCACCCAGATCCTGGTCGATTCACCGCAGTCGGTTAAGGACCAGAGCGACGCTGCGGCGGACGCCTCCCCGGTCGTCGCTGAACGCATGTGGGAACGGCAGGCGGAAGAGAATGCGGTGGAGCGAATTCAGAAAGTCGGGCTCTTCGCGCCTCCGGGAGAGGTCGACAAAATTCTGTGCACGGTGGTCAACAATTTGCTGGTCACCAACAACATTGATCTGCAGGGAGACGTGCACTGCCGGGTGCTCCTGACCGCTCCTTTGGAGTCCTTCACCATCGGCCACACGATCGTAATCAGTCGTGGATTGCTCGACGTTCTTCCCGATGAAGCCTCGTTGGCCATGGTCCTGGCGCATGAACTCGGTCATATCGTTCTGGGGCATCGTATGGACACCCAGCTTGCCTTTAGCGACAAATTACTCTTCCCCGATGAAGACTCGTTCCAACGGCTGGATTTCAAACGCAACCCCGCGTTCGAAGAAGCAGCCGACACCAAGGCTCTGGAACTGCTGAAGAACTCGCCTTACAAAGACAAACTCGGCAATGCCGGATTGTTCTTGAAGGCCTTGCAGCAGAAAGCTCCCGACTTACCCAACTTGATTCGGCCTCACCTGGGAAACAGCGTCGCGGCGGGCAAGAGTATCCGCATGTCGACGCTGCTCGCGTCGGCCCCAGAACTGGACCAGAAACGCCTCGATCAGATCGCGGCGTTGCCTTTAGGCGGTCGCATTAAAGTCGATCCGTGGAGCGATCAGGCCGAACTCTCCAAGGCGAAGCCCGTGGCTTTGACCTCGGCGCGCGAGAAGATGGAGTTTGAGATCACTCCGGTCTTCCCGTACCTGACCCGTTTGTCGGCCGGAGGCGAAAGAGTCGCGCTTACGACGTCCGCACCGTCTGCCACGCCCCAGGCGTCGACACCGGAGCAAAAATAGTTCTCGAACCTAATGTGTTCGGGAGGGAAACGAAGAAGGCGAAGCGCCGGGTTATGCGGGTGGTGGGCCTGAGGCTGTACCTCGAACGAATCTAGACTTGTTTACTGAATCGAGCTGCCGACTTGCGAGAATACGTTGTTGGCGTTCGAACCGATGAGCCGGATAGTACCCACGACGATCACCAGAATCACAGCCAGCATGACTGCGTATTCTGCAATGTCCTGACCACGGTCATCGTTCCAGAGGTGCAGTAGAAGATTTGCCACGGGCTCCTCTTTCTTTCTTGGATAACCCTAACGTTGTTAGGGGGATCACCCGAATACGAAGCGGTATCCTGAAACTGGTATTTCGATGAATCATAGCCCAGCGGCTCTGCCCGGCCAATAGCACGAAAGTGCCACGGATTCGCCCCAAAAAAGCCGGTCTACCCCGGGTTTTTCAGGCTATGCTCCTCAGTGGCAGGGCCTGATTGACTGCGAACAAGGCAAGTTCCAGGCGTGTGGACACCCCGAGCTTGTCAAAGATGTTGCTTAGGTGGTGCTTGACCGTGTCCTCGCTGATCTTGAAATACTCGGCGATTTCCTTGTTTGAGTACCCCGCTACCACAGCTGAAACAATTTCTAACTCGCGGGGCGTGAGGCCGAATTTTTTCTGGCGCGCTTCATCGTTGGAGGACTGCATCAGCGTGCGCAGGTACTGCACCAGGTTGGAAACGCTCTCCCGTCCTACCCAGTATTCGCCGGACATCACCGTATGAATGGCCTTCAGAAGAAGTTGGGTGGCGGAATCTTTGAGCACGACTCCGCGGGCGCCCAGTTGCAGAGCCTCGACAATCTGGCTCTTCTCCGCGGCTGCTGTCAGCAAAATAACCCGCACCGGAGTAGCATTCGCGGGAGCACTGAGGTCCCGCAAAGCCTCCAACCCAGGATGCTTGGGCATGGCCAGATCGAGCAGCAGAATATCGGGTTTCAACTGCCGCGCTAATTTCACGGCCTCGGCCCCGTCAGAAGCCTCTCCAATCACCTTGAGGTCCGGCTCAGCCTCGAGCAGCCTCCGCAAGCCATCACGAAAAATCGGGTGATCGTCGGCGATCACAATGCGAATCGTCTGCGGTTTCCTAAAATTCATGATGTGCATCCCCGGCCCGTGGGACTATGACTTCCAGGCGCGTTCCCTGCCCGGGATTTGATTCTACAGTGAGTTCGCCCGCAAGCAAACGCACTCGTTCCTTTATTATCATCGGCCCTTTCCCCATCTCTTCCATCTCCTCCTGCTTGAAGCGTCCGGCAAAAGGAAAGCCCTTGCCGTCGTCCTCGACTACCAGATTCCATCGCTCCGGGTTCGAACCCAGACGAACCAGCACATGGCGCGCGCCGCTGTGCTTCCTTACGTTGACCAACCCTTCCTGCACGATGCGGAGCAGTTCGCGACAAACCCGCTGCGGCATGTCCAGATCCTCGATGTCAGTCACGAATCGCGCACTGATACCAGTCTCCCGCTGGAAACGTTCCACCGTGTCGTTCAATACCCCCAGCAAACGTTGGGCGTCCACGTCGATCGCCTTCATCTGCTGCATCAGTTCCCGCAGCTTGAGCACTTCCTCGCGCAGCAGGCTCTGGATCCGGCCTAATTCTCCGCCGATCGGCCGGTCGGCCTCGGCTTGTCGCCGCACCACGTCCACTTGCATTTCGACCGCAATGAGCGACTGCACCGCACCATCATGCAGTTCCCGGGCAACTCGCGCGCGCTCGACCGCGCTGGCCCGCCTCCTCAGCCGGTGCAGAAGGTAGACGTTATAGATCGCCGGCCCTATCTGCCGCACCAGGCTCAGCAGAAATCGCAACTCCTCTTGCCGCTCTCCCCGCCAGTTAGGGTTGAACAGGAAGACCCGGCCCCTCCATTCGCCCCCAAATAGAAAGGCCAAAGTAATCAGCGAGCGGAAGGTTTGCTGTTCGTGCAGATGCAGAATCGGGGCAGTGCTCGCCGGAGTCACCAGTTTCCCGTCCTGCTCCAGGGCAACGATCTTCCAGTTGTTTCTGCTTCACCGACGGCGTAACAAACGTCTCCCGGAAAGTCATCGAGGTAAATTTTCGCTTGGCGCGGCGCCGAGTCCAGCCAACGGAACTCCGAAGGCGCTCCGCTGCCGGGATTCTTCAATTCTCCGACAAAAATGCGGTGGCTGTGCGCCTCTTGGGACGCGACCAGCAACTCGGACGCGCCGTACATGGAAATGAGCTCGCTGAAGATCTGCTCCAGGGTGCCGTTGAGCCCCGCTTCGACTCGAACTCTCGACAGGATGCGATTCACCACCGCCTTTTCTGCCCGGAGATGCTTTTGCTGCTCGGCCAGGTAGCCCAGCAAGAGTCCCATCACAATCAAATACACTGAGAGCATGAATAGACGGTAGGGATCGAAGGCAGGCGCGTTCACTCGTAACCCGAAGAACGCGTTCCAGGCCGACGATCCCTGTAGGGACAACTGGAAGTGCAGCAGGATAGGCCTCTCAATCCATAGCAACGCCACTTCAGCCAGTGCGGTGCCCAAGGTCTCCCACAGCCCCCAGCGGTAAGCCGCCGCCGCCAACACAAAAAAGAAGAACAGGAAGAAAGGAGTCCTTGGACCCTCGGCAAAGATGGAGATCAGCGCCGGCCACGCGATGTCGCCCGCGTGCACTAATAGGCGAAACGCCGAGGTGGATTGCTGCCGCCGTCGCAGCAGCATCAGGATCAGAATCGCGTTCGCCAAGTAGAATACGAAGAGCCCGTAGGCGGCCCAGGAGTGGCCGAGTTCGGTGGGATCCAGCCAAATCGCCAGCAGCGTGGAGGCGGCCAGGCCTACGCGAGCCGTCGCAAGCCAGCGCTCGATCCGGCGGGTTTCCTCCGGGTCTGGGGGGATGCGAAGTCTCCAGGAATCTCGATACCGCTCAGCGCGAGGATCCAATTCAGTCAGTCTCCGCAGGGGTGGCGACTCTGCTGCATATTATTGAATAGAAAAAGTTTAGGGACAAGCCAGCGTACCCTGCCCGCCAATGCCGTCATCCGCGACTAGTAGGGCTAGGTTACTACAGTAATCAGTCTCGTCCCGTTTTATCGGGCTAGAATGTCGGCTGAGAGTGTGTCTTGAACATCCGTTCCAAAGTGTGGCTGGCGGCGGTCATGGGTGCGTTGGCCGCTTTCATTGTGGCGGCCCTCGTGCTGCCGCAATCGTTTCGTCTCACCGTTTTTACCGACGTGATCGAGACCGCGCTGCTGCTATCTGGGGTTGCTTCGTTTATCCCCCTGGTGCTGCGCTCGCGCGGCCGGATGCGCGTGTTCTGGTCGTTGATCGTTCTCGGCCTGGTCCTGTGGTTCACCTATCAATTGTTCTGGGTTTACTACGAATTGGTTCTGCGGCGCGACGTCCCGGACCTGTTTAACGGCGACGCGATCCTGTTCTTGAATCTCGTCCCGCCTATGGCGGCGCTGGCCTTGCGTCCGGATGTCCGCCGCGACGAGTACGCTGCCCGCCTCGGGCGTCTTGATTTTGCGCTTCTGCTGGTGTGGTGGATTTATCTCTATGTCTTGATCGTCATTCCCTGGCAGTACGTCGTGCCCAATGTGAGTGCTTATAACCGCAATCTGAACGCGGTGTACCTGGCCGAGAAGCTCGCCTTGCTGGCTGGTCTGGCGGCTTGCTGGATCGGCAGCAAAGGCCGCTGGAGGAATCTCTACGCCAGCCTGTTCGGCATGAGCTTCAGCTATGCCGCCAGTTCCGCCCTGGCCAACTGGGCGATCGACCGCAATGTTTATTACAGTGGCAGCTTTTACGACATCCCGCTGGCCTGCGCCATGGCGTGGCTCACCTGGATCGGCCTGCGGACCAAGGTGGAAGAGCCCGAGGCCGACGCGCGTGAGGTCTCCACTGTTTTTGGTGTGTGGGTTACGCGGCTCAGCATGATCGCAGCGTTCTCCCTGCCTCTATTCGCCGCGTGGGCCATATCGGAGGTGGCTGTTCCTCCCCGCATCCGCTTGTTCCGGCTCACGCTGACTCTGGCCGCGGCATTGCTGATGGGACTGATGGTATTCGCGCGCCAGCAATTACTCGATCGCGAACTATTGCACCTGCTGGACCATTCGCGGGATTCGGTCGACAATCTGAATCGCCTGCAGGCACAGATCCTTCAGTCCGAAAAACTGGCTTCGATCGGGCAATTGGTCGGAGGCGCGGCCCACGAACTCAACAATCCGATCACTGCTATGCTGGGTTATTCGGACTTGCTTCTCAGCACGAGACTCACTCCCGAACAGCAGCCCCTTGCGGTCACCATTGGCCAGTATGTCCGGCGCACCAGATCGCTGGTCGCCAGCCTCATCAGCTTTGCCAGGCAGGCCCCGAGCCCGAAAACCCTGATCGACCTCAACACTTTGGCTCGCACTGCGTTAAAGCTCACGCAGCCACAATGGGAAGCCGCCAGGGTCGAGGTCCGCACCCAGTTCGATGCCCAGCTCCCCAGAGTCCTGGGCGACTCCAATCAATTAATTCAAGTTTGCTTACAGTTGATGGGAAATTGTGTACACGCCATGGCCACTCGCGGCGGTAAAGTGCTCACCGTCACCACCAAGCGGCAGGCCGGTGTCTCCGTGTTAAGGATTGCCACGGAACCGATGGCTTTACGGCCAGCAGTGGGCTCGGACGCAGCTTCACCTGTCGACCCTGAGGACAGCCTCGGCCTGAGTGCCTGCCAAGGAATCCTGCAGGAGCACCGCGGCCAGATTTTGCGCCAGCGCCGCGAAGATGGAGCACTGCTGCTACGCGTGGAACTCCCGGCAATAGAACCCGCTCCAGCGCCGAACGCCAAAGAGCCTACGGTGCCGGTGCTGTGGCAATCTCAACCGTCCGCTTGAGTTGGCCACACGCCGCGTAAATATCCCGGCCGCGCGGACGTCGCACGAATGCTGGGATCCCCGCTTTGATCAACACCTCCTGGAACGCCGCCACGCGCTCTTGCTCAGGCGTCGAAAAACTGATTCCCGGCCCAGGGTTCAGCGCAATCAGATTTACTTTTGCTCGCATGCCCCGAAGCAAGTCGACCACTTCTTCTGCGCTGCCGATTGCATCGTTGACGCCGCTCAAGAGCACGTACTCAAACGTGATTCGCTCCCGGTTGCGCAGTGGGAACTCCCGTGCCGCGGCCATCAGGCTCTGGAGATTCCATTTGCGATTCAGAGGCATCAACTGGGTGCGCAAGGTGTCATTCGGGGCGTTCAGCGAGATGGCCAGCTTCGGCCGGGTCTGCTCCTGTCCAAAATCGTGAATTCGCGGCACAATCCCGGCCGTCGAAACCGTCATGCGCGATTCTGCCACCCCGACTTCTTCGACCAGCAACCGCACCGCCTTCATGAAATTCTCGTAGTTGAGGAACGGTTCTCCCATGCCCATGAAGACGAGATTGATGCGGTCCTGGGGCGGAGACACTTCCTGATCCCTGAGTACGGCGCAGACTTGCCCCACGATCTCGCCTGCGCTCAAGTTCCGCTTCATCCCCAACAATGCAGTGAGGCAGAACTGGCAATCCACGGCGCAGCCGACCTGGCTTGAAATGCAGATCGTGGCGCGATCCCAGTTGCGAGTCGCTCCCGCCTCAGCGGAAAAGGTGGCCAAATCCCCGGCCTGCGTACCATCTCCCGCCTCGCCGCCGTCTCCCTCAGGCATCCACACTGTTTCAACGCTCTGACCATCGGCCATCTCGATCAGGTAACGAACCGTTCCATCCTGCGAGACGAAGCGTTTCTCGATCCGCGGCATCCCGATCCAAAACCCCTTCTCCGCGAGCCTTACACGAAGTTGTTGCGGCAGAGTCGAGATCTGCTCGACTGACTCCACCCGCTGTCGGTACACCGCCTCCAGGAGTTGGTGCGTGCGGTAAGCAGGCTCAGCCTCCAACTCCACCAATGCCGCGAGTTCGGTCCGATCTAGACCAAGAAGCGCGTTTTGTGTCATTTCAGCCATAATTCTGAAGTGCGTCCAACACGGCAGGGCGCGATCGCGGAATGAACTAAACCACTGATTCTAAACAGCTAAACTATTCTCGCACACCCGTCGGCCCTATGTCAGAATAGTAAAGGTCCTCCGCATCAAGTTTACTGGGGTTTAAGAAGTAGTCTTTCATAGCAGGACGAATTATGGCGCAGGAAGTCCGCAATATTCGCCGTCAGGTGCTGCCCAACGGCCTAACCATCATCACCGAGCAGATGTCGCACATCCGCTCTGCCTCGATCGGAGTCTGGCTTCAGACCGGTTCGCGCGACGAAGACCCGGAGTGGAATGGCATCTCCCACTTCATCGAGCACATGGTTTTCAAGGGAACCAAGCATCGCACGGCGGAGGAGATCGCGCGCCAGGTCGACTCCATCGGCGGCAACATGGACGCCTTCACTGCCAAGGAATGCATCTGCTTCAACGTCAAGGTACTGGACGAGCACATCCCCACCGCGATGGACATTCTCAGCGACCTGGTGCTGAATCCGGTTTTTGATGTCGCCGACATCGCGCGCGAGCGCGGCGTGATTCTGGAAGAAATCAAGATGGACGAAGATAACCCGGATTACCTCGTCCACGAAATCTTCACCCAGAATTTTTGGAAGGATCATCCCCTAGGCAAGCCAATCCTGGGCACGAAAGAAACGGTCAAGCGCTTCGAGCGCCAGCCGGTGCTGGACGCGTATACGCACCGTTTCGCGCCCGGCAACATCATCGTTTCCGCTGCCGGCAATCTCGATCACGACCGCTTCGTCGAACTGGCCACACGCAACTTCGAACACATGAAGCCCCTGAAGAACGGCTTCCATTCCTCGGCGCCGAAAATCGTCTCCCGCATCATTCTGCGCAACAAGAAAGCGCTCGAGCAGGTGCAGTTGTGTGTCGGAGTGCCGGCTCATCCGATTGCCCATGAGAAGCGGCATGCCGGCTACGTCCTCAACACGCTGTTGGGCGGCGGCATGAGTTCGCGCCTCTTTCAAAACATTCGCGAGCGGCAGGGACTGGCCTACTCCATCTATAGCGATCTCAACCCGTACCGCGACACCGGATGCCTCGCCGTCTACGTCGGCACTTCCCTGGCCTCAGCTTCCAAGGTGGTGCAGTCGGTGGTCAGCGAATTCCGCAAGCTGAAAACTGAACCCGTACCCGAGGAAGAACTGCGCCGATCCAAAGCCCAGCTCAAGGGCAGTCTAATGTTATCGCTCGAATCGAGTACCGCCCGCATGTCGAACCTGGCCCGCCAGGAAATGTATTTCGACCGCTACTACGACTTGGACGAGCTCATCCAGAAGATCGAGAGCGTGACGGCTGAAGATCTGACCAGCCTCGCCAACGAGTTCTTCAAGACAGAATCGGTAGCCATCACAGCCCTGGGAAACCTGAACGGGCTGAAGGTCACACGCGATCAGTTGGCCTGCTAGCCCCCAAGATCAATTTGCCTTTCCTTTGTGTACCTTCGTGTCCTTCGTGGTTATGCTTTTTCGGTCCGCCTTGTAACTTCCAACCGCATGCCTCATCCCATCTCTGCCCGCACGTAAGAACCTATCTTCAAGGAGAGATTCATGAAAAAGACTTTTGGCAGTTTGACGTTAGCCTGCGTTTTAGCCACTTCCCTCGCCGCCTTCGCTCAGGACACGATGAAACAAGACGACATGAAGAAGGACGACATGCAACACGACACCATGAAGAACGACCAGATGAAGAAAGACAAGAAATCCAAGAAGGCCGGCAAGAAAGACGCGATGAAAAAGGACAGCATGAAGAAAGACAATATGAAAGACGACAACATGAAGAAGGACGACAACATGAAGCACGACGAGATGAAGAACAACTAACCCATCGACGAATTAGGGCGCGGGCCCTCTTGCTCGCGCCGCGATTTTTCCGTTCCGCCTACAATGAGAGTCCGTTGACCGCTACTGCCCAGCTAACCGAACCTGTTCTTCATCTCTGTCCGCATCCAAGTCCACATTGGCTTCGTCACCTAAGGCGATGTGCCCTGCAGTCGCCGTCTCCATGTATTTCCGCATGCAGCGCAGGCACGGGACGTATCCCTCCCGCATCGCCTCTTTCGCTGTCAAAGTCCGCTCTTTATCCTTGTTGTGAATGACTCCGCATCCCGGCGCATGAAACAACTT
Source organism: uncultured Acidobacteriaceae bacterium (assembly GCA_963768265.1). Taxonomy (GTDB): domain Bacteria; phylum Acidobacteriota; class Terriglobia; order Terriglobales; family Acidobacteriaceae; genus Sulfotelmatobacter. The sequence continues at coordinate 33,239 of CAVYHM010000025.1, forward strand.
GGCGCCCGCCGAAACCACCACCAGCATGTCGGGAGGAATGTCACGTCCGGTCTGCGCGTGTTCGGACTGCAGAGGCCGCTGCCCCCCCGTCAGCGAATTCGCGACCCGCAATCCCCCCACAAACAACGCCAGGGCCGCAACGGGCACCAGCCAGGCGGACCACGTCGACCAAGGCTTGCTGCTCACGCGCGCGCTTCGCGCCAATCTTTTTTCCAGACGCCGGCTGAATCCCGCCGGCACTTCGATCATTCGTTCGTCGCTATAGAGCCGGACCACGTTGCGCGTTCCTTCCAGTACTGAGGCGCACTGCTTGCAGGTGTGGAAATGCTCATCCATGGCCGTGCGCAGCGCGGCATCCACGTCGCCTTCCAGGTAATTCGAAATCTCGTGCCAAACTTGTTCGCAATTGACTACCATGGCTTGCTTCCCTTCTCGAACGGCAAACGGCTGAACCAGCCCTGCTCCCAGCCTCCCGCCAGCAGATCGCGCAACATCAGCCGTGCTCGCAGCAAACGCGTCTTCACCGACGCGACAGAAATTCCCAGCGCCTCCGCCGTTTCCTGGATGTTCAACTGCTCCACGTCGCGCAGAACGAAAACTTCGCGGTACTTGCGATCGAGCGTCCCCAGGGCTTCGGCCAGCTTTTGCCGCACCTCCTTGCGCTCCAGCGCCTCAGAAGGAATCTCGCGCCAGTCGGCGAACTCGCGGGGCGCATAGTCGCTCTCCTCGTCGTGGCGGTCGTCGATGCCTTCCATGACTACGGTTCGCTCCCTTCTGCGCCGCATCAGCGCTTCGTTCACTGTGATCTGAATGAGCCAGGTGCTGAAGCGGGCCTCTGCCCGAAATTGCCGGATGTTGGCAAACGCTTTGAGAATCGCTTCCTGCGACACATCCTCCGCGTCGGTCTCATTGCGCAGAATGGCCAGCGCCGCGGCATAGACTCTGCGCTCATAGGGCCTAACCAATTCGTAAAACAATTCGTTCTGCCCGCGCTGGACGCGGGCGATCAGATCCTGCTCGTGCGTCGTGCCCGCCGGTCCCGGCTTGTTCAAAACCATGTCTGGTTCGGCCATCACTTCCCGCTCACTCGTCAGTATTCGGGATCTTTCTTCCAACCTATGAGCATGGAAAGGAAGTTGTTCCAGCCATGCAGCACCACCATCACCAGATGGCCGAGCACGAAAGCCAAAATCGCCCACATCACCACAAAATGCCAGAGCCGCGCCAGATGAAATCCGCCCATCAGCCAGGCCAGCCACGAAAACTGCACTGGCTTCCACACCGCGATTCCGGTCAGCACCGAGAGCACGCCCAGCCCGACCGCGCTGGTGTAAGCATGCTTCTGCAGCGGGTTGTACGCCTCATGCAGCGAAGGCTTCGGCCCGAAAAAAAAGTAATGCTTCACCATCGGCCACACTCCGGGTATGTCGCGATGTGTGAACAAGACCTGCCGGTAGTTGCCGCTGAAAAGCTGGTAGCCCAAGTAGATCAGGCCAGTGGCGATGTAAATCCACGCGAATGTGAGGTGCCATTGCAGCGCGCCGCCCAGCCATCCGCCGAGAGCAAACGCCTTCGGCCAGTTCAGCAGATCTTTCTGCGGAATCTTCGCGCCAAAGCTGGGGAAGGCGCGGAAAATCTGCAGACCGCTGCCCACCATCACAAATAGCGCAATCGCGTTGACCCAATGACACAGCCGCACGGGCAGTGGGTGCTCATACACCGCGCGCGCCACGGCTTCGGTTTCTTCGTCCTTCGTACGAATGATTTCGACGATGGCGCCGCTCATGTGTTGACCTCAAGGTTTCAAGGTTTCAAGGTTTCAGGTTGCAAAGTTGCAAGGATGTCGGACCTAATACGCTCGAAACATTGCCCACCTTGAAACTCTGAAACTTTGAAACCTTCTGTTTACAGCCCGTAGAACTCCGAATATCCCTGGTCTTCCCAGTAGCCGACCTTTTGCACAACATTGGTGACTTTTAAGTCGGTCAAATACTTGGCCTGTTTGTATCCCACCTTGGTGGGAATGCTCAAGCGCAGTGGCGCGCCGTGCTCACGAGTGAGCGGTTGGTCATACATCTCATAGCAGAGCAGGGTCTGGGGATGCAGCGCTGTTGCCATGTCCAATGTTTCGTAATAATCGTCGGCGCAGGCCACAGTGATGTATCGCGCGGAGGTGTCAGCACCGACCATCATTAGAAAATCAGACAGCTTTGCCCCGCCGAACCGGCCGATTACGTCCCAGCCCTCAACGCACACGTGCCGCGTGTTCTGCCGAATGCGGGGCAAGGCCTGAACCTGCGCCAGAGTGTATTCTCCCGGCTTCTGAACGGCGCCGCCGACGGTGAGCGTCCAATTCTCGAAGATCACTCCGGGATCGTCGACGTCGTAGCCGTTAATCGGGAATTTTTGAAACGGGGTGAGCTCCGAGTCGGCAAACGTGGGCGCAAGATGTCCGCGGCGAAACAGGAGCGCCGAAGCCCAATCGCTGACGGCCAACCCTTTCTTGAGCAGGGGCTCCTGCAGACCGGGAATGGCAAACGCTCCCAAGACGACCACCGGCGCCACTTTCAGCAGTTCGCGGCGGGACATGCGGGCAAAATTGCCCTCGGACACCCTGCCTTCGGGCTTCCACCGGGTCGTCGGGGGTTTGACAATTTTTGGCACCATCCGGCCTCCCATTTTCCACTACGTACCCACCCATGGGATTCAAAAGGCCCCACAAAGTTACGGAGGAAGATAGCACGAACGGGCCATAGAGACGGCTCAAAACCGCTGGCCTTTCAGACGGGTTCGAGGCATACTAAGCGGAGAGACCTCCCCAGGAGCGGCCCAGGTTGAGCATTCTCCACACCATGTTCCATAGCAAGACGTTGTCTACCAGAGCCGATCAGGTTTTCTTGCCCGCTCCCGCTACGCCGGAGGCAACGAAGACTCGCCGCGAGCCCAGGCAGCGCATGGCAATGCTCGTCGCGTTAGCATTGCTCATTGTCGCGCTGGGAGTGGTGATCTACCGCGATCGCGATTTCTGGTTCCCCGATACACAGGAATCTGAGGACCAGCTTGAGCCGGTTCCCGTAAACGCGACCACACCGGAGCAGCAAGTCGCCAAGGCTCTCGTAGAACAGCCAGCCGCGAAGCAACCGTCGGCGCCGACCACCAAGACCACGACCCCTGGGACGAAGCCGCACGTCGCCAAACCTATGGTGAAACCGTCAGCTGCGGCGGCATCTGCGACGAAGGTACCTTCTGCAGGCGCGGCGGCTTCCACTCCCGCACCATCCGCCAAAGTATCTTCTTCCGCCGTCGCGTCTTCGACTCCACCATCTGCTCCAGCAGTTGCTTCCACTGCGGCATCGGCCAGCGCGCCGTCATCTACTCCGTTGACGCCTTCCGGTCAGCCCGCCAACGCGACGGCTACCAGAACGGTGCTGCCCCCGCTTGAGGTAGAAGTGGTTGCCGGCGACAACCATAGCACGGTTCGCCCCGGCACTAATTCAGTGCACGTGGACCTGAAACCAGGGTCTCCGCCGAAACCGGTTACCGATGCCTCCATGGCGGGCAACGCGCCCGCAACCGCCGCCAGTGTTACCACCAATGCCACCGAACGAGTGCAGATGTCGTCCGGTGCCGCCGAAGTTGTGAGCCAGCCGGTCCAGCCCGGCTACCCGATGCTGGCGCGCCAGATGAAAGTCCAGGGCTCGGTCATTCTGCAAGCTCTGATCGGCCGCGACGGATCAATTCAAGACCTTCATGTGCTCAGCGGGCCCGCAATTCTGGCGAACGCAGCGCAAGAAGCCGTGCGCCAGTGGCGCTTCAAGCCGCACTACCTTGGCAGTGAAGCGGTCGAAACGCAGGCTAAGATCACCGTCAACTTCACCATCTCCACCAACTAAGATCGTTCGCAGAGTTGCCGTGAAATCGCCGCAACAAGCCGGCAAATCCCACCTGTTCCAGAAGGCGGCGCGGCAGTGGCTGTCTGCTCTTTCTGCCGTATTCTTCGGCACGATCGGGGCCGGCCCGCTGGACGCATTCGCCGGGCCGCAGTTACTCTTGTCGTCCATCTCCTACAACCGGCTTTTTTCGATCGACGGAGAAAAAGCTATGTCTCTGACCCTCTCAAGCCCTATCTTCGCCAACGGCGGCGACATCGCGAAGAAGTTCACCTGTGATGGCGCCGATATCTCTCCCCAACTCTCTTGGACCGATCCGCCTGCTGGAACCAAATCGTTCGCACTTCTTGTGGATGATCCCGACGCTCCCGTGGGCAACTGGAATCACTGGACGGTGTGGAATCTTCCGTCCAGCGCCCACGGCCTGCCCGAGGGCATGAGCAAGGAAGCCCGGCTTCCCGATGGCTCGCAGCAGGGCCTGAATGACTTCCATAGAACGGGCTACAACGGCCCGTGCCCTCCAGCGGGCAAGCCGCATCGCTACTTCTTCAAGCTCTTTGCTCTTGATGCGAAGCTCGACCTCAAAGCCGGAGCCGGCAAGCGTGAACTCGACGCAGCGATCAAGGGTCACATCCTGGCCCAAGCAGAATTGATGGGACGGTTCGGCCGCTAGTGCCCCTGAAGCCATCCAATCTTCGAAAAATTCACCATCCTCTGTCGATATCGCAATCCCTCGTTCGACGAGTCAATAGAGCAGGGAAAAAGGCTCAGAGGAGGCGGGTATGGCGGGGCGGCGGACGACCTTTCAGAGTTCCAAATCAACTGCAGGCGCGGCCCTCGCCGGGATCGGCATGTTCATTCTGTACCTGCACCTGACTGCCGCGGTTACCAGCCTGGGCCACATGCTGAGTGCGGGTGGCTCGGCAGCACTTGCTTTGTTGGTCACTGTGATCCCGTCGCTGTCGCACGTTTTCGAGGCCTATGGCGCCGATCACCACCGGTTTCTCGAGCACATGCTGGTATCATGCTGGCCGCTTTTGCTTGTCGTGGTGGGGACGGTATTGGCCCGGGATTCCTTCGCCGACAATGCCATCGAACTTCCTCAAAAAAAATAATGCTGGCGTGTCGAACTGACATCCCGTCATTCGACGTCAAAGTAGAGGTTAATCCCGAATTCAAGAAGGAGACTTAGCAATGAGAGTCATGGTGATAGTCAAGGCGAGCAAGGATTCCGAGGCAGGCGTAATGCCGAAGAGAAAACTGCTGGAGGACATGGGGAAGTTCAACGAAGAACTGGTCAAAGCCGGCGTGATGCTCGCTGGCGATGGCCTGCAGCCGAGTTCGAAGGGGAAGCGAGTCCGCTTCACGGGCGAAAAGAGAACCGTAATCGACGGGCCGTTCACCGAGACCAAAGAGCTGATCGCCGGCTTTTGGCTCTGGCAGGTGCGGTCGATGGAAGAAGCGGTGGAGTGGGCCAAGCGCTGCCCCAATCCCCACGAAGCCGACTGCGAGGTTGAGATTCGTCAGGTGTTTGAGGCGGAGGACTTCGGTACCGAACTTACTCCCGAGCTGCGGAAGCGAGAGAAAGAAATGCGCGCCGAATTGGCTGACAAGAAACGGTAGCTGCGGTGTCCTCAAAAAGTTTTGCCGTTATGTCGATTTTGCAAACCCTCGTTCGACGCATCAATAGAGCCCAGAGCCGGCGGGGTCGAAACTCTCCGGACACTGGGCCACAACCCAAACTAGTTCAAGGAGACCAAAACGATGAAATTCATGATGATCGTCAAGCACTCGGAGAAGCAGGGCCCTCCCCCGAAGGCACTGATGGACGCAATTGCCAAGCTCGCCGAAGAGGACACCACGGCGGGCACGATGCTGGGCAGCGGAGGGCTCACCGGAACCGCGCAGGGCGCCCGCGTTCGGCTCTCCGGCGGCAAAGTGACGGTGACCGATGGGCCTTTTGCCGAGGCCAAGGAAGTCATCGGAGGATACGCGCAGTTTGAGCTGAACTCGAAAGAAGAAGCGGTCCAGGGAGCGGTGCGATTCATGGAGCTTCACAAGCAACACTGGCCCGGGTGGGAGGGCGAGACCGAGGTTCGTCAGATGTACGGGCCGAACGACCGTCCGCCTTGCGAGTAGCAGGAACACCTAAATCAATGACAATCGATCAGTAACAAAAAGGAAAAAAACATGCGATTCCTGAGTATCTACAAGGCGGCGGAACGGAACACTCCTCCGACCCCAGAAGAAATGGCAACCATGGGCAAGTTGGTTGAAGAGGGAATGAAGGCGGGCTGGCTGCTGGCAACCGAAGGCTGCTTGCCATCGAGACTAGGCGCGCGGGTTAAGCGGAACAGCGGCAAACTGACCGTAACCGACGGCCCCTTCACCGAAGCCAAGGAAGTTGTGGGCGGGTTCGCGATATTGAAGGCGAACTCCAAGGAGGAGGCAATCGAGCTGGCCAGAAAGTTCCTGCAAGTCGCTGGAGAAGGCGAGTGCGAGTTACGCCAGCTCTACGACCCAGGCGTCGATGCGAGCTGCGCAGGACAGGCGAACCGTGAGGTTGCGCTGGAGGCATGAACATGATGTGATCGGTAGCTGTGACGGCTCCCGATATACATCGCACCATCGACGCGGTCTGGAGAATCGAGTCACCCAGGCTCATTGCCGGCCTCACGCGGATCGTGCGTGATGTGGGCCTTGCCGAGGACCTCGCGCAAGATGCTCTGGTCGCCGCGCTCGAGCAATGGCCGGAATCAGGCGTCCCGGATAACCCGGGCGCCTGGCTCATGGCGACCGCCAAGCATCGTGCCATGGATCACTTCCGCAGAAACACGCGACTTGAGCGCAAACATGAGGAACTCGGTCGCGAGCTTGGCGCGAAAGAGATGGCGGTGCCCGATCTGGATTCAGCTCTTGACGATAACGTTGGCGACGACCTGCTGCGCCTGCTCTTCATCTCCTGTCATCCCGCGCTCTCGACCGAAGCTCAGGTTGCGCTTACCCTGCGCTTGCTCGGAGGCCTGACCACCGAAGAAATCGCGCGTGCCTTTCTTGTTCCCGAGCCGACCGTCGCCCAACGCATCGTGCGGTCCAAGCGTACACTCTCTGAAAAACAGGTACCCTTCGAGGTGCCGCGAGGCGACGAGCTTGTTGCCCGTTTGTCATCGGTGCTGGCAGTCATCTATCTCATCTTCAATGAGGGCTATTCTGCGACATCCGGTGACGACTGGATGCGGCCCGCGCTCTGTGAAGAGGCGCTGCGGCTCGGGCGCATCCTAGCCGAACTGGCGCAGCAGGAGCCTGAGGTTCACGGGCTCGTCGCGCTCATGGAGATCCAGGCTTCGCGTTCCAGGGCGCGCGTGGGTCCGTCGGGAGAGCCCATCTTGCTCTTGGATCAAAACCGGGCACAATGGGATCACCTCCTCGTCCGTCGTGGTCTCGCGGCGCTCGATCGCGCAGAAAAACTGGAGGCCGCACGGGGGTGGTACGTATTGCAAGCTGAGATCGCGGCCTGTCATGCGCGCGCGCGCACTCCAGAGGAAACCGACTGGTCTCGCATTGCCACGCTCTACGCGGAGCTTGTCCAGGTCGCGCCGTCTCCCGTCGTGGAACTGAATCGCGCAGTTGCAGTCGCGATGGCATTCGGACCGGCCGCTGGCCTTGAGTTGGTAGATGCACTGACAGCCGAGCGCTCGCTGGAGAAATATCACCTGCTGCCAAGCGTGCGTGGCGATCTGCTCAAGAAGCTAGGCCGTTTGGACGAAGCACGCACTGAGTTCGAGCGTGCTGCGGCGCTAACCCGCAACGCACGAGAGCGTGATTTGCTCATGGAACGCGCCCGGGCATGCTTGATTTGATACCACGCCCAAACCGCGGGACTAAGAGTAACTAGCAGTGAATAAAACGGCCCAGAAAAAATAACGGGCATCCCGAGACTCTTTTCAAGTCCAGGACACCCGGGCAGCCCTCCCCCAGAACTGCTCACTGAGAAATTAAAACGGGTGGGTGATTCTGGGTATAGCACTTCTGTGCCATAATCTCCCGCTTCAGCGACAAGCATCTATATTGTTGATGAATATACACTTAGCGTAATTTATATGCGGAATTATCTGGATGCTCCGGGTGAAGTCCTCAGGAATTCCTGCCGATGAGCAAATTAGTCCGGGCGCACTCACCGCCGGTTTCTATGCCAGAATTTTTCGATTCTGAGATCTACCGCAGCCTTCTCGAAAGCTTGCCCACGGGCCTCTGCATCGTTGACATGCAAAAGAGGATCGTGATGTGGAGCGACGGAGCTGAACGCATCACGGGTCATCTGCGCCATGACGTCATTGGCCAAAGTTGCGTGGGACAGCCGCTGCTGCACTGCGATCAGCAGGATTGCGAGTGGTGTCACGACGATTGTCCCATGGCACGCGCCATCAAGACATCGCAGCCCGCTGAGGCCATTGGATTCCTGCACCACAAGGCTGGCCACGAAATCCCGGTTCGCGCTCGCGCGGTACCGGTTCGCAACGCGCACGGGTCGATCATCGGGGGGTTGGAAGTTCTTGAAGAGCAGGAACGAACCGCCAGCCTCGATGACGGGGAACAAGATCTGCCCGGCTGTGTGGATGAAGTGACCGGAGTGGCCAGCCACCTCATGATGCAGTCGCACTTGCACCAGACGCTCGGGATCCAGGCCGAAGTACAGGTTCCGTTTGGCGTACTCCTGATCCAACTCGAAGGATTGGAGCATTTTCGCGCCAGCTTCGGACCGGACGCGGCTGCTTCGCTGCTGCGTGTGGTGGCCCGTACGCTCGCTGGCGCGCTTTGGAGAACGGACTTCGTCGGCCGCTGGAGTGACGATCAGTTCCTCGTCATTCTGAATGGCTGCCTCGAAGAGGCGCTGCGTTCGGTGCGGGAACGGGTACACCGGATGCTGGCCACCGACGGCATCGAGTGGTGGGGAGAGAGACGATCGCTTCCGGTCTCGATCGGCGAAGCTCCGGCTCAGCCCGGCGACTCGATTGAGTCGCTCCTCGAGCGAGCGCACACGTCTCTGAAAACAGCTTCCACGGCGCGGAGCCGAGCCGCTGGCGCATCCGGCGGGAATCAGTCTTTCGGGAGTTAGCAATGTTCGCGATTATCGGTATCGTCGTCGTCTTCGGCTGCGTGGTGGCTGGATATCTGATGGAGCACGGCAACCTCCGAGTGCTTATCCAGCCGGCGGAACTGGTAATCATCGCCGGCGCTGCCGTGGGGACGGTCCTCATTGCGAACCCGCTCCACATCATCAAGAAGATCGCTGGCGGAATCGGCGGCGTGTTTGGCAGCTCCAAGTTTGGGAAGCAGGCTTACCTTGATGCCCTCAAGATGATGTATGACCTGCTCAACAAAGCGCGCAAAGACGGTTTGATGGCGCTCGAAGCTGACGTAGAAGAACCCGAGAAAAGTGCCGTCTTCTCCAAGAACGCGGCATTCATCAAGAACCATCATGTTTGCGCATTTGTGTGCGACTCGCTGCGCATGGCCGTCACGGGCATCGACGCATTTGAACTCGACCAGATGCTCGACCTGGACCTGGAAGTTCATCATCGCGATTCGACCGAGCCCACCGCAGCCCTCGGCACCATGGCCGACTCCTTGCCTGGCCTGGGAATTGTTGCCGCAGTCCTCGGTGTTGTGATCACCATGGGAGCTCTAGGCGGACCTCCGGAAGAAATTGGACACAAGGTTGCCGCCGCCCTGGTCGGAACCTTCTTAGGTATTTTGCTGTGCTACGGACTGATTGGGCCCATCGCCGCCAACATGACCAAAGCCGCTGAAGAAGAGCACGCGTTTCTCTACGTTCTGCGGGTCTTGATGGTTTCCTTTTTGAAAGGCAGCGGCCCCATCATGGCGGTAGAGGTTGCAAGGCGCGCCATTCCTGGCCACGTCCGGCCATCGTTCAAAGAGCTGGAACAGGTTTGCCGTGGAGGAGGAGCAGCCGCGGCGGCAGCGGCGACAGCATAGCCGCATCGCTTTAGCGAACATGGAAAAAAACCGCCCCATCATCATTATCAAGAAAAAAGGTGGCCATGGCGGCCATCACGGTGGCGCGTGGAAGGTTGCCTACGCCGACTTCGTCACGGCCATGATGGCGTTATTCATCGTGCTCTGGTTGCTCAACTCCAGCAAGCAAGTGCAGGAAGCAGTGGGAGGATACTTCAAGGATCCAACCGGAACCTCGAAGAAGGTCGGCTCCAACCTGGCGGGCTCGGGAGAGAACTTCACCCTGACGCGCGACAACATGCCCAAGTGAAAGATCAACTGCAAATGGCGATCCGGCAGATGAGCGACTTCGAGAAGCTGAAGAGCCACATCGAAATGACCGTCACCACGGATGGTCTGCGCATCGAGCTTTCCGAATCTGCCACCGGGACGTTTTTCGACAGCGGCGTCAAGAACAGAGACGATGATGAAGACACGAAATCACCATCCGAAAGCAACAAGACTAACGAGGGCAACAAACCGTCCGCTCGCCCTGAAAAGCCATCTGCAAAAGAGTAAGAGTCCCTCACGGCGACAATAAATCGTGGGTCTTGAAATAACTTTACAATCGTCGGCGCCACACGCCCATCGCCCGCCTGTATAATCGCCGCTTTGATTTCCTCAGGAGCGCTTCTCATGCACAGATTTATGCGAGTATTCCGTCCTTCGGTTGTGATTCTGCTGCTGGTTTCGTCCGGTTGGTCTCAGGAGAAAGTCGACCTCGAAGCCATCTCGCACATTCGCTATGAGGGATTCCATAATTCCAAAGTTATGGACTTCGCTTCGGGGTTAATGGACTCGATCGGCGAGCGTCTTACCGGATCGCCGAACATGAAGCGCGCCAACGAGTGGACCCGCGACCAGTTCACCGCCATGGGCCTGAGCAACGCTCACCTTGAAGCCTGGGGACCGTTCGGTCGCGGTTGGGCGAATCAGTACGTGAATGCCCGCATGACGTCGCCCGACATTGTTCCGCTCATCGTCTACGCGAAAGCGTGGACTCCCGGCACCAATGGCGTCGTCACCGGCAAGTGCATCCGCGCAACGATTGAGGACAAGAAAGACTTCGATAAATATCGTGGCAAGCTCGCGGGCATGATCGTGATCTTCGGTCCCGACGCTGAGGTGAAGCCCATCACCGACGCCCCCTACAAACGTTACACCGATGATGACCTCGCCAAGACCAGCGAATATCAGATTCCGGGAGAACGTCCGCCGTTTCGCCTGGCCGACCTCATGCGGCGCCAGCAGTTCATCAAAGACTTGAACCAGTTCTTCGCCGATGAAAAAGTTTTGGCGGTCATCGACCACAGTCGCGGTACGTCGGGCGGCGGCACAGTGTTTGTACAATCAGGCGGGTCCTACAAAATTGGCGAAACTACGACCGTTCCGCAACTGACGATGGCATCGGAACACTGGAGCCGCATTGCCCGTCTCCTGCAGCAGAAAAAAGACGTCACACTTGAATTAAATGCCGTCAACACTTTCTACGACGAAGACCCGATGCAATACGACACGATCGCCGAAATCCCGGGTACCGACAAGAAAGACGAACTGGTCATGATGGGCGCGCACCTCGACTCGTGGCATGCCGGCACCGGAGCAACCGACAACGGCGCCGGCACCATCGTCATGATGGAGGCTGTGCGCATCCTGAAGGCCCTCGACATCAAGCCCCGGCGCACGATTCGCATCGGCCTGTGGAGCGGCGAGGAACAGGGATTGCTCGGTTCCCAGCACTACGTCGAGCAGCACTTCGGCTCCCGCCCTCCGATCGACGATCCCAGCATGAAGGGCATGCCCACACTCACACGGCGCGAGGCAGGCCCGGTCACCGTCAAACCCGAGCAGGCGAAAGTGTCGGCCTACTTCAATGTGGATAACGGCACCGGCAAAATCCGCGGCGTCTACCTTCAGGAAAACGAAGCCGTTTCCACCATCTTCGAGGCCTGGATGCAACCCTTCAAGGACCTCGGCATGACGACGCTGACCATGCGTAACACCGGCGGCACCGACCATCTCTCTTTCGACGCTGTCGGCATCCCGGGATTTCAATTCATCCAGGATCCGATTGAGTACGAGACACGGACCCACCACTCCAACATGGACGTATACGACCGGTTGCAACCCGATGATCTGAAACAAATCTCAGTCATCGTCGCCAGCTTCGTTTATCAAGCGGCCATGCGGGACCAGATGCTCCCCCGCAAGCCGATCGAAAAGCCGCTTCCCCGGGAACCAGAGAAGAAGGAAGATCAGTAGCGGTAAAGATCGCCCGATCAAATGCGCAGTGTCATGATCTGGCACCGCGGATCCTCATCTTAGAACCGAAACGCAAGACCCACCGAGGGTTCTGCTGTATGGGTAAGGGAATTCGTAACCAGCCCGCCGAAGTCGGGCGTTTTGTAGACGAGACCGCGGTATTCAGCCCCAGAGAGATCCTCCTCAGAATGTCATAGTTCACGCCTCCACCGTAAACAAACACTCCTTTGGCTTGCGTCTGCGACGTCGTTCCGATAAAAGCCTGGTTGCCGGTTGGATCAAACACCAGCGCTCCACCGTCGGCGAGGACGTAGGGCCTCAGCCTCCGCTTGGCAAAAGGCGGAAGACCCAGAACTAAGCCACCAGTCGCCTGGTGAACATTGGATTGATTCCTAAAGTCGCCCGACCCCAAAAGATATTTCTGGGTATTGCGATCCCAGCCATACACCGCTTCGGCCGACAGCCAGCGATTCAGGTGATATCTGTAGCCGGCCAGAAAGCCTCCGGTCTCAGTAGCGCTGTACGAGGTCCCATTCCCGCTGGTTCCTGTGGTGAAGAAACCAGTTCCCTGCAGACTGATCTCCGACCGGCTTTCCTGGGCTGTTGCGGACATAGTCAGTAAGAGGATTGTGCTCGCTACGAAAACAAGGGCTCGACACATGGCGCATACTCTCCTTCAGTTTGTTTGCTTGCAACGCGGTGGAATAATTGGAGTGAGGCGAATCGGGCGGCGCTTGTGAGCGGCGCACGCTTCGACACCAAATAAACGATTAGGGTCATTGCCTGTGATGCGTGACTTTTTCCGCACGGTTGCATTTCGCAATCCGGATTTTTGTCATGCATGAGTAAAGATTTTTAAAAGTTTGTAATGCATCTGCTCGTGCAGATGTGCGACCGTAAGAAGCGGAATTTCTGAATCCTGGGTGTGCGAACTCGCTCAAACTAAGAAAGACTGATGCAAGGAATCTCTGAACCTATGTTCTCGCCGCAACCGATCGGATATGTACGAAGTCCTTACAAGAGATCGCAAGAAATACCGAAGGGATTTGGTGCCAAGCACGAGGCCGAGGGAGTGCTTGAGATACTGCCCGAATTCGAAACCGGGCTCACTGACATTGAGGGTTTTTCTCACCTGTTCGTTCTGTGGGTCTTCGATCGCTCGGAGGGATTCGAGTTGCTCGGCATTCCTCCAATCGACGATCGGCCGCACGGAGTTTTTGCGACGCGGTCGCCAAGACGTCCGAACCCGATCGGGCTCACTGTTGTCGAACTGCTCGGCCGCGAAGGAAAGCAGTTGCGTGTCCGCGGCGTCGACATGCTGGATGGGTCTCCAATTCTGGATATCAAGCCCTACCTGTCGAGCATTCCGCCGGAGAAGCTGCTGCGCGGATGGATGACCGCTGCCGAAATGAGGCGAGCAAAATAAACCAGCACCTGCTGGTGATTCAGGCGTGCACAGTGGCAAGTCGCTTGGGCCCCGCCTCCAAGATATGCTCCGGGCACTCTGCCATCATCAGCTTGAAGTTCTCGATGAACCGTGCGGCGAGCGCGTCATACTTGCGGAAATACTCCTCGCGGCTGGGCCAGGTATTCGCCGGATCTAGAATCTGCGACGGAACTCCTTCGCACTGAAGCGGCACGTCGAAGCCGAACACCGGATCCTTCTTGTACTCCACCGAAACCAGCGAACCGCTGAGCGCCGCACTCAGCAACGCCCGCGTGTGATGAATGCTGATGCGCTTGCCCACGCCAAACGGCCCGCCGGTCCATCCAGTGTTCACCAGCCACACGTGCGCCCCGTGCTTCTGGATTTTTTTCTTCAGCAACTCCGCATAATCCAAAGGATGGTGCACCATGAACGGCCCGCCAAAACAGGTGCTGAACGTCATCTCCGGCTCCACGCCAAGCCCAATCTCCGTACCGGCAATCTTGCTGGTGTATCCGGAAATAAAGTGGTAGATCGCCTGGTCTGGACTCAGCTTCGAGATTGGCGGCATCACACCCGAGGCATCGCACGTCAGGAAAATGACGTTCTTTGGATGTCCCGCGCGCTTCTCCGGCATGCAGTTCTCGATATAGGAAAGCGGATAAGCCGCCCTCGTGTTCTCGGTCACCGTGTAGTCATTCAGATCGAGATGTCGTGACACGGGATCGAAAGTGACGTTTTCCAGCACGGTCCCAAACCTCCGCGTGCAAGCGTAGATCTGGGGCTCCGCCTCCGGCGAGAGACGGATCACCTTCGCATAGCAGCCATCTTCGAAGTTGAACACTCCGTTGTCGCTCCAGCCGTGTTCGTCGTCCCCAATCAGGCGACGCTTCGGGTCCGCCGAAAGCGTGGTCTTCCCGGTACCCGAAAGCCCGAAGAAGATCGCGACATCACCTCCGTTGCCGACGTTGGCCGAGCAGTGCATCGACAGCACGCCCTCGAGCGGCAAGAGAAAGTTCAGGACCGTAAAGATCGTCTTCTTAATCTCGCCGGCATAGCTGGTGCCTCCAATAATCGCCAGCCGTTCTCGAAAATTAATGATGATGAAAGTCTCGGTGCGAGTGCCATCCACCATCGGCGATGCCTGAAACCCAGGGGCAGCGATCACCGTGAATTCCGGTATGTGGTGTTGCAGCACGTCGTGATTGCGGATTTTCAGGAACATGGTGCGAGCAAACAAGCTGTGCCATGCCTTCTGCGTGATGATCCGCACCGGCAGACTGTGTTCCGGATCTGCGCCCGCGAAGCAGTCCTGTACGAACACGTCGCGCCCCTGCAAGTATCCCTGCAGGCGCGCCAGCAGCGAACTGAAGCTCTCGCCCGTAAACGGCCGGTTGTACGGCCCCCACCAGATCTTCTCTTCGGTGGATTGCTCACGCACCACGAACTTGTCGGCCGCCGCTCGCGCCGTGTGTTTGCCGGTATCGACCACCAGCGGCCCCAGATGCGACAGTCTTCCCTCCGACCGGAAAATGCTCTCCTCGTAGAGTGCGGGCGTCGGCAGATTCCAGTAGACCCGCCGCAGATTGACCAGTCCGTGATTCTGCAGGCCGTAGTTCGAGACCAACTTCCCTGCCTCTTTCACCGCCGGAGATTGGACGTCGAGGTAGATGTTCATAACCACTCCCTCACCAGCTTGCGGTCGCCGAGGTACAGTTCGTTTGCCGAATTCGGGTCCAGTGCCCACTTGATGCGGTCCAACCCCTCGGTGATATCGCGGATCGTCCCGCAATAGCTCAGCCGCAGGTGGCCTTCAAAGCCGAATTCCTTGCCGGGAACCGTCACCACGCGCACTCTGTCGAGCAGAAACGTGGAGAGCTTTTGCGAATCCTTCATGTAGGCGCGGAAGTCGGGGAAACAGTAAAACGTCCCATCCGGCTTGTGCACCTTCACACCGTCAAAAGCCTTGAGGTGGTCAAGCATTACATTGCGGTTGTTTTCCAGTGTGACCCTCAGGCTCTCCACCGACGACTGCACTCCGTTGAGCGCGCCCACCGCCGCCCACTGCGACGGAGAAGCAGGACCGGATGTCTGCTGCGACTGGATGGTCGTCATCGCTTCGATCAGGGGCCTACTGGCGATTGCCCAGCCGATGCGGAATCCCGTCATCGCGTACATCTTCGATACACCATTGATCACGACCAGCTTCGATTCCTCGAGCGGCACCTTCGCGAAGTCGTAACAAATCGGCGCGCACTTGCCGTCGAAGACCAGCCGGTTGTAAATGTCGTCCATGATGAGATAGAGGCTCTTCCTCTCGCAGAACTCCACCATCTCCTGCACGAATTCCTTCGCCAGCATCGCTCCCGAGGGGTTATTCGGACTGTTCAAAATGATGGCCTTCGTGTTCGAGCCCACCGCGTCCGCCATCTCCTGGACAGTCGGACAAAAAGATCCATCTTCCGCAGTCACCGGCACGGGAACACCGCCCGCCAGCTTCACCATTTCCGGATAGCTCACCCAGTAGGGCGAAGGGAAAATCACTTCTTCCTTGGGATCGAGGATGGCATGGAGCAATACCATGAGCGCCTGCTTGGCCCCACCCGAAATGATCAGGTTGTCCGCCGAGACGATCTTCCGATAGTGGTCTTCGGTGTATCGAATCACCGCCTTCTTCAGCGCAGGAATTCCGTCAGGCGCCGTGTACCGGATTTCTGCCGTGTTCAGCAACGCGGCGCAGTTGATCACCGCATCGCTTGGCGCCTTGCTCTTGGGTTCGCCGCCTCCCAGATGAATGATCGGTTCTCCCTTGTCGCGGAGCCGGGCGGCAGTTTCATTCAGCTTGAGAGTCGCGGACTCTCGGATGGACCGAGCAAGCTGACTAAGACTCATATTGTTTCCCTTCCCTCTTTGCGTATCTTCGAATTCCTTACGAGCTGTAGGCACTTTCCTCGGCTCCAAAGACGGGGACTATGATTCCCTTCTTCTGGCCCGCTCGCTACCCGCCGCAATCATTCTCGCCGGGAATGCTGTTGAAGGGGTGTGATTACGATCACTCGTGTTTTATCCCGATCGCTTCGCCGTCCGTCGATCTAAGTGTGTATGCGTGAGAATTAATTTCTTCAGAGAACGGTGAGCCAGAGCTTTCCAAGGTCCAGCCGCGCAGCGGCGCCACAGGAAAGCCGGCACGTCAGTGCCGGGAAAGGGCAGGAAAAGTACGCGAGTCCCGCAGGGA
>CAVYHM010000026.1:0-222045 GCA_963768265.1 uncultured Acidobacteriaceae bacterium
CGGTTCTGACAACCCTGACAAGTTCGTAGCGCTTGCTGCAAAGAACGGCTACCAATTTACCGTAGAAGAAGCGAAGTCCTACTTCGAACGCATCCTCCATGCGCCGTCTTCGAAAGCTGTGTCACCCAAACAAATGCAACATGTGGTAGGCGCTAAGGATGAACCTTCCGGTGACAGACCCAATGCTGAACGCCTCAAGGAAGCAGTGATCATGCTTCGCGGGATGACTTTTAAGAAGGTTCCGGCTTGGACCGATTTCGGATTTTGAATTGACGCCAGAACTGTTGTAGTCAGCTTGACACCGAAAACGTCTCGCGCTCGGGCTTTCCGTACTCGATTCATGCAAGTCTGATGACGTGATGCCTCCAACGCCAAGTGCGACTTATACCCCGAGTTCAAAGCGCATTCGGAGCCTATATGAACCTGCGACTGCAGCCTCTCGGTAAAGAACGTGTGGTGTTCTTCAACTATCAGAATGGCGAATCTCCGTTAGCACTTCCTCCCGAAATAGTCCTCGTGCCGCCAAACGAGACCCCTCTTAGTCATTTTTTCAGTGGCAAGTTCTGGGAAAACCTGGGCATTATGACTCTTGCGAGCTGTTTCGAAAAAGCTGGAGTCAGATTTGGTGTGTTGGAAGCAAGCCTCTTCCAGTGCACACGCAAAAGAACAGCTGAACTGGCTGTCGAAACCTCGCCTCGGATTGTAGGTATCTCGGTTTTCTCTACGGACTTGCTTGATGAGTGCTTGTCGATTGCAGATGCCATAAAAAACTTACCAAGAATGTTTACGTTGTTTTAGGTGGGCACGGTGCTAGCTTCGTTCACGAAGACATTTTGAGGCGCAATCCGGCAGTGGATGCCGTAATTCGCGGAGAAGCGGAGAAGAGCTTGTTGCTTCTCGTGCAGTCCAAAGAGAGTGCTGACCTACTGCAAGTACCCAGCCTTTCATACCGAATAGCAGACTCCATTGTTGTTAATCCCGCCGGCGTTATAGAAAACAATCTCGACATTATTCCGTTACCGCATCGCTTCGTGCGCGACCTCATAGCCGATGACCCCATCCTCTCTCTCGCTCCCTTGATGATGGTAACGAGTCGGGGTTGCTTTGATAGATGCGCGTTCTGCAGCGTCACTAAGTTCTATGCGAACAGTTGGAGAGGCAGATCTCCAAAGCATGTCGTCGATGAACTTGAGTTCTTGGTTAATCGCTATGGGAGGCGCAGCGTTCACTTTTGGGACGACACTTTTATTGGTCCCGGAGAGAACGGCCGACGCCGAGCTCGCGAGATCGCTGCTGAAATTCAGAAGCGAGCCCTCAACGTTACATTTCATGTAACGACACGCCCCACCGATCTCGACGAGCACACTGTTCAAGCTTTGGCCGCAGCGGGATTGAGGTCGGTCTTCCTGGGTATAGAGAGTTCTGATCAGAGCACAATCGCCTATTTTGGCAAGCACGCTAAAGTTGAACAGGCGACAGCGGCAATTGACCTGTTGTGGCGACATGGAGTACACAGGATCTTAACCGGTTTCATCTTATTCCACCCCAAGATGACGTGGCAAAGCCTTAAACGGGATTTGGATTACCTTGACGCTTTCCCGTGCGCAGAAGCATGTCGAATAGTTAGCAGGCTTACGTATTACCCTGGAGCTCAGTTTTGGCTCGAACATAAGGGCCAGCTGGGACCCGACTGTTACAAGACATATGTAGCGCCACCATTGCCGAGTGACGCGCTTGAGCAACTTTATGCAGCATGTATTGAAGTGCACGATCATACCTTATCCATCGAGAGCCTACTGGTTTGCCTCGAAGAGCAATATCTCCATCGGGCCGAAATAATTGACTTCTTCGCCTCTTGTCGAACTAGATTGTTTCGGTTCATCTCTCAGCGAATTCGGAGCTTGGCTGAGACGCTCGAAAGTGGTGGTACGGTGCACGGCGATGTCGTTCGTTTTAGCGACGAAGTTTATCGGGAGTCTCTCACGATTCTTCGTGAACTTGAAATCAGGGTTGGTGACGAATACTTCTCTTTGCTTCTAAAAGCATACCAGTTGCAAAACTATCCACGCTCTCTGGACACGGAAGGAGTGCTTGTTCAATAAGGGAATTGCAAAATCTGAGGAGAATCACATTCCAAGTATTGAACAAGCTCCTACCGCTGGGAGGGTTACCTCAACAGAGCAACGGCGCCCGAACTCGCGCGCCATTGTGCTTTTAAGTGGGGGCATCGACAGTGCAGTGGTCGCCATAATGGCTGCAGAAGCTAATGCATATGTGCACTTCTTGACATTTGATTACCAGCAGCAGAATCTGAAAGAACTCGCTTGTGCGCGAGCTGTAGCCAAATCGCTGAAGACAACTGGCGCGCATACAATCATAAAATTAAACCTCGCTTTGGGACGACATTCAAGGCTGTCCGGCCTCTTGCATTCTAAAGACCCGGGGAAGCAGCATCGCTACGGGTATTACGTTCCTGGTAGGAACCTAATATTTTTGGCGCATGCGGCCGCCCTCGCTGAGGCGAACGACATTGACAGCATATATATGGGATCTAACATTCAGGACGCAGTGAGTCCCTATGCAACTGGGTATCCCGATTCTACATCTGGCTTCCTTCATGCGGCAGAGAAAGCGTTGAATGCCGGGCTCAAGTATTCACAGCATGTACGAATACGAGGGCCACTGCTTCGAATGACAAAATGGCAGGCTATTTCTTATGGCCATGATCGGCATTTCGATTTTCGACGTACATGGAGCTGCTACAAGAATGGACCGATGGCCTGCGGAGTCTGTCCCGCCTGTCGAGGAAGAATCTTGAATTTTCATTGGGCTGGTCTGGTCGACCCAATATCATATGAGCTTCCGTATCAGGCTGCACTGTCCCTGGCGTTGAATGCGGCGGCGTGTACAATTCACCGTTAAGTGGGTCCGCTGGTTGGAATCCAAGGTTGTTCCTCTTGGAAGGTAGCTACGCATAGCTTTTTGGTGTTAAACGAATGAATAGGCAAGGAGACAAAGCCTGTCAGAAGTTAACCGAGTCGCCGTCGTCAATAACTACTGTGAGCTAGCGAAAGGGACGTTTGGCGAGAGTCTGTCGACGCGCGCTCACTTCCAATTCTGTTCATTGGCCGACATACTGAAGGCGATGAGACACGCTTCCCGATCTTCAGCGACTGAGATGAGTCTCTCAGGGCAAATATTGAATATCACCGACAACAGGGCTAAGGCTCTAGCATGGGCGTATCACAAATGCTTTAAACGATTAGCAAAACCGATTCAACTTGCAAAATGGTTGCCACGAGGACCTTACACGGGTCAAGTACGCACCTTGTTAGAAAATGTGCGCAATCTCGAGATCGACCTTCAATCTGGGAATCCAGCAGTGCGTCGGCTATACCGAGACCGCTATACTTTCGGCGACTACTCGTTGACATGTGCGCAGTTGAGAAAGTTGTCTGTTAATCCCATTTTGCACATTACTGTTGGTATCCCTGGTGACACTGAGAATAGCCTATTCGAGGTTCTTCGACGCGCATATTCGCTCAAGCCAGTGAAGGTGAGAGTTTCGTTGTTCAGCGCGGAGCCAGGATCATGGTTTTTTGAGAATAGGCAATCCTATGGGGCAGTATTTGAAGGAGCATTTCCGTTCTATATCAGGAGCCACCGCCATGCCAGTGCTGGTGCAATAAAGTCCCTATTGCAGAAATGCAAGGTGTCTGCGGATTCATACAATTACTGGAATCGCCTGACGCGACGGCAAGGCAGCGAAGATGCGAACGATGATGGATATAAGTACAGACGTGTTCGATTGTCGTAAATTAACAATCCCATTCTTCACCCCATTAAGAGAACCCACAACCTCTAAACTGGGCCGGCAAGACTCTAGATGTACGTAATTCGTAACAAAATCAGAATAGGCCCGATTTGAGCATTTCGAAGTGCTATACTTGCTCGCTATTTACTGCTTTTCGCAGAGCGCTTTGTCACGTCAGCCGCCCCCTAGTGGGGATACGGCACTGACATGATGAATATCGATGGTGCCACTGCGTTGAATCCCAACTATTGGGGATCACTTTCGCGGAAAGCGCAGAGCGCATTTCGAGGAAATGGCCTGCACGATGGCTATAGCGAAAAAGAGCTAGTGGCTGTTTCAGCGGTGCGTCCTTGTTCCAATCCACGGTAGTCGGTTCACTCTGATTCGTTCGACAAGGAGTCGCGGGAGATTTCAATCACTTGGATGATGCGAAACTGAAAGGTGGCTGAGATGTATTTACACTCATTGATTCGGCACCATTTGGTGCTACTCCTCGTAGCCACCAGCTGCGGCTACTCCACTCTGGCTCAAGATGTGCTGGCGAACTCCAAAGACAGCAACGTACCTAACCTGTCAAACTTCACGACGGAAAGTGAGACAGCCCTTGCGCGTAGAGGATCGCTTATCGTCGTTGGTTATAACACGAGCCGCCAGGCTGGGCTGATGGGCGGCGGTGAGTTTACCAGCCTGAGCGGGTATGCTTACTCTTCTGATAGCGGCGCCTCTTTTACTGATGGCGGTTTTGTGCCAGCGAGTGGCACATTTGTTCTGCAAGGCGATCCGACTTTAGGCTTCGACAGTTCAGGCACTCTGTTTTACGGCTCGCTTATGGAAGATACATCTACGAATTGTTCGTACATTGGGGTAAATAAGTCCACTTCGACATCGCCTTCGGTGTTGTTCGGCGAACCAGTCGCAATCTCAGGTCCGAACTCGTGCTCTCATGCCTTCGAGGACAAGGAATTTCTGGTAGTAGATACAACCGGCGGTAGGTTCGACGGCCGTGTCTACGTCGCGTGGTCGGAGTTTCCCAAGGGCGGGAATCCACAAGCCCTTTTTGCTGCATCCACCTCGACTTCGCCATTAGTTTTTGGACACACGATCGCACTAGCACCCTCTTCGAGTTCATTTCAGCACGGCACAGTCCCGATTGTGGGCCCCGATGGAACAGTCTATGTCGCCTGGTCGACGCTGACTTCCTACTCCGCGCCAGCGAGCGCTACGATAAATTTGGTCAAGTCAAAGGATGGGGGAAGCACGTTCGGAAATCTTGTGACGGTCGCCAAATTCACCTCGACGGTCGGTGATATTGGCTCGGGTGGAATGAGCCTCCGCACACGCTCGTTTCCATACCTGGCAGTAGACAATACGTCCCCAGGAAGCGGCACTCACAACAATCTGTACGCCGTGTTTCAAGGGCGACCTGGGAGCGCCACGTCTCCACGATCCGAAATCTTCTTCACGTCGTCGACTGACAGTGGAGGAATTTGGTCAACGCCGCGCAACATTTCTTCAGGACCGGCTGTCACTGTCGGCGCTGACACCACCAACAACGACAATTGGTCGCCTTCGATCTCAATCTCACCTGCTGGACACATCAGAGTCTTATTTTACAGCCGACGAGAAGACCCCGCTAATCAGAAGATTCGGGTTTACGAAGCGGGTTCAAACGATGCCGGTCAGACTTGGTACAACCGACCGTTCTCCGCTCAATCGTTTACCCCCTCAGTTGGTTACGATCCGCTGCTAGTTGCAAACTATATGGGTGATTACATCTACGCTCTCGCGGATTCCGACGTCTTGCTAGGAACTTGGGGTGATACGCGGAACCTGTGCACACCCCCTAGCGGCGCTCAGGCCCCCTGCAGCCCAGCGGGTCGCCCAGATCAAGATGCTTGGGCTGGCGCGGCCCGGTTAGATCTAGCGACGACTTTGAAGCAGTATGTCACAGGCGTAGGTCCGCGATTGATCATGGAGACAAATACCACAGGGCCAACACAACAAGCCTTCCTCCAGACGAGTAAGGAAACGGTGAGTCCCACGCCACCGAAGCCCACTCCACCGAAGGAGTTCAAGTTGGCCGTCCCCATGGCACCGACCGCTGTCCATCGATCACTGGAGGGGTATCTCACTTCACAGGGATTATCCGTAATGCAAAACGATCCGGAGAAACGAGTTATCAGCTCTTCCGCGATATCGCTCAACCACGATGAACTGCTCAAATCAATCCCTCCCAGCGCACAAGAACTAGTCCCTGATAATGCGGCCGGGAAGTACTTCGTAACATTTAGGACAAACGGTACGGGGGCCTTGGCGAGCTCTAATGTCAAGGTCTCTGTTCGCATCTTGGTGCTTACCTCTCAAGACCTCGATAGCCCACTTGGTGGCCGAATCGTGTCATCGAATGGCGCCCTCGAACAGAGGCAACTGAACGCACTAACCTCGCTGTTCAACCTGAAATAATACCAATGACGAACGAATACTGCAGACCAGTAGAAGCCTGGCGATCCGACTTGAAGGTAATCGTCCAGCCTTCCGATCAATCGTCGATCGTGGCTTCGGCGGGTCCCCTTGAATACGTTCCCGCTGCGCAGGTTACGGCCATGTTCGTGGCCCAATGTGGAGAGAACAGGATCGAAAACGACGGTGCTAACAGAATATTGGCGGGAGGCGACGGGACTCGAACCCGCGGCCTCCTGCGTGACAAGCAAGCGTTCTAACTAGCTGAACTACGCACCCGCTTTGAAAATCAATTCCCTACGATTACCGCCCGTTCTTCCGGCTGCCCTTCGATTTCCAAAACTTCCTGAAAATGCCGTGACAGGGCAGCGTTCTAACCAACTGAACTACGTCCCCACTTGCTTTTCATACGGTTAGCGCCAAACCCGCATGTTTGCTGTCTATTCTTGTTGTCAACCGTTTCGCCGGTTTCAACTGTTTCCACCGGATCTATCGAAATTCCGGGAGAAATGGACAGCATGGACAGCACGTCAAACTGGCTTCCATACCGCCCTCGTGCAACCGCGATCCAGAACATCTGTCCCTGTTCTGTGGTTTGAATTGTAGCAGAGCATCGATTGATTCGTCAGGCCTCTGCCTTGTCGCGACACTGGCCGAGCGATCGCTGTTTCGCCGTATCAGAATCCTTCCAATTCTTTGCACTGATCAGTTCTTTTTCGGGTTGCGCATCCAATCCTGAGTTTGAGAAGCTTCTCCAGAATATCCGGGGGTGGCTTGATAGAGGAGGATGAATGGCGCAGGTATGGTTGGTCACCGGCAGCTCTCGTGGTCTGGGTCACGCAATTGTTGAAGCGGGCCTCGGTGCGGGCAATAAAGTGTTGGCGACAGCTCGGGACATTAAGTCGCTGGCTGATCTGTCGCAACGATATGGAGATCAGGTCAAGCCCCTCGCAATGGATGTGACCGACGAAGCAGCAGCAGCAAACGCGGTAATGGCGGCGGTCGATGTATTTGGCTCGCTGGATGTGGTCATTAACAATGCGGGATATGGCAATCTTTCGTCCGTCGAAGACACGCCTCTATCGGAATTCCGGGCACAGATCGAAACGAACCTCTTTGGAACGATTATTGTGACGAAGGCAGCTCTTACCCAATTCCCCATTTGTTCCGCCCAGGAGCAGTGGGAAAAGAATTGGCAGAAGTACCTCAACGGTGTTGAGCCAGCGGCGCAGAAAATGATCCGTGACCTTCAGCCGTGCTTCCGCATGTCCGCCGTGCCAGAGAACGACCCGTTGAGCATCTTGAACGTACTCTGTAACAGCGACAAGCACCGCGCGGTTACTCTCACGCTAGCGTACAGTCACGACCTCACGGTCAGGGTGCATGCGAATGACGGGAAGGTCCATGTCTGGAGGGCGACGGAGCCGCTTTATGCCGGGGATGTCCACACGATACGACTCAATCTTGACCCCGCGAGCATCCAGCCGAGCGCCCGCGTTGAAACGAGCGGCACAGACATTTTGATAATCCGCGAGATTGGCCCGTGGGGACAGCGTCCGGTTTGGTCCGTCCTCACCGACTTATATGAATACGTCAGGGATCGCGTGGTGATTCCGCTGAAGCCGTTCTTCGTCGCTTCGCATTTTAGTTCCCCATAGATGTAGTTGTCCGCACTTGTTGATTAAGCAGATTGGCACCCAAATAAAGCAAGCGCGCAGGGGGAAAAGCCATGAAAGCCGTTACAATGCGAAGGCAAGTTGAGGGGGTGAGCCGCCCGTTGGAGCGCATTAGCTCCGGGCGGCTCTTTGCGCGTAAGTGCGGCAAGCGTCAACACTCCGCCAAAGTTTTCGCAGGGCGCTGTTCTGAAATGTTGGGAATGGAATAGTCTGCGGCTTGGAATCGCGGCCAGACACCTGCACGACTGTCATTCGCGCTATTCTTGATAGTAATTGCGTATCACATCGAAGTCGCCTGTAGCGCTGTCGCGAAGCTCGGTGTCCACTCTCACGATTTGCGGACTGAATTCAATGGCGAGCCGTTGTCGGACCGTTGAACGCCGGCCCTGAGCTTTCGAACACGACCAAAACTGCGGTGCGGGTGTGAGAGTCCTGCCCGAACAGAACGGCAGGTTTCCAATTCAATAAAAGAGGCGGAGCGCAGATTAGCACTCCGCCAAAAAATCAGAATGGATCGACTTAGGCTGCTGTCTTGCGAATAGACAATGAATCGGAAGGATCAGGATACCGGTTCTTCGTCACGGCCTAGAGAACATGTTGAGTGCAGAACAACGGGGCGACGTGTGTTACCCTTCCGGAAACGGATGAGCACATTTGAGAAAAGGCAGCAGATCATAGGGTATATTGCGCCGTATGTGTCGCTTTTTCCGACGAAATTTGCTTTCGTATTTGGTACGAGACATGGAATACCCGATTTTGCGAAGGAGATACTGTCCCTATATCAGCAGGCCTACTTCACCAAGCTGATCATATCGGGAGGCGTAACGGGTCAGACTAAACAGTCTGAAGCCTCGATTCTTTATCAGATGCTCCTTGCGCGTGGCATTCCGGGAAACGTGATGCTTATCGAAGATAAAGCGGTCAACACGGAGCAAAATGTCACTTTCACTCGGGACAAATTCAACAACTTCGGCATCGACGACCTACTTCTAATCGGGAAGATTAGTTCGAAACGGCGCTACATAATGACCGTCCGAAAACAATGGCCTGAGATAACAAAGATCTGTTGCCATGGAGTCAACTATTTTACGTGTCCAGTCGATCAGTGGTGGAAGGATCGAGAATTCAGGAAAAGAGTTATTTCTGAATGTCGGAAAATTCCTTCTTATGTCGAGAGGGGATTCATTTCTGAAATCTCTATCGCCAACGGCGTTGTCTTGTGAGCCAAATACGCGTGCGCTCCAGTTAGAAGATCGATCTGGGGAAAAATGATTGACAGCAAACTACCCGTATCTGTTAAGGGCATTGTCTTAAGGAAGAAGAACGCCAAGTCAGAGGTTCTCCTCTTGCGAAATGAAAGGCAGGAATGGGAATTGCCCGGTGGTAGGAAAGAGGTCAACGAGACGCCCGAGACCTGCCTTATGCGGGAATTCAAAGAAGAAACCGGACTCCAGGTGGCCATCGGGCCTTGTGTTGGTAGCGGAGTACTGACGATCGCACCCCCTCATGTGCCCTGTGCTACCGACGTTTGGATCTGGGGCTATGGTTGCCACCTCGAAGGAAGTGCGACCCTTGCTGACCAGGGCATAGCCATTAGCAGCGAGCATAAAGGATGGAGCTGGATTCCTGTTGCCGAACTAGACGGGATGGCAGATGTGCCCGATATCTACAAGGTTTGCATCCTTACTTGGGCCGACCACCTTTTGCACTAGAACCAGTCTCATAAATATCTGAGGGCTGGAAATGGTGCATTCTGAGGTGGTGAGTGGGACTGCACATGCACGATGGCGGGGTGTTGCGGGTTGATCGGCTATCCCCGCCGGTTGTGCAGAAGCACGATGACGCCTGTTTCGCTGTGAGGATTGCGATGAAGCCGTTGTTTTTTGCTCTCTGGGTTGTGTTTGCGTTTGGCGGTCTGAGCGCGCAGCAGACTGGCTGGCAACCATCTCCGGGTCATACGCAAGTGCCGATATGGCCGGGAGCCGTGCCTGACGCGCAGCCTGTCGCGGGGCCCGAGGTCGCTAAGACAACGGGGAAGGAGTTCCTGGTTGCCGGCAGGCCGGCGGTGGGGGTGAGCAACGTATCGCGGCCTACGATGACGGTCTATTCGCCGCAAGGAAGGAACACGGGAGCTGCCGTTGTCGTATTTCCGGGCGGGGGCTACCTGGACCTGGCTATCGATCTGGAAGGCACGGAGGTTTGCGACTGGCTGACGTCCAAGGGGATTGCGTGTGTGCTGTTGAAGTATCGCGTGCCGGGTGAGCCGGGGTATGCAAAACCCGCGCCGTATCCGAAATCGGGTCCGTATCCGGAATCACCGATGGCGCTGGAAGACGCGCAGAGGGCGGTGGGGCTGGTGCGCCTGCACGCGGCGGAGTGGCATATTGATCCGCACAAGATTGGCGTGCTTGGGTTTTCGTCTGGCGGTCATCTGGTGGCAGCCATAAGCACGCATTTTGCGAAGCGTTTGTATCCGGCAGTCGATGCCGCCGACAAGGAGAGCTGCCGCCCCGATTTTGCAGTGGCTGTTTATCCGGGCCATCTGTCGCTTTCCGCGGCGCAGTGGGATGCAAAGCAAGGCACCAAAAGGTTTGCGATTCGCTATCCGGCGACTGCCGATAAAGAGTTGGGGTTGAATCCTGATATTCCTGTCACCCATCAGACTCCGCCTACGTTTTTGCTGCAGGCAGAAGATGACCACGTGGACAATGTAAACGACTCGCTGGCTTACTACATTTCGCTGAAGAACGCTGGGGTTCCGGTGGAGATGCATCTGTACGCTCAAGGCGGACATGCATTTGGACTGCGGCGTACGAAGTTCGCGATAACGGGATGGCCTCAGTTGGTGGAGATATGGCTGGGGACGATCGGGATGATTTCGGAATAGGTGTCCCTTGGGATCGCAAACGACGAAGCGGTCCTAGAATGGGAGGGATGGCAAAGATCGGAATTGAAAGCGATTGGCTAATCGGAGCGAGACGGGTGCATTCTCCCAATCAAGATGTGCGTCCGATTCCTGCATCAGAAATTGACCTCCTGGTCATTCACAGCATCAGTTTACCTCCCGGCAGTTTTGGAGGCGGCTATATTGAGCAGTTTTTCTGCAATCAGTTGGATGCCAATGCGCATCCGTATTTCCAGGAAATTTCGCGATTGCGCGTCTCGGCGCATCTTCTGATCTATCGCACAGGTGACACAGTTCAGTTTGTCCCCTTTAACCAAAGAGCCTGGCACGCGGGTGAATCGCAATATCAAGGTCGAAGCAGCTGTAACGATTTCTCCATCGGCATCGAGCTCGAGGGAACGGATAAGACTCCATACGCAGAGACCCAGTATGTGAAGCTTGCTGAGGTCACCCTAAGCCTTTTCCGAACCTATCCTCGTCTCCTGCCTGCAAGAATCGTGGGCCACAGTGAAATCGCTCCTGAGAGGAAAACCGACCCGAGCCCTTCATTCGATTGGACTCTGTATCGCTCGCTTCTACGCGGCCTTAGCGAGTAGATATCTATGGGATGCGCCGCGGAAGTGGCTCCGACCTGTGTGCGATCGGGCAGGTTCGATACAATCTAGATTTGCTACTGGCAGCATCCATCGGGCGCGCAGAAGCTCAGCCGCGAATCACGAGATAATCTGTCGAAGACATAGACGGCCCGGAATCCGTACAGCGTCCGTTGACCCTCAGTTGTTGCGTCCTCACTCGCCTCGTCGGTCGCTACATCCTTCGTGCTTCGTCTTCCGACCATCGGGGCGAGAATGAAAATGCCTTTTTCTCCCCGTTTAACGAAGCGGCCAAGCGAGTTCCATGCCCGAAGTCCGGCAACGTTGGTAGCATCTGGCTTCTGACGTGCGATGAGCATGATGTTGCCGAAGCTGTAGGTGTGAAACTTCGCCATTGCTCCGAGGTATGCGGTGAGGACTTCACTGTGACCGGACTCCAGTGCTGCGACGAGGAAATCTACGGCCTCTTTGGTTCGTGTGTTGACTCAGTCCGGTCTCCGAGTTTGTGATCGTCACAATGGCGCCAGCCACGACAGCGTTGGTTGCGTCCCGAACCTGGCCAACAATAGCGCTGGTGGTCTCGCCTTGTGCCAGCGCCTTCACTGGAGCAAGACATGCCACCGCTACCATAAGAAAAGCAAAGTGCCCTGCCCGTGCCATGAATACCCCACTCCTTCGCCTTAAGGCGGCAATGTATCCCCAATATCTATTAACCAGAGATTATTCTAAGAAGTTAACCACAGTTAATACAAAGAAGCAAGGACCCTAAGAGTGAGAGTGGTGAACCTCGGTTGCGCCCGGAGCTTACGGCTGATGGCTGGCGATAAACGCGCGCGTTTCCAAGCCCGTAACTATCACGGAATTCCGATGAGGAGACCGACGCTCATACCGATGGATTGCTGGTGGCCTCGGGCAAAACTGTAGTCGTAAGCCGGTTCGAGGTACCAGCCGAAACGGTGTCTGCCGGTCGGCCAGAACATGAAGTCTCCCGCTATCTCCCCAGAAATGGAGTTGGTCACTTTCCCGTTCTGTCTGAAGTGGACCCATTGGGGACCGACGCCCACCATGAACTCCGCCTTCCGCGATATCGTCCACGGCTTCTTGAAAAGGAGGTCGATGTCCCATTCCGTTGACTTACGAGTGTAGAAGGGCGACACGCCCGCCTCAAGCTCCAGCCAGTTCTCTATGGGTGTCACCTCCGCTGCAAGACTCGGAGCGAACGTTGCTGCGCCTCCGCTGAGGTTCCAGCTAGTTGCTGCGCCAAGCTCAAGAATCGCTATGTGGTCTTTGTCCTCAGCGGCCTTTTTAGGATCGCCACAGGGCGCCTTAGAGGAAGTCTGCCCGTGAGCAGGCGGACACAAGAACAGAAATAGGCACGCTCCGGTGAGAGTGAACACGCGCATTGGGTGTCTCCAGAATGAGTTGTGCGTTCCAGCATCCGCTATCGAGAGACTTTACGCCAACAATGAGATCGTGTGGCCAAACCTCCGGCAGAGCAAAAAAAGAGTGCGGAGTCCGTCGACTCCGCACAAGGTTTATCGATTTGCGCTAAGCTGCGACTACGCAGCCTTTGCCAAGTTTGACCGCAGCGATCGGAAGCCCGCGCGAACCTCTTCTGAAAGAAGTTGGGGCTGCTCAAAGGCAGCGAAGTGACCGCCTTTGTCGAGTTTGTTGTAATGGATGAGTTTGGGATACGCCCGCTCTGCCCAACTGCGCGGGCACAGATCGATCTCGTCCGGAAAGGCGCTTACGGCAACCGGGATGGAAACGCCCCTCACGTTGAAGTACCCTCCTTTGCCCCAATACTCCCAATAGAGACGAGCGCCGGAAATCGCCGTGTTCGTCAACCAAGTGATCGTGATGTTGTCGAGGACATCGTCCCGAGTGAGGCCGGCAGCTTCTCCGGAAAAGACGCGTGAGATCAGCGCGTAGCTCCACGCATCGTGGTCCAGAAAATAGGCGGCCAGGCCGACGGGGGAGTCCGCAATTCCGTACAACGTCTGCGGGCGCAACCCCATCTGGTAGCCGTAGGCGATGCCTTTGCTGTAGACGAATGTCAGCCGCTCGAACGCGAGTTTCTCTTCGGGTGAGAGACCGTCGGGCATTGGCGCACCGGTGAATGCCGCCTTGTCAATGTCGGCCGGAACCGCGCCAGGCATATTGGTGTGAATGCCGAGCAATTCCGGAGCCGCCTGCGCACCCATTTGTTCGGTGATGACCGCACCCCAATCGCCGCCTTGCGCCACAAATTTTGTGTAGCCAAGGCGCTTCATGAGCG
This sequence comes from uncultured Acidobacteriaceae bacterium, assembly GCA_963768265.1. Taxonomy (GTDB): domain Bacteria; phylum Acidobacteriota; class Terriglobia; order Terriglobales; family Acidobacteriaceae; genus Sulfotelmatobacter. The sequence goes on from CAVYHM010000026.1 coordinate 13,727, forward strand.
CGACCCATGCTCGCGCGATGTGCGCGGGGTCCCAGCCTGTGGCGGTCGGCTTCCCTGAAAAGCCGTATCCCGGCATTGACGGGATCACCAGATGGAAAGCATCGGATGCGCTGCCGCCATGCGCCGTGGGATTGGTCAGCGGATCGATGATCTTCATCTGTTCGATGATCGAGCCGGGCCATCCGTGGGTAACGATCAGCGGCAACGCATTTTCATGTTTCGAACGGACGTGGATGAAGTGAATGTCGAGCCCATCGATCTCGGTGATGAACTGCGGCAGGGCGTTCAATCTTGCTTCAACCTTGCGCCAGTCGTACTCTGTCGCCCAATAGCGCGCGAGTGCCTGAGTGGTCGCCAGCTGCACGCCTTGCGATGCATCCGTTACCGTCTCCCGCTCAGGCCACTTCGTTGCGTTGAGGCGCCTGCGCAATTCGGTTAAGTCCGCCTCCGGAAAGTTGACATGAGGAAACGGACGAATTGTATTCTTGTCGTCTGCCTGCTTGCTGCCCTTTTTTGTTGTACTGATTTCGGTCACGGTGGCCTCCTTTTGAACAGGTTGGCATTTCTTGGTTTGAGTCATGAGCCAACAGTTCAACGTCAGCCCTGACAACCTCTGGATGGTCGTGGATTATACGCCGACATCGAAGACTGTTGTTCACAAGGCCATAGCGCTCACGAGCTGGACGGTTTCGGTTTCTGGGCAGATGACGGCAACCTGGAAGTAATTGACGGGAGTTCCGCTCCAGAATCGCAGGTCTTCATTCAAACAACAAAAAGCGGAGTGCAAATTAGCACTCCGCCACAGACCAAGAAGATGGGGCGACTCAGTCTGCCGTCTTGCGAACCTTCTGCTTGATTGCTTTCTGGTCTCGTTTCGCGGCCAACTCTTTGGCCACGGCTTTCTGGAGTTTTTCTGTGTCCACACGATAGCGTTTGGCGGCGTCTATCAGAACGTCGTCGCGGCTTGCGGTGGATCGCTGATAAGCAGAATCCAGAAGGCTAATTTCCAGAAGCAACTTGCAGAGTTCGGACTCCTCATATTTGCTGACTTGCGTGCCCTCCGGCGCCCTCAACAAGGCTTGCCACTACGCGCTTGCACTGTGGAAAAAGCTCACCCGATTCTTGGAGTACCCCGAACTAGAGCTGAGTACTAACCTGGCGGAGAACTCCATGCGTCCGGTAGCTCTTGGTCGAAAGAATTGGTTGCACATCGGCAGCCCACAAGCGGGACCGAAGGTTGCGGCGATTCTCTCGGTCGTGGAAAGCTGCCGTCGGCTGCAAGTCCCAGTGCGCGATTACTTTTCCACGATTCTCCCCGGGCTTGCCGATCTCCCGATTCGGTGCCTTCCAGGCCTTACTCCCGCAGTGTGGGCTGCCCGGCAAACATAGACTCAAGCGACCAGAGCATTGGCATGATGGGATTCTTGCGACTACAACCCGATCGCGGTCATTAGGTCATTACTTCCTGTTGGACGAGTATTCGGCCAGAGTGTTGTGTTCCGCATTCCACAACTTCGTTTGTTGACCCGTTGCTTCCGATTGTTCGCGCCGCACGACCTTGGTGGGCGATCGGTGCGTTACCTTAAATGCGTTTTGTTCGAGGTTCCCATCGATTCTCCAGCAAGGTCGCATCCGCCCGCGCTCACTACGATTTTAGCCTTTGAGCCATGCCTTATCTACCGTCCACATAAAACGCGAGCAAGACGTTACCAGGCATCCCACCCCAGATCGCATATCCGGAATTGACAAAGATCATTCCACCGCCAATAGCCGGCCCCTGGCCCATCCATGGATCCACCACGACCGGAAACACCATTGACGGTCGTGAACTCGCGAGCTGTGTCGTAATCCCAAATGATGGTGCCATCTTTTGCCGACTAGGCACGCAGGTGCCCTGACTTCGGTATTGCCAGCAACCTATTACCTTTCACGCAGCCATCGTACTATGATCCAAACAACCATCGTCGAGCGCCTGGCGCCTTCAAGGTGTCGTTCGCTCACTAGAGGAGGCGCTCAGGGTCTCTTCAGCATCCACTCGGAAACCCTGAGCGTAGCAGTGTCGGTCACTTCTTCAATTGTTCGTGGCGATCTTGGCGGTCGTATCGGCTACACCGGAAATCGTTCCCGTATACTTCCCCCGCGCGGCAAAAAGGACGGGGTTGCCCAAGGCATCGGACGCCACCGTCGTCACAGTTTCAGTCATCGTAAGGATGCCGGACGCATCCTTGAAGCGGCCGGTTCCACCTGTGATTTGAAACGTCACGTCACAGTGGGCCACTCCATTGTTGAGATTAATGCAATCCCCTCCCTGCGTGAGACTGACTTCCAGTAGACTGCCGTCCTGGAAACGAAACACACCCGCGCCGGCAAGTTCGGGGAGAAACAACAGATTGTTGCCAGAGCAAGTGCTGGATGTTCCCGGAGAATTTGAGATAGCTCGTACATTCGTGACGGTGAATGAACCGAGCGTACCTTGCCCGGCGAAGTTGTCACCGTCATTACTTGTATCGGGTTGTTGGAGATTGATGGTGCTGGGCGCAGAAGTTCCCGAAAATCTCATGTTTACGGACTCCTGCGCGACCACGTTTTGCGCATAGAACGCGGAAGCTGCCACAAGACACACAACTTGACAACCAAACAAAACGTTTCTCATGACGATCTCCTTTCGACTTGAATGATTGGGTGGCCATCAATTCGGCACACCTGGCACGAATAAGGAATCGCGGGGCGAAAGGTTACAGAAGCCTCAGCGAAGGGACTAAAATGAGGCGCTGCAAATGTATCCCAGATGGCGAACTGCCCTCAATGCGGAACGGGATTGGGTTCTGATGATCCCGCGGGACTGTGCCCCAACTGCCTGATGCAGGGCGTGTTCGAGAGTTCGCTTGGCGGCAACGACTCCGGAATTGAAACCGTCGACACAGTGACCGCAGGAGTCTCTGATGACGACTTCGGCCGTTATCACATCCTTCGACCTCTTGGCGAAGGCGGTATGGGAACCGTGTACCTCGCCGAGCAGCGCGAACCTATTCGCCGTCTTGTAGCGCTCAAAGTTGTAAAGCTCGGAATGGATACCGGTCAGGTACTGGCCCGTTTTGCAAATGAACGCCAGGCACTGGCGATCATGGACCACCCGAGTATCGCGCGGATATTCGACGCAGGCGCCACACCGAAGGGCCGGCCTTACTTCGTCATGGAGTACATCGAGGGCATGCCCATAACGCAGTACTGCGACCGCCGGCGAATGACAATCGGCCAACGGCTGGAAGTGTTTCTCTCGGTGTGCCGTGCGGTTCAGCACGCGCACCAGAAAGGGGTGATCCATCGCGACCTCAAGCCGTCGAATGTTCTAGTGATGGAACGGGAGGAAAAGCCTGTTGCTAAAGTGATCGACTTCGGCATCGCAAAGGCTACCGACCAATGGGCCGTGGAGAAGACTCTGCTCACCCAATTCGGCCAGATGGTTGGCACTCCGGAATATGCCAGCCCGGAGCAGGCCGAGGTGATCACCGGGGAGGTCGATGAGCGCTCGGATGTGTATTCGCTCGGCGTGATCTTGTACGAGCTACTCATCGGAGTTGTCCCTTTCGACCCAACCAAATTGCGGCAGGAAGGGTTGGCCGAGATGCTGCGCATCGTTCGTGAAGAAGAGGCCCCTTCGCTTTCGCGAAAGCTGAGTGCAATCGGCGCAGCGACGGCCGACATCGCATCGCAACGCCAGACCGACCCAGCCTCCCTGCGCCGTCTCGTAGATGGTGACCTCAACTGGATCACCGGCAAGGCTCTGGAAAAAGCGCGGGAGCGTCGATACGCTTCCGTGGCTGAGCTGGGATCCGACATCGAGAGATATGTTGAGCACCGGCCGGTCCTTGCATCGCCGCCAAGCGGTTTGTACCGGGCGCGCAAGTTCGTTCGCAGGCACAGGCCCGGCGTCTTCGGTGCAGCCGCCGGTCTCGTGTTCATCGCTTTCGCCGGGCTGACGGTTTGGTCGTTTGCGCACCGCAACACCTCGTCGAGACCCAAGCTGACTGACAGGGACACCATTGTGCTCGCCGACTTCACCAACACGACCGGCGACCCGGTGTTTGACGGCACGCTCAGGCAGGGGCTTTCCGTACAACTGGAGCAATCACCATTCCTGAGCATTGTCTCAGAGCAGCAAATCCAGCAGACCCTCCAAATGATGGGTCAGAAGCCAGACGCGAAGCTGACGCCTGAGATTGCGCGGCAGCTTTGCCAGCGGACGGCGAGCGCGGCAGTGCTCAATGGCTCGATAGCTCAAATTGGAAACCCATATCTTCTGACCGTGAAAGCGGTCAACTGCTCAAACGGAGCAACGCTTGCGAGCACAGAAGCACAGGCGAGCGACAAGAACCATGTGCTCGATGCGCTTGGCAAGACAGCCTCGGACATTCGGAACAAACTGGGCGAGTCGCTGAGCACTGTGCAGAAGTTCGATATCCCCCTCGAAGAGGCCACTACGCCATCACTCGAAGCCTTGAAAGCTTTTAGCTCCGGCAAGCGGGCAACCTCCCCTCCAGTTGCGATTACCTTTTACAAGCGGGCTGTCGAACTCGACCCGAATTTCGCGGTTGCGTATGCGTGGTTGGGCATCTGGCATACGTCGATTGGAGAACCCACCATCGCAGCCAGATACACACGAAAGGCATACGAACTGCGCGAACGTGCAAGTGAGCCTGAGAGGTATTTCGTATCGGCTATCTACTACAAAGAAGTTCTGGGTAACCTCGAAAAAGCCGAACAAAGCGGCAAGCTTTGGATGCAGGCTTATCCGCGTTCCGAGGCGCCGCATACGTACTTGTCAGGCGCAATTTATCCGGCGATCGGTCGCTACGATGGAGTGATTGCCGAAGCCAAAGAGGCAATTCGGCTAAACCCGAACTACCCTGCCCCCTATGTCTTCCTCATGGATGGCTATATAGCTTTGAATCGCTTTGATGAGGCAAACTCGGCGTATAGGCAAGCCGTCGAACGTAAAATGTACCACCATTACTACCCCGCCTCTCTGTACCACCTTGCCTTTCTACAGAACGATGAAGCGGGGATGAAACAGCAGGTCACAGTGTCAGCGGGTCAGACCGGGGTAGAAAATACGTTGCTTGCATACGAGTCGGATACCTCGGCTTATTACGGGCGAGTGCGTGAGTCGGAAGATCTGACTCGAAGAGCTATGGAATCAGCCGAGCGCTTCGACGAAAAAGAAATTTCTGCCAACTATTCCGCTACGTCTGGACTAAGGGAAGCCCTGTTTGGGAACGCCGTGGAAGCGCGGCGGCGCGCATCGCTTGCTGTGGCACGTTCCTCTGGCGTCGATGTGCAGTATGCCTCCGCGCTTGCCTTGGCATATGCCGGAGATACGGGGCGCGCACAGAGCCTGACCGAGGAGTTGAACAAGCGGTTCCCCGAAGCCACGACCGTGCAGTTAAATTATCTGCCAACCGTCCGCGCCAAACTCGCGCTCGATCGAGGAAATCCTTCAGCGGCGTTGGAGATGCTTCGAGCCGCCCTGCCGTATGAACTGGGACAGACCACGTTTAGCGGCGAGTACGCATGGAATGGCTTGTATCCCGTTTTTGTTCGAGGAGAGGCCTATTTGTCCGCTCATCAAGGCAGCAACGCAGCGGCAGAGTTTCAGAAGATTCTCGACCATCGTGGAATTGTCTGGAACTCACCTATTGGCGCACTGGCGCATTTGCAAATCGGGAGAGCGTACGCATTGTCAGGCGATAAGATCAAAGCAAAAAGCGCGTACGAGGATTTCTTCACGCTCTGGAAGGACGCCGACCCCGATGTTCCGATCCTGAAAAGTGCCAGAGCAGAATACGACAAGCTGTAGCGATTGCGCTGTAACTTTTCACTTCTGATTCCTTATCCTGTTTTAGAGGTCTCGTGAGGATAAGACCATGACCAACGGCCAGACGGTGCACACCCTTCCGGGGTCACCACAGTTTCCAACGACGCGGTGGACTCTAGTGGTCGCGGCTGGCGATCCACAACGGAAGGACGCTCGTTCCGCGCTGGTTTCTCTGTGCGAGAACTACTGGTATCCGCTTTATGCCTATCTGCGCCGGCGTGGTTATGCGCCGGATCAGGCGCAGGACCTCACGCAGGAGTTCTTCATGCGCGTGCTGGAAGGGCGATATCTCGATAGAGCCGATCCGGAAAAGGGTCGATTTCGATCGTTTATTTTGACTTCCTTGAAATTCTTCGCGGCGGACGAACAAGACCGTCAGCGCGCCCAGAAACGCGGTGGCGGAGCAGTTGTATCCCTTGAATTTTCATCCGGTGAATCCGGTGAAGAACGGTATCAAAGGGAGCCCGGTCACGACGACACTCCAGATCGGATCTTCGAGCGCCGCTGGGCCCTATCGATGCTTGAACGCGTCATGGAGAGATTGCGCGAAGAGTTCGTCCAGAATGGCAGCCCGGAGAATTTCGAACGGATGAAGGTGTTTCTTCTCGGTCAGTCCGAAGCGCCATATGCCGACCTGGCCCGCGAAATGACCACATCCGAAGGAGCCCTGAAAGTAGCCATCCACAGGCTTCGCAAACGTTATCGCGAGCTCTTTCGCCAAGAAATCGCGGACACTGTCGCCGATCCCGCAGAAGTGGAGTCCGAACTGCGGTATCTGGCGGCTGTGCTCACGAGGAAGTAGTAGCTCGGCGATCTACGTGTATCCGTACCAGGAACTCGGGTTGAATCGATCGCAACCACTCCCGGATTGCAGGCTATGCGGAAGTAATCTGGTGGCGTCGCTCACTTGTGTTTCACACCTGTGGTCGCTTAAGGCCCTAAGCAAACCGCTTTCGAACCGGCGGGTTAACTGTCGCGGTAGGGACGACCATCACGGATCGCCCCCCGCACAGATCCGTACAAGCGCGTTTACGCATACGGCTCTTACCGTGGATGACTGGCGGCGAAGCGTGCATCAGGGTAGGGATGCAGAATGCGGGGTTGAGGAATCCACCGCGTCAACAGAGGGGAGAGACGATCCCACCGCACCTGTGCCCGCTGACTGCGACGTACGAGAACGCTCCGCCACAACCAGCCAATGCGTCGGCAAAAGATGCGCAACTGGGTCGAGTTACCCGGAACGGCATGGTATTGGTAGTAGCCCAGCACAACCTTGCGAAGCCATGCACCGACCTCGGTCGTACGATGATGCTTCCGGCGTTGAAGCTCAGCCTTGATGGCTTTGAGCTTCGCGACCATTCGCTTCTTCGCCGTAATCCGCCAGACGATGAAGGCTTTGTCGCTGATGCGCTGCCCACAGAAGTGAGTGAAGCCCAGAAATGTGAAGGTCTCAGGTTTTCCCTCGCCACGCTGCTTCCGGTTTCGAGCGGCGAACCGCCCGAACTCGATCAGTCGTGTCTTGTCCGCGTGTAATTCCAAACCGAACTTCGCCAATCGATCCCGAAACTCCCGAAGGAATCGCTCAGCGTCCGTTCGATGTTGAAAGCCCAGCACAAGATCATCGGCGTAGCGGACGACAATCACATCGCCCTTCGCCGCTTTCTTGCGCCAGACCTCGACCCATAGATCGAAGACGTAGTGCAGGTACACATTGGCGAGCAGCGGTGAAACAACTGCTCCTTGCGGTGTACCGACCGTCGTCTCCGACCACTGACCATCTTCCGAAACTCCCGCCTGCAACCATTTCTGGATCAGGCGAAGCATCCGGCGATCGGCCACGCGATGCTCGATGAACTTCATAGTCCACTCGTGGTTCATGTTGTCAAAGAAGCCACGAATGTCCGCATCGAGCACCCAGTTCACTCGCTTCCACTGGATGCCCGCCGTCAGCGCATCCAGTGCTTGATGCGGGCTGCGACCGGGACGAAACCCATACGAGAAGCCTTTGAAGTCGACCTCGTAGATCTGGTTGAGAATCGTCACCACGGCCTGTTGAACGATTTTGTCCTCCAGTGCCGCGATGCCCAACGGACGTTGTTGCCCGTCAGCCTTCGGAATATAGACTCGTCGTGAGGGTTGTGCTCGATACGCTCCACGGTGCACCCGATTGTGCAGATCGACGAGCCGATCTTCCAATCCGGTTTCATACTCCTGCCACGTCACGCCATCGACTCCGGGAGAAGCCTGACGCTTGAGTGCGTAAAAGCTCTCGCGGATTAGTCCGACGCTCAGATGGTGGAGCAAAGCGGTGAACCGTTCCTGCTTCCTCTTCATTGCTGCTTGCCGCACACCGTCCAATCCCTGGGACATGCGTTTCCCGCTCTGTGTCGGGCGCATGTGTGATGGAACGATGTTCTCCTCAGTCTGCGCCCTTCCCTCCCCCGCCTCCGCAGAAGGTTGCCCTTCCTTGTTCGACTGGTTCACGGGTACTACGGCACAGTCCGACTTCTCCTGCACGTTCATGTCCGCCGTTCGGTTTATGGCCTTCGCGGACCGGTCTTGGTCTTTCGTCCAAGACGTGGAGGAGATCTCCCGGTTCTCGTGCATGTTGTTTCTCAGCGTGCCAGGTTCTCAGACTACGCAGGACCGAACAACCACTCGCGACTGGCGTGGCTGTCGTGTTGCCTTCCTCCCTACCGGAACGGAGTCGGCATCCTGATCCTTCGGCTTTTCGAAGCTCAATAGCCCGGCCCACCGATACCTTTGTCTACGCTTCAAGCGACACCTCGCGATGTCGCCTGCAAGACTCAAGGCCAGGATGGATTCGCTGTTTTCCTTTCCTGTAGGGCTCTTTCATCCCCTACAACATGCCGGTTTATCCCGGCGCTCTCCGCATTGCCGACGATCCATTCGGAACTACTTTGACTTCCCGGGATGCACTTTCTGGACCGCCGAAAAATGCTGAACGCCGGAAAGCGATTCATCTTCCAGAAACAATGGGCGTGAGCGCCCCGGTTGCTGCCACTGAAGCACAAGGTCCGCCGAAAGGATCGAAAAAGCAAGGCAGCACCACACAATGGTTTCGTTTGCGTGGGCGTCGAGATTCTCCCAGCCCCCCAAACCGCCGATCACCCGTACCTCGAGAAAAACGATCGCGACCGCAAAGCTGCGAGTCATCCACTGCCGGTGCTCCTGAACTTTCCCTTTGAAGATGAAGACTATCGCAATCCCGGTAGTGATCATCCACAACGCCGCGTCTGCCGCTGCGGCAATACTGAAGGATCGTGGATTGCCCATGTGCTCCTGGAAATACTGGATGTAGAAGCCGAGTGGCGCTGCGACGAACACCCCTGCGACATAGATTCGGCCCACTATACGGTGGAGTCTCCTGAAACGATCGCGAAGCCGGTCAGAGAACTGCATCGGGCCCAGCAGCAGAGCGCACGCACCCGCGATTCCATGTGGCAACAGCCACCACTTAAAGGATTCGTAGTGCTGCCATATCGGATCCTTCGGATGCACCAGAAAACCCTCATCGTGAGGAACCACGTAGGCCAACATCAGAGCTATGACACCAAACAGTAGATACTTTGGCCGTACTCGTCGGAACGTTCTTACTCCAGGTGCCAAAGTTGCCATACGTATACCATCCCCTCCGTTGCTGCAGACATTTGGTCAGGGCAGCACGATGACTTGCCCGTCCATGCCCAGGTTGTCGTGGAAGGCGCATACATAGGGGTAAGTTCCCGGCGTTGTGAACGTGATGCGGAACCGTGTCGGTGGTGCGACCGGTCCTTGCGGGACGCCTGGCTCATCTTCGAGTAGAGCCGCGATTACCCCGGAGTGTACGTTTTGTTGCGTGCTGGTGATCGTCGCGTGGGGAGTTCCGTCCGGATCTATGGTCACCACGCAGGTGGGACTGCATGATGGATCGAAAAGATCCTGCGGTATCGTGCCAAAGGTGATAGTGTGCCCGATTTCCGGATCCAGATTGCTCCATTCCACGGTGTCACCGGCGTGAATCGTAACCGTGCCGTTAATGAAGCGCACCAGAGAAAACGACTGCTGTCCACCGGCGGTCGCTGCAATTTCGCCCACCCCCGCAGTGACCGACTTCGTGTGCGCACTTACCTTGGCGGCCAACATATCTCCGATCGCGTGCTGATGTTCGGCATGACGCTGATGACGATCCGCGTCTTCGAGCAACGTCCTCAACTGCTGCTTCGACTGCTCGTCATAAAACGCCTGGTCGTAAGGCAGAGGCAGGGTTCGGTCAAGCACGTGAATGACACCGAACATCTGCCCATGTACCAGGCAGACGATTTCATAGTTGCCCGCCTTGGGAAAGATGACCTGATAGGTTTGGCTCAGGGTCAAGTCGGCGCTGGAAACACAAGACGAGCCATCGAAAGGCAATCCGCTCGGCGTAATCGGCGGGCATCCCTGTGTTTGATCAAACGGGTAGACCTGCCCGGTTGTCAAAAACGTGACCGTGTGGATGTCCCCACTGTTGAAAGTCCAGGTGATGCTGTCTCCGGCATGGATCCAAATCTCGTCGGGAAGAAACGCCACCGCCTGCTTGGACATGTCTGCACTTTGACCACCGACGGTTGCTGTCCAGTTTTGTTGAGCTTGGGCTGGGTAGGGCAAGCTCAAAACAAGTAGCACTAGCAACGACATGAAAACGACTTCGCAATACATGGGATTGAAGACTCTCATGGAACGACCTCGAAATTGAATTTGGTACACCCACTAACATTGGCGCGCATGATGTTTCAGTTTGATCAGGCAGGCAATGGAGAAGGGGTGGAGAATCATGTATTCAGCTGTACTCTTCTGTAGCCTTAACATGCTGAAGCGGTAGGTTTTATTGATTGTCGGATAGAATTACAGCCGCGTGGGTGGAGTATTGAAGCGTGGCTGCAGACCTCGTCAGATTTGAGGATTTTGAACTGGACCTTCGCTCCTACCAGGTGCGACGCTTCGGCCGCACATTGAGGTTGGAACGAATCCCGACGGAGGTCTTGTTTCTGCTAGTGGAAAGGCAGGGCCAGTTAGTAACCCGCGAAGAGATTGTCGAGAAGCTTTGGGGCAAGGACGTCTTTCTCGATACCGACAACGCCATCAATACCGCAATCCGGAAAATCCGCAAGGTCCTCAAAGACGATCCCGAGCAACCGCGCTTTGTCCAAACGGTTACAGGTAGAGGTTACCGCTTCATCGCCGTGATGATCGACGTTGGGGACCCGCCTGTCCGGGAGGCAAGTGCGGCGGCCGACGAGAAACCGGTTCCGAGTGCCGCTGCTCCGGGAGGTACTGGAAATCGCTGGAAGCTGATTGTTTTGGCTACGATGACTGTGCTGGCATTGTCAGTCGCTGCTTTTCTCTATCTTCGCCGCACTCCGAAGCTCACCGACAAAGACACGATCGTCCTTGCCGACTTCGCGAACTCGACGGGCGATCCGGTCTTCGACGACACGTTGCGGCAAGGCTTGGCAGTGCAACTTGAACAGTCGCCTTTCCTCAGCCTTATCTCAGAGGAGCGCATCCACCAAGTACTGAGGCTGATGGACAAGCCTTCCGATGCCCGACTTATTCCCGACATCGCCCGAGACATCTGCCAGCGAACTGCAAGCGCCGCCGTTCTTGAGGGCTCGATCGCCAGCCTCGGCAGCCAGTATGTGTTGGGCTTACGCGCAGAAGAATGTCGCACAGGAGATGTTCTTGCTGATGAACAGATCCAGGTGGCTAGAAAAGAAGACGTTCTCAATGCTCTGAGCCAAATTTCCACCAAGTTCAGAAGCCGAGTCGGTGAATCGCTCTCCACGGTTAAGAGCCATGACACACCTCTCGCCGAGGCTACTACGCCCTCACTCGAAGCCTTGAAAGCCTACAGCGAAGGCTGGCAGGTTTCCTATTCATCCGGTTCGGCTGCGTCTGTGCCATTTTTCCAGCGAGCCATCGAGATTGATCCCAACTTCGCCAGTGCCTACGCGGCACTCGGGCGCATGTATGGCGATATTGGGGAAACTGTGCTTTCGGCGGAGAATCTGCGTAAAGCCTATCGATTGCGGGACCGCGCCAGCGATCAGGAGAAGTTCTTTATTTCTGTTAACTACGAGTTACAGGCTACTGGAAACCTGGAGAAGGCCCGACAGAACTGCAACTTGTGGGCAAAAGCTTATCCTCGTGCGTGGCTGCCTCACGCGCTGTTGTCCGGCGCTATTTATACCTCTTTGGGCAAGTATGAACAGTCCGTCGAACACGGCAAAATAGCTGTCGGCATTGACCCGGACTTCTCCATCGGATATGCCAATCTCGCCTTGAGCTATATGGCACTTGAACGCCTGGACGAAGCGGAAAGAACGCTGCAGGTAACGTTCGACCGCAAACTTGAAACCCCCGACCTGTTTGTTCTGCGATATGCAGTTGCGTTTGTGAAAGATGACAAAGCGGCGATGGGGCGCGTAGCAGCTGAGGCCCAGGAAAAGCCCGGAGTGGACGACTGGATGGCTAACTCCGCAGGCTTTGTATCGGCGTATTCCGGTCACCTGGAAGAAGCAAGAAAGATGTCGCACCGTGCAGCAGATCTGGCTCGCAGGGCCGAACGCCGGGATACAGGGGCACTCTACTTCGCAGATGAGGCGATGCGGGAGGCGCTGTTTGGAGTTGTATCCACAGCAAAACAGAGAGCTGGGAACGCGCTTGCGCTCTCAAAGAGCAGGGACGTGGAATATGAAGCTGCCTTTGCGCTAGCGCTTTCGGGAGATTCTGTTCGATCTCAAGGGCTGACGGAGGACCTTGCACTACGTTTTCCCGAGGATACAAGGGTCCAATTTAACTATGCGCCTCCGCTCCGCGCGCTTCTTGCATTGAACCGCGGCCAGCCGGAAAACGCTATCCAACTGCTTCAAACGGCGATTCCTTATGAATTCGGGATGCCGAGTGAAGGTGGTTCGGAGTATCTCTTGGGGGCGGGTAATCTCTACCCCGCTTATGTCCGTGGCCTGGCCTATCTGGCCGCACATCGAGGCGTCGAAGCCGCGGGAGAATTCCAGAAAATTCTCGATCATCGCGGGATCGTGCTCAGCGATTCCATCGGCGCATTGGCCCACCTGGAACTGGGCAGGGCTTACGTGCTGTCGGGTGATAAGAATAAAGCGAAATCTTCCTATGAGAATTTTCTGAGGTGCTGGCACGATGCCGACCCGGACATTCCCATCCTGGAGCAGGCCAAGGCAGAATACGCAAAGCTGCAATAGCTGTCGATGGCAGGAACATCCTTCTAACCCTCACAGTTTAATGACTATCGCACACAGAGTTCTATGTATGCTCCCAATTCTTGGCGAGTGACGAACAAACGTGAACTAATCCCAAGGTAAGAGTTGCCGACCACACGACAACTGAGACGAATTCGGATTCGAGTTGCTCGCCATCGACGGCGCGAAAGGTCTGGGGGCAAAGTATTCGTCGATTGGAATTCTAATGGGCTGACAGCTTAAGTTCGCGCGTCAGGCGCCTGAATTCTGGCTGATCTCGAATGCGATCGTAGGCGGGATGCACCACTAGCGATCCCAGGAACGGGTCGTGTTCAGCCAGGGCTTTCCCCAGCCAGAGCATGGCCTCCGTTGATTCCCCTAAGCCGAGATGAGTCCAGGCGATGGGCAAGGCAGGGACGAACCCTTTCTCGCGGCGGGCCTTCAATTTGTCGACCACTTCGCGGGCTTCGACCATGTGTCCCAGCACTCCGGCAAGGTAGCCGAAATAGCCCTCGCCGAGCGGCATGCCTCCGGCAAGCTTTCGGCCCATGGTTGCTACCTCCCAGGCTTCTTCATTCGAGCCCAATGCTGCCAAGGATAAAGCCAGATAAAAACAGGTGTAAGGCGAGTCCGGTGTCAGTTCGATGGCAATACGCCCAGCGCGCACTGCCTCGTCATAGCGGCGTGCATAACAGTTAGCCTGAACGACGCGAAAGTTGGTCATCAAGTCCAACGGGTCGAGTTCGACAGCTTTGGAAGCATGAAACACAGCTTCGTCATGCTGGCTCAGGAAGCTGCAAAAAATGGTGCAGGTCTGGTGCGGAAACGCGTTTCCCGGCTCAAGACTCAGCGCCCGCCGGTGCGCCTTCTCCGAGTCGCCCCATCGCCACTGCATCATGCGGAGCATTCCCAATGTGCTGAGGAGCACTGCTGAATTCTCATCGAGCGCTAGCCCCTTCGAGACCAAGGCTTCCGCTTCGCGTAGGGCAGCAGCGGGAGGCATCTCTCCGTAAATTGCCCTCACAATGAAAGACATGGCCGCGCTGGAATAGGGGTCGGCCCAATCGGGCTCGAGCCGGATTGCTTCCTGCTGATACTGGAATGCGCGCTGGATGCTTTCGGGGCGCCGTTTCTTAAGAATGTAGGCGCCTTTCAAGTACAGCATGTAGGCGGCTGCATTACTGGGGTGGGCATTGGGGGGCTGCGATGCCGGGCGGATGTGCATGGCTTCCGCTACCGCCGTACAAACTTCATCTTGGATCGTGAAGACGTCGCCTAAATTGCTATCGAAGCGTTGTGCCCACAAGTTGAAGCCATCTCTTGTGCCGACGAGGCTGACGCTGATGCGGATGCGGTCTTCGGTCCTCCAGACCGACCCTTCGAGTACAGCTTCAACCCCCAGTTCGGCGCCGATTTGCCTAGCGTCGCGACGCTGGCCTTTGAACCGAAACACGACGCTGCCGGCGGTGACCCGCAGGCCCGGGACGCGGGAGAGCGCACGAATCAGTTCGTCGGTGAGTCCATCGCTGAAATATTCGTCCCTGGCGTCTCCGGTTTGGTTCACGAAGGGCATCACGGCAATGGCAGGGCGCCGGGGAATGGGGACGACAAAGCGGTAGCCGCGCTTTGGAATGGTCTCGATGAAGCTGGGGGAACCGGCCGAGTCGCCCAGTGCGTCTCGCAATCGGCTGACGGCGGAATTGAGCGCTACTTCGAAATCAACGAAGGTGTCTGAGGGCCAGAGGCGGCGGCGCAATTCTTCGCGGGTCACGAGCTCGCCCGGGTGCTCCAAGAGAGCGGCGAGCACCTGAAACGACTGCTCGCGGAGGGTGATGGGCTTGCCTTTCTTCAGCAGCCGTCGCCCATCCAGATCGACTTCGAAGGCTCCGAAGCGCACACTCGACGACATTCAAGCATTCTTGCTTTCAACGATTTGGCTGTCAACATTTTGGTCAGATGCAGGCCATTGTGATGCCGGATGGCACGGTTAGTCTAGGCATCGTCCGACAAACTGGCAAACAGGAGGTTGGAAATGAAACGAGCACTGTTGATGGTGATATTCATGGTCAGCCTGATGTTCGGAGCGTGCAGCGCGAACGCCTTCCCGAACAATTCCTGTATGCCGGCTGTGAGCCGGGACACAGCAAGGGCGTCTCGCTGGCGCAGTTGTTCTTGCTTCTGCTGCCCGCTAGCGAGACCGATTGTTTAAGGAACCAGCAGTAAGAGTCTAAGAGTCAAGGAGGGAACCGATGGACTCGATCGAGGCAACGACGATACGGAAGCTCCGAATCAGGCTGCTGCCGATTCTTTTCGCGCTCTATGTGGTCGCCTTCCTCGACCGCGTCAACATTGGATTTGCGGCACTGACGTTGAATCGTGAGCTGGCCATCAGCAGCCAGCAGTACGGATTCGCAGCAGGAATTTTCTTCTGGGGTTACTTTCTGTTCGAAATCCCCAGCAACCTTATCCTGCACAAGATCGGTGCGCGTGTGTGGATTGCGCGCATCCTGATCACGTGGGGCACAATCGCGGCGCTAACAGGGTTCGTGCAATCTGCCCATCAACTGTATTTTGCCCGGTTTACTCTCGGACTCGCCGAAGCGGGCTATTTTCCCGGCATCGTTCTGTACCTGGGGTGCTGGTTTGGGCAACGCGAGAAGGCGCGAGTGATCGCGTTCATCATGATCGGCATACCGTTGGCGAACGCGTTGGGTGGCCCCATCTCAGGGTTGATTCTCGATCACACACACTGGTTTGGGCTCAGCAGTTGGAGATGGCTGTTCATTCTGGAAGGCCTGCCCGCCGCAGTCTTCGCGTTTCTGACGCCTTTCCTGCTGCCGAACAAGCCGGCAGAGGCGAGGTTTCTTACTGCGGAAGAGAAGGCTCGCATTGCCGAGCAACTGGAGCGGGAAGAACAGCTGAAGCTCGGCGCAAAGAGACAGTCCATTACTGTGCCGCGGACTCTGATTAACGCCAGAGTGTTGCATCTGGGTTGTATTGGGTTTTCTCACGGATTTGCAAGCTACACATTCAGTTTGTGGCTTCCGCAGATCATGAAATCGGTATTAAGCGGTCAATCCAATACGGCGGTTGGACTGCTGGTGATGATTCCGAATCTGGCGGCCCTGATCGCAATGATTCTGGTGTCGAGCCATTCCGATCGCACGATGGAGAGGCGATACCACCTGGCAACGTCGAGCGCATTGGCTGGCGCCGCTTTGGTGTTGCTGGGGGCGCCGCGCTCGCCGATTCTTTCGGTGGTTCTTTTTTGCGTGGTGGCCGCGGGGGGCTTCGGCGCCTTGCCTGTTTTCTTTTCGCTGCCCGGCGAGTTCCTTACCGGCCTCTCGGGCGCCGCAGGAATTGCGTTTGTGACATCGGTCGCGAACCTGGGCGGTTTCGTTGGCCCTTACACCGTTGGCCTTATTCGGCAAAAGACCGGAAACTCCTACGTTGGCCTAATCTGCGCGGGAGTTTCCTTTCTTGTTTCAGCGGCCCTGGCCGCGGTACTGCCCAAGCGATCCGTGCCCGCTCCCGATTCACCATCCGGTGCAGCCGACATAGCCTTTGAAACTGGCGACTAGAACAGGAGAGCAATCATGACGTCAACCGTTAAGCCGATACGCATCGAGCCTGCATTTGTGGACCGCGAACAGATCCGCGCGATGTTTGAGCGGTACGCTCCCTATCGGGCGCTCGAGGCCTACGGTGTACGGGGGCTTCGAGATGAAAATGGGGAAGAAGGCAAGCAGCCAGTTTATCCGTGGTTCCGAGGAGACTGGGCGTTGGGTGGGAAGCCTCTCGTCGAGGGTGCGGAACTTATTCTGCACAATGAGAAATTTATTCAAGCCGCGAAGGCTGCCTTCGACACAGCCTTCGTGAATCCAGAATTCGTTGCCGTCAACATCAATGGGCCGATGCCCGCTCTCGACATCCACATCGACAATCCAACCTTTTACGGGGCGACGCGGCTGGATTATCCGGTGTCGTTTCTCAGAGTGATGGGTTTTTCTGGACTGTTTGAGGAATGGCGGGTGGTTCGCGCCAGCGCACTTTTGTGGTTTTACGAAGGCACAGGCGGCAGCTTCGACTATTGGCCGGAGGGGCTTGAAGGTCCAATGCGGAGCGAGCAGCCTCCGTTCGGCAATGTCGCTCTATGCGTAGACACCGACCGAATCTACCATCGCATCGGTCCGGTGGGTGATCCCGATGCGGCGTTGCCGCGCATGTCAGTTTCTGCGCAAATTCAGCCGGACGGTGATGGCAGGTGGACAATCCTGGAGAATGGAGAAGTCCGAGCCAGCTACCCAAGCCATGCGATTCGGTTTTCCGTACTTTGGAAGGCGGAAGTTCGAAACGGAGGGTCGAGGCTTGGCAATCTAACTCTTGATCGGATTATGGAGATTTTTGTAACGGACCTGCGGAATCGGTGCATCGACTTCCACGTGCCTTCCGATCCGTTGACTGACACTGCATGGATCCTACTCTTGCAACGGATTTATGCTTCCCCAACTGCGACTCCTAGAGGATGACGGGCTAACGGGCAGTAATCCGCCCTGAACGAACCGCTGGCTGCGGATTCAATCTGTCAACCGTGTGGTTGCTCTGACACTTACTTTTTGATCTTGAAGTGCGGGCTGACGCCGCCGGCGATATCCGAGAACTAGCGGCCCTCCGCGGAGAGCGTGACGCCCTGATGCAAAAGATCACTGCACTCAAGCAGGAAATCAACAAACTGCAACGAAGGCTGCGGAAACAACACTTGGGGCGCAAGCCCTAAATGGTCTGCCGCGATGTGTGTCTATCCTGCTGATTCGTAGCAACCGGCGCAAAAGGAGATGGCGCGATAATCCGGCGCTCATGAAATTCTTGGCGGAACTATGAACTAAATTCTCCTCCGTACCGACCGCAAAGATGAAATCAGTGGGCGCTCAGAATTGCTATGCTACGTTCCCCAACTCTCGAATAATCTCATCAACTTCAGATACAGCTACCTGGGCATCCTGCAACGGGATGTGCGGCTTGAGATCCGTCAAGGTTCTTACTCGGTCTGCGGCACCGGAGGAGCGTAACGTGACATACAAGGCTGTTGCCGTTTTTTCCAAGCCGGTGACCGATTTTGTCCCGAGCTTCTCGGCCACAAATCTGATACGTGAAAAATATTCGTCAATAGCTTGCTGAAATGTGCGCTTAAGCAACTCGCTTTTTTCTCCCCCGACCAGCGTTGGTCCATAGGGATATTGCGGTTCGAGACGCAAAAAACCCTGGGCGCGCATGAAAGTGAGCTCGTCGCGCAGGTCAAAGGAAAACGGACCATGCTTGTACAGCAGGAACTCAAATCCCAAAGGCACTTTGACGAGTTCCTGCAGAAAGAAAGTCGCTTTCTGCATATGCGTTTCCCCCGCCCAACTTCCCGCTTTCCGCAGCTCCTCATTCAATGCAAGGAGGAGACTGGCTCTCCCAAGGCGATCCATGTGAGTCCCTTTCTAGGCTGCTCCGGTGATGATTTTGTCCCTATTTGTTGCAAGCCATCGGTCGGCCTCATCACGGACGCCGAGGCTCACGTAGACTCGATCGACCGAAAATGTCGGAACCTGAGCCAACGTGCGTGAAAGTGCTAGAGACGAGTCGATTGCCCCATCCTTCGTATAGACCGGGAAATCGTAGCTGCCACCTTTTTGCGCGTAGACATCCCGTCGCACATTATCTGGCCCAAACCTTTTGATTAAGGCCTCGTACACATTCTTGGCTGGGTCCAAGGCAGTAGGATCTGATGACCTTGGCTCATAGACTTGCCGGAAGTGTTCTCGCAAAATGATGCGATTCGCTAACATCTGAACTCGGGGATTCGCATCTGGGGCGACATTCCACATTGCAGCAGTGACATCGTTATCCGTGAGACTGACGTGACGATCAACATCGATCGGAAATTTTCCATCGGGGAGCCACTCCCTCAGGAACTCCATAAGATGCATGTCGTAAATGCGCCTCGCCGGATGGAAGTAAAGTTGTGTGTACATGAAATACCGGGCCCATAGAAGTGATTCTGCTGATTCCAAGCCGCCACGTTCAGTCCCTAGTTCCGGCTCTTCCGATCCCTTGTGACCAGCGGGCAAGATACGAAGTGTGTCAATTAGGCGATAGTGATCGAAGCGTCCATATGAGACTCCCGCGTGGTATGAGTCGCGCAGCAGGTAGTCAATACGATCGGCTCCGAAAACGTCGCCCACGATGATTTCGGAAAGGATCGTCTCCCAATCCGAGAATTCCAGCTTGCATTTTTTCGGCCCGAGGGCCAGTTTCGCCACGTCCTCTGGTTGAATTTTCAAAGCCTTCCAGAGAGGCTTAAGTTCCTCTCCTAATATGATTTCATAGCTCAGCCGCTCGTGATCCCAGCCATCAGGGAGAAGCTCCTTTTCCGCCGCATGCGAAAAAGGAAGGTGACCCAAGTCGTGACACAGCGCGGCGCAACGTAGGACCTGGCTCCAGTATTCATGTCCTCTTCGATCGTCTTTTGCGCGAGGCACAAATTGTCGAACCGAGTCGTGGTAAATATTCTGCGGATTAGTCACTACGTCATAGATTCGACTCGCAACCTCCATCACACCCAGGGAATGTTCAAATCTGCGATGTGTAGCGCCTGGGTAAATGAGGTATGTCAGCGCAAGTTGATGAATGAACCTGAGGCGCTGAAATGCGCGCGATCCAATGATCCTCTTTTCGTCTTCTCCAAACCGGACGAACACGTGAATGGGATCGCGAATTTCCCCCATCAGCAGCCTTGAAGGTGAATTCTCTTTCTGCGTTTCAGTAGTGGAGCTCTGTGTTAGCGTCCTACGCCGAACACAAGTTGATTTCCAATTGTCATTCGTATTCGTTCCGCAGCGCAATTGAGGATTGTTTGCAAAAGTGGTGTTTTCTGTGCAAAACGCGCTAGAAAAGGCCAAACATGATAGGCCCAACTATAGGCGAATATAAAGCGAATACAGGTGAATGTCAAGCCATTTAAGGAAAAGTGAGGAATACCTGTCAGCAAAGGTGCAAGCTACGCTCCTTTTTCGAGATCGTTCGCACAGGGATGAAGCCTCGCGTTTTCTTAACAATCTGCGAGCGGACAGTGGATAGCTATGGTGAAAGAAAAAAGGAGGGCCAACTGTCAACTGGCCCTCCGGTTTTCTGTGATGACGTAGCCTCAGCTAGCTAGCCGCTGCCGCCTTCTTTGTTCCCGAGTTCTTAGCTCTGGCCTTCTTTTCTTTTGTAGTGTCAACCCGGATAGCGCCGATATCCACTCCGTAGACATGAGCGGCCAGTTGCAGCAGTTCGCCCTTCTCAATCTCGCGTGCGTACGAGACGGCATCGATCAAGCCAGCTTCGACGATCAGGCGGGCGAGTTCCGCGTCCCCGCTTTCCTTCACGAGGGAAACGAGCTTCTTTTCGAGTTCTACCCGCGAAGGCGCATCCCTTCCGGTGACCAACTTTCGGCGCTTCGCGAGCCGAATGGTTTGTTCGTATGGAATTCCTCTCACCACTAGGTACGCCACGAGTTGTAGCGACGCGTGGGTGAGCGGGACGGAGACTTTCTTCACGATTTCTGAGAGTACTCGATTGCGAAGCGCAAATAGGCGCTGCTCGGCTTCGTTGCGTTGACGAACCTGCGCGCGAACAGCTTCGCGCTGCTTGGCACGGGTTTGCGGTTCGGGCGGAAAATGGGTGGTGCACTTGGGATCATTGCACACCCTGACTGTCTGACCCTTCTCGATGCCGTCCACCACAATCGCCTTGACCGCGCTCTTGCAGTTGACGTGCTCCGGGCGCGACTGCTTCCCGCTCTTGCGTTCACTGGCTGGTGCAATCGGGACGTAGCGACCACGGCCAAGCACGTTTTCATTCTGCGGTTTTCCCCAAGCGGTTGAGATTTGAACGAGCTTGGGACTGGATTCGACCTGCCGCGCAACAAACTTGTCGAGTTTGTTATTGAAGCAATTCGGGTCCGAGCATTGGTCAGAAGTTGCGTCTGGAAAGAGTAGCTTGTTGAAACCGGTTCGCTTGGGGCATTCCAGGTAGCATCCTGCTTCCGGCACGAGCGTGGCATCGTCCTTTGGGAACGGCACCTTGTCCAATTGCAGAAATACGTGCTGCTCAATCCACGCCTGCAAAGAGGCGATCGGCTTCAACACACGTTCATGCTTGCCGTCGTTCCATGCACTCACAAAGGCTTGGTTGAGAGCTTCCTTTTGCAGTCCATCGGGAAGCTTGGCAATGAGCAGAGCATGCCCGACCATCAACTCATTTTTCAGGAATGCCTCGGCTACTTCGGGCACAAGGTCAGTGAGCTTCAATCTGCCGTACACGTAGTTGGGAGACTTCCCAATTTTGGAGCTGATTTTGTGAATATCGTAACCATCCAGTTGCAAGAGAGCGCGGAAGCCAAGCCCCTCGCCTCTTCCAGCGGATGGATTTCGACACGTTGAAGGTTTTCGATGACTTGAATTTCCAAAACGTCAGTGTCGAAAAGGTTGACGACGCGAACCGGAACGCTGTCGAGACCGGCAAGTTGAGCGGCGCGGAATCGTCGTGCTCCGGTGACGATCTCGAAGTGTTCCGGGAATCCTTCTGGCAGAGGACGAACCAAGATTGGTGAGAGGACTCCTTGGGTCTTGATTGACTCCGCGAGTTCTTTAAGTGCGGTCTCCTCGAAGCGCTGTCTTGGGTTAGTTGGAGATTCGCGAAGTTCTTGGAGGGAAAGGTTGCAGTACTCGGTGGTTACTGCGGCTGTTGCCATGTGCATTCTCCTGTTTTGAATTTCTTTCTCCGCCCGAAGGGGGCGCGGAATGCACTTGCTTGCCAGGTCGACCTGCGCTGTCAAGGGCGCCTGCAAGGCGTTCATCGAAGCGAAGCGCAGACCCTTTACAGTGCAGGGCCGTCTGGCAGAGGTTCCAGTCAATTACGACGTATTGACACGTATACCCATGGGTGGTAACGTCGTAAACCATGAAGAACATGACCAAGATCTCACTTTACCTGACACAGAAGCAAATCCAAGGTCTCGTTCAACTAGCGACGAAAACGCATCGCACTAACGCATCCCATATTCGCGAGGCACTTGACGCACATTTGAGGCGTCATCTTGGTAGGGTCCGTCGCGTACGACGCCGTCGAGTGGCGTAGGTGTAGCTAGAGCACGTTGGGACGTTGGACGTTCTCGAATGAACCCAGATGAGTGTTGCAGAGTGTGTGGCTGAGCGTTCGGTGTAAGGAGGCTATTGCTCGTAGGAGCGATCGTTCTTGCGACCCTTAGGCATCAAGGCCTGTCGTAACGCAGTGATCTCAAATTTCGTGCCGCTGAACACCGATTCTAGCCACGCAGGGATTTCAGCCGCAATCGAGCGTGGCCGCCCGCGGCGAAAACCCAATACTTGCCGCACGTGCCCGCGGAGCTCGGAATTGTCGTAAATTCGCACTACTTCAATGCCACTTTCACCGAAGTCGAGCGCGGTAAGCAGATTCTTTGTGCTTTTCTCGTAGATGTCTGCGACCAGTTTTTCAGAAGCAGAGTGTCCGCCACGATATGAGCGTTCCGTTATTCGGCGGACGCTTTCCTCAACGCTGCCCACGCTGACATAGTCCATCGTGGTCCAAAAGCCGTGTCCGTGGGCCAGCCGCGCCTGCTCGAAGGTGATCGGGCTTCGCAGCGTCGTTTCGATAGCAAAGCCCTCACGGGTGGTGACCTGGTTGAGAATCCACTGCTGAAACTCGACGTTAACGCGAGAGCGTATCTCTGCTGGAATTTTGTGAAAGGAGCCCAGGTTCAGTTCGGCTGCACGATCGTCGGCGTTGAACCAATCTACGCCAAAACGGGAGAGAGGAAAACGACTGCTCTTGCCGCTGCCGGGCGGGCCTGCGACAACGATCATTCGCGGGCGCGGCAAGCTATCCGCCGAAGTCGGTGCCCGCGTCTTCGCGCATGTCTTCGGGGAGCTCGTGCTTTAGAAGACGGCCCTTCTCATCGATGATCCCCAGGCGGAGTGCCTCTTGGTATTGCGCTTCGTAGATCTTGTCTCCTTCAGCCAGGACCTGATCCATGAGGGCGTCGAGTTCCTTATCGTTGTCCACGTCGATGGAGTTGATAGTCAGTGGTTTCGTCGCCTTCATACTGCCCTTATTATATGGCAGACCGGGAGGATCTCCTACATTGTAAAGTGGGTCAGGCGCGCACTCTGGGTGGTTTATACTTTCGCCCAAACCGATGAGCGGATCATTATTCGCGTCAGCACTGGCCGCCGTTGCCGTCGGCATAATTCTGAAATGGTATCTGATGCGCGGTTGGGGCAGGTACTACGGTAACCCCAAGACCGTGGTGTTCCCAAAGATATGCCCCGTCTGCTTGTCTCCAGCTGATGTGCTTATTGAAGAAGATTCGAAACAGCGGGTAACGGCGAACTACATTGTCGTGCGGCAGTTTGAATGGTGGACTGGAAAAATCCCGCACTGCTCAAAGTGCCAGCGCCGGCAGGTGAGAGACCTGATCATTGGGCTTGTGCTTGGTGGGGCCTGCGCCATCGCGATTTTCATTGTTACGCCTGCACCAGAGCCGCCCGCGGAAATAGTTCTTTACGCTTTCTTCGCATACCCCTTCTATGTGATTGCTGACAACTGGCACAAGGGGGTTGCATTCGGGTGGGCCACAGGCAAGGCGCTAACTATACGGATGCGGCGCAGCGACTACTACGACCAGTTCTTAGCTCTTAACCAGCCGCGCGCCATGAGCGACGTTCCTTTAGCAGGCAACAAGGGCGTGTGGCGGCACTGATCATCTCGGATCTATCTGACTGATCTTCGCTGTCTAAATCGCTGTCAGTCAGAAATGACGCCTAGCCGCTTTCGCGGCTGGCCGATTCTCCACGTCCGGCCTTCAGGATGGCCGACGCAGCGCTGAAGATTTTCTGGGCTGAGCGATCACTGATTCCGTCGCCAGATAGCCAGTTCTGAATATACCCACGCGCATATTCCGGGCCAGCCAACTGCAGGGACTCGCAGCAAATCAGCGCAACTGACTCGGCCTCGACCTCGCGGATGTTTCTGGGCGTGAGATCGGAGTCAACGAGCTGGCCTTCTTCCGTATGCCCGAGCACGATGTGGGCGAGTTCATGGAACGTTGTCTTGTGCGGGAGTTGAGCCAGAGCATTAATTGCAATGCTGCGCTCGAACGCGTATCCCTGCGCATTTCCATTCGTGGACTCGAAATCAACTTGCTGGATGCGCAGCTCACGTAACGCGGTCGCCAGATCGAAGCCGGGAATCGTTGGCGTGAATGCTGCCTCACCATCAGTCTGGGCGTGGACAAACCAGTACGGGCGCAACGCAAAACGGTAGCGGGTGACTTCATCGCAAACGTCTTTCTCATCAGAGGCTGGCTGACTGGTGCCGGATTCTTCCGGGTCCTGGATTTCTTTGGACACGCGCTTCTTATAAGCAAGCGGCATACACAGGACGATTGCCTTTTCACCCTTCCTCACCTGGCGCCCGAGTTGTTGCCAGCCTTTGTAAGTATTGAGCGGGCCGGGAGTGATTCCACGGTCATAACATTGGAACAACGCCAGTAATGAATTCCCGACGCTGTAATTGTGGAAGGCGGTATAGGCTTCGAGGAGTTTGCCCGGAGTTGAAACGGCATCCCGAAGCAGATCGGACCAAGTTGTTTCACGATTCCCGAGCCGGATGGTGGTTTGCTTCTCACTCGTGGTAGTCATCTTTTCCTCCATGTTGCGGGCGGTTTGTTCTTCATGCCCTTGATGGAGGTGGGCGACGCCTGTCTCCCCGCGCTGTCAATGGCAGCGGAGCCAATCAGGCGGAGCAGTTCATGGAAGCAAAGCGAACACCATTGACAGCATTAGCGGGGCACAGGCGTACGATCGGAAGACAAGGGCAGAGCAGAGAGGATGTGTCTGGGAAGAATGCTGTGCGGGATGGACGAGGGAGGAACGGGGAGAATTGCGAAGAGGAAGAATTGAGGGGACACGGTCAGCATCCCCTCTGAAAGTTTTTTCAGTATTCGCTGGGAAGGAGCAACGTGGTCACCGAGCGATCCGCTTCGGTGATGATCCAGAGTTTTTCGCTCTCCGTGACCCTGTAACTGCTGAGTAAGCGAAAACCTTGTTTGAGGCTCAATTCGTTTTCGGTCTTGTCGTCCTGACACAAGTCATCGCCCCAATCACCCCGAAGATGGCGAGAAACAAATTCCAACGGTGTTTTGTTGGCCTGCTGCAACAGCGCGAGCGCGCCGGGCGTGGCGACGATCTGACCTGCGGGAAACAGTGGGATAGTCGGTAGAGAATTCATACTCAGCTCCTGTCTCAAGGCTTCAATGCCCTTGATGGAACGCCGGAACGCCTGTCTCCCCGCGCTGTCAAGGGCAGCGGAGCCGATCGGGCGGAGCAGTTCATGGAAGCGAAGCGAAACACCCTTGACAGCATTAGCGGGGCACAGGCGTACGCTGGGAAGACAAGGGCAGAGCTTGGATGGCGTCCCGGAGCGATTTGTGGGTGAGAAACTAGAGAAGGAAAGTCAGGAGAGAAAGGAAGGCAGGCCCGTCAAGCTCAGAAATGACCCAGAAGACGACTTCGGAAATTGCGTTCGAGCAGTTCTGTACACAACATCAAGTACGATGTGATCCGATCGCCACAGAAGCGTCACAGGGGTTGAAAACCCCTGACTACGCAATCTTTCCGAAGGAAACCAAGGTTATCGCGGAAGTAAAGGAAGTTCAGGAGAATGCTGCCGAGCGACAGCAAAGACAAAAACTTGAGGAGGTTGGATGGAGCACTTTCGGCAGCGGCAAAGTCGGAGATCGTGCGAGAGACATCATCGAGACTGCTGCGAAGCAACTGAAACGGATGGCTAAGGGGAAGTCTCCTGCCATCATCGTGATCTACAATCCATCTTTCCTGCTGCGACACCATACAGAACCGCATGCTATCAAGGCAGCTATGTATGGGTTTGACACATATATCCTCGGTCTCGCACCGATCCAAATGCGGCAGAAACCGCGACTGCTCGACCGAAAATCGGGACCAGGACGGAAAATGGGCACTCAATGTAATACAACGATAAGTGCCGTCTCCGTGCTCGATCATGGTGGACTGACGATCTACCACAACGTATTCGCAACAATTCCATTGAAAATCGAATTGTTTCGCGGGATCGCTGTCGCACAGTTCACCCTAGGAGAAAAGGAACCGGGAGAGTTCGAGAGGTGGCAGGAGGTTCTTTAGGACATGTGACAGGTTTTTCTGGTCTGCTCCGTGAGAACAGAGGTTGCAACCCTCGCCATTTAGCGGGCTTGAAGAGAATGGCCTATCTTGTTAGCCTTCTTGCGCGCCGGATGCGGGGTTATTCCGAGCCATTGCTGCAGCGCTTCCCCGCAGGGCTCGTTGAGAGGGGGCCTCCCCGCATCGGGAATGCAACGGGTGGAAATGATTGGATGATCGGCCGCTAGTTAGTTGAACATCCCCGGCTGGTGTTCGCCGAAAGTCCAGTCGCCGCGCTTGTTGAGGGAGATATCAAACACAGGGCCAACGGACTCACTTAGGAATCCGCCGAACTGAAAAAATACCATCATCGTTCCCGATGAGGACTGCCTCCTGCAAAATGCCACTCGGATAGCGCATCGTCAAACGCTGGCCAATTCGCAGATTTCCCCAGTACCTCGCGTTCATACTGCTACAACCCTAATTGCACACCTGATGCTTTAAACTGCGGATTACGTGACACGTGCCGCCCGAAGCGCCTCAGGCGCTTAGTAGTCGCTTGAATCCGGCCTTGACAAAGGTCAACGGTGCCTTCTGGCAGTCTCGCCAAATCTTTGCTTCCGACTGACCCGCTTTGCGACGAGCCTCTACCTCCTCGTTCGCTAACGCCAGCAGGAGCCTCGTCTCAGGCAAAAGCTGCACGTTGACCTTGACGCCACGGCCGTTTCCATTAGGGCTGACTCCGTTGCGGTTGCCGTTCCGGCTGCCGCTTGTCATCTTTATGAGTTTGAAATTTATCTTGGGGTCAGTCTCCAGGTCGTCCTTAGCCTTCCGAGTTTTGTCTTTCCGGGGCCTGGGCACGGTACTTCCTCCGCGGTGAAATGGGTGGACGAAGAGGCAGCGGAGATGCTGGCAGCTACTCATACCACAAAATCCAGAGTGGAAATGTTAAAAATACGTTTCGTTCTGAATTTGAGATTGAGTAAGTGCTTATCCGTGAGCCAACCCGGCGCATGGAGGAAAGTTGCGTGCGTTTTTTCGATTGGGCAAATCGAAAAGTGTTATGTTTCGTCCCTCCGGGTCCGAACTGGAATCGTCACTTGAAGCTCTCATTTGCCGGAATGTTGTGGTGCGATGCTGTGAACTCGCCCTGAACAACGGAGTCAACATAGCCGTTTGTAAAACCGACAAGTGGGAATCCTGAGTTGTAGCCGGACAGGGCGAATTGGAGCGCCTGTTGGCCGTCTCCCAGTACTGCGGCAGCCTGCCGGTAGTATGTCGTGAGAAGGTGCGCTCCGATCCGTATGTTTGTGCAAGGATCGAATAGTTGATCCCAAGTGAGGCCGAAGTCGGCGGCATGTTCGCTATTGATCTGGAGCAGGCCGATGCTGACGCTTTTGCGCCGGCTTATGAGATAGCGAGTCCATGCTCGCGCCTCGTCGAGGGTTCGAGGTTGGCGCGCGAGAAACATCCCCCCACCATGAAGGCCTTGCTCCGCCGCTGTTCGTTTAGGGTAGTTGAGGCTCAGGGCGTAAGGTCGGAACGCAGACTCTGCCCGCGCGATCGAGCGCAACGTGATCACTGGAACGTCCGCTGCACAGCGTTGTGCCAGTGCCTTGAACTCACTTTGGGCAAGTGGTGCGTTCGGAACGTCTCTTCGTGCCGATTGTGTCACGGCGGTGGCGCAGAGACCTAAGATCAGGCACGTGATCAGTAGGGGGTTCGGGGCAACATTACTCTTCATGAGTCCTCCAGACCGTCTCAAGTGTTTTGTGCCCACAGTAGCGGTACGCGGAACAACCGCGCCCAGCTTTCGAGACAAGCTTTCTGAATCTCAGGGACTGTGGTGTTTTTGGCCCAGTAATCGTTGGCCGTGCCAAGCACTAATGTGGGGTGCCGCATGAAAGAAGTGGCGACGGGCCATACCAGAAGCTGTTCGTAGCAGATGAGAACCGCCGCGTTCTGTCCCGCGATCTTGACCGTTCCCGGCTTTCCCAGTTGCAGTGGGACGCCAGTCTTGCTGAGGGGGATCCACATCGCGACCGGTATCGGTACGCGCTGAACAAAATTGGGATGCTGCTCGGCGCCGCGAATCACGATGCTGTTGAAATAGTGCCGGCTGGTCGAATCGAAGACATTCGCGCCGACTAGCATCGTCTTGCCTTGCTGTCGGAGGGTATCGATAGTTGGCTTCCAGAAAAGGTCGGTTCCTGGGTTCCAATTGGTGACTACAGCTTCTGGAAACAAGATCACGTGCGCATCCGAGCGTAGAACTATCTGCTGAATGGATTGGGCGGCCTGGTAGTCAGCTAGAGGTGTGGATGCATCCAGGCCGACTCCACCAAAGCGCGTGCTCTCTGCGCGCCAGTCCGGCGGTGCCGGTTGCGAGCGATACAACAGGTGCGCCGGTGTTGCGAATACCAGTGCGAGGGCAAGACCCAGTGCCGGATAGCTACAAAACAATCCGCAAACGAGGGCCGTAAGGGCTAGGCCGAACCAAGCCGTTCCTGGAAACAGTAGACCTGCCGCCACAAGCGGCGATGCACATCCGATCACGCCGAGCGGCGGGACCGCGAGCAGGACAAGCGCCAGGGGCATTCTCCACAGACGCGAAGCTCGTCTCGGCGACCACAGGATGGCCCAAGGTGTGGCAAGAAGAACGCTCGCACCCGCCCACAAGCTCAGAACTTGAACCGGATTGGCATGATGGCCAAAGAACGTCGCAGCTCCCGGCAAAATCTGCCAAGTCGCGCCCGCGTAATACGCGACACACGTCGTCAGGGCAACCGTTCTTGTCATCGCTGTACTTAGCAACACGAGCAGTAGCAGAGCGAGCGGGATCGTAAGGACGTGTCCGCTCCACGCAACCACGCCGACAACGCAAGCGACGGCAGGTAGCGCTCTGCGCTGGAATCCCGCGGACGCGATGGCGCTACCATAGCGGCCGGAGGTGATGTCGAACGAGAGCGATCGGGACAGGGCCGTAGTAGCGGCTGTCGAAAGATAACGGATGATATTGCGACACGACCCAGATGAAGCCAGCGGCAACGACATAATTGCCTTGTGGCCAGGAAGTGAGTGGGCGTCCTCGGGAGTCTGTAGGTCGCGGCGCAGAGTTTCGCAGCAGCTTTCCGTTAACCGTGATTCCATTGGACGAGACCTCCACTAGGTCGCCAGCTCGGGCAACTATTGGTTTCAGCAGTGGAGCACCGCCGTCAGGACAGACTCCTGGTCGGCGGTAGCCCCGTTCCATTGACAATTCCGCAGCGGGTCCTTGAGGACAGAACTCGACGAGGGACGCCGAGTTGTCACGAGTCACGATAAGAACTCTCTGCGGAAGTGACTCAGTTAGATTGAAGCGGATACCAAGAGTCGCACACGCCACGATCAGCCCAAAAAAGATCAACACAAGGCGCAAGACATGCACGAGAGCCCGCCGCGTGCGAATTCGAAGATCAGACGACCCAGTCGTCGTTGTTATCGAGGACGTGGCCATTTCCATTTCCCCTAGCCTCTGTAGTCGCTTCGGAAGCGCTGCCAGGTGGCTGTGGTTGTGCAGGATCGTTGTAGTCGGCGATTCGATGACAGCGGCGCACTGACACCTCGTAAACGCTGCGCTTGGCTCCCCCAGGTGTTTCCCACTGACGGTGTTCCAGAACACCAGTGACGTGGATGTTGTCACCGGTCTCGTAGGTCAATGCCACTTCTGTCAGCTTGTCGCCATAAAATACGAGGTTGAACCAATTCGTATGCTCCTTTAGCTCGCCGTCCTTCTGAAATTTCATCGTCTGCGCAAGCCTTGCGTTGGCGACTGGCGTGCCTGATGGAAGATATCGAACCTCGGGCTTTGTGCCCAGATATCCTGCGAGGATGAAGAAGTTTTCCTGCATATCACGTTATCGATCCATCCAGAGGTCAAGCTGCTCAACGTTGCGGGGAGTCACCTGTGACAGCGACGAAAGCGGTTCATGAACAAGTATTTCGTCTGCGGCCGGACCAACCACGGGCACGTGTCCTTCTCCGAACGACGAAGCTTCGTGGCAGCGCAGCGGGACGTATTCACGGTCTTGGCCGCCGCTGGACGGCGTTTCACCAGTTGTCTTCTTCCTCGTCGGTGGTGTCAGATTCTTCGAGTGTGCGCTTCCGTTGTCGCTGGCGAGTTGCGACGAACCTTTCGGCGGAGGCATCTCGCTCCTCATCCGAAGGACGGGGTCGGAGAAATAGAGCATCTGTTTCCCCAAAATTGGGTACTGGCCCGAGACAAAAATCAGCATGTCTCCCGGCGCGACCATCCGCTGCTGGTCACCTTCTCCCTTCTTCTGCGCCGGCCGAATCCTCATCACCTCGTCTGGTGTCATCAGTGGTCGTTGAATTTGCTCCACACTCTCATTGACGTGGTTCATCATCGGTGACATGCGAGAGCCGCTATACGTAAACGACGCTTTCTGGATCGTCTTTGTCCCCGCCATCTTGCTGAGCAACTCGGCGGTCTCGTATTGATTGGGTGCGAATGCGACCCGCACCTGGCAGTTGCTCACAACACTCTCGTTCGGCCCGTACTCCTCGATGATC
This sequence comes from uncultured Acidobacteriaceae bacterium, assembly GCA_963768265.1. Taxonomy (GTDB): domain Bacteria; phylum Acidobacteriota; class Terriglobia; order Terriglobales; family Acidobacteriaceae; genus Sulfotelmatobacter. The sequence goes on from CAVYHM010000026.1 coordinate 44,677, forward strand.
TGGCGGATATCCTGCGTAATCAGGTAGGCCTTGAGACCGAAACCGGCCATATAGGACAGTGCGTCAGAAAAAACCTCCAGCTTTTTCAGTGACGGGAATTCGTCGATCATGAAGAGAAGCCGGTGTTTGTGGGGCCTCTGCTCCGAGCCTTGAAACTCCATCTTTTCTGTCAGCCGATGAATAATCATCGTGAAAATCAGACGCATCAATGGACGAAGCCGGTCCTTGTGGGCGGGCGGCACAACGAGGTACAGAGAGATGGGTTTCTCCGATTCCACCAGGTCGATGATCTTGAAGTCACTCCGGGATGTGTTCTTCGCGACAAGCGGATCACAGTACAGCGCTAGCGCGGTTTTGGCCGCAGACAGGACGCCTGATAGTTCCTTGTCTTCCTTGTCGAGCATCTCCTGGGCCTTATCGCGCACAACAGGATGAGTTGCAGACCGCTCACCTGTCGGCATATGCCAGTCGCAGACACGGCGAACGTCGTGAGGGTAATTGAGTAACTCTTGGAGGGTGTCGCGAAACGGGATTCCCGGTCTGGTCAATGTTCCCGCCAATTCCGCAAGAGTCGCAGTTCGGCCCTGTGCAGCCGCGGCGTAGCAAACGTGCAAGATCATTCCTGTGGCCAAAGAGGCCCCGCTCAACTGCCAATGAGGATCGAGCAGATTTTCCTGTCCCGTGTGCACGATCATTTCCGCAATGTTCTGGGCATCAGACACGTCGAACGGTGTGAAGGTGCGGACTTCGGCGAGCGGATTGAAACGGGCGCCGCCGCTTTCTTCAACCGGTGAGAACTTTAGGCAGACGTGACCCGAATGTGCTCTGAAACCAGCGGTCTTGGCCCAATTCTCTCCCTTGATGTCGTAGATAATCGCGCTCTCGCTCCAGGCGAGCAGGCTCGGAATGACCAGGCCGACACCTTTGCCCGAACGCGTGGGCGCAAAAGCCAATACGTTCTCAGGTCCGTTGTGCCGGAGATAGTGCAGGTGTCGCGTGCGCTCGTCGTACCATCCTCCCACGTACACTCCCTGCCTCGCATCGAGTAAGCCCGTAACCTCGATGTCCGCTTTCGTTGCCCACCGGGCAGAGCCGTGCAGATCCTCGGTGTTCTTGGAGAGCCGTCTGGTGTGATTGATATTCAACAGGAAAAACAGCACGCCGGTGGAGAAGGCTCCGGCGATCACGATGAACGCGGCAAGTAGCAGGGGATTTCTTATCGTCGGATCAACGGAGCTCCCGTAACGCCAGACCCAAGTGACCCATGCGAAGGGTTGGTAAACCCCCACCGAGCCGAAATGCCACAGCGGTTCACCCAGAGCATCCTGGTACTCGAAATGATTGGCAACGTATTGGGTGGCAAGAACATTGGAAATGAGAAGGCATATAAGGCCGGAAATTGTCGGCGCTATGTAGTAGCCGCCGATGTGGCCGGGATCTTTGGGGAGACGATACATCGGCTTCATCGCTCCATCTCCCTCTCCAGCTTGCGCGGCTTAAGCTCGCGGATGCTCGCAACGTTGTTCTGATACGCAATCGTGACGAGTTCGCCGATTTGCGGAATTTGGGGCAAGAGTGATTTCGGATGCGCAACTTCGGTTGCAGCTGAGATTCGCTGAATCAGGAGTTCAGGAGTCTCGTAAACGATCTTGCCTGAATAGACTCCACTGTCGGTGAGCGCCACCTGGCTGTGTTGTTGGACGAGATCGCTGTGGCCCGCGGCTGCTCGCACTGAGTCGGACAACTGGGAGATGGAAGTCGCCAGAGACGCGCGGTCTCTGTCTGCTTTCTGCTGCGCGGCGTTCTCCGTCGCGATCTTGACCGTGTTTGCATCCGGGGCCGACCGTGCGTCAAAAGTGGGGCTGCTGGTCGCCCTCTTCAGACTGATGACGGAATTGCGAGCCAATTCCTCGTCGCGATCGAAGGCCGCCTCTAATAAATCCTGGAGCTGGACTTGGTTCAGGGGAATTCTTCCGTCGTCGCCGCGATCGAGGTAGGTTTCTAGATATTCACGCGGCCAAACGAGAAGATCATGCTCAACTTCTGATTGGAAGGCGGAGCCAACATCTTGTGGCGTCTCAACGTTCTCTGCAATCGACAGGAGTTCCCGCTTTACGCCGTTTGCGATCAGGTCCTGGCGGGTGCCAGCATCTTGAGTTGACATGTATACACCATCCTCAAGACCGATGTACACATGATATGAACTGTTCCCGAATGATTGTCAAGGGCAAAAATGTCTGAAAGAAATTTCGCACGGTAGGAGAATGTTTTTGTCCCAGCATCCGAATTGCTTATTGACCGAAATGCCATGCCCTGTAATCCTTTGGAATCAGTGGCTTTTGTTTGACCCACTCGTATGTCCCTCGAACATCTTCGGCAGACATTCCGAAACCTGTGGAAGCACAGAGCGTTCTCTGCATCAGTTACAGCTACGCTCGCGCTTGGCATTGGAGGAACCGTATCGGTCTTTAGCATCATTTACGCGGTGCTCCTCAGGCCTCTGCCTTATGCAAATCCGCACGAGCTCGTCAGTGTGTTCCAAAGCAAGCTCCCGAACGACGAAGCCGACCAAGCCAATTTTTCACCGGCAAATTTCCTAGATTTTCGGGAGAAGAACCTCGCCTTTACTGATCTAGCTGCGTATTGTGGTTTCCATTACAACCTGATCACGCGCGCCGAGCCTGAGCAGGTGGAGGGAGCCGCAGTTTCGGCTAGCTTTTTCGATATCCTCGGGGTTCATCCTGCCCTTGGGCGCAACTTTCTTCAGAATGAAGACAGCTATTCATCTCCTCGCGTCGTCATCCTAAGTGATCGCCTATGGTCGGATGAGTTTCATCGCGATCCGACCATACTTGGGAAGAGTATTGTGCTGAACGGCGACAGTTTCTATGTGGTCGGCATCATGCCTCGGGGATATCGTCCACTGGACGATGACCAAACATCCTTGTGGGTTCCGCTGCAGCAACAGATTCGTCCGGATCGGATGCTTTGGCGCGATCAACAATTCCTGGGAGTCGTGGCCCGGCTGCGTCCACATACTACGCTGGATCAGGCGCGCGCCGACATGAACCGCATCGCAACTCAGCTGCACTCGGCCTATCCGAGAGCGGACATGGGGTCAGGTGCAGTCGTCATGCCTTTGCAACAGGCTTTGGTCGGCGGAATGCAGAAGTCTTTGCTCTTGTCACTCGGCATTGTTGTATTCGTTCTGCTGATTGCAGGTAGCAATGTAGCGATCCTGATGCTCGCACGGGTTAATGGTCGGACGCGTGAACTGGGGATACGACTCGCCTTGGGAGCGACTCTGCCACGCATCCTTGCTGATGTTCTAACTGAGAGCGTTGTCCTCGGATTGGTTTCCGGTAGTCTGGGACTTTTATTAGCTGAGGTTGGTCCAAAGATTCTTGTTCATTTTGCACCTGGCACCCTAGGGTTGATCGAAATCAATCCTGTGGTAGTGGGCTTCACAGTTGGGCTATCCGTCATCGTCGGTTTCGGTTTCGGCATATTCCCAGCCCTTACACTCGCCCGAGCCGATATTCAGCAAATATTGCGCAGGTCCGAAAATGCAGCCACGATTCACATTGGAGGGCGCCGACTTCGGCACGTGCTCGTAGTCGGAGAGGTCTCGCTTTCCATAGCTTTGCTAGTCGGTACCGGGCTATTGCTGCGCAGCATGTTGAATCTGCAGAATCAGCCATTAGGCTTTCGTAGCAAGGATGTCGTTGCAACCTGGATTGGCCTTCCACGTATCCACTATCAGAACGACAAGGATGTTATCAACTTCTTTACCAGAGTCCAGCAAAACTTGCGTACTCTGCCCGGCTATCAGGCAGTCGCACTCGGTTATCCTTTGCCGTTGCAAGGGAACCATTTTTGGACGAGTTTCACGATCGCAGGACGAAACACAGTTCCCGGTGAGTACGAGTCCGCGTCGCTTCGTTTTGCGGATTCTGGCCTCTTGCCGTTACTGAACATCTCACTTCTCCAAGGTCGCAATTTCGGTGATGCTGACGACGCGAATGCTCAGCCAGTCGTTATCATCAGCGAATCCTTCGCGCGGAAGTACTGGCCGCATGAAGACCCCATTGGGCAATCTATTTCCATTCTTCGGGAGCCCGTGGTTCCACGTCGCGTGATTGGGGTCGTCTCAGACGTTCGAGCAGTGATTGAAGATGATCCCCCGCCTACGATGTACGTTTCATACAAGCAACTTTCTTTTCCTTCGATGCAGGTCTTGCTACTACGCCGCGACCAGTCGGCGTCTGTCTTGGCGGACGTTCGGAATGCAGTGCACAGCGTGGACCCCAGTCAACCCGTGCAGTATGTGGAAACTATGGACTCGATAGTGAGCGATTCCCTGGCCCCGTGGAGATTCGCGCTGTCAGTTCTTGGTGGACTTGCGGCGTTAGCGGTGATCCTTACAAGCGTTGGCCTGTTCGCGGTACTTTCCTTCTTGGTTCGCGAAAGGACAAGGGAGCTGGGGATCAGGATGGCTGTGGGAGCATCACGCGGCAAGGTGATGAACCTGGTTCTGGGTCAGAGCTTGAAAATGACCACTCTTGGAATTGCCTTCGGGTGGCTAATAAGCCTTCTCATCGCCCACTTGCTGACAAGTTCAATGTACGGAATTCGCCCAAATGATCCGGTGACGTTCATCGTTGTGGCGGCACTAGTCGCGGCAATCTCCGTTCTGGCTGCATTTGTTCCAGCACAGAGGGCGTCCCGCATAGAACCCTTGGCAGCACTTCGAGAGGAATAGAGTTCTACGTTCCTGCCTTCCTGCACTGGAACCTGCACTGGAAGCGGCACTTTGCATCAGCGTTCAAAACCGATGCTCCGCTGCTTAGCGAACTCGCGATTGCGCTGCTGACCAAGAACAAGCATGAGCTGCTGCTCATACTTACCAAGCCATCCACCCCACGTATGTTTGATTTCCGAAACACCGCTTTGCAGCAGGCGTGTTGCCGCCTTTCGGAAATAGACGTCGTTTTGCAGCAGCTTCCGGGAGTCTCCAAGATCCTCGATTTTCAGGAACGGTCGCGTGCTGGCAAACTGCTTTTCGATCCGCACGAAAGAATTGACTCGTAGGAGCCTCTGCCTACGGGCGGCCTGAATCTCTGCGTTTTGCCAGAGAAAGTGAATCTTGCCCTCAACGCCCTCCAGCAAGAGGTACGAACGACCGGTGTTCTCTTCATGCCCGTGGCCGAGCACTCGGCCCTCCAGAACTGAAATCGCAGGAAATGGCGTGATCTGTAGCGGCAAGCGTTCGTCTGAGACCAAGGCGGCGTGGCGGGCAAGCATCTTCTGCCGGTCGTTGGCCCGCTGCATTGTGCGCAAGACTTCCTCGAAGTCTCCCCGGACAAGCCAGGAATGCCGGTCAGTCCTTGCAGCCATACCTATCTCTTCCAACTTTGCCAGGCGCGCCAGTACGTGGTAATCCTGTGCTTTCGCATATTGCCGTCGCGGATCAATCGGTTCTCTGCGGACTCTAAAGTAGTCCGCGGCGTCACCACGGCTGCGCTGAATGATCCGATCGAGACTCGTGAACCGGAGTTGCTGGATTTCTCTACACTGCGCCTCAAGGGCATCGCGCTCTGTCCGAAATCCCAATTCGTGGGTTGCCAGTTCCTCAGCGTGCCGGCGAATTCCTGACTGAATGAACGCACGGGGAAGCCTGAGCGCGGTTCCGCGGTCATCACGCCCGCGAAGCGCAATGTGGACGTGCGGGTGCTCGGTATTGTGGTGAACGACGGCAACCCACTCCAGTTTTGTGAGAAGGCTCTGCTCGATCCGTCTCATCAGATCGCGAGTGTGCTTTTCAAGATCCATCCGATCACCGAATTCCGGCGAGACAATGATCTTGAACATGCGCTCGTCTCCAGCGGATTGCCAGGACGCTAGACGCTCCGCAACGTCCACGGCGGTTTCGGTCGCAGAAAACCCGACAGCTTTGATGTTCTCTTTTTGGGTAGCACTGTCCCGAGCGATGTAGTGTCCGTGCGCCTTCCACTGACCGTGAGTCTTGTTGCTCGAATAAGTTACGCGGACGGCAACGCGCTGGTGAAACTTGGCCGCATGTGCGGATCGCACGAAGCTAGGCTTGCGGCGCTGCCCGCGACGACCAGACATCTGGACGATACGCAATAGACGCCGAAGTCCATGGGCCCAGCTTCGGTCGGATTCGCCGTAGGCGCCTTTAGGAGGTCTCCGCGGTCGCAGCCGGAAAGGACGTTCTGTGTCCCTAGTTTCCATTGTCCACAGTTTCCATGAGTGGATTTTCCGTCTCACCCGTAATCGTCTTGGCCGCCGCGCGCAAAAGCTTCTCGTAACGATCTCTGGCACGAGCGCGGGCGCTAGTGAGCAGTTCTCCGGGAGGCTCGACAATGCAGGTCAGGAGATACTTCGCCAGAGCATCCGTCAGCGCGAACTGTCCCTGGACCGCGGTGTGCAGCGATTGTAGTTGCCTATGCACCTGGTTGAAGCTCGCGGCAATACGCGCCTCCGTCTCAGACACTGACTCCAAGGTTTCATCGCGACGGAGCTTTTCTTCGATGGCTTCCACCATGAATGCCGAGCAGGACCGATAGCCACGCTCTGTGGAAATCTCTTCGACTTTTTCCTTCAGCGCCTCGCGGAGGCGGATGCTGCATGGAATCATGACCCTTTTACCTCCAAGACCCGCGTAGTGCGGTTGTCATACAGATCGATGTACATATACTACATATAAACCGCTCATGCAAGAAGAAATTACGACAGATATAACGCACCCTCGAAATACATTTCTTTATGTTCCACTACCGGCCTTCCCGCTGTAATCATGCATGGATAACCGCGCCGCAGCGCGGGAAAACGTGTGGTTATTTGTAGGTCGCTTGTAGGATTTTGCGTTGACTTTGCGAAGTCATTTGTGGTTTATTGTGGGCTGGACACAATGATATACATCGGTCATTAAGCTTTTTTGTAGTCTTTTGTGGTCTGAAGGGAGGAATGGTGACTGTGAAGGATAGTTGGCAGGAAGCCATTGCGCCGATCAAAGCCCTGCGAACAGAGGCTCCAACCACGAAGACGGGATTTATTCGGCGAGCGCTCCCGGAGATTGAGCAGGCCCTGGCCGAAGGACACTCCCTAAAGAAGGTGTGGCAGCGCTTTCGTGATGGTGGTGAGTTATTGGATGTGCAGTACAAGCACTTCTGCATTTATGTGGGGAGGGTCCGCAGTCGGCAGAAGAGGATAGCCGCGGCCAAGAGCGAAGAGGTAGCGAGTTCTGGAATCAAGCTGGCAACTGGGAAGGAAGCGTCCACTACTGGTCTTGTGCCTCACGACCCACTGGTGAACTGGCGCAGGGTTGAGGCCAGCCGTCCTGGGTTCCACTATCGCGGCACTGAGGATTTGGAGGAGTTGGTTTATGGCGACAAAAGAAAACGGCAAAAACCACATTGAACGAGAGTCCGCGGCAGTTCATCTGTGTTTGCAGGGCAAAGGCGGGGTGGGCAAGAGTTTGGTCGCTTCCATCTTGGTCCAGTATTTCCTATCGAAAGGCCAAAGGGTTCATCCGGTAGACACGGACCCTGTCAACCAAACGCTGACTCAGTACAAAAGTCTGGGGGCGCACCCTCTGAAGCTGATGCGCGATGGACGTGTGGATCAAAGGGAGTTCGATGCTCTTTTGGAACGGCTCCTGACCCAACGGGGCACTTTCGTGGTGGATAGCGGTGCCTCAACGTTCATTCCGTTGTGGTACTACATCCTCGAAAACAACGTGTTCGACTGTCTGGCAAAGGATGGCCGACGGCTCGTGGTTCATACCGTAGTCACTGGGGGCCAAGCTCTTAACGATACGCTTAGCGGATTCAATCAGCTTAGCGAGAGTTCAGTTGAGCGAAATCTCCTCGTTTGGTCGAACGAGTTCTTTGGCCAAGTCCGCGACGCTGAGGGAACACCTTTCCCCGAAATGGCGGTGTACCGGAAACATGCTGCCAAGGTGCTGGGGACAGTTTCAATTGTGAGACGGAACCAAGACACGTTTGGGCGAGACGTCGAGGAGATGATCGCGCGCAAGATGACATTTGAGGAAGCGCTTCGGGACGGGAAATTCTCCATCATGGCAAAACAGAGACTCAAAATCGTGCGCGACCATTTGTTTGAGCAGCTCGACACGTTGGAGTTGTTAGATGGTGCGAGCGTGGAGATTGCCGCAGCTCCAACCAGTTGATGCAGGCATACAGAGCGCAAACCAAGCCGCAAGCGGGAGAAATACGGCGAGGAGCGGAATTATGAGAACACGGAAATATCGGCGCAAGCGGGTCAGCACGAGGACTTTGATTCAAGTGCAGGCCATGTTAGTGCGGCTTTCGGTAGAGCAGACGGAGCGACTGGAGCGGCATCGCGGTTATCTGGAAGCGTATTGGAACAGTCCGGTGTCGCCGGCCGAGGCTTTTGTAGATGTTGTCGGTATCAACGTCGATCGGCGGGCACGGAGTTGAGCGAAAAATCGTGCGGTGAGCGGTGTTTGAATATGGAGCAGCTCAACATAAAGAGAATCACTGCAGACGTTGCCAATCGGCATGGAGTCATTCTCCGGCCCGACGACCCGGCTATGGTGTTGGTGACCATCAACGAGGCCGTTCTGGAAGAGTGCTTTGACAGACTCGAAAAACGGGCTAGACTTTTGGTAGCCGAGCTGGACGCATGTTTTGAAGACATGCAACAGCGCAACGTGGGGCATCTAACGGATCAGGTGCGAGCGTCGGGTAGAGCAGTTCGTGAGGAAATTGACCGCGATCTCCGAGCCGCCCGACTGGATGCCAGCGAGGCAGTATTCAGTTTGCAGCGTTGCTACTCGCACGTGGTTGTTTGGCGATGGGTTGCAGTGGGGTTGATGTGCGCTGCTGGTCTGGTTTTATTAGGGTTCGCAATCGGCAAGATGCTTTGAGGTAGGTGTCGTCGTGGCTGTCCGAAGTGAGAGTACCGTACCAGAAGTCTTAGTGGGTGAGGTCGTAACAGGGCCCGTAGCCGTTCGGCGCGGAGGAGTTCCATACGGAATTCAGCTCGTCTGGAAAATCTTCGGAACCTTTCTCTTCTTTACCCTCCGCATGCTCAGGCCCTTCCTGCGAATCGTGATGGCCATCGTGAGCGGGCTCTGCGTCTTGGTGGCGATCACGTTGGTGATCCTCGGCTGGTTGCATGGGTGGTCTGGTTCGTTCCTGTGGGGAGCCGGTGGATTCCTCTTGGGCGCCGTGGTTTCTTCTGCGCTGACTTGGTACTACGACGTTCTTCTCCTGAAGCTGACGCCGGAAGGCTATCAGCTAACGCTTTGGTCGTGAGCAATCGGTCGCGGTCGCGCGACCAAAATCACTCGGTTCGACTGAATTATGATCAGCGGGTTTCAAAGGTTGCCGGCTGTTAGGGCTCACCGCAGATTCGTGGCCGCCATCAAAGAGACTGTTCGCAGGAGTCATGGGAGCGTGGCTGATCCCGCTACCGTTTTGCCCACATTCGTTGGCGCGGAGCCGCTCGATTTCAAGGTGCCGCGAATTATGGAACAGGCCTTTGGATATCGCGGGAACCTGCGTTTCGTGGAATTTTCATACTCGCCGCGGACTCACCAGTTCGGATACTCGGACGGCGGAGATCACGTGCCCTCTGACGCACAGTTGTGGACGGAATTTGTGAATCATCCACTCGTATGGGCTGAGATTGGGCAAGACGATTGCCCGACGCTGTATGGAAAATTCCAACGCAGAGGCGCGCGCTTCTGTCGTAAGCTCGACCGGCTGAATCAGGAATGGCACAGCCTGTTGGTCGATAGGCGAGAGCGGCAGCCTTATCTGTGCAAGATGGAGCAGGTCGTGTTCTTCTTCCCGCTAACGGAACCTGAGAACGGGGACGACCACACAGTTTTTCGGGATGGTATGCTCCTTAGCCCGAGCCGGACTGAGTTCAGAGCGCTCTCTCAGGCTGAAGCTCTGCAGCAACTTTACGCGTCGCTGGACGAAGAATTACTTAATACCCCGTTGCCTGATGCGGCCCTGATGTGATCCCGTCGGCAGTGTGTTTGGGAACGGCTGTTCCTTTATGCCGTCTTCTGTGCCTTTCGCCAATTGGCCCAGCGGGCCTTTTGAGCGGCTGCGATTCTTCTACGGGCCGCAGCCGACATCGTGCGCTTGCTTGCGCCAGGGGCTGATGCGGACTTGCGTCCCTTGATCCGTGCCCAACGGGCCTTCTGAGCCGCTGCGATCCGGGCGCGGCCAGCCGCGGACATTCCTGTTGTGCGGCGGGCCCCGTTTCTGCCTACTCCGCCAAGCAGGGTGATGGCCTGATTAAGGGCTTCCATCTGGGAAGAGAGACGGTTGCGTTCTTGCTGAAGTTGCTTAACTACCGAGCTAAGGTTGACCATGCCGAGAATTCTAGCGCATCACTGCGTTCATTAACTGTGTCGGATGCAAGGCAGAGCAATCGAGAATTCAATATCAGCTAATAGCGTGATGTGCCCACCCAAACGCCGGACTGAAGAATTTCAGATCTGAACCTCGGCTTCACGGTAGAACTGATTTACTCATTACCGTGATGCTCTGGTGACCATGACTTCGGACAATTCGATAACCGTCTTTAAGAGGGAATTGCCAAAATACAACTCCCCATAATCGTGTTGCCCAATCAATCTTCCCGGTTTCCGGGGAGTGATAGACCAAGACTCTCCACAATCCGCCTCCGCTCATGCCTCCCCACGTCTTCGGCATGCCGGAACCGCTAGAATCCAATTCAAAATCAAAATAGTCGTACGGAGCACGAGTAACCGGCTTAGGTGAAACAAAGCGCCCTGAGATTTGCAAGTCCGCATGAGTCGGAGTGAATTTGCCGAGCTCTCCGGGTGCGCCCATCACAACCCACGCCTCCAAAGCTTCTACTCCCAAAGGCTTGGGCGGTGCCATTATGTGCTCGAACACTTGAAATGCCTTTATGCCGCCAACTTGCTCAGGAGGAATGCGGAGTAATGCAAGATCGGGTCCCCATTCGTTCCACTCCAGCTTGTCCGGTTGGAATGTGGTGGAAACAATCGCGGGAATGGGAATTGGAAATTTATGATTTATGTTGTCGGTCACCGTAATTCCCAACGTCGACGCAGACTGAAGTGCATCCCAAACATGCGCGGCGGTCAAGATGTAGTGAGACCCGCCGACGAAAACGAGCGAACCGGAGCCAACAAATTTGACTCCATTATCGTAGAGCGCCAACATCGCCACGCTAGAACTTCCGAGATTGCGCACAATGTTTTGTCGTAAATCCCCGGTTCCTAGTAATTGCGATTCAATCTCTTCGAGGTTGCTCATTTTGATTTGTTGAGGTTGTGACGTCCCTTAAGATTGTTGACTGTCACGCTCGGCTTCTTCTATCTCTGCCTCTTTCGCGGCAATGCGCTTATCGTGGTTGTTAAGGTCCTGCTCCAGGCTGGCACCAAAGTTTCTGTTTGTGGAATCGGTTCGGCGCCCGGTCGTACGAACGCGGGCACGCTCCAGCTCTTTAGCGAGTATGACTCTTCTCTCTTTGAGCTTCTGCAGATCTTTCTTTAGCTTTTCCAAATCTTGCTTCACAATCGTGCTCCATTGGCAGTGTGAGAAGCGGGCGTCGTTAAATAACGCCAAATATTGGCAGCGATTTCGCGGTGTTCTTCGGTGGATGGGTGAAAGTGGATTTCGGTTTGGCCCTCCGGCCACTGACCGGCACAGCGCGCCAAAAAAACTATCTCGGCCTCCAAAGTCTCTATGTCCAGCTCGGACTTTTCTGCGGGTGGATCCTCGTGCGACCAAATGTCCAGGGTGGCTTCGTGGAATTTGTGGCGCCAAGCATACCCGTGATAGCCATTCTGTCCTGTGGCATTGAATCCGAGACATAAGCGAGCGCGCATCGGTTGGCGCGTCACGCCGACATAGATGGGTTTAGCCTCGATTGATACAACGTACAGTTTCGGCAGTCTGTTGGCCGCTAATCCCGAGAATTTTGCTGTGCCTTTGGAGCAGGAGACAGCGAAACTATCTGGGTCAAACGATAACCTATATCGCTCTGGGCCAGCGATTCTCATTGATTCAACATTGTCCTGTGCAACTGCATAGCAAGCAACCTCTGACAAATCCCGATTGCACTCAAAATTCTCGCGGGAGTTTTGAGCTCAATGGCCTTCCCACGACAGTTGTCCGCGGACTGGCTATGCGACCTGTTCAATTGGCCAGTGATTTCCAGCAGTGCGCTTCAGTGTATCGGCTAACCGTACACGCAAGTAGAGCGGAATATCGAGTTCACGTCCCAACCCGAATCGCACATAACTGAAGAACAGAATCTTCTTTCTCGAGATCTTGATTTCCTCCCACGGAATCAGCAGTGGCGGGTGCCTGAAACGGAACAACGGCATGATGGCAAGATACAGCCCTCGTTGATTGCAGCCTAAGGTCAGGCAATTGCCATACCCGGCAATCCACCTCATCTGAGCGCTTCGTCCGCTCCACTTTTGCCCGAGGAAGGGCGGCCTGAACCGGAACTGTTTAGCTAATGTGGTCCAACCACCCATGTAGCTGATGATGGCAGAAACGAGTAGCCAGAGCGCCAGGGCATAGCACGGAATGATAATCCAGAGCACGTTTTGGTGTTGATCTAACCAGTTCTGCATTGTCCGAGTATTGGAGGCTAGAACGCATCATTCTATCGCTGTATCGCTTCGTTACCGAATGGCGTTCAACAGGCGCTGCGTCCCCATCATGCTCATGGACCGATTCGGTGAGGGGCACGCGCGGGCGAAGGTCCATTATTCTCCGCTCGGAACATCCGGATGCTAAAAGGAGAAGGGCGAGTTGAGAACCCGCCCTGCCGAAAAGCGTCGCTGGGCGCGACTACGCCGCCGCGCCATCTTCCGACGCCTTCGCATCGAGCCGCCGGATTTCGCCCGCGTGAACCTCGGCGACCGGCATCTTGACGGTGTCTTTGCCCTTGCCGACTTCCTTGTCGTACTCGCGATAGCGCAGCTCGCCGGAAACATAGACGTGCTCGCCCTTCTTCAGCGTCTGAGCGAACTTGGTGAGGCCGCCCCAGACCACAATGCGATGCCACTCGGTGCGGGAGTCGTACTCGCCTGATTCACGGTTCTTCCAGGACGCCTTCGTTGCGACGTCGAAGCGAACGAGTTCTTTGCTGTTCTGTGGACTCTTGAGTTCCGCGTCCTGACCGACGAATCCGATTAGCTTGACTTCGTTGAGATACATGGCTTCTAGCTCCTTGTCTTAGATTTTCCGCGTATGCGGTTCACACTTGCCCGCAGGGTGCCGAACGCAAACCGACTCCCAAGGCGACGTGGCAAGTTTTTGGAAAGGGACCACAGCTTGTCTGGGGAAAGGAGTCCAAAACCCGCAGGGCGCGATGCGAACTTGCTACGTCGAGCGTGCGTCCGCAGGGCGTCGGTGCTTTGTGCGTTCGGCGTGGGACGCATACCGAAAATCGACGAGGAGCTGATGCCCGTCAACGAGAGCAACGGAGGGTAGGACGCGGAACGGTTCAGCCAGAACACTCGCAAGTCGCTGGTGCAGGTGGACGACATGGAAGACATTGGCAGCGTTGGCGACGAGATGGGGTTCATTGCCTCTCCATCGTGGCTCCGCGGAGAAAGGCGCTCGCTTTGTCGATGATTCTCTCGATGTAGTCGGACTGCCTGGCGCTGCTACCCTTGAAGGACAAGTCCTGGGTGGCAATGGCGTCACGGACCCTGCTCTCGGGGACGCCGTGGTCGAGCGCATATACCGCATAGGCCAGATCGCTGCGTGACTGCGCGCCTCCGTATTTCGGGCTGTTGCGGAAGTATTCGATCCCTTTGATGATGGTTTCAGCGGCAGCTTGTGGACGCTTCCGAAGGAATTCTCGCCGCTTCACTGATGCCTCTACGGCTGCCTTCAACTCAGCTTCGACTTCACGCAAGAATCTCGCAGCCTCAGGATACTGTGTGCCTGTCGCTTCAAGAAGGCGCACGTAGGGGAAGTATCCATCAGCTTGCCGATATTTCTCTTTGCGGTTCGTGAAACCGGCGAGACGACCAAAGTGGCGCCAGTCGGCCGATCCCTGGTCGCCGCCGAACCTGCGAGCCAGCGTTTTGGCGGCAGCGGTAGAGAGGTCCTTTGATAGGACACGCCCGTGCTGAAGCCACACCTGGAAATTGCCTGGTGAAGTTTCTACAACGAGGGCTGGCGTGAAACCTGCTCCTCTCATTTTTTCCACAGCCTCCGCCTTTAAGTCATCAATCAGGGATAGTGAGTGCACGCCACTAGGCCGAACGTAGATGTTTCGACCCTGCAGATTCTCAAAGCGAAGCCAAGCTACTGATTTGACGAGAGCTTCCTTGCTCCAGGTCCTCGGGATCATCTGCTCTGCTGCGGCGTCGAAGACACCAATCTCGAACGCCTGGACGTGCATCGCGTCCACTTGGCGAATCACGGCATCTCGGGTTCGATCAGACATGTGAACTTTTCCCTCTTGACAGATCCACCCAGTTCGGAGTATTTACTAGAACCATTCTCATGGTGTACATCGGTCACAACGATTAGCGTCCATCGGTCGTGATTAGTGATATACACCTGTTTTGGCTTCTTTGCAAAGTTTTTCATGGCTGTTGAGTATGCAAGATCCACAACAGGTCGCTCGGTACAAAGACAAGCTCGAACGGGAGCTCGGTAAAACAGTCCTGACCTGCCTGCAAGACCGCAACACAGAAGACCTCGTTCTGAATCCTGACAGCACTATCTGGATTAAGCGGACGCGCAGAGATTTCGCTCGTGTCGGGAAGATGTCCCCGACTCAAGCCGAGAGTGCTTTTGGAACGGTTGCCGCCATGCGGGGAACGGTGATTAACCACGATCAGCCGATTCTTGAGACGGAACTGCCACTAGATGGCAGCCGCTTTGAGGCATTGCTCCCACCAGTCGTCCGACACCCTGTTTTTGCCATTCGTCAGCGCCCGCGATCGATATTCACTCTGGAAGATTACGAGGCGAACGAAATCCTCACTGACAAAGAGGACGAGCGAAACCGCCGCCGCCACAAAGATGAGTTCGTACAGACTGTGCGCGGTCTCAAGCATGCCGAAGTGATTCGTTTTGCCGTCCGTTTGCGGAAAAACATTTTGGTTGTCGGCTCGACCGGGTCGGGCAAGACAACGCTGGTGAACGCAGTCCTCGATTGTCTTGCTCGCGTGTGCCCGAGAGATCGGGTGGTATTGATCGAGGACACACCGGAGCTGCAGTGCGCCGTCGAAAACTCGGTGGCGTTACTGGCTGGTGGGTCGGTCACGATGCTGGATTGTCTTCGCGCCTGCATGAGGCTGAAACCAACAAGGATTGTCGTGGGCGAAGTCCGTGGGGGCGAGGCCCTCACCATGCTCAAAGCTTGGAATACCGGCCATCCAGGGGGTGCAGCGACGGTTCATGCCAATGATGCCCTGAGCGGGCTTTTGCGATTGGAGAGTTTGGTCGCGGAGGCGACGAACGCCCCTCAGCAGAAGTTAATCGCCGAAGCTGTGAACGTGGTCATTTTCGTGGATGAGGAGTCCCAGATTTCGGCAGGCAGAAAAGTTCGAGAGGTCGCTGTGGTTTTGGGTTACGACGAAGGCCGATATCAGCTTGAATACGTGTAGTTGGTGGAACTCGCGGGTGAGTGGAGAGGAGGGCTGAAGTGTCCAGACTTGAGGCATTAGTTGTGGGTTCAGCTTCACGGCTCGGTGTCGATGAACTTGTATTTCTGTGCGCAGCGATTTTGCTCCTGTTGCTAGGCGCTGCAGGAGTAGTGCTCGGAACGCACCTGGTTGGTTAGTTTTTCCTTGGGTCGGAGGTGATTCCAAGGTGAAGAGGAGGTTCGAAATGAGAAAGCTGTGGCGGTGCATCCCGTTCGGGTTGACGGTGATGTTGTCTCTGACTACTCCATTGTTCGCTGGAACGGGGCAAACAGGTCTCCCCTGGGAAGCTCCGTTGCAGACATTACAGAACTCGCTTAGCGGGCCAGTGGCAGTGCTGATTGCGATTATCGCTTTGGCTGCCATCGGCGTGACCTTGATATTTGGTGGCGAGTGGAATGAATTCGCTCGTCGAGGAGTGTTCGCTGTTTGCGCGATCGCGTTGTTGGTGGGCGGAACAGTGATCATGACGACGCTGTTTGGTGTTAGCGCCGCGTGTGTCTAGTGTGCAGGAGAGATTGTCGTGGATTCTCCGAGAGAGATAGCTTTTCATCAGTCGGCGAATCGGCCCCACTTGTTGTTGGGTGGGGATCGCGAATTGGTTCTCGTTTCTGGAGTCTTGGCGGCGATCTTGATCTTCGCTGTCATGACGTGGTGGAGCATTCTCGTTGGGCTACTGGTATGGCTGGTCGCAGTGGCGGTGTTGGCGCGGATGGGAAAGGTTGACCCGCTACTGCGACATGTTTACATCAGACACATTCGCTACCGGAGTTTCTATCCGGCGAAGAGCAAGCTGTGTGCTCCGCCGACAAACACAAAGTTGCGGTGGAGATAGCAACCTCTACTAGAGTCCAGCTTCTGAGGTGGGTCTTGCAGATTACGGAACATCGCCGGCACGCCGCTGGTTTGGCGGACTTGCTGCTTTATGACGCTTTGATTGACGACGGAATTCTGCTTTTGCAGGACGGGGCGTTGCTGGCGGGCTGGAGTTTCCGGGGTCCCGACATGGCGTCGGCCACGCACGAAGAAATGGCTGCTCTTTCCGCTCGCTTAAGTTCGATACTGCGCCTTGGAAGCGGGTGGATGATCCAGTGTGATGCGATTCGTTCTCTTGCGCCTGGATACCCAGAAGAGGGACATTTTCCTGACCTCGCCACTCGACTCATCGATGCCGAGCGCCGAGAACAATTCATGGCTGAGGGCGCTCACTTCGAGAGTGAGTACTTTCTAACGCTCACCTATCTTCCGCCGAGTGCCAAGGAAGAAAGTGCTAAGGGCTGGCTTTTTGAGGGTGCAAAAGAGCGGAAAGCGAGCGCGTTGAAGGCTCTTGAGTTTTTCGCAGGACGGATTGCAAATTTCGAGGACGTTTTCACTTCGCTCTTCACTGCAACTCGGCTAAAGGCGACCACAGCGCAGGATGAGTTCGGATACAAACAGATTCATGATTTGTTGCTGCGCTACGTGCATCGTTGCGTCAATGCGCTCGATCATCCACTTGTACAGCCCGAAGTTCCGGTGCTGTTGAACCAAGTCTTAGCTTCCCAAGATTTCGTCGGCGGTATCGAGCCGAGCATTGGAGCCAAGCATCTCCGGGTTGTGGCTATCGATGGGTTCCCGAAGGCGAGCTATCCGGGAGTTTTGGGTGTCCTCGATGCATTGCCGATCGAGTTTCGATGGAATACTCGCGCGATCCTGATGGATCCAGAAGAAGCGCGATCGTTTCTTGATAAGACTCGAAAAAAGTGGAAATCGCGAGTTCGTGGCTTCAAAGACACGCTGTTTCGCACCGAGACCGGTCCGGTCAATCTCTATGCCCAGGAAATGGCAATCGACGCGGAAGAAGCAATGAGCGTCGCTTCATCAGGGGATGTGCAGTTTGCCTTCTACACGGCAAACGTCGTTTGTGCGGATTCGGATGAAGAGCGAGTAGAAGAAAGCGCCGCACTTGTGGCAAAGACGGTGCGCAATGCTGGATACTCCGCACGACTCGAAACAGTAAACGCTGTGGATGCGTGGCGGGGCAGTCTTCCAGGTGATGGTTATAGCAATGTCCGCCAGGTGGTTCTGCACACGATGAATTTGGCGGATGTATTACCGATTGCGTCCGTATGGGCGGGTCGTCGCGAGAATCCTTCGTCCCTGATGCCGCCGAACAGCCCTCCTGTTCTGTACGCTGCTACGACCGGGAACACACCGTTCCGATTCAACATGCACGTTTCAGACCTGGGTCATACCCTGATGGTCGGTCCGCCTGGAAGTGGAAAATCCACTGCACTTGGATTGATAGCGGCACAGTGGTTTCGTTATCCGAGGGCCCAGGTATTTGCATTTGACAAAGGTCACTCCCTGTACGTGCTGTGTCGAGCCGCGGGCGGCGAGTTCTACGAGCTAGGCGGTGATAACGCACGCTTAGCATTTTGCCCGCTACGCGACCTAGACGATTCCTCCGATCTTTCTTGGGCGGCCGACTGGTTGGAGAAGTTGTGTGCACTGAATGGTCTGCACCCGATTACTCCACAACATCGGAACGCGATTACGAACGCGGTGAGGCTGATGAGAGAGGCGGACCCACGCAATCGGACACTAACAGATTTCTGCGCCACTATTCAGCAGATGGAGGTTCGCGAGGCGCTGGAGTTCTACACGCTTGGAGGCGCGTGGGGGCAATTGTTGGACGCTAAGGAAGACTCGCTCGGATTCGGCAGATTCATGGTCTTTGAGATGGAGAAGCTGATGACCTCCGGCGAAACGAACGAAAAAGCAGTCACGGCCGTATTGCTGTACTTGTTCCGCCAGATGGAGAAGCGTCTGGATGGCAGCCCGACTTTGATTCCGTTGGATGAGGCTTGGATATATTTGCGCCATCCTCTCTTTCGCGACTACCTGCGTGATTGGCTGAAGACACTCCGAAAGAAGAATGCGGCAGTGCTCCTCGCGACGCAGAATTTGTCTGATGTTTTCAATTCGCAAATCAGGGACGTCGTACTTGAGAGTTGCCCGACGAAGATCCTCTTGCCGAATGCGGAGGCGGGCAATCCCGCCTCGCGCAGCTTCTATGAATCGGTTGGCTTGAACGAGAGAGAAATTGAAATCGTTCAGACAGCATTGCCCAAGCGGCAGTACTACGTGGTTTCTGCAGAAGGGAGACGTCTGATTTCTTTGGGTCTTGGAGGCGTCGCCTTGTCGTTTGTTGGCGTAAACGGGCAAGAGGAGCGAGACAAGGTCGATGCTGCGATCGCCGCGAACCCGGATATATGGCGACAGTGTTGGCTTCGTCAGCGGGGTCTTCAAGACTGGGCGGACTGGGTCTCAGAAATCGAGAATGGACAGCCCGTAGAAGAAGCTGCAGTGGCGGGCTAGGACCTTAAAGGAGGGCATCATGCGTCGTCGAATCACAATCGCGATCGCTCTCATGATTGTCGTTGTCTTTGCGGACGTTTCTCCTCGCGTGGAAGCGGGGGGAGTTTGGGCGACCGAGATCACTCAACTGCTCAATCACGTGCAGTTGTTGCAGCAGTACATCCAACAAGTACAGATGGTGCAGAACAACTTGCTTCGCTACGCGAATATGGTGCAAAACACCCGCGTGCTGCCCAATCAGATGGTGGGGCCGGTGCTTCAAGACCTGAATCAACTTGCTCGGGTCGTCGTCGGAGGACAAGCGTTAGCCTACTCAATGTCGAATCTGAATGCACGCTTCGCGAGTACGTATCCTGGATATTCACAAGCCTACAATCCGAATGCCTACTATCAGAACTATGCAAACTGGTCCCAGACATCACTGGACACGACTTTCAGCACTCTGAGGGCAATGGGACTACAAGGGCAGGATCTGCAAAACACGCAGGGTTTTCTTACAGCCATGCGTCAGAGAATGATGACCCCACAAGGGCGCCTCGACGCAATTCAGATTGGCACCGAAGTGTCCGAGCAACAGGTGGAGCAACTGCTTTTGTTGCGGCAACTGATGATCCTTGATCTGCAAAGCAAACAGGCTTACCAGGCAACCCAGATGCAGAACGAGCAGGCTGCGGCTGCCGGAGAACAAACGTTCTTCGGTTATCAAGCTTGGCAGTCCGACGGGTATACACCTCCGTTGCCGTGAGCAAAAAGAGCCCGACATGAGACGAGTTTTCTGGATGGTTTTGACATCGGTAATTGTTCTCGCAATGTGTTCCTGCAAAAAGAAGGAACCACGGAGCGCGATTGTCGAGAGAGTGGAAGCGGCAGGAGCTGGTGATCTGACGTCTGCTTCGTTCGATTCGATTGAGCAGTGGTTCTTGAAGCATCAAGACGTAGGCTGGCAAACGAAGAAAGAATGCATGGCGATTCAGAACAAAGCTCCGGCGGGCTGGGCAGAAACCACAGAAGGTCGGGTTTGCCGCGCGGCAATTGCGGCCAGCGTCTTCAATACGCAACCGCAGAAAAGTGATCAGTACAGTCCTCGTCTTCCTTGAGGAGCAAAACGGATCCGAGAAGTTTGTATGAGTAACCGAGCACTTACGGTTTGGGGATTTGGAAGGGCCACTCTACGGAGCGTGGCCGGTTCGTCGGTGGCTATTGTTCTGGTCGGGACGGCATTGGCACAGCAAGGACCTCTCAACTCGCCAAGTCAGATTATTCAGCAGTACCAACAGGCTCAGAACAATTGGCTTTCAGCCGTATTTCCTGCAGCGCAACGACTCTTCTTCTTGCTCGCGGTCTTGGAGGTGACTTGGACTCTGACGTTGGTCGTGCTCGAACGGGCCGACTTTCATTCGCTGGCCTCTACTCTGGTGCGCAAGATCATGTGGATTGGCATTTTCTATGCATTGTTGATGTCGCCGTTCGTCAGTTTTGGGGGCAGCGGTCCAACGTTCTGGATACGCTCGATCATTGACAGTTTCGGAATACTCGGGCAGCACGCAGCGGGGACGGCGAATCTTTCGCCGTCCGGGGTGCTAACTACCGGGTCGAACATCGCCGGGAACCTTTGGAACGCGGCATCAAACGCGGGATTCTTTCTGCATCCTGGTCCCGCTTTCGCGCTGACGCTGGCCACGTTTACCACCTTCTTGGCCTACGTGATCATAACGATCCAGTACGTGGCAGCTCTTGTCGAAAGTTACATCGTGATTATGGCGGGGTTCATTTTCTTGGGGTTCGGTGGCTCGCGCTGGACGACACCGTATGTCGAGAGATACGTCGGGTTGGCTGTTTCCATCGGAATCAAGTTGATGGTGCTCTACCTACTCATAGGAGTAGGGATGCAACTGTCTGGGCAGCCTGGACCGCCTCCCACGGGTTGGATGGGAGCTGCTGCGCAAGTGGCGCAATCGCAGCAGCCCGCGATGACGGCCTTCGACATCATGGGCGCCTGCGTAATCTTCATGGCGCTTACGTGGATGTCGCCGAAGCTGATTTCCTCGGTGATTGGCGGCTCTCCCGCGTTTTCTGGAGGGGACTTGCTAAGTCCTCCCATTCAAGTCGCGGCGGGCGGAGCGACGGTAGGTGCTTTGGCGTTTGCTGGCGTTGGTTCACTGGTAGCGGCTGGTCGCGTCGGTCTAAGCGCTGTGCGTGAAGCTACGAGTTTTGCCGGGAAGAGTCTGTCATCACGCGGAGGCGGAGGAGGTTCGGGGTCGTCTGGCCCTGCAGCGTTGGCGGCGGGTCGTCTTCCAGGAGGCGTTACTGGAACTAACTCTACCGGATTCCTGGGGGTCGGACAGGTTCCGCCGCCAAGAGTCTCGCCTGTTGGTGGCGGCGGTGGAAATGCGGGGCAGGTTGCACCGCCAGGAAAGAGCGGTGCGGGGCAAGCGTCCTCTGCGGTGCGATCTCAGTCCGTGTGGTCGCGCCAAGGTAGCACAACGTCAAACATGTCTTCGAGCACCCGGCAACTCCAGTTGCCGGCGAGTAGTGGCGAGTCTTTCGGAGCACAAGGCGGTAGAGCGGCGAAAGCGGATCGAGTCCTGGAGGGGACCGAATCCGCTGCGAGAAGGGCGGCGCAAGGTTTGAGGCGAGTCCGGGATGACCTGAGGAAGTTTCACATCTCAGATGGGGGGCATCATCCGTCGCCGCCGCCGGGTCTTGGTTCGAACACCGGCTCCGGCGGTTCGGAAGGATGAGCGCAACGCAGTTGCACAAGAAGGAAGTTGCGAGGAATTACTGACATGTCTTCCGTGACAGTTCTGAAGAGTGCGCAGGTGGCTGAGGGCCGAAACGTCGATTCCGCGTCTGAAACTAGGTACAGCCCCTACCTGGCCGCGCGAAGAGACTGGGACGAGCGCTATGGGAGTCTCATCACGAGAGCCCGGAACTGGCGCGTAGCAGCACTGCTGGCTTTGCTGGTGGCAGTCCTCGAAGGCGCAGTTCTGATTCGCGTCTCTCTGACCTCAAAGCTCAAAACGATAGTCGTAGCAGTTGACTCCATTGGACGCGTCGTGTCGTCAGGACCTGCGGAGCAAGTTCCGGTTGTGGATGATCGTTTGAAGCGAGCAGCGCTATTCCAGTGGGTTCAAGATTTGAGGATGGTAACGACTGATCCGATTACTCAGCGTAGATCCATCGATCGGGTCTACGCGATGATCGGGAATGGTAGCAGCGCGCAAAACGTAGTCACCGATTTCTACCGAAACAACACACCCTTTGAGCGTGCTCGCACTGAGACGGTAACGGTGGATGTTCATTCCATAGTGCCCACAAGTAATCGAAGCTATGAGGCGGAGTGGACCGAGACAACGCGAGATCACTCCGGGGAAGTTGCCGGAACACAGAATTGGAAAGGGGTCTTCACGATCGCGTTGAACCCGCCAACTGATGAAAAGCTGGCTCGTATCAATCCGTTGGGGATCTATGTAGTTGATGTCAGTTGGTCGAAAGTTCTTTGAGGTGCAGCATGAGGAAGATCATCGTTGGACTGTTTCTGGTCGCCAGTTCTTTCTTGGCATCAGCGCAACAGCAGCAAGGCGCTCAACAGGCGCAATCGGGGGCTGCGCCAGCATCGGCAAACGCCGATTCTTCTGTGCCACGCGGGAGTCACGATTCGACGGTGCCACCGCCTGACAAGTACCCGTTTGCGGAGGCTCTCAAAAGACTGCAAGCCGACAATGCCGAGCAACACGCGGGCAGTCAGCCGTCGCGCGTCCCTCCTCTGACGGTCGGCCCAGCGCCCACAATCGGACCAAAATCAAAGCAGGTGCCCAGAGATTATGTGGTGAAGCGTGACGTGGCCTTGAATCAGACGGGCCAGGACGCGGTCGCGGTGAGCAGACAGTGGCAGTACTCCGAAAACATTCCAGCGCCTGGGAAAGATGGTCGAGTTGTGTACATCTATGGGGCTGGCCTTCCAATAGTCGTCTGTTCGCCGTTGCACGTTTGTGTCCTCGAACTCCAAGCAGGTGAAAAATTGCTCGGCGAGCCGCAGATTGGCGACAACGTTCGATGGCAAATCTCACCCGCTTCGGCTGGAGTTGGTGAAGGCGCGATGCCCCTGGTCATTATTAAGCCGACACAGGCCGGGCTTGATA
Organism: uncultured Acidobacteriaceae bacterium; assembly: GCA_963768265.1. GTDB lineage: Bacteria > Acidobacteriota > Terriglobia > Terriglobales > Acidobacteriaceae > Sulfotelmatobacter. The sequence goes on from CAVYHM010000026.1 coordinate 67,882, forward strand.
CGACAATGGTGATTCCTACCGATCGTCGTGCTTACTACGTTCGATTGCAATCCAAACCAGAAGAGTTCCTAGCGCGAGTGGCGTTTGCCTATCCCGACAGCCAAAGTCAGGAGTGGAAGAAATTTGCGGCCGAACAAAACCAGGAGGCCGCTCGCCGAAAGCAAGAGAAAGCACCGGAGAAAATTCTTCCTGACACCGTTGATGCGCTCTATTGGGACTACCAGATCAAGGGTGGAGATCCGACGATCCGGCCGCTCCGAGTGCTGGACGACGGGATCAAGACCTATATACAGATGCCAGTGGCAACTGAGCGTACCGAAGCGCCGGTACTCGTCGTTCAAGGGCCCGACGGTTTGGAGATGGTGAATTACCGCGTTAAACAAGACCCACAAAACAACGAGACTCTCACCTACGTCGTGGACAGGCTCTTCAATCACGCTGCACTTGTTGTCGGTGTAGGAAAGCACGCGCGAAAGGTGGACATCACAAGAAAAACGGCCATAGGAGAGCAACGGGTGCAGTCGGAGAAGAAGCCCCAAAATGAAGGCACGGGCGGTGGCTTATGAGCGACATGTCAGTTTCACATCCCGGAACTGAGATCCAATCCCCATCTGGGATCAACTTGCATCCTGGCCCGCCATCAGCCGTCCGTATCAGCAAAAGAGCGGGCGTGGTCGGAATCCTTATTCTTACAGTCGTGGTTGGTCTAGTTCTGCTGGGGATGTATGCTCGCCAGCGCCGTCAAATGGCGCTTACCCAAAGAGCAGTGGAGGATCAGCGACCCAGCCCGGCAACGACTGCGGAGAAGGACCTGGTGTCAAAGATAGCGCCCGCTGCTCCAGGAGACGATATCGACGGAACAACGGACAGTGCTGGCACGAAAGGTGCCGCTCAGAATCGTCGCTCAGCCGGCCTTCGAGTACCTGAATTGAAGGCTCCACTAGAGTATCGAAATGCGGCAGGAAGCGGCCTTGCAGGTGATGGTACGCAACGCGAACTGAGCGCAGAGGAGAAGCTGCGCGAGCAGGCGTATCAGAGGGAGCAAGAGGCAATCCTTTCTCCCACCTTGGTCAAAACTGCCGACTTTCGCACCGCTGAGGGTCAAACCATGGCGCCTTCTACCGAGAATCAGTTGGCGTCAGAAATTGGGGCTCTGGCCCAGGCAACGAAGGACCACGGCAACGACAGTCTAGGCGCTCTGGCAAACGATCTGGGACTGCGCTCGGGTACTCGGCCTGCCGACTACGAGCAGCAGAACGATCAGGGGCAAAAAGAGAAATTCCTAGACAAAGTTCGGACGCGCGAGATCGACGATTATCTGCGTTCCACGCGGACCGCGCCTCTTGGCAAGTACGAGATTAAGGCAGGCTGGGACATCCCCGGAGTGCTTGAACAGGCGATGAACTCTGACCTTCCGGGTGAAGTGAAGGCCTTGGTGCGATCCAACGTATACGACACGGCCACAGGCAAGTATCTACTGATTCCTCAAGGTTCGCGCTTGCTCGGCACGTACAATTCCCGCGTCACCTACGGACAAAAGGGCCTTCAGGTGATTTGGACCCGCATTATCTATCCTGACGGTAGCGCAATCGACCTCGACGGCATGGTCGGCGACGATGTAAAGGGAAACTCCGGATTTCGGTTCGACGTTGACAACCACTATAAGAGGCTCGTCGCAATGGCGCTGTTGACGAGCGTTTTTGCTGCCGGAATTGAAATCTCGCAACGTAGTCAAACCTCAACCCTTGCTACTCCGACTGTTGGTCAAACTGCTTCGGCGGCGGTGGGACAACAAGTCGGAGAGCTTGGGGTCGAGGTCACCAGGAGGAACCTCAATGTGCAACCAACCATCAAGATTCCCATCGGATATCGCTTCAACGTGAGAGTCAATCGCGACATGCTTTTCGATTCTCCCTATCAGCCTGTACAATTCTGACAGCTTGAGAGCCACACGAAGACAGGTGTATAACAAGCCGTTCGTTAATCCACTTCGGATGGGGCATACACCTTGAAGAGAAAACGCAAACTGGTTGACGCCTCAAAACTAAAAAAGAGACCCAATGACCTTATCGTTTTTCAGACCCGGCTCCTGCACAAGGTGGACGGTATGCTTCGCCGGAAGATGCGAAAGCACGGCGACATGTCAGCTTTTGTGAGGGAGAGCCTGGAGAACGTCGATCTTCATTCGGTTGAGGTGCAGAGATTTCACGGAAAGAAGGTTCTTTCAACATCGAAGGCGACGCAGGTTGTGATGCCGGTGTCGTTACGAAAGAAACTGCAGGACGTGGCGCCTGAGCGCGGCTGCTCAATGAACGAGCTGCTCAATAGCGCGATCATTGCGTGGCTCACAAAGGACCGGCCACTCCGAGCGGGAGCAAAGAGAGGTCATATGCCGGCCTATGACGGAATGAATGCGAGAGAACGAGAACAGTTGTGGCAGTCGCTGATCTCGCTGACTGGCTTGGAACCTGGGCCGCATTCTCCCTCTCCGGAGGGTGGCTCGTATGAATGGGACCCACATCTCAAGTCAGTGGTGGAAATTGACCCGAGCACGGGAAGGAAGTATGTGATAAATTCCCGCGGTGGGGAGTTGGTGCGGATCAGGGAGATAGGCGAATCTCCGTTCATTGAGAGGCCCCACACAGCTTGAGTCGTTGCGAACCTCTCGCTGCCTTTGCTTTCGAGAGTTTAAGGTATCAATCTGTATAACAGCGTCCCTCCCCTCAGGATTCTGCCAGCCATGCAATACTGCCGTCTAGGAGCATCGCGTCGTGGCCAATCTTGTGCAGGATGGTGTCAACGGAGCTGATACGGCTCCAACCGAAGTCAAACCCGCACTGCTTTTCCTGGCCGGGGCGCCGGGAGCAGGAAAAACTACCTTCTACGAAGCCAAGCTCCAACCCGCATTCCCAACCATCCTGAAGGCGAGCGCGTCGCCGCTTGAACAGGCGCGGGTGGAGGAAGAGCGAGCGCGTTTGCTGAAGGAGCACAGGTCTTTTGTATATGTGAGTTCAACAGTAGATCTGGATCTTCTACGGACAGCGCGTTCTTCCGAATTCGAGACGAAGGTCCTGTTCATTGCAACGGAGAGCCCCGATCTCAATACCGCCCGCGTGCTCGGTCGCGTATCGCGCGGCGGTCCGTTCGCAGCCCTGGCGACCATTCCCGCGGACTATGAAAAGGGCTTGCGCGATCTTCCAGTGGTGCGAAAGGCCGCAGACGAACTGGTTCTGATGGACAACACCGCAGAGGGTCGCGGGCAGCGAGTAATTGCGCGCTTTGCGAAGGGCGAGATCGTGAAACTGGCCCGCTCAATTCCCGAGTGGGCGCAGAAGCCCTTCGGCAAGGAATTTGCGAAGTGGCTCGCTCAAGAGCATCGCGTACACGAGCGCGCAAGGTAGGGATTCACCAGGCAATTCGCGTTCGCTATTTGTCGGAATCAGGCCTGTGGCCCGTGTTGTTCCTGCCTAGCATTGCGGCCTATTCATATTAGTAGGATTTAATCGTTTCATCCTTCAAGAATTGGAGCAACACGATGACAATGCGCATTAAACCCTGGCTGTTTCTTCGAATAGCACCAGTGCTCGTGCTGATGTGGGTTGGTAGAACGTTCGCAGCGGCGCAAGCGTCGGGACCGCAGTTGCCTACGTCGTACTGGACCGCCGCACAGAGCGACGCCATCATTGAGAAGATGGCTACCATGAGAATGAACCCCGATTTGTCGAGCCTGACGAAGGGTGAAATGCGGGCCGTGCGAGATCTTCTTGAAGTTGGATCGATATTCCAGTCACTCTACGAAGAACAGCGTCATCGACAGGCACTGGAATCGCTCACTCAACTGCAGGCGATGGACCGGACGAATTCCTCGCACAGCACGCAAAATCTCCTGACTCTCTATCGGCTTTTTGAGGGGCCCATCGCCACGACTCTGGATAACAAGAGAGTCTCATTTGTGGGGACAGATCCTGAAATGCCCGGACGGAATGTCTATCCCTGGGGAATCACGAAGCAGGAAGTTGACGATTTCGTTGCCGGCAATCCGTCGCTTCGCTCATCGATCCTCGATCTCCGCTCGGTTGTCCGCCGCTCGGACCGGACCAACGTCGAACGCGACTTGGCGGTCCTTTCGAAATATCCCGTACTGGATGCCCTTCATCCTGGGTTGCGAGCGCGTCTTCAAGCGGTGCGGGATGCTATGCAAGCGAAAGGCTTATACGCAGTCCCGATGTCTGTCGCGTATGACGAGCAGACTGTATCCGCTTATTCCCTCCTCAATGACGCCGCCTCCGCTGTCGAAACGGATGATGAGGCTTTTGCCCGCTACCTGCGCAATCGCGGCCGGGATTTGCTGTCGGATGACTACGAGTCTGGTGATGCTCCCTGGGTTACGAGCACGTTCGGGCATTTGAATGCGGAAATAGGCGCGTATGAGACCTATGATGATGAACTCTATAACGCGAAAACCTTTTACGGACTGAGCATTCTCATTCGCGACGTTCCTGCGACATCATTCCTGCAGTCTGCGGTGAAAGATCTGCAGGAACTGGAGGATAGTTTACCCGGCGAAAAGCACAAGTCTGTTCAGCCGCGTCTTGGGATCGGCGTCTATAACGTCATTGCCGAATTTGGTCAGGCGCGAGGAACCAATGTCGCAACAGAACTTCCGAACCAACCTTATCTAACGAAGCAGTACGGCCGTACAGTCTTGATCCGCGCAAATATTCTTCGTGACCCTATCGTTTTCAAGAATTCCAGCGACGTTTGGCGTGGAGGCGTAGATCCGGCTTTTAAGAATGATTTGACCGCAGACGGAGAACTGTACAGGCTTCTCTGGCACGAGATCGGCCATAAACTGGGGATGGACGAGGACAGAAACGGCCGGAGTTTCGAGGTTGCGCTTGAGGACACGGCGAATGTCCTGGAGGAACTGAGAGCAGATCTAGTCTCGTTATACCTTGCGGATATCCTGGCCAAGAAGGGGCTCTATACCGAGCAGCAGCTACGCTCCGTTTACGCCTATGGCATCAGATGGACATTGCCGACGGTTCGACCGCGCCGAGCAGACCCGTATCAGACGATGCAGTTGATGCAGTTGAACTACTATCTCGAAAAAGGGCTGTTGCACTTCGATCCCTCGAAGGGAATGGTGAGCATAGATTACGCGCGTATGCACGACGTGGTCGGAATGTTGCTCAAGGATGTCACAAAGTTGCTGTACGATGGCGACCTGTTAGCTGCGCGGGCATACATCGATCGGTACACAACTTGGGAGCCGAGCGTTCACGAGGTGCTGGCACAGAGGATCAGGGCCGAGAGGAAGACCAGGTATGTGCTGATGAAATACGCAGCTCTTGGAGAATAGTTAATCTGGACCCTTGACCCAGATTCATCAAACGCGCAGACGATCACTCCACGATCCGCCTCGCACAAGGTGCCGATTTAGAATTTCATTTCTGTTGCTCGTCGGCGGGCAAGAGGTACCCACGGAACCAGATGTTTTGGATCGATTATCATAATGGCCGAATCGTGTTGGCGGGAGCAACTGCCATGAAAAGAGCGCTGTCTCCGAAGTGCGTGATTCTGGCATTGGTTGTTACGAACGCGACAGCAAGTTTGGCACGAGCGCAAGGTCCTGTAAAGCCTACTGTGGTATTGACAGTGGACGAGCGGCAAGCTGCACGGCGCATTGCCTTTGTTCATGAAGAAATCGCTGTAAAACCCGGTGCTCTCACGCTGTCGTATCCGCGGTGGATTCCCGGCGAGCACGGTCCCACGGGTCCCATCCAGCAGGTCAGTCGTTTGCGCATTCAGGCGGGAAATACCACATTGGCGTGGACGCGCGATCCCGATGATATCTACAACATCCGTGTCAACGTCCCGGAGAATGCAGATCACATCAGCCTTGATTTCGATGCCTTGGCGGTCAATACCATTTCAGATCATCAATTGCTTCTGGCCTGGAACACGGTCGTTCTGTACCCGCGCGGCATGGACAAAAAGACTCTGCTGATCGAACCATCGGTGCTTCTGCCGGAAAACTGGAAGCAGGCGAGTGCGCTGGGATTTCGGCCCGGGACCGGAGCGGCCGTGAATTTCGAACCTGTTTCGTTGGAGCGTCTCATCGACTCGCCCGTCCTGGCGGGTGAATTCTTCCGCGCCATTCCGCTGGCCTCCAGCTGGCCTGGCGCCGAGCTGGACATAACAGGCGACAGCCGCGCGGCTGTCGATTCGGCCGACAACGCCCAAGCCTTCGATCTTTTTGCAAGGCTCATTTCTGAAGACCAGGGGATGTTTGGCTTTCGCCACTGGCAACATTTTCACATCCTCGTTTCGCAGAGCGATGCCCGGCCGTTCGATGGGCTTGAGCACGGAGATTCAGCCTACAACGCGATACCCGACTCTGCGCTGTCGAAGAAAGAACAGCTTCAGAAGTTCGGCTGGCCTCTTCTCGCTCATGAGCAATCGCATTCGTGGTGCGGAAAGTACCGCCGGCCGGCTGAGCTGTACTCCAAACCCGACTACCAAGGTCCGGAGAGGACAACCCTGCTCTGGGTTTATGAGGGATTGAACGAATACATTGGCATGCTGCTGGCTACTCGCGCCGGTTTCAATGATGCAGCATACATGCGCGATTACCTTGCACGCGTGGCAGCCGACTTTTCTCATGAGGCAGGCCGCACCGCGACACCTCTGGTTGATACGGCTACGGAGGACTGGGTTCTGCGGGCCGTCGATGTGCCGTGGTTCTCGATACGCCGCAGCCAGGACTACTACGATGAAGGGGCACTTATCTGGCTAAGCGCCGATACCATCATCCGCGAGCGCACAAACGGGAAGCACTCTTTGGACGATTTCCTGCGCGACTTCCTTGGCCAGCACGACACCGATGCCATGGTCGTGCCCTATACACGCGATGATGTAGAAAGGTCGTTGATGAAGCTTTGCGCGTATGACTGGCACGGGTTTTTCGAAGAGAAAATCTATCAGGTCAATTCCAAGCCGCCCACCGACGGCCTTGAGACAGCGGGCTGGCGCCTCGTGTATAACGCGACACCGAATAACGAACCGTTTTATACCGACATTCTTCCCCTCGACTACTTCGGAGACTATTCCGTCGGAATTTCAGTCAAGAAGGACGGCACGATTTTCGACGTCCTGCCCGGCACGCCGGCATATGAGGCTGGCCTGGGCCCAAGTATGACTATTCTCTCCGTGGATGGCCGTGTGTATTCGCGCGAAGTGTTAAACGATGCAATAAGTCATCCGCAAAACGGCAAAATTTTCGTGACTGTCCGTAACTTTAATTCGATCGAAGTGCACGAGGTTAAATATTCTGGCGGAGTTCGATTTCCTCACCTCGAACAAATACCGGGGGCTCACGATTACCTTAACGAGATCTTGGCAGCTAGAACGGCGGCCAGGGCCTCCCGAGAGTGAACTCGTGGTTTGACTCTTGGGGGAACTCTCCCAAGGTGGCACTGGTTTGTTCCTACTGCACATCAGCAACCTGGGAGTCCTTGAAAACAACTTTCATGTCCTTGTAAACGTAAATTTTCTTCTCGCCCAGGTCCACGATCTTCTCAGGATCACCAAGAGCTTTCTTCACCTCGTCGGTGGACATGCCCAGGTGGATCGTTTTTGTCTGAACGGCATTCGCCACGTCGCTGGTCGCAAGCACAGGATCGATCGTCTTCTTTACATCGGCGAGATCCAGGTGTGGGAGCTCGTCGCGTGCAAACGGGAAAAAGACTTCCGAGCGATACCGGGACTGAATAGTGTTTCCATCGACGACAACCGCAGCCGGGTCCTGGGTCAGCAACTCGAACTGGATTCCGTCGTCTTTCACCGAAACCTGCGTGACGTAGACATGTTCACTGACGTTAAGTTGGCGAGATTGCTTCGTGAAGCTGAGGCTTGCCAGCACACCCTTCTGTTGAACTGCCTCTCCGTTGACAATTTTTGTTTTGACGATGGCCTGCTTCGTGTCGGCAACGTCAGCATAAATGCCAGGAATGCGTACGACGAGGACGGTACCGGGCTGAGTGATTCGGTTGTAGTCGAACTGAAATGCGCTGATCCCGACCTTCGTCGGCCGGTATTCCGCCTTGACGCTCTCCTCTAACGATTTTTTCCAGTCCGCGGCGAACGCGGCACCTGTGAGTAACAAGGCTAACAGTCCGATCACCGTCAGACGTTGAATTGCTCTATTGCGGTGAGGGCGTGAGATAAAAGGGGGCATAGAACTCCTTTCGACCGGAGAGCAGTCCGGCATCAGGTAGGCTCATCGTTAAGATGTAGTCGCCTTGGGCGCTAGACGAAGAGGCAGGAACTGCTTGCTAGCTGAAAAGCCAGACGAGAGTATACCACCCTTCATGACCGATGTACCCCCTCAAGCACACACGGAGGTGCGTTGGGCAAGCCTGGCACACTGCAGCCACACTATCTGTGAGGCCGGTGTGAAGAAAACGCAGAGGACGCAGTGCCGACAGTTAGTCGATCAGTCTGTCCAGTAGCCTGCGTTGCCGGGGTGAATTCTGCACACTGTTGGCACACTATTTGTCCGCGCGGCATGGTTTCGCGGTCCAACTGGAAGTGGTCTCTTTTACGTCCTAGAAGCCCGTACGATCACTTCAGGATCGGCCATGATTCGCGCCGATCAACAACTGCTCGGGCATTTTGGCAAACGGCGCGCCGCTTGTGTTTCGCTGCAAAGCGCCCATTGTTGCATTTAGGCGACATTGTGTAGATTCGACTCATGGCGATCAAAAGAATGGATAACGTCGGAATCGTCGTCGATGACCTCGGAGGGACAATTGACTTCTTTCGAGAGCTCGGCCTTGAGCTCGAAGGGCAGGCTATGATCGAAGGAGAATGGGCAGGACGTGTCACTGGACTTGCCGATCAGCGCGTCGAGATTGCGATGATGCGTACGCCAGACGGCAACAGCCGTCTTGAGCTCTCGCGCTTCCTCACGCCACCTGTCGTTGCGGATCACCGCAACGCCCCGGTGAATGCTCTAGGCTATCTCCGCGTCATGTTCGCTGTGGACGATATCGACGAGACGCTTGGCAAGGTTCGCAAGCGCGGCGCACAGCTCGTGGGCGAGATAGTCCGGTTTCAGGACTCGTATCGGCTCTGCTACATCCGCGGGCCTGAAGGGCTTCTCATAGGACTCGCCCAGGAACTCAACTAAGCGCGATGCGCCCAGGCTACAGGCAAGAACACAGGGAGGAGACCGATGAAGGCGATTGTGGTGATGGATCAGGCTGCGGGAACGGCCGGGGTGAAGCTGGTGGAGCGGCCCGAGCCGCAGGCGGCGATAAACGACGTCGTTGTGCAGATTCATGCGTCGGCATTCACCGGGGATGAGCTTACGTGGCCCTCGACCTGGACCGATCGCGGCGGCCGTGACCGGACTCCTTCGATTCCGGGACACGAACTGGCCGGAGTGGTCACCGCTCTCGGCTATGGCACGACTGGGCTGTCGATTGGACAGCGGGTGTTCGGCCTGACGGACTGGTATCGTGATGGCACGCTGGCGGAGTATGTGGCCGTCGAAGCGCGCAACCTCGCGCCACTGCCGGGCGACGTCGATTTCACGGTGGGCGCGGCGCTCGTGATGCCGGGCCTGACCGCGTGGCAGGGGCTGTTCGAGCACGGTCGCCTTCGTACGGGGCAGAGCGTCCTCGTGCACGGTGCGGCCGGCATAGTCGGTTCGATGGCGAGCCAGCTCGCACGTGCGGCCGGCGCGTACGTCATCGGCACCGGGCGCGCCGCAGCCCGCCAGGCAGCTCTCGACTTCGGCGCACAGGAGTTCGTCGATCTCGATAACGACGCTCTGGAAGACGTCGGCAAGGTTGATCTGGTTTTCGATGTCCTCGGCGGGGACATCGCGAAGCGGTCTGCGGGCGTGATTCGCCCCGGAGGAACGCTGGTGACCGTCACTGGGCCGACCGAGGCGCGGCCCTCTGGCGGCCTGACTATTGACTTCGTCGTTGTACCCGATCACGCCCAATTGAATGAGCTCGTCCAGCGGGTCCGGGATCGTCGGCTGCGGACAAACATAGGCAAAGTGACTACCCTCGACGATGCCGTCGCTGCCTTCAACCGGACGGAACGGATAAGGGGAAAGACGATCATCCGTGTTCGTCCGTGAGGACTCGGTAGCGTTAACGGTGCTGCAACAACAAGTGAGCCCGAGGACTCCAAGCTCGGGATCAAATCAGTACCGGCAACTCGGCTTCGGGCTGGCGAATCCGTTGACCGACAGCCAGTCTTAGATTTCGGAGCCGAGGTTAATGATCACTGAGCCGTAGCCCAGCAAGTTGCATAAAAGCACATGGAGACTGGTGGGAAGCCATTGTCGCTGTTACTGTTTGTCAGCGAGCCGTTGGTATACCTCTCGAACGAATTGCGACGCACCACTTTGCTTCACCGTATTATTTCGTTTGCGGTACTTGTCCGCATAGACAAGCGCAACAAGCTTCTTGGCGCGGGTGAATGCTACATAAAATAACCGCCTCTCCTGCTTCAGATTTTGTTCGACCCACGGGGCTGCCGGGAACACCTCTTGGACAAGCTCCGGTATGGCCACTGCCGTAAGTTGACGGCCCTTGCTACTGTGATGCGTAGGTTATTACAAACAAAAGAGTTGAATCTACCAAAATTGCCAATAATTTATTTAATTGACATAAGTAAATAAACGCGAGACACTCGGGTTTTCACGTGAAAGCCTCCCTCAGCCAGTATCGACTCCGCAAGGCTGCAATCGAAATGCGGTCGTTCACTGTCACCGAATTGATGTCGGCGACTGGCATGAACCGCGAGTCTATACAGGTTTTCCTACATCGTCTGGAAAAGAAGGGTTCTCTCACTCTTACCAAAGAAAACGTACCCATCCGCGAGCCCGGACGGCCAATCATGCGGTATACGTTAACCGCGGAGGGCGCTGAAATTCTAGCGTCGGAAAATGCGCCAGTGTTGCGAGAACTGAATGAATCAGTGCTCAGCGACCTTCCAGGTACCGTACCCGCTGCTGTAAGACCTGAAACACACCGTTCTGTGGCACGACGAATTGGTGACTCCCTGAGAGAGTTGGAATCGGGCAACGCAGAAGCTGTGTCCGTTCTTGGGCCACTGCTGCGATCTAACGATGAACCATTCCCGTTGATTCTGCTTGGAGCAGGGGCATCATTCCGTTCTGGCGTGCCCACCGCGGCGGACGCCTCCAAACAGATCGCGCGACTGGTCTATTCGGAGCGCGAGCTGGCAGGCGCTCGGCCTCCGGAGCGCGTAAAGCCGTCGGAATGGGAGCCCTGGCTACAGGGATTTGGGTGGTTTCTGCCAGGGGCTGACCGTCTCGCCGAAAATTTTCCCCTCGTAGTCGAGCACCTGCTAGTCCCTGCCGAATTCCGCAAGCGTGTGCTGCTCGATCTGATGCGACCTGTTAATGGCATCAGCAACGGCTACAGAATCCTTGCTGATTTCGTGATGCGTGGCCTCATTCGCACGATGTTCACCACCAACTTCGATACCTGCCTTCCTGACGCGCTGCGCGAGCGTCAGCCTCACATCCGCCACATCCATGAAGTCAATCGCGGTCCCGGAGACTACGACCAGTTCAATATCTACAGCAAATGCCAGATCATCTGGTTGCACGGACGCGCCGAGCAATATTCCGACAGGAACTCTGAGGGCGAGACTAACGCACTGGATCAGTCTCTAGTTTCCTTGATTCGTCCGATGCTCAACGCATCGCCCATCATTGTTATCGGCTATCGCGGGTCAGAGCCGTCAATCATGGAAGGATTGTTCGGGCAGAACAAAGAAGGCCGCCTCGATTTCCCCAATGGTGTCTACTGGTGCACGCGACACGCCGAGAGTCTTCATCCCAATGTGGAAGCCTTTGCGCGGCGGCTCGGCACAAATTTCCGGCTACTCCGGATTGACGGATTCGACGAGCTTTTCGCCGATCTCTCAAAGGAACTCGCCGGTCACGACCGCTATGCCGCTGCTGGGGGCGGAGGCAGAACCCTGCACGATGTCCAGGCCTTCGACGAGCGTGTGGCACTGCAAGCCACGCTTGAAGATCTGGATCTGGACCTGGCCCTGTCGATACTGCGCGAATATTGCGAGAAGCTCGGCCGTGCGCCGCTCACCCGCGAAATGCTGGTTCCCCTCATGCGCGAGCAAGGCTTGATTGTGCCCAATTCCGGAAGTGACAAAGTCACATCCGGAGCGTTGCTCCTGTTTGGCAAGCGCACCCAGGATTTCTTCCCGCACGCCGTTGTATCGGTGACAGAATCGGGCAAAAAGCGTGAGATCTACGAAGGAAATCTCATATCACAGCACCGCGCACTCCTGCAGAAACTCGAAACCGCCGATGTCAACCCGTTGCTGAAACTCAAGAAACGCCGACAGCACACTGACCAGCCTGCCTATCCTCCGCGAGCACTGGTGGAATTGCTCGTCAACATGCTCGTGCATAGGGATTACGAAGTTGCGGAACCATCGAGCATTGAGCTGTCACCCGGTTCCGAAATCGTATTCACCAACCCTGGCGCACTCACCCATAAAGTTGCAGGTAAGGTTACGCTTGAAAATGATGGCCGAATCATTTTGTCGGAAGGCGTAACTGACCAGCGCAACCCTTCGCTCTGCGACATTTTCTTTGGCATCAGCGCAATGGAACGGGCAGGGACGGGACTGATTGACGTGGGGCAGCTAATGCAAGCCGGAGGCGGTGGCTCCGCGTTTTATCACAACGCAGCCGAAGCGAGGTTTAAAGCCATCATTACACAACCGATGGCTTCGGCGGGGTCGCGAGGCGTTGCGCGTTCCGATGTGCCCACTGGGCTTTACGTGATTAACGTTCTCCCGTTCAGCGCTATTCCGGAACGGGTGTCAGTGGTCCGGCTCAAGGTGCCTTTGAGGGGGCGGCCTAGTGACATTGACCTCAGGGAATGCGGCACGTTTGTGGACCGGGGCACAGAACTCTGGAGTTTCGTGCCACTGCCGATCCTTACCGAGCTGCTTGAACCCATCGTGGACCTGAAGGAAAGTCAGCCGAAGAACCGAACGGAGATTGAGGCCTCGCAGGACGACAAGCGAGTTCTTTCATGGCTATTACGCAAGCATTTCGAGTACGAACTCGAAACGTTTGAAGAAGAACACGGGCTCATCCTTGAATATGGCCGCAAGCATCGCGCCTATTTTGCAGGCAAAGATAAAGGGCCTCGCACGATTGTGTGGAGCAGTGCACAGAAGCGGGGCAACCGGCGCGAGGTCGTGAAGCAGCGCGCCGACCCGCCGAGGGCCTGGTTTGAGAACGAGGGCTTTGGGTACGAAATCGTCCATATGGGCGGAATGTGGTGTGTACGGATCAAGCCGTTCTACATGTTCACCGGCCACAATGCGTTTACGCCTCTGCCAGCATTCACCCGCGCCGCCAAAGCGACTCGCCGCATCAAGTTCGACCGCAACAAGAGCGTCGAAGCTGATCTTACTTTTTGGGCGAGTTTTCTCGGCCGCGGAACCGAGACGATGAATGTGGGGGATCTCCACGTGGACGACCTGTTGATTGATATGAACTTCTTGACGGTGGAAGTGCCGGAAATCGGATTAAGCAATGAGCCTGAACATACGAATCGAATGTCTGCGTGAGCCAGACCTGCTGTTTGGTTCCAATGAGAAGGGCGTGGAACCGCGCCGGATTATGGCGAAGCACGGGGCCGTGGACAAGTCCACGCCAAGGGAGCTTCGCATCGGTATTGTCGGGCCTGTAGCGGAAGTGCAAATTGCTCAGGCCTGGCTGCCCAGGCTGAACAGGATGGCGATTGCGCGCGAGAAGAGCGCGCGCCGTTACCCCAATTGGCCGGGAGCGCAACAGGCATTCGGGGTCACGTTTGTCATCGAGGATAGATTCGTTCGGGCACTGGATGAGGAACGCCTCAACCTGGCACTACACCGGTCTTCTTCCTCCGAAAAATTCGATGAACTGTTGGAATTATTCGACGCCAAAATTCAGGGATTTTTCGGCGACGCCCGCCCCGACTGCATCATCGTTTGCCTTCCCGATGAACTGGCCGACATGCGCATCAGTAACCCGAAGCTCTCCGTAAGAGAGCGCGAAGCACTGGAACGCCTGCAGCGGGAAGAGGAACAGGAGCAGATGTTACTGTTTCAGCCGACGCCGGAGGAACTGAAAGCCGCCGAGGAACTTCGCACGCAGGCGGAAGACTTGCTCTTCCGCACGTTCTATCGCGCACTCAAAGCCAAGATTATGACCCACCAGAATCCTGTGCCCGTTCAGGTCATGCGCCGCGATACTTTCCTGCGGCCGGACGATGAAGGGCAGAGCAACGCAACACGCGCATGGAACCTCGCAACCTCACTCTTTTACAAATCAGGACATGAACCCTGGCGGCCAGCGGATCTGCCGAGTAACACCTGTTTCATCGGCATATCCTTCCATCACCTCAAGCGCCGGGAGGGTGATGTCGTGTATGCCAGCGTTGCACAAGCATTTTCGAATGAAATCGAGCCCTTTGCTCTCAAGGGATCGCTTGTGCCGCATGACCAGCGCCGCGACCGACAGCCGTATCTTATGGATGAGCAGGCGGCGAGCCTGATGAGAGACGTGCTCGACAAATACGAGGCGCTCGCCGGCATGCTCCCCACGCGCGTTGTGGTGCATAAGACCAGCACCTATCAGCCCGAGGAGGAGCAGGGATTTCGCGCCGCAGCCGAAGCCCGCGTTCCGGCTTGTGATCTCGTGTGGATGCGCAGCACGGCCTTCCGCCTCATCCGCAAAGGCATGCAGGAGCCGTGGCGCGGGACGCTATGCAATATCGGAGACGAGTCATACCTGTTCACGATGGGGTACGTCTCCTGGTGGGATGAATATCCCGGCCCTCACATTCCGGCGCCGCTTGAAATCGGCTCGTGTGGGAACACCGACATTCGCGAGCGTGCACGCGAACTGCTAGCACTTACGAAGATGAACTGGAATTCGAGCGAGGGTCTCGGACGCTACCCGATTACCATTTCTTTTGCGCGCAAGGTCGGCATGTTGATGACGGAACTCTCCGAGAACCAGACTCCAAACCCTTCATATCGCTTTTACATGTAATTTCACTTGGATATTTATTGGTTTTCGCATGTTTGACGTCTTCACGGAACAAATTGAGGTCCTGATTAAGGACGGCATCGCGAATCTCTATTGGTACAAGGGTGACTTACAGAAAGCATGGCTCCGAGCTGGCGTGCCAGGCGTTGTGACCAAGAGCATCTCCCAAGAGAGGGACAGCGACGGCAATTCGCTTTCGAAGCGAAGGCAAATGGACCGCCTTTATGAAGAGCTGCGAGGCAAAGATTTCCATGAACGACTGGAGATATCGCGCAATTTCGTTCGAGTTCTCGTGGAACACAAGAACTTTGTACCCCAAGACCCACGACATCGGATCGATATCGCCGAACGCTCCGCTCTGAAGCTGCGAGAACTCATCAGGTCTCAAGAAGCCGAACGCGAGGCGAAAGATCATGCAAGACGTCAGAGCACAGCAACAACCAAGAAGACTTATCAGCAGGAGCTCGACATCATTCGTGAAGCCTTTGAGAAGGCTCACACACTCCCCGGCCAGCAAAAGGGATATGCGCTAGAGAAAATCTTTGGAGAGTTGATGCGAATTAGCGGCATTCCCGTGCAGGAACCCTTTCGCATCGTGGGCGAGCAATTAGATGGTGCCATCAAACACGACGGCCATTATTACTTGGTTGAGCTCAAGTGGTTTGCGGAGCCTCTGGAGCCGAAGCACGTAGGGTCTTTCTATTTCAAGGTGGATGGTAAGCTCGGCGCAAGGGGGATCGTCATTGCGATGAACGGGTATACTTCCGGCGTTGTAGAATCCGTTGCCAAAGGGAAAGATCTAAAAGTTCTTCTGCTAGACGGTATGCACCTGTCGAACGTGATCTATGGTAGATACACATTCACGGAACTACTCGATCACGCTGTAAAGTACGCCTCATTACAGGGGCAGCTCTACTGCCCCCATGCCGTCGCCTGAAACAACTCGGCGGGCGTGCAAGTCTCGTAATGGCTCGATGTTGACAGCTAGGCAGCAGCTTCGTATCAGGTACGCCTACGCTTTCCGCATGGACCTAGAATCGTTCGCCGTGGAATCTTGTCCATATTGGTCTGGTCGTGACTCCCGGCGAGACAAATCCAAAAGAGTGTACTGCGGCCGCCCTTGCGATGACTCTCGGCGACTTTGAGATTATGGAGGTTTGCTCCTTGTCCCACAGGACAGGCACACTCCGTGCAAACTGAGCGTATGGCAGAATGCTTGCTCACCAGATGAAGCGGGGGCAATTACTGTTGGAATGTGAGTCGTGAGCTGGACACGGAGCCTGTGGCGGTCCTTAACCGAAGGGCCCGGCAATTTTAGCCGCAGCCAACAGGCAGAGTGGTTGTCCTCCGGTGCGAAAAGATATCTGCGTACGGCGATCGGAATACATCCAGGCTACGAGCCGAGTCGGGCGAACGTCCTCGGGTCCCGGCCTTGTCTGCACGGTTTACAACTGGGCAAGGCCGCGGGACCTATCTCATTACGAGCGTTTCGCGCATTACCACGAGACTTTCTACAAGCACGTGGAAGCTCTTTCCGTAACCCCGTTCTCAGCGCGCGCGCTTGACCGCGGATTATCAGGAGTACTCGTGGCACTCATGCGTTTGTGGGAAGAACGTCTCAATGCCAACGAACGGGCCGGAACTCTGCAAGATAGTGATCAGTTGATGCCTGTGGTTTTTGCGAAGCTGGTGCAGCATGCCGAGAATGCGACGCACGACAAACCCAGCGGAGAGAGGGTGCTGAGCATGTTGAAGTCTCGCAGAGACGAATGGCTAAAGAGAGTTCATAACCAAACAGAACACCGCCTCGCATACCAGTTTGAAGGCGGGGCCACGGTGGCATTGCTGGAACATCCAGCAACCGGCCAATGGGAGATGTTCACATGTCTTGACTCTTTGCGAGACGTTGAGGGGACTGCAGACTTGGTGCTCGATTCGCGGCCGACGGGTTTGAAAGTTGACTAATCCATGAATGAGATAGGTCAGATTCGTCCAACACAACTGATCTTCACTTTCGGAGTAGCGTCTCTTGTGGATCTGCCGAACATGTCTGCGCTGGTGATGGGTCTGGACGACTGGAACACGCAATATTGCCGTGAGATTGAAGAAGACCGGCTTCTGGCAACGATTCAGCAGCGACTAGGATCGCAGGTTAGGCAACTATTTGTTCCTCCAATCAAATTGGACGAGAGCAAGAGTGATCCGGGGGCGCCAGCGATCGGAGTTCCGGTTGCTCCATTCCCACGTTGGATGCGGTGTCCACTTTGCGATACGCTCGCAACTATTGATTCAGGTGTATTCCGACTGAAGCAAGACCAGTGGCGGCCCGACAGGACGGAATACCGCCACGAAGGGTGCACGAAGGCCAAGGGCAACATTAGCCCATCGGCGCTGTCAGTCCGTTTCTTGCTGGCCTGTCGCGAAGGGCATTTGACGGATTTCCCGTGGCTCGAATTTGTGCACAAAGGCAATGTGGCTTGCAAACCAGCACAGCTCACGTTACGTGAATACGGCATTTCCGGTGACGCCTCGGACATCATCGTTCAATGTTTGGCCTGCAACAGCAACCGAAGAATGTCAGATGCATTCGACCAGGACACACAGTTTAAGTGTCCGGGACACCATCCTCACCTGAGGCGCATCGACAACAAACCGTGCGATGAAGTTGCGAAATCGATCCTCTTGGGTGCCTCGAATAGCTGGTTTTCTGTATCGTTATCAGCTCTTTCTATACCCCTAGCAACTGATCGTCTTGCCAAGATCGTCGAAGAACAATGGGGCGAGCTCAAAGGCGTGCAGTCTGAGGAAGAGTTGCAGTTCTTCCGAACGATGTTGCAGAAGTTTCCATCCCTTGTCTCGCTCTTTTCCGATTTCAAGGATTCGGAGATCTGGGAAGGCATTGCGGGCAAGAGGTCTGGTGCCGGACAAGAAGATGGAGCGGTTCCGGATATTAAGTTGCCTGAATGGCGCGTATTTTCCTATCCGGACGTTGCGGTGGAGAATCGCGACTTCAAACTACGCAAGGTGCCTCCTCCAAAAGGCTTTGAAGACAGTTTCGAAGACACCGTTCTCGTGGAGCGCATACGTGAGGTTCGCGCGCTGCTTGGCTACACCCGCCTTGAGTCGAATGCCGACTTCGCGGAGATTACAGCGCTGGAAGACGTGAGGATCAGTCCTATCTCGCGAACTCCCCCGACTTGGCTTCCAGCATCTGAAGTTCGTGGCGAAGGTATTTTTCTTCGATTGAAAGAGGAAGCTCTCCAATCCTGGGAATCTACAAAGGAAGTGCAGCAGTTGCGGCTGGACTTTCTGGAGTCCCATAAACTGTGGCGAAAACTACGAAAACTGACTCCGCCCCATGATGGGTTTCCGGGCATTCGCCTCGTTTTGCTGCACTCCCTGGCTCATGCGTTGATTCGACAGATTGTGCTTGATTGCGGATACAACTCAGCCAGCCTTCGAGAGCGGCTCTACAGCCGATGGGGCAATGATCATGGTGGCCCAATGGCTGGAATTCTGGTCTATACCGCGGCTCCAGATAGCGAAGGTACACTCGGTGGGTTGGTGGAACTCGGGAACCCAGTTTCGATGGGCCGTCATCTTCAACAGTCACTTGAAAACATGCGCATGTGCGCTTCTGACCCTTTGTGCTCAGAACATGGTCCTTCAAGCGATGGCCGGGGCATTCACGGTGCGTGTTGTCATGCCTGCCTATTCGCTCCGGAAACTTCTTGCGAACGAGGAAATCGCTACCTGGATCGGGCGGCCTTGGTGGGTACATTCGCCAGCAGTGAGACGGCGTTCTTTAAGTCATTCCGATGAAAGGTGACCTGAGTCAAGCGATTGAACAATTGGTTCAAGAGGCGCCTCGCTCTTGGCTCGAAATGGTCTGCGCCGTGCTGCGATCGTCGCAAGCGGACACCTTGGCCGCACCTGTGCTGCAGAAACTCCCCCCAACCCACAACGGTAATCTTGCGTACCAGCTGGCTGAAGTAATTCGATTTGCCGATGCCGTCACATCATGGGAGACGCTGAGTTTTGCGATAACAATGTGTGCCAAACTTCGGGATCGTTGGCAGATTGAACACAAGACCGAACTCTTGTGGGCAGGTTAGGCGCCAGCTGGCGAAATGCCAGCTCGTCGTATCGACCAGGTTCTTTACGATCTCATCGCGACCGCTGAACTGGACGTTCTGCTCATTACCTTTGCAGCCCACAAAATTCGGCGGCTCACAGAAGTGCTCGCATCCGCGTCATGTCGCGGAGTACGAGTGCGCCTAGTACTGGAATTTGGTGATCAGTCGCACCATCAATTGTCGCATGATGCCCTCAGAGCATTTCCGAAAGATTTACAAGAAAAGGCGGAGATCTTCTATTGGCCGGTCGGGAAGCGTGAACTCAATCTATTCGGAAAGCCTGGGAAGCTTCATGCTAAGGCAGCCGTTGTGGATAAACAGGCCCTGCTTTCGAGCGCCAATCTTACGGACGATGCTTTCCTTCGTAACCTTGAGCTCGGTGTTTTGTTCATGGGCGGCGAGATGCCCGCTAAATTGCGACAGCATTTTGACCACCTCATCACAGGAGGTACGCTTGTGCGTTGGATTCCTTAAGGCGGGACATTCGGCAGCTTACGATATGGCACAAAAGCTTCTGCTTTGAACTGTGCAGATTGAGCAGCTTTGCTGTTTGTAATCGAAGCAGTCAGGCAACGATTCAGCGGTTGTTGGGCACTGCTTTTTAGTGGCGCTGGTGAGTCCTCGAAGTACACCGGCGCACCGCCGACACACTTCTCCCAGCTAAATGGTTGCTGGTCCAAACTGTCCAGATACTCTTCCGCTGATGGGCCGCAAGTCATTTGGATTTCAGACAAGGCCCCAGCCCGAGATCTCGGCACCAGTGCGAACAGAGCGGCGGTCGAATGGCGTGATAAGCAGATAGGCGAATCCCCCTTGCAAAACGCGACGGGTGAATCGGTCAGAGCGTCATGGAACGGCGGGCTCCTTTCGGGACTCAATGAGCAGGCTACGGGCTGCCCGAATGTTTAAGCAGTGGAGGGGTAGCGGCGCGGGGGCTTTGATTTAAATAAATATATGTACATCTGTCATGAACTAGTATATACTCCTATCATAATTGCTCGTGGCTATGTGGAGATTCGCATGCCCACCTTCTCCAGTGATGCTGCAAGACAACTCCCTCCCTCGCAATTCGCTGATCCGCAGCCGTGTGCCGAGCCTTTCCCAATGGAGTCGATCTCACAGAAATTGAACACGACCCGACGTGAGCCAGTGTGGGACTGTGAGGAAGCGGCCGTGTTCCTGCGAATTCACCCCAAAACGGTTAAGCGGCTGGCGAGCATAGGAAGCCTTCCAGGTTTTCGCATTGGGAATCGCTGGAGATTCCGCCCGTGTGAGCTGGACGCGTGGGCGCGTTCTGGCATACTCTCAAATCACTCTTTGCGCCGCGAATAGAGGAGAAACTCTGTTGCGGCGAGACACGTACCAGTTCGGCTGGGTCGAAAGGCAGAAACGATCCAGAGGGCCTGCGGTTTGGGTTTGGCGTTTCCGTCAAAAACAATCCGATGGGCAAGACAAGAAACTTTCGGTATTGCTCGGCACCTCCCAGGAAATCAAGTCCGAAGCGGAAGCCTGGAGGAAGGCCGAAGCACATCGCATACACGCTGATTCGAACCGGACGCCGGAAGGGTGGGTTTCTTTCGGCGCTCTTTGTAACCGTTACATCGCAGAAGCCGCTCCGATGAGGCATTCAACCAGAAAGTCCTACATGACCATTCTCAACAAACATGTCATGCCAAGATGGGAAAACGTGCGCATCTCCCACGTGCGGCCCATGTACGTGCAGGAATGGCTCATTAACCTAAACCTAAGCGCGACCACCAAGGGGAAAATCAAAGCCCTAATGCATCGCCTGTTCGAACGCGCGATGTTTTGGGAGCTAATTCCCACTGAGCGTAATCCGATGGGGCTCGTCGAAATACCGGGATCGAGTCGGCGTTCGAAAAAGCCGATCGTCCTCACCGTCGACCAGTATTTCGCGATCCTCCAATTGCTTATGGAGCCCTATCGCACAATGGTAGTTGTCGCACAGTGCCTGGGACTGCGGGTCAGTGAAATTCTGGCGCTGCAGTGGCCAGACATTAACTCTGCTGAACTCACAATGCGAGTGAGCCGCGGCGTGGTGGACGGCATTGTCGACGAGGTCAAGACGGAGTATTCCGAAGATGACCTTCCGCTCGATCCCGATCTCGCCACAGTGCTGTTCAATTGGAAAAACCAGTGCCCGGAGTCGGGCGAACATTGGGTTTTTCCCAGCCCGATCACTGGACGTTGCTATCACGCTAGCCCGATTCAACAGGACTATATCCGTCCTGCAGGTCGAAAGCTCGGTCTGGGCGATATCGGCTGGCATACTTTCCGACACACTTACCGCTCCTGGCTGGACTCAGTCGGCACGCCGATAGGTGTACAGCAGAAGCTCATGCGCCATGCGCAGATTGCCACCACCATGAATGTTTATGGGAACTCGATGATGGAGTCGAAGCGCGAGGCTAATAGCAAAGTTGTGCAGATGGCGTTGAAACAGGAGTCTAACGGGAGAAACGGAAACGGTCACTCAGAGCAGAAGCTGGCTAGGCGTGATCAACTGCCCCTTTCTGCCCCTGCGAGCGAAACATCCGACGCTCGTAACCCTATGAAAAGTTTGGTTGCGGGGGGTGGATTTGAACCACCGACCTTTGGGTTATGAGCCCAACGAGCTACCAGACTGCTCCACCCCGCATGAAGATGATAACAACGGGGCGGAGGGCCGTCAAACGGTGGCATGATGCTAACCGGTGCCAACGCGGTTCGCGCGGCTGCGTTGTTCACCGCGCGACAGGTTTCTTCCGCCCAGCGCAGCACCGCCAGCTAAGTCAGAACCCTTCTAGATCTGCAGGCATCAGGCTTGAAGTATGATGCAATGCGACACGCAGAGATCCGGCATCCTTTTGTGGCCAGCGGTATCTAAGCTGGAGTGGTTGCGCCCCTAGATTGCCACATGTTAGCGTTCATCACCCGCAGAACTAAAGGAGGTCGTCATGCCCAAGAAGGACGTTTCCGCCGCGCATCAAGCCACCCTCAACTCGCAACCGCGGATTCACCAGCACGCCCGGGAGATCCAAGATTACGGCAAGGTGTTGCATGCTCTGCCGCTAGAACTCGAAGAGCCTGTACGCCAGGAAATGACCGAGCAACTGAATCTCCTGCTTGCCGACACTATGACCTTGCGCGACCTCTACAAAAAGTCGCACTGGCAGGTCGCTGGGCCCACGTTCTATCAGTTGCACCTGCTGTTCGACAAACACTATGAAGAGCAGGCGGAGATCGTCGACACCATTGCCGAACGTATCCAGCTGTTGGGCGGAATCGCAATCGCCATGGCGGCGGATGTCGCCGAGAACACGCGGATCGAGCGTCCACCTCGCGGCAGGGAAGAAGTGCCGGTTCAAATTTCGCGCTTGCTTGACGCGCATCAGATCATTATCGGAAATTCTCGGCAACTGGCGCGCCGCGCCTCGGAGCTTGGCGACGACGGCACCAACGATATGGCGGTAAGTGATGTGCTGCGCCGTAACGAACTGCAAGTGTGGTTTCTAAGCGAGCACCTTGTCGATATGCCGCTTGTGCATGCGGAAGAGCCGAGTGCTCGAAAGGCCGGGTAGTCCGCCCGGAGAACACCCAGAGAAGAAGAATGCGGGCCCGGTGCGAACCGGGCCCACTTTGTTCTGCTGCGTTGAGCGGGATTACTTGGTAGCCCCCGCCTTCACGTTGTCATGGTCGTAGTATTCGTAGGCCGACATCGGCTTGTCGCCGCCTTTCTTCCACAGACGGGAATCGTCAGGCAGCTTGCCTAGAACGCGAGCCATCTCGCGGATGTGCATCGCGACTGTGCCGCAGCATGCGCCAATAAAGTTGATGCCGAGTTCGCGCGCTTGCACGGCATAGTCCGCCATCTCCTTACGCGTGAGTTGCAGAGGATCGAGCGCATAGGGAAATTCCTCCAGACTGGTGAAGTCCGGTTTTTCTTTCGGTGTGCGATAGGCGACCGGCTGGCAGGCTAGGTATCCAGACACAGCCTTCCGCATCTGTTCCATCGGGCCAAGAATGTGCGTTGGCGGACGGAGACAATTCATGCCAACGATGTCGGCCCCCGCATCGAACAATGCCTTGGCCGCGTCGGCAGCATTTTTTCCCTCGGCAGTCTCGTCCTTGTTCTCGAAGCAAATCGTGACCATCACGGGCAATCCCGTTTGCTTGGCGCGCTTCACGGCGATGAGCGCTTCGCCCAGCCAGGAAAAGGTTTCTCCGATGATGAAGTCGATGCCCTCGTCCACTTGGACCGCAAGTTGTTCGTCAAAGGTCGCGCGCACACGATCGGCGGCCGATGGACTTCCCGGTTCGTACATCCACGTAAGGCTGAGATTTCCGGCGACCAGGCAGCGATCGCCCGCGACCTCCCGCGCCACCCGGACTGCGGCCCGGTTGAGATCCTCCAGTCGGTCCTGCAGCCCGACCGTCGCGAGTTTGTCACGGCTGGCGTAGAAAGTGAGAGCTTGCAGGACTTCGGCGCCCGCCTCGCGAAACTCAACATGCAGTTCCCGAAGCGCATTCGGATACGTCAGCGCAACCTCGGGCGTAAACGGGCCCGCGCGCACCCATCCACGCTTTTCCAGTTCCAGAAGATAGCCGCCATCGCCAAGCACCGGCCCTTCCTTTAAGCGTTCGAGAATGCCCTTCTTTTTCATAGCAGCTCCTGAGAGTTGTTATTCGTCTACATATTCGTATTCTGCTTGAATCGGCTGGTTGAGGGAGAAGCGGTCTGGCCGAAACGCTTGAATGTCCACGGTCTTTGCTCGGCCATCGACTACCAGTTCGCTTATGACCAGCCCAATCGCCGGAGAAATCTTGAACCCCATTCCCGAAAAACCCGCGCATACATAGAGGCCAGCGATGCCGGGAATTTCGCCGAGCAGAGGCCGCGAGTCAGGCGTCATGTCATACACGCCGGTAACGCCGCGCATGACTTCCGCACCCGCCAGCTTCGGAATGCGGCGGCAAGCGCGCTCGAGGATGTCTTCCAAGGATTCGTCGGAGGCCCGCTGTGGGAAATCGTCCGGATCGACGGGGCGCTTTCCGTAGAAATCTCCCACCAGAAACTTGTCATGCGCGTCAGAGCGAAAATACGTGGCTGAGACGGAATCAATACAAGCACACCCTCCGGCTCGCATGTCAGCCGCATTGCGAAGGATGGCGACCTGGTGAAACTCGCACTCGATGGGAAGGTCGCATCCGATCGATGCAAACAGCGGCCTCGTCCACGGTCCCGTAGCGGAGATGACGACGGGCGCTGTGATGCTACCGTGGTCGGTCATCACTCCGCGAACCCGCCCGGCCTCAACCATGAATCCTGTGGCCTGAGTGCGCGAAAGATAATGAACGCCAAGGTCGCGGGCGGCTCCTAGAAAGTCTCCCGCCACCGCGGCACCGTCGCCGTATCCGGAGTCTGGCTCATAGGCGGCGAGTTCCACTTCGTCGACCTTCCAGTCCGGCTCAAGTTCGTGCAGTTGAGTCCGGTCGACAAGTTCGACTTGTGCGCCGAGAGAGCGTTGCATCTCCACATTCCGCTTGAGTCGCTGGGTTTCGTGAGGATGTACGATGCGCACGAATCCGGTCTTATGAAAGTCGCCGGGTTGCCCCACGATCTCCCGCCAGTTCTGAAACATATGCAGGCTGATGACTGCCAGCCGCACCTCAGGCGGAAAACTGTAATGCATGCGGATCAGCGCGGAGGATCGGCCACTCGCACCGCGCCCGACGCGATCTTTCTCGATCACGACAATCTTTCCCGCCTTGCGCCGGGCGAGGTGAAAGGCGATCGACGCGCCCATCACACCGGCACCCAGGATCACGATGTCGGCCGTATTCAGTCGCGAATTGGAATTTCCGTTCCCCGACGTCACGCGGCCGCCTCCTGCAATCGACCTTTCTTCCAGTCGCGAAGGGCTTGATGCGCTGCGTTGCGCCCGGGTGCTCCAGTCACTCCGCCTCCAGGATGCGCCCCCGCCCCGCACAGATACAAACCCGCAATCGGGGTGCGGTACTGCGACCACCCTGGCACGGGGCGCATAAAGAAGAGTTGCTCCAGCCGCAGGTCTCCGTGAAAAATGTTGCCTTCGGTCAAGCCGTACGTGCGCTCAAGGTCAAGCGGAGTCAGCACCTGCCGCGCGACGATGGCGCCAGGCACGTTGGGCGCGTATTCGGCAATCTTCTTGACCACCCGGTCGCCGAGTAGTTCGCGCTTTTCGTCCCAATTGCCCTCGCGCAGGTGGTAGGGCACGTATTGCACAAAGCAAGTCAGGATGTGCTTGCCCGGAGGAGCCAGCGAATCATCGGCATTCGAGGACACGACGCAATCCACCCACAATTGTTCGGGGATTTCTCCGAACTTGGCGATGTCGTAGCAGCGCTCCGCAAATTCGAGCGACGGAACCAGCGTGTAGAAGGTGCGCTCCAGCGCCGTGGCCTGGGGAGGAGTTCCCGTGAACTTGGGTTCCTCCGCAAGCACCATATTCACCTTGGCACACGGCCCGTCCATTTTGATCGCCCGGACCGAGGACAGGAAATCTTCCGGCAACTCTTTCGTATCCACGAGTCTCAGAAATGTGCGCTTGGGATCAGCATTGGAAAGCACCATCCGGGACCGAAACTCCGTGCCGTCTTCAAGGATTACGCCACGCGCTCGGCCGTTGCCTACCTCCACGTGAGCAACGGATGCAGAGGTAAGAATTTCAACGCCCAGCCTCTTTCCCGACGCGGCGAGAGCCTGCGTGATCGATCCCATGCCGCCCATCACGTGTCCATAAAACCCTTGCAGTTCATGCTCTCCGCCGCTCAGTAGATGGAAGAGGAGGCCGATCGCAGTTCCTGGTTGATACGGCCCTCCATGTTTGCCATAAACGTTGTTGGCTAGAAACATGGTCTTTATTTTCTCGGATTCATAGTTGTGGTCGAGGAACTCCCCGAGGCTGCCGGTGAGAAAGGAGATGAGTTGTGAAATCTCCGCGCTCGAAATGCCACGAAATCGTTTGCCGACACGGAACATGTCGGCCCAGCCCTTCACGCTCGAGGTATCGATCTCAGGTGGTGGTTCCATGAAAAACGGCTGCAAGTAGCGTGCCAGTTTTTTCAGCTGATGATCGACTTGCACATAGCGCGCTGCATCTTTTGCGGAAATCTTTGAAAATTCTTGTTGCGCCCGGGCTCGATCGACCCACCAAGGGACCACTTGACCGTCGGGGAAGGGAACCTGGATCGCCGGATCGCAGGGAATCATGTGCAAGCCGTGGTCCGCTAGTCGCAACTCCGAGATCACTTCAGGCCGAAGCATACTTGCCACATAAGAGGTAGTCGAGACGCGACAGCCAGGGGCAATCTCTTCGGTCACACAACATCCGCCCACAATGTCGCGGCGCTCGAGTACTAGAGTGGATAAACCGGCACGCGCTAGATATGCAGCGGCGGTCAGTCCGTTGTGGCCGGCGCCGATAACAATGGCGTCATAAACTGCTCGCGAGGCCTTGGCCTTGGATTGACTGGAAGTCACGAATCTCATCCCACAGCCGCATAACATTATCCCAAGTGGCAGCCAAAATGAAGTTGAAATCGATACGAGCGTACGCTATGCTTTCGTGACTTAGAGTCATTCTATGCCCGGGATCGCAAGCAACCGAGTTGCACCTCCGCTTTACCAACGGCAGCCACCACTTCGTCCTCGTTCCGAAGCAAAGCGCGCGCGCATCATCGAGGCAGCTACGCTGCACTTTGCGGAACACGGCTATCACTCCGCGCGGGTCGGCGACATCGCGACCGCGGTGGGAATCGCCAAGGGATCGATATTTCAACATTTCGGGAGCAAGGACGGCCTCTTCTTCGAGGTCTACAAACGCGCCGTGCGCTCTTTCGCCAAGTATTTGGACGCGCCTTCGGAGGTCCGACTGAACGGATTCTTCGAAGTGCTCCGGTACTGGCTGGTGCGCACCGAACACCTCCTGCATGACGACTGGATCCCGTATCGCATCTCGCTCCTCGGCAACTATGGCACCGACCTTGTGCTGAAGCGCGAGATCAACCGTTTCCTGATTGAGGAGGACCCTTACGGCACGGTGAATTTCGTCCGCTTCGGCCTCGAGCGGCATGAACTGCGCAAGGACATGGAAATCGAGATGATCGTCTCCATCCTCGACTGGATGATGGAGCGGTTTCAGGACGCGCTGCTAACCGCCGAACTCGATCCGGGCCTGTTCCGTCGGCAAGGCGAGCCGGCCGAGAAGAAAGAGGCCAGGATTCAGCAGTTTCTCGCCGTACTGGAGCGAGCGATCGGCGCCGCCGGTGCCAATAGCCTGCCTCAAACTGGCCGAGACTATGTTCGCCGCTAGAACGTCTTTGGCGTCGGTGCTGCCATTACTCGTTGCCTGATTTCACTTGTCGGTCTGAGAACTCACACATGCAAACCTCTATCGAGCAGATTCTCTCCAGCTACGACGATCGCGCCCCATTGGCCCAAGCCTCGACCATCCCGGCCTCCTGGTATTTCGATCCCCGGGTCGCGGAACTCGAGCGGCTCAACGTGTTCAGCAAGACCTGGCAACTGGTTGCCCGTACCGATCAACTGCAAGCTGCTGGAGATTTCGTGACCGTCCGGCTCGCGGGCGAACCCATCGTGGTCGTGCGCGGCAGCGACCAAGTCCTGCGAGCTTTTTACAATGTGTGCCGTCACCATGCTGCAGCCGTTGTGACCCAGTCGTGTGGCCAAACCTCAATCTTGCAGTGCCCCTATCACGGCTGGAAATATGGGCTCGACGGTTCGCTCAAGGGCATGCCCGAGTTCGAGGGCGTGCAAAATTTCGACCGCGGGCAGAATGGCCTGGTTCCCGTTCGCGTCGAGACCTGGGAGTGTTTCGTGTTCGTCAACCTCGATCCCGAGGCCCTGCCTCTGCAAGAGTTCTTCGGTGGACTAGTGAGGCGTATGGCACCCCTGCGTGTTAGCAAGCTCAACTACTTCGACCGCCGGACCTACGACATCCACTGCAACTGGAAAGTTTTCGTCGACAACTACCTTGATGGCGGCTATCACGTGCCTCATCTCCACAAGGGGTTGAGTTCCGTGCTCGACTACAAGCAGTACACCATCGAAAACGAAGGTCGCTATTGCCTGCAGTCAAGCCCCATGGTTGCGTCCGACGAGGACGCGGCCACCGGCGCCACGCGCAAAGGCGATCGCGCCTGGTATTTCTGGCAGTATCCCAATCTCATGATCAACTGCTACGAGGGGTACATGGACACGAACTACGTGATCCCCGTCGACGCCGATCACTGCACGGTGATTTTCGATTTCTATTTCGGCGACGTAAGCGAAAGCCGCCGTGCTTACAACACGGAGTCGGTGAACGTCGGCAACCGCGTGCAGGACGAAGACCTCGGAATCTGTGAAGACGTGCAGCGCGGGTTGAAGTCTCGAGCGTATGGAGCAGGCCGTCTTTCGGTCCGCCGCGAGGCCGGAGAGCAACTGTTCCATCGCCTGCTGGCCGCCGACTTGAAGGGAATTCCAGCAACGTCGATTGCTGCAGCAGACTAGATCTTCGCTCCCCCTGGTAAGGCTATTGTGAAACTCCTTTTAGTTGTCGCATGCTGCGTCTTCGCCGCCGTCGTATCCGCTCAAGAAACGGCGATCCGCGCCGGGAAACTCATCGACCCGGATTCGGGCACGGTCTTGTCCGACCAGATCATCCTCATTCACGACTCGAGGATCGAAAAAGTCGGCAAGGGTCTGGCAATCCCGTCCAACGCGGTGGTCATTGATCTCAGTAATATGACCGTTCTGCCAGGTCTAATTGATTGCCACACCCACCTCGCCGACGGGGCCCGAACGGGCGACCCCATCGCGCAATTCAAAAAGACAGCTGCGCAGATTGCGCTCGAGTCGGTACCGAATGCTCACGCGATGCTGGAGTCGGGTTTTACGACAGTGCGCGACGTCGGCACTTACCGGGCACTCGGGGACATCGCACTCCGCGACGCCATCAATCGGGGCGACATCGTTGGCCCGCGCATGTTCGTTGCAGGGGCGTACGTCACCATCTCCGGCGGCGCAGGCGCTTTGACTGGACTCGCTCCGGATATTCAACTTCCATGGGATCTTCACTACGGCGAAACCAACAGCCCGTGGGAAGTACGCAAGGTTGTTCGTCGGCTTGCACACGATGGCGTCGATCACATCAAGGTTCTTTCCAGCGGCGCGGTGCTGACGCACGGAAGCAACCCCAAGTCACAGGAGTTCACTCCTGAAGAACTGCAAGCCGCCGTCGATGAGGCAAGCCACTTCGGGCTTCGCGTCGAGGCACACGCGCACTCACCGGAGGGAATCAAGAACGCGATTCGCGCCGGAGTCGCGTCGGTCGAGCACGCAACTATGATCGACGATGAAGGCATCGCCCTCGCCAAGCAGCACGGTACCTACCTCGATATGGATATCTACGACGAGGAGTGCATTCAGGAGGACGGAAGAAGAGGCACGGTCCCGCAGGATTTTCTGGAACACGATGCCGAACTTGGGCGGATTCAGCGGGACAACTTCCGCAAGGCAGTGGCAGCGGGCGTGAAAATGTCGTTCGGAACCGACGCCGGTGTGTGCGAGTACGGCACCAGCGGAAAGCAGTTTGCCTTTATGGTGAAGTATGGAATGACGCCGATGCAGGCGATTCAGGCCGCGACCAGCAACGCGGCCGACCTGCTCGGTCACGCGAACGAGATCGGTTCCATCAAACCCGGCAAGTACGCAGACATCATCGCCGTCTCCGGCGATCCGCTAGCCGATGTCAGGCTCCTGGAAAATGTTCCGTTCGTAATGAAAGCCGGCAAAATCTACAAACACTGATCATTCGTAGAGACGTAGCTTGCTACGTCTTCTCGCCCGGAGCAGGAATTCGTTGGCCTACTGATGGTCCCTGGGAATCGTCTCCTGCCAGGTTTTCGACTTGAGCATCTGCCCGTCCGTCAGCAATTCCCGCGTGTACTTGTAGTAGAAATTCTTCTGATCCGTGGTTACCAGAAGATGCCCGCGCCACACCAGCGTACGCCCCTTCAGCGCGAAGATGCTCTCGGCCTCCCCACGCACGGAGCACGTTTCCGGATGCGCGTCATCGCCCCCGTACGTCAGATTTTCAAAATCATCTTCCGTGCCCCACGGATAGACATAACCATCCTTGCCCTTCCAGTGCACCGTCGTTTTCTGATTGGGTTCCTCGCGTTCCACGGTCCACTCTCCGGGCCAGGGGAAGCCTTCGTTCTTGATGTCGGTCCGCTGTTCGGAAGGCTGCGGCGGAGAAAATTCTGGTGCGGGCGCTCCATGCAACGGCACTACAGGCAACAATAGCCGAGACCCATTGGTGCCCCCAAGTTCGAGCGACGTCGTCATCGCATAAGGGGTTGGAAGGACCATCGGCCACAGGGCATTGGAAATCGCGAGGCGAATGCGGTGGCCCTTGGGAAACACCCACGACGCCAGATGCATTTCGATGTCGAAGGGATAAACTTTCCCGGGCTCCAGGTCGCTGGGATTGCTCATCGATTCGCGCTGTGCTCCGTTGATTCCCGCGCCGGTGATCTGGGTGACCGTGCCGTCGGGAGCCACGTCGGAGAGACGCGCGAACCAATCCGCCAACGGTGCCGAAGCCGAAGCGTGCAGCAAAGCATGTGGACGCCCTAGAATCGCAATGTCTTCCGAGAGTGGCGCGGAATCATAAACGAGGCTGAATGCATCCACCGGCCGCGGATCGCTCAACAGCTCTCCCCACCAGAAACCAGCCTCGACGCCGATCGTAGGGACATACTTCAATTGATGCCTGGCTTCGGCCGCAGCCGAGTCGCCCAGCCCGTGATTCGGCTGCAGGAAAAAAGTCGTGTTCTTCGTGTCCTTCGGCGGCCAAACGTCTTCGCGCCGCCATTCGCCCGGCACGCTCTGCAAATTGGGATCGGGCGGATGCCAATGCTGCATATAAATGATGAGGCGCGGATCCCGAAGCACTCCAGTGTCGTGTCCTTTGAGCCAGTAGTCGAACCAGCGCACGGCCTGGTCGCGCCATTCGATCTGCGGACCCGGTACCGCATCATTCGGGAACGTATGGTTCCAAGGGCCTACGATGGCCTTGATCGGAGCTTTCGACTGCATGAGCATGTCGGGAACATTATCGCGGTAACCATCGAGCAGTCCGCCAATCAGAAAACTTGGAGTCGTAATCTCACTCAGCGGCCGCACGCGTTCGCGCCAGAACGGTCCGTCGTGCTGATGCTTAAGATAGAGCAGCGACCAGGGTGGGGAATCGAAGTGGGCACCGAGAACCTCCTCGTCAAGCGAATAGTCGGGGGCGCCGACCCAACCCTCGGCCATGTCCATGTTCAACTCAAATTCATCAATGTGAGCCATGCCGTCGACATAGTGAACGTCGTCGTGAAACAGTTCCGCCGTGGCGTCGACCGCCAGGATCGCCTTCAGCCCCGGCGCATGCCGCATCGCCATCTGCAAGGCTGTAAATCCGCCCCAGGAGATCCCGAACATCCCTACGTTTCCGTTCGACCACGACTGGTGTGCCAGCCACGCGATGACCTGTTCGCCGTCCTCTTGCTCATGCTCGGAATATTCGCGCTCCGGCGGAACTCCCTCGCTGGCACCGAACCCTCGAATATCAACTCTCACGCTGACATATCCACGATGCGCGAAGTAGGAGTGTTTCGGGTAGTCGCCGGCTGCTGTGCCATCATCCTTGCGATACGGCAGATACTCGAGCAGGGCAGGAAACTTTTCCTCCGGCTGCGCTCCGTCTGGCCGGTACAAAGTTGCCGCAAGGCGCACGCCGTCTTTCATCGGAATCCATGCCTGCTCCATGCGTACACCGTATGCGGGCGGCGACGGCGACTCACTGGCGCGCACGCGAAGAGGACAGAGACAGAAGACGAAGCAGACGATCCCGATCGGGGTGCAGGCTGTTTTCGCCAAGATGGTCTCCGGAGCGCGCACAAATGACTCTAGGTCAATCCTGCGAGCCTTGTTCGCGTCGGAGCGCGCGCAGGTCGATCCCCAGTTGCTCCGCCTTCTTATACAGGTGACTGCGCTCGAGGCCAAGAGCTTTTGCAGCCAGGCTCATGTTCTGGTGAGTGCGCTTCAGTTCAGCCAGAATCGCTTCTCGCTCGAATGACTCAACGCGGTTGGCGAGCGGGCCCGAGCCCAGAGAGGTTGCCGACAACCCCGCTCCCGCCGGAGTTTTTGGCAGCGCCGTTTGTACCGTTGCCATATCAACCTGACCGTCGGTCGCAAGCAACATGAGCCGCTCTACCATGTTGCGCAGTTCGCGAACGTTGCCTGGCCAAGCGTGCCCCTGCAAAGCCTGCATCGCCTCTGCGGTGAATGGAACCGGCTTCCATCCATTCTGCGCGCACACCTGCTTGGAGAAGTGCTCGACGAGCGCTGGAATATCCTCACATCGGTCGCGCAGGGGTGGGAGCGCGACGGGAAAAACGTAGATGCGATGAAACAGATCCTGCCGGAATTTCTCTTCGCGGACTCGCGCTTCGAGATCCCGGTGCGTGGCGACCACAACGCGAACGTTCACTGCAATCGGCTTATCGCCTCCGATGCGCTCGACCTCTCCTTCTTCGAGCACACGCAGCAGTTTCGCCTGCATGCTCAGAGGCATGTCGCCGATTTCATCCAGAAATATCGTTCCCTGATCAGCCTGCTCAAACTTGCCGATGTGGCGCCCAGACGCGCCGGTAAACGATCCCTTCTCATGACCGAACAGTTCGGACTCGATCAACTCCGCAGGCACGGCAGCGCAATTCAGCGTCACGAAAGGCCCGGCCGATCGCGTACTTCGCTCGTGGATAGTTCGCGCCACCAGTTCCTTGCCAGTGCCGGTCTCCCCCAGGATGCACACCCGCGACTCGCTCGCGGCCACGCGCTCCAACTGCGCCATCAGCCGTCGCATGGCTTCACCCTTCCAAACGATTTCGTGCTTGCCCAGGCGCTGCCGCAGTTGCTGGTTTTCGCTTTCCAGACGCTGCAGCTTGAGGGCGTTCTCCACGGTGAGCAGCAATTTGTCGGTGGAAATCGGCTTTTCCAGAAAATCGAGCGCTCCCAGGCGCGTCGCCCGCACCGCCATCTCAATGTGCGCCTGTCCCGACATCATGACCACCGGCGCTGCTACTCCCTGCTGTTTCAGTTCTTCGAGAAGGGTCAGGCCATCTTTTCCGGGCATTACCACGTCAGAAAGAATCAAGTCGAAGCTCTGCGCTTTGGCCAGTTCCAGAGCCTTCGCCGCGTTGTCACACACCGTGGCCTCGTGCCCGGCCAGGCGGAAGGCGCGGGAAAGCGAGGCCAGGGTGTTGGCTTCATCGTCGACGATCAACAAGTGCGCTTTGCGTGGCAACCGTCCTCCTGTCGTTAGTGCCGCAGTTCGGCTGCGTTCTCGGGCGTCTTCGTCTTGGCCCCTGCTTTCTGTCGCATCTCAGGATTGTCTGGCAACTCGATGACGAAAATCGTGCCCCGCTGTGGTTCGCTGCGCACGCTGATTCTCCCGCCATGGTCGCTGACGACCGATTGCACAATGGCTAGCCCCAGGCCCGTTCCGTGCTGCTTACTGGTGTAATACGGAGTGAAGATTCGTTCGCACTCCTCGCGCGTCAGCCCCGAGCCGGTGTCGGCCACTTCCATGATCACCTTTCCATCGTTGCGCCGGCTGCGAAGTGTGAGCGTCCCGCCGTTGGGCATCGCGTCCATGGCATTGAGCACCAGATTCGAGAGGGCGCGATGCAGCAACTCCGGATCGGCGGCAATCGGGTCAAGTCCTTCATCGAACTCAAGCTTGCATTTTATCGGCGCGCGTCCCGGCGCCTGCTGTTGCGCCTGAAACAATTGCGCCACGCCCCGCAAAATGTCATTTACCTGCACCAATTGCAACTGCGGGTGAGGCATTTTTGAAAATTCACTGAAGCGGCCGATGATTGCTTTCAGATTCGAGATCTCTGCCAGCAGGGTTCGCGAACTTTCGTGGAAGACCTCGTCGAATTGCTGCGGGCTCTGCTCCCGCGCCCGCACCAGGTTCTCCACCGTGAGCTGCAACGGGAACAACGGATTTTTTAGCTCGTGGGCCAAGCGGCGTGCCAACTCGCGCCACGCCGCAACTCTTTCGGTCTGTACGAGTCGCTCTTTCTGCGTGAGCAATTCGGTGGTCATGCGGTTGAACGATTCGGCCAGTTGCGAAAGCTCGTCGCCCCCCACCACCTCCACACGCGCATTCCAGTTCCCCGCGGCCACGTCCTGTGCGGCGCGCGCCAGTTGCTCGACGGGTCTGGTCACTCGCGCGGCGGCCCAACTGCTGAGCAGGATGGCCAGAACAATTCCGCCGCCGCCCACCAGGAGCGCGGAATCGCGGATGCGGCGCTTCAATTCCACGTAAGAACGCCGCGAGTGTCCGATCAACAAAATCCCCAGCAGCGGATGATCCTTCCCGACACCCCGCAGCGGAATCGCGTGGAACACCTCGTCGTCTGCCTGGTCCGATGACCAATGCACGATCCCAGTCGTCTCCTGGTTGTAATGCTGCACCGCCTCTACCAGCGGAGCGAACTTGTCCGCTCCCCGACCCGCTCCGGTGGCGTTAGCCGGTGCCGACGGATCCACCAGCGACTCCCCGGAGAAATGATATCCGCGATTTTGGTAGAGCAGCGCGCGCATGCCGGGGGGCAAGTCGAGCGCGGAGAGAAAATTTCGGTCCAGCCGCCGTCCTCCAATGACGAAAATAGAATGCTCTCCAGAATGCGACGTCCGCACTGCGAACAAACCAAGGCTTGTGGAGTCCTGCAACTCCTCCTGCATCAGGAAGGGGATTTGCCCATTCGAGGCTGAGAGATTCTCGAACCCGCTGACGGGATAGCCAAACTTGGCCGGCCACTCGGCCGAAGAAATGATTGTTCCATGTTCGTCGACGAGTTCGAGGAAGTCGAGTTGGTGGCTGTCAGCCATCGACTTGGCGAGGTCCAGGTACCCTGCGGAGTCTGCCGCCGTACCACTCAGCGTGATGGCCATTCGGCTGACAGCGTCGGAGCTGGCAATGGTTTCGACGCGCCGCGCGATGTCTTCACCCTGGCGATTGAACTCCCGTTGAAATTGCGCTACCAGTGCGGCCGTCCGCTGGTCCTCGCTCCTTTCGAACGCGCGTCGCGTGACCGCCAGCACCAGGCCTGCTACCGCCGCGACCGACAGAAATACGGTTAGTGCGAACACGGCCAGCAGCTTGCGGCGAAAAATCATGGTTTGCCGTTCCCCAGCCAAGCGTCGGCCAGATTCCAGCTTCCGTCGGGCCGCAGCGTCCAGTTCTTAAGCGAGGCCGATGCCGCGTACGTGACCGGCAGATGAAATAGCGGAATGATTCGCTGAGTCGCGAGTATCGCCTGCTCGGCCGCATAAAGGTCCTCGACCGAGCCGCCTTCATTCCTGGGCACCGGGGCGCCGGCGACCGACGCGACACTTGCGAGGGCGATCCATGAATCCGCCGACGCCAGCGGAATTCGCACCAGCCGCAAATCGGCAGTGGACGCTGAGGTTGGTTGCAGAGCCAATCCCGCATCCCTGCCGTTGAGCGCAACCCGCTCGGCCAGCAATCGGGCCACGGCGTCGCCGCTATCATATCCGACAGTCCATGTCGGAATCGTGCGAACCTGCTCTCGGGCGTGCCGTGCTCGCGCCAAATCCGCATTAGTGGAAAAAATGAACCCGTAGCCGCTCATCCAACTCGGAAGAACGCCACCCGCCGGTTGTCCCGCGCCCTGCAGCAGGACACTTCGGATGGATCCGCGCTCCACGCTCCAGGCGAGCGCTTCACGCAACGATTTCTCTTCCGGCGTCTGTGCGTCGCGGGTGAAGAGCAGAGCCAGCAATTCCATGGAAGCCGAGTTTGCCAACTGGCGCGCATCGAGCGAGACACGGTGCGCCTGCTCGGGCGCGATCTCAACGAGATCCGCCCGGCCCAGTTCGAGCGCCGTCATCTGATCGCGAAAATTTTTCCCCATCTCGATCTCGATACCGTCGAGAAACGGACGCCCGCGCCAGTAGCCTTCCTCGGCCGCCAGGGTCAGCTTTTTGCCCGGCTGCCAATCGACGATATGAAACGGGCCAGTCCCGCTCGGATTGCCCCCCGAGTTTCTCTTCGCGATTGCATTTCGCGGCAGGGCCAACTCTCCTAGCATTTCCGGATCGGCGATGTCGCGCTCGATGACCACCGAGTCGCCGTCGACACTCACATTCCAGGTGGGATTGCCCGCGCGCAGGGAAGCGGCCGCGACCTCGGAGGTAAATGCTGTGCCGTCATGAAACTTCAGGCCCCGACGCAGGTGAAACTGCCAGCGCTGATTGGTCGGCGAGGCCTGCCACGAAACGGCCAGCGCTCCACGCGCGCGGCCGGAGTCGTCGGTCGCCACCAGTGTGTCGAAGATCAATAGAGTCAGGTTGCGTCGAGCGAACGAGTCGGATTGCGTGTTCTCCGCCGGATCGAGAGACGTCGGCGCCGCTCGCATGGTCACGCGCAGCGTGCCACCGTACCGCGGCCGCGTTTCGGCGCAAGCGGCCAGCGCCAACATCAACAGGCTATTGACCGCAAGCCATCGCCAAACGAAACGCTTCATAACTCCCGGTCTCTCGATTTCTGGCGACTGCAATTGCCGAGTCGCCTTTTGCTTCTGTCCACAAAGCGGTAACGGGCCCGGCGAAATCAACGGCGGCGCTTACCGCAACCGGATCGCGATCGGGGAACTCATAGGCGCGCACCGTGTCGTCAGCCTGATCGTCCTCAGGCCGAACCGCGGCGCTGGACAGAACCTGCCAGCCCGCGCCGCATGCGGTCTTCACGCTGGTCAGATCGCTGCCCCAGCCGAACTTGGCTGCCTGGTCGTTTACGCCGTCCACCAGGTGCGTCTGTCCGTCGACCGCCGCGAAGAGCCACAGCGTGTATTTGTCGCGAGGCAGCAATGCGGCGGAGTAAAACTTGGGCCCGGTGGTGAACTTGCCCACGCCCGGAGTCAACGCCCCAGTAAAGAAGTTGCGGCGGGGAGCAAAGAACGCCTTCATCTGCGGCACAACGGTCGAAGCGCCGTTCGCCAGCCCTGCACTCGGAAAAACGGACAAAGGTCCTCCGTTGAGAGTCCCCGCAATCAGCGGCCAAGGGTCGTCACTCTCACGGCAATTTAGCGTCAGCGGCAATGCCGAGGTGCTGGAACAAATCACTCCGGGAAGATACACGTCCAGCAGGTGATCTCTGGCCGGGATGAGCCGCCCGCGCAAATCCCGCGGCCATGGCCGCGAGTGAGCGATGGTCAGCACCGCTTCCTGCTGCCAAGCTCCGTCTTGCATGTGGTAGAGCGAGACTTTTTCCGGGTCAAGGACCGCAATGCGCATGGGAGAATAGGCCTCCTCCAGCACCGCGACGTCGAGGATAGGATCTCCTTGCGTCCACAGCGGAGTCTTGCGCAGGCTAAGGGGCACGGAATCCCGCGCCGCAGTCGAGCCTTCCGGGCGCGCGGTCGAAACCATGACAACCGCAAACTCCCCCGCACCTTGGTGAATATCCGCGACCCAAACGTATGACGTCGGATTCTCTGATAACGAGATCGCAACCGTAGCGGCGGCCTGGTCGGCCTTCACAAAGCGAAGCCCGACTCCATCGAGTGCGCTGCGCAAGCCGTTCTGGATGATGTCAAAATCGCGTTTTCCCAACGACGAACGGTTCTCTACAGTGAGCGCCGCTGCTCCCGGACCGGTCACGGCGACGATTTTTCGCGCTAAATGCTGTTCGGGAGTGTTCCAATCGGTGGCGCAGGCAGTTACAGCGAGCCCGGCAAGCGCAATGAACAAGAGCACAAAGCGAAGCCACGGCAGGGCGCGCAAGGCGGAAATCACGGGCTTCAGAGTTGTTGAGATGGCCGAATTATAAACCGCTTTGCACATGCGACCGGCCTCCTGCCCTGTACTGTTTGGACACCACCGGAAACCCGGGTGCCCCATTTCTCGCCCATTCTCTGCGCGAGAAATGGGGATTTCGCCGGATTATTCAAAACTATCTCTGCTCCGCGGGTGGTTCCGGCTGGCTGGCCGGGTTCCCCATGTTCATACTGCGCAACACGTCATTCATGAAGAACTTGCCATCCGCCGGAACCATCATGATCTGCAGCTTGTCGGATAGCCGCTCAGCCACGATCTTGTTAATGAGCAGCGGATTCTGTTTCAGAACGTTCGCCTCACTCTGCATCCGTTCAGCATCGGCAACCGCAGTCACGCGAATGCGGTCGGCCTCGGCATCAGCCAGCATTTTCCGCCGTTCCGTTTCCGCTTTGCTGTCGATCACCTTGGCCTGGGCTGCGGCTTCCGCGTTCTGGATGGTCGCCTCCTTGCGTGCTTCCGCTTCCAGCTTGCTTTGCTGAATCTGTTTTTCCTTCAGCGGCAGCGTGTACTGCATGGCGTCGGCTTCGCCCTTGGCTTGCAGCACGTGAACCTGCGCCTCGCCCTCAGCCTGCTTGATCTGGCGCACTTTGGTGGCTTCGGCTTCGAGTTCCGCGATCTTCACCTGTTTCTGCTTCAACTCGGTCTCCACACCCATGCGGTCATTTTCCTGTTCTTTTAGCAATAGGGTCTCCAGTCCCTTCGCATAATCCTCCGGCAACTGCATATCGCGCAGCATGACTTCTTTCACCACGATCCCGTCCGCGGCCAGCTTCTGCGTGATTACGCCGGCGGCTCGCTGCCGCACCTCTTCGCGCTTGGCGGAGAAAACATCCCGCACCGTGTAGTTCGGAACCAGTTCCCGCCACACGCTGGCCACGACTGGCGGCACGATTTCTTTTTCCACCGGGTGCGGCAGATTGCTTTGAATGTAGTCCAGGCGTTTCGGGTCGAGGCGGTACCGCACGGTGATGGCGAGGCCGAGCGTCAACCCCTCCTTGGCCTGCACGTCGAGCAGTTGCGACTTCGATGCGACATTGGCGGCCGCATTCTTTCCATCCTCCGAGACGCCGGTGGTGAATACCTGGTCGCGGGTGTCGAACAGTGCCACGTCCTCTACCAGCGGCGCCACGAAATGCACGCCGGGATAAAGCGTTCCCGGGACCGTCCCGCTCATCTGGCTGACTCGAATCCCGGCCGAACCACTCGGCACCACCACGATGCTGAACGCCAGCAAAATCGGACCCCAGGCCAGCAGAGCTAGTGCCAAAGAAGTGCGCCACCGCAATTGTGGAAGCGGAGGCACTGTGCCCGCGTCCGGCGCGGCCAGCGCTTTCCGGTACATCAGTTCGCGATACAGGTCATAGCCCAAAATGCTCACGGCCACGAGAATCATCCCGAGGCCACCGGTAATCAGCAAGTACTTCAACGCCAGCATGGTAGTTCTCCTTTGCGAGTTCCTTCACGGAACTCGTTCCTCTGCAAATCCGTGCTCTGGAAATCATTCCTTGTGCCCTTGTTTCGCCACCGTCGTCTGCCGGGCCAGCTTGCCCGACGCGAAGAACAGACGGAACACTTGCCCGAAGATGAATTCTTCCGCCAGCAGCGCCACCGCCAGCGAGAAGATCATTCCTGCCACCACTGCCATGAATGTGATTGCCATTTGCATAAAGTCCTCCTGAGATTTCCGCCTCTGATTTCAAGCTCCCGATCTAAGTCCGCTTCCGCTGGTTCACTGACCGCCCGCCAACGGTGCGACCTGCGCGTCAGCCACGGTCGCATCATTGGTGCTACCGCCGAACACCCGCGCGATCTGCTCGTCGCGCTCGCTGCGAATCACAACCGCGTCGCCAACTCGTAGCATGGTGAACAGTTGCTCTATGTCGCGATTGCGCAGCCGGATGCAGCCGTGCGACGCCGCGTGTCCCACCGATTTCGGCGCATTCGTTCCGTGAATGCCGTAGCCCTTCTGACTGAGTCCCAGCCACCGCGTGCCCAGCGGATTGCTCTTGCCGGTGGGGATCACCTTGCCCGCGTGGTAGTAAGTGGGGTTGGAGACACGGCTTACAATCTGGAATTCACCGGTCGGGCTGGGGCTCACAGCCGCCCCGACAGCGATGGGATATGTGGCGATCACGTCGTCGCCTTCCATCACAGCCAGCTTGCGGTCCGGAATGCTGACCAGCGCCACGCGCCGGGCCAAATCGCTGCGCGAGAGCTGTCCGCCCTGCGCGCTCGCGGGGAGCGCCAGACTGATCGCCAGCACCACCAGGAAAGCCCGCTTCGTTGTCGTTCTGCCGCTAGCCCGTTCCATGACCGCCCTCCTGTGGATTTGCCTTGCGCTGATCTAGAGGGCAGGATTGAGACCGAATCGTATCCAATAGAAAATAAGAGCGTTAGGATGCGAGCGTAGAGGCGCAAACCGTGGCGCCTCAGCCACGCTGTGTCAGCAGGCACACACTTCGCGGTTGGCAGGGAATGAGACAGGCGGTATTGCGATGGTTAAATGAGAGGTGGGGGAGGCTACTGCGAGCCTTCAAGCGCCCGGCTCCCGCCGTCTGGGGTAACGGCTTGTGGGGTTCTGTGGGTGGAGCCGGGCGATCCTATGACTAGAAGGCCTAGTTCAATTGTGCCTATTTAAGCCTGTTCGACTTTGCATTTCTGTGACCCTGGTCACAGTTTCGTGTGATCCTCGTCATAAGGTGAATCCTCGCCGCTTTCTTGTCCTAACCGGCCGCTTTTTTCCGGCACCGGCGCACATCCTTGCGTGATCGTGGTCACGGCCAGTCCCTTGGAGCCTTCTTACACTCGCTTTGAGAAAACTAGAAGTGCTCATTTTATTCCGGAGATTGAATTCATCATGGCTTACGTAATTACGGACTCTTGCATCAAAGATTCCCTCTGCGTCGAGGTGTGCCCGACCGACTGCATCCATCCCAAGCAGGACGAGCCCGCCTTTGAGGCGGCGACTCAGATGTATGTGGATCCGGAGGGCTGCATTGACTGTGGAGCTTGCATTCCGGTCTGCACCTCCGATTCGATCCATGCTCTGGACGATGTGCCCGATGACAAGAAGGAGTTCACCGAGAAGAACGCAGCCTACTACGCGCACTAATTGGCCGGATCACTTCTTCGGGACCACTTCCCGGTCTGCTCCGCAATTACCGGGCGTCGGATGAAAGGTAAACCAGCCGTCTCCGATGCCCGGTGATTGTCTGGCGTCCAGCAAGTCCTTACTTTGACGTTTTGGGCGGAGCTAGGCGGCCTAGCCAAAATTCTTTTTCCTTCTCAAACGCTTTCTTGTCTTCGTCTGTGATCTTGGCAACACTGCCTACTCCGTTGGTGACCGACACCATTTTCCGTAATCTCCCCTGAGCTGAGGTCAGGTACAGGGTTTGGTTCTTCG
Source organism: uncultured Acidobacteriaceae bacterium (assembly GCA_963768265.1). Taxonomy (GTDB): domain Bacteria; phylum Acidobacteriota; class Terriglobia; order Terriglobales; family Acidobacteriaceae; genus Sulfotelmatobacter. The sequence goes on from CAVYHM010000026.1 coordinate 109,512, forward strand.
CTGCCTCATCCACCACAAAAAGAATAATGTCCTTCTTGTCCTCAACTGACACGTCAAATCCCTGCACCATCTTTCCAGTGCGCATTACACCTTGCTTCACCGGAAATTCTGATTCCTGCGAAAGTCCGAGCAGGGTTGCCAAGTGAGGGGGTAGCTTCGCATCCAGACCCTCCCGCAGAACTTTGGCCGCGGCTGGGCCTAGCCCGTGTTGAACTTGGGGCCCTGGTCCATGCTTCGCCTGCCCAATCGCCGGAAGACTCACCGCCAACATGAGAATCACCACCTCCACCAAAGAACCTAGCCCGCGAATGTTCAATCTAACCCCCGTAAAGCGGCAGTGTAACACCCCCAGCTCGCAGTTCACCGAAGGGCGGTTTTCCACTCCCAGGCGCTCTCCCGTTGACTTCGCCACCTCGGCCCCGCTATCGTGCGCGCTATGAACGTCATTAAGGCGACGCGCCAGTTCGAAGAGTGGCTGGGCCATCGCACCGACCTGGTCAAAAAAGATCTCCGTCTGAAACACGCGAACATGAAGGCAGCAGTCTTTCCTTTCTTACGCGCCACTTATTATCGCTGGGCGCAGATCTGGCCCAAAGTATGCCCGGATCTCGCCAAATCCCCGCAAGTGCTGGCCGTCGGCGATCTCCATGTCGAGAACTTCGGTACCTGGCGCGACGTGGAAGGTCGCCTGATCTGGGGCGTCAACGATTTTGACGAAGCGTACCCAATGGCTTATGCGAACGACCTGGTTCGGTTGGCGGTGAGCGCTCACCTGGCGGCGGCGGCGAACCATTTGCCGCTCCGGCGCAAGGACATCTGCGACGCGATCCTCGAGGGCTATCGCAACGCTATCCGCGAACAAGGCCGGCCGTTTGTTTTAGGCGAGGACCACTCCTGGCTGCGGCAGATTGCCGAGAGTAAACTGCGCGACCCGGTCCACTTCTGGGCCAAGATGGACGCCCTCCCGACCCTGAAAGAACCAGTACCGATCAGCGCCGTCGACGCCCTCGAGCACCTGATGCCTGCCCGCAACCTTCAGTACCGTTTGGCCCATCGTGTGGCGGGATTGGGAAGCCTGGGGCACGCACGCTACGTTGCCATTGCCGACTGGAGTGGAGGGCGGATTGCCCGTGAGGCGAAGGCCCTGGTCACGTCCGCCAACTCTTGGGCAGCGGACCGCGAAGGGCCCTCCGAGATTCTTTATCAGACCATCGTGAGCCGGGCCGTGCGTTGCCTTGATCCTTTTGTGCAGTTACGAGGTCGCTGGATTGTGCGTCGCCTTAGTCCCCATTGTTCCCGTATTGAACTGGCTACCCTGAAGGCGCAGGGCGAGGAAATGCGTCTCTTGTCGGCCATGGGATGGGAGACGGCGAACATCCACCTGGGAACCAGGACCACTCGCAACGCCATCCTGCGTCACCTGCAAAGACAGAAAGCGAAGTGGCTCCACGCAGCCACCGAGCAAATGTTGCAGGCTGTCGACCAAGACTGGAAGGATTGGAAGCGCGATGGATACGCCTAGTATGCAAGTAGCGACGTCAGGCGATCTTGCCGCAAACAGCGCCCAGTGCAGCCGGAGCGCTGGCAACCGGGCGGCGCAGCGGTGCTAGCCCAACTCCATTGTCGCCGTCGTACACCAGCGTCCATTGCGCGGCGCACTCATCGCACAACCAGTAGTGTTCGACTTGCCGTTGTGGTTGGCGGGCGCGAATGAAGGGAGGCGAAACGGATTCTCCCGGTTTCGTCAACCGGTTCGTCTCTACAAGGAACAGCTTGCCTTCTCTGAGCTTAAGAAAGGGTTTCGAACATCGCGGATTGGCGCATCGACTGAGCATAATTCTCACTCCACGGCTACGCCATAACCGATTTCTCGGGGTAACCGGATTCCGACTTTCTGAGCACTTCGCGTGCCATCAGGGTTTTCCCGCTGTACTTCCTCCTTTGGCGGACTGCCCAAACGTTGTTGCAAGTAACGATTCGCCATCTTCTGCCGCCTAATCGGCAATAGATGCCGACTGATCGTCGCCGACGAGTTGCTCTCGCCACAACTGATCGCTACTATCTCTACTTATGCGGAAGAGGCTGCAGTGTCCACCAAATTATTTCGATGTAGCCGATCAGAAAAAACCTGCAGCACGCGAAAACCCGCAGTGGACCGAGCCAAAACGCTCAGTAAGTGAAAGTCGTTGTGTGGTGTTTTTAAGCAGCGTAGATTTTCATTCGACGAGAAAATCGATATGGCAGTTGTAGATGCACGATGATTTTTTGCCTTCGCATTCATGAACGCTAGTCCCATCTTCATGTCGCCCATCATGGACGTACCCCCGCCTTCGTTCGTGCTGCTAGCTTTCCGGGGCTGCGAGCTCTGGCGTGGTCCGGCGATCAGCTTTACGCCTCGCGGAGATATCAGCTCTTGCGTTCGAGCATTGTCGATATTTCTTCGGGCTTGGCCTGGAAACCGGTCGCCGCATTTCGCTCCACCTGGCCGCGCCAGTTATCGGTCATCAATCGCCTGAGCGCGCGCCTGTTCCGTGGCGGCTTCCACGCGCTCGCGGTTCTGTCGACCGGTGGAATTGTCGCCGCCGTCGCGGGATCGATCGTCACGCTTAGTGCCGGTGACAACGAATTCCGCGCGACGCATACGATCGCTCGCGGCACGCGCCCGCTGCACATCACTGGCGTTCCCGGCGGCACCGTCTACTGGGGAGAATACTTCGATAATGCCGCCCGCGACGAAGTCCACATCTACGCGTCTTCCGATGCTGGAGCGACCTGGGCCATCGCCTATACATTTCCTCGGGGCGCGATTCGCCATGTCCATAACATCGTCCACGATCCGTGGGAGGATTGCCTCTGGGTCCTCACTGGCGATTACGGCGATGAATGCTGCATCCTGCGCGCCTCATGCGATTTCAGCCGGATCGAGACCGTGCTCCAGGGCAATCAGCAGGCGCGCGCGGTCGCACTTGTACCCATGCCAGACGGGCTCTATTTCTCTTCCGACACACCGCTCGAATCGAACTATGTCTACCGCATCGACCGCCAGCGGAAGTTGTCGCGGATCGCTCCCATCAGCAGTTCGTCCATTTACGGCTGCCGCGTCGGAGACCAGATATTCTTTTCCACCATGGTGGAACCGAGCGAGGTGAATCGCGACCGGCACGTCCGTATCTACGGCCGCTGCGGCTCGGTCGGTTGGCAGCCCTTGCTCGCGTGGCGAAAAGACCGCTGGCCTATGAGTCTGTTTCAATACGGCAATGCCTTTTTGCCCGACGGAAATAACACCACGCCTTACCTGGCCGTGACTACGATCGCTGTTGAATCCGAAGACCTGACCACTTCGCTCTACCCCGTGAGCCCTTGAACTCGCGACTGCCGTAAGATGAATTGCGAAATCGCTCAACTCTCTTGCCCGGTCTCAACTACTATCGACGCATTTTCAGCGCCTACCTCTTCGGCGGGAAGAGCCATCTCACCTTCTGGCACGAGACTCCGGCGGAGAATCCGAACGCGAGTGCCTCCGAACTCGGCGAATACTACATGTTGTTCGCGGAGAAGGCCGACTATCCCGGCGCCTACGATCCCTCCGGTGTGCCGCTACTCGACTATCACGGCCGCATCGGCCTGCAGTACAACCCGATCGCCATCGCGCAATACGGCCTGGGGAACTACAACCTTTTCCATCGCAGCGGCGATCTTGAACGAAGAAAAACATTCTTACTGAGCGCCGACTGGCTCGGCGTGCACCTCGAACAAAATAGCCACGGCTTCACTGTCTGGAACCACCACTTCAACTGGGAATACCGCGATACGCTCAAAGCCCCATGGTATTCGGCCCTGGCGCAAGGGCAGGGAATTTCTGTGCTGGTGCGAGCCCACAAAGAATCCGGAGACGTGCGCTATCTGGAAGCCGCGCGACGGGCTCTCGCCAGCTTCTTCCAGCCGACCGACGCCGGCGGCGTCGCTTTTACCGATGATCGTGGCGACCTGTGGTTTGAGGAATACATCGTCTCACCGCCCACCCACATTCTGAACGGATTCATCTGGGCCGCGTGGGGCGTATACGACTACTTCCTTGCCACCAACAATCGCTCCGCACAGGAACTGTTCTCGCGTGCGGTGCAAACGTTGCTCCACAATCTCGATCGCTACGATCTGGGATTCTGGTCCCTCTACGAGCAGTCAGGCACGCGCCTGCCCATGGTGGCCAGCCCCTTCTATCATCAATTGCCGTTGTGCAGTTGCGTGTGATGCACCGCCTTACCGGAGAAGACGCATTCGCTCGCGTCGCCGATCGCTGGGAGAGTTACAGCCGCAGCCGCAGCAAACGCACCCGCGCCCTGTGCTACAAGACTGCGTTCAAACTCTGTTACTACTAGATTTACAGGGACCCTTGGTCAGGGTAATTGCCATTGAGGTAGGGCCTTTACGGTTGGGTTGCCGGATACACCCGAGTCTACTGTCAGCCTCGAGTCCTTCTAGTGTTGTGTCCCGCAAATTCGAGGCACAATTTCGACTTGTCATCCTGAGCAAAGCGAAGGACCCATGCATTTTGTTTGCAGCGCGAATGCTCTGGCAACGCCGCGTCGAAGTGTCCGTCAGATTTTGTCACGTATTTACGGGACACGACACTAGTGGCCTGTCGCAGAGTAACCATTACTAGTTGTTATGCTTCTAAGCTGGTATGGCGACCAGCAGCAAAGTTTCCCTTACCCGGGAACAGCGTTTCGAACTGAACAGCATTGCGCAATCGCGTTCCTTGCCCGCGGGCGATGTCTTTCGCGCGAAGGTCATCCTGATGCTGGCCGAAGGAGTGTCCTTCAACACCATCAAGGGCCGTCTGCAAACCACGGCGCCAACCATCATCCGCTGGAAACAGCGCTTTCTCGAATCCGGGCTCGACGGACTCGATACCTATCATCCCGGGCAGAAGGCCACGGTTCTGACTCCAGCGTTGCGCGCACGGATTCTGTCGGCCACGCGCAAGAAGCCCCGGGACGGTTCTACGCATTGGAGCTGCCGCAAACTGGCGGCAGCGCTGGGCGTCAGCAAAGACGCGGTGCATCGAGTGTGGCAAGAAGCTGGCCTCAAACCTCACCGCTTGGAGCGTTATCTGGCCAGCGACGATCCGGAGTTTGAGAGCAAAGCGGCCGACATTCTCGGCCTCTATCTGAATCCGCCGCAGCACGCCGCCGTGTTCTCGGTCGATGAAAAGACCGCGATTCAGGCTCTGGATCGACTCGACCCGGTTCTGCCGCTCTCGCCCGGCCGCGCGGAGCGTCATGGCTTCGAGTACTACCGACATGGCACGCTTTCTCTGTATGCCGCGCTTTCTCTGTATGCCGCGCTGGAAACGAAGACCGGCCGCGTCCACGGAAAGACTGCGGCTCGCCACACTAGCCGCGACTTCGTGGCCTTCCTGGAAGAAGTGGTGTCGTTGTGCCCGCCCCGGCAGCAGATTCATATCATCCTCGACAACCTCTCCGCTCACAAAACCCAACTGGTTCGCGATTTCCTCCAACGGCATCCACGCGTGCAATTTCACTTCACGCCCACCTATTCTTCCTGGCTCAATCAAGTTGAGTTGTGGTTCGCCAAACTCGAACGCGAAGTCATCGCCCGCGGCATCTTCACCTCGGTACCCGATTTGGCTCGCAAACTCCGCCGCTACATCAACACCTATTCGGCAAACGCTCGTCCCATTCAGTGGAAATACTCCGACCCTTCTCGCCGCCTACGTGGTAACGAATTCACTGCGACAGTCCACTAGTAGGAGATGGCCAGCTCAGCCAGGAACTTTTGATCTTCCGACGTGAGCATTCCCTCGCAACTTGTTTCAGGCAAAGGCTGACTCTGCTGCAGGAGCACCCATGCACACGCCGGGCAGTTGGCGGCGATAGCCGAACTAGCTTGGCAAAAAGGGATGTGCTCATGTGGATTCTTCATAGACGGCAATCTCCATGTGCCTTTAGACCACACCACAAACCTACCTTTTAGATCGGCACATTAGATGCGGAGAATAGGGATTCCGTTAACCGAGGTAATGGACCACGAGACGCTCTGGTGCGGGCCCAGTTAATCAAAGACGTTCAGTGGCTTTTGTCAGAAACTATTCCCGGAAGCCCGTGTTTTCAGTCACCTTGTCAGGTTGTTTGGTACAGGTATTTTTCACCTGCCGTCGGTGTTTAAATTGGTCGTGCTATGAATGCCCGCCGCCTTCCGCTCCGCACTGAAATCCTCGCCATTGTCGTCGTGTGCGCGTTCCTTGAGGTTGCCGGTCAAGACCTCCCTTTTAGCAGAAAGGAGGCCCAAGGAATGGCGCAAGATGTCGCGGATGACGTCGCCAAGCACTACTACGATCGCGCATTGCACGGTGTCGACTGGGACGCCAAACTCCGCGAGACCAGGGAGAAAATCCAAAACGCTACGTCGAGCAATCTTGCATTCGCCAATATCGCAGCGATGCTCGATAGCCTCGGCGACTCTCACACCTTTTTCATCCCGCCACGGCGATCCTTCCAGCTTGATTATGGCTGGCGTATTCAGATTGTTGGCGAACGATGTCTGGTGACGGGCGTTCGGCCGGAAACAGATGCCGCGACCAAGGTTCGTCCCGGAGACGAAGTCTTGGCCGTCGATGACTACAGACCCGCGCGTGAGAATCTTGTCCGAATAGAGTACGTGCTTAATGTTCTCCGCCCCCAGAGAAAAATCGAAGTGACCATTCGCTCAGTCGGAGGAGAAGAACGGCAGATTCAGATTATTCCCAAAACCTTTGGTCTCACGGCCGACCCCTGGCTGTTCCAAGAAGAAGAACACCAACGCAGAGAGCCTCATTTCGTTTCGCTTAATGATGTGCTGGTGGTGAAGATTCCCGAATTCCGGTTCGATGAGGAGGAGGCGAACAAACTCGTTGATGAGGCTCGGAAGCACAAGTGGGTCATTCTCGATCTGCGAGGTAATCCCGGTGGATCAGAGGAGTCACTCAGACTGTTAGTGAGCAAGTTTTTCGTTCACGAAGTGAGAATCGCGGATGCGGCGAGTCGCAACGGCACCAAACCGCGAGTCGCCAAGCCGGCCCCCCGTGCGTTTTCCGGGAAACTGACTGTGTTGGTGGACAGCCGGTCAGCCTCCGCTGCTGAACTTTTCGCCCGTGTGGTTCAGCTCGAAAAGCGAGGTATGGTTATCGGTGACCACACCGCAGGCATGGTCATGGAGGCGGAACACCACCGCCTCGCTCATGACGGAATTCCTTTCGGTGCGTCCGTCACAATCGCAAACCTCCTCATGTCGGACGGCAAGAGTCTTGAACATGTCGGTGTCATCCCTGACGAACTCGCCCTTCCCACGGCCGAAGACCTCGCTAACCATCGCGACCCTGTCCTCGCACACGCCGCCGAGATCGCCGGCGCGAAACTTTCTCCCGAAGACGCCGCGCAACTCCTTCCGTATCAATGGCCAGAGCCCTCTCCCCTCGCAGGACAATAGGCCCCGAGGTGATGAAATCAGACCTCTTCACCACCTACCCCGAACGCTCACATATGAGATAGCCTCTAGATTCGCGTGAAGATCCTCTACGTCTCACAATATTTTCCGCCCGAGATGGGAGCGCCTGCCGCTCGAGCTTCCGAACTCACGCATCATTGGTCCCAGGCTGGCCATGACGTCTCGGTGTTGACGGGATTCCCCAATCACCCCACCGGAGTAGTCCCAGCCGAGTGGCGCTCACGACTGCGCCGCCTGACCCACCACGAAAGAGTCGGGCGCGTGGATGTATTTCGCACCTGGCTGTGGCCCCTACCCAATCGCAAGGCGCATGAGCGCATGCGCAACTATGCCTCTTTCTGTATCTCGGCCGGGCTCCGCGGGATCGCCCTCCCGCGTCCGGATGTGATCATTGCGACCTCACCGCAACTATTGGTGGCCGTCTCCGGATGGTGGCTCGGGTTCGCGCGGCAGGTGCCGTTCGTGTTCGAAGTCCGCGATCTCTGGCCGGAATCTCTAAGCGCCGTAGGCATGGGCGACGAAAATTCATTCTTGCATCACGGACTGGCGGCGGTGGCGCGTTTTCTCTATGAGCGAGCCGATCGCATCGTCGTCGTCACCCCGGCGTTCAAAGAACATCTGATTCAACGCTGGCGCGTGCCCGAGGAAAAAATCTCTGTCGTTGAAAATGGCGTCGAGGCCGATCTTTTTGCGCCGCAACCGCCGGCGGCCAATCTTGCTCTGCGCCAGCAACTGGGGGCGGAAGGGAAACTCCTGGTTTGCTACGCCGGCACAATGGGCATGGCGCATGGGCTGGAAACCTTCTGGACGCAGCGTCCCGGTTGCAGCGGCAGAATCCGGAAGTAATGTTTCTTCTAATCGGCGAAGGCGCGGAGAAAGAACGGATCAAAAGCCGGGCGCAAGACCAGGGTCTGCGAAACTTACACTTTCTCGACCAGCAGGCGCGCGAAAAAATTCCGGCCTTCATCTCCGCTTCGGATGTCTGCCTCGTTCTTCTTAAAAAGACCGATGTCTTCAAGACCGTCATTCCCACCAAGATGCTCGAATTCATGTCCTGCTCGCGACCCGTGATCGTCGGGGTAGACGGTCAGGCGCGAGCAAATTGTCGAAGAGTCCGGAGGGGGTATCGTGATCGAACCGGAGAACGCTGCAGAACTGGCGCAGGCCATCAACCAACTCGCGGCGAATCCCGCGCACGCTGCGGCGCTCGGGCAAAAAGGAAGGGAACACATCCTGCGGCACTTTTCTCGGCGGCAAACTGCGGAGAACTACATCCAGATTCTGGAAAGCCTGCTGGAACAGGGGCAAGGCGCAACCAAATCAGCGGGCTGAGTTCGAACCAGAAGGATTCCGTCCGGATGCCGCTACGGATGCACTGTATAAATAGTGACCGCCGTCGCGAGTGACATCGCGGCTTCAAAGCCGCGGCCAGCGAGAACGCGGGCCCCACTCACCGGGACGAATAGAATATCGTCTGCCTGCAACGTGACGTCGGGAGCTTTGGCTTCCAGCATCTTCTTCAACTGAATGCGTTCCTCCGTCATTCCCGAGGGGGTCTTATGAATAAGCCGCGCGCCACTCATCTTGGCGGTATGGTTCGGGCCACCGGCCAGGGCAAGGGCCTGCAGAACCGTCAGCGTGCCGTTGTCGACCAGCAGGCCGCTGGGGCGGCCGACGTCCCCTACCACATAAATGATCGGTGCCTTCGGCACCGTGATCGTGTCACCGGGCAGGATTTCGACGTTTCCGCTTAAGTCATCCCCCAAATTACGAGGCAGATCCACATGAATCGCCTGCGGCTGGTTGCGGCGGATGATGGCGATCTTGCGCGAAGGCGGACTGACTGAACCCGCCGGCCTGGGAAATCACCTCATACAGCTTGCGGTCCACCGTGTCGGGGTAGATCCCAGGCCTGCCCACTTCCCCGAGAATCGTTACACCCTGAGAAGCGGCCTCGTCCACAAAGATGGTCACATGCGGATTGCGGACGAATCCACCGTCCTCCAACCGCTTCTGGATCAGTTTCTGAGCCTCTTCGAGAGCCAGGCCTTCAACATGGACGTAATCAATGAGCGGGAGATACAAATCGCCCGAATTGCCAACCCGCGCCTTTGTACTCAATTCCGGAACGTTACAAACGCTCACCTCGATCAGGTCTCCGGGCCCCAGCTTCACCATCATCGAATCGTCGGCCGTGTCTGTTTTTATATCGGCCTTTGCCTGAGGCGTCGAGGCCGTTCCCGATGCACTCGCCGCTGCCGCTGCCGCCGGTTGCGCTGCGGGAAGCTCCTTTGGAGCGGGGGGTTGGCTCTGTTGGCCGGACGCCTGCTGAGCTGCGGCTACGCTGAGACTGATGAAGAATGTAAAGCAAATGAGCAGACAGACCCCGCTGCGGCAGGTGAACCTCGGTGTGCCCGACAGCATCAGCAGACCCCTGAAGTAATGAACGAGAGTTGACCAGCAGCGTAGCACAGCAGGATGCCTTACTGACTTCGCCTCTAGCACTTCCGAGGATAGTTTTCCACAGGTTTTTTCGGGATCGATCATTGAAAGTCCAGTTTCGGAACTGCTACAGTCTCAGTCATTCTCAACAGCAAACAGGAATCTGATCACTCACTACTAACCGCGTAGCCGCAGGACCATACTCTCCTCAGGAGAGCAGACAATTTGCCCGGGGCCTTGGTTCGCATGCAGAGGTGGCACAGTTGACCGTAATTTGTTTGGCACTGTTCCTTCTATCGCTCGCTTCTGCATTCGTGTTGACCCGGTCCGTGCGCGATTTCGCCACTTCCCGTGGCTGGGTCGCAAGCCCCACACAAGAGCGCCACCTGCATTCCAGCCCTTTGCCGCGACTCGGCGGCGTGGCTATTTTTCTCTCCTTTGCGGCCTGCATGGCTGTGGCAGCATTCTGGTCGGCGCGTCATCGCGGCCCGCAATCTCCCTTCTTTTTGCGGACCATGGTAACGATTCTGGTGCCGGCGGCGCTCGTCTTTATGCTGGGCGTTTACGACGATCTGCGCGGCGTTGGTCCTTACTTCAAATTCTCGGTGCAGGGGATTGCCGCCACCATGTTGTTCATGGGTGGATTGCGAATCGTGAACATCCCGGTGTTATTCGGCGATCGCTCCCTGCCCTGGTACGTTGGCCTTCCTTTCACCGTGCTGTGGGTTTTGGCGATCACCAACGCGTTCAACCTGATTGACGGTCTCGATGGCCTCGCCGCCGGATCGGCCCTGTTCTCGACCTTGGTGGCATTCGTGGTGGCGCTGCTGAACGGTCAGTCGTTGGTCACGTTCATGACCATCGCCTTGGCGGGCGCGATTCTCGGATTCCTCCGCTTCAACTTCAATCCCGCTACCATCTTCCTGGGCGACTCCGGCAGCCTGTTCATTGGTTTTGTGCTGAGTGCGCTCGCGTTGGCTGGTGCGCAAAAGGCGCCGACCATCGTGGCCGTGGCGATTCCAGTCGTCTCCTTCGGATTGCCGATCCTCGAGACGGCGCTGTCTATCATGCGGCGTCTGATCAGTGGGCGCCCTGTGTTTACCGCCGACCGCGAGCACATTCACCACAAGCTGCTGCAACACGGCATGACCCATCGCCAGGTCGTGATCCTCCTGTATGGAGTCTCGGCCGTCTTCGCCTTGCTCAGTTTGTTCCTGCTGTGGCCGACGGGAAGTTCTCTGGGCCTCGTGCTTGCCGTGCTCGGCATCGGCATCTGGATCGGCGTGCAGCATCTCGGCTACCTGGAGTTTGGCGAGTTGGCCCGAGTGGCTCAGCGCACACTCGATCAGCCGCAGATCTTCGTGAACAATCTGGCGATTCGCCGTGCCACCGAAGAACTTAAGGTGGCACGCGACTACGAGCAGGTGCGGCGGATTCTGGTGGCCGCATTCGGCAGCAACGACTTCGACAGCTTCGAACTCAAGGTCGAACTACTCCCAGGAGAACAGCTTCCCGTTGCGACAGAGTCGCGCCGCGCCGGGCTGGCCTTCCGTTGGAGCAAGGTCGGGGTCCCCAAAGTTCTCGATGGCACCGCCGTGTGGACCGTTGCCTTGGACTTGCAGAGTTCCACGAATCGGCGCCGCGGCCGTCTGATGGTGCACCGCCTCTATTCTCCGCGGAATCTGCAAATCGACATTAACCTGCTGACCGCTACGTTCCCAACTGCACTCGCCGACGCACTTGACCGGACCCTCGCTCACTCCGCCCAGGTCATTCCGCTCCCCGAGCAGGACACCTCCTTGATCGCGGCGCAAGCCGGATAGCACCTCAGCGTTTTCCCTGAAGAGCTACAATTTGGTTTTTACTGCCCGAAGCGCATGCACATTCTTCACGTCGTCGGAGCCAGGCCGAATTTCATCAAAGCCGCCCCCGTGCTGCGCGCGCTGGCCCCATACGAAGTAGTTCGCCAGATCTTGGTCCACACCGGGCAGCACTACGATGCCGCCATGTCCGACGTCTTTTTCCAGCAACTGGAAATGCCGCAGCCGGACTTCAATCTCGGAGTCGGTTCCGGAACGCACGCCCAGCAGACCGCCGGCGTGATGCTGGCACTCGAACCAGTTCTACGCGAGCAAAAGCCCGATCTAGTCCTCGTGTATGGTGACGTCAACTCCACGGTGGCTGCGGCGCTCGTCTGTTCCAAGCTCGGCGTTCGCGTCGGCCACGTTGAGGCCGGACTACGCTCTCGCGACCGCAGCATGCCGGAAGAAATCAACCGTTTGCTGACCGACCAGATGTCCGATTTGCTATTCACGCCCTCGGCCGACGGCGACGAGAATCTTGTGCGCGAGGGCATCGACCCTGGCAAAATCCACCGCGTCGGCAACGTCATGATTGACACGCTGGTGCGCCTGCTTCCGCTCGCCGACGCGCACCTTCCGGCGCGATTGCCAACGCCCTATGCGCTCGTTACCCTTCACCGCCCGTCGAATGTGGACGACGCCCCCTGGTTGCGCGACTTACTAGCCACGCTCGCAGATCTAAGCAGCAAGCTCCATGTTGTCTTCCCGGTTCATCCGCGTACTCGCCAGCGTCTCGACGACCTTGGCCCTGCACCCGGCCTGGGCGAGCGTCTTCGGTTGCTTACCCCTCTGCCCTATCTCGAATTTCTGGCGTTGCAGCGCCGTGCGGCGATGGTGATTACTGATTCCGGCGGAATTCAGGAGGAAACAACGTTCCTGGGCGTGCCTTGCCTCACCGTGCGCGAGAACACGGAACGGCCGATCACCATCAGTCACGGAACGAATCAGCTTGTAGGAAGGGATCTTCAGCGGCTTCGCACAGCTGCCCTCGAAGTTCTGAAAAGCGAAGCACTCAAACGCAATTCAACTCGGGAGAGCAGTACAGAAACCAGTAACCATCGCGTGCCCCTTTGGGATGGGCACGCAGCCGACCGCATCGCGGAAATCATCTTGCGAGGCGCGGCGTAAGACCGCATAAAAAGCGAGGCGTCGTTTACAGCGTCGCGCTGGCGTAGGAATTGATTTCGCAGTTCAGGCAAATCTCTTCAAAAGCAGGTGCGGTCCATTCCATGGTTTCCCCCAGTCTTGGTTCCGGCAGTCGCCGGATGATGTGTTTAGCATAATCGACTCACCCATTGAAATCAACCGCATCAAAATCTCGCTGTTAAGGTCTCGAGAAAACGATTCGTATCAGGCCCGCCTTCAGAGGCTCCGCAAAAAGTCAAATTCGAACGGTCGGGAAGGGCACGAGTTCCACTCGTGCCGCTAAGTCGTTCAGAATATGTCTGCGCTTCAGCGCCTGAGGGATGCTTTCAGCCTTTTTGACGACTCTTTCCGCAATCACTTCAGGCGTGCCGCATCAGTTTTCCTGGTATTTGCAGGCTTTAAAGCCCGCGTTGATCCCATTTGCCTTACGCGGCCCTGAAAAGGGCCGCTCGTCTACGGAATCGAGGTGGTTGGAGTTTCTCCGCACCCTGTTTAGCCGCTGGGCTCAGCCCCGATGAGGGAGATTGCCGCCAACGGTTTCCGCCCCTTTTTCCACACCCAGAACCTCTGTCGTCACTTCTGCCTCTCCCCATGTCTATTTACCTTCGATTCCACCGTGACGGGAAGAGAGGCGCTGCACTCATGTTTGGCAAGACACTGTATGGCACGACTTTCAAGGACATTCCCTTTGTTCCATTGCAGTCAGCCGCCTTCTGTGTTCAGTGCGAACTGATCAGCGCAAGCAGCAAGCCATACTGTGTCGCCTGCGGAAGCCATGCCCTGATCGGCCTTTCGCGAGTGCTGGGTGGATCCTTGCGCCACCAGCAGACCGCCCATCTCATCACCGACTCCGAGCTCGACAGCTTGGTTCGTGATCTTCTGCGGTCGGTGCCAGACCCTGCCGTGATCGACGTGGCCGATCGCTCCCGCGTGCCCTCGCTCGCCATGCGTGGCCAGCTTCGCGTAGCTAACGCAGTTCATCCCGCCTCAGGTTTTCGGGCAGTAACGCTGCCTGAGGAATTCGAGATCCACCCCGCGGAACTTGAGCTCGAGCCTGCCATCAGCGCCATGACGGAACGCGCCCAGCAGTTGACCGGCGCCACCGGAGCCGCCATTGCCCTGCGTGCCGGTGACGAGATCGTCTGCCGTGCCCGGGCCGGCCGCACCGCTCCCGACCTCGGAGTTCGCCTGCAAACCGAAGGCGGCATCTCGGCCGAGGCCGTCCGGTCGGGCGAGGTTATGCTTTGCCATGATGCCGAGCGCAACCCGCGCGTCGACCTGGCCAGTTGCCGCCGCCTGGGAGCCCGCTCCATCCTGGTCTCCCCGTTGCGCCATTACCGGCGCACTTTGGGGGTTTTTGAGGTACTTTCCTCGAACCCGGGAGCGTTCGATGAGCGAGACGTCGCCACCATGCAGCTTCTCTCCAGCATGATGGTTGCGGCGATTTTCCGCATCTCCACCCTGCAAAGGGCTCAAGCCCGCCCGGCCGCCTGACGGCTTACGAATGGCAGAAGGTGGGTAGGTGTTCGGTGCTCCTGATGACCACCGCCGCCCCAGATAACCACCCAACCCCTATTTTTCGCCCTGCCCACCATGTCCCCTGGCCGGAATTTGTCCTTCAGCAAAGCAAGCCTTTCTGCCGCGGGCTATCCTGCCGGAACGGCGGTTTTGGCGGGCCTCGTGGTCCTACTGTGTTTTTTCTTCTTTGTCTTCTTTGCTTACTTTTCCACGATCCCGCGTTAATATGTAACTTCAAATATAGGGCCCCATTCCATGGCTGCGTCAACTTCGGTCGGGAAACCTGCTACTAACCGTCGCCGTCGCGTGCGACACAAAATCCAGACTCCCGCCTATGCGTCTTTCACCGGCGAATCCAAAGGCGCCATGCTCGACTTGCACGAGATCCTGAATGTCAGCGAGGAAGGAGTCGCGATTCAGTGTCCCGCTCCGCTCGAAGTTGGCAGGCGCGTGAATCTTTGCCTCGATCTGGCTGAGTGTCCGGATCACATTTACACCACGGGTCAAGTAATCTGGTCGAACGCTGACGGCCGCGTGGGTCTGCGCTTTGCCGAACTGCCGCCGTTCTCTGTGTTCCGCCTGCGCGAGTGGCTTTTTCTGAACGCCGTGGCCTCCGTGGCCAATGCCGATGACGCCAGCGGCGCACCTCCCCCGCAGTTGGAGCATGTTCCTCCTCGCCCCAGCTACACCGACATGCTGGCTGCCGTGACCGCCATCCAACGCGAGGTTGAGGCGCTGGGCGCGGATCTTAGCGCGGCCCTGCAATTGATTGCGACGCGCACCCAAACCCTGATTCACGCATCTGGTGCGGCCATCGCACTCCCCGATCACGACCCGGAGTTTATGGTCTGTCGCGCCAGTGCCGGCCCGGATGCTCCACCCGACGACGCACGCTTGCAGGTCGGATCCGGATTCTCTGGCGAGTGCGTGAAGACCGGAAGATTACTACGCTGCGATGATACCGAAAACGATTCACGCGTCGACCGCGAGAGTTGTCGTGCTCTGGGCATTCGCTCCATGATCGCGGTCCCGGTGCGTGTAGGTGGCAAGTCCGTAGGAATTCTGGAAGTGTTCTCCGCCCAGCCCAATGCTTTCAGCGAGAGCGAAAGCAGAGTGCTGCAGCGCCTCGCCGAAACTGTTCTTGCCGCCCTGAATCGCGCGGCCCGCGCCGAAAATTTGCCGGCGCTCGAAGCACCACCCGAGGCGGTCGACTTCGCGGCGACGCCCGGCAGTGTGCTTTTCGCTTCCGCGCCCGATCAAGACAAGAATCCGGAGCCCAAAAGCAACGGCGGGATCAGCCTGCCCGGGGCGCATCTGTTTTTGCTGATCTTCGCAGCAGGCGTGATCGCCATGGTTCTCGGGTATTTCTCCGCGCCTTTGATTCAGAGCAAGCTCAGTGAACACGGACGTGGCCAACTGCAAACGGTGCTGGCCTCTTCTCAAGCGCCGAAGCCCGTCGATCGTTCTGCTGGCGGCCCAGCCGTCGACAGCGCGATCGTCGAGACCGCAACCTTAAACCAACTCCGCCGTATGGCGCTCCAAGGCGATCCTACCGCCGAGAATGCTTTGGGACTACGCTACGCCACCGGCGACGGCGTAACGCCGAACGAACGCGAAGCGGTGCGGTGGTTCACCAAGGCTGCCGAGCAGGGGAACACTGCAGCCCAGTCCAAACTTGGGTCCGTTTACTTTCGGGGAAGGGACATCCCACAAAACTTCAATCAAGCTTATTTCTGGATGGCTCTGGCTCGCGCTAACGGCGACGAGAACAGCAAGGTTCTTGCGCCCCTCGTGGCTGCCCATTTGACGCGGGACCAAGTTACCGCCATCGAACTGGATGCCAGTCGATGGCTCCAGCAACATGGCCCCAGAGTGAAACCGCCGGCCGGGCGCTGATCCCGATCACTAACTTCTGATCACGAACCACCGGCCACTGTTCACCGTTCCGAGCTTCCTCCCGCAGCGCTAGAATATGTTTAGGGATTCCGTGCCTACGCTCCGTGCCATTCTCGATGAGAGAGTCTGCGAGGCAGATGCAGCTCTCTACCAGAAGCTCGAGCACAATCGCGTTCGTTGTTTCTCCTGCGGTCACTGCTGCCCGATTCCCGAAGGCCAGTCCGGCGTTTGCAAAGTCCGCTACAACCGCGCTGGAACGCTCTACGTGCCTTGGGGATACACGGCCGGAATGCAGTGCGATCCCGTCGAGAAAAAGCCGTTCTTTCACGCCTACCCCGGCGCGCTCGCCTACAGTTTCGGCATGCTCGGCTGCGATCTGCATTGTGGCTACTGTCAGAACTGGGTGACCTCGCAGGCACTGCGCGATCCCAACGCAATCTCGCCACCTCTCGAAGTGTCGCCGGAATACCTGGTGCGCGATGCATTGGATCAGGGTGCGAAAGTTCTAGTCAGCACTTACAACGAACCGCTCATCACCAGCGAATGGGCAGTCGCCGTCTTCAAAGAGGCCAAGGCTGCCGGGTTGCTGACCGGGTACGTGTCCAACGGCAATGCCACCCCCCAGGTGCTTGATTACCTGCGACCCTGGCTCGATTTGTACAAAGTGGATCTCAAGAGCTTCGATGATCGCCACTATCACGAACTCGGTGGACGCATCGCCCCGATTCTCGACAGCATCCGCCGTATTCACGCCATGGGGCTCTGGCTGGAGATCGTCACTTTGCTCATCCCAGGCTTCAACGACTCTGCCGACGAAATCCGCCGCCTCACCGAATTCCTGGCCGGCATTTCACCCGACATTCCCTGGCACGTCACCGCCTTTCACAGGGACTACAAAATGCAGGACGATGGCCAGCGCGACACCAGCATTGAAGACTTGCTGTGCGCCGCCGAAATCGGCCGAGCCGCTGGGCTGCGCTACATCTATGCTGGCAATTTGCCCGGAAGTGTGGGTGACTGGGAAGACACTCGCTGCCCGCAGTGCAGCGAGGTCCTCATCCACCGCTACGGATATCTGATCGAAGACTATCGCCTCACGCCCGAAGGCCGTTGCCCTCGATGTGCCCACCAGATCCCAGGTCGCTGGGACACGCAGTTCTCCGGCCAAATTACCGCGCGTCCTTTCCTTCCGCACAAACGGTCCCGTTTGTTTACAATCACTCGTTGATTCATCCAGCGGAGGCAACGCGTGGGAAAGGTTCACGTGGGGACAGCCGCCCCCGGCTGTCCGCCGGGCGAAGCCCGGCTTGGTCTTCCAAGTTCATGCGAAAGTTCATGCGGAAGTTCACGCGAAAGAAATCCATTCTCTGTTTAGTCGGTCTCCTCTTGCTCGCATCCTGCTCTCCGCGCGATTTCCTGTCCCGGCGTCTCGCCCGTGATCTGATCTCCGCCTCCGACGCCTTCCGTGCTCCGCAGCATTTCGTCCTACAAACCGGACTGGTGTCGAACGAAGTCTATGTCGCGCCCGAATACCTCGTGCTGCAGCACCACGGCTGGATCTCTGCCACCAATGCCGTCTGCAGGAGCGGACTCGCTCCTCCGCCGTGCTGGGACATTCTGCTGACTCCCTCCGGTGTGGACACGGTTCGCGCCCTCGTCTCCACCGATGAGGCCGGCAAGCCCTCATTTGCAATTCCGGTGGCAAGAAGAGAGTTGGTGGAGATCACCGGAGTCAGCAAACAGGGCAACGTTGCCGACGTCGACTTCACCTGGAAATGGCTTCCGCTGAACGAAGTCGGCGACGCCCTCTACTCGAGCGAAGTGCATTACAAATCTACTGCCGGATTTCGCAATTACGATGACGGCTGGCGCATTGTCGGTGCCCCGAGCGCCCCCCACGTGTCCCAAACACTCGACGACGCGCTCAAGCACGCCGAACCAGCGCCGTGACGGCCGTGCGCTGATCCCGATGTGGGTTGCCTCAGGCGTGGCGTGGCTGACCCCGCGCCGGCTCGCGCGCAGGCCGTTACTCTTGCTCTTTGCCTGTGGGCTCTTGCTCCCGCGCTGCTAATGGCTGTGGACTCACCTTGAGCAGCGCGCGGCGCCTTTTCTCCTCCCGGCTTTTTCTGCTTATCTCGCATATGTTCTGCCGCTGCTCGGCCCGCTCTCGCGCTGGACCCATGTCAACCTATCGGTCCCGGTCATTGCCGTGTTGCTGTGGACCGTATGGCGCCAATCCGTGGAAGTGAATGCACCGGACGGCGCACGCTCACTTGCCTCTCCTAATTCCCGCGTTGTATAAACCTTGTTCCCCAGGGGCCCTATGCGAATCTGCAAAAATGCTTTTGTAGTAGTCATGACTTTGAGTTGCGCGCTTGTCGTTCTCGCACAAACCGAAACGAAAGCCAAGCCGAAGTTGACCTTCGACGAGTTCTTCAACTCCGTGAGCTTTCCCGCGCCGGAGATTTCGCCCGACGGCAATTCCGTGGTGATCGCCACCGAGCGCGCCGACTGGGACCAGAAGATCTTCCGCAAGGACTTGTGGCTCTACCGCGACGATGCGAAGGGCGGCGCGCTGATCCAGTTGACGCAATCCGGTCACGATTCCGGCCCGAAGTGGTCGCCCGACGGCCGTTGGATCGCCTTTCTCTCGGAACGCAAGACCTCGGCGGAAAAAGGCGGCGATTCCGACTCCGACTCCGATTCGAAAGACGACGAGGCCAGCCAGCTTTACCTCATCTCGCCCAACGGCGGCGAGGCTTTTGCCGTGACCGAAGGCGAAGAAGGAGTCCACGCCTTCTGTTGGTCGGCAGACTCGCAGACCATCTACTTCGCCACGCGCCAGCCCTGGAGCAAGCAACAGAAAGACGATTACAAGGAAGAATGGAAAGACGTGGTGCAGTACCGCACCGCGGAACGCGGCGACACAATTTTCGCGCTTGACCTCGGCTCCGCACTCGCCCGCCACGAGGCCACGGCCGCCAAAGTGACGCCAGATTCCGAGAAAGAAAAGAAGAACAAAGAGGACGTCACCCCTGACGCTCAGGCCATCGCGACGATACCCCTGCGCGTCGACGCCCTGCTCATGTCGCCCACCGGCAACAAGCTCGCCTTCTTGACCAACGCTATCAACCAACGCCAGGAAAAGGTCGAAGATGTCGAGCTCTACACGATCGATCTGCCAAGTGTGGCGCGGGCGCCCTCGCCCGCGTCTGCTGGCGCCAACGAAAAAGCCAGCCCGCAAGCCCTGGCCCAGCCCCGTCGCATCACCCACAATCAAGCGGTCGAAATTCATCCCCACTGGGCCAACGACGGCCGACACATCCTCTTCAGCGTCGAAATCGGCGACGTCTCCGGCCCCTACCGCGACCTGCAGCCACATCTCTACTGGGTTGACACGGAAAAGCCCGACACAGAAAAGCCCGACACCGACTCCGGTGCCGTCCAGCAATGGAGCAAGGATTTCATCGGTCCCGTGGAGCACTACGCCGTCACCGGCGACTCCGTGCTGACCTCCGCGCGCGCCGGCACTGAAGTTCAGATGTACTCGGTGAACAAACCATCCGAGTCTCTGCACCGCGTTAGCGGATGGCCGGGGACCTACTCCGACATCTCTGCCGCGCCACGCTCGCCGCGCGTCGCCTTCGTGTATTCCTCGCTGGGCAAGCCCGAAGAAGTCTATCTCGCCGAGAGCTCCGGCAAACTCGATGAGGCCCGCGCCGTCACTTCCTTTAACAAACTGTTCACCGAGCGCGATCTTCCGCAAGGCAAACCCTACCGCTGGAAGGCCGACGACGGCACCGCGGTCGAAGGCATGCTTGTCTATCCTCCGGGAAAATTTGAGGCCAAGCACCTTCCGATGCTCACGTTCATTCACGGCGGCCCCGCCGATGCCGACGGCAATCACTTCGAGGCCGACTGGTACCAGTGGGCCGCGCTCGCCGCCAGCAACGGATGGCTCGTCTTCGAGCCCAACTACCGCGGTTCCACCGGATACGGCGACAAGTTCCTCATGCAGATCGTTCCCCAGATCGTGTCGCGTCCGGGCAGAGACATTCTCGAAGGCGTCGACGCGCTGGTGAAAGACGGCATCGCCGACTCCGATCACCTCACCATCGGCGGCTACAGCTATGGCGGATACATGACTAACTGGCTGATCACCCAGACCACGCGGTTTAAAGCCGCAGTTACGGGCGCAGGCTCGGTGGAGCACACTGGCAACTGGGGCAACGACGACACGACGTATGATGATGCCTACTTCCTCGGCGGACGTCCGTGGGAAGCCGCACAGCGCTATCACGACGAGGCGGCCATCTTTCAGATCGACAAGGTCCGCACGCCCACGCACATGGTTGCCGGCGCCGACGACATCCGCGTCGCCGTGCTGGAAGATTACTTGCTGGAACACGCGCTCTACTCGCTCGGCATTCCGAACAAGCTGCTGATCTTCCCCGGCGAAGGCCACTCGCTGGCCAAGAATCCGTGGCACGGAAAAATCAAAGTGCGGGAAGAACTGAAGTGGCTCGAAAAGTATGGGAGCGTGCCAGCGTCGAATTGATGGCAACTCAAGCACCCTTGTCATCCTGAGGCGGGCGTTCTTTGCCCGACGAAGGACCTATGCACCGGTCGGTCAGCATTGGTGCTGCCAGCGAGTGCACAGGTCCTTCGCTTCGCTCAGGATGAGAATCCAATGTATCCCTCCACATTTTTTTATGCCTCCCGCTAAAATCCTCATTTCTAAGGACTTGTCGGCGTGACATATGGCGAGATCTGGGCAAAATCTTGAGCCGCAAGGACTTGCAGCCAAAATATTCCGAAATAAGGAGTTAACTGCGGGCTCCGATCGGAGGCGTTTGGCGGTGTCGTCGAGATGAATGGCATTGCCCTCGCGCATGTTCCGAGTGTGGCTCTTTCCATATCCTCAGTAAAGGTTGTTCGTCACAAGAAATGGGATTTTTGCTGTGGAAGGCTGTGTAAAAGTCTGCGGCACTGAGCGCAGTCAAAATCCCCGCCCAAGCGAAGCTTGGACGGGGCACCCTCAAGGTTAGGCTACCCGCCTCGCGCCCCTCAGCGGCTGAAGCCGGATCTTAATTTAGGGCTGAATCGGCACGAGTGAACTCGTGCCCTTCCCGGTCTTAGCGTAGATTTCGAGCGTCAGACGTTACAAAGGGAGATCCCTCGCCCCGCTGGTGAGGGCGAGGGGCTTCGGGATGATGCCTCGCGAGTTGGTAGAGATGGCGCTACTACTTCGCGGCGCTCGCGACTTTCACGTTTTTTGAGTTGGCCGCGTAGCGTGCGATGCCTTTGTACAGCGCTTCGGCGATTTGCTCGCGGTAGCCGTCGCTGCGCAGTTTCTGTTCGTCTGCTGGACTGCTGACGAAGGAAACTTCCGCCAGGATTCCGGGCATGGCGCTTTCGGTGAGAACCACGAAGCCCGCCGACTTGATGCCGCGGTCGCGCAGGCCGGGGTTCTGCACAGCCAGCGTTCCGTACAAGGCTCGCTGCACGCTGGCTGCGAGGTGCCGCGATTGTTCGACGCGTTCTTGCAGGTCGGCGGGCGAGAGCACGGGCGTCACTCCGGACTTACTGTTGGAAGCCGCGTTTCCGTGGCTGTCGACATCCTTGGCTCCAGCCTCTTTGGAGCCGGGAGCAGAAAACTTGTTGGTGTAGTACGTCTCCACGCCGCGCGCCGAAGGCAGGTCACTGTAGTTGGCGTGGACGGAGACGAAAAGGTCAGCCTGCGCGTGATTGGCAATCTCTGCGCGCTGGTCGAGCGGAATGTAGTTGTCGTCCTGGCGGGTGTAGATGATTTCCATGCCCAGGCGGGTCTCGAGCAGTTTGCCCAGGCGCTCGGCGATTTCCAGCACGAGATCTTTTTCGAGCAAGCCGCGTCGGCCCACGGTGCCGAGGTCCCAGCCGCCATGGCCGGCGTCGACCACGATGCGCATTTTGGGCACATGGGCGCGCAGTTGCAGATCCTCTTTCGTCGGGGGTGGAATGACGATCGCGAGCCGGTTCTTCTCCGCTTCTGCGTTGGGGAACAGATTCACGGCGCCTTTAGGATTGGAACCAATCTTTCGCACTTCTACGACCAGGCGATAGGGATTCGGCTCCAGGCTGACGGAAAAATTCGAGTCGCCGCGCGTTTCCATCACGACGCGTGTCATGCCGGCCACCGGTTGCGCCGCGCGGACACGACTGAGCAAGGCATCGCCGATTTCGATCGACCGTGCGCTGAGTTCCGGCGGGAGCTGCGTGTCGTGGAGGTCGAAATAGATGCGGTCCGGTCCGGCAAGGCGGTGTGCCTCGTATTGCACTTGATCTTCGAGATCGAGAACGACCGTACTCGTGTCGGCCGAGGACCAGTGACGGACTCCGGTGATGCGCGGAAACTTTGCCAGATCCTGAGGAGCAGCCGGCGCATTGAGCTGTTCATCGGCCCCCACAGTCGCATCCGGACCGGAGTTCCCATCGGTCGAGGGACTCGCGGAGGCATTTGATGAGGCCGTATCAGGCGCGCCGCCCGCGGCGTTTGAGACGGACGGTTCGGTCACGATTTGTTCGCCGAGTTGCGCTGCTCTCCACTTCCACCAGAATCCTGCCCCAAACGCGGCCACGATAAGAAAGCAGATCAGCAGAATCAAGGCCCGGGGTTTGCGCGGCGCTTCTTCGAACTCTTGTCCGAGGGTGAGAACGTGCGCCGTCCCGGTCTCGGCTGAGATGGGCGGTTCGAACTCAGGCGGCTCAAACTTAGGCGATTCGAACTTAAGGAGGCTCGCCGCCTTCTGCGCAGGCGCAACCGGAATTGCCGGAGCAGGCACAGGGAGGGCTCGAATTGGGGCGGGAGCGAACGTGGTGCTCGCGGCGGGGATCGGCGCTTGAGACGTTTTCGGCTCAACCGGTTTTGGCTCGGCCGGTTTCGACTCAACCGTCTTTGGTTCAGCGGGTTTTGATTCAACGACGGGAGCGGGCGGCTTCGACGGCACCGGTGGCGGAGCGACAACCGTCCGGACTGCCGGAGCAACAACAGCCGCAGCAGGCGGAGCGACCACGGGTGCCACGATCGGCGGCGCCACTGCTTCCGTGGGCGGAGGTACGATCAGCTTGGTTTCGGCTGCCTCGGCTGCTTCCGCGAAACGATCCTCATCCTCCGGCTTCAGCGCGCTCACGACCAGTTCGGCGAGCAGGCTCAGGTTGCGGACGTCGCTGTCGTTGAAACCGAAGGGCCAGGAGGAAA
Organism: uncultured Acidobacteriaceae bacterium; assembly: GCA_963768265.1. Lineage (GTDB taxonomy): Bacteria > Acidobacteriota > Terriglobia > Terriglobales > Acidobacteriaceae > Sulfotelmatobacter. The sequence goes on from CAVYHM010000026.1 coordinate 133,119, forward strand.
ACGCCTCGAGCAGTCCGATCACGCGCCGCCGTCCGCACAGCGGGACGGCGACCATCGATCGCGCGCCCAGGCGCCGGCAGGCTTGTACGTTGACCCGCGGGTCCGTTTCCGTGTCGTCGCAGTTCACCGCTTGCGCCATGCGGAAAGAGGCTCCGGAGAACGCCGAATCGCGGTCGATGCGCGCGCCCACGTCGGGCCGGACCGTGCCTGCCGAGGCGCGCAACACAATCTCGTTGTCTTGCGCCAGGGCAATGGCCAGCCCGTCGGCGCCGGTGATCGCGACTGCGCGCTCGGCGACGAGTTGCAGCACCTCGTCGAGAACGAACAGTTCACTGTCTTCGAACTCGGCCAGCGGAGCACCCGCGTCGAAACTACGGTGGCGTGCCGCCAGTGCTTTTCTGCGGCGCACTTGCTCGTGCAGCGCCGAGAAAGCCAGCAAGGCCTGCAGCGCGTCGCGTTGAGATGGCTTCTCGATGGCGTCATCTTGCGGAAAATGATCTTGCGGAGAATCGCCGTTGCCGGAGTGGTTTCCAACTACTTGGCTGGAGAAGACGCTGGAAGCGGGACTCTCCCCGCGCGGCCATGAGGGCACGCTGGCTGCAGTGACGGGAGTCGATATGTCCGCGCCCGGCTTGGTGGGTATGGTTGCCATTAAAGACAGTTCACAAAGTAAGTTATCGGTCTTTGGCCCCAGTTGCAATTACCTAGCATGACCGTTTGGGCATGTACTTTCGGGGGTCTGTGTCAGAGCATGCCTGTCGCCCCTCCGGGGCTCGACACTTACTAAACGCTTACCCCGGGGGCTTACGTCCCGGGCTTTACTCTTTCGCCGCTTCGCGGCTGGAATTCGCCCAATCTGCGGAAGTGTACGCCATTTTTCGGTCGGAGGAGACCCCTACCGGTTTACCGGGCGGTACCAATCGAGGTACTAAGCCATGGCCCGTCCGGGCCATAGAATTCTGACAATAATTTCGGGCTAAAACAAACCACCCCTGCGACTTTCTCCGGAGGTAGGTGCATGCAAGCAGGACCGTCTCCCCCGCCATTGGGGCGAACCCGGCATCGGCACGAACTGCGCATCTTGAGCTACGTCACGCTGGACCAGGCGAACGGCGGCATCATTCGCAATCTTACGCACGGCGGCATCGGGGTGCAGGCGGTGGCGGCGATTCGTCCGCGGCAGCAAGTGCGAGTGCGCTTCGAACTGCGCTATCCCCGGTTGCGCGTGGAGACCCGGGGTGAGGTGGTTTGGTCCACCTTTTCGGGACAATGCGGCATCCGTTTCCTCGACCTGTCTCCGCGCGTGGCCCGGCAGATTGATGAGTGGATTTTCGGGGACCTGCTTTCAGGGCTTGCGGTTCCCTGGCAGGGGGCACAGGCCGGGCTGGGCGCGGCGGCATCTGTGTCTGCAGCCGTCGCTAGACCTTCCACAGCTGCGGACCGCTCGACAGGAGCGGCTACCGGCGTTGTAGAAGCGGAAGAAGAAGCAGGGCTCATCGTTTCTCCGGCACCCGTGAACGTGATCGAGCTGCCGGTGCAGGAACCGGTCGTAGTGCCGGATGCCATTTCGGCGACGGCTCGACCAATGCCGGAGCCCGCACTGGACTGGCTGTCGCAACCGCTTTCCAGTCGCGGCTTGGCTTGGACGGTCAACACTCTGATTGTGATCGCAGCCTTGCTGGTGTTCGCCCTGGTGTTTCTCTCGGTCACACGAGAGGCGCCGAAATGGCCGTTTACGATGACGACGGGAGCGGCCATCGTGCTGGGCGGCCTGTATTGGGCATTCTTTAAGACATTCGGAGGGTCAAGCTTCGGTACGCGGTTGGCGCGTCTGACGGCGTCAGAGGTGGAGGGTGACCGCGACGACAGCGACGCACGGTTCCGTTGAGCGGGAGGCAGAGACGTAGCAAGCTACGTCTCTACGATCGAAGGTTAGTTGGCGAAGAATTGCTGGGCTAGCCAGAGTTGCAGGGTGCGTTGTTGCCGCGGCGCTATCTTCACGAAGCGGATGCCCAGGTTGCCGCGCTTGTCCTGCCACGCAATCTCGGCTTGTGCTTTCAAGGCTGATCTGGCGCCGGGAAGCTCGAACGAGACTTGCAGTGGTTTATCGGCTTCGACTGCGGTTGCAGTATGAATCTGCATTCCGCCCTGACTCAGGTTGACCAGATGGCCTTCCGCTTGTTTCCGGCCGCGGTAGTTTAACGACACCGGCACTTCCAGTCCGGCGCGATGGTAGCGCAGGCGTCCGTCGAGGATCATGCTGCGTGCCGCAGAAAGCGTACGCACGGCTTGCTCTACGGAAATCGGCTTCTCGAAGGCGAACAAGGCTCCCGTATCTTCCAGGGTGCGGGTGGAATGCGGACCGCCCATGATGACGAGGGGTACGGTGTTCGAGCGCTTTTCCTCGCGCTGCAACTGGTGCAGGAACTGCGAGCTTCCGTTCAGATCGCAATCGACGATGAGAGCATCGATTTTTGACTTGGTGATGCGGGTTAGGGCGCGCTGCGGTTCCTGTTCAACCGCAACATCCATGTGAAGGCCGCCAAGGATACATTCCAGAACACTGACTTCCTGCCAATCGCGTGAAAGCACCATCGAGGAAAGAGGCATGCCTCCACTCTAGCGATGAGCGTAATGGGGACGTAGATAACCAACGTAATGAAAGGGCTTTCGGCGTCGGAAGTCCGGGCGCCAGAGGCGAGAGATCAATCGCTCAACCCGGGTTCTGAGTGAATTGCCAACGTTAACCAACAATGGCTGTTCTTCAGAGTCGTTTACGCAAACACGGTCGGTCGCTTCCGCTTCTCCCAGTTAGTGCTCCAACTCGATGACGTAACCCGGTGGAATCCCAAACAGCGCGAGATCGGGCCGGCCGGGGACAATATCTTTAGTCTCGACCGTTTCGTTGCCGGTCGTTTCGCTTAAGGTGGTGCTGCGGATATCCATCGCGTAGACGGGCGAAAGCCAATCTTCGTGAATTTGGAAAAATTGTTGTTTCTCTCCGTACTTCAAAATAGTGCGGTGGATCACGGCGGCGATGCCGTCTACCGACTGTACGGGCAAATTATCTTTCGTCGGGATGAAAATTATAGGAGGGGGATCGGAAGCTTTTCTCGTTGAGTTGGACTCTTCCAGAGCAGTGGAAGCACCACCGTTTTCCTCGCCTTGGTCTTTCGGTGCAGGTGCGGGCAATGTCTTTGCCACTTCACTCATCAATTTGAGCTTCCGGACTTCCGCCGTCGGCTCCGAAGGCAGGGAATGGTCGGCCTTTGCGAAGTAGCGGCTCAGCGTATGTGCGACCGGGTCGTAAATCTGGACATCAAATCCGCCAATCACAAGTTTGCCTTCCTCCACGCTCTCAAAGGCCATTTCGTAGTGGATTCTTCCCTTGTCATCGCGGGCAATCGTGCACTTAGCCGTGATGGGATCACCCACGTTCCCGCCATTCTCCATGCGTTGATCGCTGTAGGTGCGGGTCGCAGTGAACGGCTTGTTGGGTATCGATATGATCTCCGGAAAAAAGCTAACATTCGCATGACCGTGCGCGTTCGCAACGGCTTGCCCCATCAGGGACGAATACACTCTTTCCCAAGAACCGTTTGTTTGTGCAGTGAGAGCTGAAACCGACAAGTTTGAAAACGGTTCCTTTGTTGAAGGATCCACCCTGACCCGCCGTACCGTAGAGGTTTCCGGCTTCATCTCGGACCAGGCCACCGCTGGGGGAACCGCCATCCAGGCCACCCGTGAGGCTGTACAACAAAGTGTGGGTGCCGGCGGGGTCAAGTTTGAAAATCGTGCCGTAGAAGAACGGCGGAAAGAGCCCCGGTGTCCCGTAAGTGGTACCGTACAGATTCCCGTCCTGGTCGCGAATCAGCTCGGCAAAGGGATGCATGCCTTCGGCTCCGCCAAGGAAGCGGTACAAGATCGTCTCTTTGCCAAATTTGTCGATTTCGAACACCGCGCCGAAATCGCCTGTACCGCCTCCCTGAGAAGTTGTTCCGTAGAGATTGCCCTCTTCGTCGCGAAGCAGGCGGCAATCCGGAAGAGCGCCATCGGGCGCAAGGCTGAAGCCATGAAGCATCCTCTGATGGCCAGTCTTGGTCAACTCAAACACAGTCCCCTCAGCGTGCGGGCCGCCTTCGTTCGTGGTGCCATAGAGGTTGCCCGCGGGATCCTGAATCAAGCCCGCGAACGGATTGATGCCGTTCAACCCGCTGAAGACGATCAGATTGATCAGCTTCCCGCTGGGCTCCAATTTGAAGACCGTTCCGTAGAGCTCTCCAAATTGACCACCGCCGGACAAAGTCGTGCCGTACAGATTGCCCGCTTTGTCCAGTAACAACTGGCTGAACGGATAGCCCCCGTACACAAACCCGGGGAACGCGTACAAGACCTTTTCCTGGCCGTCCGGGGCGAGTTTGAAAACGGTTCCCTCGGAGAACTTTCCGCCGCCGGAAGTTGTGCCGTACAAAGTCCCATTTTCATCGCGGGTCAGACCTGCCCCGGGATAAGCGCCATCGTTGCCACCCTTAAATGTATAGAGCACCTTGAAACTCTGACCCTGCAAGGGTGCGCTGGTCAGACCGATAACTGTCACGAACGCTGCAATTGCAAGCCGTAACGCTGTCTTGGACATGGGCGGAAACCTCCAGCTAGACGTGAACGCGCGTATGTTACTACGGGTCTGTGAACGCTGGGTTAATTGGAAGTCCAGGTAGTGTCTAATAAACGTGTTGCTAGGCATTGAGCAGTGTTTAAAACACTACCGAAGTCCATCAAATTCGGGCGCTCTGATTTACTTCTTGCGATACCAGTCCACAGTGCGACGGAGGCCCTCTTCGAACTCCACGGTGACTCGATACCCGAACTCGGCTTCTGCTTTCGAAATGTCCGCCAGCGAGTGCTTGATGTCGCCGCCGCGTTCCGGACCGTAAACGGGCTCACCGGAAAATCCGGTCAGCCCCTGCAGCGCTTTGAAGGTTTGGTTGAGGGTGATTCTGTCTCCTGTGGCGATGTTGAACATTCTTCCCGCAACCTGGTGCGCCAGGGCCGTGCAGGCCAGCAGGTTGGCGTGCACCACGTTGTCAATATAGGTGAAGTCACGGCTCTGTTCGCCGTCGCCGAAAATCGTGGGCTGCTCGCCGCGCAGCATTAATGTGATGAACTTGGCCAGCACGCCGGAGTAAGGAGAGGATGGGTCCTGCCGCGGTCCGAAAACGTTGAAATATCGCAGGCACACGGTTTCGAGGCCATAGCAGCGATAGAACGACAGCATGTAATGTTCGCCGGCCAGTTTCTGCACCGCATAGGGAGAGGGTGGATCCGGCTTCATTTCTTCGTGTTTGGGCAGGGTGGGAGTGTCGCCATACGCCGACGACGAAGCGGCATAGACGACGCGCTTCACCTTGGCATCGCGCGCCGCGACCAGCAGGTTGACGGTGCCGTCAATGTTGGCCCGGTTGCTGCCCAGAGGATCGAGAACGGATTTCGGCACGGAGGGAATGGCTGCCTGATGTAAGACGAAGTCTGCGCCGGCACAGGCCTTATGCATGGCGTCAACGTCGAGAAGGTCGGCCTCGCGAAGGTCGATGCGATCCATAAGTTCTACGATGTTTTCCCGCTTGCCGGTGGAGAAGTTGTCCACGCCCCGAACTTGCTCACCGCGGGCGAGCAGAGCGCGGGCGAGCGACGATCCAATGAAGCCGCCAATTCCAGTGATGAGGTAGAGAGACATGACGATCCATGATAGCGAAAGGGAGTGAATTCGTCCGGGGGCGGAAGCAGAGGAACAAGAAGCCTCTGACCGCTAACCTCCGCAAAATAAGCAGCGATGATCGCAGAGAGACGCACGGTACGAGATTCGACGCTTTACGGTTTTGTCGGCGTGCTCTGACTCTGGCGGAGGATTCTCAGGAAATCGTCGCGCATCAGCATCTGTCGATTTTCAAAGAATTCGACGAGCGCCTGGATCGCAGCTGTGGGGTCGGAGATCAGAGGTACCGCCTCCAGCGGTCCAGTGGCAGGGAGTGACGAAGCGATGCCTGGTCCCATGATCACCGAGGGCCGCAAGACGGTGGAGAGCATACCGCGCAAGCGTGCCTCATCTCGTTGGTCATGTTTACAAATGCGATCCCCATGCCAAGGTAGGGATAGCTCACGCGTACGTTGCCGGTGACCTCCACTTTTACGCCGTTGGCGGCCAGCTTCATTTGCAGGACAATCCCCACTGGGTAGGTGGCTTGGGCTTCTACATAGCAGCCGTGAAGGCTGATATCGGTAAAGGTCGCCCAGGTGTGGACGTCGCAGGTCAGTTCGCGCATCTCCGCGCTGCCTTCGCACTTGTAACGGGGACTGCGGCGTTTTTCCGCTCCCTGATGGTACTACTGTGTTATAAGAATGGAGCTCCACAAAAAGGACAGCCCGAAAGTTGGCGGAGCAGAGCCCGTGCCAGGGTTTGTCGAAGGGTAGCAATGGACCAGGGGTTATGCCGCTCCACGCGCACGGGGCGAACCCCGAGGATGGAACTGGGGCGGCATTTCGGGGACGGGTAAGTCCACTTGACCGGCGCGAGCAGAGGGGGAAAAACGGCTCCGTTCGGCCACCAGGAACCCATAGGCCGCGATGCAGAGGGTAGCGTGATGGTGAAAACCGCGCCAGCCTCGTCCTTCATAGTGGCCCAGGCCGAGTTCTTGCTTCAGTTCTTGGTAATCGCGTTCGATGATCCAGCGTTGCTTGGCTAAGCGGACGAGATGGGAAAGGTTGGTCGAGGCGGGCAAAGTGGATAACCAGTACCTGGTCGGTTCGGCTTCCTGCTTCGGCCACTCGATCAGCAGCCACTCCTCGGGGCGAGGCTCGCTGCTCCAGTAATCGCGATGGGCGGGACGGATGCGCAGAGCGGCAAAGCGGGAACGCAAGGGTCTACGAGTTCCTTCCCGCCAATGCACGGTTTTCCAGGCCGAGGCAGGCAAGCTCATCGCCAACTCGCGCACCGCCAGCGGAACATGCTTGCCACCGCGGCGTAACAGCTTCGTGGGACGTCCGATTCCTTTCCACTTCCGCTTGGGCAGCGGCGCCTGACCGGGTAACCACACGCTCACCGACGACTGGATGCCCATCACGTACAGCAACCCCAATTCGGTGATGCCCTCGCGAAATTCCGTGTCGTTCCCATAAGCGGCGTCGCTTAGAACGGGAGCCGCCGGGATCTCTCGGTCTAAGGCGGTACGAATCTGTTGCAAGGCAATTTCCGGCTTGGTTTGAAACTTGACTTCCGGGGGTATTCCCGTGGCCGTTCGCCGCTTCTTGTCCTGGGTCCACACTGCCGGTAAGTAGAGACGCCAGGCGATGGGCAAACTTACCTCCGCGGTGCTGATCGACAAACTCACGGCCACCCGGCAGTTCTCTTGCTTGCCCACTTGTCCACAATACTGTCGGGTCACTCCTACCGAATGTGTCCCCTTCTTCACCAACCCAGTGTCATCGACGATCCAGGCTTCGATCGGCCCTTGCTTCTGCATGGCGGGCAGCGCGTACTGACGCACGCCTTCCAGAATGTCCTCGTCACTCCAGGGCGCGTGGGCGACCACGTGATGCAAGGATTGATGCGTCTGGCGCACGTTGTCGGGACACAGACGAGCCGCCATCGGTTCTACGCTCTTGCGCTCTCCGGGCAAAAGCAAGCCGGTGCAATAGGACTTCAGAGGAACCACGCGATCCAAGTGCCCCGCGGCTTGCGCCAGGCGATCAAGATAGGCCGCGAAGCGTTTTTGCTGGGCGCCTGGCGCAACAGAATGGGCGCTCATGACCAGCAACTTAACATTAAAGGATGCAGACCCGCGTGATCTTTTAGAAAGAGGTATTCACTTTATAACACAGTAGTAATAGGAGGGTTGTGCGGTTGTGCTTTGGTAGTTGCCTGTGCCGCCCGTCTGTGTTTCCGGACTGCTTTCGCGGGCCGGCGCGGCTACGCTTCCGGCATCTGAGCTACTGCGCTTCAGAGCCATCAGATACGAAATGCCGTCGTTGGCTTCCTGTGCCATAGGTCCTTGATGCGGAATACGCTATCCGCCATCACCGAAGGTCAGTTCCTGACGCCGACGCGGGACGGACAAGCCTTGCGGGAACTCTGTTGCTCATACGGAGCAAACTGGGCGGGAGATTAGCCGGGTGGAGGAATCAAGGTTAGAGGTTTCTAATCGAGCGCGGTCCCGAACGTGGCCTCGCTTGCGGCCGCAGCTTGCGCGGCCTGCCGGATTCGCTTCCACAGTTCGTCGCGTCCGGCGCCTGTCTTGGCGGAATAGGAAAGGAGACGGGCTGCGGGATTCTCGTCGGTCAACGTGCGCAGCGCCTGGTCCAGTTGATTATTCGAAAGCCGGTCGCTCTTGGTCGCCACCAGCAGGAATTCGCGACCCATGGAATTGAGAAAACTCACGAGTTGGCGGTCGCTCTGCTGCGGGGGAACGCTTGCGTCGACCAGTGCCACGCACAGGGCCAGGGTGGGACGGTCGGTGACATAGGGCTCGATAAACTTCGGCCACTCCTGAGAAATCTCGCGCGAGATCTTGGCATACCCGTAGCCGGGGAGGTCGGCAAAAATGAGTTCCGGTTGCGGCTTGCCGGGCCAGCGAATCTCGAAGAAGTTAATGCTGCGAGTGCGGCCGGGAGTTGAACTGGTACGCGCCAGCTTGGCGCCGACCAGAGAGTTGATCACGCTCGACTTGCCGACATTGGATCGGCCAAGGAAGGCGATCTCCGGCAGGCTGGGAGCAGGGAAGTGAGCGGCATCGGTAGCCGCCGCGAGAAACCGCGCTAGAACCCTCATGCTCAAGTTTGCAATGACTGAATAGGAGTTGGCAAGAGCGCGGAAGCGCGGGGGGACGTCGATTTGCGGATAGCGGCTGCGCCGCGCAGCGCTAGTCCAGTCCCAGCGGGCGCTTGTTCTCGATGTCTTCTTCGCGCACGGGGCGAAATTTGTGCCAGAGATAGAGGGCCCCGGCCACGATGAGTCCAAAACCGACGCTGATGGCAAAGAACAGGCGGTAGGCCGGCAGCCAGATCAGGGTGACTGCCACGATGAGCGCCGCGGTCAGTAACGCTGCCGAGCCTCGAGCTGGAATCTTCATGATGGTGGGCCTCCTCCTGGAGGATGGGGGCGGCGTCCCTCGACAATCCCCACAAGAATGCTCCGTGGGAAATGATCCTGTGCCAACCTTTCAGTTGCAACTGCCGGATGGGCCGGCGCAAGCCGCAAGCCCCCAATTTCGTCGGTCGAAGCCTTGAGCGGGCGGGCGAACCGAGGTAACCCGGCCCGGTTCCCGGGGATGAGGTGGCAATTCAACCCGGACGGCCGCGCGCCGATGGAGTGAATGACGAACGGTTGGGCGTTCAGGACCGGGAGTGACGGAGTGGAGAAAGTTATGGAGAATCCGCAGACCACACTTGCCATGCACACCTTGTTGCTCTGCTCCGACGTTCCGTTTCTGGGGACGACCCATGGGGTTCTGAGCCAGTTCCGCGTGACGACGAAGGTCGTGGGCAGCTGCGAAGAAGCCCTGACCTTGATCCAAGAGCATGAGTTTGACCTGCTGGGCGAGTTTCTTTGCGCAGTTCGACGGTCGAAGCTGAACCAGGAGTGTGTTCTGGTGGCGATCGTGCGCGATCTGCTCGATCTGCGCCAGGCCTTTGCCGTGGGAGTTCAATTTCTGATTCATAAGCCACCGTCCACGATTCAGATCGAACGCTGCTTGCGCGCAGCCTACTCCGCCACCGTGGCCCGGCGACGCAAGCACCACCGTGAGTCCGTGAACTTTGCCGCGTCCGTCAGTGCTCGGAACCGGCCACACGCGGAGGTGACGGTGGTGAACTTGAGCGAAGGCGGCGTCGGGATCAAGCTGCAGCGTGTTGATGGCGGCGCGCGTGCCTTTCTGACCGCGGGAGAAGAACTGGATCTGGAGTTTGCTTTGCCGGAGAGGGAGACTACGCTTCGCGTTGCAGGCACCGTTGCCTGGACAACGGCGGAGCTCGCCGGGATCCATTTCACGTCTATGCCTGAGGGGGATCGCGTGCTGCTGGAATCATGGCTTACCGACTGCGTCGAGCGTTCGCAGCGCACTTGTGCCTGATCTCTGACGGCGCCCTTGCGCGTGTCTCGTAGAGACGTTGCTGGCAACTGCTTGCCCTCACCACTGATTGGATATCCGCGCCATAAGTCGCTCGAGTAAGTGATTATCGGAAAAGAGCAGCCCGTCAGCTACTCCCCGATACTTCTGTATTCCCTCATACTTATAAAAGAGTAAACTTTGTCCCAATCGGTGCTTGGGAAATCCAGCTCGGGGCAGGAAACCGAATTTATGCGCGGCTCGCTAAAGGAGGGGCATGTTGGGCGCCATCTTCATTAGCTATCGTAGAAATGACTCGCAGGGTGAGGCCGGAAGACTGTTCGACGATCTGGTCCAGCGCTTTGGCGAAGACATGGTGTTCATGGATGTCGCGGGCATCGAAGCGGGACGCGATTTTCGCAAGGCAATTGAAGAGAGCGTAGCGAAGTGCGGCGTGCTGTTGGTGGTGATGGGCCCGCAATGGCTCGATGCGAAAGACGAAAACGGAGCCCGCCGTCTGGACGACCCCGGGGATTTCGTTCGCATCGAAACCGCGTCGGCACTGAGGCGCGACATTCCGGTCATTCCGGTGCTGGTGCACGGCGCCGCGATGCCTCGCGCCGAGCAACTGCCGGAAAACCTCACGGACCTCGCATATCGCAACTGCATTGAACTGACTCATGCCAGATGGAAGTCGGATACCCAGCTGTTGATCGAGGCATTGCGGCGTCTGCTTGGAGAGAAGGCTGGAGTCGAGAAAGGGGCCGGGCCCGCTCCAGCAAAGGTCGCGACCGCACCCGTCACTCCGCAACCGAGAGCAGTTGAGACCTCGGGGTCAAGCGGAGACTCGCGAATTGATCCGGCGACTTTGCAGCGTGTTAGCCGGGAACTTGCGCTGTATGTTGGTCCGATCGCCGATATTTTTGTGAATCGCGCCGTCGCGCGCTGCAGTTCGACCCAAGACCTCTATCTGAAGGTCGCCGAAGAGATCAACTCACCGTCGGAACGCGAGAAATTCCTTTCACTGTATGCGTCGAACCGGGCGATTCCCGTATCCGATTTCGGATCAAGAGCAGCTCAGCCCAGCAGGGCAGCAGGAACGGTCGGAGCGCAGGCGGTCGCCGCAGCGAAAGAATTGCGGTACAAGACAGCCCCACCTGCAATGTCGCCGCCGCCGTCCACAAAGGCGGTACCAACCACAACGGCGAGCCCGACGACAACCGCGAAAACAAAATCAAGCAAGCGAAAGTATTTGGTTCTCGTAGGTGGAGCGTTCATCCTGCTGCTGGCGATCGTTGTCGTTGTCGGTGAATGGCTGGCAACACCGGAAGGAAACTCGTCCCAAAAGACACCGACTTCGGCCCAGCAGACGCGGACTGCGGAACCCGCCCTGCTCAATAGCGGTGCCACTCCTGCTGCAGGCGAACCGGATACCAAGATTTCCAGATCAACTTCAACGCCTGCGAAGAATGAAAGCCAAGTACAACCTCTCCAGCGGATTCGCCTGTCGCCAGACGACGCAGCCGGTCTTCTCGTGGAGAAAGTGGTGCCCGACTATCCACCTCTGGCGCGACAAGCTCACGTGAAGGGCTCGGTAGTTCTCGACGCCAACATTTCGAAAGACGGGGCAGTCGAGAATCTTAGAGCGGTGAGCGGACACCCGCTCTTGATTCCCGCGGCTATCGACGCCGTCAAGCACTGGCGGTACAAGCCGTACGTGCAGAACGGCCAGGCCGTGCCGGTAAACACCCAAATCACCGTCAACTTCGCTCTTACGGGTGGATAACTCTGTTTTGCGCCCAGCGGCGCGCGCCGATCGATGTTCGACCGGAACCGTTGCCGGTGCGAAAGAAAGTTAGTAACTGGGATCGCGCGAAAAGGGGTTAGAATCGCCGCCTATGGGCACTCAAGCCACGCAAGCACCTGGACCTGATCCGACGATGGAGCGGCTCGAAGATCAGATCGCATGGTATGACCGAAAGAGCATATCCAACCAGAGATATTATAAACGGATCAAGGTAGTCGAGATTTCGGCTGCAGCGTTGATCCCGCTTCTCTCGGCGTTCCAATTTGACCATGTGCTTTGGGTGACCGGCGGACTCGGCGCGCTGATTACAGTGCTGGAAGGGATGCTGCACCTCAACCAGTACCAGCAGAATTGGATCGCCTATCGGTCCACGTGTGAATCGCTTAAGCACGAGAAGTATGTCTACCTGGGGAAGGCCGCTCCTTACTCCGGCACGGCCGACCCGCATGCGCTGCTGGCGGAAAGAATCGAGTCTCTGGTCTCGCAGGAACACGCGAAGTGGGCCTCGGTGCAGCAGAACCCGAAAAGTCCGACATCGTAATCACACCTACGAACAACATTGAGCCAGCAGCTCATAGGTCCTAGCCCCGAAAGTTCGTGTTTCCCGCTCGCATCATTCGTTGAAGCGATCCCCGTGGCTTCGGGGGTGCGAGATCACGAGGAAACGTACTGGACCGGACGACGGATTGCGAATCTGATGACGTTTTCCCGCGAGCACGCGGATGCCACTTCCAGCCGATAGCAACGTGGTCTCGCCTTCGACCTCCATCAGGACTTCGCCGGTCAGGATGTAGAAGAACTGCTGCGCCTTCTGGTGGTGGTGGCGAATCTCGGCAGCGCCTGGCGGCATGAGTTCCTCGATTACGCTGAGCTGCTCATGGTTGACCAGATACCAGGCATCGCAATTGTCTCCCCACCGATAGTGCTCGGCGTTGCCGCGGTTCACTGGGCCCGGCTGAGCGGGTGGGACTTCATTCGCCATGCTTTTCGTCTCTCCTCAACGACCAGTGTAACCTTGTAGTCATGATGACGTCCGCTGCTTCTGTACAGACCATTGATCCCAGGCGAGAATTGTTGCGCCACACGCTGGCCACGATCGCTTATCGTGGCGGGAAGGCCGTCCGCAACGCGCCCGCCGGCTTCGCGGATTTTCACGGAGGAGAAGGATTGCGAACACCGGGACAGATCTTGGCTCACATCGGAGATCTGTTCGACTGGGCGTTGTCGATCGCCATGGGCCAGCAGAAGTGGCAGAACTCGTCCCCTCGGGCGTGGGAACAAGAGGTCGCCCGATTCTTTACGGCTCTGAAGAAGTTCGACGATTTCCTGGGATCGAGCGAGCCCGTGCAAGCGCCATTGGAAAAACTGTTTCAGGGCCCGATTGCCGATGCCTTGACGCATGTCGGCCAGATTGCCATCCTGCGCAGGATGGCAGGCGCGCCGGTCAAGGGCGAGAGTTATTTTGTCGCCGACATCCAGATGGGCCGCGTCGGCGCCGATCAATCTCCGCCGAAGCGGGAGTTCTGACCAATCCTCGGGCTACTCGGAGCGGTTGCGATAGAGAGATGCGTCGACGCAGCCGTTCATCGCGTTTATGTTGAGATCGATCTGCAGGAATTCTGCGACTTGCTTCCCAATCTCTTTCGGATGGTTCAACACGTCGTGGTAGGGGATGTGCAGCGTCTTGAGGTAAGTCTTGCTGTCGAGCCAGGCATAAACCTCGCGTAAATGCTTCTCGAATGCGGCGGAGATAGCCGCCGGGTCGGCTCCTTCCTTGTAGGTTCCGCGTCGGCGCAGCATCTGATCCTGAGATGCGATCACTTCCGGTAGCGGGCGCTGCATGAAGACAACCCGATAGTCATGGCCGGCCGGCCAGGAGAGCAAGAGTCGCGAGATCACTTTCACGACTTTGCCTTCGGCCTCGGCGATGCAACCGGGATCATTGGTCACCTGCTTGATGCGCTCCCACTCGAGGTATCCGCGAGGATTGTCGGTGTCGGCCTGCCGTTCGCCATCGGAGAGCGCCGGCATTCCGCCGGCGACGAGCATCTGCATCATCAGCGATGTGTCCGAGCGTGGCAGTCCCGATACGTTGTGATCATGATTCCCTGTGGGCCTGCGCGGATGGTCGGCCCCTGCGCTTGGCCTGGAAGTTCCCAGCCTAGCAGAGGACGTGCGGACGTCGCTTTGTTCCGGATTTTTGTGGAGGGTCTTGACTCGGCGGAGCCCTAAGAAATGAATGAATGATCGACGCCACAATCATTTTGTTTCTGCTACGAGTCCCGCCGTCGATCAACCCGTTTTTTCGATCGAGTCATTGTGTATCGCAGCCGGTCGGATCCTGGCATCAACGTTGCACTCGTGCTGATGGAGTTGCTTTGCCATTTTCTTGGCTACTTCCCGTATCAAGGACAGGCGTCTTGCGCGCTCCGAGCCCTCCGGGGCCTCTTTGGATACAAGGTCACAATTACCGATGATAACCGCGAGTTGGTTGATTAGATCGTGGGATAACAGGCAAAGGGGCTGATAGCTTCCCGCCCTCGTCTTCAACATTTAGGCCACTACTCTCTCAGTCCTGCACGGCAAGTGTCGTCCTGTTTCAATTCGGGACATGTGATTGAAATCACACCTCAACGTGATCAAGGCCCTAACGTTCCCGAATCGGCACCACGGCCCTGTAAATAGCTTTCCAGTTGCCTTCCTTGAAGACGTAGACCGAACTGCCATTCATGTGAGCCGGAACTGGTTGTCCTCCGCAAGTCGCAAACTGCTCGGCTCTGTAGGTGAGAAGATAGACGCCGCTCGCTACTGACAGCATGCCGAAGTCCGACAAGGTGTAACCCTGGACGGTGCATGTTTTGGCCGAGTTCTGCTGCTCTTCGAGTTGCTGTTCGCGCGAAAACGTGCCGTACTCACCCCAGAAAACTCCATTCTCCGGAATGTGATTGCGGAAATACGCCAGATCTTTCGTTTTCCAGGCCTCAAAAAAACCGTATTCGGTGTGAACCAGTTCCTGCTCCACCCCAGCCCGGTTATGCGGCGACTGCGCGCGGGTTGGCCGGATCGAAACGAGGAGTGCACAGAGGACAAGGATGCAAGCGCCGACGAAGGAAGTTCTGTAGAGATTCATGCCGTCTCGATCTGGCAAGTGAATGCCGGTAGCGACCTGCCTAGAATACGACACGGCTACCTTGGTCGAGCGGGGGGACCCCGAGCGCCGGAGTATCCGCGCTACATTTTCGGTTACAATGGCCGCATCAGGCCGAATCCGGCGGCGTTTGCCGCGCGAATGAGGGGTATGTCCTTTGGCGACGAGTGAAGTGACCACTTCAGCCCAGAATGTCCAGCAGCTTCCCAACCACAAGGTAAAGGTCAAAAAGGCTGGACAGCGCGCTTGCAATGAGAAGAACGACAAGGGAAAGTTCTGCGGCGGCCACTTAAAGCTCTGGTTTTATAAGACCGATGCGGTCGAGCGCGAATGTGGCGACGTCGAAAAAGCCTGGGGACCGAATGCCGAAGTCTATCGCTGCGAAAACTGCAAGACGCTGTATCTGCCGACTCCTGGCGAGAGCAAGGTGAATGTCGCTGGGACAGGAATGATTTCGGTCTTTGGATTGACGCTGCCGCCGAAAGAAAAGTAGCTTCTAGCTACTAGCTGCTAGCTAGTCTGGGGATCCACAATGACGTATAAGACTCTTCGCAATAATGAAGAGTGCAAGTCGAGCTTCGCTCGGCCGGACGGCCGAAACCGGCAATCTCCACATGAGTTCAGCTAGAAGCTAACAGCTAGGAGCTAGAAGCTTTCTTCATGACTCCCGACCTCATCTACGACTGGAACAAGAACCACCCTCCGGGGCTGAAACCGCCGGGGCCGGTGCTGCTCAACGATGAGAGCCTGCGGGACGGGCTGCAGTCGCCGTCGGTGCGCGACCCATCGATCGACGAGAAGATCGAAATCCTTCATTTTATGGAGGCGCTGGGCATCGACTCGCTCGATCTCGGACTGCCGGGCGCGGGGCGGCGCGCGGTCGAAGCCGTGACCGCCCTGGCGCGCGAGATCGTCACCCACAAGTTGAAGATTCGCGCCAACTGCGCGGCGCGCACTCTCGAAAGTGACATTCGTCCTATCGCCGACATCGTTCAGAAGACGGGATTGCCCATCGAAGCGGCGACGTTTATCGGATCGAGTCCGATTCGTCAGTTCACCGAAGGGTGGACCGACGATTTTCTTCTGCACACCACTGAAAAGGCCATCAAATACGCGGTCTCGCTCGGCCTCGACTGCATGTACGTCACCGAAGATACGAGCCGCTCCGACCCCGAGACCGTGAAGCGGCTGTATGCGACCGCCATCAACTGCGGCGCACGCGCCATCTGCATCTGCGACACGGCGGGCCACGCCACGCCGATGGGCGCGCTGGCGCTGGTGCGGTTTGTGATTGCGGAAGTCGTGAAGCCGTCGGGCGAACAAGTGCGCGTGGATTGGCACGGGCACAGCGATCGTGGCCTATCCATTGCCAACTCGATGGCCGCAATCATCGCGGGTGCCAATTGCGTCCACGGTTGTGCTATTGGCTTGGGCGAGCGCGTCGGCAATACCCAGATCGATCAGATGCTGGTCAATCTCAAGCTTATGGGCATCGCACCCTGGGACCAGCAGGACCTGACCAAGCTGAAAGAGTATTGCCAGGCGGTGTCGAGGGCGACGGGTGTGCCCATCCCGAAGAACTATCCCGTGGTGGGGGACGACGCATTCCGCACCGCGACGGGCGTCCACGCGGCGGCGATCATCAAGGCGTATCACAAGAACGACGTCGTGTTGGCCAACACCGTCTATTCGGGCGTGCCCTCACATGTGTTTGGGCTCGAGCAGATCATCGACATCGGCCCCATGAGCGGGAAGTCCAACGTCCTATTCTGGCTGGAGCGCCACGGCATCCCAGCGACTGATGAAGCCGTCGATCGCATCTACCAGCGCGCCAAGCAGAGCGACCACACTCTGACCGAGGCCGAAATTCTGGAGTGCATCAGCACCGAGACGGCGAAGAATATCTGACCGCAATGACTGACCAATAATGACCGACCAATTGCGACATGCCATTCTCGGCGCCGGTGGTGTGGGGGGCCTGATCGGCGCCTGCCTCGCCCACTCTGGCGCTCCCGTTACGTTGGTTATGAAGCGTGAGTCGCTTGATCGTTACCCGCGGCAATTGCGCCTGGAGAGTGCCTTTGGCAACTTCGAGGTGGGGATCTTCTGCGCCGCGGAAGTGCCGCCGGTTGACGTGCTCTGGGTGACTGTGAAAGCGACCCAGTTGGAATCGGCTTTGGCTGCGGTCACGAATCCGGCGTCCGTGGGAGCGATCGTTCCGCTGCTCAATGGCGTCGATCATCTGGCGTTGCTGCGGTCGAAGTACGGTACGGATCGCGTCATTCCTGCGACGATTGCAGTGGAATCGGAGCGGGTGGCGCCCGGGCACATCATCCACCGGTCGTCGTTTGCGCGGCTTAACGTTTTGTCGGCGGGGCGCCCCTTGCTGGGCGACACTGTCCAACAGCTTCAGGCCCTCGGCTTCGAATGCCGCTTCATCGATGACGAATCCACGTTGATGTGGAGCAAGCTCGTGTTTCTGGCTGCCTTCGCACTGACGACCACTGCGGGCGACATAACCACCGGCGTAATCCTGACCGACTCATACTGGAGAGACTTGGGATTGTCCTGTATTCGGGAAGCCAGCGCGGTGGCTATCGCCGAGGGAGCAAAAGTTGACGCCGATGCCGTGATCGCGTCGGTGGTGAAAATGCCGGGCAACATGCGCAGCTCCATGCAGAAAGATGTGGCGCAGGGCAAGCCTCCGGAACTGGACGCGATCGCCGGTCCAATTGTCCGCGGCGCGCGCCGCCACGGGATCGCAATCCCGTGCACGAAAGAATTAGTGGCAATGGTGGAGCGCCGGATCGGTGCTGCCAGTAGTCTGCTGGCGTCGTAACCCTCCTCTGTCATCCTGAGCGGCGTGGGTGCTTCGCAAGGCGAAGTACCCACGGAGTCGAAGGACCCAGCGTTTCTGCGCAGTCAGATGAGCCCTGAAGGGTTTCCCACGATGGGTTCAGTCCTGGTGACTGAGACTCCTAGATGTGCCGGTGCTGAAGATCAAGAGGCCCGAGGTCCTTCGACTGCGTTGCCGTTCGTCGCGAACGGCAACTTCGTTCAGGATGACAGAACGGGGTCGACGTCTACCAATAATCCCCAAGCATGGTTCCCTGACACACGTGGTTACCACCCATTCGTAATATTCCGCCCCAGATTAGCCAATCCTAATCTTTCCTCCGAGTTGTAAACTGGCACATACCCTCATGAGCCCGATCCCCCAGCGGCCGGACATGCCGGAACTCGCACCTGCGGTGCAGCAGGAAGTGGCGCGTCTGGCGGCTTCGCCCGAGGTGCGGTCGGCGTTCAACTGGTTTCGCTTGCAGGAACCCCAGTTGGCGCACTGGCAGATGGAGATGGCGCGAATTCCGGCGCCGCCGTTCGGCGAATCAGCGCGTGGCGAGTGGCTGGCGGAACGATTTCGCGAAGTCGGGCTGGACGACGTTCGCATCGACGACGTGGGAAATGTGTTCGGTACGCATCCAGGCTTCGGCAAACGCTACGTTGCCCTCAGCGCGCACATCGACACGGTTTTTCCCGCCAACACGCCCCTGAATATTCGCCAGCAGGGAAGTCGCATCTATGGGCCGGGAGTCTCGGACAATGGCGCCGGCGTGGCGGCGATGCTGGGGATTGCTTCGCTGCTGCGGGCGGTGCGCGTCCGGCATGCGCTGCCCTTTGTGTTCATCGGCAACGTCGGCGAAGAAGGAGAAGGCGACCTGCGCGGCATGCGCCACATTTTTTCCACGCCCCGCTGGAAGGATTCGATTGCCTACAGCCTGGTGCTCGACGGGGCCGGTGCCGACACTATCGTAGCCGAGGCCCTGGGCAGCCGGCGCTTTGAGGTGATCGTGCGCGGCCCGGGCGGGCATTCCTGGAGCGATTTTGGCGCGGCTAATCCCATCGTGATGCTGGCTAAGGCGATTGAGACATTCCACGCGACTCCGGTGCCCAATGCGCCCAAGACCACGTTCAATATCGGAGTGATCCGCGGCGGCACTTCGGTGAATTCGATTCCCGAGTCGGCCAGCATGAAGGTCGACATCCGCTCGACTTCGATGACAGAAATGGAACGGCTGGAGCAGTCGCTCCGTCTGGCGCTGAATCGCGCGGTAGAAGACGAGACTATGGCGGCGGAGATGCGCTCGTCGGCGCAGAAACGCCCCGGGGTGAGCTGCGAGGTGGTGGTCATCGGGAATCGTCCGGCGGGCGAGTTGCCGGTGGGGGCACGCATTTTGCAAGTAGTGCGGGCAGTCGATGCCCAGCTGGCGAACGCGGCACAAATCCAGCGCGCTTCAACGGACGCCAATGTTCCCTTGTCGTTAGGGCTGGAAGCGGTGGCCATCGGCGGCGGAGGATTGGGTGGCGGCGCCCATACTCTGCAGGAGTGGTTCGACTCCAACGGCCGCGAGCTGGGATTGAAAAGGATTCTGCTGACCATGCTGGCTCTGGCGGGGGTAGGAGAATGAGGCGTGGGAGAATGATGCCGGGGAAAATGAAGCTGAGATCGGTCGCGATGGCAGTGTTCGCGGCGTTGTTGCTGTCGCTGTGCCAACGCGTGCAAGGTCAATCGCAAAACGGTGCTCCCTCAGGGCCAAAGGCCGACGTCATCTTCATGCACGCCAACATTTACACCGGCGTGCCCGCCAATACTGCCTTCAGTTCCATCCTGCGGGAAGAAGCAATCGCGGTGCGCGGCGACCGCGTCCTGGCTACCGGCAAGAATGCTGACATGGAGAAGCTTAAGGGGCCGCAGACACAGGTGGTCGACCTGGGTGGGCATTTCGTCATGCCTGGATTTAACGACGCTCACCTGCACCTGGAAGATGCCGGAACCACCAAGCTCATCGTGGATTTAACTGGCGTGAAGTCGCTCGACGACCTTCGTGCCCTGGTGCAGAAGAAAGTCGAACAGTCCAAGGCTGGCGACTGGATTCTCGGCGCGGGCTGGGATGAAACCTTATGGCCGGTCAAGGCCGTTCCGCTGCGCTGGGATCTGGACGAGGTCTCCGGCGGACATCCAGTGTTTCTGGAACGGATCGATAGCCACGTTGCGGTGGCCAACACGCGGGCGCTGCAGTTAGGAAGCATCACACTGGCCAGCCGCGATCCGCAGGGCGGGCACATCGACCGCAATGAAAACGGCGAGCCCACCGGCATTCTGCGGGAGACGGCGCAGGCAGCCGTGCGCGGTGTGATTCCCGCGGCCTCGCACGAGAAGCGGCGTGAAGCCATTGAAGCGGCCCTCGCGGATCTGGCGGCGCAAGGAGTTACCTCGGCGCAAGATTGCTCCACTTCGGAGAAAGCCTGCTCGACCTGGGAAGACTTTCAGATCTACGAAGAACTGGAAAAAGAAGGCAAGCTGACGGCTCGCATCACGGAGTGGCTGCCCTTCGACGAGCCCATCGAAGAGTTGACCCGAAAGCGCAACTCGCATCCGCAATCGGACTTGATGCTGCACACGGGCATGCTCAAGGGATACATGGATGGTTCGCTCGGATCGCACACTGCGGCGCTGCTGCAGCCCTATTCCGACGATGCAAATAACTCCGGCCTGCCCCGCTATGACGCGGCCAAGCTGAATGACTTGACCACAGAGCGCGTTCTTGCCGGATTCCAGATTGGCTTTCACGCCATCGGCGACAAGGGAGTGCAGATGGCTCTCGATGCTTTCGCCGAGGCCGAGAAAGCGGCGCGCGAGGCGAACGTCAAAGGCCCGAGTGGTGGCGACGAATTCCGCCTGCGCATCGAACATGCGCAGGTCACCTCGCCGCAGGAGATTGCCCGCTTCAAAGAGCTGAAAGTCATCGCTTCCATGCAGCCCAGTCACGTGTTGACCGACATGCGTTGGGCGCAGGATCGGCTGGGGCCGCAGCGGGCGGCTACTTCGTATGCCTGGCTCGCATTCCTGAACAAGGGCGTGACCCTTGCGTTTGGTACGGATTATCCGGTCGAGCCCGTATCACCGTTCCGCGGGCTCTATGCCGCCGTCACGCGTAAGAGCGAAAACGGCAAACAGGAATATTTTCCGGAGCAGCGGCTGTCGATCGATCAGGCTATCGCGGCCTACACCACGGGCTCAGCGTTCGCAGAGTTTGAGGAAAAGGAAAAAGGCAAGCTGGTGCCGGGAATGCTGGCGGATTTCGTAGTCCTCGACCGCGACCTGACCGCGTCTGCACCCGAGAAAATCCTCGGAACGAGAGTGCTGCGTACCGTGGTGGGTGGCAGGACGGTGTACGAAGCCAAGTGAAGGGGTCGGCGGTTCGGATGCCCCGTCCCTACTCCCAGGCATTGCACTCAGGAGCGAAGGTCCAATTCGATGGCGTCGATCAGCGGCACCAGCCACGCCAGCAGCGCTTGATGTGCCGGATGTTGAACATAAGCCTCGAGTGAAGCTTTGTCCTTGAACTGCATGACCCCGCCAAACGTATAGCCTTTTCCTCGCGGCGAAAGATTCGGGCCTACATGGGTTTGAAGTAGTCCAGGGATTACCCCTTGGAAAGCGGAAATCTCTTTCGCCGCCCTCTCTTTCTGAGCTTCTGTTGCTCCTTGCTTCCACTGAAATGCGAACACATGAAAAACGCTCGCCGACTCGCTTTCCGCCGTCGCCACCTCCGGCGAGCGGAGTGAGACGAGGGCGGCGGCTCCGACGGCGACACCGCCATCTCGCAGCAGGGCACGGCGTGTTGAGTTTGCCATCTTGGATTCCTTTCTCACCACGGGTAACCATCAACTTCCGGGCGGGCCGCCAACCTCTGGTCTCTTCTGGATAGCGACCCCGAGTGCGACCATCAATGTCACTGTTAAGCGGTTAAAGTTCATGGTTGCCTCCAGATGCTTTGCCGGAGTATACGCACCTGAATAGTGAGCAGCAATCGGACAAATAACGGCTGGCGAAAACAGGAGTCCGCAAGATCAGCGCACACGTTCCAGCACACGCCGCCAGGTCTTGCCATCCCCGATCTCCAGCCGGTCGCCTTCCAGTTGGAAGGGACGCAGCTGGTCGGTGTCGGTGAAATCCGGCGCCAAGCTGCCCTCGACATGATGGGTCACCACGCGTTTCTCTTCGTCTACGGTGTAGGCGCCGAAGTATGCGACATAGGCGGTGTAAGCGGCGAGGGCATGCTCGGGTGAGGGCGGGCTGCCGTCAGCGAGCTTCGCTTCTGGGAAGGGCGCCAGGGGCGGAACCTTCATGATCTGAATGTGCACGTGCCCGGTTCCGTCGTAAACGAAGTATCCCCGTGGATGTTCACCGAACCGATACTGCCACTTGCCATCCTTATCGAGATCGGCAAACTCCAGCAATCGCCATGTGCCAATCAACGCCTGAACCATTTTCATTTTCGATACCTCGAAGTTGTGGTGGACGTCCACGCTTGATTCTAAGGGGATACGGCACAGCCGTAACCAGGGCTAGGCTCACTGGCCCGGTTGTGATGGGCAACTCGCGGTCAACTTGCCCGCCATCAAACAGTTTTCCGGGTTTGCGCGTCTAATATCTGAACACCCATTGGAGAAACTCAAGCGGGACCCCAACGGCGGTTCCGGCAACAGCAGGTAAATGGGTATACTATAAAGGGTTTGTGAGTTTTGGAGGGAAGTAGACCTATGGATTCGGGCGCATTGTGGGCGCGCATCAAGGCTCATCGCTGGGCCTATACGCTGAGCATTCTGGCTACGCTATCGGTCGGCATTCTGATCGGGACGGTCATCTCATATGGAGTCAAGGGCAAAGAAGGCGGGCGTCAAAGCAGCGATGCCACGCCCCTTGCCCTGCCTTCGCCGTCGCAGATGTCGAATGCGTTCTCCCAGATCGCGAAGCAAATGGAACCGAGCGTCGTCAACATCAACACAGAATCAACGATTAAGAACTTTCATCAGCGTCGCGGCGGTGGTAACGGGCAGGATGACGACAGCGGCGGTATGGACGACTTCTTCAATCACTTCTTCGGTGGTCCGGGCGGAGGCCAGTTTGGGCAGGGTGAAGGGCCCATCCGCGAGCGCTCCTTGGGTTCGGGCGTGATCGTCGACTCCAAAGGTTTTATCGTCACCAACCGGCACGTGGTCGAGAAAGCCGACCGAGTTCGTGTCCGTTTCGAGGATGATCCGCCGGGAGTGCAGCACGACGCCAAGGTGATCGGCACGGACCAGGAAACCGATCTCGCGGTCATCAAGGTTGACGTCGACCGCTCGTTGCCAGCGGCCAAGATGGGCAACTCCGACAGCATGCAGGTCGGCGACTGGGTGTTGGCAGTCGGCAGCCCGTTCGGCTTGTCGGAAACAGTCACGGCCGGAATCGTCTCGGCCAAGGGACGGGACATCGTTCCCGGGCGCCAATTCCAGACGTTCATTCAGACCGACGCGGCCATTAACCCCGGCAACTCGGGCGGACCGCTGGTGAATATGAATGGGGAAGTGATTGGCATCAACACGGCCATTCTGAGCGAGACCAACGCCTATGCCGGCGTCGGATTTGCCTTGCCTTCGAAAACCGTGGTCGATGTTTACAACCAGCTCACGGGTCCAGACCACCGGGTGTCGCGCGGTTCCATCGGCATCATGTTTGATGCGGTGGAGAACCCTGCAATCACCCGTGTTTACGGATCTGGAAGCGGTGTGACCATCTCGAGCGTGGTGGCGGGCAGTCCGGCCGACCAAGCCGGATTGAAAGTTGGCGACACCATCACCACTGTAGACGGCAAGAAGGTCAGCAAGGGCTCCGAACTGGTGGGCGACATCGCTTCGCGCAAGCCGGGATCGAAGGTCGAGTTGGGCTTCTTGCGCAACGGCAAGAGCCAGGACGCCAGCGTTACCATCGCCGATCGCGCCAAGCTCTTTGCCGCCCGCCTCGGAGACGATCAGGAGAACGACGATTCCAGTTCGCCCAAGCAAAGCAAGTTCGGCATAACCGTACGGAAGGTCACCCCGGAAATGGCCGATCGCCTCGACATGGGTGCGGGCAAGGGAGTGATTGTGCAGGATGTAAAGCCGGGTTCGTTCGCCGAGGATATCAACCTTGGCCGTGGCGACATCATCCTCGAGATCAACAAGCAGCCCGTGAATAGCGAGGAGGAATTCTCGCGTATCGAGTCGAACCTGAAGAGCGGCCAGGACGTGGTGTTCCTGGTACGGCAGCGGGGTTCGACACGGCAGGACGGAACGATCTTCCTGGCCGGTACACTTCCGTAACGTAAGTCAGCCCAGTCGGAACTGGCACTGTAGCCATTGATCGAGGATGATTACAGTGCCACGGTTGGGCTTTTTGTTTTTGTGCGGTTGAAGCCTTTACGCGGCTGGGGTTTTATAACGCGCGGCTTTTGGCTACGTCGTGCTTCTGAGATTTATGACAGGATGTTTCGGCAGAATTCGTTGGGCGCGACACGGTGCGGTTTGTGCGCTGCTGCTGACGTGTGCCTGTGTCCCGGCGGCGTTTGCGCGCGAGCAGAGCGCGGCCAGCGATTCCGCGATCCAGAAACCGGCGACCGCCACGGCCAAGCCCCGCAAGCATCACACGACGACGTCTTCGACATCTAGTTCCGCGAAGGCGGCGAGCACAACGCACACCGCCTCCACCGCAAAGCGTTCGCGAAAAAAGCGGGTGCGCGGACAGCAGAAGATCGACTCCGAGAGAGCCCGTTCGATTCAAGAGGCCTTGATTCGCGAACATTACCTGAACGGTGAGGCTACGGGTACCTGGAACCAGGCCAGCGAAGAAGCCATGCGGCGCTATCAAGGCGACCACGGGTGGCAGACCAAAGAAGTTCCCGACTCGCGGGCGCTCATCAAACTTGGGCTGGGACCGAGTAACGATCATTTGCTAAATCCAGATAGCGCCATGACCACCGCTCCGGATGCGCCGCGCGTTGCCTCCCAGAAGGCTCCGGCTACCGAGCATGCACCGGCCCAGGCTCCCGCCAAGAACGATCCTTCCGACCCGCAGTAGGGGCTGCACCAAGAATGGAGCAGTCGCCCGCAAGTCGCTTCTTTCCAGTCTTTTGCGGTCTTCATCCCCTGTGCTAAAAATTAGCGGTAAATGATTGAAAACAATACGTTTGCGTTTGCATGGTAAATCGATTCAACTCGCCGGCAGGCGGTCCCTAAAGTGGAACTATATTTGGGGTCAGCCCGAACCAATTTCCTCGCAGCAGCTCAGTAGGATTCGCTGAACGGGCTATTTCCTGGACTCACCCGCCCACCCAGGTGGCACCGGCTAACCGCCAACGCTAACATCTAGTGGCCGTTCTTGCGGTAGCTGGTGGCCAGCGGCCGAGGGAAATAAGGCAGTGGCTGATTCGTGATGATGGCGCGGGGATTGAGTTCGACCAGCGTCTCGGCAACTTCTGCTCCGCAAATTTCCGCCGCAGCATCGCGCGAGGTGGAAAGAATCGGGACACGCTTCTCCATGTCATGCGCGTCGGTGGCGATCACGTGCACGGCCTGGCGTTCGAGCAGCCATTGCGCAGCGCGGCGGGTGCGCTCGCCCCAGAACCCGGTGAGGGCCGACCCGGTCATCTGAATCACGCAGCCCTGCTCGGCCCACTCCACCACGCGCTGCAGGCTCTCGCGCAGAATCGGGTTGCGCTCGGGATGGGTGATGATCACGGTGATCCCACAGTCGCCGAGCTTCAGGAAAGAATCCGTAGTCTGCTGCGGCACGCTGTAGTTGCTGAATTCGACCAGCAGGTAGCGCGTGCCTTCGATCACGTACCGGGTGGGATTCGCCAGAGCGTCCTGGATGTTTTCGTAGGAAAGGTGAAAGTCGCAGCCCAGGCTGAGTTTCGGCGAATCGCCAACAAGTTGTTGCAGATGAGCGACGAGTCCCTGCAGATATTCGCGGTCATAGGGGTAGCGATCGTTGGCGTGGGGCGTGGCGACCTGGTGAGTGATGCCGTCCGCGGCCGCCGTGCGGCACATGGCAACTGAGACGTCCCACGACTTGGGGCCGTCATCTACTTCGGGGAGTATGTGGGAATGAATATCGACCACGATTGTAGGAACACCGGGCACGCCGCCAGGGTTGCGTCTGCTTTGATTTAATCAGATTCGCGGGGAAAGAGAAAGGTCACCGCCTCCCCGCCGAGGACGCCGTCGGGCGCAGAGCGGTATGACGGATTCACCAGATCGTAGGCACGGCGCGTGACTTGCGGATTTCGCGGTCGGCCGTGAGCAAGGGAATATCTTCGATCAGCGCGGTTGCGCCGATGATACGGTCTGCCGGATCCTTTGGATAGCTGGCGGGCAGATCAAACGCTTGCAATGCGATGTCACCCGTGATTGGAAGGACGATGAAACGGCGTTCGACCTCTGACACGACAGCCTCGACGTTGGGCGTTAGGCGAATTCGACCGTGACTCGCGAGCCTGGCGATTTCAACGAGTGTGATGCCGGAAATCGCCAAGCCCCGGTCTTCCTTGCGCGCACTTTCAATCGCCGACTGCGCCTTTGGAGAAATGCGCTCGTATTCTTGGGCCAGCCAGATCACCACATGGGTGTCGAGTAGGATCAATATAGATCGCCCCACTCTTCGGGACTGAATGCCGGGGCGACGATGTCGCCCTTGATTTCAATTTTTCCTTTGCCCTTGAAGAAGCCGAAGATGTCGTCCTTTTCCTGCTCGACCGGGACGAGCTTGGCCACCGGCTTGCCGCGCTTAGTGATGACGACGGCTTGACGCTTGGCCTGGACTTCGTCCATCACTGCGAGGCAATGGACCTTGAACTTTCCGGCTGGCATAGTTTTCATGGAAGACCTCAAGATCATGGTCATTATACCATGGTCATATCATAAAGGATGTTAAATCGAGCGGCTGCAAGCGCGCAGTCCTTCTGTTCCTGGCTTAACGCGGGGTTGTCCTCCAGGAATCTCTGGATGAGAGCCTGCGTTCGCGGATGGTGAAGGTGACCTAAACCATGAAGTGCGGCGCCCTGGCAGATTTCCGAATCGAGAGCTAGGATGTTGGCCAAAGTCTCAAACAGTACGTCCTGCAATGCGAGATCCTCGCCGCCGCGCCCTCGGTCCCGATTGCCGCATTCCCAGTCGTAGCATAGCGAATCCCACCACATTTGGACGGACGTTTCGAGAGGCTCAGCGGCGAAGAGATTCTTGAACAGGTCTAGCATCGATCGGATACATTCCTGGCGCAACGAAAATGGCAGATCTGTATTCGAAATGATCCACATTACTGAACACTGAAGGGCTGGCCCGTGAATGGCCCAGAAGCCTGACTCCAGCTGACTCTTGGAGAATTTTTCAGTTAAGAAGCCTGGATGCCGAAAGAGTCGAATATAAAATTCGCAGAGACGCACTGCGTCGAAATCGACCGTCATGGCGTAGTACCACGGATCGGGTTTGCCATTGCCCGTGGGAATCTCTCGATCGAAGAGAAACGAGACAAATTCCTCGAAAGAATATTCGCTGACGTCGACTTGTATCAATTCCGTCATCGGGCAGGCTGTCGTGATCGGATGTCGAGCCTTACTGACTTCCGTAGCGCTCGCGAATGAAATCAGCAATTCCCACATACGCCTTCGTCAGAGTCTGCTCCTCAGGCAGGAACACGATGCGGAAGTGCTGCGTGCCGAGTTTTTGGCCGAAGCCGGAGCCGTGGACTACCATGACGTGCTTCTGGCGGATGAGTTCCTTCACGAAAACTTCGTCGCTCTCGGGGATGTCGATTTTGGGGTAAGCATAAAAAGCCCCGCGCGGGGCGACGCAACTGACGCGCGGCGTCGCTTCGCACCACCGCTGGGTGAGATCGCGGCGGGAGCGCAGTTTGCGCTGCACTTCGACGAGATGATCCTGCGGGCCTTCGAGAGCGGGCTTGATCGCGTATTGCTCGGGGTGATTGGCGCAGAGGCGTGCGCGCAGCAGGCGATGCACGCCCTCGGTGTAGGTCTTTACCGCGGCGGCGTCGCCGGAGACGATGCCCCATCCGATGCGCCATCCGGGGACGAGGTAGTTCTTCGACATGCCGCCGAAGGTCACGCACGGCACGTCGGGCGCGACTGAAGCGAACGCGACGTGGGGAGTGTCTTCCAGTATCAGCTTGTCGTAGATTTCGTCGGAGAAGACGATCAGGTTGTGGCGGCGCGCCAGTTCCGCGACTTGTTCGAGCATCTGGCGCGTGCAGAGCGAGCCGGTGGGGTTGTTGGGATTAATCAGCACGATGCCGCGGGTGCGCGGCGTGAGCTTGCGTTCGATGTCGGCCAGTTCGGGTTGCCAGGTGTCGTCTTCATTCAAATCGTAAGCGTTGAGCTTGATTCCCAATTTGCACAGCACGGCCGAGTACAGCGGATAGTCGGGGCTGGGAGTGAGTACGTCCTCTTCTGGGTTCACGAGCGCAGAGAGGCAGAGATCGACGGTCTCGCTCACGCCGGAAGTGACGAAAACGTCCCGGACGGTCGTAATGCCTTTGCGGGCGGCCTCGCCGCGAATCGCTTCGAGCGCTTCCGGAACTCCGGGCGACGGCGCGTAGCCGTTCTTGCCCTCGCGCATGGCCTGGTAGACGGCGTCGATGATGTGGGGCGGCGTCTGGAAATCGAAGTTGAGCGGATCGCCAACGTTCAGCGGCAGGACTTTGTGGCCGAGTTTAGTGACTTCGTCGGCGACGCACGCCAGATCGCGGATGGCGTAGCGGACATTTTCGAGCCGGGAAGCGGCGGTGATTTCGCGGGTTTGGGTGAGCGGCATGGAAAGATCTTAACCGCCGAGACCCCCGAGCACGCAGAGAAATCGTACACATTGTCATCCTGAGCGGAGTGGGCGACGCGCGAATGCGCGTCGCCCATGGAGTCGAAGGATCCCTGCGGCGCGAATTGCGTCCTCGAAAATGGAAGGCGTTCGCACGATGCCGCTCATCTTGAATAGCGAGAGCAGCGTCATGAGAATGCCTTGTTAGGTCCGGTCTGGCGGATGCGAACACGGGGTCCTTCGACTGCGTGACTGCCGCGCTACGCGCGGCTGTCACTTCGCTCAGGATGACAGCGTAAAGTTAGTCTTCCCGGTCGATCTGCGCCTTCTGCAGCTTGTCGGAGTAATCCACGTACACCGATTTCCACTCCGTGTAGAAATCGATCGCGCCGATGCCGCCTTCGCGGTGGCCGTTGCCGGTCGCTTTAGTTCCACCGAAGGGCAGATGCACTTCGGCGCCGATTGTAGGCGCGTTGATGTAGGTGATTCCTGCGTACAGGTCGCGAATGGCAGAAAACGCCTTGTTCACGTCTTTGGTGTAGAGTGCCGACGACAGGCCGTACTCGATGCCGTTGGCGATTTCGATCGCGTCCTCGAGATCGTTACAGGGAATGATCGAGACCACCGGGCCGAAGATTTCTTCCTGCGCGATGCGCATCTTGGGATCGACGTCGGTGAACACGGTCGGCTCCATGAACCAGCCGTGCTGGTAGTCGCCTTGGTCGAGGCGGTTGCCACCGCAGACCAGCTTGGCGCCTTCGTTCTTGCCGATTTCGACGTAGCTGAGGTCGGTCTGAAGCTGCTTTTCGTTGACGGCCGGGCCCATCTGCACGGTTTCGTCGAGGCCGTTACCGACTTTCAGTTTCTTGGCGCGCTCGACGTAGCGGTCGATAAATTCGAGGTACACCTTCTTCTGCACGATGATGCGGCTGGTCGCGGTGCAGCGCTGGCCAGTGGTGCCGAATGCTCCCCAGAGGCCGCCTTCGATGGCGAGGTCGAGGTTGGCGTCGTCGAGGACGATCATGGGATTCTTGCCGCCGAGTTCGAGCGAACAATGCTTGAAGCTTTTCGCGGCGATGCCGCCGATGATCCGTCCGACTTCGGACGATCCGGTTAGCGAGACGGCGCGCACATCGGGATGCTCGGCGAGCGGGGTGCCGACCGAGGAGCCGAATCCGGCGACGATGTTGATGACGCCTTTGGGCAGGCCGGCGTCGGAAAGGGCGCGAACCAGATTGAACGTTGACAACGGAGTGTCCTGCGCCGGTTTGATGATGCAGGTGTTGCCGCAGACCACGGCCGGCAGCAGCTTCCACGAGGAAATGGCCATGGGAAAATTCCACGGCGTGATCATGCCGCAGACGCCGATGGGTTGGCGCACGGCCATGGCGAATTTGTTGGGCATTTCCGAGGGCACGGTCGGGCCGAAGAGGCGGCGGCCTTCGCCGGCGTTGTAATAGGCGGCGTCAATGGCTTCCTGAACGTCGCCGCGGGTCTCGGCGAGCACCTTGCCCATCTCGCGGGTCATGTCGCGCGCGTACTCTTCCTTGCGATCGATCAGGGTTTCGGCGGCGCGGAAGACGATCTCGGCGCGGCGGGGGGCGGGGACGAGGCGCCATTTCTTGAAGGCGCGCTTGGCGGCGTCGACGGCGGTGTTCACGTCGTCCTTGTTGGATTTCTGGAAGATGCCGACCAGATCGCGGGTGTCGGCGGGATTGCGGTTTTCGAAAGTCTCTCCGGTCGAGGACTCGACCCACTCGCCGTCAATAAAATTCTTGAAGACGCGCGTCTGGGTGCTGCTCAGACCCGCAGGCGTGGCCAAGGTGTCGGTTGCCATGATTTCTCCTAGTAAGAACCTTTTCGATTGATGCTACAACTCTCATGAAGGGCGCAGCAAGCGAGTGTCTTCCGGCGATGATGCGTCGAGGTCGTGGCCCTGTGTAAGCCGTCCGGTATGCTTCTGACCCCACTCCGCCATCGCGTTGAGGACTGGGATCAGCGTATTTCCGTAGTGGCTGAGGGCATACTCCACCCTCGAAGGAACCGTGGGATAAACCGTTCTTGTCAGAATTCCGTCACGCTCGAGCTGGCGCAGTTGCTGGGTGAGCACTTTGTGGGTGGGGCCGGCAATTTTCCGGCGCAGCTCGCTGTAACGCTGTGGACCGGGTTTGAGGCACACGATGATCAGCGGCTTCCATTTTCCACTGACGACGTCGGCAGTGACTTTCACGGGGCAGTGATTCAAGTCCATGCTGGTCCACTTCCAAAATGCCAGGTTGCTTCAGATTGGCCGTAGTCTCCATTACAGCATAAGGGCGGTATATGCGCCTGAGTGCGGCAGGAACCCCGCGGAGAGCAGCTATCAAAATTGTGCGTTCTTGCAGGGATCCAGCGATTGGTTTATCAACGGAGTGGGGAGCTAGTCATGAAAATTATCGCTTATGATACGTTCAAACCTGGGGTGACGCTCGATACGCTAAAGCCCTACGTACAAGAGGAAGTCGCGAATGTCTGGAGACTGTGGAAGGCTGGAATTGTCCGGGAAAACTACGCGCGGGCCGATGTGCCCGGCGTGGTGATCGTTTTCGAGTGCGCGAGCATCGAAGAGGCCAAGAGCTATGTGGATGAGTTCCCCTTGTCGAAGCGGGGTTTCCTGGACTGGCAGTACATTGCGCTGGATGCGCCGCTGCCCCTGGAGTATCTATTCGATTCGGCAGTGGACAAAGGAGAGCCATACGACCGGCGGCCGCGGCGAACTCTGAAATAGTTATTCGGAAGGGTGTGAGATGCAGGAACATTGTGGACTGAGGATTCCGAAAACCCTGCAAGAGGTCATCAGCCCGCAGAATACTGCGCTGGTGGTCTACGACATGCAGGCAGGGATAACACCACAGATCGCCAATGGGCCAGAGATTACGGGTCGGGTGGCCAAGCTACTGGCCGCAGCGCGCGGCGCCGGCTTGCGGACGTTCTTTACTCGGCATATGTCCCTGCCGAAGGAACTGATGGGAGCATTCCAGTGCCGGACGGCGATGGCGTGGCAGCGCGTGGACTCGCCGGACAAGGTAAAGCCCATGTTCCTCAGGGACAGCCCCGCGTTCCAAATCATTGATGAACTTCGGCCGCTGCCGAACGAAGCCATTGTGGACAAAATCACGATGTCGGCTTTTGAAGGGACGTTTCTGGAGATCGCGCTGCGCGATTGTGGCATTCGAAGCTTCATCATCGCCGGGATCGCGCTCGAGGTCGGCGTTGATCCCACCTGCCGCCAGGGTGCCGATCTTGGTTTCTGGCCGATTTTGGTACGCGACGCCTGCGGTTATGGAAGCGAGGCGGCGGCGAATCATTCCCTGGCCGCGCTGGAGCATATGGGCGACACGATGATCACCGATGCGGATACGGTGTGCGGGCTGCTGTCGCAGTGCGTGCACAAAGTTTCTTAAGGTTACTCACCAAGAGCGCCGGGCTGCGCCCGGCGGACGGCCGGGGGCGGCTGTCCCCACATGAGTTGCTTCTTTCCTTACAATGGCGTCCTTACTTTCCGGCTGCTTTGGTTCCTTCTGCCGAGCGCTCGAACTCTTCCGCCATCCACTTCTGCAGGGCGGTCATGTTGTGGGGACGGCCGAGAAAATTCTTGACCAGGTCGTTGGCCGACATGGAGCCACCCGGTTCGAGCACCAGGCGGCGGTAGCGTGCCGGGGCGTCGCCGGCCAGCAGGTTCTTGTGATCGAACTGCACGAAGAAATCCTCAGCAATCACTTTGTCCCACAGGTAGGTGTAGTAGGCGGAGGAGTAGCCGCCGAGATGGCCGAAGGAGGCCCAGAAGTGAGTGTCGGGCAAGGGCGTGAACGGCGTGTAGTTGCGCGAGTCTGCGAATGTGACGCCATCCAGATCGACGTCCTCGGGCTTGCCTTTGTAGATGTCATAGGAGATGGCCGTGAAGGAAAGCTGGCGCGTCACCCAGGTGCCGCGTCCAAACGCGGCTGCGCGGTTCATGCGGGTGACGAGGTCGGCGGGAATCGGCTCACCAGTCTTGTAGTGCCGGGCGAACTTGGCCAGAACTTGCGGGCTGCGAATCCATTCTTCCAGCATCTGCGAAGGAGCCTCGGCGAAGTCCGATTCCATGCTGATGCCGCTGATGCCCGCCCATGGCTGTTGGCCTCCGAGGATGTGGTGCATGAGGTGACCGAACTCGTGAAAGAAAGTTTCTACATCGTCGTAGGTCATCAGTCCGGCATCCGTTGCGGTGGGCACAGGAAAATTGCAGACCAGGATCGCTTCGGGGAATTGCTTGCCGCGAATGCCGTCGAGTACGGGAACCATTTCCGCGTGGCTGTATTTGCCGGGCCGCGGGTGCATGTCGAGATAGAAGCGGCCG
This sequence comes from uncultured Acidobacteriaceae bacterium, assembly GCA_963768265.1. Lineage (GTDB taxonomy): Bacteria > Acidobacteriota > Terriglobia > Terriglobales > Acidobacteriaceae > Sulfotelmatobacter. The sequence continues at coordinate 166,235 of CAVYHM010000026.1, forward strand.
ATGGGCTTGCCTTGGTCGAGGACGATCCAGGTTTCGACCGCGGGATCCCATGCAGGAATGTTCGGCTCCTGCTGGAAGCCGACGTGGAATAATTCCGCGGCGCTATCGAGGATTCCCTGTTTGACCTGCGGGAACGGAAAGTACGGGCGCACCGATTGGGAGTCGAAGTTGTACTTCTCGCGACGCACGAGTTCGGAAAGATAATTTCTTTCGTGATCCCAGATTTCCTTGGCGCCTTGATTCGTCTTCTGCTTCTCGGCCAGCAGCATTTCGAACTCTCGTTGGGCCAGCGGGCGGGCGGCGTCGTTGATCTGCTGGATGAAGTCCGCGATGTTATGGCCCTTGGCGATCATCTTGTCGGCAGCGCTGTAGTCGGCCCACGACGGATAGCCCAGCAAAGTCGCGATCTCGTAGCGCGTCTTCAACATGGAGGTGAGCACTTCTTTGTTCTTGGGATAGGCTCGCGTGTTAAAGGCAATCATGACGCGGCGGCGCAGCGAGTCGCTTTTCGCGAAGGTGAGAACCGGAAGGGCGTCCGGGTAATCGGTCGTGATGCGGATTTTTCCATCGGTCCCGGGCTTGTGGCGGTCGATGTAGTCCTGCGGAAGGCCGTCTAACTCGCCGGGCTCAGCTTCGACGCTTTTTTGATCGTCGGAGATGTTGCGATCGAACATCGAAACTTCTTCGGTGGCCTGGTCATTCAGCTTTTTGAGCCGGGCACGCGTGGCGTCATCCTTGTCAACTCCAGCCAGGCGAAATTCGAGGAGTTGCCGTTGGACGTAATAGCGGGTGGCGCTGTCGGCCTTCGAAAGGTCGAGAGCGGCGAGAGCGTTATAGACGTCGTGGTTGAGGGAGATCGCAGTTTGCGCAGCCGAAGCCTTGGTCAACATGGCGGTGGCGTGATCGCGGAAAGCGGCTTCGGGATGCACCTGCTCCATCAACCCCGCCAGGTAAGTGGCGGAGTTGACCTGCCGGATCGCTTCGTCGAACGGGGTGAGAGTGTTCTCGACGTTTCGCGGGCCTTTGGCGGCGAGAAGGGTGTCGATCGAGGCTTGCGCGGTAGATAGGCGATCGTTCTCGATTTTTTCGAAGGCAGCGACGTCGGGCTTGGCGGCCCAAACTGTGGGCTGCGAGATGGAAACTTTCTGCGCGGTAACGATGGTGGTTAGAAGAAGTGGCAGGAAAAAGATCAGAGCTTCGCTTCCGGCTCGACACATAGAAACCTCTCTAGAGAAACTGCTGACGATCCGCGCTCACCTGGGTTTGGCGGGCGGAGTGATTGTGTTGGACTGCGAGATCGATGTCAAGGGCGGCACTCGGGCGAGTCGCTTCACAGGAGCCATTTGTTTTGTGTTGGCGTCTGCTAGCGCCAGCGCTTGATCTTCGGCCAGAGATCGCTCAACGTGCCGAACTTCGATCCGGTGCAGATGTAGACGCCGATCTGTGTCTCCAGCGCCCATGGATTGTCCGCGGAAGTGCCCACGTATTCGACGTGTTCAAAGAGTTGTTCGAGACGTGCGCGGCGGTCGCCGAGAACAATCAGGCAGTTACCGGAATAACCCCGCGGCCCCCACAAATACCACGTCTGATGGCCGCTCAGTGAGGCGGGCAAGCCGTCGCGCCGGCCAAGAAAATCGATGGCGCCGGCCTGCCCGTAGTCTTGGGCGAAGATGCCGCAGTCGGGACGCTCCTCGGGCCTGAGGCGATTCCAGGCCACGGCGGTTTCATCCACGATCTCCTGCCATCCAAACTGGTCGGAATACCACTGCGGCAAAGCCGCGCGGGCGTGGGAGTGCTCCATGACCGGGAGTTTGAAGGGGAGAGTCTTCGCATACGCGAGGAACGCGTCTGGCGAAAGAATTGGAACGACCACGGGCGCGAGGTATGCGCCGTTGACCAGCAGAATGACGACGATCACCGGTTTCAACCACTGCAGGCGACGTGGCCCAGATCGCGGCCGATCGAGCGCAGACTCAATCGCCACCGCGCCCGCGGCCAGTAGCATGGGATATACCGGCGCCAGATAGTAGTTCTTTCCGTGCAGCACGAAGAACACGCTGTAGCAGACGAGATAGCACCATCCCAGTGCGCGATAAGGCCGGAGCGGCTTGGCCACGAGCAGCGCGAACAGTCCTGTGAGCCAGATGGGAGCGGTTAAGGGATTCACCAGGAGTGTCTGCTGGAAGAAGTACGGGAAGGGTCCAAGCACCACGTCGCGATTTTCGGCCCGAATGCCCCGCATCAACTGCACGAAGGGCCAGTCGTAGTGGATATTCCACAGCACGTTAGGGAGGAAGATGAGAAAGGCGGCGATGCCGCCCAGCCAGACCCATTTGTCCACAAAGATGCGGCGCTGTTCGGTGAGCAGCAGACCGACGACGATTCCCAGCCCGAAGACGGCGATGGAATACTTCTCCTCCAGGCCGAGGCCGGCGATCACGCCAAACCATAGCCAGTAGCGGGGATCGTTTCTCTTGATCGCGAGGATGGCGACGTAGCCGCAGCCCATCCAGAGATTGGGTTCGAGGCAGTTGGTGCCGAGCAGGCTGCCGTTGGAGAGATACTGCGGCGCGATCAGTGCGCAGATGGCGCTGAGCAACATGGCATAGCGGCGCCCGCCGAGTTCGCGAACGATCGTGGCGGTCTGCACGATCAGAAGGGAAGACGCCAGCGCCGGGATAAAACGGACAGCACGAAGAGAGTCGCCCAATAGTGCACGGCAGAAGTGAATCAGAAATGGAATGAGCGGAGGCTGGTCGACGTATCCCCACTGCAGGTGGTCGCCGCACGAAAGGTAGTCGAACTCATCGCGAAAGTAGCCGTAGCGGTTGTTGAAATAGATGTGGAAGATGAGGGTTACCAGGGCGATCGCCCAAATCAAGGCCATGGACTGGCTGGATTGGTCGCGCTCTGGGAGGGTGGACGTGCCGGCCATAAGGGAACACAAGCATAGCTGACGGGCCGTCGGCCTGTCATGAACCCAGGGCTCGCCCTTCGCTGCCTTCAGGATGGCCCGAGCTGGGATGAACAAGTGTGTGGTCGCCGCGCACAAAACCAAGGTAACCTCCGAAATTGATTACCTGTTCTTCCCTCCGTTTTTCTTGTGCTACCGTTTTCCTTTACTGCCGATTACGAAGTTTTAGGGGATTTTTCAGGCCAAGTGTCTTCCGCGAATCGCAAACCGGGAATCCACGTTGCGTGGACGACGGTCACATACCGCAGCGTGGCCCTGCTCATGCTGGCAGGCGCCGCGATATTTTTCATTGTCATGCGTGTGGCGTTTCCGCAGTTCACCGAAGCCACCGTCAAGAAAGCCGACAACGTGGCCGGGAAGTTATTGGAGCGCGTGGCCGGTATGGCTCCCAGCGCGAGCGGTGGTATCTCGACGGCTCAACAGGCGCATTTCACGGCACTCGATGGCACCGTGCGGGTGAAGAAAGGAAACGGCAACAGCTGGATGACCGCGGATTATAACGTCCCTCTGGAAAAAGGCGACGTGGTGCAGACCGGCTCGGAAGGCATGGCCAAGGTCGTGTTCAACGACGGCACCAGCTATACCGTGAAACAGGACTCGCTGATCGTGATCGAGGAGAACTCGGCCAATGACCAGCAGCAGACCAACGTTGCCGTCGCCGTGAGCACCGGGACGGTGGATCTTTCGACCGCGACCTACAGCCAGGGATCGCAGTCGAGGGTGATTGTGGCGGGCGCCACGGCTTCACTGGCTCCGGAGTCGGCGGCACAGGTGCATAACGATCCCAAGTCGGACCATCACGAAATCCTGATGAAAAAAGGAACGGGCGAGGTCACGCGCAACGGCGAAACGGTGAAACTGGCCAATTGGGAAAAGGTCAGCTTCACGGGACAGCAGGCGCACCTGGAAAAGGCGAAGGAAATCGGGCCGCCCACGCCGATTGCGCCCGCCAACATGGCTCCGCTGTTCTCCGGCGAATCAACCAAGGATGTGGAGTTTACCTGGACGCCCATGGCGAATGCAGTTGGTTACCGCCTGCGCATCTCCCGCAACCCTTATTTTTCTTCTACACTGGTCGACAAGAAGATCAACACAGCGGCGGTCACGGTTTCCGGTCTGGGCGAGGGCGCCTATTACTGGATGGTGCAGTCCTACGACACGGGCGGGAAGGAATCCGTCGAGAGCGAGAAGAACCGCTTCACCATCATCGCGAAAGGGAACCAGACCGAAGCCATCGAACTTGACCTGGATCCGTTCGTTCAGCATGGACATGTGATCGAAGTGACAGGTAAGACGCAGATTGGGGCGCGCGTCATGGTCAACGGCAGTGAAGTGCCGATGATCGGCACTGATGGCGGATTTCATTACTTCACGCCGCCGTTGCCCACAGGAGAAGCGGTGATCACGGTGACGGCGCAGACGGCACAGGGCGGCGTAAATACGCAGCAGAAGAAGATCATTATTCAGTAGTACGGAAGCGAGATTCAGTAGTACGGAAGCGAGCCAAACGCGCGCTTATTGCCTCGCAAAAGATCGCGACGCTTCGCGCGGCTCGCCCAGATCCTTCGCAACGCAAAAGGCGCGTTGCTCAGGATGACAAGCAAGCGGGTTGGCTGAGTATCCCGTAGAATAGAGATAGCCAGCCACCCGACAGGATAGAGAGAAACCGGGATACTCCCGGAAGCGGCTTAGAAAAGACGCAGGAAGCATTTGTCATGTCAAACAACGGATACTCCAATGGATCACGCGCGCACAACCTGCGGTCGCTGTTTAGCATTTTCTCCAGCGATCTGGCTATCGACCTTGGCACCGCGAACACGCTCGTTTATGCGCGGGGCAAGGGCATCGTGGTGAATGAGCCCTCGATTGTCGCCATCAACAAGAACACGGGCGAGGTCGAGGCGGTGGGCAAGGAAGCGAAAGAGATGCTGGGCCGGACGCCCGGCAATATCGTCGCCATCAAGCCCATGAAGGACGGCGTGATTGCCGACTTCAAGGTCACCGAGAAGATGCTGAACTATTTCATCCAGAAGGCGCACAACCGCAAGATGCTGGTGCATCCGCGGATCGTGATCGGCGTGCCTTCCGAGATCACGCAGGTGGAAAAGCGCGCGGTCATGGATTCCGCCTACCGCGCCAAGGCCAGCGAGGTGCACCTGGTCGAGCAGGCGATGGTGGCGGCGATCGGCGCGGGCCTTCCGATTACCGAACCCAGCGGCAACATGGTGGTCGACATTGGCGGCGGCACCACCGACATCGCGGTGATTTCTCTCAGCGGCATCGTCTATTCGCGCTCCGTGCGTATGGCCGGCAACCAGATGGACGAAGCGGTCATGAATTATCTGAAACGGAAATACAACCTGCTCATCGGCGAGCGCACGGCCGAGCAGATCAAGATGGAAATCGGCTCGGCGCATCAGCTCGACAAGCCGATGACCATGGAAATTAAGGGCCGCAACCTGATCGAAGGCGTGCCTAAGACCATTACCGTGGACGATGGAGAGATCCGCGAGGCGCTCAGCGAGTGCGTTTCCACCATCATGAACGCGATTCGCGTGGCGCTGGAGCGGACGCCTCCCGAGCTCTCCGCCGACATCAGCGACCGCGGCATCGTGCTCACCGGCGGCGGGGCACTCTTGAAGAACCTCGACAAGCGCATCCGCGAAGAAACCGGGCTTCCGGTTTCGATCGCCGACGATCCGCTGTGCAGCGTGGTGCTGGGGACGGGCAAGATGCTCTCCGACTTCAAGCTGCTGCGGAAGATTTCGATTGAGTAAGGTTTCAAGGTTTCAGGGTTTCAAGGTTTCAAGGTCCTGAGGTTGCGAGTAACTGCTCAAAATCGCAGCTGGGAGTTGGTTCCTAGGAACATTGAAACTTTGAAACCTTGAAACTTTGAAACTGGTTTTATGGAATCCGTCCTCGGCCGTTACCGCAATCTGATTATTCTGGTGGGCGTGCTCTTTCTGCAGGTGCTGGGGCTTGCCGTGCAGGTTAAGCGCGGCGGTGCCGACACCGAAAACACCCGCCTGATCCGAATCTGGACGGTCGGCGCGATCACTCCTTTCGAGCGCAGCGTGGTCTGGGTGCAACATGGCGTTGGAAATATCTGGCACAACTATTTCTATCTCCGCGGCGTTCGCGCCGAGAACCGCGATCTCAAAGAACAGATTGAACACATGCGGATCGAACAGGTGCGCCTCAGCGAGGACGCGGCCCAGGCGCGCCGTCTGCAAACTTTGCTGGCATTCAAAGAGCAGTTCATCTCGAAGACGGTGGCCGCGCAGGTGATTGGATCGAGCGGCAGCGACCTTTCGCGAATCATATACATCGACAAGGGCGGGGATGCGGGCCTGCAGCGCGATATGGCGGTGATCACCGCCGACGGCATCGTGGGCAAGGTCATGCTCGTCTATCCCTCGGTCTCGCAGGTGCTGCTGATCAATGATCAGACCAGCGGTGTGGGAGCGATCCTGGAAAAGTCGCGTCTGCAGGGCGTGCTGCGGGGCACGGCGAACGGCGAAGTTGTGCTCGAACGGGTGATGAGTGACGAGCAGGTACCCGTGGGCGAGACGGTCCTGACCAGCGGTGGCGACCAGATCTTTCCCAAGGGACTGCCGGTCGGGATTGTGGCGAATGTGGCGAACGGCAAAGACCTTTTCTGGAATATCAAGATCAAGGCGGCGGCCAACCTCGACAAGCTGGAAGAAGTGCTGGTGCTGGTCGAAAAACAAGAGAGACAGGCGACCGCGGAAGATAACGTTCGGGTGCGCGCGGCCGACATTCTGGCGCAGCGGCTGCCCTCGGTGCCCGATAAGCCGGCGACAGATGCGGCAACTACCGGGAACTCCACAGGTGCAGCTACCGGGACCTCAGCCGGTTCGGCAAAGCCAGCTTCGACCGCGACTCCCGAACCCAAGCCCACAGGGTCGGCGACCGTTCCGCAGTCCAAGAACTCATCGGCGACGACCACTCAGCGCGTTCCGGTGGGAGCATCGCCGGCGGGAGGATCATCGCCGCAAGCAGCATCGGCAGGAACCCCGTCGGCAGGGGCCCCATCAGTAGGAACATCAGCGCCGGTGGCATCGACGACGGTCTCAAACCCCACCGAGCACAAGATCACCGTCGTGCGCAGCAAGGTTCCGTTCATCGCGCCGAGCAAGGTTGTGGGCAATCCAGCGACCGGATCGAAGCCGCCGGCTGGCCCGAACAAGTCTGCGGGGGCCCCATCCGCGGGTCCGTCGCCGAAGCCTGCGCAGAGTCCGTCCATGAAACCCGTGCCACCCGCGCCGGCCCCGCCTTCCACCGCTCAGGCCCCCGATCCTAAGCCCTCCAATCCCCAACCGCCTGCTGACAACCCACAATAGCGTGCCCATTACTTACACATCGGGGGAGCAGGTTGAGGTCTACCGGTTCAGCATTCCGGCGACCGTCGGCTTTCCTCTGCTGGCGCTGTTTCTGCAGGCTTTCTTGCCACGGCGCTTTCCTCTTTTTTCATATCTTGATCTGCCTCTTCTGGTGACCATCTTCTTCGCGATGGCGCGGCGCAACCCGATTTCCGGCCTGCTGACCGGAGCTGTCATCGGGCTGGTGCAGGATTCCCTCGGCGGACTGCCGCTGGGTTTGTACGGAATCGCCAAGACTGTGGTCGGTTTCGGCGCTTCGTCGCTGGGAGTGAAACTCGATGTGGAGAACGCAGGGGCGCGGCTTTTGGTCACGCTTGGTTTTTACCTGGTGCATGCGGCCGTCTATTTCACCGTGGCACGTGGGCTGGTAAGCCTGACCCTGAACTGGAGTTGGAGCCGCGGGTTTCTGGCGGGACTTGCGAACGCCGTGCTCGGCGTCGTGATCTACTTTTTCCTGGACAAGTTCAAGCAGAGGACGTGAAAGCGGCCAGTGGTCCGTGGTCAGCCAAGCCTCCGCAAGCCATGACTTCCGTCACCATCTTCGGCTACGGCGCGACCATCTCACGCATTACAATATTCATAACGCCTACTTCACCTAACTTAGCGAGGAATAGTGACAGGTTGCCGACCGGAAGCGCTCTCACCAACTCTTAACTGGCAACTGTCCACTGACCACTGATGTTCGGCCGCGACGAAAAGGTCTCAGAACTCCGCCTGACGGCGACGCAGTACATCATCCTCGCCATCTTCCTGGTGCTCGCCTACGGGCTTTGGCGCCTGCAGGTGATGGAGAGTAGTTACTACTCCTTGGCAGCGGAAAAGAACCGCATTCGCAATGTGCCTGTGCTGGCGCCGCGCGGCAAGATTCTCGACCGCGAAGGTCGCACCATCGTCGACAATTATCCGTCGTTCACCGCGCTGTTGATGCGGGATTCCTCGCGGGACCTGGCCGGCGACGCCGATCTGATTGCCCAGGGCCTGCATCTGGATGCCAATGAGGTGCGGGCGAGAATCCGGCGCTCCGCGTACATGCCGCAGTACCAGCCGATTTTTCTGAAAGAAGACATCACTCCCGACGAACTGCAGTTCATTGAAGCGCACCGCAACGAATTGCCGGAGCTGGATACCATCATGTCGCACCGCCGCCTGTACCCGCGCAACGGGTTCATGGCGCACCTGATTGGCTACGTGGGCGAAGTCAGCGAGGACATGCTGAACATGCCGCAGTTTGAGTTGTACAACGCGGGCGACGTTGTGGGCATTTCCGGCGTGGAACGCCAGTACAACAATTTGCTGATGGGCACGAACGGATCGCGGCAGGCGCTGGTCGACAGCCATGGCCGGGAAGTCGGACGCCTGGGCGAAACCGAGGCTATCCCCGGCAAGCCCCTCAAGCTGACCGTCGATATTGACTTGCAGATCGCGGCCGAAGAGGCTCTGGCGGGAAAAAACGGAGCCATTGTCGCCATGGACCCGCGCACCGGCGAGGTTCTCGCCATGGTGAGCGGGCCGGCCTACGATCCCAACGATTTTGCGGTGCATGTGTCGCGCGATGAATGGAACAAGCTTGTGACCGATCCTGACAAGCCGCTGCTGAACAAAGCCATCCAGGCTCAGCTGGCGCCGGGATCAACGTTCAAGATCATCATGTCGGTAGCGGGCTGGCAGGAAGGAATTGCCCAGACTCTGCATGTCGATTGTCACGGAGGTGCCGAGTTCTACGGACGTCGCTTCGGCTGTTGGGTGAAAGGCGGCCACGGATCGGTCGAACTCGAAAAGGCGATTTACCAGTCGTGCGACGTTTTCTTCTACACGCTCGCAAATAAGCTGGGCATCGACCGCATCGCAAAATACGCGACCACGTTGGGATTGGGGCAAAAGACGGGAATCGATCTGCCCAACGAAGTCAGCGGCGTCATGCCTTCGGAAGAATGGAAGATTCGAAACTTCAAGCAGAAATGGTTTGCGGGAGAAACGATTTCCGTAGGCATCGGCCAGGGTGCAGTTGCTATTACGCCGGTGCAGTTGTTGCGCGCAATCTCAGCGATCTCCATGGGCGGACGCATGGTCGTACCCCACGTTATCAACCCCGTGGATGTGCCGCCGGGCTACGTCGAGACCCAGCACTATACCGAGGTGAAGAGCGTCCCCATTGATCCGAATGGGTGGAACTTCATTACCGACGCGATGTCCCGCGTGCTTCTGCCGGAGGGGACCGCGCCTTCCGCCCACGTTGCGGGAATCGATATCGCAGGCAAGACGGGTTCGGCGCAGATCGTGTCGCTCACCACCCGCGCGAAGTTCAAGAACAGCGATGCCCTGGCGCAGAATGGGTGGTTTGTCGGCTTCACTCCCCGGCGCAATCCTGACATCGTCGTGTGCGTGCTGTTTCAGGGCGGCGAACACGGCAGGTTGGCGGCGCGCCTGGCGACCCAGGTGATCAAGGCTTACGTCGATAAACAGCACCGCGCTCCGCAGAAGATGGTGGAGAAACCGAAGGGTGACGGTACGGTGGATATCGGCGGTCTGTGGACCACCCCTGATACGGATGGAGACAAAGACAATCTGCAGGCAGGGCGCTTTGTTCTTGAACTGCCGAAGAAGCCGGCGGCCATCGCTATGGCTGCGCCGGGAATGCATCAATGACTTCGACCGAAGGCTGTTAGGTGGAGTCCAGAGGCTGTTGGGTGAGCGAAGCAGAAGAGCTAGGAGCTAGGAGCTAGAAGCTGTTTTTATGGCACGCTACGTTTCATACCGCGATTTCGATTGGGTCCTGTTGGGCTTCGTGCTGCTGCTCTGCGCCATGGGCGTGATGGAAATCCATAGCGCCACCATGCACACCAAGTTCGCCGGCTCTCACATCAAGCAGGTCTATTGGGTGGCCGCCGGCGTTGGGGCGATGTTCCTGATGAGCCTGGTGAACTACCAGGCCCTGCTCGACCAGATTCACTGGTTTTACTTTGCGGCCATCGGTTCCCTGATGGCGGTGCTGATTTTCGGCTCGAAGTACCTGGGAGCGCGGCGCTGGATCAAGATAGGCGGCTCTCACTTCCAGCCCTCGGAATGGGTCAAACTAATCCTGATTCTCGCCGTGGCGAAGTATTTCGCCGACATGCGTCACCGGGAACTCTCCTGGTCCGATTTCATGAAGGCGGGGGCAATCGTCGGCATTCCCATGCTGATGGTTCTGGCGCAGCCCGATCTGGGCACGGCCCTGACATATGTTCCCATTGCCGTGATGGGGGTCTTCCTGGGTGGGTTGCAGTGGAAGCAAGGTTTGGCGGTGGGTCTGTTAGCGGTGGTTGGGATCAGCGCGGTATTCCTGGTGCCACGGGTGCACGTGCTGAAGTCCTACCAGAAGCAGCGGCTGACCAGTTTTATCGACCCCGAACTGGATCCGCAGGGGTCGGGGTATCAAGTTGAGCAATCCAAGATTGCCGTAGGTTCTGGAGGTCTGTGGGGCGGGAAAGGCTCGCAAACGCATGGGGCCTTCCTGCCGGTGCCGCAAACGGACTTCATTTTCGCGGCCTTTGCCGAAGAACATGGATTCGTAGGCGCTCTCGGGATTCTGCTGTTATACTTCATAGTGCTGATGCGCCTGACCCAGAACGCGCAAACAGCGCCCGACCGCGCTGGCACGTTCGTCGTGATGGGTGTGGTAGCTGTGCTTAGCTTCCATATCCTGGTCAACGTCGGCATGGTGGTTGGCTTTATGCCAGTCACTGGAATACCCCTGCCGTTGATGAGTTATGGTGGGTCTTCCGTATTGTTCATGTTCCTGGCGCTGGGGATGGTAATGAATGTTCGTATGCGCCGCTTCGTAAACTGACCAAGGGTTACAGGAGCATAAACGGGGGACGGCAGGACGCATTTGCTGCGCTTGGAGGCGCAGCCCCAAAATATCGATCGCCCTCGCGTAAAGAGGGCATTTCACCGGCCAGTCGAGTAGTCGAGGGCTGGGCAGGATTGAAGCTAAGAAGGCAGCCGGGCAGGGAACGGCCCCCCGACCCAAGTGGGTCTGAGAGTGCGGTCACAAACCCCGGCAGAATTTAAAGCGATAAGTGCAAAAGATTCCCAAGCTTATGCAGCGCACCTGGTCAGGAGATGACTCCTGGGACCCAGGTCGTCCCCTATCCGGGGCGGCATCGCGACCTTCAGTCCTCCCGCACCTTTCCTGACTCCACCCCGGTGAAGCCCGTCCGACTTGAATAGTCGGGGCGGGACCGGAGTGTTTGATGAATAAGGAACTATTTGTCTCTTCTACCCCTCACGAAACCAAAGTGGGGCTCGTGGAAGACGATCTGCTCGCGGAAATCTACCTCGAGCGCGAAAATGAATACACCCTCGCCGGGTCCATCTACAAAGGGCGCGTGACGCGCGTCCTGCCCGGCATGCAGTCGGCTTTTGTCGACATTGGCCTGGAGCGCGACGCCTTTCTGTACGTTTCCGATTTTATGGAGTTGGAGGAGACGGACGAGGATCTGACGGACGCGGTTCCGGCCGCTCGCGCCGTGCATGACCTGCGCCCGCCGGCTGCGCGTGGGGAAGCAACCCCAGTGGCTGCAGAGGCTAGCCAGGCCCAACCGGTGGAAGCCGGAATCGAACCCGTATCGGAGGAAGAGTTCGCCGAAGAGGAGGCTGCCGAGGCGCAGCCCGTGGCGCCTGCAGCCGGGGTGCAGGAAGAGGGCAACGGCGACGCTCAGAACCGCGAGCGCGGCGGTTGGAGGGGACGGCGCCGGCGTCGCGGTGGTCGTCGGGACGGACGTGGCGAGGGCAGGGACCGTGGTGCCGACCGGGCTCCGGACCGAAGCGCGGACCGCGGCGCAGATCGTGGGGCAGAGTCGCGCTATGCGCGGCCGGAAAGTCCCCGCGCGACGGAATCCGGCAGGACTCTTGCGGGACCGCCTCCGGGATACACGCCGATCCTGCTGCCCGGAGAATCCATTTCCAAGTATCAACGCTACGCCCAGGCGCAGCCCCCGGCACCGCGAACCCAGCAACCTGTGACCGAAGAGGTCAGGGAAGAGGTCGCCGAGCCGGAGACCCCGATTGCGGCTGCGTTTCCCGAGGATGAGCCGATTTTTGCTTCCGCGGAGGCGGCGGGCGAGCCGCTGCACGAGGAGCATGAACACGAAGTGCGCGAAGAAGTGCGGGGGGTGGCGGAAGAGCCGGCCCAATCGGCTTCGACTTCGACCGACTGGAACCGCGAGTTCCGGCGAGCCGAGGAAGCCGGCGTTCCCGTTCTCGGGTGGCCCGGAGAAGCACTCGCGTCGGTGGAAGTGGAGGAAGTCTCCGAAGGGGAGGTGGATGGCAACATCGCTGCCGCTCCGGAGCACATTGATTATCGGCACACTGAACATGAGCCTACCGATCAGCCGGCGCTTTCCCCGCGGGAGGACCAGACTCCTGTATTTGCGGCTCCGGGCACGATGGAAGAGGAGACCATTGACGAGGAAGAAGCAGACGCGATCCATTACGAGTCTTCCTCCGACGAAGGTTACGAAGAGTTTGAAGAAGAGACACAAGCGGCCGGTCCGGAACACCTGAACGGCGAGGCTCGGGAAGTGGTCTCCGAAATCCACCAGTCGTCGTTGAGTGAATCTGGGATAGCCGAAGTGGCCGAGGCGCATGCCGCGGAAGGAACTCCCGCCGAAGGCGAGGATGACAGCGAAGAACTGGAACTTGAGGAGGCGCAAGCCGAAGCGGAGGCCCTGCTGGATGCCGAAGCCCGTGGCAACGGCACCGTCGATGCTCGCGTGGAAGTTCGTGCTCCGGCGGCGACTGCAGCTTACACGCAGCGCGCGCCGCGCCCGGCCTGGGAGCGGCGCGGTCAGCGCGGACGCCGCGGCAATACAGGTGGCGGCGGTGGCGCACGCCGTTTTCGGCGCCGAGAGTCGGCTCCGGTTCCGCTCATCAGTGACCTGCTGAAGGAAGGCCAGGAAATCCTGGTGCAGATCGCCAAGGAACCCATCGGCAAGAAAGGGGCGCGCATCACCAGCCACATCGCGCTGCCCGGCCGTTTCCTGGTTTACATGCCAACCGTCAACCACACGGGAGTGTCGCGTAAAATCGCGTCGGAAGAAGAGCGCCAGCGCCTGAAGCGCATCATCCAGAGCGAGCGCGAAAACGGACACGGCGGATTCATCGTCCGCACCGCTGCACAAAACGCGAGCGAAGATGAACTTCGCGCCGACATCCGTTTCCTTAAAGGCCTGTGGCAGGACATCAAGAATCGCGCCGAAAACTCGAAGCCGCCCGCGCTGATTTACCACGACCTCAACGTGGTGGAGCGTGTGCTGCGCGACCAGGTCACTTCAGACTTCAATGTGATCTGGGTTGACACCGAGCCGGAATACGAACGGGTTCTGCGCTTCTTCAACCGCTTCCAACCGGCGCTGGTCAAGCGGGTCAAGCTCTACACCAAAGAGACGCCGCTGTTTGAGCAGTTCGGCCTGCAGGAAGAAATGAACAAGGCGCTCAAGTCGAAAGTATGGCTGAAGAGCGGCGGCTACATCGTGATCAACCAGACCGAAGCGCTGGTCGCGATCGACATCAACACCGGCAAATACGTGGGCAAGACGCAACGCCTGGAAGACACGATCGTCAAGACCAACGTGGACGCAATCAAGGAGATCGTGCGCCAGATCCGGCTGCGGGATCTGGGCGGCATCATCATCATCGACTTCATCGATATGGATGAGCGCCGCAACCGCCAGCGCGTGATGCAGGCTCTGGAAGAAGAACTCCGCCACGACCGCGCCCCGTCGAAGACGTTGCAGTTCAACGATTTCGGCCTGGTCGCGATCACCCGCAAGCGGGTCAAGCAGTCGCTCGAGCGCACGATCGGCGCGCCCTGTCCGTACTGCGAATCGACCGGATATGTGAAGTCGGTCACCACCGTTTGCAACGAAATCTACGTGGAGATGAGGAAGATTGCGAAACATCTGGAGCACGAAGATGTCATGCTGCGCGTGCATCCGGACGTGGCCAAGGAGTTGAAGTCCAACAACGGCCGGCTGCTGAACGAGATGGAAGAACTGACCAATCGCACCATCATCGTGAAGAGCGACCCGGCGATCCACCAGCAACAGTTCGATATCAACTAGCTCTTGGCTGTTGGCTCTTGGCCTTTGGCTTGGAAAGACGGGCGAAAATCGCCCGTCTTTTTCTGCGTTGACAGATGCGAATAGATCGCCAACTCGGTCAACAAGGTGCTTTGGAGATTTTTCGCCAGAGACGCCTTCGGCAAGCAAGGCTCTATAATCTGCCTACTGTTTCTGCGGCACAGGGGGTTTTGTGGTCGGCGGTTTCACGGGCTTCGCACTATTGCTCGGACCAGGCGCAGGTACGCCAGAGACCGTGTTATCAGCTTCGAGGACTTGCTGTGTGATGTCGGCTGCTGGACTGGCCATAACCACCAGTCCCTGCGGCCAAGGCTGCGACGTATCAAGCAAAAGGCTGTAATGGTTGTCGTTGAAATACTTCTGGACCACGGGAGCCAACTTCGTAAGAAGTTTGTTAACTAGTTCACGGCGCTGGTTCTCGAAATCTTCTTGGGCATCCTGCGTGGCCCGATCCAGACTTTTTTGCTTGGATTCGATCACCGTGACTAGCTTGCCCCGTGCTTCGTCATTCAACATGCTCTGTTGGGTGTCGAGCTGCTTCTTGAGGCCCTCGATCTCCTCGGAGAACCTTTTCAGTTCGGACTCTTTGGGCTGAAACTTCAAGCTGAGCGCCTCGAAATCATGGTGTCCTTCATTCGACGCGAGCATAGTTTGCTGCATGTTGATGGTGGCAATTCTGAAAGTAGTGTTAACAGGCCCATTCGTTTGAGCCTCTTTAGCCAAATTAAATTGGGCAAGAGAGGAGATGGAGAAGCCCAATACTAGCAAAAGCGAAATCTGCGCAACCTTCTGACTCATTTCGGTCACCCTCCCAGCGCCGAAGTTCCACATTCCTCAGAATTCTACACCTCGTGTGCTGATTGTTAGGAACAAGCGATAGCGCTCATAACATCGGAACGGCTTCCACGATGTGGGTGCCGAGACGGGTGTCGTCCCTTGGACGCTACGTTCGTTGATGGTAAGAGCCATGGTAAAATGCCATTATGAATACCACTCTAACCGTAGACAAAGCAGGCCGAGTAGTCTTGCCCAAGCCGGTACGAGACGAGATGCAGCTTGCCGCCGGGGACTCACTTGAATTGGAAAGTTCTGAGGATCGGATCGTGCTGCGCCCTGTTCGGGGCACGGCCGGACTACGAAAAAAGCAAGGCATATGGGTCTTCCGCACGGGACAACCCATCTCGGCCGAGTCCGTCAATAAAACAATTCGTCAGCTCCGCGAGGAGCGTATACAGCAAGTTCTTCATCCCGAAAAAGTCAAACCGGCGAATCGCAAGAGGCCTCGGTGAAGCGTTTCTTCGACACCTCGGTCCTTGTAGCCGCGGTTCTTGAAGAGCACGAGCACCACCAGCGCAGCTTCTCCGCGCTTTCAACCGCGACTCCGTCATCCGCCTTCTGCGCCGCTCATAACCTTGCCGAGGCCTACGCGACGTTGACGCGCTACCCAGGAAAGCAACGCTTGAGTCCGGATCAAGCTTTACTCGCCATCGAAGTATTTGAAAATCGGCTTGCAGTCGTAGCACTGGAGACACGAGAGTATCTGGCGGCCATACGAAGATTTGCTACCCATGGAATTACTGGCGGCACGATCTACGACGGATTGATAGCAGCCTGCGCGCTGAAGGCGAAAGCTGACGTGCTCTACACGTGGAACGCTGGACACTTCTTGCTGTTGGGCGACGAGGTTGGTCGGAAGGTACGCACGCCCTAGGGTAAATCTTAGCCCACGTTGGCGAGGGTTTTCACCGCACCATCGGAGCGGCTGCGCAAATGCTGCACCGAATCATGGATCGCCTTCGCCGCTACGCCCGCGCCGCCTTGTTCGGCTTGGCGGGCCACACTGCCGGCTTCTTCGGTGGTAGTACTCGCCATGTCCAGCAGCACGACCACAGCGTCGGCATGGAGCTTCCACAGCGACGACATCTTCTGGCTGCGCTTCAATTCTTCCAGTTCCGTGGCGATGCGAGCGGAAATTGAGACCAGCCGGATCAAGGTGCGGGCCACGTCGGCGCGAAGGCTCTTCTCTTCCAGGAAGGCTGCGTTATAGGCGTCCGCTTCTGCCGGCGATAAGGTCAGGTTGAAGAAACGCATGGGCACAACCTGGCGGTATTTTGGATCGGCCACGCGCACGAACACGCGAATGGATTCTTCCACGCGCCGGAGTTTGCCGTCTTCAGCCGAGATCTGCTGCGCAGTGACGGTCGGCGGCTGAAATACGGGAGCTGCGGGTGGGGCCTTCGCCGATGCGGTTCGAGCCGCCCGGGGAGCGGCTGCGGCGCTGCCTGAACCGTGCGACGCACGCGCCGCCGGAGCCAGCAGCGACCGGCGGATCGGTGGACGCCGGTCCAATTCCTTCTTCAATTTTGAAACGCGGCGGAATTTCTCCAGCGCGCTGCCGTAATCGGCCTCCAGCATCTGGTTCTGTTCAATCGCGGCCACGTGTTCTACGGTGACCTCTACGCCGTCGACCGTGGTCAGAATCGTTCCGCCCATTTCCTCGAGCGCCTGCCCGAAGGACTTGATCTCGGTCAGTGCCTTGGTGAACAGTTCGTCAAACTTCTTGCCAAACATCGCGTTATAGGCCGAGACCGTGGCCAGCACGCCGGGGTGATAGAACGAAGAATCGAGCCACTGCTTCAACTCGCGCACGCGCCCGACGATGCCCGAATCGATCAGGGCGTTGAAGTCGCGGAAGCGGTTGACTTCTTCGCGCAGAGGATCGAATCGCCGCAGCAGTTGCACGTGCTCCTCGGGAAGGGAGGGTACATCCGTGTCAGCCAGAATTTCGATCAGCGCGATTTCAAAGGGCGAAAGGGGCAGAGCGCCGTCCAGCGTGTAGCCGCTCTGTTCCCATTGCCCCGGCACGCGCGGATGGCGATAGAGAAATGTGGCGATCAGGTCGGTCTTGTCGCGGTTGACATCTGTGGGTACGCGCCGCCTCACGAAATAACGCAACAAGGCCTCTGCTACTTCCGAATCCGTATCTGAGGTAAGGGCCTGGCGCAGCATCGCTGGCGTGATAGCCATGTCGAGCATATGCAGCCAGCGGTACATCTTGGTCAGGGTGTTGGGAAGTTCGCGCTCGGAATGGCGCAGCGCATCCTCGTCCAGGCCGCTGGGAACGGGCAGTTCCCCGCCGAGCGTGTCCGACATGAGCTTCTGGTAGAAGCCCTGAACGGTCGCGAGAATCGCTAGTTCAAACCGAAGATCTTCGGCCAATGAACGCCCCCGAGAGCAGATTTCTCCCTTATTCTTTACTAATGTTCAAGTAAAAACGAAAGGTTACCACCGGTGCAAGTTACCACTGGGGCGGCACTCTCAAGGGGAGAAGCGTCGGATCTCCCGGAAGGCCATGACCTTCCGCGACGAGTGTAGCGCCGCCGTATCGGCGAGTGTCGATTTCATTTATATCGTGGATTAAAGCAAAGTGTCGTCCCGAGCGAAGCGAGGGATCCATGTCCTCGCCGGTGTCACTAGTGGTGCCGCTGCCAGCAAACACCTAGATCCCTCGCTTCGCTCGGGATGACATTTCGCTTAGGGATAGCCGCGTGAATTTAGAACACAACTGTCTTGTTGCCGTAGACCAGGACTCGGTTTTCGACATGCAGGCGTACCGCGCGCGAGAGGACGATCTTTTCCAGATCGCGCCCCTTGCGGATCAGGTCTTCGACGGTATCGCGGTGCGATACCCGCACCACGTCCTGCTCGATGATGGGACCGTCATCGAGTTCCTGTGTAACGTAATGGCTGGTGGCTCCGATCAGCTTCACGCCACGTTCAAACGCCTGATGGTACGGCCGGCCGCCGATAAACGCGGGCAGGAACGAGTGGTGAATGTTGATGATGCGGTTTGGATAACGGCTGACGAATTCGTTCGACAGGATCTGCATATACCGCGCCAGCACGATGAAATCCGGCTGGTGCTTCTCGAGCAGAGCATTGGTTTGTGCCTCGGCTTGAGCCTTGTTGTCCTTCGTGACGGGAATGACCGTGAAGGGAATTTTGTAGAACTCGGCTATCGGCTGAGTATCGGGATGGTTCGAAACGATCAGCGGAATCTCGCATGCGAGTTCGCCGCTCTGATGACGGTACAGCAGGTCGACCAGGCAGTGGTCGTACTTGGAAACGAAGACGATCATCCGCGGGCGCTGCGCGGATTGCGCCAGCCGCCACTTCATCGCGAAGGTTTCCGCGATTGGCGCGAAATGCCTCCCGAAGTCAGTGAGGTCGATGTCGAAATCCTTGGGATCGAACTCGACCCGCATCAGGAAAAGGCCAGATTCTTCATCGCCGTGTTCGTCGGCGTGCAGAATGTTACCGTTATGCCGGTAAACGAAGTCGGCAATGGTGGCGACTTCGCCCTTGCGATCGGGACAACTAATAAGTAGAACGGCGCTATTTTTCATGAAAGTGAGGTAGAGCAATCGTCGTGCTGAACAAAACGTGGCACTAGAAAAAACCGAATGCCACCTAAGGTAACGCTGGCACAAAGAATCAAGTGGCACCGGGAACACCAAAAGCACTGCGCGTGCCGGGAGATACCGAAGAGTATAAAGAAGTACTTCGCCGCTGAAACCGACCGTAAGTCCTAGTACTGAGGAATCAACGCTTCAGTTCCTTCAAGATCTCACGCGCAGCGTTCGCGCCCGAGCCGCCGGTCAAGCCTGCGCCAGGGTGCGTCCCGCTCCCGCACAAGTACAAGTTCTGAATTGGGGTGCGATAGCGGGCCCAATCCAGCAGCGGACGCATGGTGAAGAACTGATCCAGCGCGAGTTCGCCATGGAAGATCTGTCCACTCGTCATGCCGTAGACTTCTTCGAGGTCGCGCGGCGTGATGATCTGGTGGGTCACAATCAGTTCCGGAAGATTCGGCGCGTATTGCGTCAGGGTCTGCACGACGGTTTGGCCCAGCGCTCGGCGCTGCTCCTCCCAGTCTCCCTTCAGTTTGTAGGGAGCGTACTGCATGTAAATCGACATCACATGCTTGCCTTCTGGCGCGAGCGTGGAATCGGTCAGCGACGGGATCGTGGCTTCGAGGTAGGGTTGGCGCGAGAAATTGCCGTACTTCGATTCGTCGAAGGCCCGCTCCAGGTAGTCGATCTCGTTGCCAATATGAATTCGTCCCTTAAGCGCGGTGACGTCGCCGTTTTTGAGCGCAGTGAATTTTGGTAGACCGGAAAGCGCGAGATTCACCTTCGCGACCGTCCCGTTGCCGCGATAGTGCTGCAGTTTTTGTACGAAGTCTGGCGAAAGATGCGTAGGATCGGTCAGTTTCAGCAGAGTGCGCTTGGGATCAGCATTGGAAATGACCGCTCGCGCGCGAACTTCTTCTCCGGTAGAAAGCAGCACACCCGTGACCGCGCCATCGTGCACACGAATTTCAATGACCTCAGCGCCGGTGCGGATTTCCACTCCTGCCGCTTTCGCAGCCGTCGCCATCGCCTGCGTCACCGAGCCCATACCTCCCACCGCAAAAGACGCCACCCCGGCGGGATGGGGATCGGCTGCTGCGCGAATCAGAAGAACCAGCGCGCTTCCCGCCGACCACGGGCCAAGAAACGTTCCGAACACTCCGCGGGCCGCGATTACAGCCCGCAGCAACTCCGTCTCGAAATATTCCGACGCCAGGTCGGCCACCGCCATCGGCCCCCAGCGCAGCAAGCGGAACATATCTTTCTTGCCCAGATTGCGGACCGCGCGTCCGGTCTTCAACATGCTCCAGAGGTCGCCGCTGCTGGGGTGGTCGATGTCTGGTGGTGTGGTAGCAAGTGCCTCGCCGATCACTTTGCTGATTTTCCCGAGCGACTGTTGAAACTCCGGATACTTCGTGGCGTCTTTCTGCGAGAAGGCGGCGATCTCCTGCGCGGACTTCGCCGCGTCTTGGTAGAGCGAAAGCGCCCGTCCATCAGGCAAAAGAGCGGTCACACAGATCTCCGGAGTGATCAGCCGCAGCCCATGCTGCTCCAGTTGCATGTCGCGAACAATGTTCGGGCGAATCGGCCCAGCGGTGTGCGCCAATGTGGAGCAACGGAATCCCGGATGAAACTCATCGCTGACGGCGGCACCACCGACTTGCGCGCTGCGCTCCAAAACCAGTGGCTTGAATCCCGCTTTGGCCAGGTAGAACGCCGTAACCAGGCCATTGTGGCCGCCACCGATGATCACGACGTCCCGCTGCATTTGTGCCTGAGTTTGTACGGGCATGATCAGGCTGCTCCCTTGATGTCTTTCAGAATTTCGAGCGCTGCCAGCCGCCCGTTGGCTCCCATGATGCCGCCTCCGGGATGCGTGGCTGACCCGCACATGTACAGATTCTTGATCGGAGTCCGGTATTGCGCCCATCCTGGCACCGGACGCAGGAAAAACAGTTGCTCGAGCGAGAGTTCGCCCTGGAAGATGTTGCCCTCGCTCAACCCCCATTCGCGCTCGAGATCAAGCGGCGTGACGACCTGTTTGTGGATGATGATGTCTTTGATGTTGGGCGCGTACTCGGCAATCGTGTTGACTACTGTGTCGCCGAAGGCTTCCTTCTGATCGTCCCAGTTCAGCCCGGGCCGCAGCTTGTAAGGCGCGTACTGCACGAAGCACGACATCACATGTTTGCCGGGAGGCGCGACCGAAGGGTCGGTCAGCGACGGGATCACCATGTCAATGTACGGTCGCTGCGAGAAGCTGCCGTACTTGGCATCGTCGTAGGCCCTCTCCATGTACTCGACGGCCGGAGAAATGGAAATCGCGCCGCGCAAATGAGCGCCCGGTCCAGGCATGCATTTGAAGTTCGGGAGCGCGTCGAGCGCCATGTTCACCTTGCCGGACGACCCGCGGAATTTGTAGCGGTTGATTTCTTCAAGGAAGTCGCCGGGAAGATGCTCGGGCCCCATGAACTTGGTGAATGTGAGCCGCGGATCGACGCTCGAGGAGACCACGTTCGCGTAAACTTCATCGCCATTGGCGAGTACCACGCCTTTGGCTTTGCCGCCCTTCACGATAATCTGCGAAATGGCGGCTTGGGTCCGAATCTCGACGCCGGCCTCGCCGGCGGCGTCGGCAATCGCATTCGAGATGGCTCCGGTACCTCCGCGCGCGAATCCCCAGGCGCGGAAAGCCCCGTCGATCTCTCCCATATAGTGGTGCAACAGCACGTAGGCCGTTCCGGGAGAGCGCACGCCCAAGAACGTACCAATGATGCCCGACGCCGACATGGTCGCCTTGAGCACATCGGTCTCGAACCATTGATCGAGAAAATCAATCGCGCACATCGTCATAAGCTGGACCTGATTGTATTTGTCGTAGCTCGACATTCCCTGAAACCGCCGCCCAATAAACAGCAGCTTCATCAGTTCGCGAGGATTCAGCGTCGTCGGATCGGGCGGCACCATGCTCAGAATCGGCTTCACGAACCGGCACATGGCCTGCATGGCCTTGCCGAATTCGTCGTAGGCCTCGGCGTCCACGCGGGAGTGGCGGGCGATTTCGCGGTGGGTCTTGCCGTGGTCATTCACGCGCCAAAGGTAGTCGCCGCTGGGCATGGGCGTGAACGTGCCATCGAGCGGAAGAATCTCCAGGCCATGACGCGGGAGATCGAGATCGCGAATAATTTCCGGCCGCAACAAGGACACGACATACGAACACACCGAGAACTTGAATCCCGGCACAATCTCTTCCGTGCAAGCCGCGCCGCCGAGCACGTGGCGGCGCTCGAGCACGAGCACTTTCTTGCCTGCACGCGCCAGGTAGGCCGCGTTGACCAGGCCATTGTGCCCGCCGCCGATCACGATTACGTCGTAGGAATTCGCCATGGGTCGTAGCTCTCAGCTTTCAGCCGTCAGCTCTCAGCCTTAAATCAGGAGAGCAGAACCGGGAAGACTTTCAGTTAAAGGAGAATGCAGACGTACGATAGCACCGCGATGGTTCAGAGGCCACTAGGAAGGACGGTCCAGCGGCGGAGCAGGCTCAATGAAGATGTGGTGGTGCAGAGCATGGTCGAGCGTCATTCTATCTGGAAGGGACGCTTTTGTCTGCACACTCGAGCAGTTATCCGAGGGTCAAACATCTAACGATTGGCGTCATCCCGAAGCCCCGCGTTTCCTCCAGCGGGCCGAGGGATCTCCCGGCAACCCGCAACCGGTTTGAGCTTGTATACGCCCTGCCAATCCTTCGCCAGATCCTCCCAATGAGGGTTCATAGACTCGATGAGAGCAGTCTTCATTGCTGCGCCCCCAGCTTTTGATTTCCTTTTCGCGGGAGATAGCCGCGTCTGGGTAGACGAAAGGTCTCGTAGTAAACGAGACGGGTCAGGTTGTAGCGCCGGTAAAACCCGGTATCAGCTGTTTTTGTGCTCCAGACGCGCCGGCGGAGGTCGCCGGTTATGCCGGTGTAGAGGACAGCGGATTTGGGGCCGTTGTTCATGATGTAAACGAAGAATTGCTTAGACATGGGGCTGTTTTAGCTCACTCGGCCTTGACGTGTCTGTGACGGATGAACAAGGGCCGCTGTGCAGGGAGATCCCTCGCCCCGCTGGAGAAAACGCGGGGCTTCGGGATGACGCCGTCGGGAAGAGATCAGCATTCGGAAGAGATGCTGACTGCCGGTCAGTGGCATGATGGCATTGCTCTTCCCAAGCATCGCTGCATATAATCCGCTTCGAGCCAAATCCTTTTCGAGGCCACTCTTTTGCCCATCGGAACTGCATTTCACGTGCGTACCTTTCCCCTCTGCCACAGCCTGAATTACCGCGAATGGTCGGGCTTCTACACGGTGAGCGTGTACGAAGTGCATCACGAGCACGAGTACAACGCAATTCGAAACGCGGCGGCGCTGATCGACATTTCACCGCTCTACAAGTATCTGATCACCGGCAAGGACGCGACCCGGCTGGTCAACCGCGTCATTACCCGCGACATCAACAAGGTGAAGGTCGGCCAGGTCATCTACTGCTGCTGGTGCGACGAAGAAGGCAAGGTTATCGACGACGGAACCATTTCGCGCCTGGAAGAAAACGTCTATCGCTGGACGGCCGCTGACCCCAGCCTGCGCTGGTTCCGGCAGAATGGCCTGAACATGGACGTGCACGTCGAAGATATTTCCGAAAAAGTCGCGGCGCTCGCACTCCAGGGACCAACTTCGGCGAAGCTACTGAAAGCCGTGGCCGAGGCCGACATCGCCAACCTCAAATATTTCCGCGTAACTCGCGGCAAGATAGCCGGTATTCCTGTCGACATTTCACGAACCGGCTACACCGGCGATTTGGGATACGAAATCTGGATGCCGTGGAACGACGCCGTCAAAGTCTGGGACGCGCTGGCCGACACAGGCAAGCAGTTCGATCTGCACGCCGCCGGCATGCTGGCCCTTGACGTGGCCCGCGTGGAAGCCGGGTTGCTGCTGATCGAAGTCGACTACACGAGTTCGAAGAAAGCCCTGATCCCGTCGCAGAAGTTCTCGCCCTACGAGCTCGGCTTTGCCAAGATGGTCCATCTGGAGAAGGACAATTTCATCGGCAAGCGCGCACTCGAACGCGACGCCAAGGAAGGCGTGCCGCGCCAACTGGTGGGCCTCGAAGTCGAGTGGACTGACGTCGAACAGCTTTACGAACGCTACGGCCTTACTCCCGCCGCGCCGTCGCAAGCTTCGCGCGTCGCGGTGCCCGTTTATTCAGGGGAGAAACAAGTCGGCAAGGCGACGACGACCAGCTGGTCTCCGACCCTGAAGAAGATGATCGCGCTGGCCAGCATCGAGACCGAGTCTTCGAAGCCCGGCACTCCGCTGCAGATGGAGATCACGATCGAAGCGATCCGGCTGAAGACTAACGTGAAGGTGACCACACTTCCGTTCTTCAATCCGCCGAGAAAGACGGCGACGCCTGTGTAGTGGCAAGAGAGACGTTGCAAGCAACGTCTCTACAGAAGATGGCCGTAGAGACGTAGTTTGCTACGACTTCGTCGCCAGCTCCCGCGCCGCCCGCCGTTTTCCTGACCAGTAAATCCAGGCTCCAATCAGCAGCAGGGCTCCGCATCCCCCGACAATTTTCACCATCGCCAACACCTTGTTCGGTTCATCCGGCTGCGGGATCAGGGACAGCGCGATCGTCAGTGTGGTGGTGAGAAATCCAACCGTCGCGACCAGTTTCGCGACGGCCATTCCTCCCGGCACCCTGATCACCTCCGGCCCCGCCGGCTCCCGCTGCAGCTTGATCATCGCCGCGAACAGGTACAAATACGGAATGAAGTACGTAATCACGCCCATGCTGACCAGCACGTGATAGGCGCCCTTCACGCTGGTGCCCGCCTGTCCCAGAAAAATAAAAACCACACCCAGGAGAAACTGTGTCAGCAGCGCCACCCACGGAGTCTTCCAGCGAGGATGCAATGCTCCAAACGCGGGTGGCAGAAACCGATCCAGCCCCGCGACAAACGGCAGGCGCGCCACCGCTGCCAGATAAGCCCCGGCCGCGCCCACATTGCTCAGCGCGATCAGAAAAGCTGCTAGCGGAAGGACTCCGGGAAACCCTACGCGCGACGCGGTCTTCGACACGGCCTGCACCAGTCCTTGCAGGCTGTTGACGTCAGTCGACGGCAAGGCCAGCAGGACGCAGACCGTCCCCAGGATGTAGCAGATCGTGACCGTGACGCCGCCCGAAAGCAGCGCCAGAGGAATGGTGCGCCGGGCATTCTTGATCTCCTCGCCCATGAACGACGCGGTTTCGCATCCGCCAAACGCAAACGTCAATACCGACCAGAAAATGATGTCGTTGAGATGGGTGCTCGGCATCATCGTATGCATCGTGAACGTGGTCGCCGACCCATAGCGATGCCACGCCACCAGGCCCATCACAATCACGATGGCCACAGGAATCCACATCGCGAGCGCGCCCACATTGTGCAGCCACTTGCCCACGTCGAGTCCGACGATGTTCATCACCGTGGCCGCGCTCAAGGTAAGCAGGGAAAAGACAATGTAGAAAGTCGCGTTGCCGGACAGATGCTGCCACGCCGCCTGCCGGATGAAGAGCACGTTGCTGGCGGCGAAGTACAACACGGCAGGGAAGTAGGGCAGATTGCTCGTCCAGTAGGTCCACGCGGACATGAAGCCGGAGAAGTCCCCGAAGGCGCGCTTGCTCCACACATAGAGTCCACCCTCGTTCGGATAGCGCGAGGAAAGTTCCAGCACCGCAAGCGCCAGCGGCGTGTAAAAGCACAGCCAGGCACCAATCCAGATGACGATCGAACTTGGGCCCGCGGCCGCGGCAGTGGCGATCCAGCGCAGGCTGATGCCGGTGATTACATAAAACAGCAGCAGATCGCGGAATCCCATGACCTGCCGCGGGCGATTGGGGCCTTCCGCTTCCGCGATGGAGACGCCGGGCGCGAGAAAGGCGATGTTGTCCGCTTGCCGGTTCGGGTTGGATTCGGCCAATGGCGTGTCCCGGGATTAGGCTATCGCGAGCGAGAACAAATAACACCGACTCCGGCGGGGAGCAAGGCGAAATTGCTGTGTACGGGTCAAACATCCGCTACTTCACCGCAGCGTTTCGGTTGCTCCACTTCCAATACAAATATCCGGGCACGCCGATGAGCACGATCGCCGTCCCCCAAAATGCCTCGGTCGGCCGTGTGATGATCGTGTTCAGCGTCCATGCCGCGCCGACTAATACGTAAATCCCCGGCAGCCAAGGATATCCCGTGCACCGGTATGGACGCGAAATTTCCGGCCGCTTCCATCGCAGCCAGAACATCCCGATCACCGTAAGGGTGTACGACAGAACCATGCCGTAAATCACGTAGGTGTAAAGCTGGTCGTAGCGTCCGCTGATAGTGAGTGCCGCGGCCCACACACCCTGCCCGATCAGGCTGAAAGCGGGAGTCCGCCATTTGGGATGAATCACTGCCATCCGCCGGAAGAAAACTCCATCCTGCGCCATGGCGAGATAAACTCGCGCCCCGGACAGCGTGCAGGTTGCAGCTGCGCTGAAACACGAGACCGCGATCATGAGCGACAACCACCCGGCCGCCCGTGGCGAGAACAATGCCGCCGCGGCCGCGTGGGCAATGGTTTCGTGCGCCGCAATTTCCTTCAGCGGCAGGGCATACATGTAAGTTACGTTCATCGCCATGTAAATCACGCCTACTGCGAGCACGCCCAAAACCATGGCTAGAGGGACATTCCTTCGCGGCTCCTGCACCTCGCCAGCAACCCAGGTGATATACACCCAACCGTCGTAGGCCCAGAAGACCGCGATTAATCCCACGCCCAGCGCCGAGACCAGTTGCATCGGCCCCAGGCCCATCGTCAACCCCACGCCGTGAGCGTGGAAGTTCGACCAACTGCCCTTTCCGATGGCGAAGCCCAGGACCACAAACGCTACCATCGCCGTGAACTTGGTCCAGGTGGAAACGTTTTGCAGCAGTGCACCCCAGCGCAGCCCGACGACATTGACGTACGTCAATACGGCAATGAGCACTAACCCCAGCAGATGAGCGCGGGTAACCGCAATCCCGGCAATGGTGAACGCCACGCGCTCCTGCGAAACAACGGGAAAAACGTTCCCAAGGTACGCCGCCGATGCCACCGAGAGCGCGGCGATGGTTCCTCCATTGGCTACCGCGAACAACATCCAGCCGTACAGAAATGCGATCAGATCTCCGTAGGCTTCGCGCAGATAGATGTACTGCCCGCCAGAGTCAGGAAACATCGAGCCCAGTTCGGCAAAGGCGACGCATGCACCCAGCGAGATCACAGCCCCCAGCACCCAAACCCCCAGAAACAGGACCGGGTGGGGCAACGGACCGGCAATATCTTTCGCGGTAAGAAAAATAGAGGAGCCGATGATGCCGCTCACCAGCAGCAGCACAGAATCAAGCAGGCTGAGACCGCGCACGAGGGTCGGCTTTGTGTCAGCCAGCGACGAATCCGCGAGCGGCGTCGCGATAATGGGCAAGACCGGTACCGGTTCCATTATCCGATTCCCAGTTCGTCGGGCGACTCCAGCGGGGTTCCGCAGCGGCGACAGATGACCGCCGAACAATCTCCGCAGGTTAGGGGATCGGTGACTTCCTCCGCACAATTCGGGCAGTAGAGCAGTCCCGGCGCAGGTTCGGGCGGAGGATTCGGCGGGTGTGTACCCATGAAGATGAAAACTGTAGCATAGACGGGGATGCGGGCGTAGTTCTTCTGAAGGGAAAGGAGTCTCCGATGATGCGAGGTCTTGGTCGTCCCTTTTCTTCCCTCGCTATCTTGATCGCCCTCGCAATTATCGCCTTCTCGCAACAGCAACCCGCCAATCCCAGTGCAGAGGACGTCGTCATCAAGTGGCGGCACGCGGTTCATGCGGAGAGACAGGAGCATTCCAAGCTCGCAGTGCTGGCGAACGATTCCAATCAGGATGGCCTTCAGGGACTAGTGGAGGAATGGATCACAACATCCCCGATCTATCGTGGCACTGTAAAGCGGGAGTATGACGATGGCGAGGTCGTGGTAACCGGACAGTTTGCGAAGCGCCGCGACTGGAATGCATTTGTGCGCGACGTGCAGGGAAAGGAACTTGCCCGCCTGCGGACCCAGACGTTCGAGAAGAGCGCCATTATTTTCGGGCCACCGATACAAATGCCGGAAGCGACCGTCTCTCAAAGTGACGACAAGAAGATGTATCTGCTCCGTACTACGCCTCCCGGCGCAGCGCCGATGACCTGGTATGTGGATGCGACCACCTGGTTGCCCTTGAAATCAGTGCGACCTGGTGACGACAGCGAAATCACGACAACTTATGAAGACTGGGCCGAGGCCGACGGGATCAACACCCCACACCGGCTCAATGTCAGTGAGACCGACAAACCCGACTACCAATGCCGGCAGACCGCGCTGCACTTCAAGAAGAGTATCGCGCCGAACATTTTCGAGGTCCCAAAGCCAGGCCCTTCTGATGTATCCCTTCATCCCGGCGCTCCCGCAATCCCGTTCACGTTGGAGAGCAATCACATCGTCTTCAATGTGCGCCTGAATGGAAGCGATCCCATCGGATTTATTCTCGACACCGGGGCGGATGAGAACGTGATCAACACGCCGCGACTGGCGGCGTTCGGCCTCAAGACGTACGGCAAGACAGAAGCGACAGGCGGCGGAGGGTCCGCCGAATACAACTACGCGGCGGGAGCAACCTTTACGCTGCCCGGCGTGGAGCTGCGCAATCAGCATGTAGCCGTGCTCGATCAAACGGGCCTTGAGCGCGCATTAGGAGTGCCATTGGGCGGCATGCTGGGATATGACTTCCTTAGCCGCTTCGTTGTCGAAATCGATTACGAAAAGAAGCTTCTCACCCTTCACGACCCGAAGACTTGGAGTTACTCCGGCACGGGTTACGCGGTCCCCGTCGTCTTCGACGATGGGATTCCCTTTACCAACGGCTTGATTTCTGTAGGCCCGAAGACTGATATCCCGGCATTCTTCGTGATCGACTTCGGGGCGGCGGAGACCATGACGCTGACGTCGCCATTCGTCAAAGCCAATGATCTGGTGAACCTGGCACAGACCAACGCTTTTGTGAACCGTCCCGCGGGCCTGGAAAATCAGTTCTTTTCGCAAAACAATGTTCGCGGACACATCGACCGGCTGGCGCTGGGAAGGCTCATCGAGCGATCGATCCCCATCAATATGTCGGTTAATGTCAAAGGCGCTTATGCGAGCACGAACTTCTCGGGTACGATCGGCCAGAGCATCTTTCGCCGCTATCATGTGTTCCTTGATTATGCACGGAAGCGGGTTATCTTCGAGCCTACAGCCGAAACCAGCGCACCCTTTCCCGAGCGCAAAACGTATGGGCTGACGATCATCGCCTCTGGAGCCGATCTGCACACCTACACCGTCACCGCGGTGCGTCCCGGATCGCAGGCGGAAAAAGACGGATTCAAGAAGGGCGACGTGATATCCGATGTGAATGGCAGGCCTGCGGCGCAGATCACGCTGAGTCAACTTCGCGAGCAACTCACGAAGGAAGGCGAGAGCTACGACGTAGGCGTCAGTCGCGCTCGAGACAAAATCACGATTCCCGCTCGGATCAAACTGGTCTCCCTAGACAAAGCTTAGAGGTCAGTCTGAGGAAAAACTTCGGCGGGAGTTTTGCACGCGTCGTCGTCCTTCGTGCTCCTTCGCGTCCTTTGTGGTTATAGAATTTAAATCACAACCACGGAGGACACGAAGGTTCATGAAGGAAAACCATGGCTGACAAACCTCAGACTCCCGACGAAAAGCTGCAACACGAATTCAACCGCTGGGCCGCCGAGGGTGAAGGCGAGAAGATGGAGCGCCATCACCTCGACATCACCGAGAAGACCATTCGCCTGATGAATCTTCGCCCCGGCGAACGCGTGCTCGATCTCGGATGCGGCTCAGGATGGGCGACGCGGCTGCTGGCGCGGTTGGTCGGCGAAGGCCCGGAAGGATTCGGCCAGGTGGTCGGACTCGATGTCTCTGACGAGATGGTGCGGCAGGCGCGCGAATCGTCGAAAGACTTCGAAAATATCCTTTACGTCTGGGGATCGGCGCAGCAGATTCCGTGGGAAGAGAACTTCTTCGATAAGGTTTTGTCGGTCGAATCGTTTTATTACTATCCCGACCAGGACCGCGCAATGATGGAGCTATTCCGTGTGATGGCTCCGCGGGGAAGGCTCTTCATCCTGATCAATCTGTACAAAGACAACCAGTACTCGCTGCAGTGGGTCGATAAGTTAAAGGTTCCAGTTCACGTGCGATCCGCGGCGGAATATGTGGAACTGCTCAAGCAGCACGCGTTCGAAAATGTAGAGGCGCGCCGCATCCCCGATGACACTCCGACGCCGGATGATTACAAGACGAAATCCTTCCGTAGCTTGGACGATCTGCGGGCCTTCAAACGGGAAGGAGCGCTGCTGCTGTCGGCCTCAAAGCCCGACCTGCGCACCCCCGCGCCGGGATACACGATCTATTAAATCTCGTCCTCATCATCGTCGCGATGGCTGAGGTCCTTCACCGGGCTCAGCGCGCGGCCATCTTGCGCATGATGAATCTCGATCCGCCCGTTCACGTTCTGCAGCCGGATGTGCGTGCCCCCATTGCCGAGTTCCCCCCGTAGGTCATGGCCCACGACACGGTGATGATTCACGTGCAACCCAAGATCATTGTTGATGCCGCCGGAAACTGTGCTTGCCTCAACCTCCGCTTGCGAGTCCGAGGGGATAGTCAGGTCCACCGAGCCGTTGACCGAATTCAATTCGACTGAATTCCCAGCTAACTGCTCGAATCGCGCCTCCAGACGGCCGTTCACCGTCGACAGGCTCGTGCGTCCGGCAAGGTCGTGCGCTTCCAGCCTTCCATTGATGCAGGAGGCATGCACTTCGCCACTCACGCCCGCAACGTCGAGCGATCCGTTGATCAGCTTGATTTCGTCCAGGCGCACGCTACGCGGCACCGTCAGCGTGTATTCGACGCCGGCTGGATTGTTGTGCGAGCCCCAGTTGAAGGTCTGGTCGTGGTCGCGGTACTTGGTGCGAATCGCAAGATAGTCTTTCCCGGAATCAATCTCGATCTTGGCTTCATCCAGCCGCTCCTTAGTGTCGGCATACTTCACGGCATCTACCTTTACTTCATTTCGGTCCCAACTCGAGATGTGCACGGCGCCGTTGATGTTGTCGAGTTCAACCCGGCCGTCGGGCGTGAGCGCGTAGGTCTGATGGAATTCTTCCGTGAGGGCGCCGCGATGTTCGGAGGCATGGGCGCTCAGGGCAAAGGCGAGCAAGGCGCAACCGGTTCCGAGGATGATTCCCGACCAGGTGGCGGATCGATGGCGGTTCATGGCTCCCTCCGTTTCAGTGGGTTAGACGTAGTCGTGCTGAATTGGTGAGAACCGAAGCCGTTGGGGATTTATTCCGGCACCCGCGGTTGGGGAAGTTACCTCCGTGATGTTCCCAGCGGTGGCCCAGTCAAGGACAATCCAATCAAGAGCTTAAGTGGGGTTCAGCTTGTTGTATCTGTGCCAAAAAACCGCATTCCGGCGCCGGCAGGGAACTGCCTCGTTTGTCGTGCTCGCACTCCTGTTTCTGCTTTTGCTCCCAACCTGGCTCGTTGCTCAGACCGCGGATAACGAAAAGCCTATTCCCATCTTGAGCGGCAGCGCCGGCGCCTTCAGTTTCGTGAGAGGCGGTCAAAACCTGATCGACACGCAAATCAATCCGGTTCTGCTGGTGCCGTTGGGCGATCGCTGGTTGGTGGAATCGCGCGCGGAGTTTGAAGGTCAATTTCAACGCCCGCCTGATGGCGGCCCTTACGGCGGCCCGGTCAACAAGCACGTCGACTACGCTCAGGTCGATTTCATCGCCAGCCCTTACGTGACGGTCACGGCGGGCCGGTTTCTTACTCCGTTCGGCATCTTCAACGAGCGCCTGTATCCGGTATGGATTCGCGCGCTGCAGCCCGATCCTCTGACCCTTCCCATCAATACTGCGCCCAGCGACGGCGCGATGCTGCGTGGCGGCTTCCCGGTAAATGCCAAAGCCAACATGAATTACGCCGCCTACGTCTCTGCTACCAGCATTGGCATCGGCAGCGTAGATTCCGAGCGCCACGTCGGCGGACGCATGGGTTTCTTCTTTCCCGGACCGAGGCTCGAAGTCGGCGGTTCCTGGCAGAAGACGCTGCAGGACGATCGCAAGAACGCGTTCGGCTTCCACATGGGCTGGCAGCCAACCAAGGCGCCGTTGAACTTGCGTTCCGAGTACGCCCACTCGTTTGATGGCAGCGGATATTGGATCGAAGGCGCATATCGTTTGAGCCAGGCACGCTTCTGGCAAAAAGCCATGCGTCGAACCGAAGTCGTCGCCCGCGCCCAACAGTTCTACACCGGCGGGATCAGTAGTGACGCCGCAGCGCAACTCGGGCTTCCATCCGCCAACACGCGCGAAGCCGACTGCGGCGTCAATTACTTTCTGCGCGACGGGCTGAAAGCCGTTGCCAGCTACGGACGTCAGTTCAGTTCGGCTGGGAATTTCAATCAGTGGACGTACGGTGTCGCCTACCGCTTCCTGATTCCGCTCGGCCGGGTGGGGGCGCCATGAAAAAGGATCATGTCATGAAGATGGCGGTGGCGGCGTTGCTCAGCACGCTTGCGCTTGGTTCCTCAGTGTTCGCAGGCGCTCCGTCGAGCAAGAAAGAAGCGACCAGCGCTGCCGCGGTCGTGCATTACACCGACGCCGATAGCATGCGCCTCCAGGGCGAGCAGCGCTTTCGCGCCAATTGCGGCCGCTGTCATGCCGCCCCGCAGAAGTTTCCGCCGCGAATGATGGCAACCGTAATTCGCCACATGAGAGTCAGGGCTACGATTACCGACCAGGACATGCGGCTCGTTTTGTTCTATATGACGCAGTGACCGCGAAAGAACCGGATTCGATGGGATGACAAGAGCGACGCGCATTCGTCAAGTGCTTGTGTTGTTCGTGGCCGTGGGTGGGTTCCTCGTCGGGCTTCCTCCGGCCAGTGCGCAGGCCCATGTCATCGAGTTCACCGCCGACAGCGACAGTCGTTACAAGATCGCCGGGCAACGCATTCCCGAGATCACGGTCAAGGCGGGCGAACAAGTGCTTCTGCGGGTCACGGCTCGCAGAGCGAAATCTTGGAATCGGGATGGTTCCATCCATGGCTTCACCCTGCTGCGAGCCAAGGATCGAACCAGGGTGGACGGTTGGGACCTGCTCTTCAAGCCCGGGAAGCAGGAGTTTCTCCTTACCGCTCCCACCGAACCGGGCCAGTACGAAGTCGTTTGCACGGTAATTTGCAGCGAAGAACATGAAGGCATGCACATGAAGTTCACCGTGCTACCCTGATGCTTCGCGCGACAGGAGCAATGATGAAGCGAAATACGATTTGCTATGCAGCAGGAGTGCTGGTGCTGGCCAGTGCCGCTTGGGGCCAGAACGCCCGTGTCTTCAAGGGCGAAGTTTCCGACAGCCAGTGCGCGTTGAACGTTCATTCTCTGACCAGGTCTCATCAGGAAATGCTGAAATCAAAGTCGATGGGGGGCACGTCGAACACCTGTGCGGTTTACTGCATTGAACATCTTGGCGGCTACCTCGTGCTTTCCGCCGGAAACGACGTTTACCGCCTGGATCGTGCTGATCTGGTGCACGGTTTCGAGGGACGACGCGTGAAAATCACGGGGACTCTCGACTCCAAGCTTAAGCAGATTCACGTTCTGAAGATTGACCTGGAGAACCAGCATTAGTTTTTCTTCCTGCCTCGGTCAACAGGAACACGCAGAGGATGGCTATCTCCGGCTCAATGGGATGCCGGTATCGCGGGATGGCGTGTACCACGTAGTACACCGCCGGATACAGCAGAACCAGCCATGCGAACAGCAACGCCCCCGGCTTGCGCAAACGCAGGGCGCGGACTAATCCCCAAAACATGAGCACCGACGAGGCCAAAAAGAGGGACATTTTCACCGGCTCGAGCCATTCGGGCTGCGTCGGCTTGGGTGACGACGCCCAGAAGCAAATGAATCGCTTCGCGCAAAGGCCGGCAAATCGACCGTAGTCCTCCTTGATGTAGGCGACGGCCTGTTGTTTGCGCATGGCGATGTAGTTGAGTTCGCCCATCGATTGAAACTGCCGCATCGCGTAGAGATCGTGCGGCGGATCCAGATACAACATCAAGGTCCCGTCGGCGCCCGGGCCGTTGCCCAGCCGAAGTTCGGCGCCGAAGTTGTCGCGAATAAAGATGAACTGGCCGAACGTCCGGTAGTTTCGGACCAGCCACGGCGTGATGCAGGCGAAGAAAACCACCGACGCCAGCACAATGCCGGGAAGCGATCGCTTGCCAAGTTTGGCGCGCTGGTGCCAGGCCCACAATCCCGCGGCGGGCAGAAACGACAGCAGCGACGTGCCATTCAAAGCGACGATACCCCACAGCAGCCCGAACTCGAACCAGGGCAACAGGCCGTCGCCGTCTTCCAGACTGAGGGCGAGCCAGAAAATCACAGCCAGCAGCAAAGCCGATAAACTCGTTTCCCACACCGAGCGCGTGCACCAGAACATCACGTTGGGCAGCAGAGCCCAGGCCCAGGCTGCACCGACGGCGACCTTCTCGGAGAATGTCCGACGTGCGATCTGAAAGATCGGGATGCAAGTCAGCGCCGAGAAGACGCTGTTGAGTGCCAGCAGCACGAACGCGGACGCCTTCGAATAAATGCCAAAGACAAGAAACACTCCGGCGGCTAGATACGGGTAAAGCGGAGGCTCCCAGGCGGTCGGTCCGGTGGGAGGCCCGAAGGGATTGCTGAAACCGTGACCGTAGGCTAGCGAAGCCGCGACCCGGCCCATCTCCCACCCAAAGCCGAAGTTATCGTCCGTACTCCTGAACTTGTACGTGTGGCCGATAATGATCCAGCCGATGCGAAGCAGCAAGGCGATGCTGACAATCCAGAAAGGGGACGTGCGGATGCTGGCCCAGACATCAAGCAGTCCGGAACGGCGGGCAGACGCCGCGAGTGAGGATTCCATGGATGGTTCTATTTGTAGCTGAGCGAGGCGGTGAGGGCAAACTGGAAGCCATCGGCTTAGGCATTGACAAGACGCCGGCAGGGGCACATAATTCGCGCCCAACGGGCTGGAACACCGTTACCGGCCCGCCTTCCCGGGGCATTACACAACCTATCGATCACCGAAGGAGGGAGCATGCGCCACTTCAGGACTTCCCTGCAGCTTTTGCTGTCTCTGTTGATCTTTCTGCAAATCGCACAAGCGAAGCTACCGTACGCCTACGTGGCGAACAACACCGATAACACCGTAACGGTGATTGACACCAGCTCCGGCACAGTAGTGAAAACCATCGGGGTAGGCATCTCCCCCTATGGCGTGGCGGTGAACCAGGCGGGAACGTTCGCCTACGTGACCAACGCTGGATCGGACACACTGTCGGTTATTAGTACCGCCACCAACGCCGTAGTCGCCACCATAACACTCACCGGTCTGGTTTCGCCCATGGACATCGCGCTGAGCCCGAACGGGAAGACGGCTTACGTCAGCTGCAGTGCGAATGCGGTCGCCGTGATCAACACGGCCGCGAAGACGTTCAAGACGATTGCTGTCCAGAACCCCATCGGACTGGCCGTGACACCCACCGGAGCTTTTCTCTACGTGGTCAGCTCCAGCGGGGGCAAGGTACTGGTGATCTCGACTTTGACCAACGCCGTGGTGGCTACGATCGCGGTCGGCACCAATATCCCGATTGGAGTCGTAATTTCTCCGGACGGAACAACGGCCTATGTCACCAACAACAACGCACACACCGTGACGGTCATTCGGACCGGGAATAACGTTGTTGCCAAAACGATCAACGTCTCGGCGGGGCCATTTCATGAGGCGGTGAGCCCCGACGGACAGTGGCTGTACGTAGCCAACTACAACGCAGGCGGCGGCAATCTGGTAACCGTGATTAACACCAGTACCCAGACAGTTGCGGGGACCGTCGTGGTCGGGAAAGGTCCGAACGGGCTGGCCTTCACTCAAGACAGCGCTTTTGTCGGCGTCACGAACGAGAGTTCGAACACCGTTTCCGTTATCAACACCGCATCCCGCACGGTGACACAGACGATCCCTGTGGGGAGAGGTCCGATCGGAGGCGCAGCCCTGGGCCCGCAGACCGTCTCCACCGTGGCGGGCGGTTTCGTTGGCGACAATGGTCCGGCCACCGGCGCCGCCATCGAAGGCCCCGCCGCTTCCGTGCTCGACAGCGCCGGGAACCTGTATGTGAGCGACGTGTACGGGAACCGAATCCGCAAGATCACTCCTACGGGAACCATCACAACCTACGCCGGCAATGGGATCTGCGGCTATAACGGCGACAACATGGCGTCCACACAGGCAACGCTTTGTGCCCCCAGTGGCCTGACTCTGGACGCCGGCGGGAATCTGATCGTGGCGGACCAGGTGAACGGCCGTATCCGCAAGATCACCACTGCCGGTAAGATCAGCACGATCGCCGGCAACGGACTGTTTGGGTACAGCGGCAATGGCGGCCCGGCCACCAAGGCGTCGATCGCGCCGTTTTCCCCCGCCTACGATTCCTCGGGGAACCTGTATTTCTCGAACGTGATCAGCTGCGTGGTAAGCAAGGTGAATTCCAGCGGGGTTATAACGACCGCTGCAGGTACAGGTACATGCGGGTACAACGGCGACAACATTCCGGCTACGACCGCCCAGCTGAACCAGCCCCGTGGCGTGACTTTTGATCCGGCTGGAAACCTGTACATCGCCGACACAATCAACCATCGAATCCGCATTGTGACTCCAGCCGGAACGATCAACACTTTTGCGGGCAATGGGAAGCCGGCGTTCAGCGGCGATGGGGGCCTCGCCACACTGGCAGGGATTGGCAATCCGCGCAGTGTCTTGGTCAAGAACGGCGTTCTCTACATCTCAAGAGGCGGTCAAGAGCGTTTTCGCCAGGTCAACCTGTCGACCAAAATCATCAGCACCTATGCCGGGTCGGGCGGTGGGTACGATGGCGACGGCAACTCGCTGCTTTTGACCTTGTTTAACGGAAGCTTCAACATGCTCGTCGATTCTGCCGGAAATCCGATCTTCGACGATGCCCTCAACGGTCGGGTGCGCAAAGCGACTGGCGGAATCGTGAAGACGATTGCCGGAGGCTTTATTGGAGACGGTGGCGCCGCCACGGCAGCGGCGCTGGTCCTTCCGGAGGCACTGGCCCTCGATGCGTCAGGGAACTTCTATATCGCGGACTATGTCGGCAATCGGGTGCGCAAGATTAGCGCGGGGAAGATCAGCACGATCGCCGGCACTGGCGTGAGCGGTTTCTCCGGTGACGGCGGGCTTGGCAAAAGCGCGAAGCTGAACGGTCCCCAGGGCGTGGTGGTGGATTCTGTCGGCAATGTGTTCATCGCGGATACCTTGAACGGCCGGGTCCGCAAAGTGAACACCGCAGGCACGATCTCCACTTTTGCCGCGAACGTGAATTTCATCGACTTACTCCAAATGGCCATCGATGGCGCCAACAACCTGTACGTGGCCGACGATGGAATGTGTGTGGTGTGGAAGATCACGCCGGCGGCGGTCGTGAGCATCGTCGCGGGAGTCGGCACTTGCGGCTATAACGGCGACGGCATCAAGGCCACGGCCGCCCAACTCAATGGCCCAAGCGCCGTGGCGGTGGACGCCAGCGGCAACCTGTTGCTCGTCGACTACTTTAACAATCGCGTCCGCGAAGTGAACACGGCGGGCATCATCAGCACAGTCGCGGGAAACGGGACTTGCAACTACACCGGCGACGGCGGACCGGCCACCGCGGCAACACTTTGTCCTTGGGGGATTGCGGTCGACAAGAAATCGGGAACGATCTATGTTTCCGACCTCACTTTCGACCGCATCCGAAAAATCAGGGGTGGCACTATCACCACCTTTGCCAGCTTTGGCTTTGGGTTTAACGGCGATGGACTGTGGCCGCTGTGTACCGGCTTTGACGATCCCGTGGCCTTGGCCGTCGATTCCACAGGAGCGGTGTACGTTCTGGATGACTCCGAGCACCGCCTCCGCAAGATCCAGTGATGAAATCCGCACGGTAGCGACCCCCTGAAGTCTGGGTGGTGGCACGGCCGCGATCCAGTTGCTAGAAGGGGACGCACCGCCGTCACGCGAACCTCCACTTGGAACCGTGTTCCTCCCATCCTTCTGATAAGCACGCGAAGATACACCGCCTTGTGTGTTCATGCCAACGAATTCAGGGGATCGTTCATCGGCTGGGTCAATCCGCCTGCCAGGAAGTTTATTTCGCTATTATTCAATAGCTTGGGAGGATATTAACAGGGGCGGCGCAGATTTTGGTTGACAACCATGAACACTTCGCAGTAAGTTAACGCTGTTAACTAAACAACGTTAACTTAGGAATCACGGTTATGGGCGTCAAAGAAAGACGCGAGCGCGAGAAGTCGGAGACGCGGGACAAGATTCTCGACGCGGCCCGCGAGTTGTTTGTTACCGACGGCTACGAAGGCGTCTCCATGCGGCGAGTGGCGGAGAAGATCGAGTACTCTCCGACCGCCATCTACGTTCACTTCGCCGACAAGAATGAGTTGTTTCACGAGTTGTGTCGCCAGGATTTTGCCCACTTGCAGCAAGTGATGACCAGCTCGCCAATGCCTTCGGATCCGCTGGAGCGGCTGCGGCAAATTGGGCGGAACTACATCGAGTTTGGCACGCGCTTTCCGCATCACTACGTGTTCATGTTCATGACGCCGCATCCTGCGCATGAACTGGATGAAGAGGATCGCGAAATCGTGGGTAATCCTGAGATGGACGCCTACGCCATGCTGAAGTGGGCGGTGCAGGCGGCGATTGATGCGGGATGCTTTCGGGAAGAGGTTCGCGATGCGGAGTTGGTATCGCAGACGCTTTGGGCGTCGGTGCATGGAGTGATTTCGCTGAACATTGCCAAATGCAAAGATCCATGGGTGGAGTGGCGTCCACTCCAGGATCGGGCGGAGATGATGCTGGATGTGACGCTGCGGGGGCTGGCGAGAAACCCGCTTCTCGCGCAAGCCGCGAGAAATGAGATACGCGAAAAGTCCCCATCCTTCGACTCCGCTCAGGAGAAGCTTTCCGCAAAGGACGCCGGAAATGGGGCACCCAGCGCATATGAAATGCCTGACCTTCCTACGGAGGAAAAATAATCATGCCTCCCCTGGCGCAACGGAATTTGTTTCATGACAAGGTGCGGCTAACGGTCACGCTGACGGGAATTGTTTTCTCGGTCGTGCTGATTGTGGTGCAGTTGGGATTGTTTATCGGGTTCACGACAGCGACCTCCAACCTCATTGATCACTCGGGCGCGGATTTGTGGATCACGTCGAAAAATGTGCCTTACGTGGAGCAGGGAGTCGCCTTCAGCGAGCGCAAGCTGAATCAGGTGCGGGCGGTTGAGGGCGTGGCCGACGCGCAGAAGATCATTGCGCGCTGGACCCAGTGGAAGCGGCACGACGGCGGCCAGGACTCCGTGCAGATTGTAGGGATCAACGTGGACGACCGACTGGAACGGCCGTGGAACGTGGTCGAGGGCCGAGTGGAGGACTTGAAGTCTCCCGATGCCGTGATTCTGGACGAACTCTACAAGCAGAAGCTGGGCGTGACCCGCGTGGGCGAGGTGTTCGAAATCGGAGGTCATCGGGCGCGGGTGGTGGGATTCACTCGGGGGATCCGGTCGTTCACGACTTCACCCTACGTCTTCACCACGTTCAAGAATGCACAGAACTACACCGCGCTGCGGGAAGACCAGACGATGTTCATCCTGGTGAAAGCGGCTCCGGGAGCGGATTTGCAGCGGGTGAGGCGAGAACTGCTCGATCACGTGACGGATGTCGAGGTATTCACGACCTCGCAGTTCAGTCGGATGACGACCTTCTACTGGATGTTCACCACCGGGGCGGGAGTCGCGGTGCTGATCGCGGCAGCGCTGGGCCTGGTGGTGGGATTCGTTGTGGTGGCGCAGACGATTTACGCGACGACCGTGGATCACATCCGCGAGTTCGGGACCCTGAAAGCGATGGGAGCCCCGAACAGTTACGTCTACAAGGTGATCATGAAGCAGGCGGCCATCAGCGCGGTGATTGGCTATGTGCTGGGGATGATCGTCAGCGCGTTTGTGGTGAACGCAAGCCAGAAGGGCGGGGCGGCGATCCTGATGCCGACGTCGATGGCAGTGGGGATGTTTTTTCTGACGCTGACGATGTGTGTGGGAGCGGCCCTGGTTTCGATCAACAAGGTGACAAGGATCGATCCAGCGATGGTGTTCAGAGGATGAAGTTACCTGTTGTGGGGAATTGTCATTCCAAGCAAAGCGAGGAATCTGGGTTTTCCTTTGGCGCAGGCAAGAACCGAGGTTCCTCGTCGCTTCGCTCCTCGGAATGACAAGAGTTAAGGAGACGTGAAGATGCAATCTGCAATCGCAGTTCGACAGCTCACCAAGCAATACAAAGAAGGCTCGACCGGCACAGTTGCCTTGCGAGGTGTTGACCTAGATGTCCATCCAGGCGAACTGCTCCTGTTGATGGGTCCCTCCGGCAGCGGCAAGACTACGTTGCTGTCGATCATGGGCTGCATTCTGACGGCATCGTCGGGAAGTGTGCGGGTGGCGGGAACGGAAGTGGTGGGGCTGAGCGAGAAGCAACTGCCGGCGCTGCGCCTCGAGCATATTGGGTTCGTATTTCAGGGGTTCAACTTGTTTCCCACGCTGACGGCGGGCGAAAACGTAGAACTGATGCTGGATCTGAAGGGAATTTCGACCGCCAAGGCCAAGAAGCGGGCGCATGAATTGCTGGAGCAGGTGGGCTTGGGTGAAAAGTACGACAGTTTCCCGGCCGACTTGAGCGGCGGGCAGAAACAGCGGGTGGCGATTGCGCGGGCGCTGGCGGGCGATCCCGGAATCATCCTCGCGGATGAGCCCACGGCGGCGCTGGATTCGCATACCGGCCGCAACGTGATGGAGATGATGAGCGAACTGGCCCACCAGCGCGGCCGCGCGGTGGTGATCGTAACGCATGATTCGCGGGTGGTGAGTTTTGCCGACCGCATTGTGAAAATCGAAGACGGAGCGATTGCGGCTGCAGATGAGGCGGAGATGGTGCCCCCGGGCTTGCTGGCAGACAGTGTGTCCCAGGCTGCGGTGGGTTTGGTTTGAACGTGGAATGTCAGACTTGATAAGGACTGGGATTTTTATGACTGGAGAATATTCGATTCGAACTCTGTTCAAGAGCCGCATTGCTTTGGCGGCGGGGTTGGGCGTCTTATTGCTGACTGCCTCCTTGGTGGTAGCTTCGAGGCGCGCACATGAGACTGCGGCGGTTGCGGCTACCGCCTCGGCGAGCCATGAGCTTCTCCCGATTGCTGGACCAGGCCGCGTAGAGCCCTACTCCGAGGACATCAAGATTGGGTCGGAATTGAGCGGACGGCTCAAGTCGGTGAACGTTGAGGAAGGAGACGCGATCCGCCACGGGCAGGTGTTGGCCGAGCTCGAGAATGCGGATTATCGCGCGCAAGTTGAGTCGGCACGAGCCAACGTGGTGGCCAAGGAAGCGGCGCTGCGCAAGGTCATCAACGGTGCCCGGCGGCAGGAGCGCGACGAGGCGTGGTCGTCGGTGAACGAGGCCAAGGCCGTCATGGAGAACTCACAATCCGAATTGCACCGTCGTCAGGAATTATTTTCCGCGGGTGTGGTTTCGCGCGAGGAACTGGATCGCTACGCGCGCGAGGCCGACGTAGCCAGGGCCAAGTATGACGCGGCGGTACAGCAGCACGCCCTGGTCGATGACCATGCGCGCGAAGAAGACCAGTCGTTAGCGGAGGCGGATCTGAAGTTGGCGCAAGGCCAGCTCGCCGAGGCCGAGGCGCGCTACGAGAAGACATTCATCCGTTCGCCGATTGATGGCAGCGTGCTGCGCAAGCATCATCGCAGCGGCGAGAGCGTGTCGAATTCCTCCACCGTCCCCGATCCGGTGTTGACCATCGGGGATCGCAAGACGCTGCGTGTGCGCGTCGACGTCGATGAAACGGATGTGAGCAAGGTGCTTGTGGGCCAGCGGGCCTACGTGACCGCCGACGCCTTTGGCAAACAGAAATTCTGGGGACATGTGGTACGCGTGGGGCAGCAACTAGGACCGAA
Source organism: uncultured Acidobacteriaceae bacterium (assembly GCA_963768265.1). Taxonomy (GTDB): domain Bacteria; phylum Acidobacteriota; class Terriglobia; order Terriglobales; family Acidobacteriaceae; genus Sulfotelmatobacter. The sequence continues at coordinate 208,426 of CAVYHM010000026.1, forward strand.
GAACGTGCGGACTGATGAGCCCACCGAGAAAGTGGACACCAAGATTCTCGAAACCCTCGTCGAACTCAACCCCGGCTCGCAATTACCTGATGGTTTGCGGGTGGATGCGTTCATCGTGCCGGACGGCGGGGAAGTGGCCGAGAATCGCTGAGGTCCTTCAAGTCTAAAATCAGAATCCCCACCCTTCGCCTTCGCTCAGGGCAAGCTTTCTCGCCAAAGGCGCTGGAAGTGGGGCACCCGAATAATTCAATGAACGAGCCCGTGCGGGGCTTTATAGGAGAAATCTATGACTCGGGAAGCTCGAATGATGGCTGGAGTTATCCTCATCACCGTTCCGTCGATCCAGTATGGCGGGTTGTTCTTGCTGCATTCGTTGCGGGATCGCAGCAGCCACTACATGGACAACGCTTTGCGCCAGAACTTTTTCCGCGCGGGTCATGCGCATGCGGGGGTAATAGTCATTCTTTCGCTGGTGTGCCAGTTGCTGGCGGATGCGGCCACGTTACCGCCCTCTTTGCTGTGGATGGTACGTATCGGTGTGCCGGCCGCCGCGATTTTAATACCGCTGGGATTCTTTCTATCGATGCCCTCACCCCAGGCGACTCAGCCCAATGGTTTGATATCGCTCATCTATGCCGGAGCTGCGGTGCTGGCTGTGTCCGTCGTGACGCTGGGGATTGGCCTGCTCCGATCCCCCACGATGTGAGCGACTTCACGGTGGGAGGCACGGGAATCCGGTAAAATACAGGTCTTGACCGGACAGCGCTTTGACCTCTGATTTCATTTTTTCCATGGCATTGCTGGGATGGGCTGCCTCCAAGGGCATTGTGCCCTACATCCGCCAGCACTTTCTCGACACTACGTTTCGTGGTCTCTACCATGCAAACGCATTCGATGTGGCGCTGCTCATCCCGTATTTCATCGTACTAATTCTGCTCGCTGGTTACGGGGCGCACCGCTACGTCCTGGTTTATCTCTACTACAAGCACCAGAAAAATCGCACCACGGAGCCGGCTGCGCATTTTGAGGAGCTGCCGCGGATTACGGTGCAGCTGCCGATTTTCAACGAACAATACGTGGTGGAGCGCCTGCTGGAGTCGATCTGCAGGCTGAATTATCCGCGGGAGAAACTCGACATTCAGGTGCTCGACGATTCCACAGACGAAACCGTCGAGGTGGCGCGGGACCTGGTAGAACGTTACGCGGCGTTGGGACATCCGGTCAGCTACCACCATCGCGCGAATCGGGAGGGCTTCAAGGCGGGAGCCCTGGCGGAGGGGATGAAGACAGCAAAGGGAGAGTTCATCGCCATTTTCGACGCCGACTTCACGCCGCCGGAAGATTTTCTGCTGCGCACCATTCATCACTTCGTGGACCCAAAAATCGGGATGGTGCAAACGCGCTGGACGCACATCAACCGCAATTATTCCTTTCTCACCGAGGTCGAGGCGATCCTGCTCGACGGGCACTTTGTTCTGGAACACTCGGGACGCGCTCGCACCGGGCTGTTTTTCAACTTCAACGGCACAGCAGGCATGTGGCGTCGAAAAACGATTGAAGAAGCCGGCGGGTGGCAGCACGATACCCTGACCGAGGATACGGACCTCTCCTATCGTGCCCAGCTCAAGGGATGGAAGTTTCTCTACCTGCAGGATGTGGAGTGTCCGGCCGAACTGCCGGTGGAGATGACGGCGTTCAAGACACAACAGGCGCGATGGGCCAAAGGGCTGATTCAGACAGGGAAGAAGATCTTGCCGCAGGTCATGCGCAGCGACGCTCCGCTGCACACCAAGATCGAGGCCTGGTATCACTTGACCGCGAACATCAGCTATCCGCTAATGATCATGCTTTCGGTTTTGCTGTTGCCGGCCATGATCATCCGCTTTTATCAGGGATGGTTTCAGATGCTGTACATCGATCTGCCCCTGTTCATGGCGTCGACGTTCTCGATTTCCAGTTTCTATCTGGTGTCGCAGCGGGAACTATTCCCGCGAAGCTGGCCGCGGGCGTTGCTGTTCCTGCCCTTTTTAATGGCGCTGGGGATTGGGCTGACCATTACCAACACCAAGGCCGTGATCGAGGCTCTGATCGGGAAAAAGTCAGCGTTCGCCCGTACGCCAAAGTATCGCGTCGTGTCAAAGAAAGATAAAGTCGGGGTCACCAAATACCGGAAGCGGCTGGGATGGGTGCCATGGCTGGAATTGGTCGTCGGTGCGTACTTCGCGCTGACGGTGTACTACGCCGTGGACAACGAGAATTACATCACCGTCCCTTTCCTCTTGCTTTTTGTCGTAGGGTACTGGTACACGGGATTAATGTCGCTGCTGCAGGGGAGATTTGGAGGGGCAGCGCTGCGGACTACGGCGCACACGAAACCATTTCCGGTGGGTGTGTAAGGAATTGCGCCGTAACCTCTTTGCGCTTTCGTTCATCTTATCTGGCTGAGGCGTAGCAAGCTATCTTTCTGCGGGTGCTGCTGGAGGTTGTATGCGGGCGTTTTTGATGACGGCGACTTTGGTGGTGGGGCTGGCTGTGACTTCGTTTGCAGCGGACAATCTCAAGCTGAATCCCAATCTCGATTACACCAGCGACAGCCAGGACGGCCCCCTCATTACCGGCGACCACATGGAAGCAGGCGCGGCTTCCGGCAAACCCACGTATGTGATCATGTATGGTGAGGCCTGCTATAACTCCAAACGGCAGGCGCGACGCACGGTGAGCCTTTACGAAAAATACAAGGGCCGAGTGCAATTTGTGGTCGTGGACCTCGACCGCTACCTTTCTCATGGCCAGCAGGAGCTGCGCAAGAAATATTATCGCGGCAGCATCCCTCACGTGGTTGTGCTCGATTCCTCCGGCACCGCGGTGTATGACCATGCCGGCGAAGTCGACGAAGCGGTCATTTCCAGCCTTCTCGACAAGGCGCTGCACTAGAATTCTGGCCTCCGCTTGACCGCTCGGTTAGAATCCTCTCGCTGAAAGTTTGCATCCGGCATTGAACGTTGTCCGGATGAGGCGAAGGAGGGTGCTATGTTGCTCTCGCGCAGAATGTTTCACCTGACCGGTCTTGTGATCTTGCTGTTGTTCGTCATCAGTTGCGGCTCGGCGCACACTTCCGATGAGTTTTATGTGTTTGTCGCGGCGAACGTGCAGGTTGCCTACTGGAAGGCTGCAGCCGCGGGACTTTCCAACGCTGCTTCGGCGCTGAAGGTGCGCTCGGATTTCGACGGGCCGCCGAGTTACGATGCCAAAGCCGAGCGCGACGCTTTGGAACAGGCGGTGCAAAAGAAAGCGACCGGCATCCTATTGGCCGTGACCGATCCCGCAGTGCTCAAGCCCAGCATCGATAAGGCCGTGGAGGCGGGTATCCCAGTCATCACCATCGACTCCGACGCACCGGCCAGCAAGCGCCTGTTTTTTATCGGCACCAACAACTATCAAGCGGGTTTCACGGGCGGTCAGCGCCTGGCCCAGGAACTGAAAGGCAAAGGCAACGTAGTGGTGTTCACCATGCCCGACCAGCCGAACTTGCAGGATCGCCTGCGCGGCTACAAGGACGGCCTGGCCCGCACTCCCGAGATCAAAGTCACCCGGGTGGTCGATATCCAGGGCGACCCACGGATTGCATTCGACACCACGACACAAATAATCGGCAAAGAGCGCGATAAGGTCGACGGCTTCGTCTGTCTGGAAGCGCAATCGGGGAAAGAAGTCGCGGGCGTGCTGAACAGCTATCACGTCACCGGAAAAATTGTCATGGCGATGGATACGGACCAGGAAACGCTGGACTGGATCCAGAAGGGCGGAATCGCAGCCACCATCGCGCAGAAGCCTTACACCATGGCCTTCGTCGGCCTACAGATGCTCGACGATTTGTATCATCACAAGCCAGCATCGCTCGATAAGGATTGGTCAAAAGACAACTTCGCACCGATTCCCAGCTTCGTGGACACCGGCTCGGCCCTGATTGACAAATCGAATGTAGATGCCTTCATGCAGGCGGGGAAGAATTTGACTTCTGCGCCCAAATGAGGACTACCGGGCATCTTTCCTGAGGTGCGGAGCAGTGGGTCATGTCGAGCGTTTCCTGAGATTTCAAATGTGGAGGTGTCGGCATGCGATTGCTCGTAGGGGCAACGTTGCTGTTCTGGACTCTGGTTGCTACTCCCGCTGACATACCGCCTGCCGACGAACTATCGGAGGCCGTGACTCGCATGGCCCGGGTCGGGCGATGCGGTTCCCCCACTTTCTCACCGGATGGAGCGACGTTGGCTTTCGTCTGCGACATGAGCGGTATTCCGCAGGTTTGGACCGCTCCCTCCAAAGGTGGATGGCCCAGTCTTGTCACGACGCTGGACGATACCGTGCAAGCGGTCGAGTGGTCTCCCACCGGCGATTGGCTCGCGCTCTCCGTCGCCCCGGGCGGAGGCATGAACACGCAGATTTACCTGGTACGGCCCAATGGGACTGAGCTGAAACGTTATACACGCGGCGCCAAGGATAACAATTGGCTCGCAACTTGGACCCACGATGGCTCGGCTCTGATGATGTCGTCTAACGTCCGCGACAGCGCTGCCATGGACTCTTACCTGCTTTCCGTTCCCGATGGACAGATGAAGATGGTTGCTCAGAATCCAGGCATCGGCACCCTAGAGGACGTCAGCCGCAACAATCGCGTTTCCCTGGTTGCCCGCATGAAGAGCCGCGGCAGCAACGATGTCTACCTGATCGATACCGGCAGCGGCAAGGAGACGAACCTTACGGCGCATGAGGGCCCGGGCGAATTCTCTGCAAAATTATCGCCCGATGCTCACACGGTTTATCTCTCTTCGAACAAAGATCGCGATTTGGTTGCCTTTGCCAAAGAAACCATCGGCGAGAACGGAGAGGCGGGACCGATCAAAGTCGTGGCTGCTCGCGACGACGCCGAATTGGACAGCTTTACTATCAACGAGCAAGGCACACAGGCTGCATTGATTTGGAATGTGGCAGGAAAATCCGAGCTGTCATGGGTCGATCTCCGTACCGAGAAGACGACTCCCGGCCCCAACTTGCCGGCAGAACTGGCGTTCTCGGCAAAGTTTTCGCGGGATGGAAAGCAACTGGCGCTGGTCTTGAACGGTGCTGTCGCGCCTTCCGACGTATGGGTGCTCGACGTTTCCAGTGCTCGCTTCGACCAGATCACTCACAGTCCGCACGCCGGGGTGAATTTCGAAGACTTAGTGCGCCCGAAACTCCTGCGCTATAAAGCCGAGGACGGCCTCTCATTGAGCGGTTGGCTCTGGTTGCCAAAAAAATGGAACGCTCCTGGCCCGGTGGTCTTCAGCTATCACGGCGGGCCCGAAGGTGAGGAACTGCCCGGCTTCCGCAGTGACTACCAGGCCTTGCTCATGGAGGGCATCGCCGTGTTCGCTCCTAACGTGCGCGGTTCGTCCGGATTCGGCAAGCGTTTCGTCAATCTCGATAACGGCGAACTGCGGGTCAACGCCGTCAAAGACATCAAGTCGTCGGCCGATTTCCTTGTGAGTAATAAAATTGCCGATCCGCAACGCCTGGGCATTATGGGCGGCTCTTACGGTGGCTACATGACCATGGCGGGCATCACCGAATATCCCGATCTTTTCAAGGCAGGCGCCGATCTATTTGGCATCGTCAATTTCGAGACATTTTTCGCCCACACCGAACCTTGGATGGCGGCAATCTCGACCATTGAGTATGGCGATCCCAAGACTCAGGCGGACCTGCTTCGGCGCCTGTCCCCCATCCATAAACTGGATCAGGTCAAAGCTGCGACCATCGTCCTGCATGGTGCAAACGATACGAACGTTCCTGTCGTCGAGGCCGAACAAGTCGTAAATAATCTCAAACAGCGCGGCGTTCCCGTGCAGTACGTTCTTTTTCCCGATGAGGGGCACGGGTGGCGGAAGGTCCCGAATCGTATCCATTCGACCGTTGAGATCACACGTTGGTTCGCGAAGTATTTGGAAGCACCTGGAACGCGCAATTGAAGCTCTTTTAGAACTGGTTCAAGAGCATTCTCTGTTTCACGTCAGCCGCGACTGAAAAACCGGTATCGCGATTTTCCGAAAATCTACAAAATATATTCGCGGATGTACTCGTCGCGGGTGTGGGACAACTGGCGGACGTCGCCATCGAAAATGACTTTGCCATCGCGCAGAACCAGGAAACTCATGGGCACCTCGCAATACTGACCGCGGGGCAGGGCCCGCACCTGGTTGGTCTTCTTATCAAACTGGTGCGTGGCCATCGTAAACGCGTCTTGCAAGCGGTGCGTGACTAGCAGGGAACTGGTCTTGTATACATCGCGCTGCTTCATGATGAGTTCGACAATCGTGTTGGAAGTGACGGGATCGAGGCCGCCGGTGGGCGAGTCGTAGAGCAGTAATTCCGGCTGAGTGATGATGGCGCGGGCGATGGCCACGCGACGCCGCATGCCGCCGGAGAGCTCCGAAGGGAACATGTCGAGGGTGTGCTCCAACTCCACGAACCGCAGGGCTTCGCGCACTCTGCGGTCCGTCTCGTCATCGTAAACGCCGTGCTCTTCGATGAGGCGGAAGGCAACGTTCTCCCGCACCGTGAGTGAATCGAACAGCGCGCTTTCCTGGAAGACCATGCCCAGGTGGCCGCGCAGGGCGAACAGGTCCTGTTCCCGCAGGGTGGTGACTTCATTGCCGAGAACTGTGATCCGTCCGGAATCGGGTAGTAGCAGGCCGAGCGCAAGCTTCAAAATCGTGCTCTTGCCGGATCCGGCAACGCCGAACAGCGCCTTCGTTTCTCCGTACGGAAGGTGAAAGGAAACGCCGCGCAAGACGTGATTGTCTTCAAACGAGAGATAGACGTCTTCGAACACGATGGCGGCTGCGGAGTGAGGTAGTCCGGGGCGGGCAGTTTCGTCGATCGGCAGACTAGGCGCGGACATAGATCACTTATACGACAGCACGGAGATCAGCAGCTTAGTGACAAAGAAATCGGTAACCAGAATCAAGACAGAGGCGGCCACGACGGCCTGGGTGGTCGCCCGGCCCACGCCCTGCGTCCCGCCGCGCGCCGTCATTCCGTAGTAGCAGCCGATCGTCGCGATGATGAAACCAAACAATGTCGGTTTCAGCAAGCCCATAAAGACATCCTGAAACACGAGCACCTGCCAGGCATTGCTCCAGTACTGGCGGGCATCGAGACTCAGGAACAGCTTGGCCACCATGAGCCCGCCGGCCAGTCCGACCAGATCCGAAATAACGCTGAGGAAGAACAGCATGAACACCGTCGCCGTGACGCGCGGGGTGACGAGTTTCTTCATGGGATCGGTGCCAAGCGCGCGCATGGCGTCGATCTGCTCAGTGACGACCATCGACCCCAGTTCGCTCGCCATGCCCGAAGAGTTGCGTCCGGCCACCATGAGTCCGGTGAGCACCGGACCCAACTCACGCACCATCGAGGTAGAAACCAGTTGTCCGATCAGGGTGATCGAACCGAAGCGCTGCAGAGTATTGGCCGTTTGCAGCGCCAGGACGCCTCCCGTAAAGAAACCCGTTAACACGACGATGGGCAGCGAGCCTACGCCGATGGCGTCGGCTTGCTGGACCATGTCACCAAAGTAAAGAGGCTTGCGGAAAAGATTGCCCACGGCCTGCGCGGCCAGCATGGTGTAATCCTGAACCGCCAGGACTTTCTGCTTGGCAAACTCCGTGGGCGAAGTCAATTGCATGCGGTTCGGCAGTCCGGCTTGCGATTGGCTCGCGGAAGTGCCGGCTTGACCGAACTATAACAGAGAAAGCCGTCAGCGATCAGCCGTTAGCTGTCGCCTGGGGTGGTTCCTTTCCAACCTTCTCGTCGTGAGTGCACCGCCTGATCACATCAACGGAGAGATGCACAAATCCCGATCAAATGCGGTCCGAGCATGCTATGCTTGCCCGGATTCGGAGACTTGTGTATGGCACACAGACTCTTGAAGCAATCCGCGCAGAAGCCGTTCCCAGTGGACGATGTAACACCCGCCGCAAAGCCCATTTGGACTGAAAACCTGACTGAAAGTGTCGCGCGGAGATTTAAGCGAAAAATCGTATTTCTTCCCGAACCGACGCTGTCGGTGGTCAACGCACCGTACGATGCTCTTTACCAAAGATTGCCGGGGAGGGATCTCTCTGACGTTGGCAGCCGGTGCCATTCCCTTATCGAGGCGTTGCAAATCGCTTTCAGCCAGCATCGTCCTCTGGTTCTCTCGCCGGATTGCGTGTGGCTCACGATTGCACAAGGGTTCAGCCATCACATTGCAGAGAACGCGGAGGCTCTCCGCCAGCGCCTTGTTCGGCATCATGGCAAAAGAGAATTGAACGCAACCCTCGGCGACTTAAGCCCGGAAAGTCTGATACGTGCGACCGCCGATTTTTCCGCGCAGATTCGTGAGGCGTCGGACCACGTGCTGCACGATACGCTCGTTTGCGACTTTTCAACGACCACACCGGAGATTCGAACCGCCAGCGAAGTGGTGTTGATGGACACGTACTCCAACTATTTCAAGTACAACATGGACTGCGTCTGCGGCATCCCTGCCATCACGCTCACTGGCTCTGCGGCCGACTGGCAGCGAATGCGGGATCGAATCGAAGTATTGGGGACCTATGAGCTTGAATGGTGGATCGAGCGCCTGCGCCTGATCCTCGATGAATTCATACAGACCATTAAAGGTCATCCGAACCGCGAATTCTGGCAGGCTATTTACAAACCCAAAAAAGCTTACTCCACCGAAGTCGTCACGGGCTGGATTGTGGATCTTTTCCCTTACCTCGTTGATCCTCCCAATCGTCGCCGCAGTCACGTTTTCGAATGGCATCGTGAAAACTGGATTCCCGCTGAAGCAGAAAGCCCAGAGACTCCGGGCTCCCACTTCACGTTAAGCAAGCCCATCCCCTTTGGAGTTTCTTTCTCCGATTTCTTCAAAGGCAAGGGCACATTACCAATCACATTACCCGCCCGCAAGGCGTACGGCGTCGGCACCAGGAGTTTCCCTTCTGGTCTCTCCAGTGTTCCATTCCAGCTGAAGCTTCCCGACCATTCAACTCGCAAGTTGGATCTGGTCGCCGGTTTCTTCGGGGTCGAGCAGGACCCTGAGGATCTTGCTATCTCGCCAGTAATCAACTGGTGCATCGCAGAGCCGCCCCCGCAAACACCCGTTTGGGTCAACGCGTAGCAACAGGGCATTCACCTCCAAGCGATCCTACGCTGGTCACATACGCTCTCATCGTCTTCATTTCTGCTAAAATGCGTCCCGTGAAAAGACGAACATTGCTCCAGGCGCTTCCCGCAGCAACACTGCTTCCGGCATCACTTTGGGCCGCTTCACAGCAAGACAACTCCACGCACGCCTCGACAGGCGTCTACGAACTCCGTGTATATCATGCGGCCCCAGGAAAACTGGGCGACCTGTTGTCACGCTTTCGCGAACACACCATAAAACTCTTTGACCGCCACGGCATGAAAAGCGTTGCTTACTGGACGCCCCTCGATGAGCCGGAAAAGAGCAACACCCTGATCTACATTCTTCAGCATCCAAGCCGCGAAGCCGCAGCCGCCAACTGGAAATATTTTCAAGACGACCCGGAGTGGAAGAGTGTCCATGAAAAATCCGAGGTGAACGGCAAGCTCGTGGAAAAAGTTGACTCCACCTTTCTCACCCTAACCGACTTCTCTCCGCGATTGGGCTAGCCGACGAACATCCACCGCTCCCATAACCGCGGAATGCAAAAAAAAGCCGCCCAAACCCTGGGCGGCTCATGTTTGATTCAGGCTTACTTCAAAGCTGCGTTCCCTGGAGTTCCTGCAACTCCAGACAGAATCACAAGTGGTGCGGCCGCCTGAGCTCCTTTCCTGGCTGCGGGTTCGTATTCGACGGAGACGCTGGCGCGACTTGGCCATTCCCGCGCAGTGCGTTCCGCTCGTGCGGCGGCTTTAGTGTCGTACCCTTGATGTGGTCAAACGGTACCGTCGGCGCGAAAGTAGGCAGGTTGTGCGCGCGCACCCTGGTGACCGCCTCGAATCCGGACGCGAGCGTGATCAGCTTGGGCTCGCTGAACGCCGTGCCAAAGAAGCTGATGCCCATTGGGGTTCCGAACGCCATACCTGCCGGAACCTGGACGATGGGATAGCCTTCTGGCGCGGCGAGGCTCGACGTGCCAAAGATGAAGTGATCGCCATATAGCAGGTCAGTGGCCCAGGCGGGGTTATCGGTTGCACTGACAATGGCGTCGAGATTGAACTGACTCAGCGCAAGGTCGATGCCGTTGACTCCAAGATTTTTATCCTCGGCCAGCGCCTGGTTGTAGGTCACGCCTCCGAACGCCGGTTGAGGGTCGTTGGGTCCGGTGGCGAGGCCATTGCAGAACTCCCAGAGATCCTGATTAAAGAAGGGCATCTCCTCGGCGGCGTGGCTGTTGTTGAAAGCGATGGCGTCGGTCAAGGTTTTGCCAGCCACCGGTACACCGACCCGGGTGGCGAAATATTTCGCGAGATCTTCTCGGAAATCGAAGCAGAGCACCAGGGTCTCGTTGTTTGCGGGAGGGAAGGTGAAGCCGGCGGCGTCCAGATCGACGACGGTAGCTCCAGCGTTCGAAATCGCGGTGATGGCATCTTCAAACTGCGCCAGCACGAGAGGCGGCGTGGGCACGAGCGGATCAAAGCCAGCGAGCCCTACGCGTGTAACGCCGATGCGCGCCCCCTGCAGGCCCTTGGGGTTGAGGAATTGCGTGTAATCAGTGGGAATGTTGGTTGGGCGAGTGAAGCGGCCCTGCCATCCCAGGGGAACGCCGCCGGTCGCAGGATCGCGGCCGTCGTAGGTGCGGCTCTGTACCACTCCCAGGGCCACCGCAGCATCGGCCACGTATCGGCCGTGCGGACCGAAAGTATCTTGCGTGTGGGAGATCGGCACGATGCCCGCGCGGCTGGTGAGGCCCACCGTCGGTTTGAGGCCGACCACACCATTCGCATTCGCGGGGCAGACAATGCTGCCATCGGTCTCCGTCCCGAACGATACCGCGGCAAAGTTCGACGACACCGCGGCGCCGGACCCGGAACTCGATCCGCAAGGATTGCGATCGATGCCATAGGGATTATTCGTCTGCCCGCCCCAGCCCGACCACCCGCTAATCGATTCGAAGGAGCGGAAATTCGCCCACTCCGACAGGTTCGTTTTTCCCAGAATCACCGCGCCACCGTCGCGCAGGTTCTCGGCGACCGTCGAGTCGATCAGCGCCGGCTTGCCCAGCAGTGCGAACGAGCCTGCCGTGGTCTGCATCTTATCGCCGGTGTCTACATTGCCCTTAATCAACACCGGGATTCCGTGCATGGGTCCGAGCACGATCCCGTGGTGTCGCAGCATGTCGGTGTAACGCGCGATTGCCAGTGCGTCGGGGTTGAGCTCGATCACCGAGTTCACGCCCGGACCATTCTGGTCCATGGCGATGATACGAGCGATGTACTCCTTGGTTAGTTCCTCCGAGGTAAGTTTGCCGGCGGTCATCGCCGCCTGAAGTTGAGCTACCGTCCATTCGTTGTGCGCCCTCGGACCGTCGGCTGACTGCGCCGCGAGCTGAACCGGGACCACCAGCGCAAACAATAACGTCATCGCGGGAAGCAACGTCAAAATCCTCGATCTCATTTCGGTATCTCCTTGTGCGCCGGTTAAACCGGCGAGGTGTAGTGAATGAAAGAGTCACACGAATGTGAAGTAGCGACCCACATCGGCCCTGAGTCATGCGGAGCCGCTCGCGAGGGCGGCGTCGAAGCGTTGACAAGGGAACGTGCGGGCCGGGTATTCAGCCGCGTAAGACCATCACTCCGGGACGCCGACGCTGTAAGGAGACGCGGAAGGCCCCATCCGGTGCACCGATATCGCGAGGTGCAACGGAGTCCCGCGCGGTCACAGACCCCGTGCACGTACGGAAGCACCTCGAACGGGAACCGGGAGATCCCAGGCTCGCCCAGGGAAGCAGTAGCCCTGGGACGCATCGGGAAGTCTAAGGACGCACGCCGATGACGAACGGACCTGGGAAGTCGGACAGACCTACTGTACCGGAGAAGTCCCCGAACAACGCCGGACAACCGGCAGCGGAGGGGATGGAGGGAAGAGGCCTGGCCAAAGGGAACCTGCCCCAACAAAACGCGTCCCGGACACCGAGCCGGGAAGACGCGCTCAGCGCGCTGGAGCGGGTACGTCAAGCAGCAAGCAAGGATAAGAAGTTGCGGTTCACCGCGCTCCTGCACCACATCTACAATCCGGAAACGCTGCGCAGGGCCTACTTCAGTTTGAAGAAGGACGCTGCGTCTGGCGTGGATGGAGAGACGTGGCGGCACTACGGCGAGACTCTCGAGGACAACCTCCAGGATCTCGCCCATAGGCTGAAGCGAGGAGCGTACCGAGCCAAGCCGGTGCGTAGGGTGTATATCGACAAGAACGACGGGCGGAAGAGACCGCTCGGAGTTCCGGTGCTGGAAGACAAAATCGCCCAGCGCGCAACCGTCGAAGTGTTGAACGCCATCTACGAAACGGATTTCCTCGACTTTTCGTACGGATTCCGACCGGGACGCAGCCAGCATAACGCGCTGGATGCGCTCTACACCGGACTGCTGACGAAGAAGGTGAACTGGGTGCTGGATTTGGACATTCGCGGCTTTTTCGATGCGCTTTCGCACGAATGGCTGGTGAAGTTCGTCGAGCACCGGATTGCAGATCGGCGCGTCGTGCGACTGATCCAGAAATGGCTCAACGCGGGCGTGCTGGAGGATGGGAAACGAACCCGTACGGAAGAAGGAACGCCCCAGGGCGGCAGTGCATCGCCGCTGTTGGCTAACGTTTATCTCCATTACGTGTTCGACCTGTGGGTCCAAGCGTGGCGTCAGAAGCGGGCGCACGGCGACGTTGTCGTGGTGCGTTTTGCGGACGACATCGTGGTTGGATTTAACAGCCAAGCGGATGCCGATCAGTTTCGGGCGGAACTCACGGAACGCATGAAGAAGTTCCACCTGGAGCTGCATCCCGAGAAAACGCGACTGCTGGAGTTCGGTCCGTATGCGATCGACCAACGGCAGTGGCGTGGAGAAGGGAAGCCGGAAACGTTCAATTTTCTCGGCTTTACGCATATCTGCGTGAAGAAGAAGAGCAATGGACGGTTCACGGTGCGGCGGCAGACGATTCGGAAAAGGTTGCAGACGAAGCTGAATGAGGTCAAAACCGAGCTCAAGCGACGCATGCACGAACCCATCCCCGAGCAAGGCAAGTGGCTGCGGGCGGTTGTGGGTGGACACTTTCGCTACTACGGAGTGCCCATGAACCAACCGGCGCTGGCGATGTTTCGATTCCGAGTCGGCTGGTATTGGCATCGCTCGCTGTCGCGGCGGAGCCAGAACGGCCGCGTCCTGTGGGATCGCATGCGGCGTCTCATCACTCGCTGGCTGCCTTTGCCTTCCGTCTGTCATCCCTATCCTTTACGCCGCATGGGCGTCGTCACCTAAGGCAAGAGCCGGATGCGGGAAACCCGCTCGTCCGGATCCGTGGAGGGGGTCATGAGCAATCGTGATCCCTACTCCGACTCTGTTTTCCGAACAGGA
>CAVYHM010000027.1:0-23094 GCA_963768265.1 uncultured Acidobacteriaceae bacterium
CGCCCGCCACGAGGGCGAAGTACAAGCCCGCGACCGTCGCCCCGGCAAGCGTGTAGACAACGCCACGCTTGAAGATGAGGTCAACGTCCATCAGGCGATAGCGAAAAATGGCATAACCGAAGGTCAGCGGCAGCAAGCCCAGCGACAAGACCGATAACTTCATGCCCGTGCCGGGCAGCCAGCCCATCAGATACGGCACAACATAGAAGAGGGTGTACGGAACGATGGCCAGTACAGTGCCGCGCGTCACCCACTTCAGTTGCTGACGCAGGATCGTCGTGCCGGCATCGAGGTAGCTATGCCATAAAACTGCGGCTGCGGCGATGAACAATGCCGCCCCGCATGCCATTTCCTCCCGGTCCATGTTCCAGCGCAGGTGGCCGCTGGCCTGTGCCAGCCTCAGCGCCATGATGTGCCGGACCAACAAAATTGCCCCAGGAAGGTAAGCCAGGCTCAACAGCCAGGGACGCTGGCGCACAAAATTCCGCTTCTCGGGGAAAACTAGAACAAAGTGCAGAAACAGCGCCGGCTGCAATACCCAGGCTACGATGTTGCACCAGTAAATCGTCCAGTCAAAGTCGTTCAGTTTGCCGGTGTACTTGAACGAATACGCAATGAACGAAACCAGGCAGAAGATGTAAAAATGCGTCGATCCAGGCGCGGTCCATCGGCGTAGCAGCACATAGACGCCGATTCCCAGGTAAATCGCGGCAATCAGTCGCAGCCAGTTGTTGAGCGAACGATCGGCGGGAACCAGGATCACCTGCGAGTCCAGCGTCACCGACTGCCGGCTCAACGAGTAAGAGGCCTTCGACCAAACTCCAGTGCGATAGAGTTGGCGCACCAGCCCCGGAGTGTTATTGATTTCTTGTCCATTGACTGAAACCAGCTGGTCATCTGCCTTGATCCCGGCCTTGGCCCCGGGCCCGTGTGGATCGACCCGGTCTGCGACCAGGTGGCCATTGTGCTCGACCCACCACACGCCGTCATCGGGAACGCCAAAATCGCGCTCTTTCTGAAAATTGAACCCGGCAAAAACGACTGCAGCCACGGTCAGTAGGGCCAACAGAACCGCAACGGAACGAGCTTGGCTTTCCCGATTCATGGACTTCGGCTGTCGCCCCGAACCCCTGGGGGGCTGGAGAGGCGTAACGGATAGGTCCCGCTTATCCTTAATCAGCAACTTCGCTGCCATGTCCAGCCAAGTTCCAGGAAGGGCTAAATCCCCCAAAAAGAAATACTTCCGAAATTATAGATGCATTTTCGAACGTGGAATATGCCTTTCTGGAAGTTTCTCCGGGATTCTGTATCCATTTTTCCCTTGCGATTGTTGCGCTTACGGCAGCCACTTCGTTTGGCGGATACGGTTTCTGCGGGCGGTATGAGCATCAACAGCCGCTACGGGATCCGGAAAAACTATTGCCGGAAGGGACCTTCCATGCACTGAATCACGAGGCGATAGGGTATTTACTTCGTTTTGAGGATTCCCTCAAGGCTGCCGAGCTTGCCATCAATTGGACCCGTCTTCAAGCTCGTGATATCCAGACCTAGAATCTTGGCGATCAGAGGATAGACATTCACGTTCTCAAACGGCTCCAGCGCGACTCCGGGACGAATATCGGGCCCGGCAGCGACGAATAGGGCCTTCATTTCGGGCATGCGGGTTACGTCGAAACCGTGCATTCCCACCGGGGCTCCGCGACCGTTCGGGTCCGCAGTTGCGTTGATGTAGTAAGGCCCGTTCGCCACAATAACCGGATCGCCCTCGCGCGGATTGCTGTCAAAGTGAAGATAGGCGGGCACCTGAGCGCGGCGATAGACGGTGAACTTGTCGCTCTTTCCGCGCATCGCTTCATACGCCTTTTGCGCATCGCCCTCGGACTTTGGGTACAGCGCTGAGTCCACGATGGGGGCAAAGTGTGAGGTGTCCAATCCAAAATGATCAAGGTCGATTGGCTTGCCTTTCACCGCCGCCATCCCGTGATCGGCCAGCACGATCAAATCGACCGCCAGCCTGGATTCCTTGATGCCGTCCTCCAGTTTCCCAATCTCGGCGTCAAGTTCGCGAACGGCGTCGGCGACCTGAGGACTGTCGGGCCCATAGCGGTGTCCTGCAGAATCGGTGTCGGAGAAGTATAGAGTGATCATGTGCGGACGCTGCTCTGGTGGAAGATGGAGCCAGGCCAGAACTTGCTCAACCCGTTTTCCGTTGGGGAATTTCCCATCAAACCTCAGATAGTAGCTGGGTCGAATTCCCTGAATGTCGGCCTCGGAGCCGACCCAGAAGAAAGAGGCGGACCTCATCCTTTGCTGCTCGGCCAGCACCCAGAGCGGCGTTCCGCCGTACCAGGTGCCATCAGCCAGATCCTTGCCCACCATCGAATAGCTGTAGGTCTGTTTCCGCGCTGGATCATAAAACTCGTTGGCCACGATGCCGTGATGCTCGGGGTAGAGCCCGGTCACGATTGTGTAGTGGTTGGGGAAGGTGATCGAAGGATAGGAGGGAAGCATTCCTTCGGGTGCGCTGGCGCCCTGCGTGGCCAGCGCGAGAAGGTGGTCCGCATGATATTTCTTCGCGTAATCGTAGCGGAATCCATCGAGTGAGACCAGGATCACGTACGGTTTTGAAAGCTGCTGGGGGGCGTTCGGCCCATGATCGACGGCGATGACCGGAGCGATGGCCTGCCCGTAAGATGCCACCGCGAACGAAAAGACCACCAAAGCGAAGCACAGAATAGGGCTTGAAATGCGTTTCAGCGGGCGAAGCATGAGACTCTCCGGGGCGTCTGCGAGAAACCGGCTGAATTATAAGCGAACGATGTTATGCATGGAGACTGCGCGTGAGAAGCTGCTGCCCTGACGACCTCCCGCTTCGTATCAAGGCTTCGTTTCAGAGGCTGCGGAAAAACTCCGAATGCTCGCGTTTTCGTGGAAGCGCGGCCCTTTCCTTTCAGGGCCGCGTAAGGCTCAACACGGCCTTTCAGGGTGTGCATGAGAACTCGTTTTGCGCACCTCAGGGCGGAGCAACGCCCAACATTTTTAGCCGCGAAGCGGCGCAAGAATAAAGCCCACGGCGCAAGCCGTGAGGAACAGTGGGAAAACAGCAAGCCCTGAAAGGGCGAAAGAAGAGTTCTCACGCACACTCTTTCAGCCCCCGTGGTCGTCATGACCGTGTCAGCGGAGTTTTTCTGCTGCCTATTCAGCGATGCGAAATCGCCAACGAATCGGTTTCGACCTTTAGCTGCTGAGCTGCGCAGCCAGTTCAGCGCCCGTAACTACCACAAGCGTTAGTTCAAACAGGATGGGCTAGAAGTTGATCCAGCCGGGCCGATTTCTGGGCCGTAACCTCCGAGCAGTCTGATACCACCCAACACCCCGAGGATGTTGGGTGGCAGGTTTCCGGTTACTTGCGGCTGGCAGGCGGAACAATGCCATTCATGCGTAGGTATTCCACCATCTGGCCGTAGTGATCGTAGGAGTGGGCCACCGCGTCAACGGCAAACTGAACCCGTGTGTTCTGCCTGTCGGTGCCAACTCGCTCGAGTAGCACGGGTGCGACCGCGTTTTCTAGCGTGATGGTAGCCGTTGCCCGATGCAGCGCGCCGAACGAACCCCTGAGGTAATCAAGGATTTCAGCCTTTGATCGCACAGCATCGGGTCCGGTCTCGGCCTCCTGATCGAGGGTTGCCTTCTGTCCGAGCGTTCGCACGGCCATGCGGTAGTTATTAGCGGCCAGGTGCTTGATTTGCTCGGCGAATGTCCGGGCTCCAGTGAACTCGCCCGCGGTTGGCGCAAAGGAGTATTTCGCCTCCGGCATGGCGTCGGCGGCGGAAACAACCTCTTTTTCACAGTTGGAGATCCAGAAGTCGAGCGCCTGACTGACGGTGAGCCTGGTTTGCGCTTGTGCCAGTGCAATGTTGCTGGTGACAGAGATCAACAAACAGGACAGAATGCGGAAAGCAATTTTCATAGTCGCTCCTTGATGAAGAAGTTTTGAAGGCTAGAGCGAACGCATCAGCGGACACACGTCCGCCTCTATGCGCAAGACTGGGGCAAGTCTTTAGGAGTTGGGCGGGCCGCGGTCGGTCTCTGGAGAGCCGATTGAGGAAACTACGATCCCTGAGTCACACGGCACCGGGATGTTGCTGGCCGTCTGCTGGACTGAATCGGAAATTTGGCACGCATGCAAGGTCGCCAACTGAAGTTGAACAAAACTTCGCATGCCGCACCGGCCAGGCAGCGACTTCAGGACATTGCCGCAGGCAGAACCCTTGGTGGTTACGGTGCGTGGTTCTTTTCGGGCACAAACGCGTCGGGTGCTTGTACGGGCACAGGAAGGCGCGGGAGAGCTGCCACACCCCGCTACGCAAGCACTCGCTGATATAGCGAGCATCAGGCTCAGCAGCACGGAAGTGATGGAGGTGCGTGGCACGAGATCGCTCCTTAGACGTGCCGGCGGACGAAAGGTTTATGAACCTGATGCGAGACTAAAAATCCTCGACCAAGGTCGGCTAATCTAAAATCGGGCGTCCAAGCTCTACCCCGCCTTTCGCTCATCCTTCTTGACTTCCGGCAGTGTGTCCTCGTCACCCCACTCAAACGAAAGCGCCCGGGCCGTGGTCTCGATGGGCTCGAGTTCAGGAATGTCCTCCACAACCGACGCGCCCAGTTCAGAGAACTTGCGGGCCGAAACCAGAACCCGGTTCTCCAGCGATCCCACAGCCTTGTTGTAACACTCAACGGCACGATCGAGTCCCGTGCCCACGGCCGTGATGTGCCCCGCCAGGTTGCGCAGCCGCTCGTGCAGTTCCTTACCCAGCGCGCTGATCTCGTGTGCATTGCGCGCCAGTTTCTCCTGGTTCCATCCATAAGCAACAGCTTTCAGCAGAGCAATCAGGGTGGTCGGCGACGCAGGAATTACGCGCTGCAGCACGCCATGCTCGATCAGCCCGGGATCCTGCTCCAAGGCCGCGCTGAAGAAAGTTTCTCCCGGCAGGAACATGACCACAAACTCAGGCGTGGCCTCGAACTGCTCCCAATAATTCTTGCCGCTGAGCGTCTTCATGTGATCGCGGACCTGGCGGGCATGATTGGCCAGCGCCGCCCGGCGCGCGTCTTCGTCCGTTGTTTCAAAGGCATCAAGGAAGGCCTGCAGCGGCGTCTTTGCATCCACCACCACGCTCTTGCCGCCAGGAAGTTTCACGACGAGATCCGGACGCAGACGTCCGCTTTCCCCAGTGATGGTCTCCTGCTCGGCAAAATCGCAGTACGGCAACATGCCGGCGATTTCCACCACGCGCCGCAGTTGGATCTCTCCCCACCGCCCGCGGACGTTGGGCGTGCGCAAGGCGCGCACCAGGTTGCCCGTCTCAGACCGCAACTCGCTTTGCGTAGCGATGAGAGATTGAACCTGGGCCTTCAGATCACCGTATGCTTCGCCGCGCGCGATTTCCATTTGCTGAATCTGGGCGTCGACCTTGCTGAGCGAGTCGCGCACGGGCGCGACCAGATCGGCCACTGCCTTCTGCCGGGCCTCCAGATCACCCTTGGCCTCGCTCTGAAACCGCTTCAGTGTCTCCTGTGCGATCTGCAGGAACGAAGAGTTATTGTTTTTGAGCGCATCGGCGGCGAGCGCCTTGAAAGCATTCTGCAGATCTGCCGCGGCGCGATCTCCCGCCTGCGTCAGCAATTCGATCTTTTCGGCGCTGATCTTTCGTTCCGATTCCAGAGCTGATTCCAGCCTGGCGCGTCCTGCGATCCACTGTTTCTGATCCTCCAAAAGCCTTGCCAGATCTGCCTTTGCGGCCGTTAACTCCTTTTCCATCAATGACAAGCGGGCTCGTACCGCAGCGGTTCGCGAGGTGAGCACGACCCATGCCAACACCCCGCCAAACAACAGGCCAATGACCCCACTGATCGCTAGTTCCATAGACGCAGGTAACAACTTCCTCTCGTGTCCAAGCTCTAGCCTAGCACCTGCTACAAAGTTTGAGCCGGAAAGAGCCGATAGATTGTTTGCGCCTGAAACCTGATCCCTCCCAGGGCTCGGTGGGCCAGACAGGATGCTCAGAGCTCCAAGATTATTGATTGCGTTCCTGCTCGGTGCGGGAGTCGCCACGGTCGAGCCCGCGACGCGGCTGATGGCCTCGTCGGCCGATCCGCCAGCGCCCGCGCAGAACACTCAACAGCCCACGCTGAAGACCGCCGCCGCGACCCCAGCCGACATTCCATTTCTCAATGCCGAACCCCAGGCCGAAGAGCAACTTCTCTACCTGGCGAATCAGGCGCGTCGGCAAGCGGGAGCGCCAGCTTTGACACTGGATCCCGGCCTAACCCAGGCGGCCCGCACGCATGCACAGGCGATGGTCGACGCACGACAGCTTTCCCACCAGTTTGACGGCGAGCTCTCTCTTCCACAACGTCTGGCGGCCACCACGGACCTCCAACTCGATCAGGAGGGAGAAAACGTTGCGCTTGACTACGACCCTGAGCACGGACACGAGCATCTCATGCTTTCCCCGCCGCACCGTGCGAACCTGCTCAACCCGACCTATAACGTGATCGGGTTGGGCGTGGTTCGAAGTGGCAACCGGCTCTACATCGTGCAGGACTTCGGGCACGCCCTCCCCAGTTATACGGCGACCGATTTGAAAGACCGCATCGCCGCCGCCGTGAATCAGATCCGCCGCCAGGCCAACCAGCCCGAACTACAGCGCCGCGACCTGCTGATTGCCGACAGTGTCGCATGCTCCATGGCCGAGGCCGACAAAGTTGCCACTGCGCCCGCCCGCAAACTGGCCGAACGCTTCACCGTGCTCACCTACACCAGCCTGCATCCGGAAACTCTGCCCAGCGGAGCAGCCCACGCCATCGCCAGCCGAACCCTGCATACCTTCTCGATCGGCGCCTGCTACGCCCGCACCGAGACGTATCCCAACGGTGTGTACTGGGTGGTGTTGTCGCTCGAGTGAGCAGAAGTTGAACCGCCCTAATTCGCCGGGACGCTGTAGTGCGACGCAATGAGCAGCCATTTTCCGCCGATCTTCATCCACACATCCGTCAGCCGGTCGTGAAAGTCATAGCGCTTTCCGCCGGACTCGCCGCGCTCGTGATAAGCCCCGGTTACCACCGCCGTGTCCCCGTGCACGCGAATCTTGAGATCCGATACCTCGGCGATCTCCACATGCTCGGAGGGTTCAGCGTTGTGGCTTACGAAGCCGACCTTGCTGTAGACGCTGCCGTCCTCAGTAGTGATGACATAGTCGTCCGCCAGCAGCGAGGCAAGAACGTCGACTTTTCGCTGTCTGTACGATTCTGCCCATTTCATTTCCAGGGCGCGAACGCTTATCGCGTCTGGTTTTTCCTGTGCCAAACAGTGCCTCGTTAAGCATGCCAGCAGGCAGAAACTCAAGGTCGACAACATCCGAGCGCGCATGGCCTCTATGTTGCACAGCCAGGACGGTCCTGACAAGTTCCTTCTAACCGACTCTCATCTGACGGGGGTGTATTGGTTGGTTCAGTCGCTGGAGTGAGCCGGCGCGCTGCCGTGGCTTCTGTTTCCCGAACCGTTTTGCAAAGAACTGTAAAGTCTCTGGCATTTTTCCCGCCTTTAAGACAATCTAAAAACGCGTCGCCAGGTTGGTCAGGTTGCTGCTTCCTGTTTGCTGGACTGGGCGGTTACGGCATCCCGTTCTGGCGGTCCGCTTCCAACCACAACCTCGCTACGGGAGATTTGTAATATGCGGCCACGTGGGATTTCTTGCAACGCAGCCACCTCGCTGCTTCTGGGAATTCTATTGATGTGTTCCGGACTAGTGACCGCCCAACACCACGGCGGGCACAGCGGCCCCGGAAGCATTCCCGGTGGATCGGGTCGGCCCACAGGAGTTGAAGAGAAGGATACCCTCAAGGATTTTCATCAAGCGATGGCTGTGCAGGCGACGAGCCAGCAGGCCACAGAATTCCACACCCTGGTGAAAATCAGCGACGCCGCGAAAGTCGAGCTGCAGACTTTTCTGCGACAACGGGATGACCAAAACTCTGCGGCTGCACCCGCATCCGGCAACGCCAAGCTGGACGAAGCATTGAACAACGCCCGCACTGCCACCAAGAAATTTGTGGACGGATTCTCGGCGACCCAAAAGTCTGGACTGAAAGAAGCCACCAAGAGACTGAACAAAGCGGCGTCCAGCCTTGAGGAAGAAGAGAAAAAGCTGGATCAAGCACCGCAAACTACCGGCGCAGATATGGCAGCTCGCGCCCAAAGCCTCGACCTGGCGCTGACGGAGCTTTCGAACCAGCAACTCGCGCTGGGAAGAGAAATGGGGATCGTGCTGGCCAACGGTCAGGATCTGACCTTTAACCTTCCGGTAGTAAAGAGTACGGTCAGCGTCGCGGGCCGGTCGGTCGCAGTCAGCATTTCCGGCACGCTTTCCCAGACTGCGGCCGAAGGCAGCCAGCGCACCTTCAAGCTCGAATTGCTGGCCGACTTGTCGGACCTGCAATCAAGCATTACCGAGCTTTTGCGTGCTCAGTTCGACCAATCGAACACCTGCAGAGAGCGGGTCACAATCCGCCAGGCGATGCTCGTAGCCGCGACGCCAGCGAGCATGTTGACCGTGCAGTTGCACTTCGAACGCTGGGTCTGCTCGCCCACATCCGGCCCGATAGCGGAGAGCGAACTGGCGGAGGGCGATGGCGCGGTCAATATAAAGCTATCGCCCGCAGGCGATCCGTCCAACCCATTGAAGCTCGCGGCCGAGTTCCAGCGAATCGACGCCGGCGGCATGCTGGGCGAGGCGTTGCGCTCCGGAGATCTGGGCGACAGCCTGCGCGACAAGGTCACGCAATCCGTTCTTTCCGTCGTAAAGGTTGCCGCAGACTTCAAGGCCGCCCTCCCGCCTGCGGTCCAGGGATCAGCCATTCTCCAGACCATGAGATTCCAGGACAGCGGAGTGGGCAGAATGAACAGCGTGCTGACAGGCCAGGTTCAAATCTCGAACGAGCAGGCCAATCTGCTGGCCAGCCAGTTGAACCAGACCCTGTCGGCGCAGGGAACGCCGCAATAGCCGCCAGGGGTCACGCCCATGGATTTCTCTCCGGCCTCGAATCTTGAATCTTGTGCTACGCTTGGCCTGCCCTCCGTCTACGGTTCCACCTCATGGAATCCACGGCTCCAATTCCGTCCCCTCGATTCGACTCACGAAGTATTCGCTTCGGCACCGCTGGCTGGTCCTACAAAGACTGGGAGGGAATTTTCTATCCCTCGGGAATGCAGCACCGAAAAGTTCATCCCCTCGAATATCTGGCACGCTTTTTCGATACCACGGAAGTCAATACGTCGTTCTACGGTCCGCTGAAGCCGGAACTGGTCAAGCTCTGGTGCCGCAAGGTGGCAGCGGTGAATCCGCGATTCCTGTTCACGGCCAAGCTCTATCGTGCCTTCACGCACTCTCCAACCGCTGTAATGGAGCCCACTTCCGCCGCCACCATTCGCCCCACTGACGAAGACGAAATCCGCACCCGCGAGGGGCTGGATGCGCTCGCCGGTGAGGGACGTCTCGGCGCGCTGCTGATTCAGTTTCCCGTCTCGTTCAAGAACACGTCGCTGAACCGCGAATACCTCGAGCGCCTGCTTCGGCAGTTCATCGAATATCCGCGCGTAGTCGAGGTGCGCGACTCGAGCTGGAACAACGAGGAGACGCTGGCGGCTTTTGCTCTGAAGAGCGTCGCCTTCTGCAACATCGATCAGCCGCTGCTCGGCCGCTCCCTCGGCCCCACCGAACATGTCACCGCGCCGATGGCCTACGTCCGCCTGCACGGCCGCAACTATAGCGAGTGGTTCGATTCCGACAATCGCAACGACCGTTACAACTATCTCTACAAAGAAAGAGAGCTGGAAGGCTGGCAAGAAAGAATCGAAAACGTCGCCGAGAAGGCGCAGACGACCTACGTCATCACCAACAATCACTTCGAGAGCAAGGCGGGCGTCAACGCACTGGAACTGAAGGCCATGGTGACCGGCAAGCGAGTGCCGGCGCCACCCACGTTGATTCAGAGGTATCCGGAACTGAGAAGGTTCGCAGACCCTGCCCAGGACTTCGATGGTACATCCTCCGGTGATCAGTTCTCCTTACTGGCGTGACGAGCTCTCGCAGCGGGGCATTGCCAACGCGAGAACGCTCCTAATCCTGTTCACCGAGAGTTTGAACGTACGTTTTGCCGTAGGGATAGAAGAGGTCGGAGGTTGCGACAACGTTATAACTCGCCTTTAGGTAGCCCTCGACCGCGCCCGCACCGATACCTTGGCGATGTTCCTGTGACGATTGCTGTTTTCATGTCTGTCGTACATTTCGGCATCAGCCAGCGCGTCGCGAGAGGAGTTCTGGGAGCGATGAGCTGACAAAATCTCCGACCAATGCAGCGATCTCATCCGCAGCGGTGTCCAATGCGAAATGACCGGCGTCGAGAACGTGAACGGCAGCGGTCGGCACGTCCTTGCGGTAGCGCTCCGGCTCGCCGGGATCGAACGAAAGGTCATACTTGCCCCAGATCACCAGCAGCCGCGGCTGTTTCTCGCGCATCCATGCCTGCCATTTCGGATAGGAGTCCACATTGGTTCGATAGTCGTAAAACAGGTCACTCTGAATCTCGGCTTGGCCGGGCTGATTGAGAAAGTAAAATTCGTCGGTCCAGAGATCGGGGTCGTAGAGTTCGACGTTGGGATCGTTTCCGACGTGGCGTGTGCGCGTAGTTGCCAGGGACAGGAGGTTTGTGCGCAGCGCGCTTTCGTTGGGCTCGCGATCGGCCCAAAAACCCCGCCGCGTCGTCCAATTCGCCCCCAGGCCCTCATTATGCGCGACAGCGTCCTGAACGATGAGGGCTTCTACGCGCTCCGGATGCGCCAAAGCCATGCGAAAGCCGACCGGTCCTCCGTAATCCTGCATGTAAAGCGTGTAGCGCGAGAGCCCTAGCGCTTCGGTGAAGTGATTCATGATCTCGGCATAGTGATCGAACGTGTACGCGAATTTCTTCGGGTCCGGCCAGTCACTATGTCCGAATCCAGGGTAGTCGGGTGCGACAAGGTGATAGCGATCAGAGAGCCGGGCAAAGAGCGGCTCAAACATTCGCGACGAAGATGGCAATCCGTGCAGAAGAAGAAGCGTGGGCGCGTCTTTCGCTCCGGCCTCTCTGTAGAAGATGGACAACCCATCGACCTGTGCCGTGCGACAAAAAGTTGGGTAGTTCATGCGACGTTCCTTTCCGTTGGGTATGAGGCGAATAATTGAAGGGATGCAGCCACCAGCACGGGGACGCAGAAAACTAGCAGCCACTGGCTCAACGAGCAAAGTGAAAAGACGCTTCACTTACTCCTCTCACAAACTCGCTGAACCAGTGCTTGCGGTATCGATCGTTTTTCGCAAGGTCACATCGTAAGAACGACGCGGAATTCCGCCTTTCCACTCATCATTCGCGCGTAAGCCTCGGCGGCTTTTTCGAGCGGATATGTTTCAATCATAGGACGCACGCCACTGAGCTCGGCGAAGCGCAGTGTGTCTTCGGAATCCGCCGGTGTGCCTGAGGCCCAGCCCTGTATCGTTCGACTTCCATTGATGAGCTGTAGCGGTGTGACCTCAATGGGATCGAATCCCGCACCGATTACCATGAGCTTGCCGTTTGGCCCCAGGCCATCAATCAGCTCCGACATCGCTTTCGAGCTCGGGGCCGTCGCCAGAATCACCTGTGCCCCACCCAGTTTTTGCAGTGCCTCGGCTGCGTTCGTCGATTGGCTGTCGATGTACAGGCTTGCACCCAGTTTCTTTGCCAGCGCAGCGTTTTCCGAGCCGCGCCCGATCGCTACGACCCTATAACCAAACTTGTTGGCGAATTGAATTCCAAGGTGACCCAGCCCGCCGATCCCCAGCACCGCGACCAGATCGCCGGGCAACGCACCACTGTGCCGCAGCGAGTTATAGGTCGTAATGCCGGCGCAGAGCAGTGGCGCGGCTTCGGCATCTTTTAGATTGTCAGGAATCGCCGCCAGTGCTTCCACCGGAGCCACCATGTATTCCTGGTATCCGCCATCATAGCTGATACCGCAAACCTTCACGTTCTGGCAATTGCGAAAATCTCCGCGGCGGCACGCCCGACACGTGTTGTCCTGGCCGCCGTGCCAGCCGACGCCGACCCGCTGCCCCTTCTTCCAGGCGGAAACACCCTCGCCCACTTTATCTACGACACCGGCCACTTCATGACCTGGAATACGGGGATACTGAATTCCGGGCCACAATCCCTCTTTTGTGAGCGAGTCGCTGTGGCAAACACCACAGGCCTGCACCTTGATGCGCACCTGTCCCGCATCCGGCTCGGGAATAGTGCGCTCGACGATCTCGAAATCTCCTCCTGGTTTGGAAATCTGCGCCACCTTCATCGGTGCGACTGTTGGTTTCACTGCGACTCTGAGCGTTGCCATAAATCCTCCTATGAATTTTCAGCCACGGTGTTGGTAATTTAACGCGCTAGCTTCGACGTTCCGTTTGATCGCATTCCTAAGGGCGCATTTGCCCTCACATTATGCTTTCTCGCCGTTGACAGTTGCCGAGGTGACATCCGTTTCCTTCCCGCACATGAACGAAGCAGGACACAGCGCAATTTGGCCAGAAATTCAGAGAGAGACGGGGTGGCTGGGCGAAACCCGAGCAGGGCACGAATGGCCTTAAGTTTGCGCTCGTGTGCCAAATCCTGTCAACAAACATGGAGCCGTGACAGCGCCGCTCGGTTCAACGCCGGGTTGCCGGCGTTCCGCGACATGGTGTTTCGATCACTCGCGTTCCCTTTTCTCAGTCACCGCACGGAGGAATATGGTCTTACCGACTGCGAGTCGACCGATGCGGGTGACCGTGCCGTAGATTCCAGCGGTGTTCTGGTGCTCACGAACGACCGCCTTCAGGACTTCTGGTGCCGGACTTGCTGAGTCAGGATCAAGGTTCACCATCGAGCAGCGGATGTCGCGCATCGTCACGGCGATGGCCGGGCCGTCGTCCCCTTCGCCGAATGAGAGCACGCCGCCCACCCAGTCGTCCTCCTGGAAGGGACCCGGTCGCAACAAACGCGCCACAACATTCGGGCGAAATCGTCGTATGTCCAGGCTCCGCCCGGCGAGTCGTCCGATCTCGCGCACCGTATCGGAGGCGATCACGGAGATGCTCGCTTCATCGAATACGCCATGCTTCAACTGCATCATCTGCACAGGAGCCCCGTACCGGCGTCCGACCTCCGCCGCCAAGTCCTCCCCGAACACAGGCAACTCTTCGCCATTCGGCGTGCGAATATGCGTAGGGAGGTCTCCGTCAGCACCATCACGGCGGAGCGCAGTAAACAGTACCAGGTCGGGAAGCTTGCTTGCTGAGAGCCACGGGAACCCGCTGCGGTCATCAATCCGCCGCAAGGCCAGGCGTCTGTCACCATCGAGGCCGTGCCAGCCCAGGTTGGCGACCTCGAGTCCTTCACCGCCCATGGACTTCACGGGATACCGGAAGATCGCCTCCACATGTCCGATTTCTATGAGCATGCTCGACCCAAGTCCGTCCAACAGATAAGGTGGTTTCCGTAGCCGCAACGATGAGGATCTGAGTCCATGGTGGAAGCTGGTGCGCCTAGGGAGTGGCCTTGTTGGACTAAGCCGTGGAATTTCGCCGCGAATGGAAATTGTACGCCTCGGGCCGCCGTCTTGACTTTCGCCGTGACAGCGACCGTTTCGGTGGTCAGTGATTGTTTAGTGGTGTACTCTCCGCCCGCGTACAATCCCTTGAACCTCCGCCATGCCGAATTCTGTCGTTGAAAATTCATCAAATCAGTTCGGGAGCTTTAGCGGTCGCAGACGCTGGTTGATCTGTGCCTTGTTGTTTTTTGCTGCCACCGTGAATTATATGGACCGGCAGGTGATCGCCCTGCTCAAGCCAACGCTGCAGGTCCAGTTCGGCTGGACCGATGTGGATTACAGCAATATCGTCCTCATTTTCCAGTTCGCCTATGGGGCGGGCGTGTTGTTTGTCGGAAAGCTGATCGACCGGATGGGTACCCGCAAGGGCTTCTCGCTGGCAGTTTTCGTCTGGAGCGTCGCGGCCATGGCTCACGCGGCTGCGGCTTCCATATTTCAATTCGCGGCCGCGCGTTTTTTCTTGGGCCTTGGAGAAGCTGGCAGTTTCCCGGCATCCGTGAAGGCCGTAGCCGAATGGTTCCCCAAAAAGCAGCGCGCTCTGGCAACCGGCGTCTTTAATTCCGGCGCCAATATCGGCCGCCAGCCGCAAGACTGCCCTCCTTGTCTGCGCGCTGGCCGTTACACCGATTATGCTGGCGGCGAGCACTCCGAATGCGTGGCTCGCAGTGTTGCTGATCGCACTTGCCGCCGGAGCGCATCAGGGCTGGTCGGCAAACATCTACACGCTCGCGTCCGACATGTTTCCTCGAAACGCAGTTGCATCGGTCGTAGGCTTCGCCACCATGGCTGGGACGATTTCCGGAATGCTTATCGCCAAGGCCGTAGGCTACACTCTGCAGAGCACCGGATCCTATATGCCGGTGTTCGTGCTTGCGGGGTTGGCCTATCTTGTCGCCCTCGCTTTCGTGCAGGCGCTCGCACCTCGGCTAAAGCCGGTGCAATCTGATGTGCAGGCGCACCCCGTCCGGTGATCCGAGTGACGCCGCCTCTTCCAGCTTGCTTTGAGTTCACCGAATCGATTGCTTTGGTTACACTCAATACCATCCTTTGAGGAGTTCGCTTGAAAATCACGGACGCCAAAGTCTTCGTCTGTTGCCCCGGGCGCAATTTCGTCACTTTGAAGATTACGACGGACGAAGGCTTGAACGGTTTGGGCGATGCGACTCTGAATGGCCGTGAGATGCCGGTTGCGTCGTATCTGGCCGACCACGTGGCGCCCTGCCTGATCGGGCGCGATCCGTTTCAGACCGAAGACCTGTGGCAGTATCTCTACCGCGGCGCCTACTGGCGGCGCGGCCCGGTGACGATGACCGCGATTGCCGCGGTCGACATGGCACTGTGGGACATCAAAGGCAAAGCGCTCAAGACTCCGGTTTACAACCTTCTCGGGGGACAGTGCAGAACCGGAGTGCTGGTATACGGGCACGCCAATGGCCGCGACATCGAAGAAACTGCGGATCAGGTTGCGGAATACAAAGAGATGGGATATCTGGCGGTGCGCGCCCAAACTGGAATTCCTGGGCTGCCCTCGACCTACGGAGTCGCTGGCGGAACACCGCACTACGAGCCCGCTGAGAAGGGCTTGCCGCCCGAAAACATCTGGTCCAGTGAGAAGTATCTGATGCATGTCCCCAAACTCTTCGAGGCGCTGCGCCTGAAGTTTGGAGACGACCTCCATCTCCTCCACGACGTGCACCATCGTCTGACTCCCATCGAAGCCGCGCGCCTGGGCAAGAGCCTGGAGCCTTATCACCTTTTCTGGTTGGAGGATCCAGTGACCGCGGAGCTACAGGAGGGCTTCCGCTGGATCCGCCAGCACACGACTACGCCATTGGCGGTTGGCGAGGTTTTCAATTCGGTTTGGGACGCTCACCTTCTCATCAGCGAGCAGTTGATCGATTTCATTCGCATGACTGTGGTTCACGGTGGAGGCCTGACGCATCTCAGAAAAATCGCCGCCCTGGCCGAGATCTACCACGTCCGCACCGGCTGCCACGGTGCGACGGACCTCTCTCCCGTGGCGATGGCGGCCGCGCTGCACTTCGACATTTCGGTAAACAATTTCGGTATCCAGGAATATATGCCACACACACGCGAAACCGACGACGTCTTTCCACATTCGTATTCGTTCAGGAACGGCTACCTTCATCCTGGCGACGCGCCCGGACTGGGGATCGACTACGATCAGAAGCTTGCAGAAAAGTTTCCTTACGAGCGTGCCTACCTGCCCGTAAACCGGAAACTCGATGGCACAATGTTCAATTGGTAACCGCATAGCGCGAACATACGAGGTGACATGGCTTATAAACATTTGCAACTCGACGGGAAGGTCGCAGTCGTTGTCGGCGGCAGTTCTGGAATCGGCAACACGCTTGCGCTCGGATTGGCGCAGGCGGGCGCCGATGTTGTTCCCAGCGCGCGGCGCATTGAACTTGTGAACGCTCTAGCCGACGAGATCGAATCGTTGGGTCGCCGCTCCTTGCGGGTGCCTTGCGACGTGGCGGACCGTGACTCCTTGGACCAGTTGCTGAATGCCTGCCTCGACGGATTCGGCAAGGTGGACATTCTTATAAATGCTGCTGGGGTCACCAAGCGCGCACCCACCCTGGACTTTCCCGAAGCCGACTGGAACAGAATTCTAGACACCAACCTCACCGGGATCCTTCGCACCTGTCAGATCTTCGGGCGCCACATGATTGCGCGCCGGTACGGGCGAATTATCAACATCGCCTCGATGGGGACGTTCCTGGCGTTGTACGAAGTAGCAGCCTACAGCGCAAGCAAGGCGGGCCTTGCCTCGCTGACCAAGTCGCTGGCCATTGAATGGGCGGGCCACGGAATCTGCGTAAACGCCATTGCACCCGGGTATTTTCGCACTCCGCTCAGTGAAAAATTCCTCGTCGGCACGGGCCGGGGACAGGAGGTACTGATGCGCACTCCTATGAAACGCTTTGGTGAGCTCGAAGAATTGGTGGGCGCGGCGATTTTCCTCGCCTCCGACGCGGCCAGCTTTGTTACCGGAACGGTGCTGGCCGTGGATGGCGGCGTTCTGGCAAGTGGAGTGAATCAGTAATCCTCGCGAGAAATGTATTTCTTGTGCAGTCAGCGGCAGCTTCCAGGGCGCGCTGCGTTTTTCAACGCTGGCGCGATCTCGTAAGCTTTGTCAAATTCTGCGCGGGATTCGACCTCGTTTCCTTCCTGATGCAGCGTCAGCGCCAAATTGTAGTGCGCCTCCGCATATCGCGGCTTGAGTCTTACTGCATCAACAAACTCCTTTCGTGCCTCGCGGAGGTCGCCGGCTTGCAATAACACCAATCCGAGATTGTTGTGACCTTCCGCGAAGTTCGGATCGCGACGCACGAGTTCACGGAAAACATTGGAGGCGCCATCCGTGTCATTTTTCTGGCTGAGTGCCAACCCCAGTTGCACCCGCGCATCGGTGTACTCAGGGTTGAGACTGATGGCTTCCCGCAGTTCGTGAACTGCTTCATCCAGATTTCCCGATTGCGCCAATCCAAGCCCGAGATTGTAATGCGCCTCCGCCAGATCGGGATCGCACATGACTGCTTGGTGGAACTCCTCAAGCGCGCGCGTGCGATCATTCTGGCGCCAGTACAGTAGCCCCAGGCTCGAGTGGGCCTGTGCATAGTCCGGTTTCAGTTCGAGTGCTTTCTCGTACGCCGCCAGGGCCTTGTCAGCGTCGTCCTTGCGCTCCCACGTAAGGCCCAGGTAGTAATAGCCAGTCGGCAGCTCTGGACTTTGCTGTATGGATTCTTGAAAGAGAGCAAGAGCGTCGTCAAGCTTCTGCTCTTTCAGGGCTTCCACACCCTGCAGAATACGCATTTTCGTTTGCGCCAGGCGCACGCGGAACTCCCGCAGACCGCTGATCTCGTTTAGTTCTTTGCGGGCTGCATCCGTCTGTCCCTGGGCACGCAATGCGATACCAAGGTTGTAATGCGCTTCTTCGAAATCAGGTTTGAGTTCGATGGCGCGCTGAAACGCCGCGATGGCGCCAGACAGATCGCCACTCTCTTTCAGTTCCCTTCCAAGACTAAATTGGGCACGAGGATCGTTCGGATCGACGGCAACTGCCTTCCGAAATTCGGCGAGAGCACCAGCGTGATCGCCTTGGCGCCGCAAGGTCACGCCCAGCAGTACGTGTGCGCTAGCAAGCCGCGGATTCAATCGCAAAGCGTGGCGAAAATCGGCGCCTGCTCCAGAGAGATTGCCGAGCTGTCCTTCGGTCAGTCCCAATTCGGAGTAAAGGTCGGCGGTAGGCTGCAATGCGATTGCCCGCTGCAGTTCACTCTTGGCCGAGGACGGGGCATTCTGTTCCACATAAATGCGCGCCAAAAGCACATGCGGTGCTGCTTTCCCTGGATTCAAGGCTGTGGCGATTCGCAGTTCCTTCAGCGCCGCATCCCGATCGTGCAGGTCGTACCGGGTAGCACCTAAACCATAGCGAGCATCGGCCCATTTCGGTTTGAGCCGCAAGGCAGCCTCGAACTCCTCGACAGCCTGTGCCGCATCGCCCTTATATTTGAGCGCGAGAGCTAAATTGTAGTGAGTGAGGGCATCCTTGGGTTCAAGCTCCAATGCCTTGCGATACTTCTCGATGGCATGGTCCCAGGATTTTTGGCGAGCGAACTCGGTTGCGTCGCGGCGGTAATCCTCAACGGTCTGCGCGAAACAGGGTGCTGCAATCAGGAATAGCAGAACCAGCAAGACCATCACGAGTACAGCCTAGCATGGTGGTCTGGCAACAGGACCACTTCAGTTCAAGGGATGGGTGCCCCAAAAATTTGGGCGAGGCTGGTTCTGCCTCGCCCGAATCGTTACTACCCGGTCTCACCAGATAAATTTTGCGCTGACTTGCCCGATGCGCGGATCGCGAGCGGTGGTGATGTTGCCAAAGGTGCCGCCGCTGATATCCCCACTTGGATTTACGAATTGCGCGTGGTTGAAGATGTTGAAGAATTCGCCCCGAATCTCGAAAGTCTTTGCCTCCGTCATGGGTATAGTCTTTTGCAGCCCGAAATCGGTGTTGTTGAATCCAGGCCCATGAAAGAATCGCCGATTAGCAGTGCCGAATGTGCCACATTCACCGGCCAACACCCCATTCGTTAGTGTGCAGCTGGTCGCGGCGAAGGCGCTCTGGTCAAAATATGTGTACGTGCCCGCGCCAGCAGTGGCGCGAGGGTTCATGATGTGAATCGGTCCGACGAGATCAGGCATATCGGTGGACGGGCTGCCGGCAAGGGAGGTATCACCAACGCTCTGGTTCATCTGGATAGGGAAGCCCGTCGCAAAACGTGTAATACCCTGCAGTTGCCACCCTTTCGTCAGCCTGGGCCAGCGGTGGAAAGCCCGATCGAACGGAATCGCCCACATGTAGCTGGCCACGAAATTGTGGTGAACGTCAGTCGACGACAGCCCACGGCTCAGCTTTGGGTTGGCGAAATTGACCAGATCGTTAAACCCTGACGAATCATCCAGGCCCTTGGCTAGCGTGTACGCAGCCAGCAAGGTTACATCGCCAGCTTTACGTTCCACGGTCACCTCACCGGCGTTGTAAATCGAATTCGCAGTCAGGTGTGTAAATGTGTTCCCATAGCCAAAGCACAGCGTTTGCGCGCCGGGACAGTAGTTTGGATTGAGCAGACTATTCCTGCTGCCGTAGATGCAAGGCGGTCCCGAACATACCACCTGCGGCGTCAGCGCGAACGTATCCTGCTCAGCATTCGGTCCGCATCCGAGGGTATTGGCTGATTGATCGAAGTACCCTTGCGCCGTGAGTTGCTGACAAAAAGCTGCACTGCCTGGGTTGGCTTCCTGTTGCGTGATGAGCCTGTGGCCTTCGGTCCCCACGTAAGCCAAAGTCAGCACGGTTGATTTGCTCAGCTCGCGCTGGATCGAGAAATTGAAATGCTCGGCATAAGCTAGCTTGTTATGAGTGTCGTATCCGGGGAAATAGGACATCGGCTCGTAAACCGAGAAACTGAGAGTCTTATTTGCAGGGCTTCCCGGAGTCGGGACGGTGAACGGAAAGCGCTGTCCCTCGCCGCCGGCGGCGCCTAGTCCGTTTTGCCGATTTCGGAAAGGCTCCGCGAAATCAACGGGAGTCGGACTGCTCCAGTACAAGCCAAACGGTGCATCGGCCACCTCGTAAAACAGGTTCAGATCTTCCACTGATGTGTAGTACATTCCGTAGGCTGCGCGAATACTGGTCTTTCCCGGCCCGCCAAAAACCTTGCCCAAGACTCCATCGCTAAAGCTGGGAGAATAGGCAAGGCCGAGGCGCGGCCCGAAATTGTTGTATCGGGTGGGGGCGAGCGTCTTGGGAATGCCAGGATCGCCCGGAAATACGAGGCCTGTGGGCGAATTCGGAAAGACCACTGACTGCTCTCCCTTAACCCAAGTCTGGATTTTGCCCTGCGTGTCATACCAGGGCATGCTCACTTCCCAGCGCAAACCGAGGTTCAAGGTGAGGTCGGGTGTTACCTTCCACGTGTCTTGCGCGTAGGCGCCGCCGTAGCGCGTGCGCGAATCCAGGAGCTGAAGAGCAGCTTGGCTGTAGCCGCCCTGGGCCCGCGGCGCTCCAATAAGGTAATCGGCAAAATCAATGCCGGTCACACTGCCGTCGAAGTTAAAAGCCCCGTCCTGGCTGGCCAAGTTGCGTTCGTTGACCTGGAGATAGCGGAATTCTCCCCCGAACTTAAGGGTATGTCTGTTCAGTACCTTGGAAAATCCATCCGACACCATGTAGGTGTTGTTTGGCTGGAACGTGATCAGAGAGGGTGCGCCGAGAGTGAAGTTGTTAAAATAGAGTTGCGGCACGTACTCAGGATATCCGGGATAGGCATCGGGGATAATGCCAAGGGAACCTGCACCGGTCACGAAACCGAGAGAGGAAAGTGATGCCCGGCCACCTTTCGGATTGTCCAAGTGAGTTGAGGTGCGGAAAAAGCTGAAACGCGCTTCATTCACGGCCGTGGGTCCGAGCGTTTTGGTATTACTCATTACGAACTGCTGAGCTCGCGTTGGCGTCTGCGCGGGAAAACCGGGCACGGTTGCGCCGCCGCTGGGCAGGGCGCTGAGAACCGTCGAGTCGTCGAAGTGATAGTAGAACGACCAATTGCCAGTCTTCCGGTTATTGAAATCGACCCGTTCCCCGATCTTGTTGTCAGTAACATTATTCTTTTGGCTGTTATCAGAATATGCACCCGTCGCGGCATCAATGTTGGGTTGCGGAATATATCGGAAAGTTCCAATCGCCGCTGGCGACCACGCTTTCTGGGGAATCACACCGCCGTAAAATACGCACATGCCGGCCTGAGAGTTCGCCAGCGTATTGCAGCCAGGAGTCCAGTATGGTTCGCCACTAGTGACGGTATAGCCCAGCCGGCTTGAGAGTTCCGTCGGCCAGCCACAATTGGGACAACTGCCGACCGCAGTGCCATCGACGGCGCCGCTCAAGATACAAGGTGAAAGTGTGCCATTAAGAAGGCATGTCGTGTTCGGTCCAAAGTTCCCTTGCAACTCGTTCGCAGTCGGCAGGGTAACAATGCCGGTTTCTGCGCCCTGCACCTGTCGAGTTCCTTGATAATCCGTGAACCAGAACAGCCGGTCCTTCCAGAAGGGCCCCCCGGCGGTGAAGCCGAACTGATGGCGTCGCAGTTCGGACTTGACGGGTGTGAAGAAATTCGCGGCATCCAACTTGTCGTTGCGCAGGAACTCGAATACATCACCATGGAAGCCGTTGGTACCCGACTTGGTGATGGCATTCATCACCGCGCCGCTGAACTTTCCATATTCCGCGTCAAAGCTGTTGGTAATAAGCCGAAACTCTTCGACCGAATCGAGATTCGGCACAAGTCCCGCGCCGAGATTTCGCCCCTCGCTGACGTCGCCCCCGTTCACCAGAAACGCGTTGGCTGTCTCCCGCTGGCCATTCACTGAGACATTGCCAGCGTTTGTGATGTAGCCTGATACCGACCTTGCGCCCGTTCCGGTGGTGCCAGCGATAGTTACGGAGCCGGACGGCGCCACACCAGCCTGCAGACCCAGCAGGTCAAGGTAACTGCGGCCGTTCAGCGGCAGAGCGAGCATCTTCTGTGAATCGATCACATCGCCAAGCTGGGTGCTTTCCGTTTCCACCCGCACGAGGTTGGCGCTGACATCGACTTCCTCGACCACCGTGCCAACGTCGAACGTAATGTCGAGCTTTAGCTGATCGTTCACCTGGACCGTGATCTCGTTCGTGGAATAAGGGCGGAAGCCGGGGGCCGTCGCAGTGATCTTGTAAGTTCCAGCCGGTAATGCAAGAAAGTGGTAGGAGCCATCAGAAGCGGA
This sequence comes from uncultured Acidobacteriaceae bacterium, assembly GCA_963768265.1. Classification (GTDB taxonomy): domain Bacteria; phylum Acidobacteriota; class Terriglobia; order Terriglobales; family Acidobacteriaceae; genus Sulfotelmatobacter. Next base: position 22,073 of record CAVYHM010000027.1, read on the forward strand.
AGTTGCTTGCTGGATCAGATTGGTTTGCGAGTTCGTGATGGTGACTTTGGCGCCCGTAACCACCGCCTGGGCACGGTCACGCACGACGCCCGCAAGCGAACCCGTCACATCCGCATGAGCAGCGCTCGACACAATAACGAGCAGGATTGAAACGATTGAATACAGCAGCCACCGGCAGTTTTTGTCCACAGGACACCCCCCGGAAAGTGGAAGAACAATGCCACAAGGAATTGACAGTATTCAAGAGGGAATGTGCCGCCGCCGCTTTCATTTTCATGGGATGAAAGCGCGCCTACACATTGATGCGGCGGCAGTTGCCGTTTCGATGCGGATCTGGAATTTGTGGAATCTGTGTGTCCTAGGTGACGAGGTCAACGGCAGGGAGTTCCTGCATAGTCAGCTTAGGGACGCCCCGCCTGAATCCACGAGCGTTTTCCACAGCCGTCCACGATAAAAAATCGATTCCATGTGACGGACAACCTTGACTGAGGTTTCAGGTAGCTCACAATAGAACCGTGCGCAGTTGCATTACCTATGACCTGACGGTGATGGACCGAGGATTCTATCGGTCTAGGAGGCTGCGGAAATGCTCGAAAGCGCTCGGTTCCGTGGAAGCGCCGCCCTTTCAGGGCCGCGTGAGGCAAATGGAATCAACCCGGGCTTCAATTCCCGTGTTCGACTTTGATGCGTCAACGCACTTTTTCCGCAACCTGCCAGCGGAGCCAGAGGAATCGCTAACTCCTTATGTCGGAATATTTTGCCCGCAAGTTATTTATTCTCAATATTTTGCGGAGATCTGCGGGTATCTGACCTTGCTAAGTACCGCCAAATCAATGATTTGGCGACGCAGCTCAAAAAGTTGAGGAGGGGGCCCTGGCGCTCGAACATCGTGCCCGGGTCTTGTGCGTGACCGCTAGCCGTTCAATTGAGCGTGCTTTCTGGCAACTGCCATCAGGCTCCGAGCGCCGCGTGATCAGCCATGCGGCGTTTGTTGTAGCGCAAGGCGACGTTCATGTAAACGT
>CAVYHM010000028.1:0-353963 GCA_963768265.1 uncultured Acidobacteriaceae bacterium
TTCATTCGATCTGTCTTTAACTATATCTATAGATATATCTACCGTCAATACCGGGGCGTCCTTTGGTCTCAATCATTTACAATCCGGACTATGTTCTACCGCTCCGATAACCGGTTGCCCGACCAACTCCGCCCCGTTCTTATCACCCCGGACTTCATTACCACGGCGGAAGGTTCGGTTCTGATCGAGGTAGGCAATACACGCGTCATTTGCACCGCTTCGATCGAGGAAGCGGTCCCGCAATTCATGCGTAATTCCGGCAAAGGATGGATCTCGAGCGAATACAGCATGCTTCCCCGCTCCACGCTGACGCGCACGCCGCGCGAAGTTACGAAGGGCCGCGCCAGCGGGCGGACGCACGAAATCCAGCGGCTGATCGGACGCAGCCTGCGGGCCGTCACTGACCTCGTCCGCCTCGGGGAGCGAACCATCTGGATCGATTGCGACGTCATCCAGGCCGACGGCGGCACGCGCACCGCTTCGATCACGGGCGCCTTCGTCGCGCTTGGACTCGCTCTCGAAAAACTCGTGGACGCCGGGACTTTAACCGCGGTTCCGCTGAAAGATTTTGTTGCCGCCGTGAGTGTGGGAATTGTCGACGGGGAGATCCTCCTCGATCTCTGCTACGAGGAAGACTCCCGCGCCGACGTCGACATGAACTTCGTCATGACAGCCGGGCACAAATTGGTCGAGGTCCAGGCTACCGCCGAACACCAGGTCTTCGACGACCAGCAGTTCGCCAAGATGTTGGCCGTGGCCAAGCAAGGGGTGCATCAACTGATCGCCAAGCAGCAGGCCGTGTTAAGCACGCTCACGCTGCGGCAGTAGGCACGCGATTCACGTGGGGAAAGCAATAGGCTGATGGAAGTCCGGCTCTAGGCGGTCGCGGCGGTTCACTCCCGATCCGTTCCCGTTATGGTCCAGGCCCAAAACGGAACCGTCCAGCCTGAAATCCCTCTTAAGTCACTACCGGGAATCTTTACCCCCGCTCGCTCGCGGACTACTGTAAAGCCTAAAGATGAGGCATTGAGGGTCCAGATTTCCGAACCGAGTTGGACCAAATGGTCCGCTCCCAAACTAGCGGCCTGGTCCCGCAAATGTCGCATCGCGCAAGGCCCGATTTCGATCGGAGGGTTCTTAGAGAACGGTCGTAGCTCTGACGGACCTAAACTGCTCGTGCGCTGACATAGCCCTGACTCATGACAAATATCCGCGCTATCGATCGTCGACGCGAACCGCGCATTCCGATGGATCTCGGGCTCCTGGTATGGGGAGTCGATACCAAGAGCGAACGCTTCCAGCAGGAAGCTCGTGCCCGCGACATCAGCCTCAGTGGAGCTCTGATATCAGGAATCGATGCCGACCTTCGGCCCGGGGATGTGATCGGAATTCTCTACGCCGGCAAGAAGGCCCGTTACCGCGTCATATGGGTTCGCTACGATGAATGCGGCGACAAGATGCAGGTTGCTGTGCACCGCGTCGATCCGGACATCTGCCCGTGGCAGCACTTACTGGCACCGGCCGAGGCGCCCGCAGCCCCGCCGCCGCTCAGCACTCCAGCGCCATAACTAGTACTCAGTACTCAGTTGCTGGTTTTGTGTTGTCCGTTCACTGACTACTGATAACTGACTCCTCACTATTATTATTATTCTTGGTTACTCCACCCACACCGTCTTGGCGTTGAGAAATTCTCTCATCCCCACCGCGCTCAACTCTCGCCCATGCCCGGACGCTTTGACGCCGCCAAAAGGAATGCGCGGATCGGAAGCGACCATCTTGTTGATGAACACCATCCCGGCCTCGAGTTCGTTGATGAAGCGCTCGCGTTCTTTTTCATCATTGGTCCACGCGCTGGCGCCCAGGCCGAAGCGAACGTCGTTGGCGAGCCGGATCGCTTCATCCTGATCCTTCACCCGAAACACGGATGCCACCGGACCGAAGAATTCTTCGCCATATGCGGGCGAATTCTTAGGAATGTTGGTCAGGACCGTTGGAGCGTAGAAATTTCCCGGACGATTTATCGGATGCCCGCCCGTCAATAGCTTCGCGCCGGCCTGGATTGTCTTCTGCACATCGGCGTCAAGATCCTTTACTCCGTCGGGCGTCGACAAGGGGCCGAGTTCAGTCTTCTCGTCGAACGGATCGCCGATCTTGAGACTTTCCATGCGCGCCACAAATTTGCGCTCGAACTCATCGGCGATGGGCTCGGCTACGATGAAACGCTTGGCCGCGATGCACGACTGGCCGTTGTTCTGGACGCGAGCCTGCACCGCGGTGGCGACCGCCGCGTCCAAATTCGCCGAAGGCATCACGATGAACGGATCGCTGCCACCCAGTTCGAGCACGACTTTCTTGATGCGCTTGGCAGCGCCCACTCCCACTTGGATGCCGGCCTGCTCGCTGCCCGTCAGGGTCGCGGCCACCACGCGCGGATCATTCAGTAGCGCATCGACCTGGCCCGAGCCGATCAGCAGGGCCTGAAAAGCTCCCTCGGGAAATCCGGCTTCGAGGAAAATGCTCTCGATCGCCAGCGCGCATTGGGGCACGTTCGAAGCATGCTTCAGCAGCCCGACGTTGCCCGCCATCAAGGCCGGCGCCGCGAACCGAAACACCTGCCAGAACGGGAAATTCCACGGCATCACCGCCAGAACGGGGCCAATCGGAAGATAGCGGACGAAGCTCTTCTTGGCCCCGGTCTCGACCACTTCGTCGGCCATGAAGCGCTCGGCGTTCTCGGCATAGTAGCGGCAGGCAGTGGTGCACTTAACCGCTTCGGCCACAGCCGACTTATAGGTTTTGCCCATCTCCAGCGTCATCAGGTGCGCGAACTTCTCTTTGTCGCGCTCCACAATCTGGGCCGCTTTCAGCATGCGCTGGGCGCGCACGGCAAATGGAGTCTTAGCTTCGGACTTGAACACCTGGACCGCACGCTGCAGCTTTTTCTCGATCTCCGCTTCGGAGAGTGGCTGAAATGTCTTGATGACTTCACCCGTGGCGGGATTAATCGTCGCAATCGCCATGATGGCCGTCCCCTTCCTATGAGGTGAATACCAGTTGAAAGTGAATTCTATCTCTGTCCGAGGAACCAGTTCCGGATCGAGATTTGTCCGCTTGACGGAGAGCAGGCGCAGATATCCGAGCGGTCATACCACTATACCACTACTAGGTGCCCTCGACGTGGGTCAAGTCTGCAAGGCTTCTAACGGAACTTCAGCCGATCCCGCTTTATGACCAGCAAATGCGCCACCGCTTCTTCAATGGCTCGTCTCTCGGCATGGTGGTTTGGGCTTCCTTCGGCAGACGAGCGGCGGGTGAGAACCGCGGCTTCGGCGATTTCCACCAGTTTGAAGAGTGCCTGAGTGTCGGTTCCTTTTAACACGCTTCGTAGGCTTGCTGCCACGTGTAAAGCCGCCAGGTGGAAGAAGAGGAAGATTCGCTCGGCGTCATCGCCGGCCTCCTGTGATCGGGAGTCATCTGTTCACAAGAGACCGTCACCCGCTGGGCGCGGCGGAGAGGTGTGGATAGACGCTCTTACCCTACACCAGGATTGTACGCTACCGAACATAAATTTGCTTGACAGCGTACGCGCCGGCCCAAATCGGGAAAAATTTGTTTCGGCGAGAGCCGCTCGGCCGGATTGCAGGTAGATCGACACATCCTGGATCCCGCATATATGATCTGTATCGAACATTCATTTGTTCGCCATAAGCCTCAGTCGCTGACACCGTCCCTCGCTTCGTTGCGCCAGACTCTGGCCTGACGCCGCATCGCCCCATAGCACTCGCAAGCTGCTGAGACCAGACGCGTCCGGTTCTGAATTCTTATTTCCCCCCGCCCGTACGCAATGAATCCTGCCCTCTGCAACTGACCGGCGGCCATGGTCACACTGGAACGGCGCGTGCCCAGCATTTCGGCCAGTAATTCCTGGGTCAATGCCATCGTGTCGGAGCCGATCCGGTCGTGGCACATCAGCAGCCAGCGCGCCAGCCGCTCCTTCACTTCGTGCAGCAGATTGCATGCGGCGATCTGGGAAATCTGCGCGGCCTTCATCTGTGAAAATTGTTGGAGGCGACGCTCCAGGCCGGTGCATTGACGCAAGAGAGGGTCCAGGGTCGAGGCGTCGATCCGGAAGGCTGTGCCTTGCAGTTGCACGATCGCACGCGTGGCCGCGCTCTGGAACCCGGCAACCAGAGGCAGGCCGACGAAGCCCTCGGTGCCGACCAGGGCGATTTCAATACTTTTTCCGTTGGGGAACGAGGTCAAAATTGAGATCAACCCGCTGTTACAGAAATACGCGGACTTCAGGGTATCTCCCACCTCGTGCAGCACCTGACGCGGCCGCAGGCGAACCAGTTCCAGTTTGGGAAAAACCAACCGGCTCTCGTCGGCAGAAAGGCTGAGCAGGATTTCGTTGTGAATGCGGTTGCCGTCGCCATCGGAGTGCAGCAACTCTTGACCGCGTCTGCTGGGCGCACCCACGGTTTTTCTACGCATGACGGTTCTCCGCTTTCTGCGTACACCGCGTCCAATTTCGCAGGGAACCGCTGCCCGGTCGGCCAAGACGGAAACGCGCTAGACGAGAACGGAAGAGACTACCCGCCGTGGCGCACAATGTCTGCCCCAGGGCAGGCACAGCATCGTACGCTGCCGCACCGTCCCGGCAGCATCGGCGGCTGCAGCGAAGCTGACCTTCCACCGAGACTCCATCGTCTGCAGCAGCGGAACGGCCGGGAGGTATGTCGCGCAAGCGGAACGCTTGGCTAACCATAAGGGCTCCTTACGCCTCAGAAACGATGTCTGATTTCGCAAGGAACCGTCACCGAGAAAGGGTTCGGCGGAAGGGTGCAAGAGGAGACACTTCCAGCCTAGCCCCAATCCGCGATGTTTACTAGCAAATAAATAGTGCCCGCCGCTCCCTGAGATGGAAGGCTGTTGTAAATGTGTACAGCCTCCCCGGCTGTTCGACGAGCGCAGCTCAGATGTGGAGCGGGCACTCCTGCCCGCTCGCCTGCAGCATCAATAAGGCCAGCGGGCCAGAGTGCCCGCTCCACACACTCGTTCCTAAACCCGGAATGCGCAGCCCCAAATGCCCTAGGCCCAACCCCGCTTTTCCTTCCGCGTTGGTTTACAATGATCGGTACTTCCAGCACTCATCTTCATTCGTATCAGGAGGATTCTCATGAAACTCACCCCCGGGAAACTCGCCGGCCTAAAAAAAGTCTCCAACGAACGCGGTGTGATCGCCGCCGCTGCCATGGACCAGCGCGGCTCCCTGCAAAAATCGTTGGCAAAAGAGAAGGGCGGCGAAGTCACCGACGCCATGATGGAAGAATTCAAAACCCTCGTCAGCGAAGTGCTCACCCCGCATGCCACCGCGATTCTGCTCGATCCGGAGTGGGGACTGCCGGCCTCGAAGCGCCGCGCCAAGAACGCCGGCCTGCTGCTCGCTTATGAAAAGACCGGATACGACAAGACCGGCCCCGGCCGCCTGCCCGATCTGCTCGATGTTTGGTCGGCTCGCCGCCTGAAAGAAGCGGGCGCGGACTGCGTCAAGATTCTTCTCTACTACACCCCCGACGATCCCAAGCACGTGAATGAGGTCAAGCATGCCTGGGTCGAGCGCATCGGCGACGAATGCCGCGCCAATGATATTCCATTCTTCCTGGAGTTCGTCGGCTACGAAGAGGGTGCGGATGAAAAGGGTTTGGACTATGCCAAGAAAAAACCGCACATCGTCACCGAGAGCATGCGCGAGTTCTCGAACGACCGTTACGGCGTCGACGTGCTAAAGGTTGAAGTGCCGGTGAACATGAAGTTCGTCGAAGGCACAAAATCGTTCGGCGGGCAAAAGGCCTACACGAAAAAGGAAGCCATCGACCTGTTCCACAAGGCAGCCAACGTGGCGACCAAGCCGTTCATTTATCTATCGGCTGGTGTCAGCAATGCCGAGTTCAGCGAGACTCTCGAACTGGCTGGAGAGTCAGGCGTGAAGTTCAACGGCGTCCTTTGCGGCCGCGCGACCTGGAAGGATGGCATCCCGGTCTACGCCAAGCAGGGCCCAGCCGCCTTCCGCAAGTGGCTCGAAACCGAAGGCGTCAAAAACATCCACAACGTTAATGACAAGCTGAAAGCCGCGACCAGCTGGCACTCCATCTACGGTGTAGAGTTGGTGCACGCGTAAGTTGTGAAGTCAAGAAACTGCGGGTGCCCCATCCTAACGTCGCGCTTTTTGCGATGTTAGGGTGGGGTTTTTGACTTTCGTGGTTCTGGAGTCAAAAACCCCACTCGCCAAAAGCGCGCGAGAAATGGGGCACCCGATTTTCTCGTTACACAGACCCTCTCCAGTTCGGCTTCCTCTCTGACGCACTTACACCTGCGCCGTCCCTCCATCCACGAATAGCTCGACGCCCGCGACATAGCTGGCATCGTCGGATGCAAGAAACAGCGCGGCCTTGCCGATTTCCTCCGGCCGTCCCATCCGGCCAAGCGGCACCAGGGAAGCGAGGTGGGTACGAACCCCCTGCCTCCCCTCCTCGGTTTCGGCCAGTCCATCAATAATCGGAGTGTCAATCGGCCCTGGGCTTACGACGTTGACCCGGATTTTGCGATCTTTCAGATCCGTCGTCCAACTGCGGGCAAAGGAGCGCACGGCAGCCTTAGTCGCCGAATACACGCTAAACGCCGGCATGCCCTTGATGGACACGATCGATGCATTCAGGATGATGGAGCCGCCATCGGGAATCAGCGGCAGAGCCTTCTGCACCGTAAAGAGCACGCCCTTTACATTGGTGTCGAAGGTCTTCTCGTAGAGTTCTTCGGTGATTCCTCCGAGCGGAGCGAAGCTGCCACCGCCCGCGTTCGCGAACACTACATCCAAGCGCCCCTTCTCCTGCTTGATCTGTGCGAAGAGCCGGTCGAGATCTTGCAGGTTCGACGCGTCCCCGCGCACCGCGGTGACGTGAGTCGCTCCGATGCTCTTTACGGCCTTGTCCAGTTCGCTCTGGCGGCGTCCGGTGATATAAACGTACGCCCCCTCTTTCACGAAAAGCTGCGCTGTGGCGAGCCCGATTCCACTGCTGCCGCCGGTGACGAGTGCGATCTTGCCTTCCAGTTTCCCTGCCATTTTGACTCCGTCCTTTCCGGTCACTTTTGAACCGTACGTTTCAGATGTCTCCGCTCCGTGCCGCGATTCACCTTTTTTGAACTGGATGGCATAAAAGTGCATCGAAACCTACATGGGCAGGCAAACCACTTCCGCGAGGGCAGGGTCCAAGATGGGGCGGCCCCGCAGCTTCAGCGAAGCGACCGCCCTGGATGCCGCCATGCGCGTCTTTTGGGAGAGGGGATACGAAGGCGCCTCGCTCGACGACCTGACCCAGGCCATGGGCATCAATCGCTCCAGCCTGTACGCCACATTTGGGGACAAGGAAACCCTGTTCCGGCTCGCCATGGACCGGTACGGCGACGGGCCATTGGCGTTTCTGTCCGAGTCGCTGAAACAGCCGACCGCTCGTGCGGTCGTCGAGGCGCTCTTGGGAGCGACGGTTAAATTCCTGGCCGATGCCAATCACCCGCGCGGTTGCCTTACCCTGCAGGGAGGCTTGGCTTGTGGCAGTGGCAGAGAAACCGTGAAGCAAGCGATGATCGACTGGCGCAAGAGCGGCCTGGCTCACATTGAAAAGCGCATGCGGCAGGCGCACGATGAAGGAGAACTCCCCAAGGACGTGGATCCGAAAGACTTTGCTCGATACGTTTCGATCGTAATGAACGGCTTGGGAGTTCAAGCAGCCAACGGAGCTACCCGCACGGAAATGAACCGTGCCGTCAAACTGGCATTGCGATCGATGCCCCTGTAGAGACGTTGCTTGCAACGTCTCTGCCGCGCCACGTGCCCCCAATGCCTCGACCCCGGCTGCTGAAAGCTTGCGGCAGAGACGCAGCAAAGCTACGTCTCTACGAAGAAAGGTCGCGCCTGGAATATTCGTGTAACCCTTCCTCGCGGAACGTCGTAAGCGTATATAGAGGGTCAGAAAATGACTACACTTACACGGTCTGTGAAGGCTCCGGATGCGGGTAACGGTAACCGCGCGCTCGCGACGGTCGCCTCGCTGGCGGTAGGAGCAGCCTTCTTTTCGTTGTGGTTCTGGCTGCTGCCACAATGGCTCGGCTTCAGCGTGGAAATGGGAGGACTGGCTCTCTGGCGATGGCTGGCAGCGATTCCCTCGGTACTGGGATTCGCCGTCGCCCTGCGCTGCGTTTGGGACTTCGGATGGACAGGTCGCGGGACGCCTGCCCCCATCGCTCCGCCGCAACGATTGGTCGTAGTGGGTTTCTACCGCTACGTGCGCATCCGATGTACGTGGGCTTTGCGGCAGGGTGGATAGGGCTTTGGATGATTTTCGGCCATCCTAACCCGGCTCTGATCGCTGCGGTCGCAGCGGTTGCTCTCGGGGTTCATCTGTTCGTGCTCTTTTACGAGGAGCCGACGTTGCGAAAGAAATTCGGGCCCGACTACGAGGAGTATTGTCGCAACGTGCGTCGCTGGTGGCCGCGGACGCAAGGCTGGTACAAGCGTTAGCGGCCCGTACCAGGAATAGACATGCCTGCGCTCGAACCAGCGACCGACGTGCTGCAGCAGTTTTCCCGTGGTAACGTCGATGCCTTTGAGTCGCTGTTTCGCCAGCATCAAGGCGATGTCTACCGTTGGATCCTTCGCATCGTGCGCGATCCAGCGGTCGCCGAAGACGTCACGGTGGAGACTTTCTGGCGCATCCACCGCGCTCATGCACGCTTCGATCCTTCTCGCAGCTTTGAGGCGTGGGCGCGGCGCATCGCCACCAACGCGGCTCTTGATCACCTGAAATCCACACGACCCGAGACCGAGTTGCCTGACGATCTGCCGCAGCCTGCGCTCCCCGACCCCGGCATTTCGCAAGAGCTACGCGAGAGAACGGCGCAAGCCTTCGGCCGGCTTCCGCCCAAACTGCGCATCGCGGCGACTCTCGCCGTGATCGAAGAGCAGCCTTACGAGGAAATCGCGGAGGCGCTGGGAATATCCGCCGGAGCGGTCAAGCTGCGCGTCTTCCGGGCTGTCCGCTTGCTAAGAAAAGATTTGAAACGACAAGGAATCGAACCATGACGACATACGACCACGAACGCATCGAGCATTTGCTGAAGCAAGCGCTTCCACCAACCAGCACACAACCGCGAGCCTCGCTCCAGCGCGACCTGTGGCCCGCGATGCGGCAGCGCCTCGAACGAGGTGCGGTCGCCGTGCCGTGGTTCGACTGGGCTCTGCTCGCCGCCCTGGTCGTGTGGGTCGCACTTTTTCCGCGAGCGATCCCAATCTTGCTCTATCACCTGTGATCGGAGGACATCATGAACCCACATCCTTATCTCCGCGCCTACATGGCGGGCATTTTCGCTCCCAGTCTTTTTTTGCTGGTCGTGCTGACGGCGTTCATCGTGTCGCGCCTGGTGTACCAGGTACCGATTCCCATCGAACGCGTCATCGTCTTCCCCATGGCGCTGGTTCCGAATCTCTTCGGCGTCTGGAATGTTCTGTATGTCTGGCTGCGGCCGCGGCGTCACTTGCCCATCGGGTTTCACGGAGCCCTTTTGCCGGTGATCATGGCGCCGGTCGGGGGAGCTGCCGCATGCTGGCTCGGCTTCCTCACCGTCGGCGCCCACGGCATCACCTGGTTCCAGGTCATCACCGCACCGTACTATCTGATTGCCCCATGGTTCCTCGCGGGATTGGTGTTGTACTACCTGGTGTGGAAATACATCGTCGGATTCCTCAACCAAGTCTTGGGAATCGCCTAATAGGTCTTCGGTGCATTTCTGACTGGCCACTCCTTGTGGCGTTTCTCGTTAGATTCTGTGTGCAGACAGCCTTTACAAATCCCTACCGGAGTTTTGCAAACCTTTACCAACCGAATAGATACCGTTCGGGACAGATCGCGAGTCCAATTGACTGAAAGCGGGTTCTATCCTCTAGACCCGCCGGGAAATCGAAAGCGCCACTTCAAAGCTTTCGAGCGGAGGTGCCAAGTGACGTACCTCAGTCGTCGAAGCGCTCCCTCAATCTCAGACTTTTTGATAACCAACACAAAAAAAGCGCAGCTAGCAGCTGCCCTCGTTCCAGTACTCCTGCTGACCTTGAACTGCTTCGCGCAAGATCAACCGTAAACCAGTCAAACCCCAGATTCGCCGCCTCAGATGCAAGCGGAAATCAAAATCAGCACCGTGACGGTTCCGGCCGGAACCCGCATCGCCCTGGTGCTCACGCATCCGATTCAGAGCCGCTACATCCATCGCGGAGACGACATCTATGCCCAGATTACTGCTCCTATCACTATGGGCAACGAGGTCGTAATCCCGCCCGGCACATTGGTTGACGGAAAAGTGGACAGACTCGAACGCAGAGGCGGTCGTGCGGAGCTGAAACTACTGTCACTGTCGATCACCTTCCCCGACGGATACGTGGCTCCCGTGCCCGGACCCGCGGCTCTGGAAAGCGTCGAGGGTTATGCTTTGATGGATCCGGGCAGCAGACGGATGGTGGGAATGTTCGCCCTGCCTGCGGCGGGAGCCGGCCTGGGCGCGCTCATTGGCCACTCCATTGGGAAGCCGCAATCCCAAGTCAGTTCCAACTTCCCTCCCGGGTGCGTCGGACCACCTCCTTTCTGCACCTCGATCACTACCCCCGTCTTCGGGACCCAGGCCAAGGACGCGATCATCGGCGCGGGTATCGGTGGCGCGATCGGAGCAATGAGTTCTATGGCGTTGCTATTCAGCTCGCGCCAGTTCTTCCTCGACGTGGGTTCGCCAGTCGATATGGTGCTGCAGAAACCGTTACCGCTGGAGGAGAAGCGGGTCGAAGACGCAGTCCGCCGATCGGAACAGCATCCGATGGCGGAGCAGGCCATCACGCCTCGTCCACGGCCGCTGCCGCCGCCCGACATGCCAGTCGACCACGGCACTTGTTACACCCCGGGCACACCAGGCACCACGCCGACGGTGATCCCGGGAGCGCCCGGACCCGATGGCATACCCGGGCCGCCGACGATCATTCCCGGCACACCGCCAACCCCCGGCACACCGCATCCGTGCCCATAAAAAAGGTCGTAGAGACGTTGCTTGCAACGTCTCTGCCGGGCGCCATTCGTGCCCAACATGATTCAACCGCGGCTCCTGGGTGCTCCAGGCAAAGACGTAGCGAAGCTCGTCTCTACGTCTTTTTTCGTGAACCTGACGTTCAGAATTTTGTTGTACTCTGATGTCGGTAAGTTCCGCCGAGAGACCGACGCCCGAAATCCATGCCCACTCTGATTTCCCAACCCACGCGCATCCAGGCCGCCGGCAACAAACCCAAATTAATCGATGAATACATTGGACGCGTCAACTCGAAAACTTCCACCGCCAGCGTAGCTCACATGCGCAGTCCCCAGGGATGGCTCGAACCCGGGCAGACTCCCGAGTTCGAAGAGTTCACGATTGTTCTGAAAGGAACCCTTCGAGTCGAGCACAAAGGCGGCTCCCTGGACGTACTGGCCGGACAAGCCGTCGTCGCGCACGCCGGCGAGTGGATCCGCTACTCCACGCCCCAGGAGGGCGGCGCTGAGTATATCGCGGTGTGCCTGCCGGCGTTCTCGATGGATACGGTTCATCGCGACCAGAGCTGACAGGGCCAACGTGGCCCCCTTCTTCCCCGCAGCTGTCAGGAGTCAATTAGTTAGAATGAGTAGGATGACGAATCGCTCCGTGGCAGTGTTCGATCTTGGCGGCGTACTCATTGACTGGAACCCGCGATACCTCTACCGCAAGCTCTTCCACGGCGACGATGATGCCATGGAGCACTTCCTCGCGACGGTGTGCACTTCCCACTGGAACTTGCAGCAAGATGCGGGCCGATCTCTCGCCGAGGCCTGTGCACTACTCAGATCGGGATTTCCCGCGCATGCGAAGATGATCGACGCGTGGATGGAGCGTTATGACGAAATGCTGGGAGGCCCGATCCAGGGAACGGTCGACCTTCTTGCCGAGTTGCGCTCTCGCAACGTTCCCTTGTATGCGCTGAGTAACTGGTCCACCGAAACGTTCCCTGCTGCCCAAAAAAGATTCGATTTCCTAAGCTGGTTTCGTGGAATGCTGCTGTCCGGGCACGTGCGCCTGATCAAACCCGACCCGCGAATTTTTCGCCTTTTCTGCGAAACCCACAATGTTGATCCGGCCCTAGCGGTTTATATCGACGACTTGCAAGCCAACGTCGACGCTGCGGCCGCCCTCGGCATGTACGGCATCCGGTTCACCGATCCATCGGCTCTTCGCAGCGAACTGGTGAATGTTGGGTTGATTCCAGAAGAACGCTGATTCACCTCTCGCTCCGCACGCCCTTCAATCCGACATGCGATCATTCTCCGCCCGAGTAGTATCCCGCGCGCGCGTCCACGTGCAAAAGGGAGTGAATTTTCTTGGGCAGCCGCAGCTTCACGCTTATTTTGCGCCACTTCCCGTCGTGAGCCGCAGATTGCGGCTGGTACGCCAGCACGTATTGGTGACGCAGTTGCGTGCCGATGGCGCGGGTCACCTCCGGCAGTTCCTTCAGGTTGGTTAAGGTAAACGCCTGCCCGCCCGTCAGTTCAGAGAGCGATCGCAGCAGATCCGGGCCCAGCAATTCCTCTTGCGTGCTGACGTAACGCTCATAAGTGCCCACGGCATAAATCATCACATCGGCTTCTTTGATCGCCGCTTTGACGTCGCGTTCGGTGTAGCGGCTATGGTTATCGCCGCCATCGGAGAGAATCAACAGCGCCCGCCTTGCATAGCGGGCTTGGCGCATCTTGTGCACGCCCATGTAAATTGCATCGAGCAGCGAGGTCTGGCCTTTCGACCGGGCAGTCAGCAGATCGTTTTCAATTTCTTCCGGGCTGGTCGTGAAATCCGTCGCGAGGCGAGGCGAGTCGGCGAAGGTAATCAGGAAGATTTCATCCTGCGGATTCGCCGTTTCACAGAACTGGCGTACCGCCTCGCGCGCCCGTTCCAGCTTGTATGACATGCTGCCGCTGGTATCCACCAGAATGCCGATCGATACGGGGGTGTCTTCGCTCGAGAAGTGCTTGATCTCCTGCGGTGTCTTGCCTTCAAACAGCTGAAAGTTATCCTGGTCCAGCCCGATCACCGGCCGGTGGGAGCCATCGGTGATGGACACCGGCACCAGCACCAGGTCAACGCTGGTGCGGATCAGGCCCGCCGTAAGGGTTTCGGTGGGATCAGGGGCATGGACAGCGATAGCCGCGGTCATGGGCTTCTCACGCGGCATGATGTGCACGTCGTCAATGGCGGTCTGGGCGAGGGCCGCGCTGGTTGCAGAGACTAAAACGCCAAACACGATTACGTGGAAAGAGACCGCTCTCACCCTTGGCGACATGGCTGGCACCGTCCCAACTTTCTAATCGACGACGAGGTCGCGGTGAATTAGTAGCTCTCATCGTCACTGTGGTTGTAGGACGAATCGCAGAATGTGGCAAGAAAAGATCAAGTGCGAAACGAACGGAAGTAACCGGCAGGCCACACGGCTCGAGGAATCACAGTAGTTGATGAGGTAATGTGCGGAGCTTCACTCGGCTGGACAGCCGAGGCGGCTGTCTCCACATGGTTTCGCTGTTTTGGCGAGAAGCTAGGAGCTAGAAGCTTTCTTCACTCCCACTCAATCGTGCCTGGCGGCTTCGACGTGATGTCGTAAACCACGCGGTTCACCCCTTTCACTTCATTCACGATGCGGATGGAGATGGTTTTCAGAACTTCGGGCGGCAGCGAGACCCAGTCGGCGGTCATGCCGTCTTCCGAACTCACCGCTCGAACCGCGCAGGTGTAGGCATACGTCCGCATATCGCCCATCACCCCGACCGACATCACCGGCAGCAGCACCGCGAACGACTGCCAGATCTTGGTGTAGAGGCCGGCTTCCTTGACCTCACCGACCACGATGTCGTCGCACTCGCGCAGCAGAGCAAGGCGCTCGCGCGTGACCTCGCCCAGCACCCGCACCGCCAAGCCAGGCCCCGGGAAGGGTTGCCGCTGCAGGATTTCTTCCGGCACCCCGAGGTCGCGGCCTATCTTGCGAACCTCGTCCTTGAACAGGTCTTTCAGAGGTTCGATGAGCTTCAGCTTCATCTTCGCAGGCAGCCCGCCTACGTTGTGATGCGATTTGATGACCTGCGACGGCCCGCGCACCGAGCGGGACTCGATCACATCAGGATAGAGCGTGCCCTGCACTAGCCACTTGACCTTGCCTTCACTTTTCTCGATGCGTCGGGCTTCCTTTTCGAAAACCTTAATAAACTCGTTGCCGATGATTTTGCGTTTCTTCTCGGGCTCAGTAACCCCGGAGAGTTTGCCGAGAAAACGATCTGTCGCATCTATCGCATCGAGGTTCAATCCGAGCTTATCGCGCAGCGTCTTTTGCACCTTCTCGAATTCGTTCTTGCGCAGCATGCCGTTGTTGACGAAAACGCAGGTCAGCCGCGACTTGCCCTTGGCGTCGCGCAATGCGCGGTCAACCAGCACTGCCGCCACTGACGAGTCGACACCGCCCGAGAGTGCGCAGATGGCCCGTCCCGTACCGACCTGCTGCCTGATCTGCTCGACCGTCGATTCGATGAAATGCTTTGGAGTCCAAGTCGGCTTGGCGCCACAGATCTGGAATACGAAGTTTTTTAGGATCTGTGTGCCCTGGGGCGTGTGGTGCACTTCAGGATGAAACTGCACTGCGTACCACTTCTTCGCGATGTTCTGAATGCCGGCTACGGCATAGTGGGTCTTCGCCATCAACTCGAAGCCGGGAGGCAGTTCGAGCGCCTCGTCCCCGTGCGACATCCATACGGCAAGCTTCTTGGCCAAGCCCTGAAATAGGAGGGAATCCGAGACGATATCGACCTCGGCGCGGCCGTACTCGCGCTTATCCGCCGGGCGTACTTTGCCGCCGAGCGTGTGCACCATGAATTGCAGTCCGTAGCAGATGCCGAGCACCGGCAGTCCCATCTCAAAAACGCGGGCGTCGGCCGGCGGCGCGTCCTTGTCGTAGACGGACCATGGCGCCCCCGAGAGTACGATGCCGACCGGCGAATACCTTCTGACTTCGTCGAGCGAAGCCGTGCAGGGCAGCACCACAGAAAAAACATTCTGTTCACGGATGCGGCGCGCGATGAGTTGTGTGTACTGGGCACCAAAGTCGAGAATAACGATGGATTGATTCTGCAATGGATTGTGCGGGGATTGGGTCGCCACTAATGAGTTTCTCAGATTCCGTAAGCGAGTGTAAAGGGAATCGTAGAGACGTTACTTGCAACGTCTCTTCCATCGTCCCGAACGCCGCCAGCAAGAGACCTAGCCAGCTACGTCTCTAGGGGGAGATTCGGCACGTCGCTCAGAATAGGTTCATCCCGGTCGATGCTGGTCTGCAGCGGGATGACTGGCGCGACCTGCAAGTCGCTGGAAGAAACGGGAGGCGTGGACGGAACTGGTACGAACTGCGCCTGCGGCATCTCGGCGACGCAGACGTATCCCGCCAGTCGCACCATGTAGAGCCAGTCGGCTAGTGCAAAGTAGGCGACTGTGATTAAGAACATGGCGGCAAGCACCAACCGCCAAGACACCAACGGCGCGAAGCCCAGCGGCATCGAAACCACCGTGGTCGCGCCCACGAAGGCCACGAGATGCGCGAGCCCCGTCCAGGTACTGACCGCGCTAATCGCGCCGGTGCGCTCGCGGCAGAGTGTGACGGCGGCAAAGATCGCGCCCACCGCGTCCTCGCCGCCACGCACGGCAAAGACCCCAGCCAGCGACAGAAACCAGTTCAGCGCACTCCAGACGAGATAGACTAGCGCCGCCAGCGGCAGGAACAACAGAAAAGCCAGCCCCGGCCGCGGATTGGCGTCCGGTGACACGAAACCGGCAAGAATGACGGCTCCCAGCAACCCGCAGACCGCCGCCAGCCCCACAGCGGCGCGCAGAAAGTTAAGCCGAACCAGCGCAGGGAATGGCCCGCCATTCGTGGAGATGTTGCTTGCGATTCTGCCGCCATCACCCGTGCTGCCGCCATCCGAGATGTAGCCAGCTCCATCTCTACGAAAGTAATCCAGCAGAGCGCGTACCGTGGCCAACCGCCCCACCGCCGCCGCGATGATCCAGAGCAAGGTCAGCATCAGCACTGCGACCAGGGCCGACATCACCGCGCGGCTCAGGCTTCTGCGCAAGATGTGCGCAAGCGCCTGCGACACAAGGTAGGGTTGCCGGCTCCGGAGGAAAAGCAGCTCGCCATTCGTAACCGGCAGAGTGTTGAGGTATTCAAAGAGGCCGAAAAAGAATAGTGCGATGGCTGCGATGCCCACCGTCCAGCGCCACGCAATCTCGGCTAGCGTCAGCGACGGGCGCCGGAACGCAGCGCGAAATCCTTCCACCGTAGGCGAGATGGCCATGCACGCTCAGGATAACTCATCCGTTCGGATCATCCACGAACCCTGTCATCGAGAAAGGAATTCACTGCACCACAAGATTGAGCAACTTGCTGGGAACGTAGATCTTCTTCACCACCCGCTTGCCGGCGATGGCCGCCTGCACTTTCTCGTCTGCGAACGCGCGCTCCAACACAAATTCTTCAGCAGCGTCGGCGGACACGACGACGCGGCTGCGCAGTTTGCCATTGATCTGCACCGGAATCTCAATCTCTTCTTCCTTAGCCAACTCCGCGTCATACCTTGGCCACTGCGCCTTGAGGAGACTCGAGGTCTGGCCCAGCATCTCCCATAATTCATGCGCCAGGTACGGAGCAAACGGCGCCAGCAACAGCACAAGATTCCGTTGTACCTCAGCAAGGAACGGCGCCGGAATTGCATTCTGCGCAATTGCTTCTTCCGCGCCGTACAAAACATTCACCAGTTCCATGATGGCCGAAATGCAAGTGTTGAAGTGCCACCGTCCCTGGAAATCGTCGCTGACGCGCTTGATCGTCTGATGCAACTTGCGCTGAATCGCCCGTGCCTCCGGTCGTAGAGACGTTGCTTGCAACGTCTCTGCCGGCGGCGCCACGGATGCTGACGAGGCCCCCGCTGATGAATTTCGCAATACGCAGCGATATACACGCCCCAAAAATCGCTGAATGCCTTCAATGCCGGTATCCTGCCAATCAAGATCCCTGTCTGGCGGCGCAGCGAACAAGCTGTAGGCCCGCGCTGCGTCGGCGCCGTAGCGCGCGACCATCTCGTCGGGCGAAACCACGTTGCCGATATTCTTCGACATCTTTCGGCCTTCTTTGATCACCATGCCCTGCGTGAACAACCGCTCGACGGGTTCGTCGTTGGTGATCAAGCCGATATCGCGCATGAACTTGGTCCAGAAGCGCGAGTAGATCAAATGCAGAATGGCGTGTTCGACACCGCCAATATACTGATCGATGGGGAACCAGTACTGTGCCGTCTTTCCCTCGAACGGCGCCCGGTCGTTGCGCGCGTCGGTGTAGCGATAGAAATACCAGGACGAGTCCACGAACGTATCCATGGTGTCGGTTTCGCGGCGCGCAGCGCCTCCGCACTTTGGACACGTGGCGTTGACGAACTCGGGCACTCGGCTCAACGGCGATCCCCCGGTAAGTGTGACGTCGACATTGTCCGGCAAAATCACCGGCAGATCTTTTTCGGGCACCGGCACGATCCCGTCTTTCTCGCAATACAGCATCGGGATCGGCGTGCCCCAATAACGCTGGCGCGAGATGCCCCAGTCTTTCAGCCGGTAAGTGACGGTCGCCTTGCCGAAGCCCTTCTTCTCCGCCTCAGCGGACAACTTCTCAATGGCTTCTTCGCATGTCAGGCCACTGTACTTTCCGGAGTTGATCAGCAAGCCCTCATGTGCGACGAAAGGCAACGGAGGCTCGGCCATGGTCTCTTCTGGGTCGTTCGAAATCGGAAGGATTACCAGCCGGATCTCCAGCCGGTATTTCTTGGCGAATTCATAGTCGCGCTCGTCATGCGCCGGGACGCTCATGATGGCGCCCGTCCCGTAATCCATGACGATGTAGTTCGCCACCCACACCGGCAGCTTCTCCCCGTTGAAGGGATTGATCGCGTACCTACCGGTCGGGACGCCGTGCTTCTCGATCTCGCCGATATCACCGGATTCTTTCGCTTTGCGTTGCTCGGCGATGAGCTGATCGACTTTCCCTCGCAGCTCGGGATTCTCCGCCGCCAGATCGCTGACGATGGGGTGCTCCGGAGCCAACTGCACCGAGGTCGCGCCAAAAATCGTATCGACGCGGGTGGTAAAGACGCTGATGGTCGATCCTCCAGGCCCGAAGCCGCGATGGTTTTCCGTGTAGTCGAGCTTGAAATCAACCAGCGTGCCTTCGCTGCGGCCGATCCAGTTGCGCTGCATGGTGCGGACTTTCTCCGGCCAGCCGCCTAGCTTTTCCAGATCGCGCAACAACTCGTCGGCGTACTTGGTGATACGCAGGAACCACTGCTCTAATTCGCGCTGCTCGACGAGAGTGTCTTCGTGGCGCCAGCAGCAGCCGTTGGCAAGAACCTGCTCATTGGCGAGCACAGTCGCGCACTTGGGGCACCAGTTGACTTTGCTCTTCTTGCGATATGCCAGTCCCTGCTCGTAAAGCTTGAGAAAGAACCACTGGTTCCAGCGGTAGTAATCGGGCAGACACGTCGTGACTTCGCGCGACCAGTCGTAGGCGAAGCCGATGCGCTTCATCTGCGCTTTCATGTTGGCGATGTTGCGCAGCGTCCACTCTCGCGGCGGCGTGTTGTTCTGGATGGCCGCATTTTCCGCCGGCAAGCCAAACGAATCCCAGCCCATGGGGTGCAGTACGTTGTACCCGTTCATCCACATGTAACGGGCGAGCGCGTCGCCGATCGAATAATTGCGCACGTGCCCCATATGCAGCGCACCAGAGGGATAGGGCAACATTTCCAGCACGTAATATTTCTTCTTCGTCGAGTCAGGCTCGGCGGCATAGAGCGAGGCATCCTGCTGCCAGCGCTGCGTCCACTTGCTTTCCACGCGCTGGGGGTCATAACGCTCGTCATTCGGGCGAGAGGAGGAGGCCCCGGTTTCAGAGCCGTTGGTCACATCGCTGACAGTTTTTTCACCAATCGCCATAGCGGGTAAGTACTCATTGAATAGTCCTTTATTTTACACGGCGCCGCGCAAAAGTCTGGAGCTGGCAGCGATACAACGGCATGGTTCGATCGTTTTCGGGAATTTCACCCAACCACATTCGCCAGGATTCCGATGGGAGGGATGGTGATGCGGATTTCGTCGGCAGGTTTCAGCGTAAACGAATCTGGAGGCACGATACCGGTGCCGGTCAGAAGGAAGCACCCGTACGGAAAACTGTTATTGCGGTAGAGGTACTCAACGAGTTCCTGCGGCTTTCGCTTCATTTCTGCGAGCGTAGTCGCACCCGAGAATATCGCCGTGCCGCCGCGTCGAATCTCCAATGCAATTTCTGTGGCGTCGGGCAGAGGTTCATCCTCAATCAGCAGGGAGGGCCCGAGCGCGCAACTGCGGTCGTAGACTTTGGCTTGCGGAAGATAAAGCGGATTCTCGCCTTCAATGTCGCGCGAACTCATGTCGTTGCCGATGGTGTAGCCGGCGATCTTGCCGCCGGGCGTCACGAACAAAGTCAGCTCGGGCTCGGGCACCGACCAGGCGGAATCGTAGCGAATCGCGACCTTCGCGTCGGGTCCCACCACGCGATGCGGCGTCGCTTTGAAGAACAGCTCCGGGCGCGTGGCGTGATAGACGCGGTCGTAGAAATTTCCGCCGCCGGCGACTTTGGACTCCTCCATCCGCGCATTGCGGCTGCGATAGTAGGTAACGCCCGCGGCCCAGACCTCCTGGCTGCCGATCGGCGGAAGCAGGTCCCGCGGCGCCCCCTCCGCCGGCTTGGCTTCGCGAGTGAGATGGCTCAAATAATCATGTAGATCTTCGCGAGTCACCAACTTGTCCCACGAGGGCGCATTCAAGGCGTAAAGGCGGCCAGCGTCCTCAGCCACGATGCCGTGTCGCGAACGGTAGAGCTTCATGAATGAAGAGTATCGACGGTAGAGACGTTGCTTGCAACGTCTCTCTCTCTCCATTACCCGAAATGTTGCCAACGAGACGTAGCAAACTACGTCTCTCGACGAGAGACTTGCCCGGCTTATTAGTGGTATCGACTGGCGGGAGCGGGTTTTCTCAGCTTGTTGTAGTCGCGAGTGTAGACGCGCAAACCAAACTCCGGCGTCGTCTTGGTATAGCCCGCTACGAGCTGTTCCTTGTAGTGGTCCAGATAGAAATCAAACGGATCCTGCGGATCCATGTCGAGCAGGGTGAGATCGGCCTGATCCATGATCAGCTTGCCAAAACGCAGGTCGCTATCGCGATAGGCCATGTAGTTTCCGGTCTCTTTGGCCGCGAAGTTCGAAGCTTGCGGCGTTCCGAAGATTTGCACGATGTCATTGCCTTGAAGTCGGACCGCGGTGACGTTTCCCCGAATATGCGGTGGTGGGAGTATCGACTGGGGATCGAGGATCAGGTCATCTTTGTCGACGGCGACACCTTGAACTTTCCTGGTATTGATGAGATTCGCGAGATCGACGCCGAGCAGGTCGAGCAGACCCTTCACCGGTAGGTGGGCGGCCTTCACGTGTTCGGCATGAAGGCGAATTCGTCCGTCACCGTTGACGGCGAGCGTGCCCGACAATTCAAACGGAACCCCATGTTTGCTGTGCAGTTCACCTTTGATGATGAGTTGATTCTCTTTGCTCGCAATGGTCACGCTCTTGAAGGGCGCGTGTGCGGCTTCGAAGACATCTCGGTTCATTACTTCCGCCAGCGAGTTGCAGCTGATCGTGATTTCGGCTGAATCGAGATTGAGGATGAATGAATTGTTGTCGTCGAAAACAACCATTGCTCCGGGTCTCGTCGGCGTCAGCGTCCCTTGCAGGTGAATGATGTGAACGGCGATAGGCTCGCTGAAGTGATACATGACGTTCTTCATCACCACCTGCACCGTGCCACTGTCGGAAAGTCGTGGGGATCCGTTTTCTGCATAACCCGGCGCAGCCTTACCTGGCGAAGGACGAGGTGTCCCGGCAATCCACAACAGAGACAAGGAGAAAACGCACACGCCCATCCGACTCATGACCGGTATAGATGCCATGTCGAAGATGAGGGTTCGAAGCGAAATTGACTTCCTACGCCACAAGTCTCTTTAACGCCTCGACGTTTCGGCGATCGTCGCCGGGTTCGTCGATCGGCGTTTCGGCGATGAACGCCGCGTAAGCCAGGCGCAGATCATTCAGCAGGATGCGGAACGTTTCCTTGCCGATCATTCCCTTCCCTATGTGCTGGTGGCGATCCAGCTTTGATCCGCGAGCGGCCTTGGCATCGTTGCAGTGCCAGACCTTCACGTTATTTAGGCCGACGGTCGCGTCGAGATGCTGCAGCGTGGAGTGCAAACCCTCTTCACTGACGATGTCGTATCCTGCGACGTGAGTGTGGCAAGTATCGATACACGCCGCGACCGGGACGACACCCCGCAACCGATCCAACAATTCAGCCACCTGCTCGAAGCTGCCCCCGAGAGAGAATTCGGACCCGGCGGTGTTCTCGACCAGAATCGTCAGCCCACCTTTGGCGAGATCGAGCCCGCTCGTCGAAGCCGCTATCCCCGCGGCGGTGCGAAGAAGTCCCTGCTCACGGTCGCTTCCTCGAAATGAGCCCGGATGCAGGACCAGATATTCCGCGCACAACGACAGGGCCCGGACCACTTCGCCGCGAAATGCTTCCAGAGATTTCTCGAGTAACATCTCATTCGAGCTGGCAAGGTTGACCAGATAGTTGGCGTGAATCACCAGCGGCGCCAGACCGTACTTCGCCCGCAGTCGGTTCATCTCGGCGCACTGCGGTTCTCCCAACTCATTGGGGGCCCACTGCCGTGGGCTCGACGAGAAGATTTGAAACGCGTTGCACCCCAGCCGGTAGGCACGCTCGGCAGCATTGCTGACGCCTCCCGCGGTTGAGGTGTGAATTCCGATACGCCGCGAAGTGAGGCGGGGCGGCCGTTTCGGTGGAGACCGCTTAAGGATGTCCTGTTCGCGGGCCATGGAGCGGCGCATGCGGCCCAGTATAAAGATAGGGCCGCAACGCCGCTACGTCACGACGCTTAATTCATCGTGATGACTGCGCGGAATCTCACTTTCCCATCCGCCACGCGATCGTAGGCCTTGCCGATTTCATCGAGCTTGTAGGTCTCGGCCATCACTTTGACTTTCCCTCTTGCGACGAAGTCCAAGGCCTCGTAAAGGTATTCCGGTCCGTTCTGGCTGGAGCCGATGAGACGCACGCGCTTGAGCATCATGCCCATGTTGAAGCCCAGCGGCTCGGCCGACGCTCCCATCACCACAACCCTGCCATCGGGACGCATGCCCAGTGTCGCCTCTTCGGTCGCCGCCCATGAGTTGGAAGTCGCGAGCAGAACGTCTGCTCCGCCGGCCGCCAACAAGGTCGCGCCGCTTTCGACGATCTCGTCCGCACCGAGATCCCGAATCATCTTCTCTTTATCCTTCGACTTGGTCACGGCGATCGTCGTGAACCCCGCAGCCTTGGCGTACTGCAGTGCAAGGTGGCCGAGCCCGCCAATGCCCACCACAGCGACGCGCTCGTGCGGCTTGGGATCAGCAATGCGCAACCCGCTCCAGACGGTGTATCCGGCGCAGAAAATGGGCGCGGCCTGCTCGTAGCTGAGGTTGTCAGGAATCAGCATGGTGGCATCGGCATAGGCGAGCATATACTCGGCGTGGCTCCCCTCCAGCCCGATGCCGGTTGAGATCGCGTTCGGGCACAATTCTTTCTTGCCTCGCAGGCAGAACTCGCAACGCCCGCAGCCCTTTTGCACCCACCCCACACCCACGCGGTCGCCGACCTTCCGCGAAGTCACGCCGGGACCGATTTCTACGATCTGTCCCACCGGTTCGTGACCGAGCACGCGCGGGAAGTGCGTTGGGATCATGCCGTGAGTGATATGTACATCGGTGTAGCACAAACCGCTGGCTTGAATCTTGATCACAACCTGGTTCGGACCGGCCTTGGGTGTCTGCCACTCTTTGACTTCCCATTTGCCGTTGACGGAAGGGACGACCGCTGCTTTCATGAAGAACACTCCTGAGGGATTTTTTACAGGTGACGACATATGGATGCGCCTCGCGCTGAACGGATGCGGCAAGGGGCAAACGCACTTAAATCCAGATATTCTGACAGAAGCCGGCGACGAGAAACACTCCGCTGGCCTCGTACTTCGGCCCGTTCGGTCTCTCTTTCAGGTGGCGAAGACACATCAGACCCTCCTTGTGGTCTGATCTGAAAACCTGCAGGTAAGCCATCAACTGCTTCTTTCCCCTCCATTCCACCATTCCCACAAACGCGAGCACCAGGTCGGTGATCGGCTGGTCGCTTGCTTCAATTCTTTCTCTGATCATCCGATCGTTGGCGGCCGAATCAAGAGTCAGAGGCTGCCAACTGCCGGAACGACCGCCTGCGGAAAGTCGCATCAGCCACTGTTCGCCTTTCAATTCCTCTAATTGGAGCAATTCGTCAAGGCTGGCGACCGCAGGTTTGGACAGGTCTCCGAGTTTCTTCTCCTGCTCAGCGTTTGGCATAACGGCCTGACTAGGATATCTGGCTTCGGCTCGGCCGTCGCGAGACGCACCCCGCATCATTTGCGGGCATGACCGGGCAACGGTAGACTTGAAGACACGGCTTGTCCTGCAGCCGTGGGAAGTCGAGCTTGACCGGATGGCCCCTTCGACTTCCTTCAGGGCAGGCTTGGGCGGCTGCCCTCACATCGTCAGTTCTTAAGGTGAATCTATGTTAGTCGTCATGAAGGCGCACGCCACCGATGAGCAGGTGCGCGATGTCTGCCAGAAGATCGAGAAGTTGGGCTATCGCGCCCACCCTATGCCGGGAGCCACTCGCACCGCCATCGGCATCACCGGCAACAAGGGAGAAGTCGAACAGGGCACGCTCGAAGAAATGGCTGGCGTCCAGGAAGTCATCCAGGTTTCAAAGCCCTACAAGTTGGTGAGCCGCGACATCAAGGAAGAGAACACGGTCATCCGCTTCCCGGGGACCGGAGCCACGATCGGTGGCCCCGGGCTGGCCATTGTGGCCGGGCCGTGCGCCATTGAGAGCCGCGAACAGGCATTCGCCGTGGCCGAGCGCGTCTGTCGGGCAGGGGCGCAGTTTTTCCGCGGCGGCGCCTACAAGCCCCGCACCTCGCCTTACTCGTTTCAAGGGCTGGGCGAAGAGGGTCTCAGCATCATGGCGGAGATCCGCCAGCAGTTTGGCATGAAGATCATCACCGAGGCCATCGACCACGAATCGCTCGACCTGGTCGAGGAGTACGCCGACGTGATCCAGATTGGCGCCCGCAACATGCAGAATTTTTCTTTGCTGAAGCGTGCCGGACGCTCCCGCACGCCGGTACTGCTGAAACGCGGCATGTCGGCCACGCTGGAAGAGTTCCTGATGGCCGCCGAATACATTTTGAGCGAAGGCAATTACAACGTGGCGCTGTGCGAGCGTGGCGTTCGCACCTTCGCCGACCACACCCGCAACACGCTCGACCTGAGCGTGGTGCCGGCGGTGCAGCGCCTGAGTCATCTGCCGATCCTCGTCGATCCCAGCCACGGCACCGGCAAGCGCAACAAAGTCACTCCGCTCTCGCGCGCGGCGGTAGCCGTCGGCGCCGACGGGTTGATGGTCGAAGTGCATTCCCAGCCCGATCAGGCGCTCTCCGACGGCCCCCAGTCGCTCTTCCCCGATCAGTTCGACGAGTTGATGGTGCAGGTACGCCAGATCGCCGCAGTGGTGGGAAGAACCGTGCCGGGGATCGGAACACGGGACACGGTCGCGGTCAGCAAGTAGACTCTGGGAATCGAGCCCTGGGTACCGGATATCTCACGCACTTTGCGGGACCTGGAGAATCAGCACTCGCGGGTTTGCGAGGCAGGTCCTCCTTACAGCCCAAAATAGATCGCAAGAAATGACCGCACGGCCTTTCTTCACGGAGGCGGACTTCCCAATGATACAGACCTCCTTCAACGCGCTTCGCTGCCAGAGCGCATTGTGCTCCGCGGCCGTCATCCTTATGCTGAGTGGTGTAATCACGGCACAGGAAAGCTCGGACAAGAATGCTCAAAGCGCAAGGAACGAGACCGTTTACGAGATTGGAAACGGCGTGACTCCACCCAAAGGAATCTCCATGCCGAATCCGGGGTACTCGGAGAAAGCTCGCAAGAAGAAGATCTCGGGCACAGTCGTAGTTGCGATGGTCGTGATGCCCGACGGTAAAGTACGGGATGTCACGGTCATCAAGAGTTTGGAAAAAAGTCTCGACGAGCAGGCAATCGGAGCGGTGAAAAATTGGACCTTCGAGCCCGCCACTAAAGACGGAAAGCCAGTGGCCGTCCATGTACGCGCCGAGGTCTCGTTCCGGATACGCTGACGAGCGGACTTATGAAGCAAACTCAGGTTCCGCGAAGAACCGAGGAAAACGCCCAGCGCCATCAATTCTGCTAATCTTTCTTCTTCTCCCGATCTGATGCGACCTTGAGAAAGCTCCTCTTCATCGCTGTTCTGCTGCCGATCTTGGCCGGGCTCGGCTGGTGGTACTTCCGTGCACAGGCCCTGCCCGACTACAGCCCCGCCTACCGCGAGTACGCCTACGTCACCAACGGCAAAAGCAACACGGTGAGCGTGATCGATCTGCGCACGTTCGCTCTTGCCAAGACCATTCCGGTCGGCAGCGAACCCACCGGCGTTGCGGCCAACAACAAGAAGAATGAAATCTACGCGGTCAACACCGGCTCGAACAACGTCAGCGTCATCGACACCGAGACAAACACCGTAGTAGCGACGATTGGCGTACATGGCCGGCCTTACTTCATTGACGTAGCCGAAGACGGCAAGCGCGCCTACGTGGCTAATTCCGGTTCGTCTAACGTCAGCGTGATTGATCTGGAGAAGCGGCTCGTGATGGGCAACGTGCGGGTCGGCGCCGCGCCGGGACTAGCTCGGGTTTCGCCCGATGGCTCGACCGTTGTAGTCTCGAATCGCGCCGACAACACGGTGTCCCTGATCGATGCCGGGGGGCTGCGCGTGCGCGCGACGCTGCGGGTGTGCGGCCAGCCAGAGGACATCGCCATCCTCCCCGATTCCAGCAAGGCGTTCGTGGCGTGTTCCGGCTCGTCACAAGTCGCTTCCATCGCGCTTAGAAACGACGCAACCGAAGGCGCCGACAAAAAAGACGACCGCGTGCTGGCCCTGCTCGACGTGGGCCGCACACCGGTCAGTCTCACGCTGAAGCCCGACGGCGGCGAGTTGATGGTGTGCGACTTCGATTCCGATAGCATCTCGATCATCGAGACCGGCAACGATGAAGTCGGCAGCACCCAGGAGATCGGGCAGCGTCCGTCGCGCGGCGTGGTGACGCTCGACAACTCCCGGCTCTATGTCACCAACCTTGGCTCCAACAGCGTCGCTGTCTACGACATCGATATGGGCCGCCGCATCGCCACGCTCACCGTCGGCAGCCGCCCGGATGGCCTTGCGCTCACGCCGGATCAGAACTACCTGCTCGTGCTCGACACGCAGTCCGGGGATGTCACCGTCATCCAGAAACGTAAGCCGCGTAAACTCGAGCCCACCGAGTATTCCCTGCTGACTCTAATTCCCGTGGGGATGCAGCCGAACGCGATTGTGGTGAAGTCATTCATGGTAAGCACGAAGAAGCAGTAACGAAATTGCTCGTGGCCAGTAGAGACGTAACTTGTTAGGCCTCTCTCGCAACGAAATCTTACGACTGCGCGGTCACAGCCTTGCCACACAGACGATCGAATGCCGACTTGAGGTCCGCTGCAATGGCCGGAGCCTCCCGCGATTCAATGTCTCGCCGCTGCATCATGTAGACCAACTGCCCATCGCGCAAAATTGCGATCGACGGCGACGACGGCGGGTACCCCGTGAAATAACCGCGGGCGCGCTCAGTAGCATCGGTCTCCTGCCCGGCAAATACGGAGAATGCCTTGTCCGGTCGAATTGAATTCTGCAAGGCCATCCGCACCGCGGGTCGCATTCGTCCGGCAGCGCAGCCGCAAATGGAGTTCACGACCACCATCGTCGTGCCCGGACGATTCTTCAGTGCGCGGTCCACTTCCTCGGCAGTACGGAGTTCTTCGATTCCTAGCCGGGTCAACTCCTCGCGCATGGGAATCACCATAATTTCGGGATACATCGGCATGTCTTTAGTCCTCTCTTGAATGTGCACTCTATTGTAGCGTGAGACTCCGATAGTGCCCGCAGGAGACGTTGCAAGCAACGTCTCTACACCCGCTTTCCGTGTGTATAGTGAAGGCGCATGCTGCTGCAGGAAAATATTCCCCTGGCACCGCTCACTACGTTTCGCATCGGCGGCCCGGCGCGGTTCTTCGTGGAAGCACGGTCGCGAATCGAGGTCGAGGAAGCTGTCCGCCTCGCGCGGGGGAGGGACCTCCCTCTCTTCATTCTGGGAGGCGGCAGCAATCTGGTCGTGGCCGACGCGGGCTGGCCTGGTCTGGTTTTGAAAGTCGCGATCCCCGGCATCGAGCAGCGTCCCGGCACCAACGATGAAGGCAAGGTTCTGTTCGACGCGGGCGCAGGAGAATCCTGGGACCGCTTCGTTTCCCATGCAGTCATCGCTCAGTGTGCGGGCGTCGAGTGCCTGAGCGGTATTCCGGGCAGCGTGGGGGCAACGCCGGTGCAGAACGTGGGCGCCTACGGGCAGGAAGTCTCCGAGACGATTGAATCGGTCGAAGTCTTCGATCGCAAAGACGACCAGACGCGCGAACTGTGCCGCGAAGCCTGCGGGTTCTCCTACCGTTCCAGCATCTTCAATACGACCGAGCGCGAGCGATTCATCATAATGCAGGTCACCTACGCACTCGTGCCCGGAGGAGACGCGTACCTCGAATACGCCGACCTGAAGCGGCACTTCGGGGGCCGTGAGACGCGGCCGAACCTCGCCGAGACACGCGAGGCCGTCCGTCACATTCGCGCCCTCAAAGGTATGCTGATCGTTCCCGGCGACCCCGATTGCCAGAGTGCGGGATCATTCTTCAAGAACCCCGTGCTCTCTGAACAGCAGCACGAGGACCTGCAACGACGAGCGAGCGCGAGGGGATTCTCTCTCCCCAGCTATCCGGCGCTCGAGAAGAACAAGAAAGTATCGGCAGCGTGGCTGGTGGAGAAATCCGGCTTCGCGCGCGGATATGGCTTCGGCCGCGTCGGCATCTCGAGCAAACATGCTCTGGCCATCGTGAATCGCGGCGGAGCGACTGCCGCCGAAGTCGTCGCATTGAAGGACCAGATCCAGCAGCGCGTGCAAGAAATCTGGGGCCTGCACCTCGAACCTGAGCCGGTCTTAGTGGGCCTCTAGGGCCCGCGCCCAGTCCTCCGTTGCCTGCAATCCCCCTCGCACTTGTCATTTTGAACGAAGAGAGGAATCTGCTTTCCCCGCCCGCCGCACAGCAGATTCCCCGCGCCAGAAACCGGCGCTCGGAATGACAAACTTCTTGAATCGTGCAAGCCGTTTCTCTCCCGAACGTTCTCCCTCCAGATTTTCCTGAACACAACCGACCTCCGGACGGTCTTCATGATCGAGGGCACACGAGTGGTGGCGGGAGAGGCGATCCTGAGCAGCGCGGCGACGATCGATCGCAGGCCAGGCGAGCGCGGTCAACTGGAGCGCACAGAAGAGGCGATCGAGGCACTGATCCGGCATCACTCCAGGCTGGTCTACCGCATCGCCTATGCGGTGCTGCGCCGCCACCACGACGCGGAAGACGTCACGCAGGAAACCTTTCTGCGCGTGCTGCGTTATAGCTCAAAGCTGGCAGCGGTGGAAGATCCGAAGACCTGGCTGGCGCGCATCGCCTGGCGAGTGGCTGTGGACCGGGCCAAGCAATACGGACGCAAGCGGGAGATTGCCCTGGAGGATCGGGAGAGGTCGTTCGAAGAAGTCGCATCTCCGGAGACGCCCGCCGACCAGACCGTGCATGGCGTCCAAACGGCCGCGGCGCTGGAACGGCTGATTGCGGCGCTTCCCGACAAACTGCGCCAGCCGTTGATCTTATCGACGATTGAAGAGATGTCGCCCCGAGAGGTCGCCGCCACCCTCGGGATCAACGAAGCGGCGGTGCGCTCCAGAGTTTTTCGGGCGCGGCAGATCCTCAAGGAAAAGCTGGCCCAACGAGTCAGGAAGTAGAGGGGGAACCATGGCAGACAACCATCACGAGCAAGCCGATGGCGAACTCGACGACGCCCTGGCCAAGTACGCCAGAGTGGAGCCGAGGGCAGGACTCGAAGAACGAATCTTGGCCAATCTGCGAGCTGAACAGGCGAGGGTGCAAAACAATGCCCGGTGGCGCTGGAGTGTAGCAATCGTGCTGGCGGCCGTGGTGGTCGCGGCCCTGGTCGTGAGCTGGAGGCCTGGGAAGTCATCCCGTCCACTGATGGTGAAGCATCCCTCCACGTCAACGCCAGGCTCGAACGATCCGCGACCTAAGGTCACGCCAAACGACGGTGCGAAACAGTTGCACGCGGCCGGGCAGGTATCCAAGCGAGCCGCAACCCATCGCCGCCCACAACCCACCGTCGTGGCGACTGTGAATCCGAAGCTTGACCAGTTTCCATCTCCGCAGCCGCTGAGCAAGCAGGAAGAAATTCTGGCGAGCTACGTCGCACAGTTCCACGCCCAGGCGGTGTTGATTGCGCGGGTTGCAAACGAAGAACTTCAACGCGATCGAGCGGAACTGATTGGCAAGCCGCAAAGTCCCTCAGGCCCTGCAGGACGCGAGGATCAGGAAACAACCAACCGATAGGAGAATCGAAAATGAGAATGAGAAAGAGCAACATTCTGCTGGCAGTCACTTTGGGGTGGGCGATGCTGTCTGGGGCGGGTGCTTCCGCGCAGGAACCTGCGCCCAAGGCCGCGACCCAGCCGGAGAGCTCGGAGGGAAAATCCA
The DNA here is from genome assembly GCA_963768265.1 of uncultured Acidobacteriaceae bacterium. Taxonomy (GTDB): domain Bacteria; phylum Acidobacteriota; class Terriglobia; order Terriglobales; family Acidobacteriaceae; genus Sulfotelmatobacter. The sequence continues at coordinate 30,111 of CAVYHM010000028.1, forward strand.
AATCGCAGGGCTGGGATAAACCACTGGAAGAGTATCACCTGGATTTCTCCATCAATGAGATTGAGGATGGAAAGAAGATCAACTCCCGCCAGTATTCCACGAATCTGGCCACCAACGAAGGGAACGAAATCAAGATTGGCACTCGCGTCCCTGTCGAAACGAAGGAAGGCGAGTTCCAATATCTCGATGTCGGCACCAGCCTCTTTGCCCGGATCGGGGAAATGCGAGGACAGACCGAGTTGACCGTGCGAGCCGAGACCAGCAGCTTTGCCATGCCAGAGTCGAATTCGGAGAAGCGTGATTTACATCCCATCATCCGGCAATTGAAAATGGGTGGCACCGCCCTGCTGCCGTTGACCAAGACGGTCGTGATCGGCAGTGCCGATGATCCCAACTCGAAGCGCGAGTTTCAGCTCGAAGTAACGGTAACGAAACTGCGCTAGTTTTGTGTGGAGCGGACACTCTTGTCCGCTGTTTTTGATTTTGATTTTGAATTTGGTCTGGGGCTTGTTGCAGCAAATTCAAATCAAAATCAGAGTCAAGAGCACCGGACAAGAGTGTTCGCTCCACATAATCAAGATGGGCGCCGCCCCGGTTCGTGACCCCTGCTTTGCAGGCTGTGACCCCGTGCGAGGGGAGGGTCGAGCGATCCGTCACGAGCTGCGCCTCGAATTTATCTATCGGCAAGTTTTGCCGCCTCTTGAAAGATTTCCACGAACATTTTTCGCGACAGCTTGCCTGTCTGCGTGTTCTGGTTCGACGGATGGTAAGACGCGAGTAATACCTTACCATCGGGCATCCGGTAACTGGCGCCGTGCCGGAAGATGAGACCCTTCTTGCTTGCGAGCGAGCCGCCGCGCTTCACGTAATTCAGGTAAGCGTCGAATCCAATCTTGCCCAACGCCACGACTACCTTCACTTTGTCTAATCCCTTCAGTTCGCGATCCAGAAAATATGAACACTCCGCCAGTTCCTGCGGCAGCGGCTTATTGTCCGGCGGCGCACAACGAACCGCGGCCGTGATGTACAGATCCCGCAATTTCATGCCATCGTTGCGGTCGGTAGCGGTGGACTGGCTGGCAAATCCGGTCTCGTGCAATACCGGGTACATGAAGTTGCCGGAAGCATCACCGGTGAATGGACGCCCCGTACGGTTCGACCCGTGCGCGCCGGGAGCCAGTCCCATGATCAGCACCCGTGCCTGGGGATCGCCGAAGCCAGGCACCGGCTTCCCCCAGTAGTCCCAGCTGAGATAAGCCCTTCGCTTCTCCCGCGCAATTTGCTCGCGGTAAGCCACCAACCGCGGGCAGCGGGTGCAAGCGATGACTTCCTGGTTGAGGACTGTAAGCCAAGACACCCGGCCATTACATCACATCGTCGAGGTGTAGCTTGCTACGTCACTGCCGGCGGCGCCGTGAACCCTACGTACTAAGCCGATGCCGGCAGAGACGTTGCAAGCAACGTCTCTACGAATTTCCGTTTCTGGGCCAACGACCGGCGACAAACGACCAACGACAGTTTTCCTCGTTTGACGCTGCTCTACCTCAGTCTTTACACTCAAGATTAACGTTGTGTGAATAAGTCAGGTTCCTTTTGCTCGAAGGGACCATGACCCAGCCAGAGGTTCCAGAGTACGCCGAAAGGAAAACGTGAGCCCCACAGAAACAGCCGGCGCCAAGAACGACGAGGCGAAGAAAGACGGCGTCAAGCGGGAGATTTCGGTCGAGATCCCTGCCGAGGAAGTAACGCGCGAAACCGAAACGATCATCCAGAAGTATCAGAAGGTTGCGCGCTTGCCCGGCTTCCGAACTGGCCACGTTCCGGCATCCATCATTCGGCAGCGGTTCAAAGAAGACCTCAAGAGCGACGTGGTCGAGGCGCTGGTTCCGCGCTACTTCCGCAAGGAAGCCGACAAGCTCGGCCTGTACCCGGTCTCGCAGCCGAGAGTGACTGACCTGCACATTCATGACGGCGAACCGCTGCGCTTCAAGGCCAGCTTTGAAGTCATGCCCGACATCGTCGTCGAAGGCTACAAAGAATTACGCGCCGACCACCCGGAGATCGTCGTCACCGACGAAGAAGTGGAAGCGGCGTTGAATAACGTGCGCGAGCAACACGCCACCTTCACCTCCGTCGAAGGACGTCCGCTGGCAGAGGGCGATTTTGCGCAATCCTCCATGGACGGCAAGCCCAGGAATAACGATGACGACGCCAGTGCCCAGCCCGTGCACATGGACGAAGTGCTGATTGAAATCGGCGGCAAGAATACAGTTCCCGAGTTCACGCAGAACTTGACCGGGGCGAATGCCGGCGAAGAGCGGGAGTTCGAAGTCACCTATCCCGGTGATGCCAGCGACAAACGTCTGGCGGGCAAGACATTCGTCTACACCGTAAAGATTCAGGCCATTAAACAAAAGAACCTTCCCGAACTGACTGACGAATTCGCCAAGGAACTGGGCGAGTTCTCCAGCCTCGATCAAGTGCGCAAGCAGATTCGCGAGAACATGCTGGGCGAGCGCAAGCACGAGGCCGAGCACGAAGCTAAGAACAAACTGGTTGCCGAACTGGTTAAGCGCAATGATTTTGAAGTGCCCGAGGCGCTCGTCGACCGGCAGATCGACCTGCGCCTGGAACGCGGCCTGCGCGCGTTGGCGGCGCAGGGCATGAAGATGGAAGACATGAAGAAAATGGACCTGCCCCGTCTACGGGCGGGCCAGCACGATCAGGCGGTGCAGGATGTAAAGTCCTCGTTGTTACTGGAACGCATTGCGGATCTGGAAAAAATTGAGGTCGGCGAAGACGAGTTGAATCATGAACTCGAAGCGCTCGCCGCACAGTCAAAACAGACTCTGGAAGCGGTCCGCGCTCGTTTGACACAGGATGGGGGCCTCGATAGAATCCGGAACAGAATCCGCAGCGAAAAGACCCTCGAATTTTTGTATCACCAGTCCGCGTAATTCGGAAAGACGCGGACCACTTTCGATCCTCCCCATGCCAGATCAGGGCTGTGTCGGGGCGGAGTGTGGCAGGTGAACGTGAAGCCAAATGATCCTCATATGATGCTAGTACCCATGGTCATCGAGCAGACCGGGCGGGGCGAGCGCGCCTACGACATCTACTCCCGGCTGCTCCGCGACAACATTATCTTCATCGGCACGCCGATTGACGACAACATCGCGAACCTGGTGATCGCCCAAATGTTGTTTCTGGCTCAGGAAGATCCCGAGAAAGACATACAGCTTTACATCAACTCTCCGGGAGGCTCGATCACGGCTGGCATGGCGATTTACGACACCATGCAGTACGTGAAGAACGACGTGATGACCCTGTGCGTGGGACAGGCAGCCTCGATGGCGGCGTTACTTTTGGCATCAGGCGAACCCAAAAAGAGATTGGCACTTCCGAATTCGCGGATTCTAATACATCAGCCGTCCATGGGTGGATTGTCGGGGCAGGCGACCGACATTGACATCCACGCCCGGGAAATCCTGCGGATGCGGGAGATTACCAACCAGTTACTCTCGAAGCACAGCGGGCAGAAGCTGGACAAAGTGGAAAAGGACGTGGAGCGCGACTTCATCATGAACGCGCAGCAGGCTAAGGAATATGGAATCATAGACGATATCATCTATAAGACGGCAAAAGCGGTATGATCGGCCTTCGCGCCCGACCTGGCGAGGGATGATAGGGTCAGAATGTGGTGGACGTGGGGTCGCGTTCATGGCGAAGAAGTAAGACCTCAAGGAGTAGAACCGAGTGAAAAACAAGTCGGGTACGGACGAGATTCTACGATGTTCGTTCTGTCATAAGTCGCAGGACGCTGTAGCCAAATTGATCTCGTCGCCCAGCGATTATCCCAGGGCCTATATTTGCGACGAGTGCGTGGCGGTCTGTAATTCGATCCTCGAAGACGATCGCACCGCGACCCCCCCAGCCAGCACGCCCAACCAACTCCCCAAGCCCCAGGAAGTCAAGACTTTCCTCGATGAGTACGTAATCGGGCAGGAGCAAACCAAGAAAAAGCTGGCCGTCGCCGTCTACAACCATTACAAGCGCATCTTTATGAACCGGCAGAAGGCCGGCGACGGCATCGAGTTGACTAAGTCCAACATCATGCTGATCGGCCCCACGGGAACCGGCAAGACGCTGCTGGCCCAGACTCTGGCCCGCATGCTGGATGTGCCCTTCGCCATCGTCGACGCCACCACGCTGACCGAGGCCGGCTATGTAGGCGAAGATGTCGAGAACATTATCCTGAAGCTGCTGCAGGCCGCCGACGGCGACGTGAGCCGCACCCAGACCGGCATCATCTATATTGACGAAGTCGACAAGATCGGCCGCAAGGACGAGAATCCCTCGATCACTCGCGATGTTTCCGGTGAAGGCGTGCAGCAAGCCCTGTTGAAGATTCTCGAAGGCACCATCGCCAACGTGCCTCCGCAGGGTGGCCGCAAGCATCCGCACCAGGAATTTACCCCGGTCGATACCACTAACATTCTGTTCATTTGTGGCGGAGCCTTCGTAGGCCTCGACAAGATCATTTCCCGCAGGATCGGCAAGAAATCGCTCGGCTTCCGCACCGGTGAAGATGCCGAGAAGGAAGACCTTGCCGTCTCCCGCAAGCGCAACTACGAACTGCTCAGCGAAATCCAGCCGGAGGACCTGATCAAGTTCGGCCTGATTCCTGAATTCGTCGGCCGCCTGCCGGTCGTCGGCATGCTCGAGGATCTGGACGAGTTCGCGCTGATCGAGATCCTGACGCGGCCAAAAAATGCCATCGTCAAGCAATACCAGCGTCTGTTCGAGTTCGAGAATGTTCGTCTCAAGTTCTCCGACGATGCCCTGCGCGCCATCGCGCGGCAGGCCATGGCACGAAAAGTCGGAGCCCGCGGGTTGCGTATGATTCTGGAAGAACTCATGCTCGACCTGATGTTCAACCTGCCCAGCCAGAAGAAAGTAAAAGAGTTCGAAGTAACACGGGAGATGGTGGAGAAGCGCACCGCGTCGTTCGCCACCACTTTGGAAAAAGCAGGCTAAGCGTCCGTAGAGACGTAGCTTGCTACGTCTCTGCCTCCAGCACCCCTAGAACCAGGTTAGAGGTGCCGCTGGCAGACAGCAGCGTCCCTTTCAAATAAGAGCCATGTCATTGGCCGCCGGGACGCGGTAGAATTCCTACAGCCTCGTCGTTTGGCTGTTTATTGTTTGGCCGTTACCCCAGGGAGACTGAGTGACCACATCCAAGGAAAAATTCGAATCCAGAAAGCTGCCGATGATGCCCATCCGGGACGTGGTCATCTTTCCCTTCATGATGACGCCGTTCGTGGTAGGTCGCGAGTCCAGCGTGCGTGCTCTGGAAGAAGCGCTGGCGGCGGACAAGAAGATCTTCCTGGCGACCCAACACGACGCCTCGATCGACGAGCCCAAGGCCAACGAAATCTACCAGGTGGGCACGATCGTCAATATCGTCCAAAGCCTTAAGCTGCCCGACGGCAATATTAAAGTATTGGTTGAAGGCATTGAGCGCGGCAAGATTCTGCAAGTCGTCGACACCGAGGGCTTCATGCAGGCCACGGTGCGCGTCGCCCGCTACGCGACCGAGGCGAACCCGGCGCTGGAAGCCGGGATGCAGCGCGTCACCTCCCTGTTCGAGCAGTACGTCAAGCTGTGCCAGGCCCTGAACTACGAGACCATGATCTCGGCTGTGCGCATGGAAGATCCGGCGAAGCTGACCGACGTGATCTCTGCCAATCTCCAATTGTCCATCGAAGAAAAGCAGGAACTGCTGGAGATTTTCGATCCTAACGAGCGCCTGACCCGCATCGCCGACGTGCTCGACATCGAAATCGAGAAACTGAACGTTGACCGCACCATCCAGTCGCGCGTTAAGCGCCAGATGGAGAAGGCGCAAAAGGAGTACTACCTCAACGAAAAGATCAAGGCGATCCAGAAGGAACTGGGCCGCGGCGAAAAAAGCGAGTTCGACGAACTGAAGAAAAAGATCGAATCCGCCGGTATGCCGAAGGACGTCAAGGACAAGGCCCTGCAGGAACTGAAAAAGCTCGAGGCTATGCCGCCCATGTCGGCCGAGTCGACCGTTTCGCGCAATTATCTCGACTGGCTGCTGGCCGTACCGTGGAAGAAGCGCTCCAAGGAAATCCGCAACATTTCCCGCGCCGAGAAAGTTCTCAACGAAGATCATTACGGTCTGGAAAAGATTAAAGAGCGCATCCTCGAATTCCTGGCCGTGCGCCAGTTGGTAAAGAATCCCAAGGGATCGATTCTGTGTTTCGTTGGCCCTCCGGGCGTGGGCAAGACCTCGCTGGGGATGTCGATCGCCAAGGCCACCGGCCGCAAGTTCGTCCGCATGTCGTTGGGCGGCGTGCGCGACGAAGCCGAAATTCGCGGCCACCGCCGTACCTACATTGGCGCCCTCCCGGGACAGATCATCCAGATGATGAAGAAAGCGGGCACCAAGAACCCGGTCTTCATGCTGGACGAAGTCGACAAGATGTCAATGGACTTCCGGGGCGATCCGTCCGCGGCCCTGCTCGAAGTGCTCGATCCCGAACAGAACTTCATGTTCGTGGATCACTACCTCGACGTCGAATACGACCTCTCGCAGGTCTTCTTCATTGCCACCGCCAACGTCATGCACACCATTCCACCGGCCCTGCAGGACCGCATGGAAGTGCTGCGTCTCCATGGTTACACCGAGCAGGAGAAAGTCGAGATCGCCAAGCAGTTCCTGGTGAAGAAACAGATGCTCGCGGCAGGGCTGTCGGAAAAGAACATCAAGTTCACCGACGAAGCCATCACCTCCCTCATTCGCTCCTACACGCGGGAAGCGGGCGTTCGCAATCTGGAGCGTGAAATCGGCAATGTATGCCGCAAGGTGGCGCGCAAAGTTGTCAAGGAAGGCGAAAACTTTTCCATCACCATCAATGGCGAAAACGTCAACGATTTCCTGGGCGTGATCAAATTCCGCGACACTGTAGCTCACGAAAAGAGCGAAGTCGGCCTGGTCACGGGCTTGGCTTGGACCGAAGTCGGCGGCTCCATCCTAAGCACTGAAGCCACGGTCGTCGACGGCAAGGGCAAGCTGACACTGACCGGCAAGCTGGGCGACGTCATGCAGGAATCAGCTCAGGCCGCCATGTCGTACGTGCGCTCGCGCGCCAATCGCCTTGGCCTGAACCGTGACTTTTACCGCAACCTTGATCTGCACGTACACGTGCCGGAAGGCGCGATTCCTAAAGACGGCCCGTCCGCCGGAATCACCATCGCCACTGCCATCTCCAGCGCTCTCAGCAAAATTCCCGTGCGTCGCGACATCGCGATGACCGGTGAAATTACGCTGCGCGGCAAGGTTCTGCCCATCGGCGGGCTGAAAGAAAAGCTGCTGGCAGCTCATCGTGCCGGACTCTTTGAGGTAATCCTTCCCAAGGACAACGAAAAAGATTTGGCCGAGGTGCCCGAGAATCTGCGCACGGCCATGAAGCTACACTTCGTCGATACCATGGATCAGGTGCTGCAGCTCGCTCTGGAATCAGCGCCGCCGAAGATCGACGAAGAAGGGACGCAGCCGATCGCGCCGCCCTTGACCTCCACAACCCCGGAAGCTCCAACGGCCCACCAGTAATCCCACGTAACAGTAGAGACGTAGCTTGCTACGTCTCTACTGTTGAACAAGTCACAGTTGCTTGCGCCGGACCACGCCCGCGGCTCGTAGGGCACCACGTAACCGCGTCCCTATTCCTCGGGCAAACTGCATGTCCAGGAAGCCCTCCATTTGGCGATGGAAGCTCTCTCCGTAGCCGTGCCACCAGACTTTCTTCATCCCGGGCATACGGTCCATGTCGAGGTACTTCACCCGCACCATCTCGTCAAGGCCGAAGCGGCCGTGGGTGCGGCCCACGCCGCTGGCTTTCACGCCGCCGTGCGGAGCTTCGCTGATACCGAAGCACGAAATCACATCATTCACCATGACGGTGCCAGCATGGATGCGCCGGGCCAAGCGCTCGCCACGTTTCGGGTCGCGGGTCCAGACGCTGGCAGCCAAACCGTATTCGGAGTCGTTGGCCAGACGAACGGCTTCTTCGTCGTCGGCACATGCCATCACCGGCAGTACCGGACCAAAAGTCTCCTCACGCATAATACGCATGTCTTGCGTCACGCCGGCCAGCACGGTGGGAGCGTAGAAGTTCACACCCAACTCCGGCAGCCTGGCTCCTCCCGCCAGAACCAGCGCCCCGCGCGCCTTTGCGTCTTCTACTTGCGATTCCACAATCCGCACCTGCCGCTCCTGGATCATCGGGCCGACGTCAGTATGCGCATCCATGCCGTTGCCCACGCGCAGTTGCTTCGTCTTCTCCGCACACGCCTTGGCGAAGGACTCGTACAAACTGCGGTGAACGTAGCAGCGCTCGACCGATAAACAGGCTTGCCCCGCGTTGACGAATGCGCCCCAAACCGCCGCGCTTGAGGCGACGTCCACGTCGGCGTCGTCGAGCACCAGCATAGGATCCTTGCCGCCAAGTTCGAGCACCACGGGCAACAATCGCTCCGCCGCAGCCACTGCGATTCGCTTCCCGGTCCCAACGCTGCCGGTGAACACCAGCTTGTCGATCGGAGAACGCAACAGCGCCGCCCCCGCGGGGCCCTCACCCACCACCACCTGAAAGACATCCTCGGGTACGCCCGCCGCATGCAGCAACGAAGCCAGTTCCAGAGCTACCAGCGGTGTTAACTCGGAAGGCTTCAGCACCACGGAATTGCCCGCCACCAGCGCGGCCAGCGTCTCGGTCGCCGGAATCGAGAAAGGATAGTTCCACGGCGAGATGATCCCGATCACGCCATGCGGTTCGCGTACGAGCCATCCCCGCTTCAACTTGGTGACCAGATTCCCATGCGGCACGGGCTCATCGCGCAGCAATCCCCAGGCGTTGTCGATCAAAAATCGTGCCGCGTCGAGCACGACGAGCACTTCGGTGACCAGTGCCTCCACCAGCGGTTTGCCCACTTCTCGGGTAATGGCCGCCGCGGTCTCAGACTTCTTCGAGAACAGCCTTCCCTGGAACTCACGAAGGACGCCAATCCGCCGTCGCAGCCCCAAGCCCGCCCAGCCAGCCTGTGCTGAACGCGCCCGCAACACGGCGTCTTGGACTTCGCCCTCCCCCGCACACTCAAGTTCGCGCAGAACTTCACCGGTCGCCGGATTTACCGGAACAACCTTCCGCGCCGCGATTTGCACATCAGTAGCCATAAAGAAATCTCGGTTCAAACAAATCTTAGTCCGCAAGAGACGTAGCTTGCTACATCTGGTTTGCGTCGCCACAAGCCCGCAGGTAAGCCCTAGTACTCGACATTAACCAGATACAACCCACTCGCCGGTGCCGTCGCTCCCGCTGCCGACCGCCTCCGCGCTTCAAGGATGCGCATCACGTCTTCACCCTGCAAGGTTCCCCGGCCGACGAGAATGAACGTACCGACCAGATTCCGCACCATGTGGTGCAAGAATCCGGAACCCCGCACCGTATAAACCAATTCTTCTGCAGTGCGCTCCCAGACCGACGAGAAAATGCGTCGCACGTTCAGCGCGGGTTCCTGGTCGCGCCCGCGTTCGGGATCAACCGCCGCAAACGAAGTGAAATCGTGCTCGCCCACCACCCGCGCCGCCGCCCGCTCCATTGCCAGTTCGTCGAGCGGATACGGATAGTGCCACACGTATCTGGCCAGAAACGGCGGACAGATCGCTCCCCGGTAGATCCGGTAACGATAGGTCTTGGCCCGCGCCGAGTGCCGCGCGTGAAACTCCGGCGGCGCCTCAGTCACTTCTAGGACCCGCACCGACGCCGGCAGAATGTCGTTGAGTGCCTTCACGAAATTTTCCGTGGGTACGGAAGACTCCATGACAAATGTCACGACCTGCGCCAGGGCATGCACTCCCGCGTCGGTGCGCCCCGAACCATGTGGCAATACCTTTTCTCCCGTAATGCGTCCAATCGCTGAGGCCAGTGTGCCCTGCACCGTGGCGGCGTCGGGCTGCACCTGCCAACCGGAAAATTCCGCTCCGTCGTAGGAGAGAGTGATTTTGAGATTCCGCATGCGATCTTTGGAGTCCCGCGCGCCGGTTCGATCATCCAAGCGACTTCAAGCTTTGCGTCATGCTGAAGGGGGCGATTCCGGCTTGGCAGCAATGTAACAGTTTCGCGAGCGCAACGGTAAGGGTGAAGCTTATACTATATGGTTTTCTTCGGGAGCCAGTTTCATGCCGCTGCCGTCCGACGAAACGAAGCCAGCGAAAACTGAAACGTGTGGTTTTGGCACGGCGGCGGGAAGGTCATTTTTTTCTTAGCTTTCAGGAACCTTCAATCCGTCCTTTGCGTACCAATGCCTGAGTAGGACTTTCTTTTTTGACGACTTAGCCATCAGGTGAAAACCCAGGCTCTTGGCTGCAAAACCTTAATCCATCGGTCTTAACGAACTGGTGTTAACGAACGGAGATGAGTAGATGCCATTCGCATGTAGAACCCTGACTATCCGCCTCGCGTTGGTTTCGAGCTTGTTCGCAACTCTGACCCTGGCGTGCTGGGCCCAGGATTCGCCCGCCGCCCCTACCCCGCAACCGGAGAAGCCGCTGCCGGTTTTGAATTATGCCAAGCCTGTGTCGTACTTTCCGAATCCGCTTGGCCCGTACACTCCCCGGAGCGTGGCAGAGCCCAACTTGGCCAACACGGCGCGCGTCGATTCTCTGATGCACGAAGGCAAGCTCTTCCTTTCTTTGAATGATGCCATCGCCCTCGCGCTTGAGAACAACCTCGATATCGCGATCGCGCGCTACAACCTGAATATCGCCGATACTGATGTGCTGCGCGCAAAGGCCGGTGCTCAGATCCTCGGTGTGCCTCTCGGGATCGTGCAAAACACGCCGGGAGGCGGAGTGGGCGGGATTGGAACACAGGTGGGCTCCGGCACTGGCGGGACGACGCTGGGCGCAGGTGGGGCAGGTGCCGGCGCCGGTGGCTTGGTGGGCTCAACTGCGGGCGGGCTTTTCGGACCGCTTATCACCAGCTTCGACCCGGTCCTAACGGGTACGTTTCAGAACGATCACGCCGGTTTCATACCGACCAGCCCGTTCCAGGGAAGCTACCAGGGAACGACCACCGCCAACTTTTCCTATATCCAGGGATTCCAATGGGGAACCAATCTTTCAATCGGGTTCAATAACACCCGGACCACGAGCAACAGTGGTTTTCAGACTGTGAGCCCGGCTCTTAACTCCGGTTTCCAATTCAAACTAACCCAGCACCTGCTTCAAGGCTTTGGCTTCGCGGCCAATGATCGTTTCATTCGCATCGCCAAGAACAATCGCGAGCTGTCCGATGTAGCCTTCCGACTCCAGATCATCACTACAGTGGATCAGATCGAGAACATGTATTGGGACCTGGTCTATGCCTACGAGAATCAACGCGTGAAAGAAGAATCGCTGGCTTTTTCCGAGAAGACACTTTCCGACACCAAGAAACAAGTCGAGATCGGCAGTCTTGCTCCGATTGAAGCGGTGCGCGCGCAAAGCACCGTGGCCGCGGACCAGCAGGCTCTGACGGTTGCCAAGACGAATCTGCAGTTGCAACAGCTCGTCATGAAGAACGCCCTCAGCCGTACTCTCCATGATCCCTCGCTTGCGGGGGCGGATGTGATTCCGACGTCCACCATGGAAGTTCCGGAAAATGAGCAAGTACAGCCGACTGAAGACTTGGTCAACGAAGCGCTCCACCATCGGGCCGAACTTGTTGAAAACCGCATCCAATTGAACAGCCAGGAGGCCAGCAACAAGGCCTTGCGCAGCGGTCTGAAACCGACCCTTGACCTGTTTGCTTACTACGGTGGCTCAGGTGTCGGCGGATCACAGAATCCTGCTAACGTTTGTCAATCTCCCAACCAGCAGTTCTGCGCCACTACCAACCCCAACCCGGCGTTAAGCCAGTTCCCGCTGGCGCCCGGCACCAGCTATGCATCAACCCTGAACCAACTCGTCAACTCCACCGCTCCCGACAAAGGCGTTGGCTTGCAGCTCAACATTCCGCTGCGAAATCGCGCCGCTCAGGCAGTGCAAGTCCGGGGAGAACTCGAATATCGGCAGGCCCAGATGGCGCTCCAGCAGACCGAGAATCGCGTGAGCATCGAAGTCCGCCAAGCCCAATTCGCCGTCGAGCAAAATCAGGCCAGCGTAGCGTCGGCCAAAGCGACCGTGGAATACGCGAAACAGTCGCTGGATGCCGAACAAAAGAAATATCAATTCGGCACCTCGACCACGACCGCGGTTCTGCAAACTCGCAGCGCGTTGGCCACGGCCCAATCGACACTGATGTCGGCGATGGCTGCGTACGAAAAGTCGCGAGTTGAACTGGAGCGCTCCGTGGGCACGCTGCTCGACCACAACGGCATCAGTATTGACGATGCTGCCCGTGGCCAGGTCACGCGACTACCAAACGTTCCGTACGTCGCGCCGCGCAAGGATCTGCCGTCGATCACGCCTCCGACGGCCCAGCAATAGCGTGTGGCACGGGCACTTTTGCCCGCGCAGCATGCATCTCGGAAAAACAGGCGCGGGCAAAGCCTACCCTTAGCTTGTCGAAGGGAGCGCCCGCGCCACACTTTTGTTGCTCACAATTCTTTACAATCCCCGACCCGTCCGTGGCCGCTTCTCCCGCTAAGATGAAGTGACGCTTTATCCTGTTCTGCATCCAAGTCTGGCATCCATTGGATTTTGTGTGCGCATGCGCACGCCTTTATCGCAAGGAGAATGTACATGTCCTTACCGCGTTTGAGTTTCCTGTTCCGGGTAGCGCTTTGGTGTATGACGTCCGCCATCCAATTGGCGACGGTTTCGAGTGCCGTGCACGCGCAACAATCGCCGGCGCCACCCGCTTCCCAGACGCCCCCGGCGCCGCAGCCGGCGCAGGCGCAACCCGTTCATCTCAAGGACTATTCCAACCCACGCCCTGCGTTTCCCCATTTCCTGCAACCCTACAGCCCGCAGGAACTGGCGCAACCGAACCTGGGCAACTCGGCGCGCATCGATTCGCTGATGCGGGATGGAAAGATTTATCTCTCGATCGATGACGCCATCGCACTGGCGCTCGAGAACAATCTCGATCTCGATATCGCGCGCTACAACCTGAATATCGCAGAAGCCGACCTGCTGCGCGCCAAGTCCGGGGCTAGCGTGCTTGGCGTCAACACCGGGATCGTGCAGAACACACCCGGCGGGGGCGTGGGCGGCCTCGGGGGCACAGTTGGCTCTGGAACAGGCGGAACGACGGTCGCGGCCGGCGGCGCCGGCACCGGGACCAACGGGCTGGTCAGCTCCACGCTCGGCGTCGGGTCGCCCATCACGAGCTTCGATCCCCAGCTGACCGGCACTCTGCAACTCGACAAGAACGAAACCGTGTCAACCAGCGTATTCAGCCCTGCTCCCGGAGGCATCATTGCGCAAAACACGTACACGTCGAACGTCGCTTACACGCAAGGTCTGCAGTGGGGCACCACGCTGACTGCGGGTTTTAATAACACGCACGTCACCACCAATAGCACCGTGAGTCTTCTCACGCCACAACTCGGCTCGAACTTTCAGTTCAGAGTCACACAGAATCTGTTGCAGGGTTTCGGCCTGCTTCCTAACACCCGGTTCATCCGCATCGCTAAGAACAATCGTGAAATTTCCGATGTCGCATTTCGCCTGCAGATCATCACCACGGTCGATCAAGTCGAAAACATGTACTGGGATCTGGTCTATGCCTACGAGAACGTTCGAGTGCAGCAGGAATCGCTGACCTACGCCCAGAAAGCGCTCGACGATTCCAAGCGCCAGGCACAGGTAGGCACGGCTCCTCCTATTCAGGTGGTCAGCGCGCAGAGCACCGTTGCTACCGATCAGCAGAACCTGATCGTGGCCCAGAACAATCTGCAGTTGCAGCAGTTGCTGATGAAGAACGCGCTCAGCCGCAGCATCGAAGATCCTGTGCTGGCTGAGGCCGATGTGATTCCGACTTCCACGATGCAGATCCCGCAGGAGGAGCAGGCAGTCCCCATTCAAGACATGATTAACGATGCCTTGCGCCATCGCGCAGAATTGGTGGAGTCGCGCATCGACCTAAATTCGCGGGACATCAACAACAAGGCGGTGCGCAACTCCATGCTGCCCACCCTTGATGCGTTTGCATACTACGGAGGGTCAGGCCTTGGCGGGGACGTAAACACGCAGTGTAAGTTCAACGGTAACGCATGCTCCTCCCCGCCCGTGTTTGGCGGCGCCAGTTCGGTGGGTTATGGCGGCACACTGAACCAACTGGTCAACGCGACCGCCCCCGACAAGGGCATCGGCCTGACCCTGACCATCCCGATCCGCAACCGGTTGGCCCAGTCGAACCAGGTGCGCGCCGAACTGGAATACCGCCAGGCCCAAGTGCGCCAGCATCAACTCGAAAACCAGGTGCGGATCGAAGTCCGCAATGCCCAGTTTGATGTTCGGCAAAACCGTGCCGCGGTGCAAGCGGCGCAATCCGCGGTCGACCTGGCGCGCCAGACTCTCGATGCCGATCAGCAGAAACTGAAAGTCGGCCTTACCACGCAGACCGCCATTCTGCAGGACGCCGCCACGCTCACCACGTCGGAGTCGAATCTGGTCTCGGCGAAGGCAGCGTATGAAAAGTCGCGTATCGAACTCGATCGCGCAACCGGATTGCTGCTCGACCACGCTGGCATCGACGTCGCCGACGCCACTCGGGGCCAGGTCACACATCTGCCCAGCGTCCCGTACGCCGCACCGCGACAGGACACGACGCCTCAGGCGTCGCCGAACTCAATGGCGCAGCCCGCCGTTTCGCCGGCGCAGCCTGGAGGACAAATGTAGCGCCCGTAGGTGTGGAGCGACCACTCCTGCCCGCTAGCCTTATCGATGCTGCCGGCAAGCGGGCAGAAGTGCCCGCTCCACCTTTCCCTTCGCCTGATAGACTAGCGCCCGATGGTAAGACCCTTCCGGCCCGCCCTGCCCAAATCTTTCTTCTGGTTGCTGCCTCTGTCGTTTGTGCTGCAGCTGGCGTCGATTGGGGTGCTTCACCAATATCGAACGCGACCGGGCCAGGATAACTTTGGCTTCGCCTGGGAGATGGGCCGCATCGGCCGCTCCATCGCGCTTGGACACGGATTCAGCAGTCCGTACGAAGGAAATAGCGGCCCTTCGGCCTGGGAACCTCCACCGTATCCATTTCTGATCGGCGGGGTGTTCAAGATTTTCGGCGTCTACACCTTCGCCTCGGCGTGGGTGCTGCTGGGCATCAATAGCCTGTTCGCGACGCTCACCACCATCCCGATTTTCTGGATCGCCCATCGGACGTTCGGTGAGCGCATCGCCCTCTGGTCCGCATATAGCTGGGCGCTATGCCCCTACGTTTGGTACTGGTCCATCCACTGGATTTGGGACACGACGTTCACACCCTTCATTTTGGCGTGGATCTTCCTGCTCGCGTTGGAATTGCAAGAATGGCCGGGCTGGTGGGTCTGGACTTTCTTTGGCGCGCTGTATGGTGTCGGCGCACTCGCGAATCCGACTATGCTTGCCTTTCTGCCCTTCTGCGGTGTATGGATTTGGCAGCAGAGATTCCGCCGCGGTTTGCCGTCGCTCGCCGGCGTCGTTCTTTCCTCGCTCGCCTTTTTCCTGGTTCTCTCCCCCTGGCTGATCAGAAATTATGAAGCTTTCGGGCGCTTCGTCTTCATCCGTGATGATTTCGGTTTGCAATTCCGGCTAGGCAACGGTCCTTATGCCGACGGCATGCTGATGCCTTTCCTGCAGCCGAATCTCGACCCAGCAGAGCTGGCGAAATTTCAGCGCATGGGCGAACTTGCGTACGCCGCCGAATGCAAACGAGTGGCATTCGACTGGATTCGCGCGCACCCAAGCCGCTTTGCGCTCATCAGTCTGAAGCGCTTCTTCTATTTCTGGAACGGAGTACCCCGCCCGACCAGCAGCGCCTCATGGATCGACTTTCGCAGTTCGGCGTTCCTAGCGACGTCGGTGCTCGCCCTCTGGGGTCTCGGCCGGGCTCTGCGTCAGAAGCGGCCCGGGGCGTGGCTTTTCGCCGGGTTGGTCCTGACGTATCCCGCTGTGTATTACTTCGTCTACCCGCACGCGCGCTATCGTCACCCGATGGAACCGGAGTTGATTATCCTGATCGTGTTCCTGCTTTCGGAGATGAGGACGGGCGGCGCGGCCTCACGACCCAGCAAGATTTCGGTGTGAGACAATACCGCGTCGCAATCACGCTGCATCGCTGTTCCCGTCTATGACGATTTCCGTGGCCATTGTAGCAATGGATGAAGAGGCCAACATCGGCCGCACCCTGGCCAGCGTGAGCTGGGCCGATGAAATCGTGCTCGTCGATTCCGGCTCAAAAGACCGTACCTGCGAGATCGCGCGCGAGCGCGGAGCCCGCGTTGTGGTCGAACCTTGGCGCGGCTACGTCGCTCAGAAACAGTACGCGATCGATCTCTGCACCAAAGACTGGGTGCTGCTGGTCGACGCGGACGAGGAAATAAGTCCGGGGCTGGCTGAAGAAATTCGCGCGGCAATTGCCGATCCGAGTGCGGTGAGTGGGTACTGGCTGCCGCGTAAGAATTTGTTTCTTGGCCGCTGGATGCGCCACGGCGGTTTTTATCCCGATCCCAAACTGCGTCTGTTCCGCCGCGGGCAGGGACTCGTCACCGGCCACGATCCGCACGACCGTTGCGACCTGAAGCCGGATGTGCCGCAAAAAACACTCCAGTTCAAGAACGCGATGGTGCACTACACCTATCCCAACCTTAGTCTTTACATCGGACACATGAACCGCTATTCGTCGCTGGGCGCGCAGTTGGCGGTGGCCAAGGGGCATCGCAGCTTCAGTTTCGCCGACATCGTTCTGCGTCCGCTGGCGACTTTCGTTTACAACTATTTCGTTCGCCTGGGTTTCCTCGACGGCCGCGAAGGCCTGCTGCTGCACCTGTACCACGCGGTTTATGTGTCGTGGAAGTATGCCAAGGCGTGGGAAATGTCGCGCGAGCAGTCTTGATGGTGGCGAGCGTTGAAGCCAACGTCCGGCGAACAGATTTTCGGACCGTCATCCTGAGCGGCGTTTTTTGCCGCGAAGGACCTATGCAACTGGCCGGCGAGAGCACAGGTTCTTCGGGCTGCAAAGAACGCAGCCCTCAGGATGACAGACGCGGATGAATGCTAAAGGCCTGACCGACCGGTCGTTTCTCCCCCATTCTCCTGTCTTGCTCGATTCCGCGCGCTTCCCTATGATCGAAAGAGCACTGGGGTTGGCATGAAGAAGAAGCCGTCCAAACCGCAAATCGCGGACAGTCCCGTCGCCGATGTTTTTGAGAACCGCCATCCTTCCGATGCCGAAAAGGAGTGGGCGGAGGAGACGCTCGCGTCGACACTGGAAAAGGCTCCCGAGCGGCCGATCGGCGCGCCGACCGGCATGAACCTCGACGATCACGGCCACGCACGCTTCACTACGATCTCGGGCGTTCCCATTCGCCGCCTCTACACGCATGCCGATCTGCCGGAACACTGGAGCGAAGAGGCGCATCTCGGCTACCCCGGCCAGCCGCCGTTTACGCGTGGCATTCACGCCACCAGCTATCGGGGCAAGCTTTTTACGATGCGCCAGTTCTCCGGGTTCGCCTCGCCCGAAGAGACCAATCGGCGCTACAAGTATCTGCTGGAGCATGGCGGCAGTGGACTCTCCGTCGCATTCGATCTGCCCACACTGATGGGCTATGACTCCGATCACCCAGCAAGCGAAGGCGAGGTCGGCAAGTGCGGCGTCGCCATCGATTCTCTGGAGGACATGGAGATTCTTTTCAACGGCATTGACCTGGAAAAGACGACGGTCTCAATGACCATCAACTCGCCCGCGTCGGTGCTGTGGGCGATGTACCTGGTCGTGGCCGAGAAACAGGGTGCGGATTGGAAGAAAATTTCGGGCACGATTCAGAACGACATTCTCAAGGAATACATCGCCCAAAAGGAATACATCTATCCTCCGGCGCCCTCGATGCGGTTGGTGATCGACACTTTCGAGTTCGGCTCGAAGTTCACACCGCGGTTTAACACCATTTCGATAAGCGGATATCACATTCGAGAGGCAGGTTCGACCGCGCTACAAGAGCTAGCTTTCACCCTGTACGACGGGGTGGAATACGTGGAGTGGGCCCGGCGGCGCGGGCTCGACGTGGACGAGTTCGGCCCGCGGCTCAGCTTCTTTTTCAACGCGCACAACGACTTCTTCGAAGAGATCGCGAAATACCGCGCCGCGCGCAAGATCTGGTACCGCGTGATGAAAGACCGGTTCGGCGCGAAGAACCAGCGGACGTGGCTGATGCGCTTCCACACGCAAACGGCGGGAGTGTCTCTGCCGGCGCAGCAACCCATGAACAACATTGCGCGCGTGGCCCTGCAGGCGCTGGCGGCGGTGCTCGGCGGAACGCAGTCGCTGCACACCGACTCCTACGACGAGGCACTGGCCCTGCCCACCGAAGAAGCAGCGCGCATTGCGCTGCGCACGCAGCAGATTATTGCCTACGAATCTGGAGTGACTCAGACAGTCGATCCGCTGGGCGGATCATATTTTGTAGAAAATCAAACCCTCCAGATGGAAGACGGAGCCTGGGATTACTTCGGCAAGCTCGATGCGATGGGCGGCATGGTGAAGGCGATCGAGCGCGGGTATCCGCAGAAAGAGATCGCTGAGTCGTCCTACCAATACCAGCGCGCGGTCGAGGCCCGCGAAAAAGTAATCGTCGGCGTCAACGAATTCGTGATCGAAGAAGGCTCGCCGCACATCCTATACATCGGCGAGACGGTAGCACGCCAGCAATCGGCCAAGCTGAAGGCGCTGCGTGGGCGGCGTTCCAACGATGACGTGCGCCGAGCCCTCGACGAGCTCAAGAAGGCAGCAGCACAAGAACCGAGGGCCGCGGCCAACGGCAACATCAGTCCGGCCAATACCATGCCGTACATCGTGGATGCGGTCCGCGCCTACGCTACTGTGGGCGAGATTTGTGAAGCGCTGCGGCAGGTTTACGGCATGTATACGGAAGTCAGCATTACCTAGAGCCGTTCTGCTGTAGATGCGGCCTGTTTTGAAAGGGCACGGCCTCTTGGCCACGGATGGACGCGGATTCACACGGATAAGCCTTGGATCAAACAAAGACAAGAAAGAGCTATCCGTGTTAATCCGTGGCCGATTCCTGGCTCTTGTCGGCCCCGTTCCCTTCAGAGCAGATCGGTGCTACTTCGCTTTTTTGTTTTTCTTCTTATTTCCCGTGCTCCCATCCAAGCCCCACAGCCGCATGTGGCATTTGCGGCACATATCATTGGTCTCGGTGTTCTGGTTCAGGGCGTCTTCAGGAATCTCGGAGGCCATCTTCAAAAGGTGCAGCTTCGCTGCTCCGTGCGGCAGGTGGCAACTGATGCAGGACATCTCGCCACCCGTAAGGGGATCGGGAGTTCCACTCACGGGATGGCGCTCGTAGGGGTGTCCAATGCGGTTTTCGCTCGTGAGTGTGATGGTCGGCATGTAACGCGACGCCGTACTCTCCGCCTTTCGCAGATGACAACTCAGGCAAAGATCATTTACTTTCGCACGCAGTAGGTGAGGATTCGCTGACGAATGTGGATCGTGGCACCGCGTGCACATTCCATTGGCGTAGGGAAAGTGCGAATACTGAAACGTCGCCGGTTGGTGACACTCCACGCAAACGACGGCTTTTGCCGCCTTGAGTACGACGAAGCTGGCATCCTCCCGGTTATCGATGGTGTGGCACGCAGTACATCCGCGCTTGACGCCAGCATGAACGTGGATTCCTGTCGCATGGTCAGCATGGCATTCCAGGCAGTTGGAGTTGTCATCGAGACGAGTCGGGTGCACATCCGCATAGCACAGACACGAGCCCAGCAAAAAGATGCTCATCCAGCAAAGTGGCAGCCGCGCAGAAAGAGTCATAGTAGCCCTCGACTATCGGTCCTGGTTTGAACCCTGCCCTGCTCCGGTCACCGTTGCAGGAGACTTGAGACGAACCAGGTACGGCGAAAAGGGAGTAACTTCCAGCGCCAGTTTGTCTTTGGCCGAGTAGATTCGAGGCGGCTGCGCTTTCACGAACCTCAGTTGGCCCGCCCACGGGTCGAGTTTCACCCGGCTGCCGAGTGGCAGAGCAACGATCTGCTGAGGATTCCCGAGTTCGAGAGCGGGTGCACCCTCTGCGACCTGGCTCATGAAAGCAATACGATTGTCGAGCACCAGGCTCTCCCCCAGGTTCGCCTTGATCAGGTTGGGGACTTTCCTGCCGAACTCGGCCAGAGCTTTAAGGAAGAGTCCGGCCTCGGCGAGATTGTCCTTATAGGGAGAGTTGGCCAGAATCTTTACCCCCAACGCATTGGCTTCGCTCTCCTGCTCGGCGCTGTGTTTGAAGTCGAAGAGCGGCAATTGCTTGAGGCTGGGAACAACCATGCGATCGTTGAACGCGAAGCTGCTGTCGAGGTCATGACCCAGCGCCGCGTGAGCGACAGCATGCGACAGAACCACCGCCAGAGCAGCTTCATTGGGTAAAGCATCCAGAAGCCCGCGGCTGATCAAAATGGTGTGGCCGATGGTGGCTACTTCGATGGGAGTCGTGGGAAGTATCCGGCAACGCACCTCGGGATCGAGAACGATCTTGTTGGTGACTTCTAGATTCGTGATGACTGTCTGCAGAACCTTATCGACCTCGCCTTCGGGCACGATCAGCCCGAGTTCTTCGAGCTTGGTGATGACGTTGTCCTCGGCGCGCCGCTGCCACGACCGCTGAATGTCGAGCGGACTCTTGTCGGGATTCGCCGACGAGTCCTTGGCGGCCTCGGGATCGACGACGATCTCGGTGAACTCCGATTCGCGCCCGCTCGGGCTGAGATTGTAGCCCCAGAGCCGCGTCTGGGCTTTGAGGCGAGGATGGCGAGCTTGCGGTTGGTTGGAGTCAAACTCCTCGGAGTACACCACCGCCGGCAGCCACACTCCCGGACGCAGGTTCATGCGCCAGCTATCGATGTGGAAGGTGCCATAGCTGCCGTTGAACCGGACAATGTTGTAGCCGTCGTCTTCCACCCAGATGGCGCCGCGGAAGCGGCTGGTCTTATCTTTGTCTTTCTCTTTCTCTTTGCGCGGACTCACTTCGAAGATCAGGCAGCGCACTTCTCCCAGGAATTCGCTTTGCATGTAGCGCAGTTGATAGTTCTTGCTGTCGAAGCCGCTGCGATCGACGAAGATCATGCTGGAGAAGCCCACGGGACTCATCGAGTAGAACTTCGAGAACGCGCCCGCCATCCGCTCCACCAGACGCTTGTCCAGATAAAACTCTTCCTTGGTCTGCTGGAACTGAACCCGCCCGAGAAAATAATGATCTTCGCTGGGGACGAATCCCAAGGTGGTATCCGGCTGCATGCGCTGCAGGTAGGTTTCCACCATCGGGCTGTAGATGCGTATGGTGTCGGCCAGCGCGTGTTCGTTGGCGATGATCCGGTCAATCGATTGATCGGGGTTCGATTTCGGATTGTTGCGCGCGGAGATCGGAGCGGAAGCAAGCAGGGTCAGCGCGACGAGCAAGCAGGAGCGCCGCAGCATAGACGCCTCCTTCTGGAGATTTGCGACACCTCGGGAAGGAACGGCCACCAAGAGCGCACAGATGGTCATGGAGGGAAGAGGGGTCGGACTGCGCAGAAGGTAGGAGCCCGATATTGAAGAACGCGAGCTAGATCCCACCCCCGCTGCACACGCTCGAAACGCTTCATCGAAGCCTCGGTGAGCCGGAAAAGGAAAGGGGTGACAACGCCAGTTTCCGAGCGCTACAGGGGGAAGACTAGACGATTCTAGCGATGAACCCTGCACGGTACAGTGCGGCCACTCACCGGCGGGCGTGACCAGGATCATATGCAGACTGCCACCTGGACCAACGCGGGAAAAGGCTCAGCCCATGCGAAGAAAAACGCGACGGCCGTCCGCGCCGAGCATTTTTCCTTAACTATTCCTCGTAATTCATTAAAAAATAAGGGGCAACCTCCAACACCAGATTGGAAGCAAGCGTGCTCTTAAAGAAGTTGTTACTCCCCTTAAAACAGGGTAGTTCCGAAGCGGTGCAAGCGGGGACCCCAAGAGAGAGAAGCGTATGAGCGAAGCGGAGCCCGTAGCGCCGGGCGGCTGGAAAACATCTCAAGTGTACGCAATGGGTACTTCCCGGCACAAGGCGGGGCGACTCGCGTAGTGAATGTAATACTTGAAGGTTTTCGAGCAACATACATCGTCAACTATCGATTGCCAACACTCGCTTCCGGCTTTCACGTCGTTCGAATTCTTCCCACTCACAACCTCAACCTGGAGTTCCGTTGTCGCAGTGGATACTACTATCCAAACCGTGTTCAGTAATTGGGGGCCTATGAAACGGACGCTGGTTTGCATTTTTATGATCTGCTGCCCCATTCTTCTTTCCGCTCAAACCCACGGCCATCAGCAAGGCACGATCATCCGCATGCGCATGACCGACTGTATGGGTCCGCAGCACGCCTTCATTACCGCCATGTCGGGCGGTGGCGCGAGAACTGAACCGGGGGCGCTCTGCCCTGAGTACGTTCTGATGGGGGACACGGTGGTCTACGTGATCATTGGCAAGAGCTCTGAGCAACTCTTACCCCTGGCCGATGTCACGCGATTTCGCTTTCGCAAGAATGAAATGCTCATTCGCGTCGATGATGCGGCGAAGGAATCTCGTTTCCACATCAAGGCGATGGCGCTGCGCCCCGAATGGGATCGCAATCAGCAGATCGAAGAGGCCGAAGCGATGGCCGCCGCACGGCATCGTCGAGAGGAAACGGTCATGATGGACGCACCGCAGTAGCTCGGGATCTCAGATTTGGAGCTATTTAGGAGTGACGGGGGAGCGTCCCATCAGCGCTAACTTAAGAATTCCTTCCGTGTTGCCCGGCATCCGGGAGGCAGGCTGCGACTTCAGCCAGACTGGACGTCGTCAAGTGACCACCAAATTGTCCCAACCCAACTGAATGGTCACCGAGACTGCTGAAGCAGCATAGCCAACGATACGATCCCCTAGCTTTACGCTGCTGCCTTGCCTTTGTGAACCGCATTTGCGGCGGCACGGATTACCTCGATCACCCGTTCCGGCTGGGAGAGCATCGGCACGTGGCTGCTGTCGAGCTCATACGTGGTTGCGCCCATGCGCTTGGCCATGGCGCGCTCCAGATCGGGGTGTACTGTGCGGTCTTTCCTGCCGACGATGTACCAGCTTGGCTTCAATTTCCAAGCGGTTCCCCCGACTTTCGCCTCGAACAGGTCGGGGTTGGGGACGCCCTGAGTCGCCCAAACGAGCTTCTGCTCTTGCTCCGAAAGATCTCCGCAGAAATACTTCGTACCCTCGGGACGCAGCCAGATACGTCCATCCACGACTTCGATGTGGGAGAAGACGTCCGTCTTCGGGAAGTTAGATTGCTGGGTCTGAGATGTCTCATCGGAGTCCGGAGCGAGCGCGCAGATGTAAACCAGCCCGGCAACGCGATCGTCGATTCCAGCGCCTGTGATGACGCTTCCGCCGTAGGAGTGGCCGACGAGGATGACAGGGCCGCTGACCCGGCCGATCGTTGCCTTCACCAAGGCGACGTCCTCTGCCGTTGTGTTGAGGCCGTACTGCGCTGCAATACACTCATACCCCTCCGCCTGAAGGGGAACGATCAGCTTGCTGAAACACGAGCCATCGGCCCAGAGCCCGTGACAGAAAACGATGCCTGGCTTGCTTTGGGTAGGTGTCATTTTGCTCTCCTTGGTTGCTTCTCATACGCTCCGGCTTCGACAGAACCGGATATTGAACGTGTCCCGCTGACGCTATAACAAAAGCTGGTTGCTCTCTTGCAGAATCTTGCTGGTTTTGCTGTTTATTGCTTAAAAGGAAGCGATGTCTCGAATGGTCGGTAAAGGCCCCTACGCTCGGAAGTTCTTAGTCATGAAATGCCGTCGCCATCTTCCGGGACTGACCCCGACAAGTTGATGGAATGTGCGCGTGAACGCTGCCTGATCATTAAATCCCGACTGAATCGCGATATCGATCAGCGACAGGCTGGTGTTGCTCATCAGTTGTTTGGCGTGGTCCATGCGATGCTGCATCAACCACTGGTGAGTGGAGACGCCGAAAGAGGTCTTGAACGAGCGGGCAAAGTGGCTGACGGAAAGTCCGCATTCGCGTGCAATGTCGAAAAGCCTGATCCGGCCATGCATGTTCTCATGAAGAAGTTCAGACACTCGTCGCTTTTGCCATGGCGCCAGGCCTCCGTTTGAAGGCCGTGCTGTTTTCTGGCGTACACCGTACCGCTGGAGAAGATGCGCTCCCAGGATGAGGCTGAACTGATCGAGGGCCAACACGGACAAACCGTCGCTCCGCCCAAGGAACGGAAGGATGCTCTTGGTGATCTGTGTCACAACTAGATCGTCTTCGAGCACTGCAACGCGATAGTCACTTACACGGCCAAAACCGAGATCCTCGGCAATGTCATCGAGTCCCTTGCGAGGGACAGAATAGTGAACGTAATCGAAGGCGCTACCGGCCCAGCACCTTGGCTGTGAATCGAAATCGATGACATTGGAGCGAAACGGGTGGACGATGGATGTGGCAATAAGCTTGTCTGCCGTCCACACCTGATAGTTCGATGATGGCAGAGACTTAAGGGAGATCGACACTAGCAGAGCGGGGACGGGCGATAGCTTTGTGATTCGGTCGGGAAGTCCAGCCGGCGACTGGAGCCGGGTAATTGTAAAAGTACCCGGAGTACGAAACTGCGATGGAATGGCAGACCTCCCGTCCAATTGAATGAACGTTGTGAAAGGAGCTTCAGGCGACGTCTGCGCAGTCTTATCCGCCCTCCGAGAAGCGTTCTTGTCCATCGCGTCCTCCATTGCGCGACGAGCGGTCGTGCACAGCATGACAGGTTTCCCTCGGAATTGCACCCTTACAAGGCCGTCACGGCCAAGCGCGTTCGGAGTCTCCTGCGGGATTCGTCTCGACTAACAGCCATAAGTACACCATCGTCCACAGATCCCCGATCACTCCCAACAGTGTCCGGTTAGACGATCCGGAAGCTACCGCTCAGAGTCTGCGAGGGCCAACTCCTAGCCAGTCCCGTTTAAGTTAGCGCTCATGCGGAGGGCGCCCAATCTACTTTCGCGGCTTGCCCACGCGCTGCGCGGTCGCGAACATCTTCGCTACCGTATCCAGATCTTTGGGCTGTACCTTGCCTGCCTGGATGCGCATATGCGTGAGGTCTTCGAGCTTCAACAACAAATCCACCAGAGCCATCGAGTCGATTAGTCCAGAGGAGACCAGGGGTGTGTTCTCGTCAAGAGTCACGCCCGGTTTTCGGATCAGCCGAACGATGTGTTCAATCATTTGCTGGGCTTCGTCGGTCATGCGGATTGAATCTCCTAGAGCTCGAAGTCAAGTTCGGGATGCTCTCGCAACAATTTCTCGCGCGTGGCGGAACGCGCCGGCTTGCCGGCCGTGCTTTTCACAATCCATTTGGGTGGCTTCAGGAAAATCGTCCGAACAGCCACTCCCATGCTCGAGACCACCTGGCTGCGGATCTCCCGTTCGATTTCCACGGCGCTGGCGAGAAGCGCTTCTCTCTCCAATTCCGCCACTACGACGATATCTTCCGTCCCGAGTTCGGGATTGTACACGCCCATCGCAATCACCCGGCCGTCATGAATGGCAGGATGGCCGGCCGCGATCTCCTCGATGTCCTGCGGATAAATGTTTTCGCCGCCGATGATGAGCAGGTCTTTCTTCCGCCCGACCACATAGAGTTCGTTGTCGAGGTAGAAGCCAAGATCGCCGGTGCGATACCAGCCGTCGATCATCGCCTGAGCCGTCAAGTCGCGACGGTTGAAATAGCCATCAAAGAGACAGTCGCTTTTGACTAGAATCTCACCAACGTAGCCGTCGCTGAGGATCGCTCCAGAATCTGACACAATTCGAAGCTCATGATTGGGAAGCAGCCGGCCCGAAGAAATGAACGTGACCGCCCCTGGGGTTTCGTCCGCCACTGGGGCGACGCGATGAGCGGCGCGGAATTGCTGCCCGTCCGCGCAAATGCACGCCGGACGCCGATCGAGGCCGGACTGGGTCACGGCAAAGACATTCTCTGCCATGGCGTAAGAGGATTGCAGGGCCTCGCCCCTGATCGCCAATGCCTTCTGAAACTCAAGCATGCTGCTGGCGCGGACCGGTTCGGAACAATTGATCAAAGCCCGAACGGACGAGAGATCGTACTCCGACCACCGGCTCTGCGGCATTCGTCGGGGCACGAATTGAAAAGCAAAATTCGGCATCCATGCGAGGGTGCATTTGTACTCGCTGATAATCTGCAGCATGGTTTCCGGATACATCACCCAATCGAGAGGCGACTGCATCACCAGCGGCATGTGGCAGACCATCGGCAATATGAAGCAGGCAATCAGTCCCATGTCGTGGTAGAGGGGCAGCCAACTGTAGACGCGGTCCGTCGTTCCATCGATGCTCAGTGCTTGGGTCAGATGTTCAATCTGGCGAAGCACAGCGGCGTGAGTCAGGGCCACTCCCTTTTGTAGTCCTGTCGTGCCTGAGGAGTGTTGAATAAAGGCGAGGTCGCCCGCTTTGATCTCCGTTGGCAGGAACTCTTTGTCTCCCCCCACCGCACTTCCGTGCTTCGTACGAATCAGCTTTGTCTCCTCGTTGAGGGAGACATGGCCAAGCATTTCTTCGGGAAACTCCTCGTCGATCACCACGGCCTTGGCGTGGAGGTTTGCGGTGACTCCGGCCAGGCCGGAGCGGTATTTGGAAGGCTCGACCTTGAAATTGGGATACGCAAGAAACGCTGGCACGGCGCCCAACATCATCGCTCCGACAAAAGTCGCCATCGCGCCGATGCCCTGCGGCACGATCACGATGACGCGGTCGGCGGCGGCGACACCGTGCGCGCCAAGTACCGCAGCCTGCCCTCGGGCACGCTGGCGGAACTCTTCAAAGGTGACCGTCTCGCGCTCGTCCTCGTCGATCCAGGTAGTAATGAACGGGCGGTTCGCGGGAGCCGCATCGAGAGCGTCGATGAGATTGCGGAATCGGAGCAAACGACATTGTAGAGGATGAGGTTGAGTTTTCTTGTAACCAGCAAAGAGGCCGATTATTCTTGTTCGCTGTCTTCAAGGGAGGGATTTGCTGCAAGGCATCCTGTACGCGACGTTGTTTCTGCTATGCGTGGTGATCTTCGCCAAGGTCCGTTCGCAAAGATTGCGGCAGGCGACGCTTCTCGTTGCCAGCTACGCGCTCTACCTTACCTGGGGGCTCTGGTTCGCAGGCGTTCTTCTCGCTTCCACAGTGATGAATTTCTTGGTCGGCGAATGGCTTCGACGCAAGCCGTCCGCGCTCGTCTTGTGGACCGGCATCGTTCTGAATCTGATATTGCTAAGCAGTTTCAAATATCTCCCGGAAATCGCTGTCGCGGTTCCTCTCTCCTCGCTGCAGAGGTTCTCGCACCTGGCCCTGCCCTTGGGAATCTCGTTCTGGACCTTCCAGGCGATGAGTTACCTGTTTGATCTCTATCGTGGCGAGGAACTCGACCCAACGTTTTTCGAGTTTGCTCTGTACATGGTTTTCTTCCCGGTAACCATCTCCGGGCCGATCTGCCGCATGCCCGAGATGCTGCCGCAAATCCGCTCCGAGGAGTCCACCTCGTGGGACCACATCGTGCTGGGGTTCCGCCGCATCGCTACGGGTGTGTTCATGGTGCAGTTAGCCAAACTTCTGGGACGTGGAATCCTTTCCGGCGACGGGATCACGAGCGGTTTCGATCGTGTTACCCAGTGGAGCGGCCTGGACGTGTGGTGCTTGGCTCTGGGTTGCGGACTACAACTTTTTTTCGATTTTGCCGGTTACTCGCACATCGCCATTGGCGCAGCTCTGATGCTTGGATTCACTGTGCCCGAAAACTTCGCGCGACCCTTTCACTCCACCAGTGCTTCGATTTTCTGGACGCGTTGGCACATGTCGTTGTCTTTCTGGATCCGCGACTACGTTTTCCTCCCTCTGGCAGTCTTACGGCGTGAGGTTTGGTGGCGGAATCTCGCCTTACTGGTGTCGATGGTCCTATTCGGAGTGTGGCATCAAGCCAGCGTTCTCTTTCTGTTGTGGGGTTCCTATCAGGGGGTGCTGCTGGTTCTGCATCGTCAGGTGCAGCAACTCGCGCGCAAGCTCAACTGGGACCCTCCCGCAAATTTATGGACGCCGATCTCCTGGGTTGCGACTGTAGCCCTCGTCAATTTGGGATGGATCTTCTTCCGCGCCAACTCTTGGCCTCAGGCGCGTCAGATGCTCTCGGCGGTTTTGTCGCCGGTAAGCTACCAGTCCCACTTTCTGAGCGAGAGCCTTTACCTGATGGTCGCGGCGCTCGCGCTGGGTTACGGAATCGCGCTGCTTGTGATCGACGCCCTCGATCGCTGCCCGGTTGAGGAAGAAGCCTCGGAAACTGGCACTGGAACCATCGCGCTTCTGGCTCGCTGGCGTGGGTATTGGCTGCCGCCTCTCTACGCCATAGCATTACTTTTTTTGTTGATCGTGACTCTGACGCAAGGCGCCAGCACCGCTCAGTTTATGTATCGCAGGTTCTAGGCCAATGTTGATTTGAGCTGCGAACCTCATCCCAGTAAAACCAAAGTAACGCCGCTGTGGACTCGATCACTGCAGAGATATCGATAATTGGCCCAAACTTACAGCGGAGGCCATGGGATGCGCCGCGTGTGGTTAATGCTTGTGGCGGCCGTGATGCTCACGATCGTGATCGTTCCTGCTCCCGCGAACCAGTTCGTTGTATTTCCGAAGGCTGGTGAACTGGTGTCACCGGACGGCCGATACGTTGTGCGCAATGAAGAGAACGGGGCCGCTGGTTCAGATTTCGTCGGCACGTTCCGCTCGCTCTGGCTCATCGAGGTGGCCACGGGGCATTCGCGAAAGCTCTGCGACTATATTGGCGTGGCTGCGGTGGCGTGGTCCAACAATGATTTCCTCATCATCACGCAATATCTGAACAAGAAGACCTCACGGGCCCTGGTCTTTTCCGCGGCTGGTCCGGAAGAATCTGTGATGCTCGACAAGCCCACCCTGATCCGCCTTGTTCCCACAGAACTCCGGGCGACTCTGCGTGAAAATGATCACGTCTTCGTCGAGGGTTCGCGCGTGGAGGGGGAAACCCTGCATCTCAGAGTTTGGGGATACGGGCAACACGACCCCAATGGTTTCCGCTGGCGCTGCGAATACTCTTTGCGGGAAGGCGGCGTCTCCTGCGCTGAACAACGCAGTTCGCAGTAATCAGGATTGACTCAACCAAACAGTGGACCGTATCTCTGTCGGGAGTTCCTATTGGACCAGGGTCCCGTCCGGCGCAAATACCGGAAAGTCATCCCAAGGCCGGGACATGCGCAACTGCTCGACCGCTGCAGCGCGGTTGTAGTCGAAGAGGAAGATCCCGTAGTTGTAGTGCAAGACCCGGTCGTCAGGCTTCTTCCGGATCGCCCATTCATAATGGGCGCCGGTATCACTCGGGCTTTCAGGATCCCCGGCATTGAGCGTTAACCGCAAAATCTGATCGGCGTGGTTCAATTGATTGGTGAACGGAGGCCTCTGTAAACGCTGCAGCATCTCTGCTGTGATGCGAGCCCGATCGTGGCCGGTAAAGGCTAACAACTGTTCGCATTCTGCTTCAGACCGGACGCCCCCTGGCTCCGTCGGCCGTCCAGCCTCCACAGCCAACTTGCTGGCGATCTGCAGGAACATGGCACGAGCCAGCAGGTAGTTGCCCAGAGGAGTCATGTGTACGTGCTCATACACAAGTTCGCTGCCGATGATCCCGTTGGGACTCTCCTTGGAAAAAATGGCCTCGGCATCCACCAGTTCTGTCCCCGGAACCGAAGATGCCACGGCGCGATTGATGTCGTTGATCCGGCTGTCGGCGCGGAAACGCAGCGTATCGAGGTCCTGGGCGCGAATAAAATGCTGCCTGGCCCCTGAGTAGTCTCCCAGCATCGACAGGCTGTGAGCAATCCGGAATTCGAGCTCGGCGTACTGGTCATCAATCTTTTCCGCAGCCAAGTACGCCTTCAACGCCTCGGCGTACGATCGGGCGTTTTCCAATTCCGATCCCTGCTGCACCAGAGCCGACCACGTTCGCAAATCTTCTGGCGTTAAATCTCCGCGGTGCTGCGAAGCGAATGGCCCGCAATCCTTCAGGTTTGTGGCAACCGTGCTGACGATGACCCTGGCGCCGGAACGCCGCGCGACTTCAACCGTGTCACGCAAGTTGCTCTCGAAATTTTCATACACATTCTTCATGAGCGGCGAGTTCGCCGGCACCTGCTTGTCGAGGAACATCTCCATCCCGCCCCACTCCTTCTTTTGAGCGCCCACCTTGGTGAGAAGCTGACCAATGCGAGTAGAACGTACAAAGACGCTGGCGCGGATGACGGGCATGCTCATGCCTGACGAGGTCAGCGCAGTCCCCGGCCCATAGGGTCCGACGACTTCATTGTTGCCCGAGTAGATGATGAACACATCCGGCCGCTCGGTCGCCAACCCGCGGGCAATTGGCAACAGTACGTGGGAGTTGACGGCCACGCTTCCGGTATTCACGACCTCGAACTTCATGAAAGGGTAGCGTTCCCGCAGCATCACTTCCAGGTATCGGCTGAAGGCATAAGCCGGGTCGGGATCTCCCATCGCCGCCGATTCCCCGAGGATGAAGATCCTGAAAGTCCCCTGCGGTTTCTCCGCCGGAATGGCGTACGCCTGAGGAAGCTTGATCATTCCGGGCGGAAAAAAGGGAGCAGGGAAAAACAGGTTGTAGCAAGCGGCAGGGTGGCCCTGCACCGTGCAGGGCACGGTAAGGCCGGTGGGGAATCCGACGCCGAGCAGTCGCAATGCTCCTTCGATCACGCCCAACAGCAATATCGGTACGAAAATCGCTGTTGCGATCTGTGTCGCCCAGGATCGCCCTCCACGAATTGGGCGTTTATCGGCCATAGCTGGGTCTGCGGTTAGAGGCATGTCAATCGCCGATCGCCGTCGGTGCAGCCGGTGCTTTCACGATACAGGGCTGAACCCGAGTTGATTCCGTGGGCCTAACCACGGCGTCTAACGGCTAACTGATCCAGCCCTGCCGGTCCATGTGCATGCGTTGTTCCGCGCGGAAATGGACAACGTATGCCGTGGAAAGACGAAGAGGCATTTGCGGCTCACCGGCCTCTGGTCCCCTTCACGAGAGCCGCAGCGGTGACGGTGCCGTTCGCATTGTGAGCGACAGAATGGCACATCAGTGTGCACGTGTTAGTGCTGCGGTTGTAGGCGATGGGAGCGCCGCCGTTTTGCCCCACCACGTTGGCGTCGAAATTCACCAGCCGCTCTCCGGTGACCGTTGGAGAGGTCGCTCCCATGCCGTGCGCAGAGTGGCAGACTGAACACGAGAATCCCTGCTGGTAGGAATGCAGATTGTGCTGGCTAAAGCTGGTGTTCGCGAAAATCTGGCTGAGATTGTGGCACTTCGCGCACATCGCGTACGGTCCGGCAACACTCGTGTCCGGGCTGGGAAATGTGTTCGTAACCGGTCCACCGGGAACCGCGGCCTGGCTGAATTGATAGTTGCGCTCGAGCAAATGCGAGTAGATCGAGCCGTGGGGACCATTGGGTCCGGCACCTCCGAATTCGCGATTGTCGTCGCTGTTATGGCAATCGGTGCAGAAAACCTGGGTACCAACAAGGCGCGCCGAGGGCAGCCCCTTCTCATCCAACATATTCACCATAAGACTGGGCTGTGGCAGGACACTCGAGCGCGGGTGGGTCACGGGATGGCTTGAACTTGCCGACGACGCGAACTCGGGGATGACATTCAAAGCGTCCGGCGCAGAAACCACGCGGATGGGCGCATACCCATAGATCACCAGGCGCTGCTTGCCGATGCCGGTTCCGTGACAGCGCAGACAGGTTTCATACTGATTGACCGCAGGAATCATCGGCGTGATGCCATCGAGCGCACTGACGCCGGCAGCGCCTGCCTGGGGAGGACGAATGGCTGGAGGCGCCGAGAACTGCAATTCCGGATTGGAGGCATGCGCGCTGTGGCAATCCACGCAAGTCGCGTGGCGGTTGTTGGTGAGCAGTGAGGTCTCGGCCGCATCGTGAAAGTTGTTTCCAGCGGGCAGCGGATGGCTAACCTTCGCGACCTCCGCCATGATGTTTGGAGCCGGCGGGTTCACATAGGTACCGCCAGCGTGACAAGTCATGCAACTCTGGGTCACCGGGTCGTAGGAGGGCGCTGCGGGCGTAGCCGGACGTAACAGACGGGCCGGCGCAACGGAATCATGCGACATATGGCACGACGTGCATGCGTTCACGCCGACCGTCGCATAAGAACCGACGTGGGCGTCTGGTGAAACCTGGTTGGTGGCCGTCTGATGGATGCTGTTGGCAAAACCGGCTAACTGGTTCACCTGTCCCTGAACCACCCGGTTCGGATCGTGACAGGCCAGACACATCTGCGCATTGGAGCTGTCGCGCACCAGAAACTTCTGCGCAATTTTATCGATGTTCTGGATGTGGGGGTCATGGCAACTGGTGCACTCAATGTTGCCGTTCACCAGTTTCACCGCCCCGGTGGCATCGGCCGTCTTGCCCTGTGAAACCAGCGACGCGACCAGGTTGGGAGCGTCCTTCATCGGCAGCACCAAACTGAACGGGTGCGACCCAGTCAGGGTCGTGCCGAAAGAATCGACGCTGTTCATGGATCCGACGGTCGGTAACGGCCCGTAGGCCGCGGATTGCCCTACAGCCACGGTACCGTCGTGACAACTCAGGCACAGGCTGCTGGTGACGCCCAGTGTGGGCTGAGTGTTGCCCTGATTGGGATTCGTCGTGCTGCTGTAAGGCACGTAAGACTTCGTCGAAAGCTTCTGATTCCAGAGCGGGGTGTTGGCGCCGATTCCGCTGTGGGGAGCATGGCAGAAAGTGCAGCCCAGACTTCCCTGCGAATAAACGGACGCTCCGCTGGAAATCGACAGGTTGTGCATGCCCAGCGCATCTCCGCTGGGCTGCACCTGAGCAAAACCATGGGCCGCCACCAACACACAGGCGAACGACAGGAGCCTCTTCATGGTTGTTTCCTCCCGTCATCGGCTTGCCCGACGCCGTAGTAATGAAACACCTGGACGCGCCGGTTAAAGGAATCCACTACGTAGATGCGATCGTTCTTGTCGATCTGCAGTCCGGTCGGCAATTGAAACTGTTCCGCCCCGGTTCCCCTTTCGCCGAAGTAGTAGAGCAGCTGACCTTGCGCGTCGAAGACCTGCACGATCCCCCAGGCTCCGTCGACGACGTACAGATGCGACTCGGAGTCAAACCCGACCGCCTTAGGCCGAAACATCCATCCCGCTCCATCTCCGATCTTTCCGATGGCGTAGCGGAAGGTGCCTGAGCGATCGAATACCTGGACGCGGAAATTCATGGCATCGACGACCGCTAGATCCTGCCCATTCAAGCGCAACTCGGTGGGATAGTTGAACTCGCCGTCGCCCGAGCCCGGCTTTCCGATCATCTGGAGGACGCTGCCCTGCATGTCCATCACGAAAATCTTGTTGCGCAGCGTGTCGGTGACGTAAATACGCTGAGCCGCGGAATCGACCGCGATCCCAGTGGGACGCTTGAAATAGCCTTCCCCGCCCTTCAGGCTTCCAATCGCGCGGCGATACTTCCCGTTGACGTCAAAAACAAAGATTTTGCCGGAGTGGGAGTCGGTGACGTAGATATTGTCTTGCGCATCCACGGCCACGCACTGCGGGGTGAGCATGGGATCTTTCCCTGAGTCGCGGCGGGAGATGAACTTGTACTTCTGCTGCTCGAAATCGAAGACGTGGACGCCCACCGCCGCCACATCGGTCACAATGATGCGGCCGCGCGAATCCGTGACCACGCTGTAGGGACTCACCAGGTAATGGAAGTCGGGCAGGCCCGCGATCGTGTCGACCACTCGAGTCCAGAAGCTGCGCTTGGGCTTGACCTCGCGCTCCAGACTAAAAGCGCGTTCGAACGAGAGTTTGCGCCCGCCGTCCATCAGCAGATCGGGCGCGGAAAGCCGTTCGACGATCTCTTTGGAACGTTTCGCGGCGCCCGCTGGGACGACCAGCGTCAACGCCAGACTAACAATGGTCAGTCCAGCGCATAAAGCTGACTTGCTCCGCGCGGTTAGAAGAAGTCGAACCATCTGGATATTCCGACAAAATAAGCGGTCGAGTTGGCAGGCGCTCCCAGTGCACTGATGCCCTGGGTGAAGCGCGTATACCCCGCCTGCAGCGCGATCCTTCGCAAGTGGTACTGCAACTGGGCATTGAAGATTTCTGTGTTGTTGTGCGACACCGTCTGGCCGATGGTATTACTGATCGCGCGACTGAAACTGCCCGAAATGAGCAGGCGGCGCAGCGGCGTCACCGAGATTCCCCCGCCGTAACTTGTGCCGCCAAACGTGATGAAGTCATTCACCCCCGGCGTCCCGGACACCGGCACGAACCCGCTCGCGCCCAACAGCGAGATGCCGTTCGACTGAGTGTAATTGCCGTTGAGGGTGAACCTGCGCGAACCAAACGCCGTCGAGTAGCCTTCGCTGTGACTGCTGGTGCCCTGGTAGTTGGTCAAACCGCTGTGCGTTCCGTTGAACGCTGCTGTCCACTGCAACCCGGCCGGCAGACGGCGGTGCAGGTTCGCGCTGTAGCTGTAGTAGGAGGTCGTGTAGGTAACCAGCAACGATTGCACGTTCTGCGCGTAACTGAATACACCGGAAGTCTGCCAGCCTTTGATCCGGTGAAAGAAATTCACATTGCCGATAAATCCCAGCGCGTTCGTTCCCTGTCCATTATCGCTATCAATCACCGAACCGGAGAAGGTGAACATGTCCAGCAGCCGCTTTCCATAGCTCACGGTACCGCTCACATAAGTTCCGGTGTAGGTCTTTCCAAAGTAGGTCTGGTCGTAGTAAGTGGCCTGCGTCGACGCCGACAGAAAGCTGGTGAAGTCGTAGGTAGCTCCTCCACCCACGGTCGAGGAGTGCGCTCCCGATCCCAGGCTCAGCCCAACCACCGAGCCGTTGTTGCCGCCCAGGCTCTGCGACAGGTACCCATTCAGATTGCTGGTGTAGTTC
This sequence comes from uncultured Acidobacteriaceae bacterium, assembly GCA_963768265.1. Classification (GTDB taxonomy): domain Bacteria; phylum Acidobacteriota; class Terriglobia; order Terriglobales; family Acidobacteriaceae; genus Sulfotelmatobacter. Next base: position 65,449 of record CAVYHM010000028.1, read on the forward strand.
TCGGTAACATTCAGAGTGAGTTTCTGCACGGGGTGAAAGCTAGCCCCCGCATTCACGATGTCGTCGGTATAGCTGGACGTGTTGGAGACCTGCCCCACATTAGAAAGGTAGTTGGTATCCGCCGACGCCCGGTCGTAATTCGCAAAGAACTGGCCGTGGAAAGGTAGATTGTGCTGAGCGCCGAAGCCCACGTCATGGCCAGTCGAGTCCTGTATCGACTCCGACTGCCCGGCGAGGAATTGCGGAAACTTGGAGTCCAAGCTGTTGCGGTCCAGGAAGGCGTTCAGACGAAATCCCGCAATCTGATATCCCGACCGTAGATTGAAAAGCCGCGTGGTCGAGCTCGTTTCCTCGCTCGTGCCGTAGATCGTGCCGCCGCCATCGCCCTGCGAATATCCGACGGAAACCCAGGGCAAGTTTGGAATCAAGGCGCTCCAGTTGACGCCGAAACCTTGGCCTTTGCCGATAGTCGTGAAGTTGGGCTGTCCCACCAAGCCGAAAGTTCCACTCGAATTGCGATCGTAACGGTAGCTCACCGAGCCGGGAAAGTGTGAACCGGTGAACAGGTTCGCCGTAGCATCAATCCCGCTCGCCCCGGTCAGTGATTGGTAGCTGGAGTTGGCCCGCGACTGGTTGTAGTAAGGCGTGGCCGTGAAGGAAAGAAAGTTTGGGTTGTAATAGTAGCCGGAAAGCTTGCCGTCAAGTCCCCAGGTCAGCCCGTGTTGAGACGAAATCACGTCGCCGTAGTCTCCGCTATATCCGAAGCTCACCAGGGCTCCGGCGCTCAGCTTCGTGTTTTCGCCGATAGAAAGCTCAGGGACTTGGGATTGTGGAGTTTGGGTTTGGATCTGGGCATGGACGAGATGCGCAGTCACCAGCACCGCTAATCCGATGATGCGATACGCAATCTTCATTCGATTACTGCCTTCCTGGCTAGAGGCTCAACGGACCAGGTCCACTCATTGTTTACAAGGCACAGGAGTTGCCAAATGCGCGCCCCCTCTGAAACTTTGTAAGCGATTGAAGTTAAAGGTTTTGCCGAATGTTTCCAAAGGGTGGTTTGGGGCTGAAATCTAGGGGGTGCGGGATATCACGCTGCTCTGCGTGTTGAAATCCACAACGGGAAAGCGGGCATGTTTTTGAGAGCCATTCATGAGAAAGCCCGCCGGCTGCCCGGCGGGCTCGCGAACAGGAAAGACTCACAATCATGCCTTATACAACTTCGATTTTGGCCTTGGCTCGCAATTGTTTTGCAAGGCCAGAACGCAGTTTCTCGTACTTGCTTTTCTGTAATTCTGTCTTCAGGTCGTTCTTCACTTCCACCAGTGGTTTCTTGCGCGCCGGAACGTGGGTATTCAAGCGGATGATGGTAAATGCGGTCTCGATCTGGATCATTCCGCTGACCTGCCCCGATTGCATCGCCTGCAGTGTCTTGACCACCTGGGGCGGCAACTTCTCGCTGGGCACTATTTTGTGGTCGCCCATATTCACGCGGAAATCATCCTCGGAGAACTTCTCCGCCAGCAGTCCGAAATCCTGGTAAGTCTTGGTGGCCTTGGCCTGGCTTAGCACTTCCTCCGCCTTCTTCCTGGCTTCTTTCTCCTGGTCTGGAGTCGCCTTGAGCGGAGGAATGATGGAGATGCTTTGGAAGCTAAAGGACTCCGGCTGCCGGTAGAACGTCGGATTCTTAACGTAGTAAGCTTCGACCTCGGCCTCCGACACGGTGGACTTGAGCTCCACGTCTGTCTTCAGGATCTGCTCGATCAACAACGACCGCCGCATCTGCTGGCGCAGTTGCTGCTCGGATCCGTGCATCTCGCTCTGCAGGTATTGCTGGTATTGGTCAGGACTGTTGAACTGTTTGCGAAAATCGGCCTCGGCGCGGGCGAGTTGCTCGGCCGAAATCGCGAGTTTGCGCCGCTGCGCTTCCTGATATACCAATTCTTCGAAAATAATCATTTCCAGCGCACCTTGCCGAATCGCTGCCTCCTGCGCCTTGGGAAAGCCGTTGTGCTGCTGGGCGTAGGGGAAGATGGCATACATCTCCCGCACCAGGTCGCGATCCGTCAGCACTGCGCCGTTCACCCGGGCCACCGGCTTATCACTCGGCTGAAGCGGTGATGTTTGCGCGGAAGCCGTGTTCGCGACCGCGGTCGGCGCGTGCGATGCTACCTGGGCCGAAGCCGCGGAAAGTGCTATCGCCAGACAAGCGCTGAGTGGGAGTTGGTATCTCATATTTCCTCGCCTCGCTTCGAAAAAAAAGGGGAGAGTATTTCTCTCCCCTTTATCCGTCAACCAAGGTCTACTGGAATACCGTGGTCACGTTGTTGGTGTTGTTGGCTTCGTTCGCCTCGCCAAAGTGGCACTGGCGGCAGAACTGCGTCGTCGAAGGCGCATTCGTGTTGGCGACGTTGTTGATGTTCGGATTGTAGGGGCCATTGATGAAGAAGTAGGTGGCATAGTACTTGCCGCCGCCGTCGCCCGCGATCTGGCTGGCTGCACTGGACGTGTACACAGTCATCACGTGCTGGTTGTGGCAGGTCGTACACAGCACATAGGGTTGTCCGGTGGCCGTGGTGCCAGTCGGAGCCGACCACTTTCCAGGTGCCAGTGACGGCCAGCCGTAGTTGGCTACGAACTGAGCGTACGGAGTTCCGGGCGTTACAGTGAGTACTCCAGCCGTGTTGACCAAACCGTTGCCGGCGCGGATAGTGGCCGCTTGCCCCACCGGGTGATCGTTGTTGTAGTTTCCTGCCGAGGTTCCGTCATTGCCGAGCAGGGTCGGGATTTTCCCCGCGCCGTAGGCAGTATTGGTCAACAGGCCGATGCGCTGTTCATAGGACTGGTTCACCATCATGTTCGACGCGGTAACGTTGCCGTCGTGGCAGCTGAGGCACAGGAGAATTCCGCCAACTTCCTGGCTTCCGCTCTGAATCCCGCTGGGCAGAACTTCCGCGTACGAGCCGCTGTCACCAAAGTTAATGGTCTTGCCATACAGTGGGCTGGCGTCCTGGCCCCACAGTGCATAGCTGCCGGAATCGGCGGCGCCGGCATGGCCGGAACCGAGCGAGCCACTGTGCGGAGCATGGCAACCTGCGCAGCCTCGGCCTCCGTTATTGTGCGCGCCGAGGACGTCAACCGGAGATGACCAATTCTGCGCCATCACCATCCCCCCGACCGCCAGAACGAACATCACAACCAACATCGCTTTCTTCATAAATTTCACGACCTCCATGAATTGTTTGTCTGCAGCGTTCCTGAACTCCCAGAGGCTTAGGCCGTAGGCTGCATTCGGCGCCTGGGCGCCTTGTGCAACCGCCCCTCAACTCTGGTGAATGCAAGTGCCCGCCCGAATCGAGTCAGTCCGGCGACGTCCAGCATTTCTCTGGTAAATCATAGAATCCAATTACTTTACTTCTGTGTTTCTATCCGGCTCTGATTTGGGACCGTAACCTGAACTGGGGGAAAAGCACCACTTCAAAATGCGAGTTGGTCAAATTCCCCAGTTGAGAAGATTTACATCAGGGCGCTGCAGAATGTAGCACGAAAAAGTGTGGAGCGGGCACTCCTGCCCGCTAATTCTGGACCGCTGGCAGTAGCGGGCAGGAGTGCCCGCTCCACGTTCTCACCCTACTTGCTTGGCAGGCTTTTGGCTTCGGCCGCCGGCTCCGCTGCTGGAATGGAAGAACTATTTCCGCCGGCCTTCTTTTCGCGCTGCTGTTCCCGCTCTTTGCGCAACTGCTCAGCCTCGGCATCGGTAACGTAGCGAAACTGCTGTACGCGACCGGGGAAAATCTCAGAAGTGAAGACGCGGTTGTTCTTGTCGATAGCGATACTGGCCAACCCCTGGAACTGCCCCGGGAGCAGGCCATGTCCACCAAAACTAATCAGGAGCCGCGTTTCCTGATTGAACACCTGAACACGGTCCAGCACGCCGTCGGCGACCCATATGTGATTGTCCCCATCGATCGCTACACCCTTGGGCCGCGAAAAGTATCCCGGGCCGTCGCCTGCCTTGCCGAATGTGCTCACGAACTTGCCGTCGGCATCAAAGATCTCGATACGGTTGTTGAGAGTGTCGCACACGTAGAGATTGCCATCGCGGTCGATGGCCAACCCGGTAGGCTTAGCAAAGTCACCGGCAGTGGTGAGTTCGTGCTTGTGTCCTGTAGTGCCAATTTTCCGCAACAGTTTGAAGGAGTCGGCGTCGTAAACCAAAACCTGGTCCAGTTCCACATCTGAGACGTAAAGAAGTCGGTTCTCCCGGTCGAGTGCCATCACTCCCGGCTCGACCAATCCTTCCGTGATGACGTCCTCAGCCTTGCGGTTGGCGTCGAACACCAGGATATGGTGCAGTCCGGGATCGGAGACGAACAAGCGGTCGTTGTCGTCCATGGCCAAGCCGATGATGCGCACGAAATGGGCGTGGACTTTGTTCTTGATCATTTCTACTTCGCGCGTTTCCGTGTTGAAGATGAAGATCGCGCCCACTTTTTGGTCTGCCACGTACAAGTTGTTCTTGGAATCGATGGCCATCCCATAAGGCTCGGCCAACTGGAAAAGGACTTTAGTATTCTCGCTGGCCGGCTGGGTGCCGGCGAGGCGGTCCATCCACTTCTGTTTCTTGGTGGGGGCAGTGTCGACCTGTGAGAGTTTCTGAGCCGCGAAAAAAGCCTGGTAGCGGATGCGGGCGATCGCCGGCGGGTTCGGCCATACGATATTGGAATAATCGATGACCGGGGCACTTGCGGGCTGTTCCTTCTTTTTCTTGTCGGCGAAAGCGCCCGACGGCGCCAGCAGTCCTACGCCCAAGAAAACCAATAACAGCAGGCTCTTGTAGTCGCGAATCCAGCGTACGTTGGGTGCCGGCATGGTTTTCATTGTCCGCAACATTCTCCAATTCCTTGGTCTCATGGAGTTACCTCTTCGTCAGATCCTTGTGACACGTGGCACAAAACGCCGTATTGTTGGCCTGGTCCTTGACCAGCAGACCGGGCTCGGCCGAGGAATGCGGCTGGTGGCACGACAGGCAATTGATCTTTGCTACCAACTTTGTAATGTCCGCCGGGTCGGCCACGTCGGAAATCGGGTGGCCGTCGATCGGATGCCCTCTCCCGTACTTGATGGGCAGCACCGCGACTCTGTTCTTCGCGAAGTAGTTGTCGGGCAGCTTCACACTGCCATTGAAAATCGTGTACAAATGCTCGGCTTCGAGCTTCTTCGGCTGGGACTCAGGACCGTGGCATTCCAGGCAGACTGCATCCACAGTCTTGGCGCGCAACAGGTGATCGTTCTCGCCGCCGTGTGGCTCGTGGCAGGTCGCGCATCCCTGCTTGAAGGCGGGTTGATGCAAAACGTGTTTCTTGGCTTGCTCGGCCTGGTCGGTATGGCAGCCCAGGCAGATGTCCACCGCGTTAGTCTTAGGCAATCCCGGCTGCCGGCTCGCGTGTGGATTGTGGCAATCGGTGCAGTCTCCCGCCGCTCCCGGGTGAGGCACCTTGGCGTTGTTAATTTTTCCAGCCTGCTCGCCATGACAGGTCACGCAGAGCGACTTGGCATCCGCCTGGGTCAGAACCACCTTGCCGTCCTTGGCCGGCGCATGGCAGAGCTCGCACGACTTGTCCGCGAAAGGCGGATGCAGGAATTGCCGCATCAGCTTCGGGCTCGCAGACTGGTGCGGATCGTGACAACTGGTGCAGTCCGCGGTGGCGAAGGGCTGATCGTGATGCGCCTTCTGCAATGTCGGGTCCTTGGCGTCGTGGCAGTCAAGGCATAGAGCCGGGGCAACCTTGGTCAGGTGAAAATCGAACTCCGCTTTGCCGGCCTCCCCGGTTTTGTGAGTGGTATGGCAACTGTCGCAGCCCATGTCGAGCGCTGCGTGCCGGCTGCCTTTCTCGGGCACGTTCAACCCTGTCTTATGGCAGTTGAGGCAGAGGTTCTCTTTTTCACCGCCCGACAGAGGCTTCAGCAGTTGATTCTTATTCTCACTCGTGTGCGGATCGTGGCAGCTCAGACAGTCGCGAACCGCTGGCGGATGAACCGCACCCTTCATCTCAGCCGCGTTCTTGTCCGCGTGACAGGACAGGCACAGCGTATAGGGCGTAGAAGTGATCAGCTTCACCCGCGTGACATCTTTGTTGACCCGAACTTCATGGCAGCTCAAGCATCCAGTCGCGATCGCGGAGTGAACTACCTTGCCCTTGCTCTTGTCCTCATGACACTCGAGACACTTTGCCGAATCCACGTTCTTGTCGAGGGGAATCGGATGCGTCTTGGCCAAGGCCGGCAAAGCCGCAAACCCGAAAAACAGCACCAGAAACCACAAATAAGAAGCGAGGACAACACGGGCGGGTTTCGACATTGTTCCGGCTCGGCTTGGTAGTAGGGACTGCATAGCCAATCACTGCATGTGCACGAGCCTCGCCTTTTAGCCGAGGAAAAAGGCAGAGCCCCGGTGCCGAGGCTGTAACTTATTGCATCAGGGCAAGTTGCAAAGGAGCCCCGGCGCCCGTTGCAAATTCTCCAATCCGGGGCCGGGCAATCTGAATGGGCCTTCTCCCACACCAGATTGGTGAAATGCCCCACGCCCCGGAGTTCACTTTCGAAGCGCAGTCTCTCCGAGTTTTGTGATTTAAATCACACACTTGCGTGCGCGGGTGAAATCCCAAGGCCATCGTTATGGAATGAGTCGTATGGCTCAGGCGGGTGCGAACCAAAAGCCTCGAGGATCAATGCAACGTATTGATCGTAAACGATTTGTGCGCGAGCCATCGCACACCTCACAAGTTGGCGGGGAACGTGCATCTGCAGCAGGCGAAGAAGAGGAAATATGGCCCTGTCACTTCGTTCAGCGTACCGAAAAACCTGGCAGACCCTGAGTTCAATCAAGACTGGCGTCATCCTGATTATCCTGGTGGTCATCTTCTCGGCGGCGGGAACGGTCATTCTGCAGCGGCCCATGACCGACCCCGACGACATGCAGCGCGCCTACTCGCCGACCATGTTGGGTCTTCTTGATGCCGCGGGCCTTACCGACGTGTTTCACGCCCGCTGGTTCGTCGCCCTGATGATCCTAGTCAGCCTGAGCATTATCGCGGCATCGGTCGAGCGCTTCCCCAACGCGTGGCGGTACTACGCCCGTCCGTACAAGAGTCCCGACGAGAGCTTCCGCAAGGCTTTGCCCACGCGGGCACTGATTCCGATCAAAGATGAGGAAGTTGGATTGAGCGCGGCCGAGCGCGCGATAGAGCGGCTGGGCCTGAAGTCGGAACGGATCGTGCGCACCAACAGTTTTTCATTGTTCGCCGAGCGTAACCGCATCTCGGAAATGGCGGTTTACATGGTGCATGCCAGCTTGCTGCTCATTTTCCTGGGCGGCATCGTGGACGCACTCTACGGCTGGCGCGGATTCATCACTCTGACTCCGGGCGCTACAAGCAGTCAGATCGAAATGAAAAGCGGCGCCACGCGCACTCTTCCATTTGCGATTCGCTGCGATGGAACGGGCGAGGAAACCTACAAGGACGGTACGCCGAAGCGCTGGTGGTCCCAGTTGGCAGTTGTAGACGACGGACGCGAGGTGGAACGGAAAGAGATTGTCGTCAACGATCCGATGGTCTACCGGGGGGTGCGCTTTTACCAGGCCAGCTATGGCCGCACCGGGAAGCTCGACCGGCTGATCGTCGATGCCACTTCGGTGAAGGGTAAGACCACGGCATCGCAGGAACTTTCCCTCGCTCTCGGACAGACGATCGATCTCGATGACGACACCAGCGTGCAGCTGGCAGAGTTCATTCCCGACTACGTGGTGCGAGATGGGCACGTTTACGCGCGCAGCAATGACGTAGAGAATCCCGCGGTACACCTGATCGTCACTTCGAAGAAATCAGACGCCAAAGTGAATTTTTGGCTGCCGGAAATCCCCGGTATCGCTGAGAACGTCTCCTCGCCTTACCACTTCGAGCCGAAAGATCTGAAGACTGGGGTCTACACCGGACTTGAAGTTTCGCACGAGCCTGGCCAATGGGCCGTGTGGGCTGGCGTGGTGCTGATGGCCATTGGCCTCACCTTTGTTTTCTACGTCTCCCACGTGCGCTTCTGGGCAGTTCCGGTATTTGATGCGCAAGGCAAACTGGCGCTTTGGGTGGGAGGAACCGCCAACCGCAATCGGGAAGCATTTGAAGAGAAGTTCAAGAGGCTGGTGGACCAGATTCAAAAGGAAATGAGAGTGGAATCAGTGGCCACGGCTATGCAGGCCACATCGATCGCCGGAAGGTGAGTCCGGCTAACGGAGGAAAGTGGATATGGCACGAGCGAAAGTAGAACAGCATCCGGCGACCGGCACAACGCTGGTGGTGGGCGTCGGGTTGAGTATTGCATTCCTGCTGTTCATCGCTTTTTTGAACGTGGTCAAGAGCGGAAATATTCTGAGTGAGTCCAATCTGCTTTATGCCGCGCTGGTTTTCTACGCAGGCGCTGGAGCCTTGTATCTGGGCTTCGGGGTGACGGGAACAGACTCCTACGTCAAGTTTGCATCGCTGATGACTTGGGCCGGCTTGGTCGCGAATACCGGCGCCGTGGCCCATCGCTGGTATGAGGCCGGGCATCCTCCTTTTGCCAGCATCTACGAGATGCTGCTCAGTTTTGTTTGGACGCTGGCCGCACTCACGCTGATCGCGGAGAAACGCTATGGCGTGAAGATCATCGGCACCGTGACTATGCCGGTCGCGATTGTCGGGGTCATCCTGATGCAACTCCTCCCCAGCGAAGTAAGGCCACTCGTGCCGGCACTGCAGTCGACCTGGCTGCACGTTCACGTGACCCTGGCCATGCTGGCGTATGCAGCGTGCGCCTTGAGTTTTGCCCTGGCGATGATGTTCCTGATTCAGGACAAGATCAAGACTGAGCTCTTTCTAGCGGCGACCAGTGTGTTCACGGTCGGAATCTACGCAGCAATCTTGACCCGCTTTGAAAAATGGGGCGGCTTCAACGTGATCGCATGGGATCCGGAAAACAAAGCGGAGGTATTCCTCTCCAAGGGCGTGCGGCTGTTTGTGACGATCCCCGATCTCGGATGGCTGATGCTTCTGGTCTTCGCGGCAGTAGCGGCGCCGCTGGTGCTGTACATCGCGTCGCGACTGAAGAACAATGAAAGTCTTTTGGCGCTGGCCGATCGAGCAGTCTTTATCAGCATCCTGCTGCAAACGCTGGCGCTGATCTTCTTCGTGCTGCGAGCACGCGACGGACAGTATTCCTCCCTGGACGCTGAAGGACTGTATGCAACCAACCTAGCGACGAGCCCGTTCATTCTCTCGGGGTTGGTCGGCGGCATTTTCGCCAACCTGCTCTATCTCCTATTGCTCTGGCGGCGCGAAGACCTGGAGAGGTTGCTGCCCGATGCCGACGCGCTCGACCGCATCACTTACAAAACGATCTGTATTGCCTTCCCCCTGCTTACGCTGATGATCGCCGCCGGCGCCTACTGGGCCAATCGGGCCTGGGGTTCCTACTGGAATTGGGACCCCAAAGAGACGTGGGCGGCGATTACCTGGCTGGTGTATGCCGGCTACCTCCATATGCGCATCACTCGTGGCTGGCGGGGACGGCGCGCGGCCTACTTCGCCATCCTCGGATTCGCGGTGGTGATGTTCACCTTTTTCGGCGTTACCTATCTACTGCCAGGATTACATGCGTATGCCTGAAACCGTGAGGGACATGACGAACCCGGAACTGGAACCCGAAGCAGACGACACCGCAGAGAGCGTATCGCCGCGGTCGAGTTTTTACAGCACCGGGTATTCGAATTCGGTGAGTTCCGGGGAAGCTGCGCTTCCAACGGCTGCGGACTCTACCCCGCCGGCGCAGGATCCCGACCTGCCTTGGCTTCGCATCAACTGGGAGATCAAGGCGCTGGTTCCCATTGCGTGCGTTCTGCTGGGCGGAATGTTGCTGTTTTTGCTGGCGACCCTATCATGGCGCGACCCCGACCGGCACATCGTGCTGCTGGTGGCCGGAGCCGGGGCGGTTGCCATTTGTGGAGCGCTGTTGGTGGTTCTCACTTACCTGATTCAGCGTCCCATGGTCGAATTACAGCAGAAGATCTCGCAACTGGGCGCGGGGGATCTCAGCGTGGCCGTGACTTTTGCCAACCGCAACGATGAAATCGGCGACCTGGGGCGCAACTTCAACCAGATGGTCCAGCAGTTGCGCGAGAGCCGTCTCGAAATCGAGCGCCTGCACCGCACGCAGATGTCACGCGCCGAACACTTGGCGACCCTGGGAGAACTGGCGACAGGACTGGCACATGAAATCCGCAATCCGCTGGCGGGAATCCACGGCGTCATTGAAATCATCGGACGCGACTTGCCGGCGACGAGCCCTGCACGCACCGTGGTCAAAGACGTTCGCCAGGAAATTGCGCGGATCAATCAAATCGTCACCGATCTGTTGCAGACGGCGCGGCCGCACCCGCCGAGGGTGCGCAAGAGCGACCTGAACACAACAGTCGAGCATGCCGTCATGCTGGGCCGCCAGCAGGCGTTGGCGAAATCCGTCGAGATCACTTTTCAAAAGGACCCTGCCCTGCCCGAAGTTGAGCATGACAGCGATCAGATCCACCAGGTTCTTCTGAATCTGCTCCTCAACGCTTTGCAGGCGATCAACCTGAATGGAAAGGTCACGGTCACAATCAAGTCCCAGGGATCAACCGCAGTTGTAACGGTGGCCGACAACGGCCGCGGCATTCCTCCCGAAGATCTACCCAACATTTTCCGCCCGTTCTATACCACCAAGGGCGAAGGCACCGGCCTGGGATTGTCTTTGGCCCGGCGCATCGTCGAGGACCATCACGGGCACATCGATGTGACCAGCACCGTCGGTAAAGGCACGACCTTCGCGATGGTACTTCCCTTTAGCTAGACAAGTAGGAGGCAAATGGCATTTGCTAAGGCATAGGTCAAATGCCATGAGCTCAGAGCGCCACGTCAAAGTCTTCAAGAACGGCCGCAATCGAACGGTGCGGATTCCGCGTGAATTCGAGTTTCCAGGTGAAGATGCCTTGATGCGAAAGGAAGGAAGTAGGCTGATCATCGAGCCCGCTGCTCAAAAATCGCTGCTGGCAGTTCTGAAAACACTTAAGCCGCTACGCGAAGACTTTCCGTAGGTTGAGGATTTTCGACCCGAACCGGTTGACATCTGATGCGCTACTTGCTCGACACAAATATCGTTTCTGATCTCGTTCGCAACCCACAGGGCAGAGTCGCGTAGCACATCCGCAAGATCGGAGAATCCAAAGTTTGTACCAGCATCATCGTCGCTGCCGAATTGCGTTATGGAGCCACCAAGAAGGGCCCGCCACAACTGGCGGCCCAGCTCGAGGCGGTGCTTGGAGCCCTCGAGGTTTTGCCTTTCGAAACGCCTACTGACAAGATCTATGGTTTGATTCGAGCGCGGCTTGAGAAAGTCAGGCGACCAATTGGCGGTAACGATCTGCTGATTGCCTCTCATGCGCTTTCCCTCGGCTACACGGTTGTTACCAATAACGAAGACGAATTCGGACGCGTTGAAAACCTTCGGCATGAGAATTGGTTGAGGTGAGGTCATCCCCTGAGCCCTGCGGCTTCTGGACGCGCCTCTTACACGGACCCGCCTTACCTGCTCCCTCCCTTCCGTAGTAAGCTTAGGTACGCATGCCAGCGGAAAAAATACTGGTAGTGGATGACGAGCGCCTGGTGCGCTGGTCATTGCGTCAGAAGTGCGAGGAGTGGGGATACGAGGTCGTCGAAGCGGCGGCTGGCGATCCCGGACTACGCCTCGCCCAACACGAATCCCCCGACCTGATTCTGCTTGATGTTCGCCTCCCAGATCTGAATGGCCTCCAGGTGTTGGAGCAACTCAAGAAAAGCGGCGACTCGACCGCGGTCATCATGATCACGGCCGACCCTCAGTTGGATGACGTCAAAAGCGCGCTCAAGCTGGGTGCGTATGACTTCATCGGCAAGCCGCTGGACTTCGAGGAATTGCGGGTCACGATCCAGAACGCGCTGGAGGCGAGCAAGCTGCGCACCGAGGTGCAGTCCTTGCGCGGCGAGGTGCGCCGTCGCACGGGCTATCACGATGTGGTTGCGGTTTCGTCGAAAATGACGGAGTTGATGAACTTCGTGCAAAAGGTTGCCGCCAGCGAGGCCACCACCATTCTGATTCAAGGCGAAAGCGGCACTGGCAAGGACCTGGTCGCCAAAACGATTCACTACGAGAGTACCCGCCAGGACGGCCCATTCGTCGCCATCAACTGCTCGGCCATCCCAGAGACCCTGATGGAAGCCGAACTCTTCGGCCACGAGAAAGGCGCCTTCACCGACGCCAAGGCGATGAAGAAGGGCCTTTTCGAAACCGCTAACGGCGGCACCCTGTTTCTGGACGAAATCGGCGAACTCTCACCCCTGCTGCAGGCCAAGTTGCTGCGAGTGCTGGAAGATCAAGTCATTCGTCGGGTGGGGGGCGTGCGGGACATGCAGGTGGACGTGCGCGTGGTGGCGGCCTCGAATCGCGACCTGGAAAAAGCGGTCCGCGAAGGACATTTTCGCCAGGATCTTTACTACCGGCTGGCCATTATCGCCATCTTCATCCCCCCGCTCCGCGATCACACGGAAGACATTCTCCCGCTAGTAAATTTCTTTATCGATTGGTACAACCGCAAGTTTAAGAAGTCGGTTCGCGGCATCAACCCCGAGACTCGACGGCTGCTGCTGGCCCACAACTGGCCCGGCAATGTACGCGAATTGAAAAACAGCATCGAGCGCGCCATGATCCTGGAGGACGAACCCATTCTGCGCCCGGTCTACATGCCGTTCGCCGTAGGAGAGGCGGCCAGGAGCGGCTTGACCGCATTCGAGCACAGCAGCACCGCGGCCGATGGCGGTGGCAAGCAACTCCCCGACGGACGCGTGCTACCCAGGCTTTACATTCCGGAAGAGGGTACGTCGTTGGAAGAGGTTGAACGCGCCATGGTGGAACTGGCCATGCGCCAGGCCAATGGCAACCAGACCCACGCCGCGCGCCTGCTCGACATCAGCCGCGACGCCCTGCGCTATAAGCTGAAGAAATTCGAACTCGTCCCCGCTGACGAAGAGGGTGCTGACTCGGTGCCCACCGAGGGCAAGGTTTCCGAAGTTTAGCGCGAGTTTCCCAGCAAGCGGGCGGGCCTTGACCGCAACAGGACGCTTATCCGGCCGTGGTGCGATCTCCGCCCGAGCGCTTGCTCTGGTACATCAACTCATCCGCTCGACGAATGGCCGAATCGGCGGTGTCGGAATGGCTCAGCACGGTGGCACCGATCGACGCGGTGACCGAGACTTGAGACGACTCCGTCGCGACAGAAGACTGCGCGATTAAGACCCGGCAGCGCTCAGCGAGATCGCCCAACGCCAGGGCATTCGCATCGGGCATCAATACCAGAAACTCTTCCCCTCCCCAGCGTCCCACGATGTCGATTGGCCTTAGGCCCTGCACCAGGGTCTGCCCGACAGCCTTCAGCAAAGCATCGCCCACCTCGTGGCCGTGAGTGTCGTTCACGCGCTTGAAGTGATCCACGTCGAACATCAGCAAGCCGTAAAGCCGCCCCAGGCGCATATGATCTTGTAATCCCTGTTCGACTTTCAATTCGATATACCGCCGGTTCGGCAAGCCCGTCAGGGAATCGCGAAAGGCTAGTTGCTCCAGTTCGGCGACTCTGTTTTCGACTTTCACCTTCACGGTGGAATCGCTGAAGACTTCCACCGCGCCCACGATCTTGCCTTCTCGGTTCCGCATCGGGAGGACGCGGACGCTGATCGGCACGCGGTGTCCCTTCTTGTGGCGGAGGTAGAACTCCGCAGTTCGAGGCTGCCCATCCCGCATGACGTGGCTGAGCGGACATCCGGTGGTACACATCGGCCTGCCGCTTTGGTCCACATGTCCGAGCAAGTTTTCGAAACAGCTTCTGCCCACAACTTCTGCGGCGGGATACCCTGCCAGGCCCTGGGCTCCTTCATTCCAGTAAGTGATCTTGCGATCCCGGTTCACGAAGCACACGCCGTCGTGCATGTTATCCAGCAGTTTCTCGTAAGACGAGGACGAGAAACGAATACCCCAGAGGCCTTCGCACGAGTCGCGCGTTTCGACCCCATAGAGGCGTCCCTCGGCTTGCTCGCCCATGGGGGCAACGACACGCCCAACCGCCATCTCGTTGGTGCCGACCCGGTGCATTTGAATCGTCAGATTAGGCCCGAGCAAACGGGGCAAAGGCAGGCAGCAGCCGTACCGGCTGACGGTCGTCGTCTTGGTTCTTTCGGAGAAACGTTTGCCGTAGAGATCAATCCCCGAGACCTCCACCGGAAATGCGATCGATACACGGTCGCTTCTGCGGCGCACGGAAGGGGCTGGTAGTTGGGGTTCCATATCTCTACTATCTCGGCGGGACCCTGGGGAAACTTCAGCGTTGATGTCGCGAGATGTGGTGGTTGCTCCCAGCAGCATTCCCATTCTGGGCTGGCTCGGGGACTCAGAAAATGGGTGCGCTCGGAGAAGCTCCGGCCCGTATGAGGCAAAGAAAGAGGGCTTCTTTTGCAGAAGCCCGGGGCGCCGGTATGACTCTTATGAAGTGGCGCTTAACTTTTGGATGAAGTCTCGCGAACCATTTAGCCTCGCGAAGCGTGCTCTTTCGCCTTGGCGATGTACTGCTCGACCTGCTGGCGTTGCGGGTAGTCGGGATTCGCCTTGAGTAACTGCTCCCAGGCTGAGATTGCGCCCGCTGGATCGGCCTTGCCCTGCCACCGTACCCAGCCCAGATTGAACAAGGTCTGCGGATGGCTGGGACGATATTTCAGCGAAGTCTGCATCGCCCCAATCGCCTTGTCGGCGTTGCCGGTGTACCAGTAAGCCGTCGCCATATCGGTGCGGACGTCGGGATTCTCGGGATGAATTACCAGGGCGCGCTCGTAGTATTGAATCGCGCTCGGATACTGCTGGCCGTCGTAGAACACGTTCCCCAGCTTCACCAGCGAGTCGTAGTCGTCCGGATTCTTGTTCACCGCATCGAGCAGCGGCGCAGCTGCCTGCGCCAACGCCGCCTGTACGTCAGCGGCGGCCGGGGCCGGAGTCTGTTGGGGGGCCGCGCTTCCCTGCTGAACGGCCGTGCTGGCAGATACGGCGGTGGACGCCGACCCACGAAACAAATAACCTAGCGCCACGCCTAGAAGCAGGCAAAACGCCGCCAAGATGTAGGCCTGCATGCCGGTCCAAGCTCCCGCCGCACCGCCCTTGATGTTGCGATTAGTAGTTGATTGCGACTGCTCGCTTTGTCCGCTGATCATTGGTTCGTTTCTCCGATGTGGTGCCGGCCGGTGCCCCCTGCGGCGAATCCAGGTGGAAAAGGCGCGCGATGGCCGCAGCCATCTGCTCCTGTTCTTCGTTTTCCGGAAGTTCCTTGAGTTCGCGAGCCAGGGAACTGGCAATTCTCTGTAGGACCTGGGCTGTGATTGCGTGCAACGATTGGTCCTGTTCCCGGGTAAAAGGCCCGCGTTCTGCGATGAAGGACTCCAGTTCCTGCCGGCTAATCTCGTCGAGGCGGTGGCGCAACGCCACAATGGTAGGCACCACCCGTTCTGCTTTCAGACGGGCGCGGAACGCGAGCGCCTCCTCGGCGACAATCTTATCCGCCGCGGCGGCTATGGCCGTACGCTCCACGGCATGGCTCTTCACGACCCGCGCCAAACCCTCCAGGTCGTAGAGCAGGATTCCATCCACTCGCCGTACCTCCGGGTCCACGTCGCGAGGCATCCCGAGATCCATGATGACGAGCGCCACGCGGTTCCGTTCTGTTGCAATCCGTTCTGCCTCTTCGCGGGTGAGAATCACGTGCGGGCATCCGGTTGAACTGATGACAATGTCGGCCCGCAGCATGCATTGCCAGCGGTCGGCCAGCGTTGCTGCGGTGCCTCCCAGCTTGTCGGCCAATTCCTGGGCTCGAGCCGGAGACTGGTCGATCACGACCACTGACGCCGCGCCGCTCTCGACCATCTCGCGGGCAGAGACTTCGCTCATCTTTCCGGTACCCAGCAATAGGACCCTGCGGCCATCCAGCGACCCAAATATCTGCCGTGACAGGTCCATCGCGGCCGTGGGAATCGAGACCTTGCACTTTTCGATTGCGGTGTCAGTACGCACCTTCTCCGAGACACTGAGAGCTTTTTCGAGAATTGCGTTGAGAAAGCGTCCGGCGGCCCCAACGGTGCGTGCCTGCTCCCATGCTGACTTCACCTGCGGAACAATGTGGGCCTCACCCAGCGACAAGCAATCGAGTCCGGCAGTCACGCGGAAAACATGGGTGAGTGCCGCTTCCTCCAGCAAGCGGTAGAAATGTTCCCACTCGGTCAGTTTGAGGCCGTGCTCAGCGCCAAGGAATTGCAGCAGGGAGTTCGCTGCCAACGTTGGCTCGCTGGCCCACAGCAGGAATTCCGTGCGGCAACAGGTGGACAAAACGACCGCTTCCTCGATGCCCTCCGCACTCTTGAGCTGCTGTAGGACTTCGTAGCGCCGCTTTTCGCCGATCCAAAACCGCTCCCTCGTGCCCAGCGATGCCGTTCGATGGTTGAGTCCGATCACCAGGAGTGTGGGTTCCAAGACGATACCTCAGGCGCAAGCTGCAAACTTACGAAGGGCAAACCCGTTGCCAAAGGCTGACTCGTGCCCGGTCCCTCAAGTCTTTATGTTTCATTGAGTTACGCAGTGTAAATAAAATGCGCAGCCTGTCGAGGTTGTTGCCGCTGTGGCATATCACTCCAAATGCGAGTCTTTTGACGCGATCTTGGCGTTCGTACGATGCCAGGCTCGGATTTCGGTCACGACCTGCCGTGACCACGATCACAGACCGGATCAGTGGCAACATAGAAACTGTCGAACGTTAGTTCATTCTTATCAGCCTCGTTTTTCGTTCGCGACAGAACGGAGTTTTTGGGCGAGCCGAAACGGCGAGGCATTTTGAAAGGAATAGCAATCATGAAGATGATGAAACTGGCAGTCCTGATCGCGATGATCGCGCTGACATTGTTCCTCATTCTGCCCAATCTGTCCTGGGCGGCCGATGATGGCGCGGCCATTTACAAAGCAAAGTGCGCTGCATGCCATGGCGCGGATCTGGGTGGAAAACCGGCGGCCAAGATTCCCAGCCTGGTTTCCGATGACGCCAAGAAATCTTCCGATGCCGATCTGACCGACATGATTGCCAATGGCGGCAAGGACAAGAAAGCCATGCACGCCTTCGCCAACAAGGGCGTGTCGGCGGACCAGGTCAAAATGGTCATCGGATACATCCGCGAGTCGCAGAAGAAGTAGCGTGGCGGCGTTGTAAGCGAGTCAAGACCGCTGTTCCAATCGGCGACGACTGCGCCACCCTAAGGGCGCAAAAGCGTGAGGGTGAGTGATCCGCTCCCCGGCGACCTCTGGCCTTGCAGCGCCGGACATCCGGAAGTCCCCTCCGCGGCTCGCCACATACGGAACAGCCAGCCCGGGTCTCGGTGCTCACCCCAGACCCGGGCATTTGTTTGCGCCGAAAGTGGCGTACGGAGACCCGGCTCGTACCCGTTTTGGGAAGGCCCGGACTTCACTGGTCGCGGGAAAACGCCGAAGCTAGCGCCTCACGTGGAAGAGCGGCCCCTTTCAGAGCCCGCCCTGAGCTCGCCGAAGGGGCCGCGCAAAGCATATCGAATCACGCGGGTTTCAGCCCCCGTGGTCGTCTTTGGGGTGCGTTAACGAACTTTTTCCGGCTCGTGAAGGCTTTGGGAAGGGCACGAGTTCCACTCGTGCCGCTAGGTCGCCAAAAAAACAGTCGCACTTCAGCGCCTGCGGGTCGCCTTTTTGCCGTTGGTGCGATTTTTCCTGAGCCTGTTTAAGCAATGCCGTCATCGCCAGAGAATCAAAATCAGCTTCAGCCGTTGCGCCCCGTCGCTAAGGATGACGAATTTGCGCTGGACACTAATCGGGAAACCCGGAGACTGCTGTCCCCGCGTCTCCAGGCTTCAAACCGTCTCGCCACCCCTCGACTTCACCTCATCACTTCTCGTTCGCGGTCCCCAAGTTCTGCCGCCTCCTGCCTGCGCAGCAATGTCCGCCGCCATTTGGTAGAACAACCACGATCAACTTCGATGAAACGTGAAAGTTGGCGGCCGTCTTCGGTCATTTCTTTTTATCCTTACGCTTGAGGTGCAACCGGCACCAAAGTGGTATTGCTTGAGGTGTACGAAGGACCGGATAATCCGGTTGTGATAAAGACTTTGAAACAACACAAGCAATTTCTGCTGGGTTGTACAAGATGGTTTTGCTACGGTTTTGGCGCCGCGATCATGTGGCGGATACTCAACTGAGGCGGGGATTTGGGACACGCGCGGCTGGGGTGCACTCCACTATCCCCATGTTTCTCCCCAAATGCTCGAACTGGCGCCTTCGACTCGCGCGTGGATCGACAGCGCGCAGCCCGCGGCGATGAATCCTGCAACCCGGCCCACGCGGCCCGCCGCAGCGACGTCACCTTGCCGGTAATCGTTCGTCCAGCGAACCAACCCGCCGCCGGAAGCCGAGGATCTGCGACCGACAGCTCGAGCGCCTGATTCTTGCGTGCCATGTCCTGGACTGTTAGACGCCGCCTTCGAAAATCTTCTTGGATAGATATCGTTCAGCCGAGTCGGGAATGATTGTCACCACGCGCTTGCCCGCTCCCAGCCGCTTCGCAATCTTGAGCGCGCCAGACACCGCGGCGCCGCCGCTCGATCCGGCCAGCACGCCCTCGCGGGCCACCAGCGCTTTCACCATGTCGAAGGCGTCGTCATCGGGGACCGTCATGATTTCATCGCACACCGAGCGGTCAAAGGTCTTCGGAATGAAGCTCACTCCAATTCCCTCGACTTTGTGCGGCCCCGGTTCGCCGCCGCACAGGATCGACCCTTGCGTCTCAACCGCGACCGCGTGCACCTGGGGAAGCTTTTCTTTCAGGTAACGCGCCACCCCGGTAAAAGTCCCGCACGTCCCGCAACCGAGGATCACGGCGTCGATTCGACCCTCCATCTGCTCGAAGATTTCCTGTGCCGTGGTTTCGTAATGGTAGTCAGGATTGGCCGGGTTCTCGAATTGTCCAGCCATGAAAGCCGTGGGATCGCCGGCGACGAGTTCCTTGGCCCGCCGGATGGCGCCCTGCATGCCCTCGTCGTCGGGAGTACGCACCACGTGGGCACCGAGCGCCTGCATGATGGTCACTTTTTCCTGAGAAAAATTTTTGGGCACGAAGAGCTCTACTTTATATCCGCGATTCACGCCAATCAGTGCCAGCCCGATGCCGGTATTGCCGGCGGTTGCCTCGACGATGGTTCCGCCCGGGGCCAGCATGCCGTCCTGTTCGGCGCGCCGGATGATCCCAATCGCGGCGCGATCTTTCACGCTGCCACCTGGATTCAAATACTCGAGCTTGGCAAACACGTCCGCCGATCCGGGCGGTACCAGGCGTTTCAACTGCAACATAGGAGTTTCGCCGACTAGTTGGGTGATGTCGTCGGCGACGCGCAGGCGGGACATTTCAGGGCTTTTTGAGCGCACTTTACAGGGTACGGGGAGAGTGAGGAATCGTCAATTCGTGGCACGAGGCAAAGCTGTTTCGCAGGCGCTGACAGCGAACTCACCGCACTCAAGTTTCTTCGAGACCAACCGATTCTAAGATTAAAGCCATTTTTCGAAGGAGACAGCATGCATCGGCGAACGATCGGATGGGCACTTGTCTGCTTGTGGGCAAGTCATATGGGTCAGGCGCAGGAGTTCAGGGTTTGGGACCACGCCGTGCAGGTGCATGGATTCGCCTCGCAAGGGTTTGTGTATACGGGCGCCAACAACTGGCTCACTATGACGACGACCACCGGCAGCGCCGCTTTCACGGACTTCAGGGTGAATGCCTCGACGACATTCGGCGACAAGTTTCGGGTGGGAGCGCAGTTGTACGACCGTGACATTGCGCAAATTGGCAAATGGCACCCCGAGCTGGACTGGGCGTTTGCCGACTATAAAATCCATGGCTGGCTGGGTGTTCGTGGGGGCAAAGTCAAGTCTACGATGGGTCTGCATAACGACACCCAAGACCTGGATTTTCTGCATCCGTGGGCAATTTTGCCGCAGTCAATCTATCCCTTGGACCTGCGCGGTGGAACCATGTCGCATGTCGGTGGGGATCTTTACGGGGACATGCATATTGCGAAGAAACTCGGCCAGTTGTCCTACACCGCGTACGCGGGCCAGCGCCCGGAAGATCCCTACGGAGGATTTGTCTTAGGTCTGGCGTCGGTGGGGCCTGACCATGCACAGCTATGGCGGCTGGGTGCAAGGGGAGGACTTGCGTTGGACCACTCCGCTCAGTGGCTTGATGGTCGGGGCCTCAATGGCAACCCACCACATCACCGGCCACGGCGAACTGACCGGCTCGGCTAGCGGCAACACGTTCCTGTCTGGTCTTCTGAATCTGCCCTTGGGCTCGCTGGAACGCGAGCATTCCAGAAAAGACGACTATTACCAGTACTACTTGCAATACACGCGGGGAAGACTTCTGCTGGAGGCTGAATACCGGCGCGAGTTCCGCAACGAGTGGGTGGGATATTGGAAACCGGGAGAATCGACGCTCGCCGTCACATTCGACGCCATCTCCGACAGCCGCGCCTGGTACGGGGCGGCTTCCACCGGATCTCGAAGCGGTGGGAACTGGGAACCTACTGCTCCTGGTTTATTGCCAACTGGCCGACGACGCACTCGCTCCCAACCAACCACGTCTACGACAAGGATGTGACGGCGCGCTTCGACGTCACCCGTCATTGGAACGTCAAGATCGAAGGCCACTTCATGAATGGGTACGGAGCCTTTGATTCCATCCGCGGGTTCTACGGACAGCAAAACCCGAGTGGGTTGAAACCCGACACCACCGCCCTGGTGGTACGGACCGGACTAAGATTTTGAGCCGGGGAGTACGGAAAGGAAAATGTCGATGAAACCGAGCCGACTGTTAATCACCGCAGGATTCATCATCGCCGCAGTGATGAACGTTGCTGCCGGAGACGTAAAGATCATTTGCAATGTCAGCGTGAGAGCCGACTCGATCTCCGCCGGCGAACTCAAGAGCGTCTTCCTGCTGCAGAGGAGAACGCTCAAAGACGGCTCCCCGGTGGTCCCCGTGCTGGGAAAATCTGGCGATACGCACGAGGCATTCCTCCACCAGTACCTCGACCGAGGCAGCGAGGAAATCCAGACCTACTATCAGGGGCTGGTATTCACCGGAAAGGGGTCGATGCCGAAAGAACTCAACTCCGATGCCGAGGTTGTGGCTTACGTCGCTCGCACCAGAGGAGCGATCGGATATGTCTCCGGCGTGGCCGGCACCGAGGGAGTGAAGGTGCTTGTGGTCCCAGACGGGCACAGCGTCGAGAGAAGCTTGCTGACCCGCGTCGAACCGGAATACCCGGAGACGCTGCAGCGGCTTCAGATTGGCGGCGTCGTGCGCCTCTCGGTCACCATTTCACCGAAGGGCACGGTCGAGAAAGTGGCCCTGCTAGCGGGCAATCCCATTCTTGCTGAAGCTGCCAGCAAAGCAGTGAGGCAATGGGTCTATTCTCCGGGGCCATCCCAGACCGCAATTGAAGTGACCGTGCCATTCGAGAGCCACCGCTAGGCGGTACACCAGATCATTTGTCGGACTCCTTCGTGAGTAGCAGATTCCTGCTGCGGATATAATTAGCCCCCACCGACCCACGAAAGGATTTACATGCGAGGTTTCGCCGCCGTTGTGCTGATCTTCACCCTGATTCTTCCAACCTTGGCACTTGCCGCAGATGAGAGTCCGCTAGTCGGCTACGCGCCGCGCTCTAGTCAGAGCGAGCGCGATTGGGAGGCGAAGTTCCGCGCCATCCCGGACCCTGCCAACCTCCGTGAGTACATGCGCCGTCTCAGCGCGCGGCCGCACCACGTTGGTTCGCCTTACGATAAGGACAATGCCGAGTGGATCCTCGCGCGCTTCAAGGAATGGGGGCTGGACGCCCACATCGAGACTTTTGATGTGCTGTTCCCGACTCCGAAAGTGCGCGTTCTCGAGATGATCGAGCCGACGAAGTTCACCGCCAAGCTCGAGGAACCGGCACTGGCGGTCGATCCCACGTCGAACCAGAAGTCCGAGCAGCTTCCCACCTACAACGCCTATTCGATCGACGGCGACGTGACGGCGCCTCTGGTGTTCGTCAACTACGGCTTGCCGGAAGACTACGAGAAGCTGGACCGGCTGGGAATCTCGGTCAAAGGCGCAATCGTGATTGCGAAGTACTATCACTCCTGGCGCGGAGTGAAGCCCAAGGTTGCCGCCGAGCACGGCGCGATCGGGTGCTTGATTTATTCCGAACCACAGGATGATGGCTACGCACGCGACAATGTGTTCCCGCAAGGCCCCATGCGTAATCCGGACGGCGTGCAGCGCGGCAGCGTCATGGATTTTGCTTCGGCGAGCCCGGGCGATCCGCTGACTCCCGGCGTCGGCGCCACGCCCGATGCCAAACGACTAACAGTTAAGGAAGCGAAGAGCATTACCAAGATTCCCGTTCTGCCGATTTCTTACGGCGATGCGCAGCCACTGCTCGCTGCGCTCAAAGGACCCATGGCGCCGGAGGAATGGCGCGGCGCCTTGCCCATCCCATACCACGTCGGGCCGGGACCGGCGAAGGTCCATCTGAAAGTCGAATTCAACTGGGACCTCAAACCTGTCAACGATGTCATCGCGAAAATTCCCGGCAGCGTCGCGCCGGAGGAATGGATCATTCGCGGCAATCATCACGACGCGTGGGTGAACGGCGCCGAGGATCCCGTCTCCGGCCAGGCCCCGCTTCTGGAAGAAGCCCGCGCCCTGGGGACGTTGGTCAAGCAAGGCTGGAAGCCGCGTCGCACCATCATCTACTGCGCGTGGGACGGCGAGGAACCCATGCTGCTGGGCTCAACCGAGTGGGTTGAGGACCACGCCGAAGAGTTGCGCCAGCACGCTGCGGTCTACATCAACAGCGACGGGAACGATCGCGGCCTGCTCAATATGGGCGGCTCGCACAGCCTCGAACAATTCATTAACGGAGTGGCGCGCGACATCGAAGACCCTGAGACCAAGCTCACGGCCTGGCAGCGCGTGCAACTGTCAAAGATTGCCGAGGCCAAGTCCGCTGATGATCGAAAAGAGCTGCGGCAACGTCCTGACTTGCGCATTGCTGCGCTGGGGTCGGGCACGGACTTTACCGGGTTTCTCGATCATCTCGGCATCGCAACGCTCGACCTAGGTTATGGCGGCGAGGATGAAGAAGGTATCTACCATTCCATCTACGACGATTTTTATTGGTACATGCATTTCTCCGACAGTGATTTCGTCTACGGGCGTGCTTTGTCGCAGACGGTAGGAACATCGGTGATGCGTCTGGCCGACGCCGAAGTTTTGCCTTTTGATTTCGTGGATCTCGCGGACACGGTGCAGAAGTACACGAAGGACCTTGAGAAACTGCTCACGGACAAGCAGGAGCAAATTCGCGAACGTAATCAGGAACTGGAGGAGGGAGTCTTCAAGGCTACGCTTGACCCAAGACGTCCGACGGTGGCTCCGCCGAAAGAGGATGTTCCGCCGCACCTGAATTTTGCCCCCATGCAGAATGCCGCCGAATCGCTGGCGCGCAGCGCCGAGCACTACCGGCAGGGCTTGCTGCACAAGCAATCCGCACTGGCGGAGTCCGACGCAGAAGCGCTGCGGGCTCTGAACCAGCGACTGATCGAGAGCGAACGCAAGCTGACTAACGACGACGGACTTCCTCGCCGTCCCTGGTACAAACATCTTCTATATGCTCCCGGAATTTACAGCGGGTACGGAGTCAAGACCGTTCCCGGGGTGCGGGAGGGTATTGAGCAGAAGAAGTATGCCGAAGCGGAACAGGAAATCGCAAGGGTGGCGAAGGCACTGGAGGACGAATCGGCGCTAATCGAATCCGCGGCGCAACTGCTGGAACCGGCAGCTCACTAGACGTGTGACTCGGGAACAACCCGCCAAGCCGTCGGTTAATGAATCTCCTATCTTGGGTGGCCGACTCTCTCACCTGGTGTCGTGTCCCGTAAATACGTGACAAAATCTGACGCACACTCCGAAGCACGTTGCCAGAGCATTGGCGCCGCAAACAAACTGCATGGGTCCTTCGCTTTGCTCAGGAGGACCAGTCGAAAGTATGCTGCGAATTTACGCGACACAAACACTAACATGTTCCGCTGGGACGACTGGGTGTCCCAGATTCCTGAGTCGGGAGGGTCTGCGTGGCCGGAATTGTGAACGGTATCGTTCCAGCCAGATTGGCCGCACACTGCTGGATCGCCTGCACGTCGCCTGGCAGAGTGGACGGCAAACTCGGAATCGACTGGTCAGGATTTTTGAAATTAAACGCGCTCGTTAAGTCTCCGACCGTGGCCCGGCGCCATGCGCTCAAATTGGGCACTTCGGCCCCGAACAAGGTTTCGAGAAATCGCAAAACCGAAGTGTGATCGAACAGGTCCGAGGAAACGAATCCTCCACGACTGAAAGGCGAGATGATCAGCATAGGTACGCGAAAACCCAAGCCAATCGGCCCCGTGATCGCCGGACTGCCGACTACGGTCGGGTCCGGAACCGCAGGTGCGGTCACATATTCGCCGGGCGTGCCCGGAGGCGCCGTGACCGGTGGAACATGATCAAAAAATCCACCATTCTCATCGTAGGTAACCAACAAAACCGTCTTCGCCCACAGTGCGGGGTTCGCACCAAGAGCACTGACGATAAGGGAAAGAAAATTCTCTCCGAAGAGTGACGGCGCGGGCGGGTGTTCCGAAGTCAGGATCGATCCTATCAGCCACGATACCTGGGGCAAATTGCCGAGCGCTACATCGGACAGGAAGTCGACGGGAAACTGTGGTCCAAATGCATTCTGATGCAGCACCGATGTAGGATCCTGGAAATTCTTGAAATAGGAGAGCACATTGTCCGACAGAATCCCGCCCAGAATATTCTCATCCGGCGTCGAGTAAACCTTCCAGGAAATCCCCCGAGCCTGAAGTTGCTCGGGCATGGTCGTATAGGTCAGACGGCCGTACATCGCCGAGCGATTGGTGACGATGGTCTGCAAAATCGGTCCGCCATTCTTGCCATCTGGATCGATCGAGGCCGCCATCGTATACAGACGATTCGGGTCGGTCGGGCCGATTACAGAGCAAAAATAGTTGTCGCAAATCGTGAAGC
This sequence comes from uncultured Acidobacteriaceae bacterium, assembly GCA_963768265.1. Classification (GTDB taxonomy): domain Bacteria; phylum Acidobacteriota; class Terriglobia; order Terriglobales; family Acidobacteriaceae; genus Sulfotelmatobacter. Next base: position 90,779 of record CAVYHM010000028.1, read on the forward strand.
CGTCGGCCAGAGCGTAGTAGTAAGGAAGATCTGCGCGGGTGTAGTAACCCATGCTTAATACCGCGTCGTTGGAATTGATCGGTAGACGCGAACTCACAAAACCGTCCATCTTTCCGTTGTCCCAGCTCTGATGTTGCGACACCCAACCGTGGTCAATGTCGTGCGTGCACGCTGCATTCGCCTGGGAGGTGTCCAGGTGAAACGGCAGGAGCTCTCCCACCGGTGAGGTCGTGGTGTTCGCCGGATCGGGTTGCTGGAATGCCGCGCTTTGATCGGAAAATCCATGCACGCCCCGGTAGCTTCCAAAGTAGTGATCGAAAGAGCGGTTCTCTTGAATCAGGATCACTACATGTTCGATGTCCGTCAACTTGGAGCAACCGGTAGGTAGGGACGGAGCTAACTTGGAAATACCGCAACCGTGCAAACCCAAGGACGCCATCTCGGCAACTGCCGCAGCAGATCCGATTTTAAGTAGTTGTCTGCGAGTGAAATTCGGCATAGTTCCCCCGCTTAGATGCACTCGCCCGAGCAGAGGTAGGACCACTCGGACAGTCTAAAGTTTCGAACTTGATACCAAGAGGCTCACCTTTTCTTCACAGAAGAACAGATTCCTCTTGAGCAGGAGATCAGGGCACTGAGAACGCAACCTGAACGGCGACGGCAGCTGAAAAGGATGCACGAGTTTGAATTTACCTGAGAGTAGAACGACTGTGTTTTCAGGCACTTCGCGATTGACCCAGAATTGACGCGCCCTGCATTGATCCCGTGCTCGATTTCAAGCATCTTGGCCTCAGAGGAAAAGCTGGAACTGGCATGGGACGATTCTCGCGTTGTTGGGAGCACGGGCGAGCCTCTTTGTCGGACGCCGAAAGGAAATATGAACCCCCAAATGCCTCGGTCTGCACCTCGCGCTGCCAGGTCTTCCCGTCTGCCGCCTAGTTCACCTCGCTGTGCCGCGGCCGCCACGAACACCGCGAAAAGCGTGGCACGTCAGCTCAGAGGCTTGCCGGTGCTGCCGGTAGTCTTTCTTCTCCTCCTTCTGCTTGAACCGGTGAAACTCCCGGCGCAGCAGACACAGCTCGGCGATCAAGGATGGTCGCAGAACGATCTTGACGCGCAACGGCCTTATTCGGATTCGGTTCAGGCGTATCCGGAGCGGGGTTATGGCCAGGCCTCATCTTCGACTCAGCCGCTCAATGCAGTGCAACTGGAACAACTCGTTGCTCCGATCGCGCTTTATCCGGACACGCTGGTAGCGCAAGTGCTGGCCGCGTCGACCTACCCCGGTCAGGTTGCGGAAGCCGATCACTGGCTGCAGGCGCAGGGCTACACCTCCTCTGACCAGATTGTCGCCGGTGCCGACGTTCAGAACTGGGACCCGAGCGTAAAAGCGTTAACGGCGTTTCCCCATGCGTTAGCGCAGATGGACCGCAATCTGCAATGGACCACTGACTTGGGCAACGCCTACTACAACCAGCCGCAAGACGTACTCGAGGCAATCCAGGTGATGCGCCGGCGCGCTCAGGCAGCCGGAACCCTCCAGAGCACGCCCCAGCAAACGGTGCACTACGACCAGGACTACATCCAGCTGATGCCGGCGAATCCGCAAGTGGTGTACGTGCCGACCTATAACCCGTGGTCGGTCTATGGAGAGCAGGTTTCGCCCTACCCCGGATTTTCGCTGCTCGGCGCAGTGGAATCATTTCTGGGATCGTCGCCAATAAACTACGGGTTCGGGATCGCGATGAGCGCCTTCAGGGCGACGCCTTGGGGCTGGCTGGCGTGGGGTTTGAACTGGTTAGCGCAGTCCGTTCTCTTCAACCAGTCGGACTACCATTCGCAGAGCACCACGGTCAGTGATTGGGGATTCGGGCGCGATGCGTTTCATGCCTACGCGGGAAGGGGAGCGTTTGCGAGGCACAGCGATGAGAGCGGGTTGGGCGGTTACCGCCGGTTCGGCGGCGGCTACAACGGGAATCGCGGGCAGGGATTCTCCCGCCCGAGTGAAAGATATGCCGAGAGCTGGCGAGGAAACTACAACCGCGGCTTTCACGCCTTTGGGTCCAGCTACGACCAGACACCTCGCCAGTCCTATAACCATATGCAGGTGCCAGACCGCCGGGGCTACAGATCCGGCTTGAACCGGGGGAGTGGCGAAGGCTATCGCGGCGGGGCCGGCACAGCCTCCTACCGTTCGATGCAGGCCTATCGCGGGCCGACCTCAGGCTTTCAGCGCGGCGAATTCGGGGGGCGATCTTCCGGGGCTTTCGCGAGCAGGGACTTTGCGGGTTCCGCCGGAAAACCACCGCACTCGGGTGGCTTCCATCTGTTTGGCGGCGGGCACGCGCCAAGGAGCGTTAGCAGCCGTGGCCCAGGCGGCTTCCACATGGGCGGCGGGCATGCGCCGAAGAGCTTCCACGGCGGCGGCAAGAATTTCGGTGGGGGGCATTCGCACGGCGGAGGGGGCCACTCCAGCGGTCATGGTGGCGGCAAGCATCACCGCTAAGGTGGTTCGCAGTCCGTCGGCGCGGTACGAACACGACATTGGCGAAGATTAGGGCTGTTCGTCGGAGTCCGGTCTGGCCAGCAGCAGCAGTACGATCCCGATCACGGTAAACATGCGGAAGGCGGCATCCTGGCCGTTCCAGGTTTTCGACTGCCACATCAGGAACCACTCTCCGCCCACGCCAAGGAAGGCGACCAACCACATCAACAGGGCGAGATTCAGCGCAGCGACGGCAACACCTTTTGCCTGATGAAACGTGGCCGCCGGTGCTGAAAATGCGCGCGCTAAACGCGCTGCTCCCCACCAGCAGCACAACATCACGATCGATTCCCACGCGATGACGGAAACGTAGAATGCCGTGTGCCACACCGGTGAGTTCAGAGCCCTCCACATGCCACGGTTGCCCGGAGAAGTGGAATCCATCATCAGCACGTGACGAACGAACTGGTAGTTGGTGTTGTAGTCTGTGAGATTGTTGAAGACGACGAACGTGTAGAACAAGGCCACAGCCACGACCAGCGAGAGCTTGGCTGCACGCAGGGTCATGGTTTCTCCGAACTCGCTTCGGATGACGGAGAACGGGGCGTAAAAGCTCGAAAGTAGGCGGTAAGAGCATGCAGAGTTTCGTCGTCGTATCCGGGGTTTGCGGGCATTTGTGCTTGCGGATTTTTCGATTTTGGGTTGCGAACATATGCGGCGAAATGCTCGGGAGATGCCGCTGCCCACGCAGAGATTACGAGCCAGGGACGGCGCGCTTTCTCACCGCCCATATCGCCCATGTTGTGACAGCGAAAGCAATTCTGTTGGGCAATCCGATACCCGGACTGGACGGTCGAGTCGGCGGCATTCGTTCCGCGGGCCGCAATTGCCTCGAAGACCGTTTTTTCGTCGCGGAATTCGAGACGAATTACGCCCCATGGAATCTGCGCCTCGTCCTCGTGTGCGAGGATCTTGAAGCTGGGGGTGAACTGACGATGGGAGATCATGTAGGGACCCATTGACTGACCGTGACCTTCCGCATCCTTTGGCCAGCGTTCGGGCGGTTGGCCATTCACTTTCAGCACCAGCAACGGATGATGCGCCGCGAGATAGGCACGCGGGTAGTGGGCGTGGTATTGATCATCACAAATCGCAATCGCGAGATCGGCGTCGGGCGTGCGGGCGAGTGCGCGCATCAGATCCTCGAGCGGGACGCCACTAATCTCGGCTGAACCCTTGAAGTTTGAGTCGTCGGTGACCGTGTAGGTGACTTGGGGAAGTGCAAGCAAATCTTCCCGGCTCAGATAACGCGTTCCGGCAGAAAGACCTGCGATGTCTCCGGCGATTTCGAGATCAGTGGCGGAGAGACGCTGGGCGTGTGCCTTGGCGACGAGGCTGTTAGCGGAAGAGGACGCGGTTGCGAACGGAACATGAAGAGTGATCGCCGCGGCGACGGCAATCGCGAAGAACACAGCCGAGACCAAGTCTCGCATGGCACATGTTAGCGGAGTCGTAGGAAGCAGGCAAGAAAGGCACCCGTCGTGTTAGAGTGACTTCACTTTTCGTGTTTTGGACGCAATCGCGTCGATGGGAGCGGAAGCACGACCTACCTTACTCGTTTTCCGCGCCGTGATCGAAACGATTTGCCAGTAAACCTCACTAGTGATATAGATGCAGACTTCCAATCTGCAACGGGGATCCCGGTCATCAGCCAAAAACACTCAGACTTTGGCAAGATCCGAAATGACGCCCACGCTCAGCGAGATGTTTCGACGTCTTCTCAACGCTGAGGATCAGACCCGTGCCGCACGCTCAGTCGAGTACTTTGGCTGGCTCGATATGGTCCTCGGGAGCATCATCCTCATCGCACCCTATTGGACCGCCTGGTTGCTTCAACTCCCTGTGCTAACTTTTCAAGGCGCGAACTATCTGCGGCTGGTCGGGTTGCTGGTCGGCGGACTTGGGATGTTATATGTGGTCGCGGGGCGGCTAAATGCGCAGGGCTTCGTCTTCGCATCTTTGCTTGATCGGCCGCTTGTGCCGGCGATCATGGCAGTCCTTTGGTACAAAGAAATCCTTCCCGGCCCGCTGGCAATCGCGTTCTCAGTCAGCGACTTCGGCGGCTTTGTCTGGACTCTTGTGGCCTGGCGCGAAGATGCGAGACTTGGCCCCGATCTCGACCATCCTCGTCTGGTTGCGCGGTTGGCCGCCGCGTACTTCGCCTTCGTGAGCGGCGTTGTTCGTAACGCACGCACTTTTCACCCCGATGGCAGGGTATTTCGCGGCACCGTGCGATCCCTGCAACCGGTCGATGCGAGCTTCGCACGCGCCGCCGAACAGCTCGCAGGATCGACTCTCATTCGTATCGGTATGGGAGTGATGAAGAAGGGAGTGCCACTCTGGTTAGCCGACCGGATTCCTGACGCGCCGAGCATCGCGACGCGCCTCTCCTCGTCCCCGCCCAGCCAGATCAGCCGGCAAGGCCACACAGACGATTGCCTTGACCTGCTGTGTACCGCCGGTGGCAACCGACTGTGGAAGCTGATTGTGAACCTTGCTCTGGGCGGCAGGATGTATGGCCTCCACCAGTTCGATTACTTCAAGAACGTCTATTACGCCGACGTGCCCTACAGGATCGACGGCGGCAAGCGCGACGTATGGATTCGGCTCGTCCCCGACATGGAGACGCCCGGCCTCCCGCAAGACGGTCCGGCACGCGAAGATGGCCTCTCCAAAGCAGTCGCGCGTCGTGCGCTGCTCCGCATTGAAGTGCAGGTAGTCGGGGATGCTCGTGAGCCCTTCGTTCCCATCGCTGAGATTCGCTTTGAAGAGGAGATCCAGATCGATCAGGAGGCTCTGCATTTTGATCCGATTGCGGGGCGTGGCTTCGAACCACACGGAATCCTGACCGAAGTTCGCAAGAGCGTCTACCCAGCAAGCGTTCGAAGCCGCCCCGCAAGCGCGCCGGAACGAGTTCTTCGCGACCAAGAAGGTATAGGCAATAGGCTGGCGGTGTACTGGGATGAAGGGACTCCCGCAACGGCCACTGGACGCTGGCGCGGTTGGGTCAAGGTCATTTGCTTGTCTGGAGCCGCATTACTTGTGCTCTTCGGGATCTACATGGCAGTACGGCTGACCCGTGATCGTCCGGTCGAATACGCAGATGACGTTCATCACTTTGAGTATGGTTCGACTGGCGGCGAGCGGACGAATGGCATTCCGTATTGGTTCTGGGTCGCACTCCCTGAACTCTTTCCTGAATACCTACCCGACAAAACACCGGGTCGCGGTTATTCGGCCTTCGGGATGATTTACGAGCCGGGCAGAGATCCGCGCTACGACCTCCCAGTCGGCATGTCGATGCGTAATTTCCGCGGCATCGATGTGGTGTATCTCAACTGCGCCTCCTGTCACACAGGCACGGTGCGAGATGCACCCGGCGCGATGCCACGCATCGTCCCGGGAATGCCGGCCCATACGTTCGACCTAGGTGCTTGGGGGAAATTCCTCACGACGATTCCCACGGACCAGAAGTTCACCCCGCAGCGTCTGCTCGACCAGATCTGCAGGATGCAGGACGATCCCCATCGTCGAGTGGACAAACCTGACCTGATCAACAGACTGATCTTCAGATACCTGGCAGCCTATCTGATGCGAGACCAACTGCTGATTCTGGGACAGCGGCTCAGTTTCATCAATAAAGATTCCTGGGGCCCCGGGCGGGTTGATACTTTTAATGCTCCGAAGGCGCTCCTGAACTTCCCGATGGAGAAGTATGCCGACCCCAAGGAGCTGATCGGGAATGTCGACTTCCCGTCGATCTGGTATCAGGGGCCAAGAAAAGGAATGCAACTGCACTGGGACGGGAACAACACGTCGGTCGATGAACGCAACCTGTCAGCAGCGTTCGGCACCGGGGCGTATCCTCCGACACTGGACGTCGACCGCGTGCTACGCACTGCCAAGTGGCTGGAGACCGCCAAACCGCTGTCTTATCCCTATCAGATTAGTGGCCCCCTGGCAGTGCAAGGCAAGCAGATCTATCAGGAATACTGTGTTCGATGCCACGGTACACAGGAACCGCCGTTTCGTCATGAACCGCCACAAGCGAACGAATTGGTCGGAACCGTTGTACCGATCGAGAAGATCGGCACCGATCGGTGGCGCCTTGACTCCTATACCTGGGTCTTGGCCGTCAACCAGAGCACTCTCTACGCCGGCTATGAGAAGGACTGGGGCTTCGCCCCGCCTTATCCTCAGCGCTTCAGCCACTTTCGCAAGCAGCCGGGCTATGCCAATTCTCCCCTCGATGGAATCTGGCTGCGCGCGCCGTATCTGCACAATGGATCGGTTCCGAACCTATGGGAATTGCTCAAGCCCGAAAAAGAGCGGGTCGGGTTCTTCTACCGTGGCAATGACGTTTACGATCCCAAGAACGTTGGGTTCGTTTCCAGTATCGCCGAGCAGGACGGCCACAAGTTCTTCCCCTTTGATACTCGGCAACCAGGCAATGGCAATGGCGGACACACGGGTGCTGCGTATGGCACCGATCTGCCGGATGACGGAAAATGGGCCCTTCTCGAGTATCTGAAAACCTTTTGACCGATCGAGCATGCACATGAAAAGACGCTCAAAGCGAAATGTGTTGATCGTCATCGTGGCAGTGCTCGTCATCGTCGTCATTAGCGCATGGAGTTACCTATGGCGGGAGATCCCCCAGCCAGAATGGATCACCGCCGACGAGCGCAGCAACTTCCTCTATGGCTCGGTCGGAGCGGAGCGCGATGCCGGCATTCCGTACTGGATATGGCTAGCGCTCCCCCGTATGTTTCCCGAGTACATGCCGGGAAACGGCGGCTATGTCTCTCTCGGCTTCTCATGGGAGGAAGGCAAGGAGATGCCGGCGGGCTTTTCCAAGAAAACAGTCGGCTACGTTCGCGTAGCCGGGAATTGCGCTTTGTGCCACGCCGCTTCTTTCCGCAGCGGACCGGACGAAGGGCCCAAGGTTCTACCCACTGTTCCTGGGCGCGCCACGGACGTTCAGGGATTGCTCACATTCTTTCAGCAATGTGCCCAAGACCCGCGCTTCAACACCACCGAGATCATGGCCGAGATCAATAGCGCGACTAAGCTTCCTCTCATTGATAGCCTGCTTTACCGGTTCGTTCTGATCCCGCGCACGCGGCGGAAACTTCTTAGCCAGAACTTGGTGATGATCGACTCGGCTCTCCAGCGGCACAGACTCGACCCGTATTCCGAGGCTCCCTTCTCCCATCCGCAACTTAAAGCTCTCGCCGGCTGGGTGGAGGGCTTCAGAGTGCCGCCGTATCCGCTGGAGTGGGACCGCGCTTTAGTGGAGTCGGGCAAGCCCCTGTTTGCTCAGCATTGCGGATCGTGCCACGCACCCGATGGCAAGCAAAGAGGCATGTTGATTCCTATCGCCGAGATCAGCACCGATCGTGAATTGGCCAATACACAGAAGACCAGCGGTTACGTCGCTGATGTCCTGGATGGAATTTGGATGCGTGGGCCATACCTCCACAATGGCTCAGTTCCAGCGGTGGGTGATCTTCTCAAGCCGCCGGCACAACGGCCGGTGACTTTCTACCGCGGCAACAACCTGCTCAAGAATCATGACATCGGCTTCTTGTCAGACTTGGCGCAGGAGAAAGGTCTTCACTTTGTTTTCTTCGATACGAGGCTGCCGGGCAACAGCAACGCCGGGCATCTTTATGGGACCGAACTTTCGGATCAGGAGAAGAAAGCCATTCTCGAGTACCTGAAAACTCTTTGAACTCGAGCGCATGAGGTGGACAAAAGGAAGCACGTATAAGGATGAGTTCCAAAGTTCCAAATCAGTTTGATTGTGAATATGTCGTCGTCGGCTCGGGAGCGGGGGGCGGTACCGTGGCATCGCGTTTGGCGCAGGCAGGAAGGTCCGTCGTACTGCTCGAAGCGGGTGGAGATCCTCGAGAACTCAAGGGCGGCGATTCCATTCTGCCTGATGCGAACCGCTTGCCGGCGGATTACGACGTTCCTGCGTTCCATGCCTTTGCCTCCGAAAACAGCGCCATGAAGTGGGACTTCTATGTCCGTCATTACTCCGATGACGGGCAGCAGAGGCTCGATCCTAAGTACTGCCAGGAGCATGACGGAGTACTGTATCCACGGGCCGGGACCCTCGGGGGATGCACCGCTCACAACGCGCAAATATTGATCTATCCCCACAATTCAGATTGGGAATACATCGCCGAACTGACACAAGATTCCAGTTGGCGGCCGGAGAAAATGCGGACTTACTTTGAGCGTCTGGAGAATTGCCGGCACCGGCCCTTGCACCGATGGTTGTCAAAGGTAGGTTTGAATCCATCGCGCCATGGCTGGGCGGGATGGCTGCACACGGAAAAATCCATCCCCATGGCAGCGCTGTTGGACAAGGACCTCTTCCAAACGCTGACTGATTGCATCGACGAAGCCCTGGAGTCCTCCCGCGACCCAGTTGAGCGCGTGGGCTGGTTCTTGGAAAGCTGGGGTGATCCCAACGACTGGCGTCTGGTCAGAAAGAACGCCAAGGGATCGCGCTATACGCCGCTTACAACGCGAAACCACGCGCGTATGGGGTCGCGTGAGTTCGTTCTGGAAACCGCTCATAAACATCGTAATTTGAAAGTCGAACTAAACGCCCTCGCCACCAAAGTTTTGTTCGATGAGAACAAGCGCGCCATTGGAGTGGAGTATCTCTATGGCGAAAAACTGTACCGCGCCTCTTCCCGGACCGGTCCGGAGCCGGGAGAACCTGGAAAAATCTACGCTTCGAAAGAAGTCATCCTCGCTGGCGGCGCCTTCAACACCCCGCAATTGCTGATGTTGTCTGGCATTGGCGCACGCGAAGACCTGGAGCCTTTCGGGATCAAAGTCATCGTGGATCTTCCCGGAGTGGGTAAGAACTTACAGGACCGATATGAAATCGCCGTGGGCAATCGGATGAGTTTCCCGCTGTGGCATATCTACAAAGGGGTGAAATTCTGTCCAGGAGACCCACAATTCGAGCAGTGGGATCTCTGCCGGTCCGGAATTTACGCGACCAACGGCTCGGTACTTTCTTTCTTCAAGCGATCGCCAGCCGCGGAGGGACCGCCGGATCTGTTCTGCATGGCCCTGCTCGCCAACTTCCAGGGATATTCTCAAAACTACTCACATTTGTTTGCCAAAGACCTCAATTACCTTACCTGGGTTGTACTAAAGGCACACACCCGAAACCGCGCTGGCGAGGTTACACTACGCTCCGCCGATCCCCGGGATGTGCCTCGCATTAATTTTCGCTATTTGGAGGAAGGCGGCGAGAAGGACTTGGAGGCGGTGCTCGACGGCATCCGATTTGTACGCGCGCTCACCTCCGAACTCAAAGAGCAGAAACTTCTGTCGGAAGAATTTCCAGGCGATGATCTTCAGACTGACGAGGAGTTAAAGAACTATGTCCGAAACAACGCCTGGGGACACCACGCGTCCTGTACTTGCGCCATCGGCAATGACAAGGACGGAGTACTCAGCAGCGATTTCCGAGTGCATGGAACTAAGGGGCTTCGAGTAGTGGATGCCTCGGTCTTCCCAAAGATTCCAGGTGTTTTCATCGTCAGCGCCGTATACATGATCGGCGAAAAAGCCGCCGACGTTATACTCAACGGCCATTAGAACCCTTGATAGGCCGGATGTGATAGGCCGGATGTTATTGACATTCGGGGGGGCCCACAGTCGAAGACAAATTGACTCAGCAAGATCCGGACTAACGTCGGCTCGTTGAGTCCTAAATATGAGGAGTACTAAATATGGCTTACACTGTGCCGCAACTGCTGCAAATGTCTAATTCCGATCTGGATTCCCTCTTCTCCAGTAGTCCGGCAGGGGACATTCCGGATGGCCCGGCCAAAGGCACTGCGATCATAGCTTCCGACACCATTTACAGCCCGGAGATCGCCGAATTCGTCAGCCTGTTCGTGTGGCAGGGCAAAACGTTTGATTCCCAGAAGGGAGTGTTGAGGAACCGGATTCTGCCAATCGGCCTTAACGCTATCATTGCCAAAGTCTACAAAGGCGCCAGTTGGCTCGATCAAAAAGAATGCGTTGTTCTTGACTATTCCGAGACCTCGCTGGTGGCGCAATGGATTCGTGACGAAATCCGGCTGATTGGTCCGGGCTTCTATTTGGGCCGTGTTTACTGGGCCAGCAAGCCGCTGATTCACTTTTGTCTGCAATTCGGTGCTGCGGCTGGATCCTAGATATCGTCACATTTAGTTTGGCATCGGCCAAGTTCGGGAATCGCATGTGACAGGCAGGAGGAAAGACTGTGATTAGCAAACTGGTTCGAGGGCTTCTGATCGTTGTGGTTGTTGTACTGCTCTTGGTCGGTGCGGGTGTCCTCCTCTACTGGTGGAATTTGCCGAAACCCGGGCACGTCAAAGACGAAGCTCTCTTAGCGGGCAGAGATGCTTCTAGTTTCCCCGCAGCCGACGACGACGACTTCCATGACATGGACGGGGGCGTCGCCCTGAATGTGGATGAAATCAAGGGACGCAACACTTGGATGGTATGGACGGCCGGCGACGACCGCCTTTGGGATAAACTGATCTACGCCAGCGCCGGTGCGCTCGATTTCCTGAAAGTACTTTCCTCGCACCCCGAACTACTGAAGATCAACCCCAACTTCAATCACGATCACCGCTGGGAATACCTCGGCTTGGTAAATGATCCCTGCTTCGAACAAGCCACCGGCCCCGATCCCGAAAGATGGGGTCTTTGGCTCGACAAGCGGCGCTCGAACTGCCAGCCCGACCACTTCGAAAATGAGACGAAGTATCCGGGCGTGAAAATTGGGTCGCGTGGTTCGAATCTTAACGGCAAGGACTTTCCCGTCGGTTCGTTCTACGGCTACGAGACCGGCATCGTAGGCTTACGGCTTTTTCCCAACCCAGACTTCGATGAGAAGGCCGCCAAACATTGGGATCCCGAGAGATACTATACCGACCCCACTTACTACAATGACAAGCATCTGGTGCGTCCGTATCGCGTAGGCATGTCCTGCGGTTTTTGCCACGTTGGGCCCAACCCGATCAAGCCTCCGGCGGATCCCAACAATCCGAAGTGGGAGAACCTCAACTCAAATGTCGGCGCACAATACTTCTGGATTCAAAGAATCTTCTACTGGCAAGGCGATGAAAGCAATTTCGCGTGGCAACTTTTTCACACTTCCCGGCCAGGCAGCCTCGATACTTCTTTCGTCTCCACGGACAACATCAATAATCCCCGGACGATGAATGCCGTCTATCTGTTGAAAGAGCGCCTGCAGCACTCCAAACGTTGGGGTCAAGAAACGCTCACCGGCGGTCAACAAAACAACAAGCAGTTTAATGACTTCGTCCACGACGGTTGGCTGACCGGGTTCTATTCAAAGCCAGACACGGTGTGGACTCCACGCGTTCTAAAGGATGGCTCTGACTCGGTCGGAGCTTTGGGGGCGCTCAACCGTGTCTACTTGAACATCGGCACCTTCAGTGAAGAGTGGTTGTTGCACTTTAACGCTCTGGTTGGTGGCAAGCCCATTACGCCCATCGAGATTTCCGTTGCGCGAAAGAATTCCGCTTACTTTGCCGCTACCGAGGCGCAGACTCCCGCAACCGCGCTCTTTTTCTTGAAAACCACAGAACCGCATCATCTTAGGGATGCCCCTGGCGGGGCTGAATACCTGAAAAAGGACGAGGCGTTGGTACCGCGCGGAAAAGAAGTGTTCGCCGAGCGTTGCGCGCGTTGTCATTCCAGCAAGGTACCTGCTCCGCCGGTACCCGGTCTGGATCCATCCGGTTGCGCAGGAAAGGACTATCTCAACTGCTGGAACCAATATTGGGAGTGGACCAAGACGTCAGACTTCAAAGAAAAGATGAAGAACATCGTGATGGCTCCTGACTTCCTCGATGGCAACTATCTGTCCAGCGAACTTAGGGTCCCCGTGACGCTGCTGCAAACCAATGCTTGCAGCCCGCTCGCCACCAATGCTCTGGGCGGTAATATCTGGGACAATTTCTCCTCCCAGTCTTACAAAGACCTCCCTTCAGTCGGAACCATTACTTGGTACCATCCCTACACGGGTGAGCCTAGGACTTATGTGATGCCCGCGGGCGGCCGGGGCTACACACGTCCTCCGTCGCTGGTGAGCGTGTGGTCGACCGCGCCCTTTCTGCTGAACAACACCGTCGGCAAGTTTGACTACGATCCATCGGTCCAAGGGCGGTTGCGATCTTTCGAGGACGCGATTCACCAGATGCTTTGGCCGGAGTCGCGGGACAAAGACGAACTGCTCGGAGACAAGATTCCCGGCAAGATCGACCGCACAACAAAAACAAGTTATCTCAAAATCTCCTACGGATACCTTCCTGACGCGTTGCAACAACTTCGCGGTATCGCGCGCTTTTTCCCTTGGCTTATCGACGACAAAGACAAGATCATCAGGATCGGCCCGATCCCCAAAGGCACACCCGTGGGGCTTCTTGCAAATATCAACCCGTTGCCCGAGAGCAACGATCCGGGTGAGCGTCTTGAGCACGACAAGAAGCTTCTAAGCCTGGTGCTCAAGATTAGTGGTGATCTGCAGAAACTTCCGCCCAGTGCAACCGATGAGGACGCAGAAAAGGTCTTCAAAAATGTGGTCGAGCAGATGCTCGAACTCAGCAAATGTCCTGACCTCATTGTGAATCGTGGTCATTACTTCGGAACGGATAAATCCACCGGAGGGGAGCCGGGGCTGAGCGACGCAGATAAACAGGCCTTGATTGCCTTCTTGAAGAGGTTCTAGTGTCTTCCCCGGAATATCTGAACAAAGTCGGGTCTGGCGTCGACGTTCGCTGGCCCGCGAGTCCAATCAGGGCTGGAGTCCACCCGCTTGACGTCGTAGCGGCGTGGTTAATGTGCCGGGAAAAGTTGTTTTCGCGAGGTTGGGGAGACGAATCTCTCTTGACCGACCTTGTCCATCGCGCCTCGTTTGCCCACCCGCCCGGTTTGATTTGTGTCGACTGGTCTGTCGGAGATCGCAGGGCTGGCAAGACCCAGGGCGACGGCACGTTTCTCTCTCCCCTGGATTCGCTTCCAGCAGCAACTAGAACGGTGCACGTTCGCGCGTGGTTGAAACCAGGGAACACCGCCGCTTGCGTGATCCTTGCCGCCTCCCGCGACGAAGGATACAAAATGCGAGAGCGCATTTTCGGCGCTCTCATCGATCGCGGACTCGACTTGTATCTATTGGAGAATCCGTTCTACGGCCGCCGCCGTACATCTTCATCGGCGTCTCTCGCCACATTCAGCGACCACATGCTCATGAATCTTGGTTCGGTCTGGGAAGCGCGAGCACTGCTGGAGTATCTGCGTGGTTCCTACGGAAAGCTCACTGTGGCGGGGTATAGCATGGGCGGTCACATGGCGGCGATCACGGCCGCGGTGACTCCGTTTCCGGTCGCATGCGCTGCACTTGCCACAGGTGCGTCCCCCGCTCCTATCTATACCAAGGGCCTGCTCTCCTGGAGTGTGAACCTGGAGGCATTGGCTGCCAAACCCGGCCAACAATTAGCAGCGAGGGAACGGCTGCATCTCCTTATCGAGGCGGGCGACTTAACCCGTCACGACCCGCCTATGCGAGCAGACGCTGCCGTTGTCGTCGGCGGCGTGAGAGACGGCTACATCATGGCAGAGGAAACGGAGCGGCTACATCAATACTGGTCAGGAAGCACCCTACGCTGGCTCTCAGCAGGTCACGTCACAGCGTTGATTTTCTTTCGAGGCGCGTTACGCGACGCTGTCGCCGATGCAACGGCCAAATTGTGACGCCAAGGACATCTACAATAGAGCCAGCGTTGTACCGAGTTCGTGCTCCGTGAGCCCCTGCGAATTTGCATCCCGAGAATTGACACGGAAAGGAACACAGCAATCTGAATTTACTGCTTCGCTATTCTCGGATTTTCCTTCTCTCTCCGGCAAACCTTGCAGGCATTCGCGCAGGCTACGTGACGAGACCAGACTCGACACTCGACCTTGCACGCCGCTTGCGTGAGGGTGGCGTGCCCATGGGAGAGCTCTTTAGCTTTATCAGCGGACTCTACTTTCGCGGCAAGCTGGCGTACGCTCGAGCTTTTTCCGCGCCGCCCGCTTTATCAGGCACATTTATTATTACCGCGACCGGAGGCTTGGTTCCGCCGGAAACCATGGTGACCCTCGATCGCCTGCGCGAGATTGCGGCGAACGACATCGATCCAAGCGATCAGCGATACCGCGCGCCTCTCGATCGCGATTGTCGCGAACTCTCAGAGAAGATGGCAGATTCGTGTGGCGTTGTTCTTCTGGGAAGCATCGCGACATCAAAGTACGTGGAACCCTTGCTTCAGATTTTTCGTGAGCGATTGCTCTTTCCGGCCGAGTTCGTCGGTCGCGGCGATATGAGCCGCGGCGGACTGATGCTGCGCTGCGTCGAAAACGGCAAAGAACTCGCGTACATACCCGTACTGAACGCGACGCGCCGTGGTCTAAGACCTCCGAAACTTTCACCCTTGAGTCATTCCACAAAGGAAACGCGCGCACTCCGGGACAGTTCCAAGTGATCGGCATGAACACTCAACGCTGGAAAGAGCAGGCCATTTACAGCGGGGCTACCACCATTCCCGGCTTCCGCTTGACTCGGTTGTGGTCAGCGGCATACTGTCGCCAGTCGAGAGGGGGATCTCCTCATGCCACACTACGTATCACTGCTTCGATACACACATCAGGGCGCTGCAAAAATCAAAGAGAGCCCGGCCCGGCTCGACGCGGCCAAGAAGGCAGCCGAATCCGCTCAAGGAAAGGTCCACGACTGGTACTTGACCATGGGGGAGTATGACGCCGTGTTGGTCTCGGCGTTTCCCAATGACGAGGCCGCTGCACGGTTCATGCTGTCCACGGGTACTCTGGGAAACATTACTACTCAGACGCTGAAGGCCTTCACCGAAGCCGAATACCGCAAGATTATCGCCTCGTTGCCCTGAGCTAAGAGGCTAGCCTGGCGAGCGTGAAATGGGGGTTGCAGAATGTGCCGCAGTGTGTCCGGAATCGGGTTTATTCGGAACGGAAGGATGTCCGCGGGGCCGCTGAGAAAACGGATAACGCCTGGTGCTCCGCAACTGCGCCGCAACTCGCTGGGACTTTCGGAACTGGTGCTTCACGGCATCACGCACATCGCCCCTGCGACCAACATCATTTTTACGTTCCCGTCATTGCCCTCAAAGCGGGACCGGCCGTGCCGATCTCGTTTCTGCTGACGACGGTGGTCTGTTGCTTCATCGCTAACACGGTGTCGGAATTCTCCAGGTACATGCCGTCGAGCGGAGGCTACTACTCTTTTGCCGCTCGCGGCCTCGGAAGCCGTGTCGGATTCATGACAACCTCGAGCTACTTGATCTACGACATCACCGGCCCGGCCGCTTCCAGCGGATTCCTCGGATGCTTGTTGTCGCACACGCGACGCGGGCACGGCTGGTGACAAGTCGCTTAATCGCTTAATCGCTCACTGACCAGATCTTGTAAACGTTTACTGCTTCCGTGAGTGATACCCTCGTAAAAAGGGAGTAAATTTCGGATTTAGGCTTGACTTATGCGGCCATTGGCGTAAGGTCAAATCACATACCACATCGCATACCAACAATTTCCAGCACCTCGCAGTGCGCCCTATCTAGGAGTTTAGTTATGAATCCGGGCCTCTCACCATACCCGAACCGTCCCGACTGGAGGACTCTGTACAGAGCCGCCATACTTGAAACCAACAAGAGCGTTCTGCCGCAGCGCGTCTCGGAAGCAGAAGAGGCAGTGTTGACGCGCGGGCGGGAAATCTTCTACGACCCCGCAACCCTCGATGAGCTCGAGGAAAAGGAAGCCTTAGAAGACGCTCTCTATGCCTTGCGTGCGTATAAAACCTCCTGGCAGAGTACCGAAGCCGCTTGATTCTAATCAGGTCTATAGGGCGCGACCAGGCGGTCGCACCGACTGATAGATAGCGTCACCCGCACCAGTGTGTCAGGGACGCCGGTGGTGTGGTCTGACTTTTTTCCCTTCTTGTCTAGGCTCTAGCATTTTCGAATCTTCCCATCCACTTGAAGCATCGCCCGGTGCAATCGGCGTCGGGGAGATGTCGATGCGTCGACGGCCCTACCCACTACAACTCCATTGTCGCCGGAGAGTTGAGCGTTAACTCCTTTGCGTTGTGCCGGATACTCCAGCTCCCGGCTATCTCTTTCTTGGAACGGAACTTGCAATCGATCACAGTCTGTGGGGATTGCGTCCTTCTGATTCGCCTTAGCGAAAAAACGGGAGCGCTATTGAACCCTGCGTGAGCCAATATGTGGATTGTTCGACTGGCGTTGCGGCGGCCTTACACCTTTGTGGTGCTGGCCATACTGATCCTGATCCTGGGAGCGTTCTCAATCGTCCGGACGCCCACCGACATATTTCCCAACATCAATATTCCTGTAGTGAGCATCATCTGGAGCTACAACGGACTCAATGCCCAGGACATGAGCGATCGAATTGTCTCGATCGGCGAGCGCACGTTGACCACCACGGTCGACAACATCGGACATATCGAGTCCCAGTCGCTTAACGGGATTGCGGTGGTGAAGGTCTTCTTTCAGCCGAGCGCAAATATTGAGCGCGGCATCGCGCAAGTCACGGCCGTTTCACAAACGCAGCTTCGACAATTACCGCAAGGAACCACTCCGCCTCTCATCATCAGCTATAGCGCGTCGAGCGTGCCCATTCTGCAACTTGCGCTTTCGGGTGGAAAACTCTCAGAGCAACAACTGAATGACTACGGCTTGAACTTCATCCGCACGCGCCTGATCACCGTGGAAGGCGCGTCGGTGCCGTATCCCTACGGCGGCAAGCAAAGACAGGTGCAGATCGACCTGAACACGGCCGCCTTGCAATCGAAAGGCTTGTCGCCGCTGGATGTAGTCAACGCCATCAGCGCGCAGAATCTCATCCTGCCCTCGGGCACGGCGAAGATTGGCACCAAGGAATACGACGTAGATATCAACGGCAGCCCAACCAGCATAGGAGAACTCAACCGGTTGCCGATCAAGACCGTGGGCAGCAGCACCATCTACATTCACGACGTCGGTTGGGTGCGGGACGGCTTCCCACCACAGACCAACATCGTGCGAGTCGACGGGCAGCGCTCCGTGCTGCTGACAGTGCAGAAAGGCGGAAACGCCTCCACCCTAAACGTCATTTCGGGCATCAAGTCGTTACTGCCGCAGATCAAGGCGAGTCTCCCACCGGAACTGGACATCAAGCCGCTCGCGGATCAATCGATTTTCGTGCGTGCGTCGATTGATGGCGTGATCAAGGAAGCCACCATCGCCGCATGCCTCACCGGGCTGATGATTCTGATCTTCCTGGGAAGTTGGCGTAGCACGCTGATCATCGCGGTCTCGATCCCGCTTTCGATTCTGACCTCGATCATCGTGTTGAGCGCTCTGGGCGAAACCATCAACATCATGACCCTCGGCGGACTCGCGCTCGCGGTTGGAATTCTGGTCGACGACGCCACCGTCGAGATCGAAAACATCAATCGCAACATCGCGCAAGGTAAGGAGATTCAGCAGGCGATCCTCGACGGTGCGCAGCAAATCGCCGTGCCCGCGTTTGTTTCGACGCTGTGTATCTGCATTGTTTTCGTTCCCATGTTTTTTCTTACGGGAGTCGCGCGCTATCTGTTTGTACCGCTCGCCGAATCCGTGGTGTTTGCCATGCTCGCTTCGTACCTGCTGTCGCGCACATTAGTGCCGACAATGGCGAAGTATCTGCTGCGTGGCCATGAACAAGAGAGTGGGCACTTGCCCGCTTCGAGCGGCAATCCGCTTGTCCGCCTGCAGATTCGGTTTGAAGAAAGTTTTGAGCGCCTGCGGGAGCGTTACCAGAGCATTCTGGAGCGCTGCCTGCACCATCGCCGAGCCTTTCTGCTGGGAGTGCTCGCGTTTTCCGCCGCGTCTTTGGCGGCACTCATCCCATTCCTGGGGCAGGATTTCTTTCCCACGGTCGATAGCGGTCAGTTCAAACTCCATCTCCGGGCGCCGACGGGAACTCGCATTGAAGAAACGGCCAGGCTCTGTGACCTGGTCGAGCAGTCGATCCGGCAGCAAGTGCCGCCTGCCGAGGTCTCGAGCATCATCGACAACATCGGGATTCCGTACAGCGGCATCAACTTGTCTTACAGTAATTCGGGCCTGATCGGGCCTGCGGACGCCGACATTCTGGTAAGCCTCTCGCCGGAACATGGACCGACTGACAAGTATGTGCACGATCTCCGACTCCGGCTCGCGGATCAGTTTCCGGGAGTGACGTTTTCTTTCTTGCCCGCCGATATCGTGAGCCAGATTCTGAATTTCGGCCTGCCTGCACCGATCGACATTCAGGTTGCCGGCAACGATCTCGAAGGAGATCGCCGCTACGCCGACAACGTGCTGCAAATGCTCCGCGGCGTCCCGGGCACTGCCGACCTGCGCATTCAGCAGCCTTTCGATCAGCCCGAACTGTATATCGACGTCGATCGGACGAAGGCCAACGAAATCGGATTCACGCAACACGATGTTGCGCAGAACCTGCTCGTTTCTCTCAGCGGCAGCTTTCAGACTTCTCCAACTTTTTGGCTTGATCCCAAGAATCACGTGAGTTATTCGATTGCGACGCAGACACCTCAGTACCGCGTTCAATCGCTGCAGGACCTCGAGAACATCCCGGTGACCGGACCGAACCCAAACGCTCCGCCGGAGATCATGGGCAGCCTCGCTTCGGTCACGCGGAGAGTCCACATGCCCGTCGTATCGCACTACGACATCCGCCCCGTGATCGATATTTACGGCTCGGTGCAAGGGCGCGATTTGGGTGGAGTTGCTCACGACATCAATCAGATCCTTGCGGAAACGCAGGCCTCCGTCCCGCGCGGATCCCAGGTGATTGTCCGCGGGCAGGTGCAGACGATGCGGTCGTCATATATCGGTCTGCTGGCTGGACTGGCATTCTCCATCCTGCTGGTCTACCTGCTGATCGTCGTGAACTTCCAGTCGTGGCTTGATCCGTTCATCATCATCTCCGCGCTGCCGGCAGCGCTGGCGGGTATCGCCTGGTTTCTGTTTGTCAGCCGCACCACGGTCAGTGTGCCGGCGCTTACCGGAACGATCATGTGTATGGGCGTCGCCACGGCTAACAGTATTTTGGTGGTGAGCTTCGCCACGGAACAGATCCAGGAAGGAAAGGACGCGATCGCCGCGGCGCTGGCTGCGGGGGCTACGAGGTTCCGTCCAGTGCTGATGACTGCGTTGGCCATGATCATTGGCATGGTCCCGATGGCGCTGGGACTGGGCGAAGGCGGCGAGCAGAATGCCCCCCTGGGCCGCGCAGTGATCGGTGGGCTGTTATTCGCCACCGTCGCAACCTTATTATTCGTGCCCACGCTGTTCAGCGTGTTGCACGGTTTCCGCGACGATGGAAAAAAGAAGCAGAGCGAAATGACTCGGCAAGAGTCCTGATAAGAAAGCGGGGAAATTATGCCAGTAGGATTGGACAATGAGAATGAGCAGCAAACCTTGATTGACGAGCCATCACTCCAACCTTCAAAAAGAGGGCCCAGGCACTGGGCGGCGGCGATTGTAGTTTCTCTCGCGATCGTAGGGGCCCTGACGTCCGGTATTCTGCCTCGCGTCACAGCCCGCACGACTCTGCGGAAAGAAACAGCGCAGTTGGCGCTGCCAACGGTCGCCACGGTGCATCCGGAACATGCCGCCCCCGCGGACGAAGTTGTTCTTCCTGCCAATGTGCAGGCGTTCATCAGCGCTCCGATCTATGCCCGAACGAACGGCTACCTGAAGCGGTGGTACGTGGACATCGGCGCGCACGTGAGGCAGGGGCAACTGCTGGCTGAGATTGAAACACCGGAGGTCGACCAGCAACTGCAGCAGGCGCGCGCAGACTTGGGCACTGCGCAGGCGAATCTCCACCTTGCGGAAATCACCGCTAACCGCTATCAGGAGCTGCACAAGACGAATTCCGTTTCGCAGCAGGAAACTGACAATGCCACGGGCACATTGGCGGCGGACAAGGCAACGGTGCAATCGAGCCAGGCAAACGTGAGCCGGCTTCAGCAATTGCAGTCCTTCGAGAAAATCTACGCCCCCTTTGATGGCGTAATTACCGCGCGCAAAACCGACATCGGAGATCTGATCGATGCCGGGGCCAGCGGCGGTTCGAAAACGGACCTGTTTGACATTGCCCAGACCGACAAGCTGCGCGTGTATGTCAACATTCCCGAGGCATACTCGCAGGCGGCAAAGCCGGGCCTCACGGCGAATTTGATGTTGGCGGAATTTCCGGGTCGTCCCTTTCAAGGGCGCCTGGTGCGCACAGCTGAGTCGATCGACCAGGCCTCGCGCACGTTGCTGGTGGAGATCGACGTCGTAAATCCGACCGGTGTGCTGCTGACCGGTTCCTATGCCGAAGTGCATCTCAAACTGCCGGCGGGAAGCTCTTCGTACGTCGTGCCGGTAAACACTCTGCTCTTCCGCAAAGAGGGTCTCCGCCTCGCCATTGTGAAAGACGGCAAAACTGTTCTCACTCCGGTAACGCCCGGTCATGATTTCGGCGATCGGATCGAAATTCTCGGAGGTCTCGCGGGCGACGAGTCGATCATCGTGAATCCTCCGGATTCCATCGTCTCGGGACAGCCGGTGCGCCTCGCCCAGCCCACGACGGAAGATTCTCAATGATCGTCTGCTCAGTGTCACAACCTTGGCATCTCAAGCTGCTGGTTTGCTTGTTTCCGGTGTTGTTGCTGAGCGGCTGTGAGGTGGGTCCGCGCTATGCTCGCCCGAGCGTGCCCGCACCTCCCTCCTACAAGGAATTGCCGCCGGATTGGACGACGGCGCAGCCAAGCGATGCCATCGCACGCGGCAACTGGTGGGAGATTTTTCAAGACGCGAAGCTGAATGAACTCGAAGAGCAGATCAACGTCTCGAACCAGAACTTGAAGGCGGCGCAAGCACAGTATGTGCAAGCGCGAGCTCTAGTCCGGCAGAATCGTGCGGATTATTTTCCGACGATCACCGGCGGAATGTCGGCCACGCGCAACCATCAGTCCCAGAATCGGCCCATCGGAACTCAGGCGACGCAGACTTATACCGATGTCGTGCTTCCGGTCGAGGCGTCGTATGAGGCCGATGTCTGGGGCCGAGTCCGGCGAACCGTCGAGGCCGCTCGGGCCCAGGCCCAGGCGAGCGCCGCGGACCTGGAAGCTGTGAGTCTGAGCCTGCACGCGGAACTGGCCGCCGACTATTTCCAAGTGCGCGAACTTGATTCGGAGGAGCAACTGCTGACGTCCACGGTGACGGCGTACCAGCAGGCCTTCGATCTCACGCAGAATCGCTTTAAGGGCGGAGTGGCTTCCGAGGTCGACGTGGCCCAGGCTCAAACTCAATTGGAAACAACGCGCGCCCAGGCCATCGACGTCGGAGTGCAGCGAGCGCAGTTCGAACACGCGATTGCGGTCCTGGTGGGCCAACCCGCCTCAACCTTCAGCCTCGCTTCCTCCCCACTGACACTGGAGCCTCCGGCAATTCCTCCCGGCATGCCGTCAGAATTGCTGGAGCGCCGGCCCGACGTGGCCGCCGCCGAGCGCCGGGTCGCTGCCGCCAATGCCAACATCGGAGTTGCGAAGGCCGCGTACTTCCCAAACGTCGCTCTGACAACGTCGGGAGGATTCGAGAGCAACACCATTACAAACCTGCTGTCTGGCCCGAGCGGCTTTCTGTTGGCGGGAGCGTCCGCCATGGTGACCGTTCTAGATGCCGGCCGGCGACACGCCATCACCGACGAAGCACACGCTGCGTACGATGAATCTGCTGCCAACTACCGCGAGACCGTCCTCGGCGCTGTTGAGGACGTAGAAGACAATTTGGCCGCGCTTAGGATTTTGCAGGACGAAGCAAGAACCCAGCAAACAGCAGTACGGGCTGCGCAGCATTCTCTGAATCTTTCGTTAAATCGCTACAAAGGTGGGGTCACAACCTATCTCGAAGTGACCACAGCGCAAGGCCTGGCACTGTCGGATGAGCGGACGGCAGTACAAATCCTCGGCCGCCGCATCACCGCCAGCGTATTGCTCGTACGTGCGCTTGGTGGAGGATGGGACAGTTCGACGCTCCCCCAAAGGCCGGAGTGCTGCGGCAGGCTGATAGGCCAAGCCAATGACGCGACAGCTGAAACACCGGCGCCGGCAGCATCGCAAAAAGAAGCCAGCAACCGTCGCTGAAATATTTTGAGAGCCTGGTCCATTCTTTGGCTATAGCTCTTTGGATATGTAGCGTGACCAACCCACATTGTCATCCCGAGCGAAGCGAGGGATCTAGGTCTTTGCCGCCACCACCACCAGTGTTGCCACTGCCAGTACACACCTAGATCCCTCGCTGCGCTCGGGATGACAGGTCGATCTGGGATACAGCAACTGTGAAACCGGCATGGTTCACTCAGGCGGCCGCGCGATGCCGAGCCTTCTCATCTTGTAAATGAGCGTCGTTCTCGGCATGCCCAAGCGATTCGCCGCTCCGTCCGAGCCACCCAGCACCCATTGCGTCTCGTGCAACGCTTGAAGAATGTGTTCCCGCTCCGCATCTTCGAGAGTAATCGGCGGGCCCGCGGAATTTTCCCGCGGCCGGGCAAGCTCCGAGATGGGCGCACAAAGAGTGTGCGTCTGCGAAAGAATCACCGCCCGTTCAATAAAATTCTGCAGTTCGCGGATATTTCCCGGCCACTCGTAGCGCATGAGCGCCTCCATGGTTTCCGGGCGAACAACGTCGATCCCCTTATTCATCTGCTTGCCGTAGTACGTGACAAAATGCTTCGTGAGAAGAGGAATATCCTCGCGACGGTCGCGCAGGGGCGGGATCTTGATGGGAAACACGTTGAGCCGGTAGTAGAGATCAGCGCGAAATTGGCGGTCCTCCACCATCTTTCCCAGATCCTGGTTGGTAGCAGCTACCAGACGAACATCAACATGGATCGACCGGCTGCTCCCCAGGCGTTCGAACTCCTGCTCCTGCAGAACCCGCAGCAGCTTGGGTTGCAACTCGGAAGGAATATCGCCGACTTCATCGAGAAACAAGGTTCCCTTGTCCGCAACCTCAAAGCGCCCAACCTTTTTCGCGATCGCCCCCGTAAAGGCACCCTTTTCATGTCCAAACAGCTCGCTCTCGAGCAAACCGGAGGGAATCGCGGCGCAGTTGAGTTTGGCGAACAGATTCTCGCGCCGGGAACTGAGGTTGTGAATGGCCCGCGCCACCAGCTCTTTCCCCGTGCCGGTCTCGCCGAGGATGAGAACGGTGGAATTCGTCGGGGCCACGGTAGAGATGTGCCGCAGCACCTCCTGGATAGCCGCAGTTTCTCCAAGAATTTCGTCGAAGCCGCGTTCCGCGCGAATCTCGGTTCGCAAATACGAGGTCTGGCCAGCGAGTCGCTTCCGCGACTCGTCCACTTCGCGGTACTGCATCGCATTGTCGAGCGCAATCGCGACCTGGTTCGATACCTGCTGCAGGAACTCTGCGTCCGCCTCTGAGAAGCGATGAGGCTGGCGGTCCAACAGGTGCAGGACTCCGAGCTTTCGATCCCCCCGAATCAGCGGCAGAAAGCAGCCCGATTGCACCCCTTCCTGGAAATTTATCTGCAGCGCCATCTTGTGCAGCGCCAACGGGGCGGTCTCATAGAGCACAGGCTCTCCCGTCCGAAACGCCTTGCCGGGACTCGTGCCTTCAATGGGGATTTGCATTTCCTCCTGCAGGAAACCTCGTCCTTCGGGAAAATCCAATCCATGGATTTCCAACTTCTGCCCCTGCGAATCTGGCAACGACAGGCAACACCCGTCACACTGCATCGCCAGCCGTACGCGACTCGGAATAACCTTGAACAATTCCGTCAAGGAAAGGTTCGAAACCACTGCGTTGTTGACGTCAAGCAGGAGTTTCATCCGGTCCCGCTCATGAGACACTTGTTGCTGCAACTCCATGGCGTCCTGATAATTCAACGCATTTTCCACAGCCACCGCGACCAGGCTGGCCGCGAGTTTCTGAATCTCCAGTTGATCCGAGGAATAGGCGTTGGGCGCCGCATTCCCCAGACTGAACGCGCCCAACCGACGGCGCGGAGTCGTCAGGGGCATGCTGCAAAAGGATCGCACACCGTATTCCCGCACCAGCTTGACTGGGCGCGAAAATCGCATCTCTCGGTCCAAATCGTTGACGACCAGGGGCTCCTGATTTTTCCACACCCAGCCGGCGGGAGACTCGTCGATGGAAAACTCCATACCCGGGCGAACGGCGTCAGCTCCATCGGAATTCAAGATATGCACGCGCATCACATTGCGCGCAGAATCGTAGAGCAGCACACTCAGGTAGTTGAATTCGATGATGGAATGAAGCCGGTGGCCGAGATCCTTGAACAGTTCTTCCAGTGTCCGATGCGCCGCAATCGCCGCGGAAACCTCCAGCAGAGCCAGATAACGTCCCGAGAGTGCGTTGCCCTTTTCGTCCGCAATGCCCAGCATAGTGACCTTAGAACGCCCCAAACCCGGCCCGTGTCGGACACTGTCGAAGTGCTGACTCCGGTGGCTCCCAGCTTATAGAATTCAGATGACGCAGTAGACGCGTTGGATTCAACAAGAGCTTTGCCTTCAACGAGGTGCGACAATAACGGTTCTATGCGAGTATGGCGTGGAAAATGCTTCCTCTAAGGCGACGCATGAAATGTGCGGCCCAAAGAATACGAAGGAATGGTAAGGAGGTTTAGATGCAAACAAGGCAACTCGGCAATAGCGATCTCATGATCACGCCCATTGGCGTCGGAGCATGGGCGATGGGCGGCAGCGGATGGACATGGAGTTGGGGACCGCAGGACGATGACGATTCTCTGTCCGCGATTCACGACGCACTCGACCGTGGTATCAACTGGATCGACACCGCGGCGGTTTACGGTTTGGGACACTCCGAAGAAGTAGTGGGACGTGCCCTTCGCAGCCGAAGTCAACGACCTTACGTCTTCACGAAATGCGAACGGACCTGGAACGCAAACGGGAAGATCGGCGGCACATTGAAGGCGGAATCCATCCGCAAAGAATGTGAAGCCAGCTTGCGCCGGCTCGGCCTGGACGTAATCGACCTTTATCAAATTCATTGGCCCGACCCGGATGCTGACATCGAAGAGGGATGGACCGAGATGGCGCGCCTCAAAGAAGAGGGCAAAGTGCGCAACATCGGCGTATCGAATTTCAACGTGAAGCAGATGAAGCGCGCCGCCGCGATCGCCCCCATCACTTCTCTGCAGCCTCCCTACTCCATGCTGGCTCGCGATGTAGAAGAGACAATCCTGCCGTCCGCCCTAAAGAACAACATTGGCGTCATCGTCTACTCACCGATGTATTCCGGCCTGCTGAGTGGCGCCATGACGCGCGAGCGTATTGCTTCCCTCGCGGCCGAGGATTGGCGGCTGCAGAACCCGAACTTCCGCGAGCCATTGCTCTCAGGAAATCTGCGGTTAGTCGAGTTGCTGCGGGAAATCGGAGCACGCCACGGCAGAACGCCCGGCGAGGTCGCCATTTCCTGGACGCTGCACAACCCGGCAGTCACCGGCGCCATCGTTGGTGTGCGCAATCCGAAGCAGGTTGCGGGCGTAATTGGAGCCGCGACTTTCCGGCTGTCCTCCAGAGAATTTGAGGAAATCGAGAAAGCGTTGCAGCAGGAGGTGGTCGCGAGCCGGTGAGCCCGCCCCTTCCCTTCATCCAGAGGCGCTCGAATGCAGGCTGTCGTCTCTCGCAGCCCGATCGTCGGTTGAGCACCGAATTCAGACCGGGTAGGCCATCGTGGACGTGGTTGCACGCACCTCCGTCGACTGATACCCTAGCGCTCCATAGAGTGCAACGTGAGGCTGATTTACTACTCTCTCGCGTATTCCGGCGGCTCCGTCTGCGAACACCAGTGGATCCAGAGTATCCGGAGCCTGCGGCGCTACAACCCAACGATTCCTGTATTTCTTTTCCTCTACACCGGCGCTTCTCCGGCTCTGCTGAACCAGGCGGATCGATCGCGGGTCAATGTCCGCTATCTCGGGGACTACCGCGAGTGTCTTCAGCGCATGCACGTTCGCGGTTCGGTGTTGGCTCTGTATCCCACGTTCCACAAATTTCTCCCGCTCGGAGATGGCCCCTTGGACGCAGCCTCGCAAGTTCTCTACCTGGATTGCGACACGTTTTTTTTCGACGACGTCGAGGCTCTGTTCCACACCTATGCAGGAAACGACTGGAATGCGCGCGAGGAACCCTTGTCGCGCCGCAGTCACTATGGGTACAACCCATCCCATATCGACGAATCGACCCTCGAATCCATCGCTCGGCGCGAGCGTTTACAGCCAATCAGCCCCTTCAACTCAGGTGTTTGCTTGCTGAACAATCACCTGAGGATCGGTTTCGATCGAGTTCGCGTCAACTTTCTGGATCTGGCCTGGCGACTCCTCGTCGGCCGTGAGCTTGCGACCCGCCCCACTTTCGGAAGCAATGTACAGATCCAAAAAGCGGTATTGGAAGCGACAGGGGCCGTTGACCGCCAACGAGCCCTGCCCTACCCTTCCTCCAACTCGTGGATCCTGGAACAGATCGCCTTGTGGCTCGCTCTTGGACATCTGCCACAGGTCTCGCACGGCCTGATGTCGCGCGAGCACGTCGTCCAAGGCGGCGAATTTCAAGACGCGTTCGGTTGCGGCCGCCGCTGCGTGATCGCGCATTACTACAGCCACCTGACAGCCCAATTCTTCTCCGCGGTACCTCCGCTCCCGGATTAGTGAAGCCATCGCCTTATGACCTAGGCACCGTTCCGGAGAGTGACCTTTTGCGGGCCCAGCCGCAGTTGGGATCGAGATGATCGCGCGACGTTCGTAGATGAAGGGCCAGCCAACCACTTGACACGATTCCCTACCGCGTAGCGTCTTTGGTTGCCGCACCACTGAACCAGTAAATTAGAATCCCATAACCTACCCCTGCCGGATCTCCGGCCCGTGCCGCCTGGAATGCCATGAATCGGCCGTCGGTTGACACCACGGGATTGGAGGCCTTCCCGCCGATATAGTCGTTGAAGTGCGTCAGCCGGACGAAGTCTTTTCCAGTCCCATCGAGCCTGAGTCTCCAAATGTCGATGTTGCCTGAGCCACGTTCCCCTCCCAGCGACTCGCATTGTCGGTCCGCTTCCACCGTGGTGTAGAGGCCATCCGGGAAAATGCCTTCTGGCTCGTTGTACGTGCCCGGCGTCTTTGAGAAGTTCGTTACTTGGCCAGTCTGCAGATCAATTCCCATCACCGATGCGCCATGGGGCGGCTCGTAGCACGTAAAGATCATCTTGGTATCATTGTCGTAGAAATCCTGCGCCTCAAGAACGCAGTTATGATCTTTGCTTTGATAGACGCTCTTCTGGTTGATCAACTTTGGCATACTGCCGGAAAGATCAAGGTCGGCGATCATGAGCCGCGATGAGTCCGGCACGAGATCTGCAGCTTGCGCCGGCAACTGGGAGAACGCTATTTTGAGGCTCTTCTTGGAAATGGCCGCCCCCTCGCTCATTTTCTGCCCCAGCTTGACCGGCTTGGCTCCCGGTTCCTTGCTGAGAAACCATAATTCATTGTCGCGAGTGCGACTGGTGTGGATGTCTTCGAAGTGGTCGGGACCAATCAGGATGTAGTCTCCCGTGACCAGATGCATCACTCGCAGGAACGCCGCCCCTGGCACATTGCAGGTCAGGCATGTAATCACCCTTGTTTTCAGGTCGATCTGCATCGCATCGCCGAAACTTTTGTCCATGAACGCGACCCGTTGGTTATCAGGAGAAATATCGGCGCGCTCTCCGAAGTGAGTAAGCAACTCAATGTTCTGGGGCAGGTGTTCGATAGGATTCTCCCTCGTTCTTTCGGCGAGTCCGGCAAGAAGAAGCATGACACACAGTGGCAGAAGTAGTTTCATGCCGGCTATGCTATCAAACCGGAAGTCATC
This sequence comes from uncultured Acidobacteriaceae bacterium, assembly GCA_963768265.1. Taxonomy (GTDB): domain Bacteria; phylum Acidobacteriota; class Terriglobia; order Terriglobales; family Acidobacteriaceae; genus Sulfotelmatobacter. The sequence continues at coordinate 119,395 of CAVYHM010000028.1, forward strand.
TCGAGACAAAGGCAGATTAAGCGCGATTGGCACCACTCTTAGCGCTTGCTACCCACGAGCTTAGTGGCCCAGTACCTGACGTGTGACGACAAGCACAGCATTTCAAGCGAGTGCCGAGTATACTTGCCTTGAAACGGGAGAAGACTATTTCGTCGCTGAAATGTCACCCGTTAAATTCAGACCCTAAGTCGGGGGTCCGGTTGGTTTGGACGCGTTTCAGTGATGTGCTCAGTCACCAATCCGCTTCGCGCATTAGGAACCACCACCTTAGCCAGCAGTATCGGACCCCCATAACCCACGGGTAAGTGGAGGTAAATCACATGACACGGCCTAAGGTTCTCCTGGTCGATGACACTGATGCTGTTCTCCACATGATGGAACAGTCTCTGAGTCGAGAGGGCTTTGACGTGGTTACAGCGGCGAGCGTGACCGCGGCCCTGAGTCAGATCGTCACCCAACAATTCGACGTTCTCATTACTGATCTTCACATGCCTGGCGCAGGCGACGGTTTTGCCGTGGTAACCGCCATGCGTCACAGTCAGCCCAACGCCTTGACCCTGGTGGTTAGCGGTTTTCCCGACGTTGAGGCAGCCCTGGATGCGGTTCTTCTGCAAGCGGATGAAGTTCTAGTGAAACCTCTCAAGATGAAGGAACTCGCCGAACTCATCCGCAAGAGGGCACTGGGGCGTAGACGTTCTCCGAAGCCAACTAAGGAGAGTGTCGCCAACATTCTGGAGCGAGACGCAATTCTCACGATCCAGCGGTGGCTGTCGCGAGTGAAAGAGGTGGGGGATTTGGCTGCCCTGCCCCTTGCCGACATGGATCGCACGGACCATCTTCATGAGATGATCAAGAACATTGCGGAGCGTCTGCGCACCTCTCGCTCCATTGAAGTGGTTGCCACACCCTCGCCTGCGGCCGTGTCGCACGGACAAGCGCGGTATCGCCAAGGCTATACTGCGCCCATGATCGTGCAGGAATCACGAATACTACAGGTATGCATCTTCGAAACCATCCAACGAAACTTGGCGGTGGTGGATTTCAGTTCGGTACTGCCGGACATTATGCTGCTCGCCGACGAGGTTGACTCGCAATTGACGCAGAGCATCGACAGCTATCTGCGAATGCAAAAGTCAATGACAGCGTAGAACCGAGCGATCCTATCCCTCAAAACTTGAATGTCACCAGCAGGGATTTCGCCAACTCAGAAGGGCGACGAGTTGGGAACTGTCCCTGAATTTACCCACGCCATCGTCGACCAGCGCGGAGCAGGAGGACTCCCCTGCTTGCACAGACTGGAGTGTCCGCGAACATCGCTACGGGATGTTGCTGGCCACGTATTCCCAATTGGTGGTCTCGGAAAACATTTCGCCCGTGGAGTTAACGAAGGCGCCGTGGGCGTAGGCATCGCCTTGAAGCCGATCCATGAACCACGCCGTGGGATAGCCCAAATATCCGTAGACGCCGTTGACGCACGGAAGCGGGGCTTGCGCGCAGCTGGGCTGTCCGCCAAGATCGTTATGACTAGGACCAATCAGCGTTCCCTTCACCTTGGCGACAGAGTTGGGAACGGCCTGATAGAAGGCATCGATCGACTGTAGTCCGGTGACGTTGTTACCCTGCTTGGGAGGAGAGATAAAATCGGCGGAGCCATCCACGAAGAAGATCGAGCCGGTCAGGTTGGCAGGATTGAACAAATTCGTGGAATTGCCCCATACCTGAGCGGGGAGTTCGATAGGCACCACGGTCTTGATCAGCCCGTTCGATTCGAGCAGGGCGTTCACGGCACCCGTGGCTCCTTGGGAATGTCCGAAGGAACCGATCTGGTTGACGTTCAGTTTGTGAAAGAACGGACTGGTGGAATCAGAGTTCGCGGCCACCATATATCTCGCCGCGTCGAGAATGGTTTGCCCCGGGCCGGTCATGGGATCTTCGCTGGCCACGATCACGAAGCCCCACGACGCCATGTGCCGGAGGAAGTACTCGGCCTGCTGTGGCGTGCCAAAGCTGCCATTGCCCCAGGTCAGGATAGGGTGGAGAAATCCATTGGCGCCCAGGTTGCTGGGATAGAAGAATACGCACTTATTGCCCTGAGAATCGCAGGGGGCCGGGCTCTCGCTGGAGGTAACGGGCCACGGGCCTGAGGCGTAGTAGTGCAACTCAATGGGGCGCGTCGGATAGTTGGGTGGATGATTCGGGCAGGCGAGGATTACCACCAGCGCCAGGGCAACGAGCGAACCAGACCGGTAACGATTCATTCGGTCCTCCTGAGTCGTCGGAACATAGTGCATCCAGCAGAGGCCGCGTTTCAACCGACTGCTATCGGTCGGAGATTTTTCTGCTCAATGACGGCTCTCATCGGAGCCCCGAGGGGAGAAGACTTACCCTGAATAATATTCGGCGAGCGCGGTCTTTGCTTCCATGAAAGGCCCGAGGTGGCGCGAGTGCATCTCGGACGCTTCTAGCAAGTGCGGAGCGGACACTCCTGTCCGCTGCCGTTGGTGTTGGTGTTGATCTTGATCTTGATGCTGGTCTTGATCTTGATTTGATGCTGGTGTTCGATCTTGGTTTGTGGGCTTCCATAACGCCGGCATCCCCCGCGACTTCAACACCAGAGTCAAAGGCGACGGACGGGAGTGTCCGTCCCACACTGCGCGACGAGCTAATTCAGGAAGTATTGCCGGTATAGCGTATCCCGCTGCGCAGGACGGAAGCCGGCATCGCGAATGATCCGGCGCAACTCTTCTTCGGTCGTGCAGTTGGTGACTCCGGCAGCGCGCACGACGTTCTCCTCTAGCATCACGGATCCAACGTCGTTCCCGCCGAAGCGCAGCCCCATCTGGCACACCTTCAGCCCTTGCGTCACCCAACTGGATTGCACATTGAGGAAGTTCGAAAGATAAAGCCGCGAGATGGCCAGTACCTTCAGGTACTCGACAGCGGTCGCCTCATCCCAGTGACGCCCGCCGAGCGCAGTATTCAGCGGTTGAAAACTCCACGGGATGAACGCCGTGAACCCGCCCGTCTCTTCCTGCAGTTCATAGAGCCGCTGGAAATGGTTGATGCGGTTTTCGTAGTTCTCGCCCACGCCGAACATCATGGTCGCGGTGGTGCGCATGCCGATCTGGTGCGCTGTGCGATGCACGTTCAGCCAGTCGTCGGTCAGGCACTTCAGCCGCGCGATCTTGTATCGCACTTCGTCATCAAGAATTTCCGCGCCGCCGCCTGGGATCGAATCGAGTCCCGCATCGCGCAGCCGCAGAATCGTGTCGCGAATCGTCAGCCCGCTGTATTCGGCAATCGCAATGATCTCCGACGCCGAGTAGCAGTGCAGGTGAACCCGCGGAAACCGTTCCTTGATCCCACGCAGCATCTTCTCGTGCCAGTCAATCTTCAGGTCCGGATGGAGTCCGCCCTGCATGAGCACGCCGGTCCCGCCAAGTTCCACGGTCTCGCGAATCTTCTCGTAAATCGTGTCGAACTCGAGGATGTAGCCTTCCTTCGCCGCCGGTCCCTTCAGCGGCCGATAGAACGCGCAGAAGGTGCAGTACTCGGTGCAGAAGTTGGTGTAGTTGATGTTGCGGTCGATGATGTAGGTGACCACGCCTTCGGGATGCAGAGAGCGCCGCACCGCGTCGGCCTCCATCCCGATACCAATCAGGTCATCGGACTCAAACATCTCGAGCGCTTGTTGCTTGGTTAAGGACATTAGGGATCACAGAACCTTGATTTCATTGTAACGGAGAACCATTGTAGAAAAAATCCCGGCGAGAAGGGTTCATGAGCTCGTTTTCGACGAGTCCGTTTCGGGAAAATCGCGGGTTTTCAGGAGTACCCCCCTCCCCCTACCCTCTGGATACCGCGACTGGCGCGGGGTTTGCAAAAATGCTTTGCAAAATCTTGAGCGGCGAAGGTTTAGAGGTCAAAATCCTGAGTACAAACGAGTTAGATCCCTGCCTCGCTATTTCTGCGTGCACGCCTCCCCCACGAGAGCAAGACCCGCTTCAAGCTCGCCAGAGTCTTCCATGCTACGGAAGTTCGTGACGCGCACCTGCTCAGCTTCATTTCCTATTCCGCCTTCTTCGGTGCGGAGCAGATCACAACAGGGGGCCGAAGGACTCCTGTCGGGGAAGAACATCCATTGTAAGTGGCAGCCTAAGTGATAGACTCCCTTATGCTTGAACGTGTTCAACTTTTCCCTTGACCCACCCCACAGCCAGCGGTATAGTGATTTTGAACACGTTCAACATTCCGAGGGGAGGAGAATAATATGGGAACCGCCAATAACATCATCGTCACCACCTACCTGGTTTACTTGGTGATCAGCGTTGGGCTGACCATCTGGGTCGCCCGCACCCTGTACAAGCGGGGCGGCATCTTTCTGGTCGACGCGTTTCATGGCAACGCGGAACTCGCGGACTCGGTCAACCACCTGCTCGTCGTGGGCTTCTATCTGATCAACATCGGCTTTGTCTCGCTTGCGCTGAAGACCGCGGAAGTCATTAATACATCACGCGCCGCCATCGAACTGCTGAGCGACAAGATGGGCATGGTCCTGCTGATCCTCGGCGGCATGCACTTCTTCAATCTGTACGTTTTCTCCCGCATCCGCAGAAGTGCGCGGGCGGGGCGTGGACCGGTGTCGCCAACTCCGCCAGTCGCGCCCGATGCCGTTCTCAAGGTTGCAATACCCCGCTAGTAAGTGCTCAACGGGCAAGGCCGGAAGTACGACAGTGAGAGGAGGCACGCCGTGCAAAAACTCTATGTGCTCTACGATCCGAAATGCGAGCTGTGCTGCCGCTTGAAAAACTGGATCCTGGTGCAGCGCTCGTGGATTGGCATCGCCGTGGTCGAGGCTGGCTCAGAAAAGGCCAAGCGGCTGTTTCCAGAATTGGAGCAGATCGCCACCAAAGACGATCTGGCCGTGATCAGCGATGAAGGGGCGGTGTACCTAAACGATCGTGCCTGGATCATGGTTCTCTATGCAATGGTGGAGTACCGCGACTGGGCGGCCCGGCTGACGCATCCTCTGTTGATGCCTCTGGCGCGGCAAGCCTTTGCCGCGCTCTCCAAGAACCGGCAGACGATTTCAGGCTGGCTGAGTTCGGACAATCCGGAAGCGATTGCGGGCGAACTGCGCAAGGTTGAACTGGAGCCCTGCGCAGTAACCGCGGGCAACTCGCCGGCATCGACGGTGCGGGAGTTCCTGCAATGACAACGACGAACACAACCGAGAAAAGCAGGATCACGCCGCGCGCGGAAGATACCCGCCGCAAAATCTATGAAGCGGCGATGGAACTGTTCCGCGAAAAAGGCTTCGACGAGACCACCATGCGCGACATTGCGGCCAAAGCCGGCGTGGCGCTCGGAGGCGCCTATTACTACTTCTCCTCCAAAGACGCCTTCGTGCTCGCCTTTTACCGCGAGATGCAGGAGAGCAGCAACGGGCCGGTTCTCGATGCCCTCGCTGGCCATAAGAAACTCAAAGAGCGGATTCGCTGTATCCTCGAAAAACGCCTGCAGTTGCTGGAACCGAACCGCAAATTCTGCTCTGCCCTCTTCCGCCATGCGCCGGATGGAGCCGACCCGCTGTCGCCTTTCAGCGACGACACGCGCCCCATCCGCCAAGGCGCGGTTGAGCACATGCGGATCGCCGTGGAAGGCAGCGACGCCAAAGTGCCGCCGGACTTGAAACCGCATCTGCCCTATCTGCTCTGGCTGTACCAGATGGCGCTGATCATGTTCTGGCTGTACGACCGTTCCCCCAACCAGGAGCGAACTCAGCGGTTGATGGAGAAGAGCCTCGGGCTGCTCGTAAACCTGCTCCGGCTGTCCGCTTTGCCCCTGACGAAGCCTTTGCGGAAGGCGGTGCTGGAGTTGGTGGAAGCCGCGGGAGTCTGAATCGAAAGGAGTGGCATATGCAGGCAGACAGCGCCCCAATCCGGACCGTCGTCCTAACAGGAGCATTCAGCTATACGGGCAAGTACGCGACGCGGCTTCTGCTCGACCGCGGATATCGCGTGCGCACGCTGACGTATCACCCCGATCGGGTGAATCCTTTTGGCGATAGAGTCGAGGTCTTTCCCTACCTCTTTAATAACCCCGAAGGGCTCAGCCAGATTCTTCGCGGCGCATCCGCTCTGATCAATACCTACTGGGTGAGGTTCCCGCACGGAGAATCCAACTTCGAGACCGCCGTTCAAAACACTCGCGCCCTGATTGCAGCCGCCAAGAACGCCGGAGTCAAACGCATCGTGCACGCTAGCATCGCGAATCCATCGGCCGAGTCTCCCCTCGGCTACTATCGCGGCAAGGCCAACCTGGAAAAGGCGGTAATCGACTCCGGCCTCTCTTACTCGATCTTGCGGCCCACAGTCATCTTCGGAGCCGAGGACATACTCATCAACAACATCGCCTGGTTCGTCCGCCAATTCCCGGTGTTTGGTGTTCCCGGAGATGGCCGATACGGTGTTCGGCCGATCTACGTCGAGGATATGGCCCGACTCGTTGCCGACGGTGTAGAACAATCTGAAAACTCGATAGTCGATGCGATCGGCCCCGAGACTTTTGCTTTCGAGGAACTGGTGAGACTGATTGCTCAGCAGGTCGGGCGCTCGGTTCGCCTCTTTCACCTGCCGACGACGCTGGCATATCTTTCGACGTTGGTGACGGGGTGGTTTGTTGGAGACGTCATTCTCACCTGGGAGGAGTATCAGGGGTTAATGGGCAACCTGCTTGCCCCGGAAGGACCTTCCTCGGGGAGCACCCGCTTAAGCCAATGGCTGGCCGAAAATCACGAACTAGTCGGCAAGCGCTATGCCTCCGAAGTGGCGCGTCACTATAAACGTTCCCCGAACGGCTCCGGTGCTTAAGGCGCTGTTCGGCCTGTCCAAAGCGGTTTGACACCTTTCGACTCCTTACCTAGACTTGCGAGAGTACACCTTCTGCGAGGACCATTCATGGGCTGGCTGCAAAACAAGTTTGAGAAGAATTTCCTGATCTCGACCGTCGACTACGTCTTCAACTGGGCACGCAAGTCGGCGGTGTGGCCGATGACGTTTGGTCTGGCCTGCTGCGCGATCGAGATGATCGCCTCGTCGACCTCGCGCTTCGACATCGCGCGCTTCGGTTCGGAAGTGTTCCGCCCCAGCCCGCGCCAGAGCGACCTGATGATCGTGGCCGGCACCGTCACGCTGAAGATGGCGCCGGTGGTCAAGCGTATCTACGACCAGATGCCCGACCCGAAGTGGGTCATCTCGATGGGGGCGTGCTCGTCGGTGGGCGGCCCGTTCAATACCTACGCCGTGCTGCAGGGCGTGGACAAGATCGTCCCGGTTGACGTTTACGTAACCGGATGCCCGCCGCGCCCGGAGAACCTTTTCTACGCGCTGCTCAAGCTGCAGGACAAGATCGACACCATGACGCTGGCCAGGAAGCCCACGGAAGTCCGCCTCGATCCGAACATGGTCGAGAACTTCAAGCGCCAGGTGATGATCGCGCAGACGCTGCAACCCAAATAGCTGTCAGCCACGAGTCGTCAGAAGTCAGCGGAATAGTCCATGTGGGGACAGCCCCTCTCGGCTGTCCGACCGAGCAAAGCTCGGCTGCCCTTGCCAGAATCACCGCGGTATACTTCTTTCGTCCTGCGCCGAGCGAAGGATCTATGCTACGAACCAAAAGGATCAGCTGAACGAACTATGGCCTTCGTCAAGATCATTCCCCAAGCTCATCTCCCCACGGTCAACGAAGCGCGGGACTTCCCCTGCAACGGCAAAGTGATCTGCATTGCCAACGTCTGGGGAAAGATCAGCGCCATGGACAACGTATGCCTGCACCAGGGCGGCTCGCTCGGACAAGGAATGGTTGAAAACGGCAAGGTGGTCTGCCCCTGGCATGGCTGGCGATGGGATCCGAAGACTGGCGCGGCCGAGGATCATCCCGATCAGAAGTTGAAGACGTACGCCATCAAAGTCGAGAACGGCGAAGTATTCATCGACATGTAGCCGTCGCTGCGCGGAGCAGATCTAGCGCCGAGGAACGAACCGCGGCGTAAAGCCGATCGCCTGGTCGGCCATTTTCTGAATGATTCCGATGACATCTTCGAGAGTCCTTCCACTCACGGCGAGGGCATCGAAGGTTTCGAAGCTGGTGAGCATGTGCAGCGTATCAATCGCAATCGGCTGCTGAAGTGACGTAAGCGGAGGATACCAGCGGCCGTAGCGCTCCACGATCACTCGCGCGGCTCTCCGCCGGCGCTCGTTGCGCTCTTGCAGTCCCTGTCCAATCTCGGAATCGATCGTTCCCAAACCATGCAGCCTGCGGATCACGTCGCGATCCGAGGTCCAAAATTCCGCAAAGACACGAACGAAATCGTGCAGCATGCGCACGGGATCGTTGTCTTTTTGGAAGACGCCCGCCAGACGATTCACTTCTCCGCGCCGGGCGATGTAGTTGTACAGCTCCTCAAGCAAGCCCGTCTTCGACGCGAATTGGTAGTACACGGTCGGCCGTATCACGCCAGCCTTGCGCGCCACGGCTTCCATCGTGAACTCCGAGAAGTCTTCGGCGAGCAGCAGTGAGCGAGCTGCGGCGAGAATCCGCTCGCGGTTCGCGTCGGCCGCGGCCTGCCGTCTCACCATGCGGTAGGGGCGAGAGCTCAAGGAATCTGTGACCTCAACGACTTATATTTAGTCATACATAGTGTATAATCAATACAAAACGCGTGCTACGAGGGTTTATGCAGGTACCGAAATCGGCAAGTCGGCTGGTGTGGACGGGCGTGATTCTTCTGGCGGTGATTGGAGCCGCAGCGGTCACGCGACGCACGCTGGTTCTGCTGTGGCCCGAAACGTTTGCGGGGAAGGCTTCGCCGGCCGCGGCGCTGGATGCGGGATTCGCGAGGCACATGGCACTGACGCTCGTCCACATTCTGCCGGGAGCGCTGTTTCTTATACTGGCCCCGTTGCAGTTCGTGCCCGGCATTCGGCAGAAGCATCTCAAGGTGCATCGCTGGATGGGACGCATCTTGGTCCTGTGTGGACTGATCATCGGAGTTTCTGCGCTGGTCATGAGCTACACCATGAATATTGGCGGGCCCAACGAAACCGCGGCGACCACGCTATTCGCGATAGTGTTTCTGATTTGCCTGATCAAGGCGTACCGGCACATCCGGCAGAAAGAGGTGGCACGGCATCGCGAGTGGATGATTCGCGCTTACGGGGCAGGATTGGGAGTAGCGACGACGCGCCCGATTGTCGGGATGTTTTTCGCATTTCGCAGGCTCTCGCCACACGAATTTTTCGGAATCGCGTTCTGGTTGGGATTCACGATTACGTTTCTGGCGGCGGAGGCGTGGGTAGAGTACACGCGGCAACGTTCAATGCCGGAGACGAATTCCGCCGGTTCGGGCCGTGACCAGACGCTGGCGGCCTGATTTGCGGGCTCAATCAACCAAGATAGAACAGAAACTTTCCCGGCTGGTTGTCGTAGCCTGGGAATACATTGGCCAGATTCTTGTTCTCCAGATGCCGGGCGACGGCTTCTCCAATGACCTGGCGGAAGTCGGTGGTCAGGGCGAGATCGCGGCCTTCATACAATTGCGACTGGTCGAGTCCGGGCCAGCGGCCATAGACCTTGCCTCCTTTCACAGGCCCACCCAGAACGAACATCACGTTGGCATGGCCGTGGTCGGTGCCGCGGTTGCCGTTCTCCCGCGCGGTGCGGCCGAACTCCGACATGGTCACGACGACCGTGTCTTCGCCGAGATCGCCAAGGTCGGTCCAGAAAGCGGCGAGCGACTGGGAGAAATCGTTCAGCACATTGGCTAACTGGCCTTCAGTCGCGCCTTCGTTGACGTGGTGATCCCAGCCACCGATATCCGCAAACGCAACTTGCACGCCGAGATTCGCCTTGATCAGTTGTGCGAGCTGCCGCAGGCTGTCGCCGAAGCGTCCTTTGGGGTAAGTCGCACCAGCGGCGGGCGTGTACTTTCCGGGATCCGCCGCCTTCAGCATCTTCACGGCGTCGAAGGTTTCTTCTCCTGTGCCGTGAAGCACGGCATCGGACGAGTGGTCGTACATAGCCTCGAAGGCACTGGCGGCGGGCGATGGTTTCGGGCTCTTCCCGCCCACCGAGAAATCGTTGATGTTGTTCATGGCGACCGCCGGCTCCGCGCCACTGAGAATGCGCGGCAGCGATGGGCCCAGCGCAATCGCGCGGAAAGCGGATTTCTGCGCGGACGAGGGCAGGTCCCGCAGTGATCGGTTGAGCCATCCATCCTCGGTGGCTTTCACGCCGGGAGTGCCGGTTTCCATGAAATCCTGGGCGTCGAAGTGCGAGCGCGTCGTGTCGGGCGATCCGGCGGCGTGAACGATGGCGAGATGACGCTGCTGCCAGAGTGGCTGGAATGCCGCGAGTGACGGATGCAGCCCGAACCTGCCGTCGAGATCGAGCACCGCCTTGCGCGGAATATTGATGTTGGGGCGCATCGCGTAGTACTGCGGCTCGGCGTGAGGGACAACGATATTCAGCCCATCGGCGGCGCCGCGCTGAAAGATCACCACCAAGCGCTTCGTGCGGCCACCGCTTTCGACAGCGCCAAGAGCGGCGCGAGTCAGAAAACTCGGTACGGCGGCTGTGCCGACTACCGCAAGAGCGCTGTTGCGAAGGAATATGCGACGAGTCAGCGACATAAGTTCACACTCCGTAGAGACCTAGCTTGCTTGCCGCATCTCCGATGATGGCTAGAGAGACGTTGCAAGCAACGTCTCTACGGCTATCTTCTCTGAAACTCGGGCGAGCCTAGCAGCAGGCCTGCGATCATGCTCGCGTCCGGGGGACGCGCGACATTGGGCTTGCGCGGCACTGACTTCTCTGGCGGCTCGCTCCCCGCATTCTTTGCTGGCGGTGCGATTTGCGCCTCGATCGAGTCGTGCGTCTGCTGCGAAACGTCGGCTGCGAGCAGCTTCGCTTCCATGGTGGAAAGCGTCAAGGTTGCATCCGACGGCGGAGGCGATCCTCCCGCCAACTGCGCGGCATCGACCTTTACTCCCCGGACCTTCCCTGCCGTCAGGGCAATCGCGAAGTTCATGCGGTTCAGCAGAGCTGAAGAATTCACCCAGGTCTCGGCTTTCATCGAATAGCCCGTAGGCGGCTGCGCCCCATACAAGGGCATACCCATACTGCCGAGTCGGTTCGCGAGCGGCATGGCATCATCGACATCGGCTCCCGTGGCGCGCACGGCGGAGGCAACAAACTCCAAGGGGGTTTTCACCTTGGCGCGATAGGTGCCGTCGGCCCAGAATTCCGGCGAGTGGAACAGCATGGTCAGCACCTCGCGGATGTCGCCCTTTTTGCTTTTGAAAGTCTTCGCCATGCGATCCACCAGCGCCTGCGGCGGATCGTCAGACACGAAACGCTGCGCCAGTTTCAAGGAAATGAAATGTGCTGTCTGCGGGCTGGTGGCCAGCATGTGGAGCACTTCCCTGCCCTCGTCCTCGCCTTTGGGCCTGATGTGATGTCCGAGCACAAACTTCGGTCCGGGTTCGTGCATACGCGGCTCGTATTTAAAACCGCCGCCTTCGTTGGGCTTGTCGATGGTCCAACCCGTGAACACTTTTGCGACCTCGGTAACGTCGCGCTGCGAGTAGCCGCCATTCACACTGAGCGTGTGCAGCTCCATGAGCTCCCGGCCATAGTTTTCGTTCAGGCCAGATTTGCGTTTCGCATTCGGATTCGGCCGGGGAAACGGTGGATAACGGCGCGGACCATACGGACCGGGACGGGCGGGAATGCCGAGCGCCTGCATGGAGTTCGGCCCCACGCTCAGCCAGTTGTCGAGGTAAAACAACATCGCGGGACTCTTAGCCGTGGCCACTAGCAGATCCTCGAACTTGCCCAGGGCTCGCGGGCGGATCACATCCTGCTCGTAGTTGGTGAGCAGCACACGGTCGGCACCTTTGTTGATGAACACGTTGAAGTGGTTGAACCAGAAGTCGGTCATCACCTCTTCGAGTTGGCGCTCGCTGTAGATGGCGCGCAGCAGTTTGGCCTGGACCAGTTCTTCCACAACGACGGCCTGCGGGTTGTTCATGGCGAGCAGCGTTTCTTTTTGCTTGGGCCCGAGGCCGGTTAGAAACTCCTGCCCCTTGCCTCCGCGTAGCCCGTCGGCAAAAGCAATCTGCTGATCCGCAGGCATGGATAACACCTTTTTATAACGCTGGTCAGGGGGAAGGTCGACCAGCTTTTGGACTTCGAGATCGGCGTACAAGCGATCTTCAAGGCGTCGCGCCTCGGCATCGTCGGCAGCAGAGGGTTTGTGCGCAACAGCACTGTCCGAAGCAGTAGTGCTGTTCGATGCGCTCGACATGCTCGTCGCAGTCATCGAGTTGCCTTCCGTGGCCGCGCTACCGGCGGCATCTGCGCTGGAGGCAGCCGCGGCAGCGATCTCTTCGGCGGTCTTCGCCGTCTCGGGTGCAGATGGCGGATCTGGCTCGCGACGGGGGACAGCCGCGATCTGAGGAGCAGCACTTTCCGCTTTTTCTTTCTTCTCTTCTTTCTTTTCTCGCAGGCGCGCAACCTGTACCTGAAACACTGCGCGCTTGGCGGGATCAGAGGGCATGGATCGTTTGCCGTCCATGACCTGCTTGATCATTTGGCCATCAGGAAATTCTTCGACCATTTCGCGTGAACTCATGCGCAGCGTGCGGAAGGGAGCGAGACGGGATTCCATGGCGCTGTCAGAGATTTTCTCCGGGTGAAGCTGCAGATCGATCCAACGGTCGACGCCGACGGCCATGACTTGTTGGAGATCGCCGGGACGCGGGCCAAAGGTGAGGCGATTGAGCGCGTGCACCGCGCGCTTCTGCTCGCTTGCGCTCGACGCCAAGTCCTTATCCTTTTCCTTCTTCTTGGCAAGCAGTTGCGGGGCCGCGCAGGCGAGAGTCAAGCACGATAAAAGAAGAGCGGGCTTAGCGAGGCCGGATCTCATGAACGCTCCCGGGAAGGACCAAGTCTCTCCTGATTATGAACCCCGGTGGGGAAAAAAGTTGCTCCCTCGCTAGATTCACAGAAAGCTGGCAAGTGGCTGATGGACAAGGGGTTCGGAGTGTCTTTTGATCCCAGGTCGACCCGGCCTAGGTCAGAAACACTTTATTGCGCGTAGCTTTGTGCTGCAAAGTGGCGGCCAGATGGTCGATGTCAGTCGCTGCGATGTTCGCCGTAACGCTCTCCAGCAGCGGATTGTGGTTACTTCCCACCACATCGCGGCGCACCTGGATCAGCAGGGCCTGAACCACGTTGGGGTCGTATTTCTGCGGAGCCGCGCGGACCAGTTCGCTCAGCGCGTTGCCGACCGTAAGCGGGGCACGGTAGGGACGCGCGCTGGTCATGGCGTCGAACGAATCCGCCAGGGCCACGATTCGTACAGCCATGGGCAAGTCGTCTTCCGCGAGTTTGTCGGGATAGCCCGACCCGTCGCTGCGTTCGTGATGCCAGCGCACGATCTCGGGAATTTTGGGCCAAGGAAACTGGACGCTGCTTACGATCTGGTGGCCGACGGTGGTGTGGTCTGCCATTTCGCGGAATTCCTCGGGATCGAGAGCCCCGGGCTTGCCGAAGAGGCGGCGATCCACGGCAACCTTTCCGATGTCGTGGAGATATCCGGCGCTGCGCAGTGCCGCGATGTCGCTCGGCTGCAGGCCGAGGGCTTCGCCAATCGCGGCGGCGTAACGTCCCACGCGCAGTGAGTGGCCGTGAATGTTAACGTGTTTGACGTCGATGGCAGTCGCAAAAGCTTCGAGCGCGTTATCGTAGAATCCGTGAAGCGAGGCCATGAGCCGCAGGTTCTCGGAGACGCGCTGCGCCACGGTCTGGGTCAGAGCGTGGTTCTGTACGGCCAAGGCTACGTAGGTACAGAGCAGTTCCAGCGCATCGAGTTCGCTGTCTTCATAAAGGGCGTCGCCCGGACGGCGACCCAGGGCGACAACGCCGGCCAGCCGTCCCGAAGCTTTTAACGGGGCGAGACACTTGAACAGCTCCGGCGCAACGTTGCCGTTGGAACTCAGGAAGACGGAGTACGTCGAAGAGTTGAGGACGATAGGACCGCGCGCGGCCGTCAGCGCATGGACGTGCTTGGGAAGGAGAGGAATGAAGGCGGGATCGGGCATCAGGGCGAATCCCTGCGCCGCGGCCGAGGTCAGCATGGCCGGCTTGTCGCTGAACAGCAGGAGCGCTCCTTCCCGCGCACCCGCTGCTTCCATGATGGCAGACAGCATGAGGTGAGACGTGTCGGAGAACTCGCGCTCCGCCGTTAGGGCGGGGCCCAGTTCCGAGAGCGCCTCTACTGTATGCAACAGCCGTCGTAGATTGTTGGTCTGTATGGCCACCGACGAAGTGGGAACCGCACATTCCCAAGCAGTTCGAGCGTAACATGCGGAAATGCCTGCAGCGGGATTGGGTTGTTGGTTAGTTTGATGCGGTGACCAGGATGAAAACATAGTGACGAGAGTGATTCTGCCACCTAGGAGCCATGGACGTTAGTCGTGACAAGTCGGTGCTAGTCACCGGAGGACGCGGATTCATTGGCGCCGCCGTAGTGAAGCTTTTACAGCGTGCAGGCTATCGCGTGGTCTCTCTGGATCATTCCGCCGTGGTAGCAGCGAGGCAGTCCGATGTAGATGAAGTCGTGTGCGAGATCAGCGATGCGGCGCAACTGCGTCGGATATTTGAGATAGGGCCGATCGGCGGAATCATCCATCTGGCGGCGATTCTGCCGACGGTGGCGCAGCGCGAACCGCTGCGTGCGACCGAGGTTAATGTCCTTGGCAGTCTCAATGTGCTGGAAGCTGCGCGGCGGTTCGGCGTGCGGAGAGTTGTGTTCGGGAGCTCGCTTAGCGCCTACGGCACCTGGCCTGCCGACCGGGTGGTGGCGGCGACCGATCGCTCGGCGCCGGAAGATGTTTACGGGGCAGCGAAGGTCTACATCGAACGGCTCGGTGATGCGTATCGCGGAGTCTGCGGAGTGCAGTTTGTGAGTTTGAGGATCGGCCGCGTCGTTGGACCGGGCGCGCATTCTGTAACGTCGGCCTGGAGGAGTCAGATCTTTGAATTTCTGGATTCGAGGCAGCCAGCCGAGATTGTGATTCCTTATTCGAGCTCCGAGAAACTCCTGCTGGTTCACGTTGACGACGTCGCCAGCATGCTGGTGACGCTTGTGCAGGCGCCGTCGCAGGCACATCCCGTTTATAACGCGCCCTGCGAGTCGATGGTGGTGGCAGATTTGAAGCGCGAGGTGGAGAATCTGAATTCCAGAATCACGGTCAGGTTGGGGAGCGAGTTGGCGGTCGGAAATCCACGATTGCTGGACGCGAGCCGCTTCCAGCGCGAATTTGGTTTCGAGGTGAAGCCGATCTTCGATCAGCTCAGGAACTATCTCAGAACAGCGGCGAGACACCGAAATGTTTAGAACGGTTTCACTGTTGCTGTATGCCAGACCGATCTGTCACCCGAGCGCAGCGAGGGATCGGGGTTGCCAGCAGAGGCGACCCTGGCGGTGCAGGCAGGGACCCAGATCCCTCGCTGTGCTCGGGATGACAATGTGGTCTGGTTCGCGCTATGCCTGAAAATGGACTAGAAGTGCTCGCGCAGTTCTGCGAAACGGCCGACGATCAGCAACTTCTGGCCCGATGGCGCTGCGTTTACTTCTTCGTGCTCGAGAACCCATGTCGCGCCGTGCGGCACGAAAACGGCGTGCAATCCGGCGGCCAGCGCGGGATTGATGTCGGACTTTGGGCTGTTGCCGACCATCCACGTGGAGCCGTGCTCCAGCTGAAACTTTTCGACTGCGCGACCATAGGCGGCCGCATCTTTCTCAGCGACGATTTCCGTAGCGGCGAAATATTCCTTCAATCCTGAGCGCTCGATCTTTCCGGTCTGCTCGGCAATGGCACCCTTCGTCATCAGAATCATGTGATGGCGCTCGGATAAGTACTCCAGCGTCTCGGGCACCTCGGGCAGGATCTCGACCGGATGATCGGAGATGCTGTGGGCGAAGCTGTTGATGCGGGCGTGCAGTTCGGGCGTGACGGGTTCGACGCTTAGCCGCTCGAAAGTGTCAACCAGAGCATGCGCGAAGCTGTGCAGGCCGTATCCGTGCTTCACGATGCACTCGCGTTCGACGTCGTTGAGCACTGCGCGTACTTGCTCGGGAGAAAATTCGTGATGATTCAAGAAAGAAATGAAGCGGGCGATGGCGCGCTCGAAGTAGATATTGTTCTCCCAGAGCGTGTCGTCAGCGTCGATGAGGAGGGTTTGGGGGGACAAGCTTTTGGCTCTTGGCTCTTGGCTCTTGGCTGGCTGTTAGCTTAAACCTGGTTACGGGCGATCGCAGCGGCACCACTAGCTAAAGGCTAAGAGCCAAAAGCCAAGAGCAGACTACCCTACCCAGTCCACGCGCGCTTCCGGGCCGATGATCCCTGCTTTGTGGCCCATGTCGAGCAGACGGCGGACAGCTTCGCGCCCGTCGGGGCCGTAGTCTAGCGTGCGTTCGTTCACGTACATGCCAACGAACTTGTCGGCTGATTGCGGGTCGAGATCACGGGCAAACTGCATGGCGTAGGCGAGTGCCTCCTCGCGGTGATCGAGTGCGTACTGGATGCTCTCGCGCAGAGCACCGGTCACTGCCGACATGAGGTCCGGCCCCAACGTGCGGCGAATTGCGTTTCCGCCCAGCGGAAGCGGCAAGCCGGTGACTTTCTGCCACCACCGGCCCAGATCCACGATGCGATGCAAGCCCGACTTGTCATACGTCAGCTGGCCTTCGTGAATGATAAGTCCAGCTTCGAACTTGCCTTCGAGCACCTGGGGGATGATCTGGTCGAAGGGAACGACTTCGGTTTCGACTCCAGGAGCAAACAGGTTGAGAGCCAGGTAAGCAGTCGTAAGCGTGCCCGGTACGGCGATTCGTTTGGTCTTGACTTCACTCGCAGTAAAAGGCCGGGGTGAGACGATCATCGGACCGTAGCCCTCGCCCACGCTGCCCCCGCACGCCATCAGGGCGTACTTGTCTTGTACGTACGGATAGGCGTGGAACGAAATGGCGGTGACGTCGTACACGCCTTCACGGGCCTTCTGATTCAGAGTCTCGATGTCACAAAGAGTGTGGTTGAAGCGCAGGCCCGCAGTACGGACCTTGTTGGTGGCGAGGCCGTAGAACATGAAGGCGTCATCGGAATCCGGACTGTGGGCGACGGCAATCTCACGCCCTTGTGTTGAAGAAACGGTGCCGGGCGCTTTGGATGTTTCGGATACTGCAGTCATTTTGTGAACTCCACGAGATCTGTCGCGTTACTGCTTCACTCCGCCACGGCGCCAACGGGCCGCAATCGCGGCGGCGAACATCACTTTCATGACTTCTGCGGCGACGAAGAAGTAAAGGCCGAGATATGCGGCTTTGGCCAGCGAATGGGTAAACACATAGAGCCAGGTCAATCCGCCCGCAAAGAGCAAAATCTCAGCCACCAGACCGGCCATCGCAGCGCGCAGGAAAGTCTTCGCTCCGCGCTCAAAGAGGAAACCGGCCACGAAGGCCACCAACGGATACACCATCAAAAACCCGCCGGTCGGACCGAGCAACTGTGCGATCCCGCCCGGACCCGTGGGATTGAACACGGGCAGCCCCGACGCTCCTTCGATCAAATAAAGAGCCATGGCCACGAATCCACGCCGGCTGCCGAGCAACAGGCCTACGAGAAGCACAGCGAGGTTCTGCACCGTCAGCGGCACGGGAGTCAGAGGCATCAACGGAATGGTGACGTGCGCGCAGAGTGCCACGAAAAGGCTGGCGCCTACTACGAGTGCAACCTGTCTTGCGGCTTCAAGCGTGCGCTCTTGCCCGGTGCTTAGTGTGTGACCGACATAGTTCGCCATACAGGACCTCCCAACGGTTCACCAACGGTCAATATTTCAATGTTCGATGCGGTTTGTCTGGGGTCCGGCTTCACTCGCCGTGCCCTCGTGCGCGGGGGACACCTTCTGCAAATGCCGCCGCAGATGGATATACAGGGCGATCGCGACGCACACTACGACGAGCGTACTCACGCCCAGTATCAGAAACCACCAGATCATCCGCACAGCCGATTAGAATAACAGAACAGAAGCTTCTAGCTGCCAGCTCCTAGCTAAATCGATTGTTTCGCGGTGTCGGGCGGAGTCTGAAGGCAGTGGAACGAGGGCGGCAATCCCTTTGCCGATTTTCGGCGTGCTAAAGCTAGAAGCTAGTGGCTAGAAGCTAGGAGCTGCCCTTCCGCCTTTGCCGCATCATCTCGACCCGCTTCAGCATGAACTGCAGCCGGTCGCGGCCCCACCTTGTGTGGGTGATGACTTTTTCGACATTGAGAAATACATGAGGGTCGTCCAACTTCTGGCGGAGTTCCTTGATGAAGGGGTGGAGCTTGGCATAGATGAGGAACATTTCGCCGCTGAAGCCTGGCTGCAGAAACAAGTCTTCGTTCAACGCTCCGTGCAGGACAAACGATGCAGCCATGCCCCAATAGCCGCTCACCATCCGCAACCAGTTGTTTTCCTGCGTTCCCATGGCCCAGGCAACTTTCAGGAAATCGTCGGCGGTCTGCGGAAAGAATTCGCCGGCCCACCAGTTGCGGGCTTTGCGCATCTCGGCTTCACGTCGAAGATCGTAGAGCTGCAGAATCAGTTGAACATCGGCTGCGGTTGGCTTTTTGGCCATTGGCTTTCCTCCATGGGGTGAAACGGCGATGTTAATTGATCTGGAGCCGTCGGAGGAGGCAAAAGTTTTTCGTCAGGCCGTGTGCGATGGTGCCGCGGCGCCGGCGGCCGCTTCTGGCGGCGGTGGCGCAGGCCGCTCGTAATCGCATTCCTTGTTCGGGCAGGCGATGACCGGGCCAGCCTTGAGGTTCTTTTCCACCAGATACTCGCTGCCGCAACTCGGACACTTCTCGGCAATCGGCTTGCCGGCGGAAGTGAACTTGCACTTGGGATAATTGCTGCAGCCGTAAAACGTGTTGCCTTTGCGCGCACGTTTTTCGACTAAGTCTCCGTCTTTGCAATCCGGACACTTCACGCCGATGAAATTCTGCTTGACGTACTTACATTCGGGATATCCACTGCAGGCGGTGAACTCGCCGAAGCGGCCGTGGCGGATCATCATGTTGCGGCCGCATTTCGGGCAGAGTTCGTCCAGCGGAATGTCGGGAACTCTCTTGCCTTGATCCAGGCGACGCGTGGTCTTGCAGTCGGGATAGCCCGTGCAGGCCATGAACTGGCCGAATCGGCCGCGCTTGAGCACCATCACCCGGCCGCAGTTTTCGCAGTATTCTTCCGCCGCTCCGGTCTCCTGCACGTCGGCCGAGTCGAGGTCGGGCAGGTTGATGGGATTTTCTTTCGTGAACTTGCAGGTGTTGGGATCGTCCTTGTCGTAGGTGCTGCAGGCATAGAACGACCCGTGTTTGCCCCACTTGATCACCAGCGGCGCGCCACAGAGTTCACACTTCTCGTCCGTGGGCTTCTCCATCCGCTTGATGTTCTCCATGTGCTTTTCGGCATACTTCAAATCCTTCTGGAATTTCTTGTAGAAATCGGCGAGGGTGTCGGTCCACTTTTCTTTGCCCTCTTCGATTTCATCCAGTTCTTCTTCCAGACGCGCCGTGTACTGCACATCGAAAATATCGCGGAAGTTTTCCACCAGCAGGTCGGTAACGACGAGGCCAATCTCGGTCGGGGAAAACTTTCCACCCACCTTCTGCACATACTGCCGCTCTTGAATGGTCGAGAGAATGGCGGCATACGTCGAAGGACGGCCGATGCCGCGCTCTTCGAGTTCCTTCACCAGCGAAGCCTCGTTGTATCGCGGCGGAGGCTCGGTGAAATGCTGCTCCGGTTTCAGTTCCTTGAGCGTCAGTTTCTGACCCGCCTCGAGCGCGGGCAGTTTGTGCTTCAGTTCCTCGTCCTCTTCGTCCTTGCCTTCTTTCGATTCTTCGTAGACCCTGAGGAAGCCGTCGAATTTGAGCACTGAGCCGGTCACGCGGAACCAGAAAACGTCGTTCCCGTGCTTCGCTTTCGCGTCGATATCGACCGTGGTCTGGTCGAATACGGCTGGATTGATCTGTGAAGCGACGAAGCGCTGCCAGATCAGCTTGTAGACCTTGAATTCATCTTCTTTTAAGTACTGCTTCACCGTGTCGGGATGGCGCATGACCGCAGTGGGGCGAATCGCCTCGTGGGCGCCCTGCGCGTCTTTCTTCTCCTTATATGTATTAGGCGTCTCAGGCAGGTAACCGGCGCCGTATTCCTTCCCGACATACTCGCGCACTTCCTGAATGGCTTCTGGCGCTACGCGAACCGAATCGGTACGCATGTAGGTGATGAGGCCGATCGAGCCTTCTTCGCCTAATTCCACGCCCTCGTAGAGGCGTTGCGCGATCATCATGGTACGCTTCACGCTGAAGCGCAGCTTGCGCGAGGAATCCTGCTGTAGTTTGCTGGTGGTGAAAGGAGGCGCGGCGTTCCGGCGCCGTTCTTTCTTGTCGACGGAACGGACCACCCAGTCGGCGGTTTCCAGAGCGGCGCGGATTTTCTCGGCTTCCTCGCCATTGGAAACTTCTATCTTTTCCTCGCCCTTGCCCACGAAGCGCGCGTCGAACGCCGGAGGCTTGCTGGCGGCGAGGTGGGCATCAATCGTCCAGTATTCTTTTTTCTCGAATGCCTTGATTTCGCGCTCGCGCTCGACAATCAGACGCAGGGCAACGGTCTGCACCCGGCCGGCCGAAAGACCGCGGCGAACTTTGTCCCAGAGCAGCGGAGAAACCTGATATCCGACGAGACGGTCGAGTACGCGCCGGGCCTGCTGCGCATCCACGAGATTTTGATCAATGCTCCGTGGATGTTCGAAGGCGGCCTGCACTGCCCGTTTGGTGATTTCATTGAAGGTGACGCGCTGGATGCGCGGCGGCACCTCGGGCTCTCCTTTTTTCGGCTTCTTTGCTTTTTTGTGCTTCCCGCCATTCTCGTCGAGTTCAAAAGCAAGGTGAGCGGCGATGGCTTCGCCTTCGCGGTCCGGGTCAGGCGCGAGATAGATCGCGTCCGCCGAAGCCGCCAGCTTTTTCAGCTTGGCTACAACTTTTTCTTTGCCGGGGATGACGACGTAATCCGTCTCGAACTCGTTGTTGGTATCCACCCCCAAAGTGCTCTTGGGCAGATCCTTGACGTGGCCGAGCGAAGCCTCGACGGTGAAGCCCTTCCCCAGATATTTCTGGATGGTCTTCGCCTTCCCGGGCGATTCGACAATGACTAAACCTTTGGACAATGTACCCTCAGTACGTTCGTATTGATTCCCGAAGCTAGCACGAATTGGTCGGCGGCAACAAGTTACTGGAGGAAAGCTGTCAGCTATCAGCTGTCAGCTCTCAGCTTGTGCACCAGGGACGCAAGCATTCGTTTCACCTCGACTGCTTCGTCAGTCAGCCTCCGATAATCGGGCGCTTTCAGCAATCCCAGATCGTGGGCGAGAAGCAGATGATATTCCAGCTCGCTTGCCGATCCCATGGCTATATACAGAAAACGACCGAACTCCACGTCGCCTTTGCGACATGATCCCTCGGCGATGTTCGCTCCAATCGACGCCGATGCTCTGCGCATCTGACTCGTTAGGCCGCAGATCTCTTCTCTAGGAAAGGATCTACTTGACTTGTACACCTCAAGCGTCAGGATATGAGCCTTCTCCCAAACCTTGAGATTTCTAAAGCTCTGCACGACCGCTCCTCCCTTTACGACAAAGCTGACAGCTGAGAGCTGAGAGCTGATAGCTTCGCTAGAAGCTTTTCACAAAATTCTTTCCCGGCATCTGCCGGACTTTGCCGGCCAGCTCCAGCTCGAACAGCGCGGCGAAGATTTCTGAGGACGACAATTCCGTCTCCAGCTTTTCCACGATTTCATCGATGTGCGTGGCTTCGTCGGCTTTTAGCAGGCCCAGGATTCGCTTTTCGTGAGGCGGGAGGCCTTCGTCCGGGAATAGAGATGCGGACGAGGCGCCTTGGGATTCAGGCGAGGAGGAGGGAGTCAATGCAAGTCGTACCTCTGTCGGGAGATCTTCCCACACGTCTTCCCAGGTCGCAACCAGCTTGGCGCCCTGCTTGATCAGCTTGGTGGGGCCCCAGGAATTTTTGTTGGTGACGTTGCCGGGGACGGCGAAAACATCACGATTCTGCTCAAGCGCGCAGCGGGCGGTGATGCGCGTGCCGGAATATTCCGCGGCTTCGACCACAAGCACTCCGACCGACATTCCACTGAGAATGCGATTGCGGATGGGAAAGTTTTGCGGCGCGGCGAATGTTCCCAGGGGAAACTCGGAGATCAAGGCGCCGCCAAGCGCGAGAATCTGTTCGGACAGCCGCGAGTTTTCCTTGGGATAGATTACGTCGACGCCCGTGCCAAACACGGCAAGCGTTTTGCCTTTGGCCGAGATCGCGCCGCGGTGACTGGCGGTGTCGACGCCGCGCGCCATCCCGCTGATAATGACCAAACCTTGAGCGGCGAAGTCGCAGGCCAGGCGTTCTGCCATGCCCGAGCCGTAAGGCGTCGGATGCCGCGTTCCTACCATGGCGATATGCCGGGCTTGGTCAGGATCTCGACACTGCCGCGGATATAAAGAATTAGAGGCGGATCATAGATTTCTTTGAGCCGCAGGGGGTACGACGGGTCGTCCATCGTGACCAGGTTCACACCGGCGGACGCGGCACGCGCGATTTCTTCTCGCGCAAGTTCCGCCGACTTTCCCGTCGCGAGGGATTGCGCGGACACGGCCTGAATACCGGCGCCTTCCAATTCCGTGAGCGATGCGCGTAGCACGCCTTCGGGGCTTCCAAAGTGCTCGACCAGCTTTCGGGATTTCGTGGGACCGAGACCAGGAGTAAGCGAGATGGCCAGCCACTCCATCAGATGGGTGGCGGCCGGGGAAATGGTGGTTTGCGACACAGCAACTCCAGTTTGGAGGTGCAATTAGGCATTGCGCCCCAAGTTCAGACTGGGCGGTCTCAGAGACCGTAAATAGCCCGAACTGGCGGACTGTAATCAGTTGCGAAGCGCCGTGTCAAGGTCATGCGTCACAATCGTTTGTTAATATTGTGGAAAGCTAGAAGAAAAATGAGACGTTTACGCATTTCCGCCATTTCCTACCTGAATACCGCGCCTTTGATGTGGGATTTTGAGCATGGCGAGGCTGGCAGCCGGTTCGAGATCTCCTACACACTACCTTCCGCTTGTGCGCACGCGCTCGCGGAGGGAACGGCTGATATCGGGATCATCCCGGCGGCTGCCTATGCGCAGATTCCCGAACTGCTGATTCTGCCGGAAGTCGCGATCGCCTCGCGGCGAGCGGTGCGCTCGATTTTGCTGGTCAGCAAAATGTCGATCGACAAGGTGCGCACCGTCGCGCTGGATACGTCTTCGATGACCTCTGTGGCATTGACGAGAATTCTGTTTGAAAAATGGCTGGGCGGTGGCAGGACGTTCGTTCCGATGGCGCCGGACGTAGAGAAGATGCTCGCCGAGCACGACGCAGGTCTGGTCATTGGAGATCCGGCGCTGAAGGTTGATCGCGCACGCTACCTCACGCTCGACTTGGCAGAGGAATGGATTCGTTATACGGGCAAGCCTTTCGTTTTTGCCTTCTGGGCCGTGCGTAGCGCGGCCTTGCGCGAGGCCGATCCAGCGATGGATATTGCCGCGGTGTTCCGCGATTCTCGCGATCACGGACTGGAGGCTTCGAGCCTGAATCAGATCGGCCGCGAGTGGTCGCCGCGACTCGGTATAAGTGAAGCTGCGGTTCGCGCGTACCTGACGGAGAATATTCACTACCAACTCGACGCGGGCTGCCTGGAGGGCCTGCGGCTGTTCTATCGGTACGCGGCAGAGATGGGGGCGCTGCCTGCAGCGCCGGAGCTGCAGTTCGCAGACTCCCGTCGAGAAGTCTTGCGATAGCGCAAGCGTGATTCCGTGAGCTTATTCCAGCCCATCCCGAATGCGGGCAGTGCGGCCGACACCCCGCGGCCGCTAGCGGACCGCATGCGACCGCGCACTCTGGAGGAGTATGTTGGCCAGGAGCACCTGATCGGTCCCGGCAAGCCGCTGCGCACGCAGGTGGATCGGGACGATACCGGGTCGCTGATCTTCTGGGGGCCTCCGGGCACGGGCAAAACTACGCTCGCCAAGATCATCGCAAACCTCACCAAAGCAGAGTTCATTGAGTTCTCGGCCGTGCTCGCTGGGATCAAGGAAATCAAGCAAGTCATGGCCGACGCTGAGCGCGCCCGGCAATACGGCACGCGGACGATTGTTTTCATCGACGAGATTCACCGCTTCAACAAGGCGCAGCAAGATGCCTTCCTGCCCCATGTGGAAAAAGGCAACATCCGCCTGATCGGAGCGACCACCGAGAATCCATCGTTTGAGATTAATTCGGCCTTGCTCTCGCGCTGCCGAGTCTACGTCCTGAAGCCGCTGACCGAAGAACAGATCGTGTTGTTGCTCCGACGGGCGATCACGGACCACGAGCGCGGACTTGGCGAAATGAACCTGACGGCCTCCGACGACGTGCTGAAGAAAATCGCTAGCTACACCAGTGGCGACGCTCGCAGCGGCTACAACGTGTTGGAAGTGGCGGCCGGGCTGGCGCAGAAGAATTCTGCAGGTGCGCGGGAGATCACCGATGAGATCGTCCGCGACGCGTTGCAGAAGAGAATTCTCCTCTACGACAAGACCGGCGAAGAACACTACAACCTGATCTCGGCGCTGCACAAGTCGGTGCGCAACAGCGATCCCGACGCGGCGCTCTACTGGCTCGGCCGCATGCTCGAGGCTGGAGAGGATCCACTTTACGTTGCCCGCCGCGTCGTGCGCATGGCGGTGGAAGATATTGGGCTGGCCGATCCGAACGCGCTCTCGCTGTGCATGGCCGCGCGTGATGCAGTGGATTTTATCGGAATGCCCGAGGGCAACCTGGCGCTGGCTCAGGCGGTTGTCTATCTCTCTGTCGCTCCAAAATCGAATGCACTCTATACGGCCTATGGTGACGTCCAACAAGACGTCGAACAAACGTCGGCCGACCCGGTTCCGCTACACCTGCGCAATGCGCCCACCGCATTGATGAAGGGCCTCGGCTACGGCCGCGGATATGAGTATGCGCACGACGTTGAAGGCAAGGTGGCCGATATGCAATGCCTGCCCGACAATCTGAGCGGGCGCGTTTATTACCAGCCCACGAACGAAGGCATCGAGAAGCGAATCCGCGAACGGCTGGAAGAAATAAAACGGTTCCGCTCGGTTGCCGAACCTCCGCCTAAGCATCGAAAGAAAGAATCGTAGCGTTGATTCCATCATCCAATTTCTAAGAAACGGACTCTTCGTTCATCCATCTTCAGCGTCGCGGGGGCACTTCCATGGTTGCGGTTCCCAGCATCAGCGGCAGCGAATTTCCAGTCCGGCCTGTGCCTGCCGACCTGGTCGAGGATCTGCAGCGCGTGCAGAAAGCCGCGCAGAAGATTACGTCGATTCTCGATCTCGACGAACTGATTGATAGCGTCGTGAATGAAGTGGCGCATTCGTTCGGCTGCCTGGAAGCAGGTGTATACCTGCACGACGAAGAGCGCGGAGACATGGTCTTGGCTTGCGTGCGCGGATGCTCTCTGCATGGCAAAGGACATCGGCTGAAAATCGGCAAAGAGGGAATGGTTGGCCACGTCGCCTCCACCGGCCGGATGCACTACGCTCCAGACGTTCGCCGGGACAGCTACTACATTGGATGCGAGAACTCAACGCTCTCCGAGGTTGCCATTCCACTTCGTGTGAATGAACGGCTAGTGGGAGTATTCACCGCGTCGCATCCCGAGGTGGATGGTTTTCCCCGCCAACAACTGAGGCTTCTGCAGGCATTGTGCGATCACGTCGCGATTGCGGTGGACAATGCGCGCTGTTTTCAGAACGAACGCGCAGCGCGAGCCGCCCTCGACCGCGATGCCCAGGAAGCGCGCGTGATCCAGCAGGCTCTGCTGCCCAAGAGCTCTCCTTATATTCCCGGGTTCGTGATTTCCGGTCGCAGTGAGTCGGCCCGCGCGGTGGGCGGCGACTGGTACGACTTCATTTCGTTTCCGGACGGCCGCTGGGGGATTGTGTTGGCCGATGTTTCGGGCAAAGGCACTGCGGCCGCATTGCTGATGTCGGCAACGCGCGGTGTGTTCCGGTCGCTGGCCGAGGCGTGCTGCACTCCGGGTGAAGTACTGACGCGACTGAACGAGTTGCTGGTGAACGATTTTCCCGCGGGAAAGTTCGTCACGATGGTGTACGGTGTGCTCGATCCGTCGACTCGAACCGTGACCTTTGCCAATGCTGGCCACTTGCAGCCGCTGTTCATCGACGATCGCGGCCAGCAATTTCTGGAAACGGAAAAAGGATTGCCGCTTGGGTTGGGTTGCGGGGATTACTCCGAAACGCAGGTTACGCTCTCGGAGGGATCGAGGCTTCTGTTTTACAGCGACGGCATCACGGAGGCGGTCGATCCGAGCGAAGAGGAATATGGTTTGTGCCGCCTCGCCGAGCACGCGGCAAAGCCCGGAGCATCGGCGGTTACCATTGTGGACGATGTTCGCATATTCGCCAACGGATCGGGCGTGCGGGACGACGCCAGCGTGGTCTTTGTGGGAGTCGGGCGATAATCACTGCCGCGCGCGGTGTTCCTTCAGAATGCAGCGGTCCATCACCACGAAGATTCCTGCGTTTCGGGCTTTTTCTGCGGCCTTTTCGTGAATCACTTCTTCTTGCATCCAGATGGCCGGAACCTTGAGCTGGATTGCCTGGTCGACAATTTCTTCCACAAACTCGGAGCGCCGAAAAATATCGACGATGTCGATTCTCTCCGGCACGTCGAGCAGCGACGCATATGCTTTCTCGCCCAGGCATTCCTCGATCTGCGGGTTCACCGGGATGATGCGGTATCCGTGGCTCTGCATATAGGCCGACACGCCATGGCTGGGACGTAGAGGATTACAGGAAAGGCCGACTACGGCAATGGTTTTGGAGCGCTGCAGCAGATCGGCGATAGGATCGGACTGGGGTGAGGATGCCACGGGCCCTCCGGCTCTATTTCTTGTTTGCTTGTTCCACCTTCTGCTTGAACATCTTCAACGCAAGCTTACGAATCGTCTCTGAGACTTCCTTGTTGGCCGAAATGTTCTTGAGGTCCTGAGCCAGCAGATTTTTCATCAGCCCCAGACCGAGGTCGAGCGGGGTGCGCGGATTGGCGACGAGATTGCGCACCACAATGTAGTTCTTCATGAAGCGCCGCTTCAACGGAATCTGGCGAAGCACCGCCTCCAGCACATTCTTCTGGCTCGCGAATTTCTCCACCTCGCCATCAGAGAGTTTGGGCGCATCGAGCACAGCGAGCGCGACGACCTTGGTGCCGTCGCGGATGAGAAGGGAGCGCTCCTCCTTGTTCCCTTTCAACGCCAACTGAATCCGGCCTTTCACGTCGAGGTGGCTGATTTTCTGAAGTGTATTTTCACGTTTGGGGAGTTGGCCTGGCGCGGGCTTCTTGGGTCCGACCGGGGCGGCTTTTGCCTTTGCCGCAGCTTCCGCCGCGGCCGCAGACACCGCAGACGGGGCCTCGGGCGCTGACGGTCCGCCGTCTTGGGTCACCGGAAAATAATCTGACCCCAGCAGTTCGACAATCCCTCCGATGGCTTGAAAGGGCTTGCTGCCTTCCGCGGCGATTTCGTCGGCGTGGTCTTTGAAATAGGCATTGACCTCTTCGTCGGGCACATCGTGTTCCGAGCTTGTCGCTACCGTCTCCGCTTCTTCGGGCACCGGCGGGTGAACAGACGCTTCCCGGGTGACCGCAGTCAACGGCTCAGAGTCCACGGTTTCGCCGGCCTCAACTGGAGTGACGAGCGCGCCTGCGGGTGCACTCGCAGCAGTTAGCTTTTCGATCTCCGCCGCCCCTTCCTTTCGGAGATACGGATTTGTCCTGAGAACCTCGAGCACACTGGTGAGCGACCGTACCCGGGCGCTCTGGAGCATCAACTCAATCGTTTCCCGCGTAGCGGAGACGGCAAGTTTCGCCAGTTGACCCTCGGGCACGGTAGGGTTTTCGAGCAGCGCGGGCAGCAGCGCCGGACGAAGGTTGTCAGGGGCGATGAAATAGTCAAGCACTTCACGGGAAGTTTGCGGATCGGCTGCGGCGGCGCGTGAGGCCTTCTCGTCCCATCCCGCCAGTGTCATGCGCGCCAAGTCCCCGAAAACTTTGTTGTTGCGAGCGAGGTGAACCAGGATCTCGATGTTCTCGGCCGGCGGGACCTGCAGCGCACCGCGGGCGGCGAATTGCATCATGTTGGATGGCAACTTCGAAGCGCGGATTTGATCGATCATGCGCGGCATAATTTCATGGCTCGATGGAGGGCGGCGAGTTCTGCGCCGCAAGCGACTCCAGTTCGTTCACGGCCAATGTCAAATCCCAAGTAATGCGATTCGGCGCGTGCCGGAGAAATTCGTCTCGCAAACTCCGATAGTACCAAAGAGTGCCGTCGCGGCCGCCCTGGAAGCGCGCCCAGACGAGTTCACCCACCTCGCGGTAATCGCTCAGGATGGAACGCACATTGTTCAGCTTGTCGGCGGCCGAAACCAGGCGAGTGTCGGCATCCGCGAGAGCTAGATGGCGGAGGTACTTTTCCTTGCGCTCGCGCCAAGGGGGCTTGGGATAGGTGTCGGCGTCGGTACAACCATCCACTACCTTCGCGACGCGTGCGCCGAACCGGCGGCGAACTTCTTTTAACATCGGCGCCCCGCCGCAGTCTTCCACCACGTCATGCAGCAATGCCGCGATGGCGAGATCTTCGTCGCCGCCCGCCTCCAGCACCAGCGATGCGACCCCCATCAGGTGCGCGATATAGGGGATCGTAGAAGCTTTACGGGTCTGGCCCGCGTGCTTGTCGGCGGCAAACTGAAACGCGCGCAGGAAACGAGGTCCGAGCTTGATACTCCTCTGCGCTCGCGGGGGCTTCGCTTTCTTCTTTGCCGAAACTTTCTTAATCGCGACAGTATTCACTGCTTTTCCCCACGCCGCGCGAGCAAATACGCCCGGATAAAGGGTTGCAAATCGCCGTCAAGCACGCGATCCACATCGCCCACTTCCGTCTTGGTGCGATGATCCTTGATCATGCGGTACGGTTGCAGGACGTAGGAGCGAATCTGCGATCCAAAGTCGATGTCGAGCTTTGAGTCTTCGATCTTCTTCGTGGCTTCACGCTTCTTCTCCATCTCGAACTCGTAGAGTTTGGAGCGCAGCATGCTCATGGCGCGCTCGCGGTTCTTATGTTGCGAGCGTTCGTTCTGGCAGTTGGCCACCAAGCCAGTCGCGATATGCGTGATGCGCACGGCAGAGTCTGTCGTGTTGACGTGCTGCCCGCCCTTGCCGCTGGAGCGGTAGGTGTCGACGCGAATGTCTTCGGGCTTGATCACCACTTCGATGCTGTCGTCGATTTCAGGCGACACATACACGCTGGCAAAGGAAGTGTGGCGCCGCTTGGCCTGATCGAATGGCGAGATGCGCACCAGTCGGTGGACGCCGATTTCACTGACCAGGAGCCCGTACGCATACTCGCCATTCACGGCGAAGGTCGCGGATTTCAGCCCGGCCTCTTCCCCCGGCTGGTAGTCGTAGAGCACGGTCTCAAACCCCTGCCGCTCCGCCCAACGCAAATACATTCGCAGCAGCATGTCGGCCCAATCCTGGGACTCGGTGCCGCCAGCTCCAGGATGGATAGTCACGATGGCGTTGCGCGCATCGTTGTCGCCGGAGAGCAGCGTCTCAGTTTCGAGCTTGTCGATCAGGTCGCGAAGGGCGTCGATTTCGCGCTGCAGGTCCGCGTCGACGTTCTCACCTTCTTTGGCCAGGTCGAAGTAAGCGGCGATGTCATCACCGCGGCGCCTCAGGTCGGCATCGGTCGAGAGCACGTGCTCCAGCCGCTTTTTCTCGCGCATGATTTGCTGCGATCTCTGCGGATTCGACCACAGATTCGGCTCGGCGGCCTGCTTCTCAATTTCGGCTAGTTGCGGACGGACCGTCTCCGCGTCAAAGATACTCCCGGAGTTCATGGACCTTCTTGCTCAACTTCTCGTATTCCTGCTCAACCTGTGGATTCATGGCGAGGTGTCAACCTTCTTGCGATTTTTTGGAGAATGCGAAGCGTGCAATCAGTGCTCCAATCGAAATTATCGCACACGCATAGGCGAACCAGTCGCCGTGCCTCGTATAGAAGGTAGGTACCGAAGTGAGCGCATAAGGCGCGACCAGTGCCGCACGCTCCTTGCGGGGAATTCGCGCCACCACTCTGCCCCACGGATCAATCGAGGCTGTGACGCCGGTATCCGTTGCGCTCAGCAGCCAGCGACTATTCTCAATCGCGCGCATGCGGGTCTGGTTCAAATGCTGGGCGTAGGCGCCGCTGTCGCCGTACCATCCATCATTGGAGATGTTCACAAAAGCCTGCGCGCCGTTGACGGCGAATTGCCGCACGTCGTCGGGGAAGACCGATTCGTAGCAGATGAAAACCCCGAGTTCGGTTCCTCCGGCGTTGAGAGGCGTGCGGGAAGCACCATGAGTGAACTCGCCCACTTCTTTCGTGAGTCCACCGGCGAACGCGAACAGGCTGGGAAAGGGAAGATACTCGCCAAAGGGAACCAGGTGAACCTTATCGTAGCGGGCCATCCAATCGCCTGCTGGATTAACGAGACTCGCAGAGTTGAACACCGGCGTGTCCTCGGTGGGGTTAGGACGCGCCGCCGGGCGGTTGGCATCGCCCATCGCGGGTCCCGTTCCTATCGAACCGGCAACGATCCACGCGCCGGTCCGGTGCGCCATCTCGCTGATCGCGTCGCGGAATCGCGCATCGTTGGTGAAAAACGGGGCTGGTGATTCTGGCCAGACAATCAAGCCGAGCTTGCCGCGGTGTGTTGGCCGACTTCACAGTCAGATCAGTCAGATCGGTCAACGTTTGCTGAAAGTACGCCGGCGTCCAGTTGGCCGAGACAGGAATATTCTGCTGCACCAGCAAGGCCGTCACGATCTGCGGTCGCGGTCGGAGCCTCGACCAACCGGCCCGCCTGCAACACGGCGGCCGCCGCCAGCGCCGCCGCCAGCATGGCTCCCCGCTTCTCGCGCGGCACCACAAATGCCGACGCCAGCGCAACGTTCACCAGCAGAATCTCAAATGAGAGGCCGTAAGCGCCGGTCCACGTCGCGATGCGGCAGAGGGCGACGTTGTCTACCTGCGCGATGCCCAGCAGATTCCAGGGAAATCCGGTCACGCGGGTGCGGGCCAACTCCACCGCAACCCACAGGAATGGCGCGGTGACCAGCACGCGCCGGTAGTCGCGCGAGGAACCCGCCAGCAGACCCAAAAGCAGACCGAACAATCCGTGATACAGACCGAGGTAGCAGCAGAACAAGAACAGAACCAGAGCCGCGACCGGCCCACTCATTCCTCCGAATTGGTGCATGGTGTCGTAGATCCAGTAGCAGGTGCCGGCATACCAAAGGATTCCGCACAGGTAGGAAAGCAGAAACGCTTGCCCGGGAGACGCTGGGCGCAGGCGCAGAGAGCCCGCCACTTCGAGTTCTCCCGCCGGACGCGCGCGCAGCAGCGCGACAATCAGCGGACTCAAGGCAAACCAGGAGAGAACATAAACGCCGGGGAGCGGGAAAATCAGCACCTGCAGGACGGCTGACACTAGCATCAACAGCCAGGCGCTGGAATGGATTTGGCGCACGGGAAAGGATAGCAAAAGCAGGTTGTCAGGATTCAGTAGTCAGTCGTCAATAGTCAGTTCTTAAGATCTCAGCCCTTCTTGACGAATGGTGTGGTTCAGGCTGGCTCGGACAAACTGTATTACTTCTGGCGTCACGTACATTGGGGGCGTAATGCGGAACAGCGGGCGCTTGGCTACCGGCTTCAGGGAAACGGCCTGCCACGCCGATTCGCCAGTATCGTGCAAAATCACGCCATCGGCCCGGTCCAAAAACTCCCGCGCGGAATTCTTGAAATCGGCGGTCGCTGGGTCTAGGACGGTCAGATACAAATCCGGGTGGAAAAACTTTAGAACGCTGTTGGACTCGACAATTACGTTGCGCGCGCCTTCGAGGCGCTGGCGCAGTGCGGGCATCGCCTCGGCCAGCCGGCCTTGTTCGGTCCGCACCCACAGGGCCCGCGTGGCCCCGGCCACAAGGAACCGCGATGTGTCCGACTCGCCCGACCGATCGTGCTCTTCTGAAATCGCCCAGGAATGGTCGTCCGTGGCGCAATCGCAGGGCTCGCCATTGGCTGAGCAAACGCCGTGACCGTACTGCGTGATCTTTACCGCGGTCCAGTCGAACTCGCGCATAGCGGAAATCAGCCCGGCCACAACACTGGTTTTACCAACGCTGCGCGAATGTCCGCCGATGACGACTAGTGCCACGTTTTATCCTTGCTTCGCCCTTCCTTCAATCTTTTTTCGCGAGGCGCGCCAGCGTCGCCAACTGCTTCAGATACTGCCGCAGCGGCTGTGCTGGAGTGCCCCAGAAGGCCACACCTTTGCCGCGCAGAACCTTGTTCGGCAGAACGCCTCCCTGCCCGCCCAGCATGACGCCCTCACCGATGCGGGCATGCTCGCCAATGCCCACCTGGCCGCCCAGCACAACGCCGTTTTCGATGACGATGCTCCCGGAAAGGCCGGTCTGCGCCGCAATGACGACATCCTCCCCAATCTGGCAGTTGTGGCCGATGTGGACGAGGTTGTCAATCTTTGCTCCGCGTCGGATACGCGTTTCGTCGAGGGCACCGCGATCGATGGTTGTGTTCGCACCGATCTCGACGTCATCCTCGATGACCAGCCGTCCGACCTGAGGAAATTTTTCGTAGTGCCCGGTCTTGCGCTCGCGCACGTAGCCGAAACCGTCGCTGCCCAGCACCGCGCCGGCATGCACGATCACGCGATGGCCCAGTGTTGTCCCGGGATAGATGGTGACATTGGGATAGATTTCACAGTCTTGGCCGACGTTGACGCCGGCTCCGATGGCGCAGCCCGCGCCGATCCGAGTGTTTTCGCCAATTTCCGCTCGCGCGCCGACAACGGCGTGCCCTTCGACACGCACAGCGAGTCCGAGGATTGCCAACGAATGCACTTCGGCTGTTGCGCTCACACTCGGGGAGCCGTCTGTATCGAGTGGCAAGGGGCTGTGAAGTAGCCGCGCCGCTCGCGCAAATGCAAGCTTGGGATGATCGCTCACCAACAGTGGTTTCATGGAAGTGACCGCGGCGGCAAAATCCCCTACGATTACCGCTCCCGCTGCACTCTGAAGGGCCGCGTCCAGATGTTTTTCATCCTCAACAAAGACAAGGTCGTTCTTCGAGGCCGAGGCCGTGCTGGCCACGCCAGCCACCTCGACGCCGCTATCCCCTAGCAGGCGGGCTCCCACCACCTCCGCGACCTGCTGCAGCGAGCGCTTCATGGCTCCCACTGTATAGCAGCGGGGCAAGGGGAAGGAAGAGCGGGGACCGAATCGAGAGGGATGAAGAACAGCAAGAAATCCAGTTTTTGCTGTCAGGAATCCCTGGGCGCCGAGCTCGGTTCTACGGAGCCGTGCAGGTATTGGAGCCCTGGCACATGAGGAAAGTGCCCGCCGCCGGTACAGCTCGCATCACCCTGGCCGCCTGCCAAGGTCCAAGTCCCCGAGACGACTCCGCTACTCAGGGTTCCGGTCGTCGTCGTGGTTCCGTTGGATGTGCCGGTCAGGTTCCCGGTGAGCGAGAGGCTATTTCCCGCCGGCGTTACAGAGGTCACAGTAAAGGTCATCGTGCCGGTCACCTGATTCGTCCCACTGGTGTTCAGGGTCGCGTTGCCGGTTTCGGTCGAAGCACCGACGCCATCGGCGAAGCACGCTCCGGCATTGAAGAAGCTGAAACCTGTGATGGTGAGGGGCTGGTTATTTGCGCCGGTGGTATCGGTTACGTTGAATGTGGTCACGAAATTCATTTCGCTGGCTGCGCCCTTGCCTCCACTAAGCAGCGCCTCCCAGCTCCCACCAGCCGACGTGGTGGTTGAGTTTTGGGGCGTGCTGTTGCCGCACCCGCAAACCGCGAGTTCCAGCGCCAGTAGCGCCAGGATTGCAAGCTTCTTCATGCACCGTCCTTTAATGTATGACCCTTCTGAGAATAAAGAGATGCGGGCAGACACGTCAATGGATGCAAGCGGCCGGGCTTCGGGGCGAAATCGATGGGGCCGGTTGAGTGGGCCTCATTCCAGCTCCTCATCCCAGAACAAACGTCCTCATCTCAGAATCCCCCGCGTTTGCCGCGCCAGACCGAGGATCAGCAGGGCGATCGACACCCCCAGGAAGAAACCGCTGCAGAAGTGCGAAAAGTTACCGTGGGTCCAGAGCCGCAACATGAGGCCGAGGGACAAAGCCAAAGCACCCCCGGCGGTGAACAAATTCCTGTGCCGAGTCACACTGCCTCCTGATCACACTTCGTTACGCGGCTGCGCCTGGGCACGCCGACTGGGCGTTTTGGGGCGCGGCATTCGCGGGCGGGGGCGCCCGCGCCACACGATCGCTACGCTCCGCGCTTCGTCTTTAGCTCCGCCAGCAACTGCTCGATGCGGTCTTCCTTCTCGAGCGCGGCGAGGCGGTCGTCGATGTTGTCGCTGGCGATTTCCGACTTCGCCTGGCTGACGGCTTCCGAGTGGGCGACCTTCTTCTTCATGCGGTCGAACGCCGCCGCCTTCGAGCCGTCACCGGACGCCATGCGCGCGTCGCTGGCCTTGCCCACAGCGCGGGCGCGGCGATGCTGCGCGATGAGCACGTCGGCCTTGGCCTGCGCCTCGGTCAACTTCTGCTCCAGCTGCCGCAGCGCGGACTTCAGGTTCTCGACCTGCGCCTTCTGGTCGGAGACTTGCTGCTTGAAGTTCTCGCTCAGTTCGCGGTAGCTCTCCACGCGCAGCAGCGATGCGCGCGCAAGGTCGTCTTCTTTCTTGTCGACGGCGAGTTCGGCCTTGCGCATCCACTCGGTCACTTTTTCCTCGTTCTCCTTCTGCTTTTTTTCGAGCAGGTGCTGGTCGGCGATGGCAATCGCCACCTGCGTCTTGACCTGCAGAAGCTGGTTCTGCATGTCGAGAATGACCTGCTTGATCATCTTTTCCGGCTCCTCAGCTTTGTCGATCAGATCGTTGAGGTTGGCTCGAACTAAGGTTGCGACTCGCTCCAGTAGTGCCATGGTGAACCCCCTTCTTTTTCTTAGCTTTCAGCTGTCAGCTCTCGGCTTTTTCTTGATGCATTCGGTGCATGGCGGCGCATCTTGGGCACGCGGGTTCCTTCCGCTGGAACGTGCTGCCCAATACCATCCCAATCGCTACTCCTATCGCCAGCCACACACCAATGTTCCCGGCGAGAACTCCGGCCACGGCGCCGAGTGCCGCTCCTAACGCGATGCCCAATTCTGTTTGTTTTGATTTGTTTTCCATAATCACTCCGCCAAACCACCGACCTTCGCTCGTCGGACCGGGTCTGAGACCCGGTCCCACACGAAGCGGGGGAGCCCCGGCCCGTCCCCGCGACCCCTCGCTACTTCTTTGGTGCATCGCCCGGCTTGGGGGCTCTGTCACCGATCTGGCGCACCTTGCCCAGCAACTCGGACAGTGGCATACCCGAGAGGGTTTCGAACAGCGCCGGCACCTGCGCCGCCATCTTGGTGATGTCGCCAGTAATCTTGTTCATCCCGGAAGCATCGCCATTTCCCGTGGAGACGATGGTGATCTTGTCGACGTTCGCCAACGGGCTGGCTAACGCCCTCACCACTTCGGGCATGCTGGCGAAGAGCCGATCGATCACCGCCGCCTGGTTGTATTCCTGGAAAGCCTCGGCTTTCACGTTCATCGCCTTGGCTTCGGCCTCACCTTTCTTGAAGATGATTTCGGCTTCGGCCTCGCCTTGCGCGCGAATCGAAGACGCCTGGCCTTCGGCTTCCGCAATCAGCCGTTGTTTCTCGGCTGCAGCCAAGGTCTCGATGCGCTGACGCTCGATTTCCGCCTGCTTCAGCACGGTCGCGATCAGTTCCTTCTCCCGGCGGTTGATTTCCGCTTCCTGTACCTTGACCTGCTGCTCTTTCTCGATCTGCTGCACCTTCACCTGCTCGGCGATCACCTGCTGCTGCATGATGTTGGTCTGGATGTCATAGGCCTTGTCGGCCTGCGCCTGCTGACGCTTCGTGACCTCGAGGAATTGCGCCTTCTTCACTTCGAGATCGCGCTGCGCTTCGGCCTGCTTCGCAAGCGACAAGGTCTCAGCCAGAACACGTTCCTGATCGGCTTGTGCCTTGGCCACTGCGGATTCCCGCGTCGCCAGCGCGCGCCGGATGGCTGTGTCGCGATCGGCCTCGGCGGACGCCACGTCAGCATCGCGCTTGATGCGGGCCACGTCCGGACGCCCCATGTTGGTGATGTATTCGTTCTTGTCGCGTACTTCCTTGATGGTGAACGAGATCACTTCCAATCCCATCTTGTTCATGTCGTCAGCGCAGGTGCCCCGCATGCGGTCGGAAACCATCTCCGGCTGCTTCACGATTTCTTCGACCGTGAGCTGGCCGATGATGCCGCGCAGGTGCCCTTCCATCACCAGCCGGATGAGGCCTTCGCGCTCCTGGTCGCTCTTGGTCAGGAATTGCTCGGCCGCGGTCAGGACCGACTCGCGATCGGACTTCACCTTGATCTGGGCCACGGCTTCTACCGTCACCGCGACGCCTTGCTTGGTGTACAAGTCCTGTTGTGGAGCGACGTCGAACGACATCAGTTCCAGCGACAGGTCGCGACAGATTTGGACCATGGGCAACACCAGCGTGCCGTGCCCCTGCACCACCCGCGTCCCACCCAGGCCGTACACGATGAGTGCTTCGTGCGGTCCCGCCTTGCGATAGAGCCTGGCCATTCCGCTCATCAGGAACAGAATGACCATCACTCCGAGCCCAACGAAGATCCAAATCACCACGACGTTCGAAATCCCGTTGAACATAGCGCCTCCTGTTACAAATGCAGTTAAGTACTGCGTCTAGCTTGGTTCGTCACTCGGGAACGTTGATGTTCACCGGCGGCGGATGCGGTGCGAGCAAATTAAGGTTGAACCGGACAATGGAGAAATTCCCATAGCAAATAAAGCCCAGGACGACGTAAAAGACCGCCAACATAGGCCATGCCGGGCTCGACCTGTAGCCGCGAAGGATGAAAGCGCCCACCGTAAAGATAACCAGCATGAACGCCATAATGCCCAGCCCCAGCATCAGTGCCCCTTCGCGCGAGGTGTAGCCATTGGGCTGCCAATTGGCGTCGAAGTGCACGGCCACGCGCGCGGGCAACTGATCCCATGTGCGCCAGTAATTCAGCGCCGTGATTGGAAGGGCCAGCCACATCATCCAAATCGCTGCCGTATACCAAGTGCGGTTCATAGAATCCTCCGGCGCAACAGGTTTGAGGGGAATTTGCAGTTCGATTGGCAACTCTGACCCCACCAAGCCGGTCATCCGGTCGAGATCGCGAATGATTCGCTCGGGGTCGCTGTGCCCGAGAAAAACTTCCCCGCTGGTCGTCTTGATGTGAACCACCTGGTTTCCCCACACATAAGCGCGGATGTTGCCTATGCCGCGAATTCCATAACCTCGCAGGAACGCCCACGGCTCAATCGAGTAGCTCACAATCGCTTGCTTCGGAATCGTGCGCAGCCGGTACCCGAGTATTCGAATCTCAACCCCGTGCCGCAGGAAGCGATACTGGAATCCGCCCCACGCCATAGCGAACGCGCCCAATGCGATCACTGCCACTAATGCCAGCACCACGCGCGCCGGGGCCGACGGAACCAGAGCCACCGAGACGGCCGGGCCCAGAACCGCGAGGAGAATGATCAGGCCCCACAGGGGGCTGGAGTGCGTCTCCACGGCGATTAAGTCGCTTTGATTTGCGCTGGTTTCCATACTCAGATCCCTGTTATTCGTTGGCCACTTCGTCCCATGGTCGTACGTAGGCAATCCCCTTCTCGTAGCGCGAAACAACGACCTCGGTTCCTTTGGCGATGGCGGTGCCCTCCTCGCTGCGCGCGCCACACACGCGGCGAGTTCCCGCCTGCGAATAAATCAGCTCGCCCGTGCCGCCTTCGCGAATGGAGATGGAAAGCTTGCCCAGGACGCCGACCATTTCGTAGTCGGCCGGGTCCATGTTTTCCTCATCCGAGATCAGCACCCTGCTCAAGAACAGAAAAATGATTCCCCCGCCCACCAAGCCGCTGGCTACGGACAGGACTAATCCGAGCCCAACCCATACCGAGGAAAAACGCGTAAGCAAATATCCCGTGCCTCCAAACCACGCCAGGAACGCCGCCAGCGAGGGCGGATTGAACGGCGAAACCCCGCTGCGCGCGGCCTGATGCGCCGCTGGGGCATCTGCCGTTGCCGGCGCGTGTGCCGCAACCGGAGCGTGACCTCCGCCAGCGTGCACCGTTGGCGCGTGCCCGACCGGTCCAGCCGTCGGCGGGAAATGTGGGACGCTGTGTCCGTGAAAGTGCGGCAGATGCAGCCTGCCAAAGCGCGAGCCTCCGAACACGAACGAAAAGAAGCTGAAGCAGAAGCCGACCGCAAAACAGATCAGGTAGAAGTCTGCCCAGGTCATCGGATTCGCCTCCCTTCCGCGCTCTGCGCACGGTGATGGTTGCCGCCCGCCGCCAATTCGGGCCGCAGCGCCTCGAGCAGCCGTTCGGCCAGTCCGGGCGTGTCGAGAATTGCGCCCAGCAGCAGCAGGCAGCGGCGTGTGTCTTTTTCGCGGGCCGCCTTGATCAGCACGTCGCTGACCTCGGGATCGCTCGCGAATTTTTCGGAACCTTGCAGCAGCCAAACGTCGATCTGGCCTTCGGTCGTGCGCAGATCCGAGGTCAGCTCGGCGTGGTAACCGTCGGGGTCATCCACCAGAAAGCCGGGATGCACCTTAAAAAACTTCGCCAGCAGCGCACGCGAGGACTGCGTCATGTGCGGGCGCGCTCCGTTTTCGATCTGCGACAGGTACGACTGGCTGATGGTGTTGCCCTTGCCCAGTTCGGCGCGAATGGCGCGCACCAGTTCGAGCTGCGTCATGGGCCGCCCCAGGCCCCGGAGCGAGCCTTCGACTTCGCGGAGGTAGCGGATTTTTTCGCCCAGCTTCATGACCGGAACCAATAGTTATTTCAAATCGAGATAGTTATATTGCAATTTGCGATTCATGTCAAGAACCGGATTAGACATGTTTTCAAGGGCTTAGGAACTCCGAGCCGAATGGCCGTGGATTCAGTCTGGAGGATGGGCTGCGTCGGATCTTCTACAGGCCAGCTTCGATGCGCGATCGGGGATCCAGGTAATCGCGCAGGGCGTCGCCGATGAAGTTGAAACTGAGCACAGCAAGCATGACGGCGAGCGCGGGAAAGAGCACGAGATGCGGGGCGTCGAACAGATGGGCCCGACCGTCGTTGAGCATCGTTCCCCAACTGGCCGTCGGCGGAGGAACGCCGAGGCCGAGGAAACTCATGGTGGCTTCGGCGAGGATCGCTCCGGCCATGCCGATCGCGGCCTGCACCACCACCG
This sequence comes from uncultured Acidobacteriaceae bacterium, assembly GCA_963768265.1. GTDB lineage: Bacteria > Acidobacteriota > Terriglobia > Terriglobales > Acidobacteriaceae > Sulfotelmatobacter. Next base: position 159,099 of record CAVYHM010000028.1, read on the forward strand.
GCTGAATGATGTTGGGCAGAATGTGGCGGACGATGATGCGCAGGTCGCTGGCACCGAGAGCGCGCGCGGCTTCGACGAATTCGCGTTCCCGGGCGGCGAGGACTTGCCCGCGAACGAGGCGTGCGTAGCCAACCCATCCGCCGAGCGAGAGCGCCAGGACCAGGTTGAAGATGCCGGGGCCACGGAAGGCAACGAAGGCGATGGCCAGTAGGATTCCAGGGAAAGAAAGGAATGCGTTCATCACGACGACGTTGACGAAGCGGTCGATGGCTCCGCCATAGTAGCCTGCGATTGAACCGATGATGAGTCCGAGGCCGAGCGAGGTGAGCACGACGCAACTGCCGACCATCATGGAGATGCGCGCGCCGTAGATGACGCGGGAGAGAATGTCGCGGCCCAGTTCGTCGGTGCCGAACCAGTGCTCCTGAGAAGGACGATCAAGACGCGTGGGTAAGTCGATGGCCGCGGGATCTTGGGGCGCAATCCACGGCGCGAACAGGGCGAAGATCACGAAGACGACGACCAACACCGCACCTGTGGCGGCCAGCGGATTGTGGCGAGCGTTTCCCGCAACCCAGCGGCGGAACGAGATGGCGGCGGTGGACATGGTGAATCGTGTACGACGATCTTATACGGCCAATCTGATTCGGCCAATTCTGAACGTTTGCACGCTAGAGGCTCCAGCGGGCGCGTTGGCGACCGTCCAACCCGCACTTTTGTGTGCAAAAACATCCACAAGTATTATGCCCGTGGGCCTTGAGATCGGGCGTGGACTGTGGTCTCATAAGAGAAATAGCGGGACCGCAACGCGGGCTCGCCTGCGCGCCTAAACCTCCACCCTTAGCCGTAATTCCTAGGAGGAAAATGTGAATAAAGTGTCGTATATCCCAAAAGACTACAACTCCGTTACACCTTACTTAATTGTTAAAGGCGCGGCCCAGGCCATTGAGTATTACAAGAAAGTCTTCGGCGCGACCGAAGTCTTTCGGATGAATGGCCCGGACGGCAAAGTAGGTCACGCCGAACTCAAAATTGGGAACTCGCACATCATGCTGGCCGACGAGAATCCCCAGATGGGGCAAGGGCACACCAGCGCGGCCACCATCGGCGCGAGCCCGGTAAGCCTCTATGTATACCTGCCCGACGTTGATCGCGTGATCGAACGCGCGAAAACCGAGGGCGCGAAAATCCTGAAGCCGGTCGAGGACCAATTCTATGGCGACCGCTCTGGCTTCATTCAGGATCCGTTCGGACATCTGTGGGGTGTGGCCACTCACATCGAAGATGTGTCGCCCAAAGATATGGAAGAACGGGCAAAGAAGTTGCAGGCAGCGTAGTCTAGTCGGACTGGAGGCGGGGCGAATTGCTCCGCCTCTTTCGCAAACTTCCGCGTGCCGACTGGGCTGCTTTATCGCACGAGTGCGCGGCGAAGGTCCGTCATCAGCAGCATCACTTGTAATTCGTGAATCGGCGAAGGCTCGAAATCAAAATGCTCGTAGAATCTCCTTGCCTGTTCGTCGATTGCGTGAACCAGAACTGCTCGCGCGCCGACGATGTCGGCGGCTTGGGCGATTCGCGCCAAGGCATCTTTCAGCAGCGCCTTTCCGAGCCCCGCTCCTTTCTCGTCCTTATCAACGGCGAGCCTTGCCAGCAGAATAACCGGGATGGAATGGCGTGCGAGTCCCTTGGCGATCCGAGTAGGGGCTTCCTCGATCGACACACTCCCGGCGGAAATGGAATAGTAGCCCACCACCGATCCGTTGCGGTGCACGACGTAAGTTCGGGCCGATTCATTCCTCTGGTTGGCAAGAGCGAAGCGTTTCAGCCAGTCGTTGAGGGACTCGTGGGCGCCGCAGTCGAAGCGGCTTACGTCGTGAGACACCGAAAATGCCTCCACGCTCGACAGCGGCGGTTTCGGATGCGGCATTAGTCCTCGTCGAGGACGGTGGACTCGGCGAAGAGCCGCTTAAGCCGGGGTTTAGACTTGACGGGTCGGTCGAGGGCTTCGTTGAACCTTTGCCAGTCTTTGGGGCTGAGCTCGAAATGGCGCGCTTCAGCGATCTCATGCTCCGCTCGGACGCAGGCGCTTTCCAGGATGAAGTTCGTGATGTTCACTCCCCGCTGTTCGGCGCCGAGACGGATGAGCCGGGCTTCCCTTTCGCTCAGCCGCACGTTGAACCTTTCGGTGCGTTTCTTGCGGGCTGCGGTTGCGGGCACGGCCAGTTCTCCTTGTATGTACAACAGCGTCAGATGTACGTATATTGTACGTCTACTGGAACAAGGCGTCAAGGCTCGCACGAAACAGAATCTTCATCGTTCTCGCGCAAAAAGACGCGCGGGAAATGGGGCACCCAGCCAACCTACTGCCTGATCCTCGGGTTGGCCACCGAATACAGCACATCCGTCATGAAGTTCACGGCCACGTACGTCAGGCCGATCGCCAGGATGCATCCTTGCACCAGGAAATAATCGCGGCTGGAGATGGCCTGGATGGTCAGGCGGCCGATGCCGGGCCAGGCGAAGATCGTTTCGGTGACGATGGCACCGGCCAGCAATGCCCCGAACTGCAGGCCGAGCACCGTGATTACGGGGATCATGGCATTGCGCAGGGCGTGGCGGTAAACCACCGCGCTTTCGGGAAGGCCTTTGGCGCGGGCGGTGCGGACATAGTCCTGGCTGAGTTCTTCGAGCATGGAGGTGCGGACCATGCGGGTGAGGATGGCGGCGAGCGCGCCGCCCATGGTCAGCGCAGGCAGTACGAGGTTGGCGAATGATCCGGCACCGGAGACTGGCAGCCAGCCGAGTTTGATGGCGAAGAGCAGGATCAGAATGGGGCCCAGCGCGAAGTTGGGGAACGACAGGCCGAAGAGGCTGACGACGGAGAGCACGCGGTCGTCCCAGCGGTTGCGGCGGCGGGCGGAGCGCACTCCGGCAGGGATGGAGAGAATGATGGCGACCAACAGCGACGCCAGCGTGAGACGGAGCGTGTAGGGATAGCGCTGGGCAATGAGTTGGCCGACGGTCTGGTTGTAGCGGAAGGAGCGTCCGAGGTCCCCGTGCAGAACGCCTTTCCAGTAACGGAAGTATTGCTGGCCCAAAGGGGCATCGAGGCCGTAGGCGTGGCGGGTGGCGGCGATGTCGGCGGCCGGCGCGCCTTCACCGAGTATTTGCTGGATGGGGTCTCCGGGGACGAGGTGGATGAGGAGGAAGACGAGGCTGACGACTAGCCAGAGCACCGGCAGGGTATAGAGGACGCGTTGGAAGAGAGTTCTCAGTTACCAGTTCTCAGTTGTTGATTTGCGTTGTCATCCTGAGCGGAGCGAGCTCGAATGAGCTCGCGTAGTCGAAAGATCCCTTGCATCTCAACGTCACTCGGGATGCGGTGGGGAGTTCTACTTATCCGGCTGATCATGTGCCGAGCACGGGGAGAACGCATTGATGCGCACCGGAGAGCACGGACTGGGTAGGGATCCTTCGACTGCGCGCGCCGGCTCGCTTCGCTCACCGTCGCGCTCCGCTCAGGATGACATGCATTTGGGTTGGTGCGATTAGCACGCATTCACATCAGTCTCCGCCTTGCTTGGCCGCTTCGGCTTCGCCCTCCACCTTAGCGGTTTTTTCTATGCGCACTCTTGCGATGCGGTGGCCTTGCAGTTCTTCGACGGTGTACCGGCGGCCTTCGTATTCGAAGGAGTCGCGCAGGTTTGGGATCTTCTGCAGGCGGGCGAGAATGAATCCCGCCAGGGTTTCAAATCCGGCGTCCCGTGGCAAGGTCAGGCCGTATTCGGCTTCAAGGTCGCGGATATTGACCGCGCCTTCGAGCACCAGCACCGACTCATCTTCCAGCGCCGGCTCGCTGGGGGAGACGTCGAACTCGTCTTCGATGTTGCCGACCAGTTGCTCGAGGATGTCTTCCACCGTGATGACGCCCGCGGTTGAGCCGAACTCGTCGACGACCACCGCAAGATGGCGGCGCCGCTCTTTGAACTCCGCCAGCAACTCGGCAAGAACCTTCGTTTCCGGCACGACCAGCACGTCGTGCATGATCTGGCCGATCTGCATGCGAGAAATGCGGGTGGCGGAGGTCTGGCCCAGATTGCTCAGGCGAAGACGCATCCAGCGCATGAGGTCTTTGTAGTAGAGCACGCCGACGATGTGCTCAGGGCCGCGCTGCGGGTCATAGATGGGGATGCGCGAGTGCTGGCCTTCGACCACCCGGGCCAGGGCATCGTCGAGCATGAGGTCGGAGGGTAGAGAAAAAATGTCGGGGCGGGCCACCATCACTTCCCGGGCGGTGACGTTGTCGAGTTCGATGGCGCTGTGGATCATCTCCTCCTGAAACTCGGGAATCTGGCCGAATTGGCGGCTGGCGGTCACGATGAGCTTCAGTTCGTCGGGGGAGTGGACGGCGCCGCCACCGCGGCCGGCTTGAGCGCCGAACAACCGCAGCACCAGCCCACCGGACCGGCGCATAAAGAAGAGGACAGGACGAGTGAGGGTAAGAAACGCCTCCATGGGTGCGGCCACCGCGAGGGCCACTTGCTCGGCCCGCTGCAAGGCAAGGGTCTTGGGGACGAGCTCGCCGAGGATCACGTGCATGTAGGTGATCAGGCTGAAGGCGATGGCGATGGCGATGGTATGGGCGTAAACCGCGGCGTGCGGGACACGGTGGACAAACTGCATCGATTCGACTAGGCGTGCGACCATGGGCTCGCCGATCCAGCCCAAGGTAAGGCTGACCATGGTGATTCCGAGCTGAACGCCATTGACGACTTCGTCGAGATGCTGGTGGAGGCGCTGCACGATGCGGGCGCCGATGCGTCCGGCATCAATGAGCTGCTGAATGCGGGTGTCGCGGACGCTGACCAGGGCAAACTCGGCGGCTGCGAAGAACGCATTGGCTGCCACCAGGAGAAGGATCAGAAAGACCCGGAGCAGCACAAAGGCGATCATGGATGGGTAATTCTAGCACTGGAAAGGCCATGGGTAGGGTTGATGGCCATGTGGGGACAGCCGCCTTCGGCTATCCGGTCGAGCGCAGCGCGACTGGGTTGGCAGGCGGCAGGTGGCGACATTCGGGCCTTCGGCCCGAAGGACAGCCGGGGTCGGCTGTCTCCACATGAGTCTGTCCCCGCATAAGGGGTGTTCAGAATCACAAAATTCCGCTCTGTGATCAGCTATCCTTTTCATGGGACCCCGGTCTAATCGGCAGGCGGCATAGGACTTGGATGACCCGCACGGTCGATCTCGGCCCTGATCTGGCAAATCCTGGTCCGAAAAAGCTCGGAACAAACTCAAGCTTGACCACGTACAACAGAGTGAGGGCGCCATAGCTCTCAATCTCCACCTGGCAGTACCCCGAGGAGGCGTTGTGAACGGTAACGGAAATGGCAAGAAGAAGCGTCGCAGACTGATGATCTGGGGCGGCGTCGGGCTAGGAATCGTCCTGCTGATCGCGGTGGGAGTCTTTGCCGCGACTCGCGGTGGAACCAAGATTGATCCGTCGAAACTGGCCAAAGTGGAGAAGGGCGACCTCGCCAAAAGCGTCGTGGCCACGGGCAAAGTGACGCCCATCATCAAAGTCGAAGTAAAGTCGAAGGCCAGCGGCATCGTGAAGAAGCTGTTGGTGGACTACGGCGACCGCGTAAAGAAGGGGCAGCTGCTGGTCCAGCTCGACAAGATCGAGATCGAGGCCCAGGTGGAACAGTCGAAGGCCGCCCTGGAAGCCGCGGAGGCTAACTTGAAAAGCACTCAAGCCGACTTTGAGCGGGCCAAGGTGGATGCCGAAGGCCCGGATGTACCACCCCTCAAGCGCGCCTATGACCGGGCTGTGGGAATGGCCAAAGATGGGGTGGTGTCCGCCTCGGCTCTCGACGATGCTGAGAAGAACTACACCATGGCCGTGAACAAACAGAACGTAGCCAAGGCGCAGATGACCGTGCTGAAAGCCAAGATCGCACAGGCTCAGGCGCAAGTGGCGCAGGACCAGGCCAATCTCAACCAATTCGAAGAACAGCTGAGCTATACCGACATCGTTTCGCCCATTGATGGCATCGTGCTATCGCGCGACGTCCAGATGGGCGACGCCGTAAGCTCCATCCTAGTGCTGGGCTCTGGCGCCACGTTGGTCATGAACCTCGGCGACACCAGCGAAGTTTACGTCAAGGGCAAGGTGGACGAGAGCGACATCGGCAAGGTTTATCTGGGACAGCGGGCGCGCATCAAGGTGGAATCCTTCAAGGACAAGACTTTCGAGGGCAAGGTCACGAAGATTTCCCCGATGGGCGTGGAGAAAGACAACGTCACCACGTTTGAAGTGCGCGTGTCGATTCAGAATCCGGGCGGCGAGTTGAAGGCCGAGATGACCGCCAACGCGGAAATCATCCTGGAAGAGCACAAGAACGTGCTGCAGATCCCGGAAGGCGCCATCCTGTATGACAAGGACAAGAAAGCTTCGGTCGAGATTCCCAACCCGAAGGGGAAAGAAGGCAAAGAGAAAGTTGCCGTCAACATCGGGATCTCGAATGGAGCGAAGACTGAAGTGTTGAGCGGCCTGAAGGAAGGCGACCAGGTCGTACTGCAGTAAGGACTGTTGCAGCGTTGGGTCTTAGGCCTCGGGTACTAGGTGGTAAGCCTAAGACCCGAGACTTAAGACCCAACAACTTTTTTGGCGGCGGTTATGACTCTCTCCGAAATCCTGCGCCAGGCGATTGCCACATTCCGAGCCCACAAGATGCGAACGTTCCTCACGATGTTCGGCATCGTGTGGGGGATTTCGTCGGTGATTTTGCTGGTGGGGCTTGGTCGGGGATTCGTCGTTGACCAGAAAAAGCACATGGAGACGCTGGGCAAGGACCTCGTCATCGTATGGGGTGGACGCACGAGTTCTCAGGTTGGCGGACGCGCTGCGGGGCGCGAGATTCCGCTCAACGTCGATGACGCCGTCCTGATTCGCGACGAGTGCTACCTGATCAAGAACGTCAGCCCGGAATTGCGCCGCACAGTTCCGGAAGTCAGCCAATTTAATTTGGCCAGTCGCGGAGTGGTCGGGATGTGGCCCTCATACCAGGATTTTCGCTCGCTAAAGGTTTCCGAAGGTCGCCTCATTACCGATGACGACGAACGCGAAGGCCGCCGCGTGCTGGTTCTGGGATCGAAGGCTTACCGGCAACTGTTCCCTGGCCAGCCTGCGATCGGTGCCACCGTGTTGGTGAAGAGTGTGCCGTATTCGGTGATCGGCATTCTGCAGGAGAAAAAGCAGAACTCGAATTACAGCGGGCCCGACAACGACTACCTGTTCGCCCCGTATTCCGCCATTTCGCGCGACTTCCCTCCCCCGGAAAAGCCGGGCGCAGGAATCACGCGCGGCTATCTGGACGACATTGTGTTTGAAGTGGCCGATCCGGAGGACCATGAAGCGGCTGTACTGCAGGTGCGGCGCACCATTGGCCGCGTGCGGCATTTCGACGCTCTCGACAAAGACGCCCTCTTCATCTGGGACACGATGGACGGGGCCAAACAGTTGGCCAAGATTTTCGGCGTAGTAACGATCTTCTTCGGGTGCGTGGCGATTGTGACGCTGTGTCTGGGCGGGATCGGAGTGATGAACATCATGCTGGTTTCGGTCACCGAGCGCACCCGCGAGATCGGTATGCGCAAAGCGGTGGGGGCGACCAAGCGTGACATCCTGCGGCAGTTCTTCGCCGAGTCGGCCATGCTGACGCTGGTCAGCGGCGTCCTCGGGCTCAGCGCCGGAATCGGCATTTGCGTTGCGATGGTTGTCGTGCCGCTGCCGGATTTTGTGCCCCACCCGATCGTTTCTCCTATTTCGATTATTGCCTCAATTCTGACACTCTCTTTGATCACGGTGACCGCAGGCATGTATCCGGCCCAGCGCGCCGCCGAAATGACACCTGTGGAGTCCTTGCGCTATGAATAACAGTCGAACTCTCCCCTCCGCTACTCTGTCCAGCCGATTTCTGTTTGCCATCGCACTGGTCGTGCTGGCCGTATCAACGGCCGCTTTCGCTTCTACGCCTCAAGGCACATTTGAAAGAACGCTCCAGGTAAGCGGGCCGGTGGATCTTGAAGTACTCACTCACTCCGGTGACGTCACCGTGCGCAGCGGTTCTTCCGGTTCGGTAGTGATCCGGGGGAAGATCTACGTCAGCGAGCACTGGAAGATTTTGCCGGGGATAGAAATCGGGAATCGAAAGGATGCGGTTCACGAGATCGAACAGAATCCGCCGATCCGGCAGGACGGCAACAGCATTCACATTGATTATCTGAATGTGCACGATATCTCGGTGGACTACGAGATCACCGTGCCGGCAGAAACCACCATCCGCACGCATAGCGGCTCGGGAGATCAGACCATCGAAGGCACGCGCGGCAACGTGGACCTACAGACCGGGTCGGGCGACGTGAGGCTGAGCAATCTCACGGGCGAGATCCGGTTGCAGACGGGATCGGGCAACATTAAGGCTCACGAGATTTCGGGGCCCATCCGAGGCGGCGCGGGCAGCGGGGATATCGAAGTCGAGGAGAGTGGACCGGGTGACATCGATCTACATACAGGTTCGGGAAACATTAACGTCCGCGGCATTCAGGGCGGCTTCCACGCAGAAGCCGGAAGCGGTGACATCACCGCCGAAGGCACGCAGAGCGGCCGGTGGGAGATTCGCACGGGATCAGGCAATGTGCACATCGGGCTGCCCGGCAATGCCGCCTTTGACGCCGATATCTCGACTAGCTCGGGCACGATCGAAGTGAATTCACCGCTCGAGATGACCGTACAGGGACGCGTGCAGGAAACGCGGAAGCAGATTCACGGCAAGGTTCGCGGTGGAGGGCCGTTGCTCTCGGTGCGGACGGGCTCGGGTGACATACGGGTTGATTAGAGGAGAGTGGTCAGTGGCCAGTGATCAGAAACGAGTGTTGGGAATCAAGGGCTGACCACTGAATCTTATGTTTCTGAAAGAGCTCATAACGCAAGGCTGGCAGGCGCTGCTGCGCGACCGCATGCGCTCGGCGCTCACTATGCTGGGCATCGTGTGGGGTCTGGCGTCGGTGGTGCTGCTGCTGGCATACGGCCAAGGCCTGGGTGGCTGTGTGCTGCACGCGTTTCTGAACATGGGCAACAACGTCATCGTCATGTGGCCGGGGCAAACCAGCATGCAGGCTGGCGGACAGCGAGCCGGCAAGAAGGTCACCTACGAACTCGAGGACGTCGAAGCCATCCGCGACGAAGTGCCGCTGGTGCGCGCCGTCAGCGGCGAGATCGACCGCGACTTCGGATTCAAGATCGGCACGCGCGTGGTTTCGATTATGGTGCGTGGGGTCGATATGCCGTATGGCCAGATGCGCAAGCTCGATCTGGATGACGGCCGTTATTTCACCGAGGTCGATTTCAACGATCATCGCCGGGTTGTGATTCTGGGTTACCAGGCGGCAAAAAAAGTGTTCCAGGGCGCTCCGGGTGTGGGGCAGCACATCGAGATCGGCGGGCTGGACTTTGAAGTCATCGGGACCATGCGCAACAAGATTCAGGATTCGATGTATCAGGGCCCGGACAACGAGAATGCGTTCATACCCTTCGCCCTGATGCGCGACCTGAAGAATCTTCGCGATCCGGACGAAATCATCATTCAACCCACCGCGCCCGAGCTAAACAAAAAAGCGCTGATGGCGGTTCGCGAAGTGATTGCGCGGCGCCATCATTTCGATCCCAAGGACGACAAGGCCACACCGGAGTGGGACACCATCGAAGACCGCAGCATGATCAACGCCTTCTCTTACGGCCTGCAAGCCGTCCTGGGATTGATCGGAGTCTGCACCCTGGCCGTGGGCGGAATCGGCGTGATGAATATCATGCTGGTATCGGTGACGGAGCGGACGCGCGAAATCGGTCTGCGCAAGGCAATTGGCGCGCGCCCGAGGCACATCCTGGTCCAGTTCCTGCTGGAAGCGCTGGTGCTCACGTTCGTGGGCGGGCTGATCGGGATGGCGGTGGCTGAACTACTGACCTGGGCGATTCCCCCCATGCCGCTCTATGACGAGTTCTACAAGACCACCGATCACGAAGGCGCCATCTTCCTGCACGCCTCGATGAGCGTCATGATCATTTCATTTGTGATTTTGTCGATGGTGGGAATTGTGTCCGGCTTCTTCCCTGCCCTCAAGGCCTCGCGGCTGAATCCGATTGAAGCGCTGCGGTACGAGTAGGCTAGGCCCTGAAGCGCGCAGCATCCCGCATGATGACTGCCTAATTGCGACACCGATCAATTGAAAAGGTGCGGGGCAGTGAAATCATTCGCCTAATGATTTTGCGTGCGTCGCCACTCGATCCGCGGCGATCAAGCGCCGGTCACGATGCGGCTCGACACGGGGCTGCCCCGTGTTGAGTTCGCACTTTTCGCCCGGCCCCGCGCCACAAGTCGGGCAACGGACAGCCTGTACCTGTCTGAGAGTAGGCTTCTTGCTCATTTTGGATCTACGCTTCGGTGGCAACGGACATGGGTCGACTTTGTAGGAAGGTCGTGATCAGTAGGCTATTTATTTGCAAGCCGCCGTTGTAGCTAACGAAGCCCTTCTTCTTGAACTGATGCATAAATTTACTTATCCTTGAGCGGGTGGTACTGACCATTTCCGCCAGGGTTGATTGGCTCACCTTCAAGGGGTTCTCCGGCTTGGATTCCTTGGTGATTTGCCCGATCAGCAACAGAACGCGCGCGAGTCGCCTTTCGCTGAAATTGAAAAACTGATCTACCAAATCTTCCTCGATTCGAACAATCCGGGAAAGCAGATATTCAGCAAACTGCGCAGCAAACTGCGGGTCTCGCCTGAGCGTTCGCGCCGTGACCCCCTTCCGCAGTCGAGTGATATTGGACGGCCCAATTGATCTCGCTGTGCACATCCGCAGAGATTGCCCCGCGAGACAGCCCTCGCCAAAAAAGCTGCCTCGCTGCAGGAAGGCGATTATGGCTTTCTTGCGACGGGTAGAGATCGCCGTGAGCTTCACCGTGCCGCTGTGAATATAGAAGATAGCGTCAGCCGGGTCCCCTTGCGAAAAGACGACCTCTTTGTCTCGGTAGTTCCGAACAGTCATCCCAGTGCGGAACTTTTTGCCGAGAACTTCCTGACTGAAACCTAAAGTCTTTTTATGTGCCATTCGGGTCAGCGATGGCAATCGTACTCGGCGCGAACCAAACCCGTCTAGATGTTCACTATTGACCACCATCGCCACGATTCTGGGCGAGTGGGCGGGTAGACTCGGAGTCTGTGCGGTCGGTGGTTGGCGTAATAAGCGATAACACTCAGAATCCCATGTCTTAGTGCACCCTCATCCATTACCTCCGTGCCTTGACCCACCACCTCCCCGCCAATTAACTTCGCTATACGTAGTTTTGTCTGCGGAATTTTGTCTTCCAGCGAGGAAAAGTTGGCGCACCGTCCGATTATTACTCTCACCACGGATTTTGGAATCAACGATCATTTTGTCGGAGCGATGAAGGGAGTCATTCTCGACATCGTGCCCGAGGCGGCAATCGTCGACATTTCGCACGCCGTGCAGGCGTTTGATGTGCTCGATGGCGCGCTCGCCATTTCCCAGGCCTACTCATACTTCCCCCCCAGAACGGTACACCTTGTGGTGGTGGACCCGGGCGTGGGCACGACGCGGCGGCCGATCATCGCTTCCAGCGACGGATATCATTTCGTCGCGCCCGACAACGGCGTGCTGTCGATGGTGTATGCGCGCGAGGAACGCATCCAGGTGCGGCACATCACGTCGGACCATTACTTCCGGCAACCGGTGAGCCAGACGTTTCATGCGCGCGACGTGTTCGCTCCCGTCGCGGCGTACCTGGCCAAGATGGTGGATTCGCATAAGTTCGGCGACGAGATTGAAGATTACGTGCGCTTCGCCGCTCCCAAACCGAAGGCCACCGGCGAGAACCGCATGCGCGCCGTCGTCCTGAAGGTCGACAAGTTCGGCAACCTGATCACCAACGTGACCCCCGCCGATGTTCCCGCGCTGTTTGCGGCGAAGCCCGTGCCGTTCAAGATTGTGGTGGGAAGCCGCGAGATCACTGCCATCCACTCCTCCTACGCCGAGGGCGCACCGGGAGAGGTTTTTGGCATTCTCGGAAGCATGGGCTATCTGGAGATCGTGGCCAACCGCGCTGCGGCGGCGCAGATTACCGGAGCGGGCAAGGGCAGCGAAGTTAGCATCATTCTCGGCGAAGCAGCAGCGGCCGGAAAAAGCGCGTGACGCCTCGCCCTCAGGGGCTAAAGGCCGCATCTTTTGCGCCCGCAATCGGCACGGCTGAAGCCGTGCCCTTCCCAACACCTTGTGTGGGTTCGGGTGTCTGACCCGGACAGGCCGAGCAAAGCTCGGCTGCCTGTGGTCAGGCGCATCTAACGGATACTTTACGAACTCTTCGGTTTGGGATGGGCGTGGCGCTCCATCTCGCCCGTCCACTGGAGAAAGCGCCACAACTCGCGCCGCTCGCGCCACATAAATTCCCAGAACTCCAGAAAGCCGATCTGCTTCATCTTCACGCCGGTGTAGGTTTCGATACGCCACAGCAGATACGGGCTCCGCCACGGCGCCAACTTATGGCCCTTGGTGGCATTCCACAGAAAACGCAGCTTGGAGCGCATCCAGCCATCATATCCATAAGGTCAAGGGGCAGCGGGTCAATTTGACCGTGGGGAGCAGGACCATGAACAACAAAGGTCACGAAGGATCACGAAGGAGGCTATTTTGCAGGCATTTCCTTCGTGCGACTTCGTGTCCTTCGTGGTCCAGGTTGTCAGATAGAGCTATCACCAGGGCTGGGTCAGCGCATGTTAGAATCCATTCTCCGCTTGGGATTTCCACGCATGCCTGACACAAACGCCCGCCAGAAGGCCGAAGACCACTACTACACTGCGCTCGACTTGATGGGAGATGGTCATCCCGAGCAGGCCGTCGCGGCCTACCGCGAGTCCCTGGCTGCCGACCCTACGTTTACCGAAGCCATGCACGGCCTAGCCCGCGCCTTGCAGGATCTCGAGCGCTACGATGAAGCCATCGCGGTGGCGCAGCGGATTGCAGAGATCGATCCTGACGATGTGCTGGCCCACACCAGCTTGTCGGTGCTGTATCAGAAAAAAGGGATGATCGCCGAAGCCGAGGCAGAAGGTGCCAAGGCGAGAGTGCTGGGGTGGAAGCAGCAGTTGAAGAAGAGCTAGCTGTCAGCTGTCAGCTGTCAGCTCTCAGCCATCAGCCTCATCAGAGGTGTCCTTATCAACGGACAAAGATAGAACCTTGGGCTTGAACGGGCGGTTTAGCTGAAAGCTGACGGCTGATAGCTGATAGCTAAAGTCCGTACTTCTTCATCAAATGCCGGAACGAGCGGTAGGAGATGCCGAGAACATCCGCGGCCTTGGTTTGCACACCTCCGCTTTGGTTGAGCGCATTCTGCAGCAGGGAGCGTTCGATGCCGGCAACGTAATTCTCCATGCCCATGCCTTCGGGAAGGGATACGCCGCTGCCGATCTCCTGGAGAGTACCGGCGCCCGCTGACGCCGCAGCAGCCCGCGCTTTTGGGCGTTCGGCGGGGAGTTCGACGTGCAATTCTTCGCTGGTCTCGAGCGCGACCGCACGCTCGACCGTGTTTTCGAGTTGGCGGACGTTGCCCGGCCACTCGTAGTCGCAGAGGGCGGAGAGCGATCCGGCATGTACGCGCAAGATACTGCGCCCTGCCGCGGTCGCGTATTTTTTCAGGAAGTGATTCACCAGCATCGGGATGTCTTCGCGGCGTTCCCGCAGCGGCGGGACCAGGATCGGAATCACGCTTAGCCGGTAGTAAAGGTCTTCCCGAAACAGATTCTCCGCGACGGCTTTGTCGAGCTCGCGATTGGTCGCAGCGATCACGCGCACGTCGATGGAGATCTCGCTGGTACTGCCAACCGGGCGCACGGTTCGTTCCTGGAGAACGCGAAGCAGTTTGACCTGCATGGCCAGCGTCATCTCGCTGATTTCGTCGAGAAAGATTGTGCCACCGTCTGCTACCTCAAAGAGACCACGTTTGTTCTGGTTCGCTCCCGTGAAAGCGCCCTTGAGATAGCCGAACAGTTCGCTCTCGAGAAGAGTTTCAGGGAATGCGCCGCAGTTCACGGATACGAAGGCTTCCGTGGCCCGGGGCGAACACACGTGAACCGCCCGCGCCACGAGTTCTTTTCCAGTTCCGCTTTCCCCGTGGACGAGCACCGTGCTGGCGGTAGAAGCTACCGTCCGCACCGTTTGCTTGAGCTTCTCCATGGCGGAGCTGGAGCCAATGATGTTGTCGAGCGAGTTTCGGGTCGCGGCGTCGCGGCGCAGGGCAAAGTTTTGCCGGCTGAGCACGAGCTTTTCCAGCGAGCGGTTGAGAGCCAGCTTGATTTCGTCGACCAGCCCGGGACTCTTGCGGATGTAGTCGGACGCGCCGCCGGCTTTCACGGCTTCTACCGCCGCTTCGTAGTCGTCGACGGCTGTGATCAGGATGACAGCGGAGTCGGGCGAGACCTTATGCGCGTGCCGCAGGACTTCGATGCCATCGACGTTCGGCATCTTGATATCGGTGATGATGACGTCGTAAAGAGCTCCGTCGATCTTATTCTTGGCTCCCTGGCCGTTTTGCACCGTTTCCACACGGTGCCCTTCGCGGCGCAGGGAGATGTCGAGCATTTCGCAGATGGAGCGCTCGTCGTCGCAGACGAGGATGTTAGCCATGCAACTTGCCTCCAGCGGCGGCCGCCGCCAGCGAGGGTGCGGGAACGGGCGCCTCGGCCCTGGCTGCAGGGGTGACCATGCTCTCACCGGCGGAGACAGACCGCCCCGCCTCGACGCGGCGCAGCCGCAGAACAAAAGTGGCTCCCTGCCCCGGCTTGGATCTGGCCCAGACCTTCCCCTCGTGGCCATGCATGATCTGGTAGACGATAGCCAGTCCGAGTCCGGTACCGCCTTCAAAGTTGGACTGGAATGGCTCAAATATCTTTTCGACCTGCTGCGGCGACATACCCGTCCCGGTATCCGCGAAACTGACTTGCCAGTCTTCGCCCAGGGATTCGACCGCGACCGTGAGCGTTCCTCCACTCTTCATGGCGCGGACCGCATTTTCGCAGAGGTTCCAGAAGACCTGCTTGATCCGGTCTCCGTCAGCAAACACGTGCGCCCGGTTCACGGCAAACCGGCGATAGATCGCGATGCCAGTCTCCTCGACGGTCATGCGGTGATCCATGAGCGTCAGGGTGTCTTCCAGCAACTGGATCAGGTCGGCCTTGGCGAAGTGATATTGCTTGGTGCGGGAGTAAGCCAGGAAGTCGGTAATGATGGCGTTGAGCCTCTGCGACTCGCGGGTGACAATGTCGAGCAGGCGGCGATGCTCTTCGTTCATCTCGGGCACTCCCGACAACATGCTGACCGAACCGGCGATAGAAGTCAGGGGATTGCGGATTTCATGAGCGATGGCCGCGGCCAACCGGCCCACGGCGGCGAGACGATCCTGCATGCGGACTTCGCGCTCCAGCCGGCGAATCTCAGTTAGATCGTCGAAGGCGTAGACGAAGCCGAGCTCGGCGAGTTCCGGCACGGTCAAGGCCGCCACTCTCACTCGCAGGGTCTTGCGAAACTTCGATGGGGGATCGAATCTTACCTCAGCGTGCGGGTTGCGCGACGCCACGCTGGGCAGCGCGTCGAGGAACAGCTGATCGACCGGAGTACCGACCAGGTCCGCCTCGGTGCGCTCCAGCAGCCGTTGCGCGGCGGCATTCACCAGCGTGATGTGTCCGTCGAGGCCGGTCGTAATCAGGCCGCTGCTGATCGACTGAATAATGTTTTCGTGCAGGGCCTGCAGGTTCTCTAAAGCGCCGCTTGTATCTTTGAGCTGCACGCCCACTTGCCGGAGCTTCGCCGTAAGCAGCCCGGCCAGATATGCCACTGTAAGGAAGGCGAACAGATTGACGAAGATGATCGCCTGCAGAGCCTTGAAGCTGGGGTGTGTGGTGCAGTAGGACGGAACCACTCCGTAGTAGTTCAGTTCCAGCACCATCCCGTAAAGAATGAAGGCCAGAGCCGCGACCAGCTGGGCCCACACGGGCGTCAGCAATACGCTGGCGACAATGATGACCAGTGGATAGAGAAAGTTGAGCGAACTGTCCCAGCCCCCGGTTTCATGGATAACGAGACTGACGAGAAACAGGTCGGTCAGCACCTGCAGCGAAGCCTGCAAGCGATGCTCCTGCCAGACCGAGAGCAGGAGCACGTAGAACAACGACAGGCTGAACCAGAACAGAATGGTGCTGAGGAACAAACGCATCGGCAACGGCGTTGGGCTGAACTGGAATACAGCCAGCTCCATGGCCAACAGCAGGGTCAGGATAAAAATCCGAACCTTGACCAGCCAAACCAGCCAATTGCGCTCGTCAAATGTAGATTGCATGCGGTTCGAGCGATCTCGACGGCCTGTGGCAGCACAGGCGTCCAAGTTTCAAAGTTTCAGACTTTCAAGGTTTCAAGGATGAAGAGCGCCGAAGTTTCGAAGTCTTCCACGTCCGACTTGAAACCCTGAGACCTTCGAACCTTGAAACCTGCTTTGCTTGCTAGCCAGCCAGCTTGGCGATCATGGCGAACAACGGCATATAGAGCGAAATCACGATGCCCCCGATACTGATGCCGAGCAAACCGATGATCAGTGGTTCCAGCATGGCCAGCATGTCTTTGGTGGCGGCGTCGACTTCCTCTTCGTAGAAGTCGGCGATCTTCTGCAGCATCGAATCCATGGCGCCGGTTGCTTCGCCCACGCCAATCATTTGCGTCACCATGTTGGGGAACACGCCGCACTCGCGCAGCGGATCAACAATGGTGCGGCCTTCTTCAATGGCCTTGCGCACCTTCATCAGCGCCTCTTCCAGCACGGCGTTGCCTGAGGTCTTGGCCGTGATCGTCAGGCCTTCGAGAATGGGCACGCCGGAAGTGATCAGAGTGCCCAGCGTACGGGTGAAGCGACCCACAGCGATTTTGCGCAGCAGGAGGCCGAGAACAGGCAGATACAGCAACCCCTTGTCGAAGTAGTACTTACCGCGAGGATGCTTGCGGATCTGCTTGATCCCGAAGAACAGGCCGAAACCGCCCACAAAGAACATCCACCAGAAGGTCTGCACGAAAGCGCTCAGCCCCATTACGATGCGGGTGGGGAGCGGCAAGTCAACGCCCAGTCCGGCAAACAGGTTGGCGAAGATCGGCACCACCCACTTGAGCAGCGCGCCGACGATGAGGACCGCCATGCTGACCACTGCGACGGGATAAATCAAAGCCGACTTCACGGCAGATCTGAGGCGCACGGCCTTTTCCACGTAGGTGGCCAGGCGCTGCAAAATGATGTCGAGAATACCGCCGGTTTCTCCGGCCTCAATCATGTTGGTGGTGAGGTCGTCGAAGACGACGGGGTACTGGCGCATCGCATTGGCCAGAGTCGCGCCACCCTCGACCGTGGTGCGGACGCCGACCAGAGTCTTCTGGAAAGACTGATTTTCCTGGTTGGCCGCCAGGATTTCCAGACACTGCACCAGGGGCAGGCCGGCATCGATCATGACCGAGAACTGGCGGAAGAAAACCGCGATGTCCTTGACCGCGACCTTGCCCGAGCCGAACGTGGGCAGGGAAAATTCCTTGCCCTTTTCGCGAATGGCGCCGGGTGTGATGCGCTCGCGCCGCAACGCCTGCGCCAGCGACTGTTTGTTGGGAGCCATCCGCTCGCCGGAGATCTTCTGTCCGCTGGCGTCCTTACCGGAATAGGTAAAAACTGGCATGGTGTTAACCTCTCCTCACTGACTTGTGCCTGTTGCGTGAAAGCTGTACTCGTTGCATCTGCATGCTCGAATCGCGCTAGCGCTTGGACGGAGCCGCTCCTCGAGCCAGGGTGGTTCCCGCGGTGGTCGACCGGTTGAGCAAGCTGGCGCCGCGGTTGATCATTTCCTGTAACTCGTCGGTATTGCTGGATCGTGCCATCGCCGTTTCCAGAGAGATTTGCTTCTGGAAGTAGCAGGTGGAGAGCGCCTGGTTAAAAGTCTGCATGCCGAACTTTTCCTGTCCGGACTGCATGGCGGAATAAATCTGGTGAATCTTGTCTTCGCGGATCAGGTTACGCACGGCGGCGTTGGGCACCAGGATCTCCATGATCATGGCGCGGCCCTTGCCGTCAATGCGGGGCAGCAGCGATTGACACATGATGCCTTCGAGCACCAGCGACAGCTGGGCGCGGATTTGCGGCTGCTGGTGCGCCGGGAAGACGTCGATGATACGGTTGATGGTCGAGGTCGCCGAGTTGGTGTGCAGCGTGCCGAACGTCAAGTGCCCGGTTTCGGCGATGCGCAGCGCCGATTCGATCGTCTCCAGGTCTCGCATTTCGCCGATCAGCACCACGTCCGGGTCTTCACGGAGAGCGGCGCGTAATGCGTCGGTGAAGCTCTTCGTGTCGGCGTGGAGTTCGCGCTGGTTGACCACGCAGTTCTTGTTCATGTGCACGAACTCGATCGGGTCCTCAATGGTGAGAATGTGGTCGTGGCGCTCGCTGTTGATTTTGTCGATCATGGAGGCGAGCGTAGTCGACTTGCCGGAGCCGGTCGGCCCCGTAACCAGGACCAAGCCGCGGGGCTTGTCGCAAAGCTTGCTGACCACCGGCGCCAGCCCGAGTTGGTTGAAGGACTTGATCTCGAACGGAATCAGACGGAAGACGGCGGCCGTGGCGCCGCGCTGGTTGAAGACGTTGGCACGGAAGCGGGCCAGGCCTTTCAAACCGAACGAGAAGTCGAGCTCCAGGCTTTCCTCAAAGCGGTGCTTCTGGGAATCAGTCATGACGCTGTACGCCAGTTGCTTGGTCTCGGCCGGCGTCATCTGCGGCAGATCGAGCGGCACCAGGTGGCCGTGCACACGAATCTGGGGCGGCGAGTTGGTGGTAATATGCAGGTCGCTGCCGTTCATCTCCAGCATTCGTTTGAGCAAATCGCTTAACGACAAACCCATGACAAGTGTCCTTCCTTGAACCTTCTTGGCCGTTAGTCGTTGGTCGTTAGTCGCTGGTCGTTGGCGAACCATTAACGACTAACGACTAGGGCCCAACGACGCCTTTCCTCAATGAATCGTTTCGCGGGCGACTTCCTCGAGGGTGGTCATCCCCGCGGCTACCTTGATCAAGCCACTGCGGCGCAGCGTGATCATGCCGCGCTCGATGGCTTTCTTCTTCAACTCGACGGCCGATGCGCCGACCAAAACCAGTTCCCGGATCTCGTCGTCGACTTCCATAACTTCATAAAGACCGCAGCGTCCCTTGTATCCGGTGTTGTTGCAGACGCCGCAACCTTTGCCCTTCTGAATCTTGACGGTCTTGGCTTCTTCGGGCGTGAATCCTTCTTCAATGAGGGTTTGCACCGGAACTTCCTGCGTCTCGGTACAGTCCTTGCACACGCGCCGGACCAGGCGCTGCGCGCAGATGAGATGGACCGAGGTCGCGACCAGGAACGGTTCAATACCCATGTTCATGAGGCGGGTGATCGTCTCCGGCGCACCGTTGGTGTGCAGCGTGGAGAGCACCAGGTGGCCGGTGAGCGCGGCCTTGATGGCGATTTCTGCGGTTTCGAAGTCTCGGATCTCGCCCACGAGAATGATGTTGGGATCTTGTCGCAGGAACGATCGCAGAGCAGCAGCAAAGTTCAAGCCAATCTGTTCTTTCATCTGTACCTGGTTGACGCCGCCCAACTGGAACTCGACCGGATCCTCGGCGGTCATGATGTTGGTGTCCGGCTGGTTCAAGCGGGAAATCGACGAGTACAGCGTGTTGGTCTTGCCCGAGCCCGTGGGCCCGGTGACCAGCACCATGCCGTAGGGCTTCAGAATCGCCTTTTCGAATTTCACCAGCGACTCGGGCTCGAAACCGAGCTTGGTCATGTCGAGTCGCAGGTTCTCCTTATCGAGCAACCGGAGCACGATTTTTTCGCCCCACAGGGTGGGCAGCGTGCTGACGCGGAAGTCGAGTTGCTTCTTGCGCCCGCCGATATTCATCTTCAGCATGATGCGGCCGTCCTGGGGCAGACGCTTTTCGCTGATGTCCAGCTTGGCCATGATCTTCAGGCGCGAGGTGATCGCGTCTTTCAACTTCATCGGCGGAGACATGATCGACTGCAGCACACCGTCAATGCGGAACCGGACGCGGAATTCCTTTTCGTAAGGCTCGATGTGGATGTCGCTGGCGCCCCGCTTGACAGCATCGCCGAGCACAACGTTCACCAGTTTGACGACGGGAGCCTCGTCGGCAGCCTTCTCCAGCTCCGACAGCTCCATCTGCTGTTGTTCGGATTGCAGCTCGATGTCTTCATCGCTCATCTCCGACATCGACTGCATGACTGCTTCGAGGTCTTCTTCCTTCGTCGCACCGTAAGCCTTGTCAATTCCCGCCAGAATGGAGCTCTCCGAGGCCACCACCGGCTCAATGTTGAAGCCGGTCATGAACTTGATGTCATCCATGGCGAAAACATTGGTCGGATCGACCATTGCGATGGTGAGCGAAGCACCCACGCGGCTCAACGGAAGGATCTGATACCGCTTGGCAGTCTCGAACGGAATCAGCTTGACGACCGCGGGATCAATTTCGAAGTAGGAAAGATTAATGGCGGGAACGCCATACTGACGGGAGAGAAAATTAGTGACGTCTTCGTCAGTGAGAAAGTTGAGCTTCACCAGGGCGGACCCCAGGCGGCAGCTCTGTTCTTTCTGCAGCTTGGTCGCTTGTTCCAACTGCTCTGGGGTAATAATCTTCTCTTTGACGAGAAGGTCACCCAGCCGTTGAGACATACGTCGATCTCCTATCCACGCGGGTGGAACGACGCCGGGAACTTGTGCCGGCATGGCGCGCACGGCTGCCCATCATTGTGGGAGAGAAGGCAACTCATTCGCGTTGACATAAATTGTCAACGCAAGCCGATTACCGTACCACTTACTTTGGTACTTGGACTTCGTGAGCATCCCCAGCAAAAGCGCGCCCTTGGCCCGAACCCCGCGCCAAACGAGTGTTTTTCACTGATGAGAGATGGCTCATCCTTCCCTGGTACATGGCCTTCGGTAAGCCGCGACCGGCCTCGCACGGACGCAGTTCTGCCGGGGTGCGGTCCCATTTACACTCGGCAGTGAGGAAGATGAACGTGTCGCAAGCCATGAAAGAAAACGAGCTTCGACGCTACTATCGCGCCCTCTATCAGGCTTGGGGAAAGCAGCACTGGTGGCCAGCCGACACCGCTTTTGAGGTCATCGTCGGAGCCTATCTGACGCAGAACACTGCGTGGACCAATGTCGAGCGGGCGTTGACGAACTTGCGCCCAGCGGAGGCGTTGAGTGTTACGGGGATCCGGAGTATCAAGCTCGCGAAACTCGAGCGGCTAATTCGTCCTTCGGGCTATTTCCGCCAGAAGGCGAAGCGGCTCAAGACTTTTGTTGCCTTCCTCGATCGGAAGTACCACGGCTCGTTGGAAAAACTCTTCTCTCAGCCCACAGGGAAACTCCGCAAGGAATTACTTGAGTTAAACGGCGTGGGTCCGGAAACGGCCGATTCCATTCTTCTCTACGCGGGAAATCATCCCGTGTTCGTGGTGGATGCGTACACACGGCGCATTCTGGAGCGCCACGGGATTCTGCGGGAGAAGGCCGACTACGAGGACATCCGAGAGTTGTTCGAGCGAGCGTTGTCGCCAATTGCGCAGGAGCAGCAGGAACGGCCGGCAGATTTGTCTCCGCCCATTGCAAACGGCATCCCTGGAACCGCCCACCGTCCATCTGCCATGAGCACTGCCGAGCGCACCGCCACGGTGCAGGTCTATAACGAGATGCATGGCCTGATCGTCGGCGCAGGCAAATACTTCTGTAAGAAGGCAAAGGCAGAGTGCGAAGGCTGCCCCCTTCGGCCATTCCTCCCTCCAGTTCACATAGCGCGCGAGTGAGCCTGCCCCACGAAAGACCGTACACTTTCTGCTGCTTTACCAGGCTCCTTGTCCAACCTACAATTTGGAAATCCCCAAGGAGAACATCATGAAAATTCTCGGGATCGAGGGCATGTCCCCCGATCGACTTAAATTTGAGATCCAGCGCGGCGCGAAGCTGGTCCGTTACCAGTACTGCATTTCCATCGTCGTGATGACGTTCCGCCGCTCCTCCAACATTTACTACATTCCCGCGGGAGAGAGCGTGGTTGCTAAAGGATTACCCTGGACTTTGCTTACCCTGGTTGCCGGTTGGTGGGGGATTCCCTGGGGACCGATTTTCACGGTGCAATCCCTGGTAACGAATTTCCAAGGTGGCAAAGATTTGACTGCAGAGTTAACCGCACACCTATCGAGCGCGGCGCCGGCACCGATGGTCCCGGTCAAAGCCTGAAGGGACAGTGAAGCTTCTCACCTGTTCTCGCATTGCGGCCCGCTGCTTGGCCTGGGCGGTGCTGGCGATCTCTGGTCCGCAGACGCTGCGTGATGCGGCGAATTCCACTGGCATATTGGTTGGCGCGGCGGCTCGTCCTTACTTATTCTCAGAGGCGGCCTACTCGGAAACTCTCGCTCACGAATTCAACCTGGTCGAGCCCGAGAATGCGATGAAGTGGCCGGACCTGCGGCCAACTGTGAGTGGATTCGATTTCCGGGATGGAGATGCGGTTGTCCGCTTCGCGCAGACTCACGGTATGAAAGTCCGCGGGCACTGCCTGGTCTGGCATCAGTACAATCCGGACTGGCTGACGCAAGGGCATTTTACTCCGGCCCAGCTCTCGCACCTCTTGCAAGAACACATCGCCACGGTGATGAAGCACTACTCCGGGCAGGTTTTCGCGTGGGATGTCGTGAACGAAGCACTCGACGAAAATGGCAAGTTCAAAGATTCTCTGTGGTACAACCAGCCCGGCATCGGCCTGGCTGGAGAACACTCGGCCTACGTCGAGCAGGCTTTTCGTTGGGCCCACGAAGCCGATCCGCGCGCTCTGCTCTTCTACAACGAGGCGGAAGGGGAAGGTCTGAACCGCAAATCCGATGCGGTTTATGCGATGGTGAAGGACTTCAAACGCCGCAGCGTTCCCATCGACGGGGTCGGGCTGCAACTGCACATCTCCCGGCTCGACGTGGACACCGCAGCCATCGCCAGCAATATCGCGCGCCTGACCGCTCTCGGCGTCCAGGTCCATATCACCGAACTCGACGTCTCCCTGCCTGTAGACGCGAGTGGCGCGGGCACTCCCGAGGACTTGCACCGCCAAGCTGACGTCTATCGTGGCGTGGTGCGCGCGTGCCGGCAAAGCTCCGGCTGCACCGCGATTCAAACCTGGGGATTCACCGACAAATATTCCTGGATCGGATCTCATTCTCATGGGACCCGTGGAGCCGCCCTGCCTTTCGACCGCGCTTACAAGCCCAAACCCGCCTACGATGCCATGCTCCAGGAACTGGCGGGGCACCACAGATAGCAGCTCGCCCGGGTCCGCAGACCGCTCTTCCGCATCTATAATGACCACCAGCGGAGTTGTGCGACCCCACTTCGCCTCCGAACCTGGCTCAACGTGATGGATTCCGCTCCAAGTCGTCCAGCGAAACGGACAAACCGAAAGCAGGTCATCATCCTGCTGGCGATTGCAGTGGTTCTCCTGTTTGCCGTTCTGGCTTCGCAGACGGCTTTTAATCCAACCATCCTGCAAGCCGAGACCAATCAGCAAGCGGTAGTTTTCTATGCGCTTTCGCTGTTGATCTCGCTTTTGTTCGTCGCGCTGACGTTTGTGCTCGCGCGCAACCTGCTGAAGTTGTTCGCCGAGCGCCGCATGGGGGTACTGGGTTCGAAATTTCGTACCCGGATGGTCGCCGGCGCCCTTTTGTTGTCGTTCGTCCCTGTGATGGTGATGTATTGGTTCGCCTACGGGTTGATGAATCGCTCCATCGACAAGTGGTTCTCCACGCCGCTCGAAGAAGTCCGTTCGGACACGCACGCCATGACGTCTCTGTTGGCGAACTACGCCATGCAAAACGCAAGGGTCGAAGCCGCCGCCATCGCCGCTTCGCCAGAGATTGAGCACGCCTTCTCCGAGCATGATTTCTCCGACGTGGTGAGCCAGTTTCAGCATCGCCAACTTACGCTGCAGGGCGGATTCGCCCTCGCGGTTCGCGACGACAATGCCGAAGCCGCCTTCAACGCGCCTGCTGCCTGGTCCGTTCTGAAATCCAGGCTCCCCCTGGCGGACGCGGCCGCGGGACATCCCGCGCAATTCACCTGGCAACAGACCGACTACTCGGTGGGCAGCGCTCCAGTACAGGGAGGTGGGCTGGTTCTGGTTGCGATTCCACTGCCTCGTGAGTTTTCGCAGACGGTGCGCCAGGTAGAGGCGAGCCAGCAACGCTATTTCCAGTTGAGCCGGGAACGCCGGCGGGTGCGCCAGACGTACGTCGGCCTGCTTTTGCTGCTGACGATGATGGTTTTGTTTGTGACAACATGGTTGGCGCTGTTTCTAGCCAAGCTGGTGACGCGGCCACTTTCAGCTTTGGCGGAAGCGACTCAGGAAATCTCAAGAGGCCGGTTGGACTATCGTGTGGACGTTAGCGGCGCCGACGAAATTGGCGATCTGGTGCGCTCCTTCAACCGCATGGCGGAAGATCTCGAGGCGAGCCGGCGGCAGATCGAAGAGTCCAGCCGCGACCTGAGCGCGGCCAATGCGGAACTGGATCAACGTCGTCGCCAGACCGAAACCATTCTCGAGAGCATTCCTACCGGCGTACTATCGCTCGACGGCGACCGGCGCGTGATCCACGTGAACCAGGCGCTGCTGCGCATGTTTTATCCCGATCCTGGACACGACACTTCCGATCAGATTCTTCGTGGGGCGTCGTTGGCTGACGTCTTCCCTGCCGAGGTTCTGGAGGATTTCGAACCCCTGCTTCGTCGCGCCGACCGCATGGGCATGACCACCAGCCAGATGGAGATGCAGTTACCTCGCGGGTCGCTAAACGTGGCGGTCACGGTAGCAATCCTTAAACATGAGGGAGAAGGGTCGGGATACGTGGTGGTGTTCGAGGATCTCTCGGACCTGCTCAAGGCGCAGAAGCAGGCTGCATGGCGGGAAGTTGCTCGGCGGGTGGCCCACGAGATTAAGAATCCACTGACTCCCATCGCGCTCTCGGCGGAACGCATTCAGCGCCATCTCGACCGCGCCAAGCCGGCGGATGCGGCTGCACTCGGCGTGGTTCGATCGTGCGCCGAAACCATCGCGGAAGCCGTAGAAACTGTGCGTCAACTCGTCGACGAGTTCTCGACGCTGGCTCGCTTCCCCGTTGCCAAGCCCAAGCCCGCCGACATTAACGACGTGATTGAGACTTCGCTCTCCATGTTCACCGGCAGGCTCGAAGGCATCGTCCTACACAAGTCGCTGGCCTCCGATCTGCCGAAAGTGTTGGCCGACGGCGAAGCCATCAAGCGGGCTGTGGCTAACCTGGTGGATAACGCGGCGGAGGCCCTGCAAACCTCTATTGTGCGCGAGATCGAGATTTCCACCGCGTTGGTGGCCAGCCGCGATGCCGTCGAGATCACCGTCGCCGACACCGGGCACGGCGTGACCCGTGAGCTCAAAGAAAAGCTCTTCCTCCCTTATTTCTCGACCAAGAAGCGCGGGACTGGCCTTGGCTTGGCCATCGTGAGCCGCATCATCGAAGATCACCACGGCTCGATTCGCGTGGAAGAGAACCATCCCGTTGGGACGCGCTTCGTCGTGGAATTGCCGGTCGTTCCCGAGCCGGTCCCGGCCGCCGCTACCGCACAACATGCATAACGTCCTGATCGTAGACGACGAAACCGGCATTCGCGACTCACTGGCCGGGATTCTGACAGATGAAGGCTACTCCGCTTCGACGGTCGAGAGCGGCGAGGCCTGCCTGGACTTGCTGCGCAAGACCGCATTCGACGTGGTCCTGCTCGACATCTGGCTGCCCGGCATCGACGGGCTCGAGGTTCTCGAAAGGATTCGCGAACTCGACAGCCCGCCCGAGGTACTCATGATCTCCGGCCACGGTACGATCGAAACCGCCGTACGCGCGACCAAGCTGGGCGCTTATGACTTCCTGGAAAAGCCGCTGTCGATTGACAAGACCCTGATCCTGGTCAAGAACGCGATCGACTCCAAGAAGCTGCGCCAGGAAAATGTCGACCTGAAGAAACAGCTGCAGACGAAAAGCATCATCGTGGGCGACAGCATTCCCATGAAGGCTTTGCGCCAACAGATCGGCCTCATGGCTCCGACGAACGGCCGGGTCTTGATCTACGGCGAGTCAGGCACGGGTAAGGAACTGGTGGCGCACGCGATTCACGTGCAGAGCCTGCGCAAGGACGAGACCTTCGTTGAGGTCAACTGCGCCGCTATCCCCGAGGATCTGATCGAGAGCGAGTTGTTTGGCCACTACAAGGGCTCATTCCCGGGAGCAGCGGCCGACAAGGAAGGCAAATTTCAGAAGGCCAACGGAGGCACGCTGTTTCTCGATGAAGTGGGCGACATGAGCCTTAAGACGCAGTCAAAAGTCCTGCGCACGCTGGAAGAGCAGCGCTTCACTCCGGTGGGAAGTGAAGAAACCATCACGGTCGACGTGCGGGTGATTGCTTCGACAAACAAGGATTTGGAAGAGGAAATTTCGCGGGGCAATTTCCGCGAAGATCTCTTTTACCGGCTCAATGTGATTCCGTTCTTTGTTCCGCCATTGCGTGAGCGCAAGGAAGACATCCCACTATTCACGCGGCATTTCCTGAAGGAACTGGCCGCGACCTACGGACGCCGGCCGCGAGAAATCACCGACGACGCCATCGAAGTGCTCATGCGCTACTCCTGGCCCGGAAACGTGCGCGAGTTGCGCAACGTCATCGAGCGCATCGTGATCATGAACCCCACCACCACGCGCTTCGATAGCAAACACCTGCCGCCACTGGTGTACCGCGACGGCAGCCGTCGCGCGCCCAAGACGGAATTCTCCACGCTGCACCAAGCGCGCGATGCCTACGAACGCGACTACATCCTGAAGAAGTTGGACGAGAATCATGGCAACGTCAGCCGCGCCGCCGAGGTGCTGGGCCTGGAGCGCAGCCATCTCTACCGGAAGATGAAAGCTTTGGGGATTGCCGCGAAGGAGTAAGGCCGCGCCGTTCTACAGCTTCACACTTACCGCTTCACCATGTGGATCTCGGTGCCGTTCTTGTGGAACTTCACCTCGTCCATCAGTTGGTTGATGAGAAAAATTCCGCGGCCGTGATTGGAATAGAGGTTCTCGCCCATGGTGCAGGCGGGGATCGCTTTGGGATCAAAACCCTCGCCCGGATCGCGCACGATGATGAGAATGCCGCGCAACTGGTCGCACATCACCAGGCACTCGACCACCTTGCTTGGGTCTTCCTTCGCGCCGTGGACGACCGCATTGGCCAGAGCTTCCTGAAGAGAGAGCTCGATGGCGTCTTCTTTGCCGTCGACACACTTCATCTGGCGGACCGATTCCATCACCTGCTCTACGACTGGGTCCACGGCCTTGCGGTCGGCCGCCAGTGTGACGCGCACGCTTAGGGTTAACCGCTCTGGATCAAAGTCTTGCTCAGGGAGTTGTTCCTCGGGAGGTGCCCCAGAATCCATGGTGGGTTTGCTCGTCCTTGGCCGCCGTTTAGCTGTCTGTTGAGATTCTAGCGGTAAAACGCTGAATCCGGCAATGACCGCCGCATTCAATCAACGGTTACGCAAGTTCGAGGAGGGTTGGTACAGAAGACACAGCATCAGGTATCTGTCTCGTTTCGCCCGGCTTGCGCAACCGAGGTAGATTCTCGAGTTGGCTCGTTCGTCCTCTGATCTTGCATGCGCTGCTCAAGTTGCCTGCGCCAGTCGAGTTCTTCGACAAACGCCCGCGAGTCGCGCCACCCGGCCTGGAC
Source organism: uncultured Acidobacteriaceae bacterium (assembly GCA_963768265.1). Classification (GTDB taxonomy): domain Bacteria; phylum Acidobacteriota; class Terriglobia; order Terriglobales; family Acidobacteriaceae; genus Sulfotelmatobacter. Next base: position 187,084 of record CAVYHM010000028.1, read on the forward strand.
CTTCACGTAGAGTTCGAGGAAGACCTTGGTGCCCAGCATGCGCTCGATTTGCAGCCGCGCCGACGTGCCGATCTTCTTCAGCATCTGGCCGCCTTTGCCGACCAGAATTCCCCTCTGACTTGCGCGCTCGCAATAGATAGTCGCCGCAATCCGCGTGAGCCTCTTGCCTTCCTCAAAGCTCTCCACGATCACCGTGGTCGCGTAGGGAAGCTCTTCTTTCGTGTTTACCAGCACTTGCTCGCGGACGATTTCCGCCGCCATAAACCGCGCCGGCTGGTCCGTAACCTGATCCTCGGGAAAATAAGCTGGGCCCGCCGGCAGCGCCGAGACGACCAGGTCGAGAAGCACGTCGAGTCCCTTGCGCTTGAGCGCCGATATCGGAATCACTTCGCTGAAGGGATAGAGCTTGCGGTATTCCTCGATGAGCGGCAGCAGCTTCGCCTTCTCGTGAATCAAGTCGACCTTGTTCAGGATGAGGAATGCCTTCGTTCCCGATTGCTTGAGAAGATCGAGCGCAAACTGGTCGCGCGGATCGAACTTGTGTGTGACATCCATGATGACGAGCACGAGATCGCAGCCTTCCAGCGCTTCGCGCACCTCGACCATCATCTTGCGGCCTAACGAACTATCAGGCTTGTGCACTCCGGGAGTATCGAGGAGTACGATCTGCCCGCCGTCTTTACTCTTACCTTTGATCTTGGGAACGTGGACGATCCCCTGGATGCGGTTGCGCGTAGTCTGAGGCTTGGGCGAGACGATCGCCAACTTCTCCCCCACGAGCGCATTGAGGAGTGTCGACTTCCCCGCATTGGGGCGGCCGAGAATACAGACGAAACCGGAGCGGAAGGGCATGAAAACAAGCTACTAGCTTCTAGCTCCTAGCGGCTAGCTAAAACGATTCGCCTGCGGCTTTTGGCGAGCTCCCCGTTGGCATTGGAAACATGCTCAATGACGCAAAAGCTAGGAGCTAGGAGCTAGTAGCTAGTAGCTAGTAGCTAGTAGCTAGAAGCTAGCAGCTGTCTTTATATCAGTTTCAGCTGTTGCGGCTGTACGGCGGTCACGCGTACGCGCTCGATTTTGCGGTCGGTGGATTCGACGACTTCGAAGCGCAGGCCGTCCCCTTCCACGACTTCGCCCTTGCGCGGAATCCGCCCGGCCATTTCGCTGACCAGGCCGGCGATCGTCGCCGACTCTTTCGCGTCGGGCTTGGTACCGAAAAGTTCATCGAGTCGATCCACATCCATTCCGCCGGAAACGATGAATGAGCGCTCGCCTTCGCGCACGATTTCGGGCTTGTCGCGCTCGTCGCGAATCTCGCCCACGATCTCTTCCACCAGGTCTTCGATGGTGACCAGACCCGCCACGCCGCCGTATTCGTCCACAACGATAGCCATACGGATGTTCTGCTTCTGCATCTCACGAAGCAGGTCGCTTCCCAGCTTGCTTTCGGGAACAAAGTAAACATCGCGCCGCATGAGCGTGTCGAGGGTGCGAGTGTGAGCCTCGCTGTCGGAAACTTGCAGCACGTCCTGCGCGTAGACAATGCCCTTGATGTTGTGGATGCTGCCCTCGTATACGGGGACGCGCGAGTAGTGCTTGGCCCTCAGCATCTCGATAAAGCGCTCCACCGTGGTGTCGATGGGAACGGCGAACATGGCGGGGCGTGGCCGCATGGCATCGCGCACCGTCTTGCCGCTGAACTCCACCACGGACTGGATCAGATCGCGGTCGCCCTCCTGAATGATGCCCTCTTCCTGCCCGGCCTCGATCAGGGCATCCACCGCCTCAGCCGGACTTTCGGGTTGCTCGGTCGCGCTTTGCCGGGTCAGGGAAGCCACCGACTGAAGGAAACCCAGCACGATCGTTACCGGCATCACAAGATAGATCAGCATCTTCAAGACGAGTGTCCAGCGAACCAGCCAGTCACCTTTGGTGCGCGAGAAGAACACGAACGGCAAGAACCGATTGAACACGATCACGATCAAGATCAAACTGAACGCCGCCTGCAGGATTTCGTAGATCGTCCATTCCTGATCGCTGAAGACCACGAAGCCCAAGAGCAAGGCAATCGCTGCCATGCTCAACTGCGCGAGCACCGCCATGGAGAGTGAAGCCCGGGCGCGGCCCACGCGCAGGCGCGGCTCTACCTTCTGCTCGAAGGCATCGATGTTGTCCTGGAAATCGCGAGAGAGAAATCTTCCCGCTTCCTGGTAAACGCGGTCGACGTAGGAGACCAGCGTGAGCAGTCCCAGCAAGAGTAGCAGCGAGATGGCGACGGCGACGTTCATCGCGTTTTTTGTGCTGGCGTTGCGCGAGTGTTGACGCGTTTCTGGCGCAGCGACGCTCTCGCGGCGGATTGAGTTCGCTCGATCAAGGCAGCAGGCAGGTGAAGCCTCTGGCGCAGTGTCATTTCTTTGCGCGCCATGTTTCCATTATCGCGCTCATGATCAAACCCTGCCAGATGAAGAATGCCGTGCAGGGCCAGGATCTTCACCTCCTCGGCGGCAGAATGCCCAAAACGGGCCGCGTTTTGCCTGGCAATGTCGGCCGAAATTGCAATGTCTCCGGCAATCTGAACTCTCTGCCGGGCGTGTCGGGCCAACGGCGCGCTTGACGGAAACGACAACACGTCAGTGGCCTTGTTTTTGCCGCGGAACTGGCGGTTCAGAGTTCTTACCACGGCGCTGCTCGTCACCAGAACATTGGGGATGCCGCGCAGGTCCACGGCACGCCGCGCTCGCAGCACAAAGCGACCGAGGGCTTGCTGGCTTAGCTGCGGAACGCGTTTTTGCAGAATGACCAAGACTCGCTCCGCGGCCGTAGCCGCCCTTCTAACACTGCGCCCGCATGATGACGCAGGCGCGTAAGAACGTAGCGCCGGCATCGTGCCGGCTGTCCTGAGGGCGCCTCGCCCTCGACGCGGCGCGAGACGCCCGCCGGACAGCCGCCGGGACGGCGGCGCTACTAGAACAAACGGGAGGGCCCGAGTTGGAGCCCTCCCGCTAATGCTGCATGCTCTATTCTTCGACTTGCGGCGCCGCCGGCTTCTCCGCCCCGGGCAATGCGGGCTTTCCGTTGGCGCTTGCCTCCGTGTTCTTGCCTTCGCTGAGCAGAAGCATCTGCTGTTCGGCGACGCGCGTCTTGTGCTCGTCATAAGCACGAACGATACGCTGCACCAAGTGATGCCGCACCACGTCGCCTTCGTCGAAGTAGGCGAAGGCCAGCCCCTCCACGCTCTTCAGAATGTCGATCGCCTCGAGCAGGCCGCTGCGGCGGGCGTTGGGCAGGTCGATTTGCGTGATGTCGCCGGTGATAACCGCCTTCGAGTTGAATCCCAGGCGCGTGACGAACATCTTCATCTGCTCGGAAGTGGTGTTTTGGGCCTCGTCGAGAATCACGAAGGAATCGTTGAGCGTGCGGCCGCGCATGAAAGCGATGGGTGCAATCTCGATAACGTTCTTTTCGAGGTATCGATCGACTTTCTCGGGATCAAGCATGTCATATAAGGCATCGTAAAGCGGCCGCAGGTAGGGATCGATTTTGTCCTGCAGGGTGCCGGGAAGAAAGCCGAGCCGCTCGCCTGCTTCTACCGCCGGACGAGCAAGGATGATGCGATTCACGCGTTTGGCCAGCAATGCCGAGATCGCCATGGCCACGGCAAGGTAAGTCTTGCCGGTGCCGGCGGGACCAATGCCAAACACCATGTCGTGCTTCTCGATGGCTTCAAGATAGCGGCGCTGGTTGCTGCTTTTGGGCTGGACGGTGCGGCGTCCAAACGAGCGCTGGCGGCCGGCGTCGGCCAAGCCGCGCAGGGTTGAGTTGGGATCGGAGGTCAGCACCCGCAGCATGCTGTTGAGGTCGCCATTGTTGAAGCTGTAGCCGGAGCGCTGCAGGCTTTCGTAATCGGTGAAGACTTGCTCGGCGCGGGCCACATCGCGGGCCGCGCCCTCCAGTTCAATGGCGTTTGAGCGCAGGTTGATGGTGATGTTGAGTCCGTCTTCCAGCAGGCGCACATTCTCGTCTCGCGTGCCGAACAAGGTTTCGATGTTGGGACTGATCCCGATACTCTTCTTCATTCAGTTTCTTTGACTAGCATGTGCAAACAGCCAGCTTTCACCGCGTCGGTCGCGCACCCGCGCGTGCGACAGTTTCGCGGAAATAGACACAAAACAGGATTTCGCTTAGAGACGGGAAGAATCGGAATGTTCGCGCCAACAGGGCGGTCGACTACCATTAGGTAAAGCGTACCCCGAGGCCGAGTGGCCGTCAATGGCGGTTAAACCCGGAGATTTACACAGCCGAATCATGGGCCGATGCGGGCACGGCCCTGGTCTTTGCCCATTCACGCAAGGCCTCGATTTCCTCGGCGCGTGTGGTCGACAGAGGCACCGTCTGGCCCAGCGCGTCGATCAGCGACTGCGTGGTTACGGGCTTCTTTTCCGAATATGCCGCGTAGAGTGCGCCTTGCACGGCGGCGTCGATTTCGGCGCCGGAGTAGCCCTTGGCGGCCACGGCGACTTTGTCCAGGTCGAACTCCGCCGGATTGCGCTTCCGCTTCGCCAACTGAATCGCGAATATCTGCTTGCGCTCGGCCTGATTAGGGAGATCCACGAAGAACAACTCGTCGAAGCGGCCCTTGCGGATCAACTCGGGCGGTAGCACCGTCACGTTATTGCAGGTGGCGGCCACGAATACGGGCGCTTTGCGGTCCTGCATCCAGGACAGAAATGACGCGAGCAGGCGGGAGGATACTCCGGCATCGGCGGACGCAGAATCCGGGCCGCTGCCGGCGAAAACTTTCTCCAACTCGTCAATCCAGAGCACGCATGGGGCGAGGCCCTCGGCTACCTGAAAAACTTTGCGAATGCGTTTTTCCGTCTCGCCGATGTACTTGTCGTAGACTGCCGAGGTGTCGAACTTGACCAGGGGCAGCTTCCACTCTCCGGCCACGGCGCGCGCACAAAGCGATTTGCCGCATCCCTGCACACCGAGAATGATCATGCCACGCGGCGGTTCCAGGCCAAATTCGCGGGCGGCGTCTTCCCACGCTCCGCGCCGCTGCTGCAACCAGTGTTTCAAGTTCTCCAGACCACCGACGCTGGCCATATTGTCGAGGGCCTCGACGAAATCGAGCATGCCGGAATGCCGCAGCAGTTGCTTCTTGGCCTCGATTACATCGGTGACGGTCTCGGGGCAAAGCGCGTAGCGCGTGACCAGCGCCTGGGAAATCGCGCGCTCGGCCTCTTCCTCGGTCAGGCCACGCAGGTTGGCCGACATGGCGTCGACGCCGGCGGCGTCGAGTTGCAGCTTCAGCGTGTATGTCTTCGAGAGGCGGGTGAACGTCTCGTGGATGATCTCGTGCAGCCGGTCGCGATTGGGCAGCGGGAGGTCGAAATATTCCACCAGGTGACCAAGTTCTGCGGGCACGGTGAGTTCTGGCGCGGTGATGACGACCGTTCGCCGGTTGGCCGCGAATTTCTGGCCGACGTCGCGCAGCCGGCGAACCACGATGGGATCCTCCATGTGGCGATGAAAGTCTTTCAGGATGAAGACAGCTTCGAGCGTCATCGACTCCATGTTGGCGAGGGCCTGCACCGGCTCGCGCGTGTTGTAGATCGCATTTCCTGCGGCTGCCGTCGCAGCCTCGGTTCCCATTGAGGACATCACCGCTCGCGCCAGTCGGTCGGCTTCGCCGCGGCTGGGGCTGAGGACGGTTCGCGTTTGTGTCAGATCGCGGCCAGCCTGGGTCCAGACGGTGGCTTGATCCACACGGGCGCGCATCGGCGTTTTCTGTTGTTCGGGCGGAGCGTTGGACCCCGAGCGCAGCAGGCCGTCGGCGATGCTCCATTCGAAGGTCGCCATGTTCAATTCGGCGCAGGCGGAACGCACCATGTTCACGGCGCGCACTTCCTCCGAGGTCTCCATCACGACGATCGGGGTCGAGGAGTTGATTAAAACTTTCAGGCGATCGAGGCCGTCGCTCATTAGGGCAGTGCTCCGCAGTGGGGTTGAACAGAGTAGTGCCTCAGTCAGGTTGACAAGGAAGCGAGCCGAACGCGCGATTGTTGCGTCGCAAAGTACGCGACGCTTCGCGCGGCTCGCCCAGATTCCTCGCTGCGCAAAAAACGCGTGCTCGGAATGACAATCAGACTGAGATAACTGCCCTGAAGCTGCATCTGTTTGACCGGTCGAGAGTTGCTGCCCTATAATAAGTAATTCGGACCCACCCGAATATCTCTCTGGACACACGAAGGTAACGAAGCAGACATGGCAAATCATTTTTCGGCGCTGAAGCGCGCCCGTCAGACTGAACGCCGCACCGCCCGCAACCGGGCCAACACCTCGCGCCTGCGCACGCAGTTGCGCGAACTGCGCGAGACTATAGAGAAGGGCGACAAGGCTGCTGCCGAGACGATGTACCGGCAGACCGTTTCCGTGCTCGACAAGGCGATCCAGAAGGGTACGCTGCACGAGAACACCGCCTCGCGCTACAAATCCCGCCTGGGTGTGCGCGTCACGGCGATGAAGTAGGCTCGCGGCCATCAGCTCTCAGCAATCAAAACTCTGGGCAGGCGCTTCATGGCGTCTGCCCTTGCTGTTTTGGTCCAGGGGTATATCCCACTTTTTTTTAGCACCAAATCTCTAAAATACTTGTTTTCATTGAGTTGCGGGTACAGGATATGGTTGGGTATGGGCAAAATCTTGAGCCGCAAGGGCTTGCATGCAAAATATTGCGGAATAAGGAGTTAGCGCCTAGATTTCCGATCGCCGTGGCTTCAGCTCTGTTGGGGAAGCAGTCAAGCATATTCCCAGTTTGCACTTTCTGTATCCTCAGTAAAGGTTGTGGGTCACAAGACGACGATTTTTTGCTGTGGAAAGCTGTGGAAATCGCGACGGATCTCCTCAAGGGTGTTGACGACTGAAGGGGAATTTGAGTGTAACCGCCTGTGGGTGTTGAAAAAGTCACTGATTGCAGGGCTCGTTGTGGGGTGATGTAGGGACTGGCGGGTTCTTTTCGGGATTCTAGTTACTGACAGCCAGCGGTGTTGCTTGCCGGCTGAGGAACCGCACCAGTCGCTTGATATTCTGAACCGTTGCCGCAAGCCAGAACTGCTCCCGAACGAACTTCATGCGTCGTAGCCGCAGGCGGCGCAACCCGATCTGGTTCTTGAGTTGTGCGAACAGCGCTTCCACCTTCTTTCTTTGTCGTTGTGCCTTCGCGAACTCGGGGGTCTGCGCCAACTCCCGTGCGCGTTGTCGTACCGGCTCATGAATGTGAATGGCGAGATACTTGTATCGTCCAGTCGTGCATTGTGCTTTTAGTGAGCATGCTCCGCAGCGTTTCGCGCTTCCGATGTAGGCATGGGCTCGATTGCGAACATTCAAGCCGACGTAGTTCAGTTGCTCTCCGGCAGGACAACGGTAGCTGTTACTCTCGGGCTGATAAGTAAATCGCTCAGGGCCATAGCCGGGATTGTTTTTTCTCAGAGCACTATCGCGGGTGTGCATGTAGGCAGTGACGTTGCGATCCGCCAACCACTGTAAGAATTCTCCATTCCCGTAGGTGGTGTCGGCCGCTACCGATTCGGGCTCCCGTCCTTGCCATGCGGCAAAACGGGTGAGCATATCTTGCGCCGCCACCGTCTCCTGGCTCATGCGCGCTGCCGTGGCCTGCACTCCAACGATCACACAGCTGTGGTTGTCCACCAGATAGTTGTCGTAATAGCCCAGTCGGGCTGGAGTCCCACCCTTGGTCGCGTAGGTGGAATCGGGATCGGTGGTCGATACCTGATCCTGCTGGTGCACCGGCTCTTCCACCGGATTCTGCTCTTCCACTTCCCGCAGATACTGGCGCACGGTGTGGTGCACTTGTGCTGCTTCCGCTAACTGCTCGCGCGGAATGCGGCTTTCCTTCGCCGCGTTCGCTTCCACGAAACTGCCATCGACTGACAGGTGCTGCCCTGCACCAATCCCACTTCCACACACTGCCGCACGATCTGCTCAAACAACTGCTCGAACAGCTTCGATTCCTGAAACCGTCCGTGCCGGTTTTTCGAGAACGTCGAGTGATGCGGGAGCTCCTGATCGAAACCCAGTCCGGTGAACCAACGCCACGCCAGATGCATGCGCAACTCTTCCACTAGCTTGCGTTCGCTGGTGATGCCATATAAATAGCCGATCAAGAGAATGCGCAGCAGAAGTTCGGGATCGATGGACGGGCGGCCCGTCTCACTGTAGCTTTCTTTCAGTTGCGGCCGTACGAACTCAAAGCTGATGTGCTTATCGATCAGCCGCAGCAGGTGGTTTTCAGGAATCTGATCTTCCAGACGGAAGTAGTAGAAGAGCGCTTCAGAGCGGTCGTGTTGCCCCATCATGGTTGGGATAGAATCCGCGCGCGCCAGCTGTAGGTGCAGGGTTACCGTACTTGCCCTTTCGGTTGCAAGACGGGTTCACAATTCCACCATGGCTGCGTTTCGCGGGGCCCCCCGATAATCCCGGACGGCCGGTTTTCCCAGGTCCGGTTCGGAACCTTGGCATTTCTTCCATGGGCCTTCCCAGCTTGGCGAGGTTTAAGCGCTGATTCGCATACGCCCCGACTTCCGTGGTTTGCCCACGGCGTAGCGCCATCTCCAGCGGAAGGCTTATGTCGGCTCAGAGTCCGATCACCCCGCTGTCAGTGACACCGCCATGATCCAGAGTCCCTTTGCCAGATGTAGGTGTTATCTGCATCCGGGAGCCGTGTACCGTCTCCTGTGAGGACATTACTCCTCAGTCATTGCTCTTACGGACTCATGCGCCGATCCCGTTATCTCTCCTCGACTTCGGCCTTAGCCTCGTTAGAGGAGTCTCTGCAGGTTGCTATCAGCCCCTGCTGCTAGCGGGACCTTCTCGACGTTATTCTGCAAATCTTTCCTCAGTTGCCTGAGCCCCTACCACGGCGGTCTCACTGAGTGCACTTGCCTGGTTCTTCCCCAGTGTCATCGGCCTTTCCCATGCTGATGTAGGGTCGGCTTCCCGCTTCTTTCCGCGAACGCGATTTTTCGCGGGGAAGGTTTTCGAGGTTGCAGCTATTTCGTTATGTTCAGGCCTCCGAGTTGGCTTGCCTCCCGGATCGCTCCTACCGCTGCAGGTTTCCCCGCAGGGCAGCTGAGGCGTTTACGTCCGAGCAGAACGTGCGTCGTTGCCTTCGCACGCATCGGATATGCTCGCCGCCCGACTACAGGCAATTGGCGGCACGAGGACTTTCACCTCGCAAGATTCGCAGTATTGTCGACTGCTCCATCAGCAGGCCTCCAAAAATGGAAATCCAGCAAAGCATGTTGAGGTCTTACCATGTTTTCGCTAATTCTCACCTGCTAATCTCAGTGACTTTTTCAACACCCACGCCTGATTTCAATACTTGAGTGAAGAAGAGCCGCAGACCTTTTGAACGGCGAGCCTATGCTGTCGACACCCGGTCTTTCAGACCCTTGGGAGGTAGCAAAGCGATCAGAATTACACCGATGAGGCAGAAGATAGCTGAGGCGACCAGAAGATCTTGGCGTTCATGCGGAAGGTGGATTGACATAACCGTCATGACGGCAGCATGAGCAATGTTCAACCATGCTGCGAATGTGATTACGCCGCGATTTGCCGACGGATCACGAGCCGCCAGCAGCAAGAAAATCCCCTGCATGACATAGAGACTGATCCCCATCGGCAAAGAGTCTTCTTTGTTTGCCTGCCAACCTTCCCGTATAGATGTAAACAAGGGATAAACGCCCGCCAAGAAAATCAGTCCCACGATGACTAGCACGATCCTGAGTCCTCGTTCTCGACTCATGCGACCCTCCCGGTTAATCAATGACGTTGCCCGATCTCGCTCAAGGGCGAGATATTAGGTCTGAAGCAAGAGCAAGTCAAGGATCGTTGGTGTAACATCCGATTGCATTCTCATCTACCGCGAGTCAAGATAGTTTTCCTCGTGCTCACTGGTGAAAGCGCCTGTGGCTGTTGAAAAACTCGCTACCTAGAAAACGCTCGAAAAAACTTTGCGCTACGATGCCCTACAAACGGCGATGTCGGTTTTCGTGGACATTTTCTGTCCTCCAAATTCCGCCCGTTTTGAGAAAAATCGACTTTTTCAACACCCACGCCTGATAGCGCCAGTCGCAGGGTCCGTGCAAAGGCTACTCTTCTAGTTCGCTCTCTTCTGGCGCGTCGGTCGGACTCGAAAACTCCATGCGATAGCCGTCGGGGTCAGTAACCGGCACGACCCACAACCGGTTTCCCACAGTTGGGCGACCCCGTGTCTGTACGCCACGCGACTTGAACTCGCGATAAAGGGCCAGTGCATCTTCGCACTGAAAACAGACGTTGACTCCAGTTCCGAGCGTTTCCTTTGGCCTGCCTCCCGGCCAGAACTCTTGCAGCATGATGGCTGCCTCGCCCAGCTCCAGCCAGCACCAGCGAATTCTCCCGTCGGGATGATCAAGATGCTCACCAGGACTATCCGGAATCCACCAGCGGGTCATCTTGAAGCCGAGCCCATCCACACAGAACCGCAGCGAAGCTTCCATGTTCGCGACGCCAAAAAACGGAACTGCCAGCTTTACATTCGCGCTCGTAGTGGTTTCGACGGCCATGATTCCCCTCCCCGTGCTTGACGGCTCATTGTGAACGGAATTCCTAATTGTTGCAAAATCGCCATAGCGCTCAGTGACCCGTGCTATCGTCTGGCCATGCCCCGTGCGACCATCATCGTTGATGTGACGCATCCTGAAGAAGTCGCCGCGTCCGAGGAGTGGCTTGCGAAATGGACACCCTGCCTCACCTACCGCTCCGAGAATCAGGGGTGCGGCTGCTGCGTCAACATTTGGGACGTGGAAGGGCCAGAGGAAGCACTGGCCGCGCTCCCGTCAAGCATCAAGGGAGACAGTGAGTGGGTACAGCGCGGTACTCACGGTCAATGACTCCGTTGTCAATTGGCGAAATATCGCGATTTCACTCATCGACTGGGCAAATCAGTTTGCACGATCCTTCGGCACGTTTCCAAGAAGTCAGCTTTGTATAATTCCTCGCAACGTGCAATCTCCACATCTTTCTCTTTTAGCGCGTAGGGAGCCCACAGTTTACGAACCTCTCCAACGGGTAGATCGTCGGTTTCGCTTGCAACCCCGATAATGAACCTGCGATCTTCAAGCTCGGCAACCGCGTCTGTATGCGCCAAGGAAACTAGTTCTCTGACCGCTTCCAAAACTGTGGTTCGCCCATCCAAAATGGCCTGTGCTATTTCTCTCGCCCTGAGATGGTCAGATTCTGTTGCTCGTCGGTCAATAAACGTTCTTTCCATGAAGCGGAGTATATGCGATTCGGAAGGTTGCGGAGATGATTGGCGTAACATCGCCTCACTCATCTTCCGAGTACCGACGAATCCGTCGAATCTGAACGGAAACGAAAGCAGTCGAAATTTGAGCGCAAAGGCCTGGTTACGCCAGCTGACTCATGCCGGAAAAGGTAGCCAGCGCGCCTTGATCTGGGAACGCTGCGGTAGTATAAATTCCCTCACCCGCTGCGCGGAATCCTCCATCTCTCGAGGTGCTGTCTTGTTCAATATGACTCAGCTCACAGGCGCAGGGCTGGACCGGACCAAAAATCCGACTCTGCAAAAACTATTCACTGAAGTAAGTCTCTACAACGGGCTGCCGCCTGATCAACACGATGAGGCGTCACGGTTGCTCGATAAAATCATGAAACACGCGGCGGTCTATCTGACCTCCAAGAAGCCGCAAGCCGGAGCAAAGAATCAACTTCGCTGGACCGCGATGACGAACCTGGCTACGCATGCAGCGACAGAGGCCCAAGGTCATGGAGTGAAGCTCTTGCATAGCCCCGCCGATTTCAGGGCCATCAAAGGAGACATCAGGCTGGGTTGCCAATCGTATTGGCTTGAACGGGTCGATCCTCTTCATCGACCGGGTTTCGTGCTGTCCCAGGAGTATGAGACCTGGATCGGTAGCCCGCCAATTCCGATGAAGGAAAAGCAAAGTTTTTGGGAGTGGCTGGGGAATAGGGGAAGCAGCGACTCGGTCATGATGGTCAAGGGCGACGATGGAGCAGGCAAATTGTTGGTCGAAGGCTATCGGATCATCTTTGACACAGAGTGGCGAAGAACTCATTGGATGAAGTCTATTGCACCAGAGATGCCTCCACGGCCCACTCGGGTGCGGGTTGGGCGATTTTCGTTTGTAGCCCCAGCGGCGGCCTGTATGCCAGGCCCCATGAAATTGCCTTTTTCCACCATTCCAGTTTCCTGGCAGGCAAGCCGGTTGCCGCCGCAGGAGAGCTCCTTGTCGACGAAACTGGAAAGGTCAAAATCATCACCGCTAAAACCGGACATTATCGCGTCGGGTCGGATGAAATGAGACGACTCCTGACGCTGATTCCGGACATTCCCGGTGATGCCTTCATCTTGCCTGATTGGAACAAGATGTATCCCCCTCCCGTTGGCCAAAACCAGGCGCTACTGTATCGGTGCGACGATTTCCGCAAGGACGGAACCGCAGCTGCCCCGCGTACTAAGGCCCAGGTGGCTGCGGCGGTCCCGGCATGGGCGAACACTACAAACTCGGTGAAAGCCCTCATCAGCAAGTCACCGGTAGCATAGTCCCGGTTCCTCGAACGATTCGGGCTGGCAGCCCGGCCCTCCCCTGGAGCGGGGCAGACTGGCTGCCCTGCTCTTAAGCTTCCAAATGGTGGGATAGGCGGACCTGACCGTGATCCGCTGGAGTGACTTAGAGCGGCAGAGAATCCTCTCCGTCATTAGTTGTTGAAAAATCTTAGTTTCCTATCGACAAGTGCCCCGGCGGTGAGCTTCCGCGCGGAGCCAAGTGTTTCGCGCCGGGGCACTTGCGATAGGAGGATTTGTACGAAGGCGCTGGCGCGGCGGACGCGGGGGAGCTATGGGTTTTGCATGCGCGATTCGCGATTTGTTCGTCGCAGGGTTGGGTTGAGCGGACTGGTAAAAGGTGTCGGCGAGAGTATGGGTAGGTCCGAGGAGGCGATCCGGTGCGGGTAATTTACGAAAGTAAGTGGTGGATTGAGGTGGATTTCGGTGAGTACAGACACTACGGCTGTCGGAGCAGAAGCTCGCGCTGTGGAGAGCGGCATGGTTGGATGATTAGGAAGAGTCAAGGTACGCGCTCCTGGTCGAGAGTTGCCAAGCAGTAGTGACAGAGAATATTTCGACGATAAGCATGGGAGTGGAACAGTGTGGGCAGCGGAAACAAGTGGGCTGAGTGGGGGATGAAGTGACGGCTGCGGGGGTGTGCGCCGTGGGATAGTCGGCGAGCAGGCGCTGACAGAGCGGCAAGAGTCTGGCACGGCGGCGAGTGGCGAGGAAGCCGAAAGAGCGGATGCGGACAAAGCCGCGGGGTAGGACGTGAAGCAGGAAGCGGCGTAGGAACTCTTGCGAACCGAGCGTCATCATTCTCTTCTTATGTCCGTGGGCATAATCCTTCCAGCGGAAAGTAACCTGGTCATGCTGGAAAGCCACGAGGCGATGGTTGGTGATGGCTACGCGATGGGTATAGCGAGCGAGATAGCCGAGTACATGGTGGGGACCGCCGAAGGGCGGCTTGGCGTAGACGACCCAGTTCTGACGGAACAAGGGGCGCAAGAAGGAGCGGAAGGCCTTTTCGTTTTCCAGCGGCTTGAGAACTCCGGCGAAGGCGAGTTGGTGTTGCTGGAATCGTCGTTTTAAGCCGGCGACGAACTTGCCGCGGAAGATGCGACTGAGGACGTGGACGGGCAGGAAGAAGGGATAGCGGGGATGGATCCAGCGGGTTCGGTCGGGCGAGAGACCTCCGGCAGGAATGACACAGTGGAGGTGAGGATGAGCCAGCAAGTTTTGTCCCCAGGTATGCAAGACCGAAAGGAAGCCAATGTCTGCCCCCAGATGGCGGGGATCTCGGGCGACCTCTTGTAGAGTCTCTGCACTGGCGCGGAACAAGAGGTCATAGAGGACCTTCTTGTTCTGCAGCGCCAGTGCGGAGAGTTGGTGAGGCAGAGTAAAGACAACATGGACATAGGCGACGGGCAGAAGTTCATTCTGCCGAGCCATGATCCACTTGTCGCGAGCGCCACTCTGGCACTTGGGACAATGGCGATTGCGACAACTATTAAATGAGATGGCGCGATAGCCACAGCGCGGGCACTTATCACGATGCCCACCGAGTGACGCCGTACGGCAGCGAGCGATGGCGCGCAGCACTTTCCGGTGGGCCCAGTGGATCCAGCGGAAGTTGTGCTTGACGAAGCGATCACCTTGGGCGCGAACGATATCGGCCACCTCGAGGAGGGGCCGAGTCATTTTTGCTTGAGCCTCCGCGAGCGTTTGACGCCCTCGAGGCCGGAGACTTGCAGAGCATCGAGCGGATTGGGGATGGCGCGCAGATGCTTGGGCGAGAGATGCAGGTAGATGAGGGTGTGCTCCAGCCTGGAATGTCCGAGTAGGACCTGAATGGTACGCAGGTCGGCGCCCGCTTCCAGAAGGTGGGAAGCACAACTATGTCTCAAGCTGTGGGGAGAAAGGCGTTTCGTGATGCCGGCCCTTTGGGCAGCTTGCCGGCACGCTAACCACACTATATTGGGGCTGATGGGGACGTCGGCGCGCACTCCTTTCACGGTGCCCGGAAACAGGAAGTTGGTGGGCCGCATCCAGCGAAAGTAGACGCGCAGAGTCTCCAGCAGCTTGGGGCTCAAAGGAACCTCTCGGTCGCAGCCGCCCTTACCTTGGTTAATGCGAATCATCATGCGCTGACTGTCGATGTCTTGTACCTTCAGCCGGCAGAGCTCGGCCCGGCGTGCGGCGGTGGAATACAAGGTCATGAGGAGCGTGCGGTGATAGAGATTGCAGGCCGCGTCGATCAGTCGGGTCACTTCCTCCGGGCTGAGCACGGTCGGCAGTCGCTTGCGGGACTTCGGAAATGGAATGTACTCAGCCAGAAAATGCCGACGCAGTGTCTTTACGAACAAGAAGCGCAACGCGGACACATACTGACTGACCGTGGCAGGAGCCAACTTCTTGAATTGAAACAGATGAGCCTGATACTGCCGAATTTGCTCGGGCCCGAGCTTGTCCGGTGGCTGGTGAAAATACTCCGCAAAATCGCGGACGATGCGAACGTAGGTTCTTGCGGTACGATGGGAGTAATTACGACGCTGGATTTCTTCCAGCATCTGTTTGCGTAGTTGGGTCACAGGGACCTCCTTTTTCTGTGACCCAACTTACTTCTCACTTCAATCCCTTACCAACTGCCGATCCTCGAACACGCGGTAGCGTCCGCCGCGCCAGCGGCTTCGTACAAATCCCCATTACACTTCTATGAGAAGGTCATAAAAGTCAAGGCCGACGTGGCGGCCCTCCATATTTTTTCCTCCGACATCGACGATGCTGCGTCCGGTGGCGTGGAGATCTGTCAAGGGCGCCGGTTTTAGGCGTTCATCTTGACCCTTGACAGCTCTCCACGCCACTTCAAAATCGAGCGGGGGACGAAGCGCAACGCGGTTCAGTTGGGCTTCGTCCTTAGTTGATGGGTTTGGATTTTGTTTTTTGTCCCGAGGGCATGCCAGTGCGCCCCCACCCACTCGTCTTAGGATTCGGTATCGCAGTCCACAGAACATAAATTGATTCGCGTCTGTCAAATCTTCCCAGAAATCCTGGCCGGCGCCACCCACATTTGCCCTGCTTCTATCCGTACTCTAGATGGGCCACTTCGGGGCCTCGGTGCATGTTGGGGTTCGATTTAAAGCCCAGGTCCATCACCACGGTGACGGACCTGGGTTGTTAGGGGCTGCTATCTCAAAAGCGGTCTTCTTGACCCGAGTGTAATGCGCAGTCTCCCGAACAAGGCGGTGGATGTCATTGCCTGCAAACTTTCTGGCGATCGATTGATTTTCGCGTCTTCAACTCATGGCTCCCTGGACCCGGTTCCCTCCAGTCTGTTTCCGTCTACGCAGCCTGTTCTACGATCGCCCTCGATGAGGCGTAGCCCAGCGGCTCATAGACCTCGCCACTCACCCAAAGTCGATGCAGCAAAACCGCCAGCTTCCGCGCTACCGCTACCGCGGCTCTCTTCTTCGCGTTCTTTCCACCACGCTCGCACAGCCGCAACCCGTAACGTCGTAGGTCGGTGTCGGGTCCAAACGGTCCCAAAATATAGTGCGCACTCCCCACCAACAGCTTGCGCACCATCGTGTCCCCGGTTTTGCTAATTCCCAATTGCGGCTGGCTCTCCCCGGAGTCCTCCTGCTTCGGCACTAATCCCAAATAGGGCCCCACCTCTCGGCTCTTGGCGAAGTGCTCCGGATTCTCTAAGGTCAACACGTAGGCAAGCGCGGTGATCGGGCCCACCCCCTTCACCTGGCGCAATAGCTTCGTGTGCCCGTACTTCTCGCTGCCCAGCTCTTCAATCTTCTGGTCATAGCTTCGAATGCAATCACTCAGTGCACCTGCTAATTGCACCAACGGCAGCAGGGCTTCCCGTACCTTTTCCGGAATCGCATCCTTTACCTTTTGCTCGAAGCTCGGGCTCGAACATTTGGGTAACCGTGTGCCCATACTTTTCACCAGACCCCGCGTAGCGTTAATCAGCTCGGTCCGTGCTGCCACCAACGCCTCCCGCGCTCGCAGCACCAC
Organism: uncultured Acidobacteriaceae bacterium; assembly: GCA_963768265.1. Lineage (GTDB taxonomy): Bacteria > Acidobacteriota > Terriglobia > Terriglobales > Acidobacteriaceae > Sulfotelmatobacter. Next base: position 203,762 of record CAVYHM010000028.1, read on the forward strand.
CAAGTCCTGCCGCACCTCTCGACTGCGGTGCCTTATCGGGTGCAACGACTGTGGATCCACCCGCCCCAGCCGCGCCAACTTCTTGGCATCGATCCGATCATTCTTGCGCTTACGCCGCTTCGACCCCTCCATCAGCCGCGGGTTGGCCACCACCACCTCGTGTCCCTCACCCGCGATGATTTCCTGCATCCAGGCCGAGTGCGTCCCCACCTCCATCACCACCCGCGCCGGCGGTAAGGCCTGGAAGAACTCCGCGACTTCTGCTTCCCTCGTCTGTAGCTGCCCTTCGCTTAGCGTCTCCCCGTGCAAACCCAAAATGCAGTAGTGGCTCCATTGGTCTCCCAAATCCACTCCCACCGTCAGCCGGTCCAGATTGGGACCCAGCTCAGTTCGCGCACCCGCTTCTGCTGGGCTCGCCGACGTCGCCTTCACCCCCAGCTTTCCTCTCAGTTTCTCCACCAGCTCCGCCAGTACTGCCTTGGGTTCTCGCTGCACTGGACGCTGAGCTTTCGCCCGCTTCGCTCTCGGTTCCTTCTTCGTGGGAGAATTGGTATTCTTCTTCAAGGTCGATCTCCTTATCTATTGTGATTGCACCGTCGAGTGCGTTGATCACTGGTAGCTTAACGCCATCCGTGATCGGGGATCGACCTTCTCCCTCGAAAACAACTGCGGGAATCGGTGGGTTAAGCAGCTTCCATCGGCTCTAGAGTTACCTTGTGCCCGAGTTGTTGGAGCCGCTTCACCAAGTACCGCTTGAGACCGTCGGAGTGGATGCGATCGAAGTAGTTTCCGCCAAGGTCCTCGTAGTTGCTCTGGTTCTTCTGCAAGTGATAGCCAATGACGATGAGGGTATGCGCCACCGCGATGATGGCCCTTTTCTTGCCGCGCCTTGCCGCTAAGCGTCTGAACTGCGAGGACAAGTAAGTGTTCTTGGTGCGCGCGGCAGCCCAGGCGCACTGACAAGCCATGCGGCACAACCATGGGCTCCCTTGACGAGTTGTACCGCGCAAACGCTTGCCGGCACTTTCGTGATTGCCCGGGCATAGCGCGGCCCAACTGGCCAGATGCTCAGCGGTTGGAAACTGCGCCATGTTGTCACCTATTTCGGCTAGAAGAGCCCACGCTGCCACTCGATCGATACCCGGTATCGTGTCCCAGCGAGCAACCGCTTGCGCCAGCTCCGGTCTTTGTCGGCCGATGTCCTCTAGACGTTCGTCGAGCAACGCAATTTCGTGTTCCACAAACTGTATCTGATCGACCAAACGCCGGAGCAAGAAGCGATGATGGGAACGGATCTTTCCTTCTAGAGCAAGTCTTAACTGCGGAATCTTTACGCGCAGATGACCCAGGGCGAGAGAGGCAAGGTGCTCGGGATCATCTTCCCCGGAGATGATGTCCTCCAGCATTGCCCGTCCACTCTTGCCCAGAACGTTGGTCGCCACGCTCGCCAGCTTTACGTTTGCGTCTTCTAGGACTTTCTGAATTCGACTACTGATGCGCGAGGCTTCCTGGGACAGACTCGCCCGCATTCTTGTCAGGTCGCGTAGATCGCGAATGACTTCGCAGGGTACATAGCTGGGCCGTAGAAGACCATACTGCAGCAACTGCGCAATCCATTCCGCGTCCTTCTGGTCGGTCTTGCGACCAGGCACATTCTTGATGTGCTGCGCATTCGCCAAGACTACCGTGAACTGTCCTTCCAGAATGTTCCAAACTGGCTTCCAGTAAACGCCGCTGGATTCCATCGCTACCTGAGTCACACCGAACTGCCGTAGCCATTCGGCAAGCGCCTGCAGTTCTTGGGTCATCGCGCCAAAGCGACGCTGGTGTTTCTGCACGCGTCCCGCTTCACGCAGCAAAATGCAAGCAGAAATCGAGCTCTTATGTACGTCCAAACCGCAACATCTCGAATGCAACACGTCCATGACTACACCTCCATCGACGTGTGATCCAGGACGCGCTGATAGGGTGAATCTCCCTCGCGTGCTCTCCTCTCACGAAGAGGCTACAGTCCGTTGTGCCAAAGCGCGTCCCGGGTCAAACTCATCCTCGGGCTCTCAAGCACCAGTAAGGTCGAAGACCTCTGGACCACACGCCTCGGCACAGCATACTGCCAATGCTTCCCGTTTTCATTAATCGTTGTGGCGCTGAGCGCCATGTAGAACTCATCCCATCTCAATAACGAGGGTCAGGTTCCGAAAACTCCGAAAAATGTCAGCGCAAGACAGATAACTCTACCGGGTGGTGTTTTTCGGGCGCCCCGACCCTAAGTCGAGCGCAGCGTGAGCGTGAGTCGTGTCGCCCTCGCATTCCCAAGATGGCCGAGTTGCGCAAACACACTGAGGGGGCAGGCTCTGTTCAACGTTGGCGCCAAGGAATCCAGATCGAATGAGGAAGCCACGATAGGTAGCGGAGATGGGATCAAACCTTGACCGTGTTTCTTTGTCACAGGAAGCCGCCCGAGCAGAATGCCCCGGCGACTGCTCTCGGCAGGCTAGACGAATACTTCTCCCGGCAATGCGGTCAACGTTCGCGAGACTAGCGTGTCCTGAATAATCCGCCTCGGTGGTGCCGCTGTCTCCGTATCAATTCGCTTGCGTTCGATTCTAAGTTGCAGGCTGCGCTCGATGTGGCGCAACTCCAGCACTTCTGCTCCGGCGACCAAGGTCGACGCGCGACCTTGCAACCCGGCTCTGCCGGTGCGGCCGACGCGATGGATAAAATCTTCGGCCATTTTGGGCAGGTCGTAGTTGATCACATGGGCCACGTCGTCCACGTGCAGTCCACGGGATGCGATATCGGTAGCGACCAGCACCTGGAAGCGGCCTTCCTGAAATCCGCTCAACGCCCCATTTCGCTGCGACTGTGAGCGACCGCCGTGAATCAGAGCGGCGGCGAAGCCGTCCCGCACGAGCTCCTTGGCCAGGCGCTCCGCGCCACGCTTGGTGCGGGTGAAAATCAGGGTTTGCCCCTTTTCCGAATAGAGCAACTGCCGCAGAGCGTCGAGTTTCTCTCCTGGTCGAACTTCGTAGGCTTTGAGCTGCACGCTCTCGGCGGGCTTGAGCACGGAGCCCAAAGCCACGCGCACCGGGTCGCGCATGTAGTCGTTCACCAATCCAGCAACGGATCGTTCCAGAGTGGCCGAGAAGCATAGGGTCTGCCGGTGCTGCGGGAGTGCCGGGAGAATGCGCTGGATCGCAGGTAAGAAACCCATATCGAGCATTCGATCGGCTTCATCGAGCACGAGCATTTTGACCTGGCGCAGGTCGGCGAACTTGCGGCTCATCAGGTCCTGCAACCTTCCGGGCGTGGCAATTACCAGGCCTGAACCGGCACGGAGACCTTGAATCTGCGCCTTTTCCGACACGCCGCCGATGACTAGAGCGGCTTTGGGCATGTCTTTGGTGCGGAGTTGCTCGTATTGCTCGTGAACCTGCATCGCGAGTTCACGCGTGGGCAATAACACAAGTGCAATGGTGTGGCGTAAAGGTTCCCGGTTGAGAGTTTCGATCAGCGGGATCAGATAGGCCAAGGTCTTGCCGGTGCCGGTCTGAGCAGTGCCGATGACGTCGCGGCCTTCAAGAGCTGGAGGAATTGCACGTTCCTGGATGGGTGTGAGGTTAGTGAACTGGGCTGCTGCCAGTCCCCGCTGCAATGCAGGAGACAAGGGCAGTTCCGAAAATGTGGTCATTCGAATTCGTTTCCTTCTGGAGGGGCTTTGTGATCACGCACTCTGACACACGTGTCGAGAGTCGTCATGCCACTCGCATTCAATTTTGGATTTCACGCAAATAAACGGAGGGCAGGAAAAGCGGAGATGATTCTGGTCAAACAACTGACCACCGCGTGACGAGCAAACCGTGACAAAAGCGTCTTGGTTAGTATAACAGAGCACGATTCTAAAGACAGATTTCCTCCCAGAGCGTTCGCAGTTTACGGAAGAACTCATTCTCGGCAGCGTAGCGCCCCCACAGCGGCTGAAGCCGGACTGATTCTGTGGCACTAACGGCATCGCTGAAGCGATGCCCTGATACGAATCTGAGTTTTTCAGCAAACTGTTAGGCGTCTAACCCAAACATTCGCAACCGACTGCGATGGTGGCCGCATTGTTGAATGGTGATACATCGACATCGCAGTCATGGAGGGGGCTTTGATTGTAACGGCCCGCGTTCAGCCTTAACTTGGAATTCTGACGCAGATCGAGGACCTGCGGCTTCGCCGTTTAGTTAGGCTACGCTACAACCTGATTCCGAAGTGCTCGCGAAGCGCGCGGTTCCATTCTTCTTGGGAAGACAGCGTTTTCTCTTCGCGGTGGCCGGCTTGGGTCACAATCAGTTTCATTCCTGACAGGGTAATTCGGCCATTAGCTGTCGCTTTCGTGCAGAGGCGGTTCTGAGTGAAGCTTGAGTCGGGAGAGGTCTGGTGATAGTGGCACATTCCCGCAAACTGCTCCAGACGGCGCGGTAGCAGCGTGAACGAGTATTGCCGCTTCCAAATGCCCACAGGCTCGACCTTCTCCAACTGCAGACGCTCTCCCAGATCTATCAAACGAAACGTGCCTGCGGGATCCGCCTGCTCCGGCCCAGCTTCGATACGGAGAGGCTCCAGGAATGACTCGCCGAATCCCACATCTGCCAGCCACGGCTCATCAAGCTCGACACGCAGGGCCAGATGATCGAACTCTGGGCCTTCTCCGCCTTGGTCTCTGGCCACTCGGGCCGAAAGCAGCGTGACCCGGAACCCGAGCGACCGCAACAGTGCTGCGAACGCGCCGTTCAGCTCGTAGCAGAATCCGCCACGCCGCTGCTCGACGACCTTGCGGACGAAGGCGTCCTCATCGACGACAATTTTGCGTCCGAGGGGGATATCGAGATTCTCAAAAGGAACGGTCAGCAGGTGAGCGTGATGGATGGTGCGGAGCGTGTCGGCGGTGGGGGCTATGGGACCGGAGTAATTGATGCGGGCGAGATAGGAGGATACATCGACCATGAAAGTAGCCGAGATGTTGGATGAACTATCGTTCAATCATGGCTCGCGTTCGCTGGTTGTGTCGAGCGGGAACTCGCGGGTTTAAGGTTTTTTCGTGTCCCACCTGAACTGGCCTCCCGTTTGGAAGCGAGACATCGCCGGAACGAGGAAGAATGTGTAGTGGCTGTTTGTGAACCACAGGGAACCTTGAGGATTGACACGGTGTCATTTGAAGGTATCTCCTGTCGCCACCAATATGATGTCCGCGCTCGAATGATCTCCCTATGAGGAGGGTGCCGTTTATGCACCTGCTTGCGACAATTCGCGGCCTGCAGTCGCTCTCATCTCCAGCCCGAAAATCACCACGTCTCGCAAAGAACGCAAGACATGGGCCACCCCGCAACGGCGTGAAAATCGCGTTGTGCATTCCAGCGTTGGTGTTTGCATTAATCGGGTATGCGCAAACGACCACGCCGGATACTCCGGCCGGGAGAACTCTTCGGGCTTGGCTCGACGCATTTAACAGTGGTGATCGACCGAAAGTCGAAGCATACATCAAGGCGTTCGATCCTCAGCAATCGGTGGAGCGGATGATGGGGTTCCACGATCAAACCGGCGGCTTCGATCTGCTTAGAATCGAAAGCAGCGAGCCGTTACTGATCAAGTTCCGCGTCAAAGAGAAAGGGAGTTCGACTGTCGGAATCGGAAGCATACAAGTGAAGGATGACCAGTCGGGCATGGTGGAAAGCTTTGGCTTGCGGGCAATTCCGCCGGGAGCTGTTGTAGAAAACGTGAAGGTGGATTCCGCTGAGCGGCAACGCGTCATTGACGGAGCCGCGAAGAACTTGAAGGAGTCGTATGTGTATCCCGATCTGGCGCAGAAGATGGAGGACGCCATTCGAGCGAATCAGAAGAAGGGCGAATACGACGCGATTACAGACCCCGATGCCTTCGCGAACCGGCTGACGAAAGACTTGCGGGCGGTCAGCCACGACAAGCACCTCGGAGTCAATTACAGCCCGGTCAAGCTTCCGCCAGAAGGACATACGCCCAGCCCCGAGGAAGAGGCCGAGTTCCGAAAGATGATGGAGCGAACGAATTGTTCCTTCGGGAAGGTCGAAATCCTGGCGCACAACGTTGGATATCTCAAGTTCAATGCCTTCGCAGACCCAACCATTTGCGGTCCAACCGTCGTCGCCGCCATGAATTTTCTGGCACACGTGGATGCGATTATTTTTGATCTGCGCGAGAACGGTGGGGGCGACCCAAAGATGGTGGCTATGATTTCAAGTTACCTCTTCGATAAGCCGACCCATCTCAACGACCTTTACAACCGCAAGGAAGACTCCACAACACAATACTGGACTCTGCCCTACGTTCCCGGTGCGAGGCTGCCTGATAAGCCTGCATTTGTTCTAACGTCGAAGAGCACTTTTTCCGGCGCAGAGGAGTTTACTTACAACCTGAAGAACCTAAAACGCGCCACGATTGTGGGCGAAACAACTGGAGGCGGAGCGCACCCGGTTTCGGGGCAGCGGATTGATGACCACTTTATGATCGGAGTCCCCTTCGCGCGAGCTGTAAATCCAATTACGAAGACGAACTGGGAAGGAACTGGGGTTGAACCGGACGTGAAGGTTGAGGCGTCGCAAGCCTTGGACGCGGCGGTCAAGCTGGCCTCAGAGCGTATCAAGGACAATTCAGACAAGAGCGAACCGGTCCGACACCCATAGATGCGGAGTACGCGCAATGTGGTTCTGGTCAGACTGGCAACTGATCTTGCATCCATCCCGGCGCTTCCAGCTTGGGTTCGGCGGTTAGTTCCATCACCAGGCGCTCTAGTACCATACGTTTGCTTACGGGATTGGAGCGCAGGGCGAGATCGGCTTTCGCCACCAAGCGGATGGACCGCGTCAGTTCGCGGCGTGATTTGTAGCGGCGGGCCTGCTTGATGATGTCGTCGGCGGCGAACGGGGGAACGCGGAATCCCTGCCACAGCGCCGCCCACAGCATGCGTTGATCGCGGACATTGCGCTCCAGAATCACCAGCATCTGGCGGAAGGTTTTGGCCAGCATGTAGATGTGTCCGATGGCGGCTTCTTCGCCTTCGCCGGAGGATAGAATCGCATCCAGGATTTCCAGGGCGCGCACGCGGTCCCGGCTGGAAATGGCGTCGGTCAGTTCGTACAGCGATCGCTGCTTGGCGGCCAGGACCATGGTCTCGACGTCGCCTAGGGTGATTCGCTTCTTCTCGCCTACATAGAGGATCAGTTTCTCGAGTTCGTTCGAGATCATCATCATGTCGCCGCCCAGGGCGTCGACCAGTTCGCGGGCGCCGTCGGCTTCGATCTTCACGGCGCGACTGAAGCAGTAATCCGTAATCCAACGGACGGCCTCGCCTTCTTCCACGCGCGCCAGTTCGACGATGCCGCAGTAGTGGCCCATGGTGTCGCGGATGCGCTGGTAGCGATCTTTGTCCTGCATTTCCATGCGGCGAACGTCGGCGGGGATGCTGATGTGGTCGGCTACGAAGACTACCAGGGCGTCGGGATTCGGGTTCTTGCAGTATTCCTCGATGGCGGCGAGTTTTTCTTCGTTGGATCCGCGGCCAAAAAGGGTCTTTACGCCGCGCACGAAGAACACTTGAAACGGGGCCATCAGCGAGGGAGTGCGGGCACGGTCGAGAACCTCGGCCAAATCGTTCTCAGCGAGATCGAATTCGAACAGACTGAAGTCGCGGAGGTCGGCCGGGACCAGGTGGTCGAGAATGGCATCGCGGAAGCGTTTGCGGAAAAAGGCTTCATCGCCGACGAACACGTAGGCCGCGCGCAGTTTGCGCGACTCCAGTTCGCTGACGAAGCGCTCGGCTTGGGCGAAAGCTCGCATTCAGAAATTCTTCTGCGACTTTAGCATCGAGTGATCGATTCGCATAGTGGCGGGTTCGTAACGGCTGCTGTGAGGCCGCGCGAGAACGTCTGTCGTCCCTAGGGACTTGGTTCCCTTTCCTTGACCTACCCCGGACTTACGTCCGGGGCTAAATTATGTCGCCGCTGCGCGGCTGGATCTTGGGAGGGTTTGGTCTACCGCTCTCCCCACGAGTTCCTTCAACCGCACACTCGGAAAGAGCGCCCTTTCAAAACAACAACGCGATCCGACTTTGTCCGCGACGCTACTGGCGGCTCAGGAATTCCATCACCTCGGGGGAGTTCCAATTGATGGGGCCGACGACCTTGCGGCGCAAGACGCCCTGGCGATCAATGATGAACGTTTCTGGCCAGCCGTGAGTGCCGTACATGCCGCTGATTTTTTCTTCCGGATCGCGCACCGTCACAAAATTGACGCCGCGCTGTTTCAGAAAGCGGTGGTAAGCGTCGCCATCGACGTCGATACTTATGCCGAGCACGACCACGCCCCTCGCCCTGACGCGCTCCTGCATGCTCATCAGCGATGGGAGCTCTTCATTGCAGGGAGGACACCACGTCGCCCAGAAGTTTAAGACCACCACCTGACCGCGAAAGTGGCTCAGCTCGATTTTCCGGTCCGCGTCCTGCACACTGAAATCTGGCGCCGCCTCGCCGATACGTCGCGGGCGCGATCCGTGATAACAGCCTGCCGCGAGCGCCACGACAAGCAAAGTCAGGGCGAGGATAAATCTCCGCAACTCTAGAAACCCTCCAGAATGTTGGACACCAGCGTCCGGGCGAAATCCTCGGAGAGACGACGCGAGGCCGGCGTGTCCTCCTCGAAAAAGCTCTTGAGATCCTGCGAGACTTCGTACTGCTCGCGAAATAGATAGGCGGGATTCTGGTAGAGGACCTTGCCGTCGCGGTCGGAGAGCGTAACTTTCATGCTGACCACCACCAGCACGCTGGCGGCGCGCCCCGAGGCTGTGTCGTAGGCGAGGGGCGAAGCGGCGGTCGAGAGCACGGTTCCACGCAGCGTGGCATCGGCGGCCTCGCCGGCGTCGTTCAGTATCCGGTAATGGGTGCGGGTGGTGAATTCCCGCACGACCGAGGCGGTCAGCATTTGCTCGATGCGATAGGTTGCGGTCTCATTCCTGAACGCCGGCACAGCGATGGTCTTCACGTTGTCGGGCAATTGCACGGCGTGTCCGGCAGTGTGGTAACCGCAACTCGAGAGAGGCAGTACCCAGTACCCAGTACTCAGTATCCAGAGAAATCTCAACACCAGTGCCGAGTACCGGATACTGAGTACCGAGAAAAACTTCGCTCGAGCTGGACTCGGGATTCGGGACTCGGCACTCGACACTCGACTCACTGAATCTTCCCCGAGGGGCGTGTGGCGGTCATGCTCTCGGCGCATTCCACGGAGGTGAGGGCGGCGATGCGAAGATTGTCTACTGCGGCCCACAACCAGACGCCGTTGGCTTGCGCGGGATCAGGTTTCACCATGAGCTGAATATCTGCTTGCCCGGCTGCACTGACGTTGGTCGGCGAGTCTTCTTCCGGTGCGGGGATGGCCACATGATCTCCCGCCAGCGCCAGCGACAACGCGGGCAGAGCGAGTGCGCCCTCCATCTCCAAGAAAACCGCCAGAGCATGACCGTGGAAGATCGGGGCCTGCAGCAACATGAGGGAAGGCAGTGGGGCATCGTCGCCGGCGATCTTCTTGTAGTGCCGGAGTACGCGGGCCTCCACCGAATCGAGCGAGGGCTGCGATTTGTGACCGTAACGCGCGACCATGTTGAAGGCCACTTGCGCGTCGTAGACATCCTTGGGCAAAGGCTGAAACGAAAGCAGGTTCACGGTCTGTTGGTGCAATTCGTCCATGCCGCGCTGTCCATGCTCAGACGCCGGCTCGAGGACCGTAGCCACGACACGGCGGATCAGCCCAGCTTTCCGGGCGCGCAACAGCAGGAGGGCGAGCGCCACGGCAGCCGGATGCGCCGTTACGCAGGGGCCCGGCTGCAAATCGGGAGGGGCGAGTTGGCCGCGTTCACGTTCGACCCACAGGGAGCGCACGCTGGCCCCGGGTTCGTTTTCGAGGGCTGCGGAAACATCGATAATGGCGCTGCCGGCATCGCGGGCACGCTTCCAGTTCTTGCGCGTGCAATCGGCATCCGAGGCAAAGAAAGTAAAGTCCACGTGTTCGAACTGTTCGGCGCGGACGCTTTGAATGAAGCTGATCTCGTCTCCCATGGCTTCGAGTTGGCCCAGAGACTCGTCGTCGTCGAGCAGTCGCACGTCGACCGCAGGAAAATTCCGCTCGTTCAGCATCTCGGCGATCTCTTTGCCTTTGAGCGAAGCCGCGCCCACGATCGCGGCGCGGTACAGTCCGCCGCGGAGGGCGACGCTGTGCTGAGATGCGGATTTCACCGGCTCGCTCATGATGTCTGTGAGGCCTTTTTGTAGTGTGGTGGAGGCGGAGGGCCCGACCGCCGCCGAAAGATCCACTGCAGCCGCCAGAAAACTCCTGAGATCATGTAGAGCAAAGCGATGAAGAAAAGCACCTGGCGCGAGAAGAACCAGATTAACGCAAACAAAGCGGCAAAGAAGATGATCAGACGGAAAGGATGCCGTGAGCGGAAATCAATGTCTTTGAAGCTGTAGAAACGCCACGTGCTCACCATCAGGTAGCCGACCGTGGTCACCATGGCCAACCAGGTCAACGCCGTGTACCAGGAGACAACCGGATCCCCGGCTTCGAAGTGGACGACCGCCGCGATCACGCCCGCGCCAGCGGGGATCGGCATGCCAACGAAATACTTCTTGCCCGGACGCCCGGGATTGGAAGGTTGCGGGTTGGACGTGATGTTGAATCGCGCTAGCCGGCTCGCCCCCGCCATCAAAAACAGGAAGCTGGCAATGGCGCCCAGTTGCGTGAGCTTAATGTGCCACTCGGTCAGCAGGACGGTGGGCATCAGGTGAAATCCCCAGGTCCAAGCGAGCATGGCCGGAGCCACGCCGAAAGTAATGGCGTCAGCTAAAGAATCCAGTTCTTTGCCGAAGTCGCTGCTGGTGCCCGTCATGCGGGCGATGCGACCGTCGAGTCCGTCAAACAGCACGGCGAAGCCGATGGCCTTGGCGGCGTTGTCGAGGTGCCAGTGTTCACTGATGGAAGCGTGCATGACCTCGAGAATCGCGTAATAGCCGAGCGCCATGTTGGCGGTGGTAAACAGCGAAGGGAGAATGTACATCCCCTTGCTGAGGCGGCGCCGTGGTCTGGGGGGAGCTTGATCCATTAATACGCCTTCTCAGCGGCAGCACCGCCAGCTGCGGCGAGCGTTCCCTGCGGTTGGACATAGGCGAGCACGCTGGCGCCGCCTTTCACGCGGTCTCCTACCTCCACGTTGATGCGCGCCGAGGCGTCGACCAACAAATCCACGCGTGATCCGAACTTGATCAGCCCGACGCGCTGGCCGCGCTCCAGGCGGTCCCCGACTTTGGGGTAGAAAATAATGCGGCGCGCCAGCAGGCCGGCAATCTGTTTGAAGACGATCTTCTGGCCGTCGGCTTCCATGCTGACGATGTTCTGCTCGTTCTGCTCCGCGGAAACCTTGTTCATTGCGTTCAGGAACTGGCCGCGTTGGTAGCGCACATCGCGAATTACGCCCGTGATTGGGGAGCGGTTCACGTGCACATCGAAGACGCTGAGGAAAATACTGATTCGCGTTTGAGTTTCGCTTCCGGTGGTCACGGTGGAAACGTCGGTGACCTTGCCATCGCCAGGAGAAACTACCGCGCCAGCCTCGTGGGGAATGGCGCGCTCCGGATCGCGAAAGAACCACAAGAAGAAAAGAGCCAGCAGGAAAGGAAAAATCGCCCACAACGGATTTGTCAGCCAGCCGAGGAAAAGTCCGGCGGCAATCAGGGGTACGGAGTAGAAGTATCCATCGCGAACCATGGGAAGTCGTCTAATTATAGTCGCGAGCGGCCTGCTCGTGGGACCTGGGCTGGCTGAGGTTCTGTAAGTGCAAATAAAAAAAGGCGCTTCATCGCGCCCTGCGGAAGATGAATTCCTCCCTTAGCGGCGACGCCGCGTGGAGGTTGGTCAGATCAATTACGCTACGTTGACGCCGTACTGCTGCCGATGCTCGCGCTCGATGGACTCCATCTGGTCCTTGAGGCGCAGTTTCAGCTTTTTCAGGCGCACTTCCTCCAGCTTTTCGTCTTCGCTGAGATATCTTTTTTGGGTTAGTGAATCGAGACGTTGCGAGTACTGCGAGTGCTCCTGAGCCAGCTTGCGGAATTCCTCATGGCTGGTCAGGAGTTGGTCTCTCGAAGTCAGCATCCAGCAGACCTCCAAACCGGGATATATGCACTCACCGTAGCACAGCCCAAAAACAGGGGCAATGCCAAAAAGTGGTGCAGTCTCAGTATGAGAAATAGGTTAGTTACGAGTTCGACGAGAGGTTCCGGGCATACAGAATGGCGTCTTCGGTCGGATTTGTGTAATACGACTTCCGCTGGCCCGTCTGGCGGAATCCTGCTCTGTGGTAGAGAGCCCGCGCAGCGGCGTTTGATTCCCTCACCTCGAGAAAGATGAAGCTGAATCGCCATTGGTTTCGGCGGCATGAATCAGCAAGGCGTCCAGCAGACGCTGGCCACAACCCTTGCGGCGGACCTCAGGAGCAACCGCGATGTTCTCCAGTTCCCAATCGGAGACAACGCGCCGTGCCACAAGAAAACCGAGCAAAGTTTCTCCGCGGTCTCCCGTCGACGAATTTGTCGTCATGGGTAGCATTCCGCTAATCAAAAGGACGAATCTTTCCGGGCCAGTACCGCTCGGTTGGAACAACTGCCGGTACTGCGGTTCCGACCAGTGGGCGGCGGTTGGGCACGATCGTTCAAGATTCATCAGGAAAGGAATGTCGTCGGGAGTGGCGGGGCGGATGGTCACGGGTTTCGGGTTTGGGATTGTGTAAGCAAGAGGCTCACTGCCCATGGTGTAAGTTTGTGCCGAGGTTTTCTAGCCTCGGCGGCTAAAGAGTGTATGTGAGACCTTCTGTCGTCCCTACGGGACTTGGTTCCATTCTCCCGAGGCTACCCGGGACTTACGTCCGGGGCTACATTATGCCGCCGCTCCGCGGCTGGGAGTTTGGCAGGTTTTTAGCCCTCCGTTTTCCCCGGAATTTCGGTTCCTCCGCACGAAACTGGGGCCGCGCCCTTTCGACAACTTTTCACGCGAACTGACGGGACAGCACATTCGCTAGGAGCTAGAAACTGGCTTCGCAAAAATTTCGGCGTCCGACCGGCGGATGTAATTCGCTTCCAACTGCTCGGGCGAAACGGTTTTGCCAGCTTGCAGCTTCTGCCATCCGAGCCGCGAGATCATCTCAGCGCTTGGAGTCGCAACCGGGAGCACTGAGATGCCGGCATTGCGGGCGGATGTTGCCAGAGTCTCGTCGGGCGTTGTGACGGCTGTGTTTCCCGCACCGGACCAGAATTCATCCTTCGGCAGCAATTGCTCCTGCAGCGGACGTGCGGCGTCCCCGGCAATTTCGTACTCGCCGACGTATACTTCGCCGCGGCCGGCGTCGAGCGCAGCCAAAATCTTTCCCTGAGCGCCGCTGGCAAGCGCTACCACTTCCAGTAGAGAGACCGGGACGATGGGCTTTCTGAGGATCTCGGCCAAAGCCTTGATCGCTGCGAGTCCCACGCGGAGGCCGGTAAACGATCCCGGCCCGGAGACCACCACAAAAGCGTCGATGTCGGTCTTGCTGAAGCCGTGCTTGGCAAGCAGTGCCGCAATCTGCGGCACCAACTGCGCCGAGAAAGTGCCGCCTGCTAGTGGCATCTCTTCAATCACCGCAATTCCGTTTGGCTTCGTGCCTTCACCCGCGCGCGCCAGCGCCACACTGCCGTGCTTGCCCGAAGTGTCAGTGACGAGAAGAAGCATTGATGTGTTCTTTCACCCCTGAACCAACTCGAGCAGCACCCCGCCCGTGCTCGACGGATGCACGAACACATATTGGTGACCGCCGGCACCCGTCTTGATCTCATCTGACACAAGGCGAACGCCGTCCTTTTTCAGCCGATCGACCACCGCCTGCAGGTCGGGAACTTTAAGGCACACGTGGTGCAGCCCTTCGCCACGCATCGCGATAAATTTCGCAATCGTCGAATTCTCTGAGGTCGCCTCAAGCAACTCCAGTCGGCTCTCTCCGACTGGCACCATGACTAGGCGTACTTGTTCCTGCTCCACCGTTTCTTCTGCCGAGACACTAAGGCCCAGTTGCTCGTAGATGGCTTTGGCCGCCGCCAGCGATTTCACCGCGATGCCGAGATGATCAATCTGGAACGTCAATGCTTGCCGACCTCCGCCGCAATCTCTTCCACCAACGTGTAGGGATCGCGTTTGTGTGCAGCAACTTCCGCCGCCAGGCGAGCTACCCTGCCGTTGCCAAGGTGTTGGCGGGCTTTTTCCAGCATGGCATCGCGCAACATCTCGACCAGACGCTCCTGCCAATTCTCGACACTTTTTTTCAGCGCCAGATTCTCTTTCTGCAGATAGGCTTCGTATCCGGCTATGGCGGCATCCAGTTCCGGGACGCCCGTTCCCTCGCTCGCGACGGTTTTTACGATGGGAGGAGTCCAGCCGTCTTGCCGCACGGCGAGCGACTGCAGGGCGCGGATTTCGCGCTCCACGCGTTCGGCGCCTTCGCGGTCGCTTTTATTGATGACGTAGATGTCGGCGATCTCCATGATACCGGCCTTGATGGTTTGCACATCGTCCCCCATGCCGGGCACCAGGATTACGACGGTGATATCGGCCAGGCGCACGATGTCGACTTCATCCTGCCCAACGCCGACCGTCTCGATCAGGATCACGTCGCGGCCGGATGCGTCGAGCACAGTGGTGACGTCGGCGGTCGTCCGCGCCAAACCGCCCAACGAACCTCGCGTGGCCATGCTGCGAATATAAATTCCAGGGTCGGAGAAGTGATCTTGCATGCGGATGCGATCGCCCAGAATTGCTCCGCCTGTGTAGGGGCTGGTCGGGTCGACGGCGATTATGCCGACGGTCCGGTCCTGTTTGCGATAGAGCCGCGCCAGTTGATCGACCAGCGTGCTCTTCCCCGCCCCGGGCGGGCCCGTCAGCCCGAGAATGCGCGCTCTCCCGCTGTGCGGAAACAAAGCCTTCAGCAAATCGGACCATCCTGGTGCGCGATTCTCGACCGTGGAGATGGCGCGCGCCAGGGCGCGAGCATTGCCTGCGCGAAGCGACGCAATCCATACCTGAATGTCGTGATTCAAAGCAGTGTTCAAACAAACAGTGTAAAGCAGGACTGGCGCTTGGGGACAAAGTCGTCCGCATCTGCGACTGGCTGACTAGTACCTCGCGGCCCCACACGCGGGACACGACCATCGAGCACTGGTACCTGTCATCAGGGGCGATTGGCAGAACGGGCAGACTACATCGGTGGCAGGCAGGATCGTGGCAAGTCTCTGCTTCAGAGACGGCTCGCTGGGCGTGCGCAGCAGATGACGCAGAAGCAGGGCTGCGACGGTTGGTGCGGCGACTCGGAAAAACCAAGTGAACGCAAAATCGGATTCGACTGGTGACATCCAGAAGATGACTGAAACGACAATCAGGCACGCCAGGCCAGCCCATTTCAACGAGCGGCGAGTTCTTACGTGAACATGCGGATCGCGGCCGCATTCGCAGCATTTCCAATGTCTCCAGAAGCCAACCGGCAGGATCGGAATCCAGAACAGGTGGCCAACATCAAAAGTTCGCACGGCGAAGGATCGGCGCGGCTTGTCGCAGCCAAGGCAGTAATCATTGCGAAATCCAACCCGCTTCGGCCAGAGGTGGTAAACGCCGTGAATGATAAGCATGGCAACTCGTCGAGAGCAACCGAGCGTTATCTTAGCTGATTCGCCCGTCTGCTCGGCACCGCAGGCTGAGGGATCGTGCGTACGCAGGTTTGGGCAGGAGGTAGAAGCCAGCGGCTAGTCCTTCAGCAACTGGCGCGCGATCACCAACCGCTGGATCTCGCTGGTGCCCTCGCCGATGGTGCACAGCTTTACATCGCGGTAGAACTTCTCGGCGGGATAATCCTTGGTAAAACCGTAGCCGCCGAAAATCTGCACGCCCTCGTTGGCGCAGCGGACCGCAACTTCGCTGGCATAGAGCTTGGCCATGGAAGATTCCTGCGTGGTCTTCATGCCGGCGTCTTTCATCGAGGCGGCGCGCATGGTGAGCAGCATGGCGGCGTCAATCTCGGTGGCCATGTCGGCCAGCTTCCACTGAATCGCCTGAAAATCGCTGATCGCTTTACCGAATTGGCGGCGCTGCTTCGAATATTTCAGCGCCGACTCATAGGCCCCTTCGGCCATGCCCAGCGACAGAGCGGCAATCGAGATGCGGCCTCCGTCGAGCACTCGCATGGCATCGGGGAATCCCTGGCCTTCGCCGCCCAGCAGATTCTCTGCCTGAATGACGCAGTCTTCGAAGATTAACTCCGCCGTATCGCTGGCGCGAAGTCCCAGCTTGTTTTCCTTTTTGCCGGGGCGGAATCCCTTGGTGTCTTTCTCGACGACGAAAGCGGAGAGGCCATGCGTGTGGGCCGTACGATCGGTTACTGCGAGCACGACAACCACGTCGGCGTAGTGGCCGTTGGTGCAGAAAGTCTTGGTGCCGTTCAGCACCCAACTGCCGCCCTTGCGCACCGCCGTCATGCGGGCGCTGCCCGCGTCCGAGCCCGACGAGGGCTCGGTCAGGCCCCACGCTCCGATGAATTCGCCCGTTGCCAGCTTGCTGATGTATTTCTTTTTCTGCGCTTCGTTGCCGGCGAGAAAAATGTGATTCGAACAGAGCGACGTGTGCGCGGCTACGATGATTCCTACCGAGCCATCTACGCGCGACAGTTCTTCGATCGCGGTGACGTATTCCACGTATCCCATGCCCGCGCCGCCGTACTCAGGAGGAAAAATTGTCCCCATCAGGCCGAGTTTGCCCAGTTCTTTGATGGTGGAGAGCGGAAAGTCGCCGGCCTCGTCCCAGGTCATGACGTGGGGCTTGATCTCGCGTTCGGCAAACTCGCGGACACTTTTTTTCAGATGTAATTGTTCGTCGTTCAGCTGGAAATCCAAGGTTCCTCCGGCGGCGGGACGACCGTACCGCAGCTAGCCTACTCTCTGCGGCGCTCCGACCGTAACCTGTTTTGATTAGAGCATAGCGCTACAGGAGTGAGAAGTTACCTGCAGAAGGGAAATCGAGACATTGAGATGAGCCGCATCAACACTGACGATTTCGGTGGTTAAATCGACTGGAGCCAACCGACCGGATGGTTGGGCTTGGAAAACCCGGTTGGAGCCGGCACCGAACATCTTGCGCGCCGTTCGGTGTCTCAGGTTTTGGCGGCACAATCTGCGGAGGTGATGAAGCGCTGGAATACTTCGTTGGAAAGTAAGCGGCCGCGCGGAGTTAGACGGATGCAATCGGCGTCTCGCTGCAGCAGTCCTTCAGAGACTAGTTCGTCGATCGTGGGGCGCGCGCTCTGAAGGGCTTGCGGTCCAAACGCACCCGCAATGTCCTGCAGGGCGATGCCACGGTTTAGACGTAAACCCAGGAAGAAACTCTCCTCCAATGCCGTCGTGGCTGACACAACCGTCTTTTGTGACGGCGCGCCAGCCACGTACTGCTCTAGAACATCTGCAGTTGCAAGGCGCAGGGCGGCCGGTGCGCCTCGGGTGGAGGGCAACATCGAATGCGCATCCACGCCGAAACCGAGATAGGGATGCCGCGTCCAGTATTTCAGGTTGTGTCGCGACTCGAAGGCGGGGCGCGCGAAGTTCGAGATTTCGTACTGCGCCACGCCCGCCGCTTCCAACGCTTCGCATGCCGCGACATAGGAGTCGGCGGTGGCGTCTTCATCCGGGACGAAGTGGGCGTGATAACGCGTTCCCCCCGCGATCAATTCGCGGCCCAGTCGAGAATCTTCATCCACTTCGAGCATGTAGACGCTCACATGGGACACGCCGGTGGCGATGGTTTCCGCCAGCGACTTCTGCCAAGTCTCACCTGACTGGTGCGGCAGCCCGGCAATCAGGTCCACGTTAATGTTTGTGATCCCTTCCGCTCGCAGGCGGGCAATGTCATCGAGTACTGTCAAACGCTTGTGCAGGCGCCCTACTGCTGCGGCCTCTGCGTCTACAAACGATTGCACGCCCAGACTCACGCGATTCACGCCGCACGCGAGCAATCCTTCCAGCACAGGGGGCGTCAGCGTGCCGGGCGCGCACTCCACGGTGATCTCTGCATTCGGCATCACGGAGAAATGAGTTCGAACTGCATCAAACATTCGCCGCAACTGCGCGGGTTCTAGAACCGTGGGCGTCCCGCCACCGAGGTAGATCGAGTCCACGTCCCGGTCGATCCTTGCGCCCATCTGCTCGGCGACGCTCTCTGCGGCGGCAATGTCGGCGCAGACCCGATCGACATAGCGCTCGAAGACGGCTCGCGAGAATACATCGGAGGCGAAGTTGCAGTAGCTGCACTTGGTGCGGCAGAACGGCACCGAAATGTAGATCCCTAGAGCCACTGCCTTGATTATCCCACCCCAAACCTTTTCCATCCTGGGCAATGCCCGGGCATCTATTTTGGGGTACCCTGTTGGATGGCGCGCACGCTGCGCCGTTCGTCGTCCGATTGACTGCCCGAGACGCGATGGCTCAGGAAGAAGAAATATTAGGCAAGGCCTACGACAGCCGCTTGATGCGTCGACTGCTCACTTACCTGCGGCCCTACCGCTGGCAGGTGACCGTGGCGATCGCCTCGATCATTCTCAAGTCTTTTGCGGATGTGCTGGGGCCTTACCTGGTGAAGGTTGCCGTCGACCGGTATCTCGCGCCCATTAAAGGCTCGACCGCTGGCTTGTGGAGTTGGCTCAGCCCGCGGCCGCTGACTGGCATCGCGCAGATTTCTACCATCTATTTCGGATTGCTGGTGTTCACGTTTCTGCTCGAGTTCCTGCAGACTTATTTCATGCAGTGGACGGGGCAGAAGGTGATGTTCGACTTGCGCAGCCAGATTTTCCGCCACCTGCAGCGTATGCACGTCGCTTTTTACGATAGGAATCCGGTCGGGCGTCTGGTCACGCGCGTCACCACCGACGTTGACGCCCTGAACGAAATGTTCACCTCCGGCGTGGTCTCGATCTTCGAGGACCTGTTCGTGCTGGCCGGCATTCTCGGCATCATGCTCTGCATGAACTGGAAGCTGGCGCTGATCACGTTCGCCGTGTTGCCGTTCATTGTCTTCGCGACCAAGATTTTCCGCGACAAGGTGCGCGACTCGTACCGGCGGATTCGCACCGCCATCGCGCGCATCAACTCCTATCTGCAGGAACACGTCAGCGGGATGGTGGTGCTGCAGCTTTTCAATCGCGAGCGCAAGGCCTACCAACGCTTCTCCGAGATCAACCGTAGCCACATGGACGCGTTCAAAGACGCGATCATGGCTTACGCCGTGTACTATCCGGTGGTTGATTTTTTCTCGGCGATCGCGATTGCCTGCGTGATCTGGTATGGCGGCCAGGACGTTATGCGCGGCATCGTCGCCCGCAGCGTGAGCATGGAGTTCAGCCGGCAGACGTTGGTTACGTTCCACCTGGTCGCGACGGCGGCTTCGCTAGGCGTGCTGATTGCCTTCACCCAGTACGCGCTACGGTTCTTCCGGCCCATCATGGACTTCAGCGAGAAATACAATATTCTGCAGTCCGCGATGGCCGCCAGCGAACGCATCTTCAAGCTGCTGGATACTCCGGTGGATGTCGTCTCGTCGACGGTGACGAAGAAGCCCGCAGGTCCCGGGCGGATCGCGTTCGACCACGTCTGGTTCGCGTATCGCGATATGCCGGATGAGAGCGTGGACGCCGACAGCCGAGCTTCGCTCGGCCGGACGGCCGGGGGCGGCCGTCCCCACATGGGCACCGATCCGAATCCCGACTGGGTTCTGCGCGATGTCACCTTCGCCATTGAGCCCGGAGAAACCGTCGCGGTGGTCGGCCACACTGGCGCCGGCAAGACCACACTCATCTCCCTGCTGCTGCGCTTTTATGATGTGCAGCAAGGCGCGGTGCGCATCGACGGAGTCGACGTGAAAGAAATGGACCTGGCCGACCTGCGCAGCCGGTTCGGCGTCGTGCTGCAAGACCCATTCTTGTTCAGCGGCACGATCGGCGGCAACATTCGCCTGGGTACTGAACGAATTCAAGACGAGCACGTCGAGCAGGCGGCAGAAGACGTGAACCTCGGCGACTTCATCCGCGCGCTACCCAAAGGCTTCGACGAAGAAGTGCGCGAGCGGGGGTCGACGCTTTCGACCGGACAGAAGCAGCTCATTTCGTTCGCCCGCGCCCTGGCGCATGAACCGAAGATCCTGATTCTCGATGAGGCTACTTCGAGCGTCGACACAGAAACCGAATTCAAAGTGCGCGATGCGCTCGGCCGCATGGTGGAAGGACGAACGTCGCTGATCATTGCCCACCGCCTTTCCACCATCCAGCGAGCCGACAAGATCATCGTCATGCACAAAGGCCAGGTTCGCGAAATGGGGACCCACCAGGAATTGCTGGCCAACCGCGGAATCTACTTCAAGCTGTACCAGTTGCAGTACAAGGATCAGGAAGTTAGTGTGTCGCGGGCGCCCTCGCCCGCGAATGGAGCAGGGCTCCAGCAGCCTGAAGTCGCCGCCAGAGGGGATGACTGACCCGCGGAGCGCGCCGAATTGCTGGGGCGCTACAATCATTGCTTGCGAATCCTGATCTCTGCCGGGGAAGCTTCCGGCGAAATGTATGGGGCGCAGCTCATCGAGGCCTTGCGCCGTGCTGCTGAGGGGAAAGCGGAGCTTCGCTCCGCTGGACAGCCCCTTCGACTTCGCTCAGGGCAGGCTTGGGCGGCTGTCCCCACACCAGAACTCACATTCTTCGGCGTCGGTGGCGACCGCATGCGCAGAGCTGGGTGCGACACTGTTGTTGATGCCAAAGATCTGGCCGTTGTTGGGATCACTGAGATCCTCGGGCACCTGCCGAAAATCCTGCGGCTTTACCGGCACTTGATCCGCGAAGCGGATAAGCGCCGACCTGATCTCGCCATCGTCATCGACTCGCCGGCGTTCAACTGGCGGGTGGCGCGCCAGATGAAAAGACGCGGCATTCCCACCGTCTATTACGTGGCACCTCAATTCTGGGCTTGGAGGCAGGGACGCGTGCGCCTGCTCCGCGATTACATCGACAAAGCGCTCGTCATTTTCCCGTTCGAAGAGAAGTTCTACCGCGAGCGTGGCGTCGACGCGACCTTCGTCGGCCACCCGCTGGCTGAGTTGCCACGCCCGACGATGGAGCGAGCCGAGTATGCGGGGCAATTTCGCCTGGACGCAGCCAAAACATGGATCACGCTGATGCCGGGCAGCCGGGTGAAAGAAGTCCGCATGAACCTGCCGACGATGGTGCGATCAGCAGCTTTGCTGGGCGGCACCTATGAGTTTCTTCTCCCAGTGGCGCCAACCCTCGACACCTACTTAATACAAAGGCTGGTCGAAGAGAGCTTGGCCAAGGGGGATCTGGCGAGACAGAAGGTGTCCAACGAACCCAAAATAACCCTGGTGCCTGAAGCCCTTCCCGCGCTGTGGCACTCGCGCGCCGGCATCGTTGCCAGCGGAACTGCCACGGTCGAGGCCGCTATGATGAACACTCCGTTTGTCATGGTCTATCGCGTCTCGCTCCTGACCTACCTGCTGGGCAAGCCGCGAGTGAAAGTCCCTAGGTTTGCCATGGTGAATTTGATTGCTGAAGAGGATATTGTCCCGGAACTCGTGCAGCACGATTTCACGGCGGCCAAGGTCGCTGCCAGCCTGAACGAGATTCTCCCTGATGGCCCGGCCCGGGAGCGCATGCTGGAAGGACTAGCGAGGGTCAAGGCGCGTCTGCGGGCACCGGTAGCGGGCGCCGGAGCGGCTTCGCATCCCGCTGATCGGGCCGCCGAGATCATCCTGAACCTTGCGATTCGTGGTGAACACGGGCTTCCAGAATCCAGCGCCTGAAGGCGGTTTTGATTTGCGGACTTGCGGCATGCCTGAAGGCATGCCCTGATACGAATCTTGATCTTCCTGGTGAGCCTGTGGCAACGCCCCACTTGCAGGCCGGGACGGCCGCGCTACTGTTGCTTGTGCTCGCAGCATCTTTTGCGTCAGAATCTTCATCATAGGAAATGGGTTATCATTTCCTGGAGACTCTCCTGAATGTGGATTGACCTGCGGCGCCGACTGAGCGTCCTAGCCGGCTCCCTGACTGTTTTGCTGCTGTTTGGGCTCGCGATCCCGTCCTGGGCCGCCGAGAAAGCCCGTCTGCGCGTGGACGACTACCAGATCGAGGCTGAATTGACGCCGCATCTGCATACGATCACAGCCCGCGCCAAGGTCAAATTTACCGCCTTGCAGGACCTGAGCGTCGCGGTCTTCGAGTTGCACAACGACCTGCGGGTCACCAAGGTTCTCGACGAAAAGAACCAGCCGCTCTCCGCCGAGCGCGTTACCCAGGACTCCACGGTCCGCGTACCCCTGCCAGCCGGGCTTTCCAAGGACGCCTCAACCACATTGACATTCGAGTACGAAGGCCAACTCGAAAGCGGAGATAACAGCCCAGTTCCCGGCCTCAAGCTCGCCTATATCAGTGACGACACCAGTTATCTGTTGTACGCCGGGAGGTGGTTCCCGGTCAGCGGCTACGGCTTGGACCGCTTCACGTCGACGATCAGCATGACCGTTCCCGCGCATATGATCGTGATCGGCAGTGGCAAAACGACGGTCGCCGACGCCCCGGCTTCGAAAAAGCCCAATGCCAGCGTCCTGCCGACCAAGACCTTCACCTTTGTTTCGTCGAAGCCGTCGTTCCCGGGCACCATCATTGCCGGCGTATTCCAGGAATATAAGAGCGACGAAGCGGGCATGGACCTGCACGTCTGGTTCAAGCCGACGCATTCGACTCTGGCGCCTGCTTACACGACCACCGCGGTGCAGGAGTTTACTTACTTCATCACGCTGTACGGCCTGCCGCCTTCCCAGAAGCTGAACGTCGTAGAAATGCCGGGCGATACCGTCCCCTATGTGTGGGCACCGGAGATCGCCGGTTTAGCTGGTCCTTCGATCACCGAGAAGACGAACTATCGCCTGCTAGCCGATGCCATTGCCCACCAGTGGTGGGGCGTTTCGGTGAGCCCGGCAACCAAGGATGACTGGTGGCTGACGGATGGGTTCTCCCGCTACTCGGAAGCCATGTACGTGGAGAATGCCGCCGGGGCCGCAGGGCTGGAGGAGGCAGTAAAGGACATGTCGGTGGGCGCGCTGGCTTATGACACGGTGCCGCTTTCGAGCGCCAGCAAGCTCGATATTTTCTCGACCGAATTCCAGTCGCTCGCTACCGACAAGGGCGCAATGATCCTGCACATGTTGCGCTGGGTTCTAGGCGAAGATAAATACAACAAGACCATGCGGGAGTTCGCTTCGGAGTTCGCGGGCAAGTCGGCAACCATGGATGACTTCCGCGCCATTGCCGAAAAGAATTACGGCGACCAACTGACCTGGTTCTTCTCGCAGTGGCTGGATTCGACTGGCGCGCCGGAGTTCAAGGTGAAGTACACGACCTACCGTCTAGGCGGCGCGGCCGCCACGGCGCAAGGGGCCGAGAAGACTCCGGGCTTCCGCGTCACAGGAGAGATTTCGCAGGATCTCGACCTGTTCCGTATGCCGGTGGACCTCAAGATCGATACCGACGGAAAGACTGAGAGCAAGCGCATCGAGGTCGTCGGCACAAACTCACCTTTCACGATAGAGACCTTCGGCCGTCCGCGCCGCATCGCAGTCGATCCCGACCACCACGTCCTGACTAACTCGAGCGACGTGAAGCTGCGCGCCTCGGTGCTGCGCGGACAGGCCCTGCAGCAGCAGGGGGACCTCTCCGGCGCGCTCACCGAGTTCAACAAAGCTCTGGACCTCAACAAGAACAGTTCTCTGGCGCACTATCGCATTGCTGAGGTTTTCTTCCTGCAGAGGAACTACCAGTCCTCCGCTAACGCGTACCGCGAATCGATCAACGGCGATGGCGAGCCTCGCTGGACAGAAGTGTGGAGCCGCGTCCAACTGGGCAAGATTTTCGACATCACGGGGCAGCGTGAACGCGCTGTGAACGAATATCGGCAAGCGCTGCAGACCAACGACAATACCTTTGGCGCCCTCGAAGAAGCCCGAAAGTTTCTGCAAAAGGCCTACGAGCGACCCAAGCCGAAATCCCAGCAATAACTAACGCAGTCGACGGGAAGGCCTCGCACCGAGCTTTGGTAGAGCGGCAAGCTCGGGGGACGAAATCCACTGCTCGGCCTCCTCGAGGGAGTGGAAGATCTCGAAACCTCTCTGTGTGCGCAATATCTTATGCATGCGGGGAGCGTGAGCCTGGACCGAATTTCCCACTACGAACGCGCGCTTGGATTCGAATGAAAAGGGGTCGACCTTGTCGGCCAGCCGGATAAATTCTTCGGCCTTCAGGTCAAGCTTTTCCACATCCCTAAGATCCGCAATTTCAGAAAAGCCGGGCCGGAACGATGGGCTCTCCCGCAATTGCGCTGCGTATCGTTCAATGTCTCCAGCGGACACTGTTTTTCCGAACCGGACCATGACCAACTGTAGCGCCGAATCGACAGTAAACCTAGCAACCTCGCTCCGATTGCCTTTGATGTTTGTGCTAAGAAGCTCCTGTCCAGGCGAAACTCTATTTTGCGCCAATGCCATACCTCCCCCGCGCCGAGTACTTCCATAGGTCACATCGTCAACTGAGGGGCGGCGCTTGAGCTTTTCGTGGATTTCGGCCTCTCCCCGGGTTCTGCTCTGACTGGCTAACCTTTTTGGCCCCTCTGGGGTCTAAAGAACTACATGCCAGCAGGGAACTTTCCGTCGCCCGGCTGCGTATTTCTGATCAGATGTTAGGCGGGATTGAGACCCCTCGCCTGAACGTTACCCGGGGCCCCCACGCTCCTCCCCGGAGGCGTGGGGGCATGTTATCGCCGATCAGATATGCGCATGTTTCTTGACATCGTCCGGCAGTCCCTGTCCACACTCTGGGCGCACAAGCTGCGTTCTTTCCTGACCATGTTCGGGATCGCGTGGGGTGTCGGATCGTTGCTGCTCCTGGTGGGTCTAGGAGAAGGCTTCCGCAGTGGCCAGGAAAAACAGCTTGCCACCCTGGGGCAAAATATTATGTTTATGTTTCCGGGGCGCATTCCAGCGGTTGAGGGCAGCACGCAATCCGGGCAGATCTACTACTTTACCTACAAGGATTATCTTGCTATCCGCAACGAAGCCCAGTTCGTGGGCGCTCTGTCGCCGGTCCTGAACCGGGAAGATATCCGCGCGGTTAGTGATTACGGCTCGACGAATGGTCAAGTCTTCGGCGTGGCCTCCGATTACAACCAGATCCGCAATGTGCCGGTCCAGCCAGGACGCTGGTTCAACGAACAGGATAATGGCGAGCGCCGACGTGTGGCCGTGGTGGGCTGGGAGTTGCTCAAGAACATGTTTCCGGGCCGTCCGGCGGTGGGCTCGACCATCCTGCTGAATGGAATCAATTTCGATGTGGTTGGAGTCGTGGCCAAGGTCGGCCGCGACGGGAACAACGGCACGAATTCGCGCATCTTCATCCCGATTGAGACCATGCGGGACCTGTTCCCGCTGATCAAAGCCAATTCCGAAGACGCAATCTCATTCATCAACTATCGCCCGATCACCAAGGACCTCCATGCGGAAGCTAAGGACGAGCTTCATCGCATTATTGCGCGGCGCCATGGCTTCAATCCCAAACTGCAGGATGCCTTCGAAGACTGGGACACGATCGAGAACATGAAGCGGGTGGGAAGGATTTTCGACTCGATGGACTGGTTTCTGGGCGTCGTGGGGGTTGTGACGCTGGGGCTGGGCGCGATCGGGATCATCAACATCATGCTGGTGTCGGTGACGGAGCGAACCAAAGAGATCGGCCTGCGCAAGGCACTGGGCGCCACCTATCGGGCCATCCTGACGCAGTTTTTCATTGAAGGAGCGTTTCTCACCGCCTTTAGCGGCGGCATTGGATTGGCCATCGCGACCGGCTTTGTGACCTTGCTCGCGATGCTGCCTGCGCCCGAGGGCTTTGATACGCCGAGGATCATCCCGGCGTCAGCGTTCGCGGCGATTGGCTCTTTGGCAATCGCAGGCATCGCAGCAGGCTTGTATCCCGCGCGCAAAGCAGCGTTGCTGCCTCCGGTAGAGGCGTTACGACAGGAATGAAGAAAGATCAGCTTCTAGCTCCTAGCTGCTAGCTTCTAGCCAAACCGGTTCTGGCGAGAAGTAAAAAGCTAGAAGCTAGCAGCTAGAAGCTAGGAGCTGGCTTTTCATGATCGTCGATCTCGCCACTCAGGCCTACAACGCGCTGCGCCACAACCGGCGCCGCAGTCTGCTCACCATGCTCGGCATGGCCTGGGGTATTGCGACTGTCGTGCTGCTGCTGGCTTACGGCGCGGGCTTCGAGCACGGATTGTGGGCCGCGTTCCGTTCCTTCGGCACCAATCTCGTCTTCATCTTCCCGGGACGCACCGAACTGCAAGCCGGGGGAACCAAGGCGGGCACACAAATACGATTGAACATCAACGATCTCGACTACATCCGCGCGGAGGTGCCCCTCCTGAAACACGTTTCGCCGGAGGCGTCCAAGAACTGCGTGGTGGCCTATGGCACACGCAGCGCGAACTACGGCGTCAGTGGCGTTTATGCCAATTACGGGCGCATGCGCAAGATGGAGGTGACCGAAGGGAGTTTCTTCAACGAGGCTGACGATTTTACCCACACGCGTGTGGCTGTGATCGGCGCCGATGCAAAGAAGAAGCTGTTCTCCGGGCAGAATGCACTCGGCGAGAACGTCCGTTTGGACGGCATCTCTTACCAGGTCGTCGGCATTCTCAAACACCAGGTGCAGAACGGGGACGACAACATCAACGAGCATGTGTACGTCCCCTACAGCGCCATGAGCGACCTCACGAATACGTATTATCTGAGTTCGGTCGTAATGGAATACGAAGGCGACCACGATAAAGTAGTCAAAGGCGTGCGCGATTCGATGGGGTTCCACCATGGCTTCGACCCCAAGGACCATCGCGCGATCTTCGTGTTCGACGTATTCGCGGACCTGCTGGATCTGCAGGTGATCACGACCGGGATCAAGATTCTGCTGGGCTTCATCGGACTGCTGACTCTAGGCATTGGCGGCGTCGGCCTGATGAACATCATGCTGGTTTCGGTGACACAGCGCACACGCGAAATTGGAGTGGAGAAAGCACTGGGCGCGCACCGGTGGCACATCCTGTTCCAGTTCCTGGCCGAAGCGCTGGTCATCACGGCTCTGGGCGGACTTCTGGGCGTGATTCTCGCTTATCTGGTGTCGTGGTCGGTAGGATCACTAACCCTGTGGAGCGCGTTCGAAGAAAACGCGAGCGAAGGCGACATTCACCTCTACATCGACGCGGCGACGCTGATGTGGTCGACCCTCATTCTGAGTGTTGTCGGTATCGTGAGCGGCATGCTGCCCGCAATCAAGGCCGCGAGACTGAATCCGATCGAGGCGCTCAGGTACGAGTAAAGGCATCTCTCCGCCTCACAATTGATCCAGCTCGACCCAGTTCGTTGGGTCGTCCTGCGTGCAATCGTTGGTGGCTTTTGCGCATACCTGAAAATGCTCTACCGGATGTAACTCCCACACGGAAGCACGCCAGCAAGATCGCTTTTGAGCCTGAGTCTGCGCTGTGGCGCAATTTTGTGATGGGACATTGTGTTCGTTGTCGATCACTAGCTGTCCAATCACGCGCACCTGATGGCCAAGCGCTTTCTGCAGATTCTCGACTGTCCAGATGTTATGTTCGAACTGGAAACGGTAGTGAGGGGTCATCTCAACGATCACGCTGGCCTGCTCTAGCGCACTGGCCGCAGAACCTTTCGTAGCCTTGCCTGGAGACCGCTTTGAGGCAGCGGGCGCAGCCGCCGGATTTTCATCGGTGCGGAGCCCCTGCGCCACCGAGGGGTCAAAACCGATTCCAATGTGATAATCGACGTTGCTTTTCTCGGGATCGTCGCTGGGCCCGCTCAAATCACAGTTGCTGCTTTCGGCCCCTGTCGGTTGAAAGTAATACAAGAAGCCAATGACACCGAAGGTCTGCCCCTCTCCCATCTGGTTGAGTTGGTTCTGGAAGTCGGCGTGATTGGATCGGGTGAGTCCAGACGGAATATCTGCATCCAGACCCGCGTAGTCCTGTTGGGCCAGGAATTTTACCGGAGTAGAAAGTGGCGCGGGCGGTTCGATTTCGTTCTTTAGTGAGTTCAAATAGGCATCGTACCCAGCCGCCGGGCTGCAGCCCGTCGGGAAACGGCTGTGACAGTCCTGAAAGTCTACGACTTCGTCACACTTTTGCGCGACAATGGCGCCCCCGGAAACCGGCGCTGCGTTGGCTGGCTTCGCAGCGTGCGGAGGCACCGCGTTCATCGCCAAGGCGAGGGCCAGAGGCGCGAAAGGAGCTACGTGGCGCGCGAAGGTGCGACTGGTTAGTGATTTCGTGTCGGCCATATCTGCCTCCTTGCGAGTGGGTCAAGTTGTTCGCCAGCAATGAAATCGCCCACTTGCGGCCCGTTCAAGGATGCGGAACATTGCCACCGGCGGAACCGCCTCCAGCCTGTCCACCGCCAGCACCGGATTGCCCGCCATCTTGGTCCCTCTTTGTGCTTGCCTCGATTCCCTTGCCGACGCCGTACGTCGTCGCGCTGACTCCCAGGAGAGCGAGAACATTCGCAGGAACGTCGGGAATTTCGCACTTACAGAGCACCACGACGAAGAAACTCAGCCCGATGACAAACACGAAGATCAATAGCTGGAAGCGGCCCATGCTGGCACCCCCCGTACCTTTCTCCTCCAGCAGTTGGCTGATGTCGATCTTATTACTCGCGATCGCTGCCAGAACCAGAAACCCGAACAAGAAGAGAAGGATCAAGCCGCCGTACGCGATGGCAATTTTCAGTTTTTCCATCGGAGCACGCGGAACCCATAACGCGATGACAAACGCGATTAGGATGCTCATCGCCAGCATGATCACAAACTCGAGGGTCTTCATTGTGTCCTCCTTCTATTGAGAATGTCGGGTCATCGGCCCTTCAGCAGGTCGCGAGCTTTGCCAGCCAGATAAAAGGCCTGACTTCCCCCGAGAGCCACGACCATTGGCACGGGCAGTTCTGGCAACGCGGTTGGGTTTCGAACCACCTGCACCAGGTAGTAACCGGCGACGAACATGGTTACTACCAGTGACTGCGTCCGCCCTGTGCTGGCCTGGGAAGAAAACCCATTCGTACTGCTTGGGTCGCGAACGTCGCCGTCGAGCAGGTAGCTCAAAGGGATGCTGCCTGTCAGCAACTTCCAGAGCGCAACGCCCAGAAGGCCGCCGAATAGCACGACCGCCTCCCAATAAGCGAATTTCACAAACAAGGGCATGCCTCTCCAGAATCTTCTCAGTCTTGCGCACGCCGTGGGCCTTGGGGAAGTGGGCAATGTATACACAACCTCTGCGTTTTCGGCAAGTAGTATCTGTAGCCGTTACGAAAACGGAACAGGGACTTCTGGTGAGGTGGGGTCCGAGTGCGCGAGGCGGGCCCGGGATCAGAACGCTCGCTTGAGGCGATACAATCTCTGCCGTGGCTGACTTGGTTGATTCCCGCCTCGAGCGCGTCTTGGCGCAGTTGCGCCTCTATGAACATCCTCTGTTGAACTTCTCCGCGCGTGGGAAAGGCGAAGGAGTCGAGGTCATGATCGAGTTCAAAGACGAACACGTACCCGTTCATACCTACTACTTTGATCTCCACCCGCGCGACCTCGATGACCCGCAATTCGAATGGAGTTTCCAGCGCCAGCTTTACGATGCCTTGCATGACTATTTCGTCGAGATGTTCATCCGCACGCCGCAGGACCGCGCCGATCGACAGAAGAAGGGATTGTGAACGCGCTACGCGCACGAATCGAGTGGGAGATCCGGGAACATGGCCCGATTCCCTTCTCTCGATATATGGAGCTGTGTCTCTACGATGCTGAGTTCGGCTACTACTCGCGCAGCGCGGGGCAATTCGGCAAGGCTGGAGACTTCTACACGTCCAGCGATGTCCATGCTGTCTTCGGACGCCTGATGGCGCGCCAGTTCGAGGAGATGTGGCGTGTGCTAGGCTCTCCCGCCAGCATTGTTGTGAGGGAGCTTGGTCCTGGACGAGGGCTCTTCGCGCAGGACGTGCTGGACTGGTCGGAAAAGAAGTTTCCGGATTTCTTTCAGGCCTTGCGCTACGTTCTGGATGAGCGCTCACCTGCGCTACGACAGCGAATCGAAGTGACTCTGAGCCGGAAGTTCGCATCTGGAAAAGCTCTTTTTCCGGCGGCGGGAGAAAGCCTTTCAACAACGGAGATCGTGTTTGCCAACGAGTTCTTCGACGCTCTGCCGGTCGAGATTTTGAGTTCGCAGGGTTCACTTCGCCTGGACTCGCGCGAGGGACGTTTAGCTGAGATCTGGGTTCCACCTTCGCAGGAAGAGCTGGAATTCCTGGACCGTTACTCGATGCATCCCGAACCCGGAGAACGAGTCGAGGTTTCACTTCAATCGCAGACTGCGATGAACGTTGCCGCTGACCTGGAACGCGGGTTCGTCGTTGTCGTCGACTACGGGTACACGCGCGATGAGCAACTCGCGGGACGGCATCGGGGGACGCTGAAGGCCATTCGCCAGCATTCGGTGAGCGCCAACCCGTATGCAGCTCCGGGCGAGCAGGACATCACGGCCGACGTAAACTTCACCGCGCTCGCTGCGGCGGCAGAAAAACGCAGCATGTGCGCGCACAGGCTCGTTACCCAATCGCAGTTTCTGATGGGCATCGGCGAAGCGAATCAGTTTGCCGACGCTTTCGAGGATTGCCGCCTGCCACAGGAGCGGGCCAAGGTCGCGCTGCAACTCAAACACCTGGTGACGCCAGCGGGCATGGGTGAGAGCTTTCACGTAATGGTGGCGAGTAGGGGAGTTGAAAAAGAGCAGGTTTCTGCGCTAGCGGGCCTGAGTTTTGGCCGGAAGTGAGCAGCTCGTTTTTTCGGAGCTGCGGTAGAAATGCCTTGAAGAGCCGTGCATGGTGCGAACTGCTAGGGATCCTTCGCTACGCTCAGGATGACAGCTAGTTTGAAGCTGGCTTCAGTTTCGGGTCGTTCTTCTCGGGGTAATCGTAGACCCCGCGACCTGATTTCCGTCCCAGCCGTCCAGCTTTCACGTACTGCACCAGCAACGGGGCCGGACGATATTTTTCTCCTAGCGACTTGTGCAGATATTCGAGAATGTTCAGGCGCGTATCGAGACCGACCAGATCTACCAACTCAAACGGGCCCATGGGATGGTTCAGTCCCAGTTTGAGCGCTTTGTCGATGTCGGCTGCCGACGCGATCCCTTCCTGCAGCATGTAGAACGCCTCGTTGCCGATCATAGCGTTGATACGGCTGGTAATGAAGCCGGGCGATTCCTTGATCACAACAACTTCCTTGCCCAGTCGCTTCCCGACTTCGACGGCGGTGGCCAACGTGTCTTCATCGGTTTCGAGCGCGCGCACGATTTCGAGCAGCTTCATCTTGTGCACCGGATTGAAGAAGTGCATGCCGACACACTTCCTGGCACGGTAGGTGACGCTCGAGATTTCGGTCACGCTGAGCGAAGACGTGTTCGAGGCCAGAATCGTGGTGGGGCGGCAGATTTTGTCGAGCAGAGTGAAGATTTCGATCTTCGATTCCATTTCCTCGGGAACCGCTTCAATGACGATGTCGGCCTCGCGCGCAGCCTCTTCCACCGAACCGGCGTACTGCAGGCGGCGGAAGGCGGAATCGGCATCCGGCCCACTGACCTTGCCGAGTTCGACAGCCTTGTCGAGATTGGCGCGAATTTCGGATTCGGCCTTGCGCAAAGCTCCGGGCAGCAGATCTTCGAGAATGGTGCGGTAGCCGCCGAGGGCGGCGGCGTGGGCGATTCCTCGCCCCATGATGCCGGCGCCGATGACGGCAATCGTGTTGACCGGCGCCACTTACTTCTCCGCCTTTTCCAGGTCGGCGATGGCGGCGGTAATCTGGGTGCCCGCCCCACGCAAACTCTCAGCCAGGCGCTTGCGTTCCTCTGCGTTCATGCTGGGAATGTAAATACAGATCCGTCGAAGGGTCGCTGTGATGTCGTCCACGTAGTTCATTGCTCGAATCAGTTCACCTGTCGCTACCATGAGTGCTCCTATCTTTTTCGGTTCAGGCGTAGCTCCTTGTCTCGCGAGGCGCTCAGGCCGAACGTTCTATTGTGGACGTGGTGACGAATTTAGTAAAGGAAGCATGACGGGCGACGGGTTCTTGCGACAATCATCCGTTTGGGAATTCGTACAGCAATCTGGTGATCGCCGATTCGCCTTGAATGCAGTGTACGGAATGATTCATTTGTTTATTCACAACAAGTTACCCGGGCGGGAATATAATCCTGATCAAATCTTTTTATGGGGCGCGGATTGATGCCGCGAATCGAACAGGTATGGCAGACACGCCTTTAAAACGCTATATATTTGCAAGCGACTTTGACCAGACGCTCACATTTAACGATTCCGGTTATGTGCTCGCCGAACTGGTCGGTATACCGACCGAAGAGTTCGAACGCAAAGCCAAGGGGATGGCCAAGATCAACCTTGTACAGCAGGGCGCAGAACTGGCTTACCTTTTGTTGCACGATCCGGAATTCCGGGCGAAAGTTCGAAAGGAGCATCTCCATGAAGTGGGAAAACGCATTCGTCTGAAAGGTGAGATCAAACTGCTGTACCAGATTCTCAAGAACGGCATTGACGGACATGAGTTTGATTTCTACGTGCTTTCGGCCGCGCCGGTGGAGGTAATTCTCTCTGCACTCGAGGACATCGTGCCGCCGGATCACATTTTTGGGACGGAGTTTCGTTACAAACCGACGGGCGAGATTGACACGATTGTGCGGGCCACGGCGGGTTATGGAAAAGTTGCGGTGCTCGATCATCTGCTGGAGCAGCGCGTCGCCGGGCCCGATCATGTGATCTACACTGGGGACGGTAGCTCCGATATTCACGTGATGCTGCACATCAACTCGCGTGACGGGCTGACGATTGCGGTTTCCGAGTCCCCGAATGTTTCGCAAATTGCCAAGCGCACAGTGTTGAGCACTAGCGCGCTCGCGGTACTGGCACCGATTCTCGAGGAAGTTGCCGGATGGGAGCGTTACCGGATTCGCGGCTTCTTTGAAGCGAACGGAATGCTGATTCAGGAATGGGAACGTGTGCGCACCGACTGGCTCACGCTGCGCCCATCGGTTGATGAGCCGCTGGAGACGAAGGCGGCGATCTAGCGGGCTGCTGAGGACTATGCTGCGCGACAAGAACCTGATTCCACTTTCGCATCAGCACCAGCACGCTCTCGCGTTGTGTGTGCGAATTGAGCGCGCGTCGCCGATTCCTGATGCGGATCTGGCAGCGTGGCAAACCGAGGTCGCGCAGCTGTTTCAACGCGAGGTCAGCGCTCACTTCGACGCGGAGGAACGAGTGTTGTTTCCTGCTGCGCGCACATTCGAGAAATTGGTTTCGCCGGTGGAAGAACTGGTTAACGAGCACGGCGAGTTGCGCACGAGTTTCGCTCGGGCAGGAGCGAACGAGATGTCCGCAGCGGACTTGGCCGCGTTCGCGCGGAGTCTCTCAACCCACGTCCGCAAGGAAGAGCGTCGACTGTTTGAACAGCTGCAGGAATTCATGGGTCCAGACGAACTCGCGACTCTGGGCAAGGGACTAGGCGACGCGCTTGCAGGAGTTGAGCAGGCGTGTGAACTGCCCAGTGAGACCACCAAGCTGCGAGGCCTCAAGAGGTAAAGTGTGTGCGTGAGTACTCTTCTTCCGTCGCTCCGCGACTCGTACATTTTCCACTTTGCACCCACGGCTTACGCCGTGAGCTCTATTCTTGCTCCGCTTCGCGGCTGAAATCACTCGCCCGTTCCACCGCACCGCTCGGATCCGGGTTCTAACGCACACTCTAAAGCCCAGTTATCCGCCACAACCCGCATGCGTGCGACTGAAATCGTGCCCTTCCTTGATATAGCTACTGCGAAAGAGCTGTTGACAATGGGTTAGCCACGCAGGCTCGGTTGGGTTAGCCACGCAGGCTCGGTAGGGATTCTTCGCTTCGCTCAGAATGACAGAGTGCGGGGTGTGATCGCCTTAGTTGGAATAGGCTGGTTGAAGAGCGTGCACCTGCTGGAACCTAGCCGCCGCCTCTCGGCCCATGTAGCGTTCCAGAACCGCTGGATCGGTGCAGCGTAAGTCCACGACCACCAGACCGTCGAGCACGTTCGAAAATTTCTGATCCACGTTGAAGCCGACGAGCTTTCCGCCGATTTTGGCATATTGCCGGAGAAGAATGGGCAGGCCCTTGCCATCGGCTTCGACGTCAGTGATCGGCTGCGAGAGTTCATCCAGGTCGCGCAGCGCCTGACACATTCCGCGGCAATCCCATCGGCGGAGCAACCCCGGACGAAACGGCTTCCGGGGTTCGACCATCCCCGCAAGTTCGCCCTCTTGCATGCGCGCCTCGAAGAAGCGGTAGATCATTTCGCGCGATGTCTTGGTGTAATCGTTGCTGATGCTCACCGCGCCGAACAGCACCGGGATTTCGGGCCGCGTCGCGATCAGGCGGGCAATTCCCTTCCACAACAGCAGGAGTGGGGCATATTGGCGCTGGTATTCCGGGCGCACAAAGGAACGGCCCATCTCGAGCGCGGGTCCCAATTTCTGGAAGAGCCGCTCATCGTAACGGAAGAGAGTGCTGGTATAGAGACCGGCAACGCCAAAGGCGGGGAGAATTTCGGCCGTGCTTCCGGCGCGGTAGGCACCTACTAATTCGCGCCTGGTCTTGTGCCACAACAGCAGGTGCCAGTAATAGTCGTCGAAACGGTCGAGGTCCAGACTTTTGCCTGTGCCTTCCCCGACCTGGCGGAAAGTCACCTCTCGGAGCCGTCCTACTTCCCGCAGCAGGCGCGGTATTTCGCGAGCAGTTCCCAGATACACTGCGAGGTCGCCGTTGGAGGCAAGACGGCGGTCGTCGGGGAGCCTCTCGATTTCCTGCGCAAGCACGTTTCGACTTTCCGCCGCGGCGATGGGTTCCTGTGCTCTCAGGGCTAGTTTGGATCGTACGGCGTGGAGCCGCTTGGTTTCAGGCTTGCTGCGCCGCGCCAACAAGTAAGTGCGCCAGCGCAAGTATTCTGTGGCCTCGGGGTCGCCGTCGAGTCCGGCAATGGCTTGGCGATCGATGGGGCTGCCCACGCGAACTTCCACGGTCTTGCCTTCCTGCTGCAAGAACTCCTGCAGGAGGAATGCGCCGCGCAACTTGGGATGAACCATGCTGAGAAGCTGAAATCCGACGCTGTTGTGGCCGCAGAAATATACGGGCACAGCGGATGCCCCACCGTGGCGCATCAGTCGCACGGCCGCGGCATTCCACGTGGGATCGGCGATCTGCGCAGCCGGCATCTGCCAGTGCGAGACCTCGCCGGCGGGGAACATGGCCAACATGCCGCCCTGTTGCAGCCAGGCAAGAGCCTGCCGCATTGCGCGCCGGTTCGCTTCCGCCGAGTGATCGGTGTGAAAGGGATCCACAAAGATGCAATGCTGGGCGAGTTCCGGAATGTCGGCGAGCAGGTAGTTGGTGAGGACCTTCGCATCCGGGCGGACACGCGTCATGAGCACCGTCAAGATCGCGCCATCCAGCATGCCATAGGGATGATTGGCCACCACGACAACCGGGCCAGTCGCGGGAATGCGCGCTTGATCGGCGGCATCCACGCGAAGTCCGATTCGCATCTCGGTGAGCAGGCTCTCCAGGCGAAATCCTTCCGGCGATTGCTGCACCCGTCGATAGAGATCGCGCACGCGGCCTACCGGGGCAAACTTCGCGACCAGACCGGGCAAGTCAGAGATCCGCGACAATACCTCCGCAGTCTCGCGGTGCGAGCGAAGTTGGTTTGATGGCATATACCACGAATAGTGGAATCAGTTTGCTACAGGATGAAGAGCAAGTTAAAAACTGATGAAATGTGATGCTGGTAGGCGAGAAAGTAACCACACGAGTAACCTCTCGGCGAAGGGTTCGCCTAAGCCGAGCGACTTGTGCGGGCTTTACGGCATGAGTAAACAGGTTGCGGGGGAAACTCGCGCGAAGAGTAAAGAGCGACCCCTCAGGCGCTAAAGCGCGCCTTATCTTCGGTGACTTAACGGCACGACTTTAAGTCGTGCCCTTCGAAAAGCTGTGCGAGCCGGAGTTTGTCCGCAACGGTGAAAGCGATGACCTGATACGAATCGCGAGTCTCAGAGAAGTGCTTAGCGCAAGCGCGATGGGTTAGGTCTCAAGCCTATAGCGGGTTTCGGCTAGCGCGTAGAGTCTGCGCCAGACGAGGCGATTGATGGTAACCACGGTAGCAGCCATCATCATGGTCGCAGCGAGGAGCAAATCGAAATTGCCCTGGTCGGTGGCTTGCGAGATCGTCGCGCCCAGGCCCGCCGTGGTGTAGATGTGTCCCTTGAAATGAAAGTACTCGGCAACAATGCTCGCGTTCCAGGCACCGCCGGATGCGGTCACCATGCCGGTCACGAGGTAGGGAAAAATTCCGGGAAGGATGAGTTTCTTCCAGCGCTGCAGTCCTTCCAGGCGGAAGACTGAGCAACACTCCTTCAAGTCGGTCGGGATGGCGATCGCTCCCGCAATTACATTGAACAGGATGTACCACTGGGTGCCGAGCAAAAGCAGGACGATCGAGCCCACACCCAAACCACCGCCGATGCGAATTAGCAACAGAAGCACCACGGGGAAAAGCGCCGTCGCGGGGACCGATGCTGCAATCTGCGCCAGCGGCTGGGCGATACGGGCCAGGCGCGGGTTGAAGCCGATGGCGACGCCTGCGGGAATCGTCCACAGAGCACCAATCAGTAAGGCTACATTGACGCGCAGGAAGGTGGCGCCCAGGCCGATGCCAGCCTCGCGAAGTTCGACCTTCTGCAAACCGGTAAGAATAATCCCGACGCGCACGAGGCCGTAGCCCATGCTGCCGAGCATCGCCACGGCCAGAAGACGCACGAGCCAGATTTTCCACGGACCGCCGGGCCGGGCTTCCTCGGCGGAGCGTTCGCGTGCGAAGTAGGACATCAGGCGTTCGCTCAGCGGAGTTACAGTGCTTTTGCGGATGCGCGCGAGACTGCGCGAGTGGCGGATCAAGTCGAGCACCCACGATTGCGGAACGTCGGTGCTCTCGACCTGCTCGACTTTAAACTTCTCCGCCCAGGCGATCACCGGACGCCAGACAAACTGGTCGAGTAGGACGATGACCGCAATCATGGTGGCGACTCCCCACAGGATCGACGGAGTGTCACCGGCACTGGCGGCCGTTTGCAGGTACGATCCCAGGCCGGGCAGGCGGAAATCTCGCGTACCCAGAACGAACATTTCGCAGGCCATTAGAAAAAACCAGCCACCGGCCACCGACATCATGGAGTTCCACACCAAGCCGATGGCGGCATACGGCAGTTCCATCTCGATGAAGCGCTGCCACCAGCTGAAGTGGTAGATCTTCGCTGCTTCGCGCATTTCGTTCGGAATGCTCTTCAGCGAAGCGTAAAAGCTGAAGGCCATGTTCCACACCTGGCCGGTAAAGATGAGCAGGATCGCCCCCGCCTCGACGCCCAACTGCCGGCCGGGAAACAGCGCCACCATGGCCAGCATGACGCCAGGAAGAAAGCTGAGGACAGGAATGGACTGCAGAACGTCGAGCAGTGGGATCATGAACCGCTCGGCCCGCGGATTATAGGCCGCGACGTAGCCGTAGACGAGCGTGAAGGCAAGGCTCAGCCCGTAGGCGATCGCAATCCGTAGCAGGGAGTAACCCGCGTACGCCGGCAGGGCCAGCGGACTGCGCGAGATTTCGACCTCGGGAGTGAAGGGGCCCAGCCATGTACGTCCCACTACGAGCAATCCGTAGAACAGAGCGATACCTGCGCCGAACATGAGGAGGTCGGGCAGGTAGGAAATCTCAATGCTGGGAAGTTGCGTCCAGATTCGATAGGTGGAGAATCCGCGGAAGGTAGCCGATTTTTTTGCGTGAGTCATGCTTCGCGTTTCTCAGGGTTTCGGGGCAGCGGCGGAGTTCTGATTCTCGGGCGGAGTCGTTTCTGTCGGCGCCGGGGGTTCACTCAGGACGAGGCGGCCAGTCTCGCGATCATAGTCGAAGATTTCGGCGTAGCGCCCCCAGTTCAAGGCCGTCTCGAACTGGCGCTGCACCTCGTCTTCGGCGAAGTGCTCGTCGAGGATGTCGTGGAAGAATTCATCCTGAATGGAATGGTCCGACTTGCGTTTCAAGATGCTGTCAATCTGCTTCAGGATGGTCGCATGCTCGAGGCAAGCCTTGCGGAATAAAACCTTGCGCTGCTGAATGTCGGCTTCAGCGAAGGCTGTGCCTTGGGGGGTGATCTGGACATCGCCCTCTTTCAGCCAGGCAAAACCCAGCAGCACACACGCCTCAAGAATCGGGAGCAGGTCCTCAACGTCCATGACCAGTTCTTCGGACAGACGGAACAAATCCTCGCGGCCGCCGCGATCCTGCAGCAGTTCGACCAGACCGGCGATGCCGCCTACGCGGGCATGGGGCAGCATCTGGTATTTTGCAGTGCGGATGGGTGCGGCTTGTTTCTTCAGTGCGTCCTTAGTCACTCCGCCCTTGGGAAGAATGATTTCGGCCGTGGTCTCAGCGTCCGGGATCGCGTGTTCGACATCGGGCTCAGTCATCACTTTGTAGATGTAATCGACCAATTCGACAAAGCGCGCGGACTTGCGGTCGCGCGGATGCTTGAGCCGTATATTGAAGTCGGAGCGGACCCGCGCCGGATTCCGTCCTAACACCATGACACGGTCGGCCAGAATCACCGCCTCTTCGATGTTGTGGGTAACGATGAAAATCGCGCTGGTCGGCATCTTCTTGTTGAGCCAGAGTTCGAGCAATTCACCTCGCAGGTTTTCGGCGGTGAGAACATCGAGCGCGGAGAACGGCTCGTCCATGAACAAGACTTCCGGTTCGACGACTAGAGCGCGGGCGAATCCCACGCGCTGTTTCATCCCGCCGGAGAGCTCTTTGGGATATGCGGTCTCGAATCCATCGAGACCAACAGTGTCGAGCGTGCGCAGGGCGCGTTTGCGGCGCTCGACGGCAGGGGCGCCGCGTGCCTCAAGGGGAGCTTCAACGTTCTCCAGAACCGTGAGCCACGGGAAGAGAGCAAAGCTCTGGAACACGATCGCAACGTTCGGAGTTTGGCCATCGAGCGACTTTCCGTGCCACATCAGAGTTCCCGACGTCGGTTCCGAAAGGCCGGTCAGCATGCGCAGCAGAGTAGACTTGCCGCAGCCTGAAGGGCCAAGCAGGGCGATGATCTTGCCGGATTCGACTACCAGATCGGTCGCGCCCACGACCTGGATGCGCGTACCGTCCGGTTGCGGGTAGGACTTTTCGATCGCGACGGCCTCGATGATCGCTTCGCTCACTCTCTGACTCCCGTACTTTCTATACACGATCTGCGCAGAAGCGCAAAGTACGCTTTGCGTTGTAACACTGCATTCACAATGAAACTCGCGGTTCAGGCAGCGAAGGGGTCGTTCGTAAGCTTGGCGAAAGGTGTGGGCAGCCGGTCGCTCATTTCGGCAAGATGCGCCAGCTTCGCAGCCAGATCACCCGTGAGATGACCGGCCTCGAAACGCCAACGCCAGTTGCCGCCGTAGACGCTCGGCGTGTTCATGCGGGCCTCGCTGCCGAGTCCGAGTACATCCTGCAGGGGAATGATACTCAGGTTTGCGGGAGAGCATTGGGCGGCGCGAATAAATCCCCAATGGATGCCGTCATCGCACCGACCCAGATAGGTCTCGGCGTTGCGACGTTCGTGCTCGGCTGCGCCAGCGCGCCACCAGCCCACGACGGTGTCATTGTCGTGCGTACCGGTGTAGATAACCTTGCCCGCCGCCCGATGCGGCAGGTACATGTGCGCGCCTGCGTCGCCGAAGCCAAACTGCAGCACGGCCATGCCGGGAATCTGAAGGCGGTCTCGCAGAGCGTGGACTTCAGGAGTGATGTAGCCGAGATCCTCAGCGAAAAAAGGCAGGCCGCCCAGAGCCTCGCGGAGCTTCAGAAACAAGTCGTCTCGAGGACCGTCGACCCATCGGCCATTCACTGCCGTCGGGTCTGCTGCAGGAATCTCCCAGAACTGATCGAATCCGCGGAAGTGATCGAGACGGATGTAGTCGCAGTTCTGGGTGGCCCAGCGGAGGCGCTCCACCCACCATTGATACCCTTGCTCTTTCATCACGTCCCAGCGGTATAGGGGATTTCCCCAACGCTGTCCGGTCTTGCTGAAAAAGTCGGGAGGCACTCCCGCCACCACCTCGGGCTCCAGTTTGTCGGTCAGGCGGAACAGTTCGCGATGCGTCCATACATCGGCGCTGTCGTGGTTGACGAAGATGGCCACGTCACCGACGACACGAATCGCGCGCTCGGCACAGTAGCGCTGTAAGGCCCGCCATTGCTCGTAGAAGGCAAACTGCAGGGCGCTGCGAATCTGTATGTCGTCGGCGAGATCGGCACGGGCCTTCTTCAAGGCGGACGCTTCCCGGTTTGCCAGATCGTGTGGCCACTGATTCCAGCATTCCAGCTTGTACCGGGCCCGCAGCCCATCGAAGAGAACGAAGTCGTCGAGCCACCAAGCATTTTCGGTCCGGAAAGTCTCAAAGCGCCGCAACGCTTCGCTGGAACCAGAGCGCAGGAAATTCCTAGCCGATTCAAACAGCAGCGGCATTTTTTGGGCGAAGACGGATTCGTATTCGACGGCACCGGAATCGGATGCGGTCTTCGCCGGCCCGGTCTTTGCCGGGCCGATCTTTGGGTTGTCAATCTTTGCTTTGTCAATCCAGCCGTGTTCGGCCAGACGTTCCAGGCTGATCAGCAGCGGATTTCCGGCGAATGCTGAGGTTGACGAGTAGGGTGAGTTACCGTAGCCGACCGGGCCCAGAGGAAGCACCTGCCAAACGCCCTGGCGGGCCGAGGCAAGAAAATCTACGAAGCGGTAGGCGGCGGGACCAAAATCACCGATGCCGCCGCGCGCAGGCAGCGACGTGGGATGCAACAGGATTCCTGCGGCGCGGGGAAAGGACATGAACGCGGCTACATTCCCTGCTCGTTTCCCGCGCGAGTCAGCGTTTTCATCTCGTCCTGGTTGATTTTGATCTTTCCCGACTTCTCCATCTGGTCGCGCAGGCTCGAAACGAAGAGACCGAAGAGTTCCTGCTGCTTGGTCTGCAGCAGCGAGTCACGAATCTCGTCGCGCTTAGCGGCGTAATCGGCATCGGTAGGCTTCTGGTTCTCAAGAACAGCAAGGACCACTCCGTTGGCTCCGCTGTTGATGGGGCCACTGATCTCCCCTGGCTTCATGGTGAACGCCACGGCTGCTTGCCCGGTCATCGAGCCGACTTCGGGAACCTGGCCATCGGGAGGAACGAAGTCGCTGGTCTTCACACTCGCTCCGAGTTCCTTGGCCGCACGCTTCAGGTCATGCTCGGTCTTGGCGCGATCGGAGAGTTCCTGCGTCTTTTGCGTGAGCAGGATGCCGGAACGCTCGTTCTTGAATTCATCCTCGACCCTGGTGCGAATTTCCACAAAGGTCGGCGTGGCGGCCGGCTTGACCTCAAGCAACTGAAACACGACGATTCCCTGCGATGCCGAGGCGATATCGGGCGGCGACTTTTCGGCCGCAGTAAAGACGGCATCCATGAATTGCGGCGCCGGTCCCACACCCGGTAGCATATCCTTACGGGCGAAGAAGCCTGACGTAATCACAGGAATCGATTGTGCCCCGGCAGCGGCGTCTAGGCCTTGCGCGCGAGCCTGCTTCAGTAAATCTTCCGCCTGCTTCTGCGCGATCTGTTGTGCCTTCTGACGCTTCAGAATGGGCTCGATTTCAGCCTTGACCTCGTCAAGGGTCTTCATGTGCGCGTCCTGCTTGTCGTCAACGCGGATGATGTGGAAACCGTAGCTGCTCTTCACCAACTCGCTGATCTGGCCCTTGGGCAGCGAAAACGCGACCTTCTCAAACTCCGGAACGGTCTGTCCCTTGCCGATCCACCCCAGCGACCCGCTTTCCTTGGCGCTGCCGGGATCTTCCGAATACTTCTTGGCGAGGTCTTCCAGCTTGGCACCGGCCTTTAACTGCTTGAGCAAATCTTCGGCGCGGTGCTGCGCCTCAACGACGCCTTTCTCGTCGATCTTGCCGTCCGGTCCCGGCAGCGGCGTCTTGATCAGAATGTGGCTAACCTTCACCTGCTCCGGCGTGCGGTATTGTTCGCGGTGCTGATCGTAGTATGCGCGAAGGTCGTCCTGGGTCAGTTGAATGCTGCCCTCGACTTTGCTCGTATCGACGACGGCGTATTTGACCTTGCGCTTTTCGGGGATTGAATTCGCGTAGTTAGCCTTGTGGCTCTCGTAATAGGCTTTGAGTTCTTGATCGACGGGATGCAGGCCTTTCTTGATATCGTCCTGCTTCAAGACTGCGTAGTCGAATTTTACTTTGGAGTTCTGCTTGATGAACTGGTCATGAATATCGGATTCACTCACACTCGCGCCGCCAGAAATCAGGGCCTGCAGTTTGGTGATCAGGATTTCATCGCCGACTTCCTGTTCGAACTTAGCTGGAGTGAGATTTGCCCGCTGCAGCATTTGCTCGTACTCGGGTTGGCCGACGAAGTTACCGCCCGGGAAAAATGCCCCGGCGTAGCGTCCATGCTGCAGTTCGTCCTTTACCTCTTCCGGCGTGGCCCGCAGTCCCATGTGCTGGGCTTCGCTCAACAGGACCTGGCGTGTGATCAACTGCTCGGCGGCGCGCTGCGCGAAGAAAGGCAGCAGGAGACCCATGTTCGCGCCGCCCTGCGGCATTTGCTGTTGCAGCATCTGCCGAGCGGTCTGGCGGACCTCGTCGGCGGTAATATCGCCGCCCTCTACTTTGGCGACGATGCCCTTGCCGGGCTGGCCGCCGCCAAACACTTCGCTGTTAAGGCCACCGGGAATCAGCGTAATGACCATTGAGGCACAAATGATCAACAGCAGGCCCCCGAGAACATACTTCGTGGTCTGCCCGGACTTTTGCAGAAATCGAATCATCGCTTGTCACTCCAGAGTGGGGAAGGCGAATTTTTAATTATAAACTAGGCGGGTCTGGTTCTAATGTGGCACGACAACGCGCAAACCTGGGGTAGTCGTGTTGGAACAAGAACGCACTCAAATTCGGCTATTGAAACGAATTAATAGAAATGTTATCCATTTCTGCGGGGCGTTTGGCGAGTACCGCTCCCATTCACTATGACGAACAAGCTTCCACAAGAAACTAGGAGCATCATGAATTTTCAACGGCAGGGCGTGATTTCCTTCATCGCTATTCTTGCTCAATTTGTTCTGGTCTCATCCGTTCTGGCGCAAGACAAGCCGGAAGCCAGAGGTGCCGGGGAGTCCAAACTTGCGCTGCACGATGCCTGGAAACTGCAAACTTCGGCCAAGGTCGGGGCCAAGGGCGAGGTCATTTCGACGCCGCTGTTTTCTCCTCAGGGATGGCACGAAGCGACCGTGCCCACTACTGTCGTGGCCGCACTTGTCAAGGATAAGACCTTGCCTGATCCGTTTTTCGGGATGAACCTGCGCGACTTCCCGGGCGTGACTTATCCCGTCGGCGGCAATTTTTCCAACATTGCGATGGCGCCCGACAGTCCTTACGCCGTTTCCTGGTGGTACCGCAAGCAGTTCGAGGTGCCGGCATCGTACAAGGGCAAGGCCGTGTGGCTGAAGTTCGACGGCATCAACTACCGTGCGAACATCTGGCTCAACGGAAAGCAGGTCGCGAACTCCGACACGGTCGCGGGAGCATGGCGCACTTACGAGTTCAACGTGACCGCGGCGGCCAGGTCCGGCGC
Source organism: uncultured Acidobacteriaceae bacterium (assembly GCA_963768265.1). Classification (GTDB taxonomy): domain Bacteria; phylum Acidobacteriota; class Terriglobia; order Terriglobales; family Acidobacteriaceae; genus Sulfotelmatobacter. The sequence goes on from CAVYHM010000028.1 coordinate 247,842, forward strand.
GGAGAATGTGCTCGCGGTGCAGGTCTTTTCTCCGACGGAGAACGACCTTGCCATTACGTTCGTCGACTGGAACCCCGCGCCGCCGGATAAGAATATGGGACTCTGGCGCGACGTTTACCTCACCACCAGCGGTCCTGTCGCCCTGCGCTATCCCACGGTGGTGTCGAAACTGAATCCTCCCGTCAACGACCGTGCGCAGCTGACGGTCACGGCGCAGGTCAAAAATGCTACGGGTCAACCGGTAAAAGGGACGCTCAGAGGCCAGATCGGGGATGTGAAGTTCGAGCAAGCGGTCGAACTCGCTCCCAATGAAGCGAAGGATGTGACCTTCACTCCGGATCATTTCGCGCAGCTCTTCTTTGCGAGGCCACGCTTGTGGTGGCCGGTGCAAATGGGCAAGCCGAGCCTTTACCCGCTAACGATGGAGTTCGAAGTTGGCGGCGTGATCAGTGACCAGTCTCACAGCGAGTTCGGGATTCGCGAAATCACGTCTGACCTCAACTCCGTGGGTGGACGCGCTTTCCACATCAACGGCAAAAACATTCTGATCCGCGGCGGCGGCTGGACGCCCGACATGATGATGCGGGAAAATTTGCAGCGTCTGCGGGATGAAATGCGCTACGTCCGCGACATGGGGCTCAACACCGTTCGCCTCGAAGGCAAATTGGAAACGCAGGAGTTTTACGACCTGGCGGACCGCGAAGGCATTCTGGTGATGGCCGGCTGGTGCTGCTGCGATTTTTGGGAGCGGTGGGCGCGCTGGAAACCGCAGGACTACGAGATCGCGAAACAGTCGCTGCGCGATCAGATCTACCGGATTCGCAGCCATCCCAGCCTGGTCATGTGGCTGAACGGCAGCGACAATGCGCCGCCGCCAGACGTTGAGCAAATGTATCTGGACGTGGAGAAGGAACTGCTCTGGCCCAACCCGGTCGTGTCTTCGGCCACGGGAAAAGGAACCTCGGTCACCGGCGACAGCGGGGTCAAGATGACGGGGCCGTACGAATATGTTGCTCCGAGCTATTGGGAGGTGGATACGCCGGAAGGTCAACCCGGGCGTAAGCAGTGTAATCCCGGAGGGTGTGGCGGCGCTTATGGTTTCAACACCGAAACCAGCATGGGGCCAGCCGTTCCTCCTGTTGAGAGCATCCGGGCCATGGTGGGCAAAGACCACGTGTGGCCGATCGACGACGTTTGGAACTATCACGCTGGTGGTGGCGAGTTCAAAACGATCGGAGTGTTCAATGACGCGCTCGGCAACCGCTACGGCAAGTCGGACAACGTGGAAGACTTCGCCACAAAATCACAGATGCAGACCTATGAAGGCGTGCGCGCCATGTACGAGGCCTACAGCCGCAACAAATACCAGGCCACGGGCGTGATTCAGTGGATGCTCAACAACGCCTGGCCTTCGATGATCTGGCACCTCTACGACTACTACCTGAGACCCGGCGGCGGGTACTTCGGTGCCAAGTGCGCGATGGAAGCGCTGCATGCGATATACGGTTACGACGATCACTCGATCTGGGTGGTCAGCAGTCAATACGTAGATGCGAAGGGACTGAAGCTCACCACCAAGATCTACAACCTCGACATGACCGAGAAGTTCTCGCAGGAGAATACGGTCGATGCTGCGGCCGACAGCACCGCAAAGGTCTTTACCCTGTCCGACGTGCAGGGCTTGAGCCCGACATACTTCCTCGTGTTGCGCCTGGAAGACTCGGTCGGCAAACTTGTCGGATCAAATTTCTATTGGTTGTCGACCAAGCCGGAAACTCTCGACTGGGCGAAGTCGAACTGGTGGACGACTCCGACGGAATCGTTCGCTGACTTCACCGCACTCTCACAGCTTCCCAAAGTCAAACTGAAGGTCACCGACCGCACGGAACGCCGGGGCGAAGAGGCGATTACGCACGTCACGCTCGAAAACCCCAGCAAAAGTCTAGCCTTCTTCGTGCGTCTGAAGGTCGACAAGGGCGCCAAGGGCGACGAGATTCTGCCCGTCGTCTGGGAGGACAATTACATCTCGCTGCTTCCTGGTGAAAAGCGCGAGGTAACCGCAACCTATCGCGCCAGCGAATTGGGAGCAGCCAAGGCTACGGTGGAAGTCAGCGGCTGGAACGCGGAATGAAGGAAACTGAGTAATTGTGGAATCGGGTAATTGAGTAATTGAAAGGCACCATCGAGTGACCGGTTTCAAATGACACAATTGCCCGATTACCGAGCCCAATCCTTTCAGACGTGTTGCGAGACCGAGAGGATATTCCCGTCTGGATCTTTGAACCAAGCTACTTTGTCTCCGGTCGGCGCGGTCCAGATTCCAAGTTCGTCTTGTTTGAAGAATCCGAAGATTTCGAAGTGGACGCCATTTTTCTGCAGAGCGCGCACTGTGTCCTCGATGTTCTTCACCTGCCAGCCAAGAACTGTGAATTGTGCCGCCGTGACGTCCTTCATCTTTGCCGCCCGAACCATGATTCCATTCGCGTCGAACACCAGCGCGAATCCGTCGTCTTTCACAAAACGCAATCCCAGCACGCCCTCGTAGAATGCTCGGGCTTTCTCTGAATCCTTAATCGGAAGAAACGCAACAATATTCGTCGAACCTAGCATGCTATGCCTCCTCGCCGATGTCTTGAAACGTAAACGCCGCGAAGGCCAAAGAGTACGCGATTGTGCTGGTTACGTCATTACGGTATTGTGACAATTAATGTCGACAATAGGACACAGCGTACATGTATGCCCGAAGCTACCGTCTCCCGTGACGGCCCTCGCATTTGAACTCAATCACGGTCATGTGATCCCGGAACACGTACACCCTGAGGACCAGCTCGTCTACGCCTGCCGGGGAGTCATGACAGTACGAACCAGTGCCGGAACCTGGGTTGTCCCGGCTCAGCGCGCGGTCTGGATACCAGCGCGGACGCCTCACAGCATTGTCATCTCGGGTGCGGTTTCCATGCGAACCGTCTACCTGCGACCTGGCATGGTTAAACTTCCGCGCTCGTGCGGAGTGGTGAACGTGTCCCCGCTTCTGCAGCACTTGATTCTCCATTTGTGTACCCACGAAAGGTTAAGCAGGAGGTCGAGGATTCACGCGAATCTGATCAATATCTTCATCGATCAGCTTGAAACGGTGGCGGCTGTTCCGCTGCAACTGCCTGCTCCCACTGACACCAGAGCAGCGCGTGTGGCCGCTGCTTTGCTGCGCAATCCGGGACGTGCTCATTCTTTGGCGGCCGCTTGCAAGCAGGCAGGAGCGAGCAAGAGGACCATCGAACGATTATTCCAGGAGGAAACACACCTATCGCTGGGGAAGTGGCGCCAGCAGTTGCGACTGATGCGGTCTCTGCAACTTCTGGCGGCAGGAGAAAAAATCGCTCACGCGGCTCTGGAAGCTGGGTACAGCACTCCCAGCGCATTCATCGCAATGTTCAAGAAGGCACTCGGAACCACACCGCGGCGGTATTTCGCGGATCTCTCCGGCGAAAAGTCTGACTCTTACTCCGCTACGAGTCGCTGAAATCGATCATCACTGGCGTGGAGCGGAACCAGTTCGTCTTGTACCCGACGTAGAGAATTCCGATCGCGAACCAAATGCCACCGACGGTTTTGGCGAGATGATTCAGATTCCACCAGATATAGCCGCAGACCAGAAAGCCAGTCAGAGGTAGCAGCGCATCTTGAAAGAGACGCCACCTAATCCCCTTCTTCTGAGCGAGCACGGTGAATTGCCAGAAACACGCGAGATTGACACCGGTAAATGCGAGAAAGGCGCCGAAATTAAGCAACTCGCCCGCGTGCTCGTAGGCATTGCCAATGTGGTAGAGCAACTCGGCGCCTGCCAACGCCAGTCCCCCGATTAAAAGGATGTTGTAAGTGGGAGTGCCGCTGCCCGGCTTGAGATAGCCGAAGAATTTCTTTGGCAACACGCCGTCGCGTCCCATACCGAAGAGGAGGCGAGCTGCTCCAAGGGTTCCGGTGAGCCCGCTGCCGAATGCAGCGACGATCAAGATCGCGCCCATGGCGTTAAAGAGAACTACGCCGCCAACACGGCTGCAGATGTCCATGAATGCAGTTTCAAGATTGGGAAACGCGCGCCATTCGGGCCACACGCGCGCTCCCAGGTAAGCCTCGACTCCGCTGCAAACACCGGCAAAAATGCAAGTCAACACCACCGCGAGAAGAACGTTGCGCTTTGGATTCTCCACGTCTTCGGCAAGCGTGGTCACGCCGTCGAACCCGATGTAGGTAAGCGCCGCAAATGAAGTTGCTGTCCTGATCTTGGTCCAGTCAAATGTTCTCGGATCGTAAATAGGCTGCAAAGAAAACAATCCCGCCCATCCCTGCCCGCCGTATAAAAACTTGATTGCCAGCACGATAAAAAACGCCACCACGACCGACATGACCGCAAGCAGAACCTTATTAGTGTTCGAAGAAGACTTCACGCCGGCCAGGTTGAGTACGGTCATGATGCCGGCAATAATCGCCGCCCAGACTACGAATGGCACCTGATGCACGTAGCGCTCGTGGAGCGCAGTCGCGATCCAGACGGTATTGATGAGAGGCTGCAGCAGGTAGTCGAGAATCATCGCCCAGCCCGCGAGAAAGCCGAGGTGCGGATTCAGTCCCTTGCCGACGTAGGTGTAGGCGGACCCCGCGGTGGGATAGAGAGCGCCCATGCGCCCATAACTGACGGCGGTAATCAGCATGGCGAAGAGGGCGATCAGAATGATGGTGACAAAGTGACCGTCAGAAAGCTTCTGCGCTACCCCGTAGAGCGGGACTGGCGCGATGGGTTGGATCAGAACGATGCCATAAAAAATAAGGTCCCAAAGAGTCAGCGTGCGACGCAGGCGTGGAACAGCAGAAGCAGCGGCGGTTGAGGTTTCCATCGGTCCGGCTATTGGATTATGGGAGGGGCAAAAATGTCAATATTTAAACGATTCTGTAAGCTCATCTTCTCTGACCGTAGTCGAACCAGTATCCGCGCTGCTCGTTGCCGGACATGTGGCGGGTGTTGTATTCCAGCAGGTAGTTCACGTGGGCATCGTCGAGCGGGAACGACTTCTTCGGCGTGTAGGGATATTCGCCCATGCTCAGGAACGGCAAGGGCGCAACGTAGTTGCCTTCGGCGGCGTAGAAATCCATGTCCTTTTCGTAGCCGTTGGCGGCAAAAAAGTAATCGCGAACCCAACCCGCGGGCAGCGCGGGGAGATTCGATGGATCGAAGTCGAGGCGTACTTCGTCGCCTGAGCCGAAAACGGCGAGTCTGTCGTCGGTCGCGGTTAGGAGAGGCAGGACGTCGCCGTAGCGCGTGTATGTTCCAGTCGGACGCGTGTACGGGCCAGTCGCGCTGGCTTTTTCGTAGATATACTGCACGTTGCCCGGAGGTGTGCCTTCGATCTTCAGGGGATAGCCGTGAGATTCGAGATCGGCGCGCACGAGGGGAACGGACGTTAGGCGAGTTTGGACTGCAGGGAGATCCATCGCTTCGCCTGAAGAACGGCTCCGCTCTGGATGACGCAGGGAAGAAAGTTCTCCAGATTGACGATCCTGGGGCGTGCGACTGATCAGAATGTTGTCCCAGTAGACCTGCAGGTTCGTTGTGATGCGAATCTTGCGCGTGCCCTTCGGCAACTTGCCAGTGAGATCGGCGGTCATGGTGCGCGGACCGCCCGCGGGGAAACCCATGTCATCTACTACGCGGTTCCACTCGCTCGCAACCAGCGCGTCCACGTACGGCGATATCGCATGGATTCCCGCTTGCGATGCGGCGTACATGCTGTTCGCGGAAAAGTATTCTACTTCACCATGCAGCAGAAGCCATAACGGGCCGCCGGCGTAGGGCTCGCCCAGGTCGACCGTCAGGGTGTGCGGCTTGGCGAATCCCAGGAATTGCGTAAGCGCAAAATCGCCGACATAACGATGCGCAAGCAGGTCGGGCAGCACGTTGTGGCCATGATCGTCCCACGCTCCGGCGGGGGGACGCGCGTCGCGGCTCACCACAACTTTGAACTCGGGGTACGGCGGGTTTGAGGCGAAATATTCATAGGGGTACACCTCGGCATCGGCAGGATGATCTACTGCCAGGAGGCGCACCTGATCGAGGTAGACGGCTTCTTCGAGCGGTTCCATGAAGCGGAAACTGAGCGTGGTTCCGGCGTTGGTGCCTCCGCTCGTGAATCTGTCATCCTGAGCAGCGGATTTTCGCGGCGAAGGATCTGTGCAACTGGCGGGGAACTGCATAGGTCCCTTCGACAAGCTCAGGGCAGGCTCTTCGCTTCGCTCAGGATGACAAGCCATGGGTATGAACTGCTTCTCGCGAATCACGTCTCGGTCGATCTTGATGTACTCGATCGGGCGCGGGATGTCGCGCTGGCCAGAGCCAACCCAGTGTCCGACGACGCCGGCGCCCAGCATGTCGGCTACGAACTCGTAGCGTTCGCCGTTCCAGACGAAGAGGGTCGGGCACGAACTTCCCCGGCGATCGATTTCGAGAAAGTCCTGCTGCTTGTCGCCGGCGACCTGGATTTCGTCCTGCAACACACCAGTCGGCCAGAGCATGCGGACGATGTCCGCTTCTTTAGCGTCGCCCAGGCCGACGGTGAGGTAAGGCGAGTTCTGGCCGAGGTAGCCGTTGGAGCCATAGATCTCAAACTTCTGCCGGTTGCCGCCCGAGAAAACTTCAACCTTGGTGCCGATGGCCGACTTGTTGTCGTTCAGTCCCTTGAGCGCGAGCCGCATCCAGTGATTCTGATTGCCGCCCTCATTGCGCAGCAGCACGGCGGGCTGCCGGCTCTGCGTGATCAAAAGGTCGGTCGCACCGTCATTGTCGAAATCCCCGGTGATGACGTTGCGCGGTTCCTGCAATTCGACTTTGTCGAGGCCAACGTCGGCGGTCACGTCCTTGAAGCCATCGGGACCGAGGTTGCGGAAGAGACGAATTTCCCCCTTGCCCTTTCCTGGTGCCTCTCCGACTGCGATGAGATCAACCCACCCGTCGTTGTCATAGTCAAACGCCGCAATGCCGAAGGCGCGAAACCACTGCGGAACGGGAAGACTCACAGGGTCAAAGGTCTTTCCGTGATTGTTGCGCCAAAGCGTGATGGCGGGAGCCTCCTCGTTCGCCAGCGCGATATCCATCCAGCCATCATGGTCAAAGTCGAGGACCGCAACGCCGGTCGGACGCGACGGACCGCTTTTGCCTAACAGTTCGCGCAATTGGAACTTGCCTTCGCGCGGATTTTCGAACAGAGTAGACCCCTTCGCACCACCGGTAACCACCAGGTCCACGGCACGATCATTATTGAAGTCTGTACCGACGGCGGCGACACTCGACGTATTACCAAACAACCCAGTCGAGTCGGTCACGTCGGTAAAAGTTCCGTCCCCGTTGTTGCGCCAGAGGGTGTTGTATCCAGTACGTCCGGATGAGGAAACGTATTTCGCTGGAGCCGATCGCATCACGTAGAGATCGATGTCGCCATCGTGGTCATAGTCCACGAACGCAACCCCAACCGGCATGAGCCCACTTGAATCTGCGCTCGAAGAGGAATTCTGACTGGGGGCCTTCCCGACGTCTTCCCGAAGCGGCAGGCCCGCCTGCTCCGTGACGTCTTTGAACGTGCCGTTTTTCTCGTTGTGGAACAGAATCACGTGATCCTTCGTAGTCACCGCGAGGTCGGTAAACCCGTCATTGTCATAGTCGCCTGCAGTGCAGGCAAGGCCGTGAACCGCAGGATCGAGACCAGCCTCCTTCGTCACTTCGTGAAACTCGCCTTTTCCAAGATTGTGATAAAGGGACATCCCTCCCTGTGACCCGCTGCCCGGAAGAAGGATATCGATCTGGCCATCGTTGTCGTAGTCAATAAAACACGCGCCCGGACCAAGAGAAGTGAAATCAAAACCGGAGGACGCGGCGGGCTGTGAAGTCAATCCTGCCTGTTTGGTCACGTCCACAAACCGCACTTTAATCGGCGCGGGCGGCTTTAACGCGGCTTGCGGCGAGTCCACCGCGCGCGAGTACTGGCCCTGCTCGCCGTAGGCCAAGCTCATGGGCGCGCCGATCTTGTTTTGCGTGATGTACTGGAATCTCTTGAGGTGCTCGCGGGCATGGTCGACTTCGGTGGATTGCTGGTAAGCGCGGGACAATCCGAATTCTGCGGAGGCGTGCAGGGGATTGATCTGCAGCGCGTGCTGAAAGGCCTCAATCGCGGGCGGGAACTCCTTGGCCTGCACATAAGCCGTGCCCAGAAAATACCAGGTGTCGGCATCGTTGGGGTCAATCTCAGTGACGCGTTTGAACGCGTCAATGGCGGCTTGCGCGTCGCCGGTATTCTTGGCGAGCAGGCCCAGGCTGTACCAGGCGTTCGGACTCTTTGGGTCCTGCTTCAGCGCACCCTCGAGCGCGGCTTTGGCCTCGTCGACTTTCTGCAGGTTCAGGTAGGCGATGCCTTGGTTCAGCAGTGCGATGGCAGACTTGGGATCGGCGGCCGCGGCTTGCTGGAATGTCTTCAATCCCTTTTCGAAAAGCTGCTGGTTCATGTAGGCGCAGCCGAGATTATTCAAGCGCGCGGACTCAACCGCATTTGGTTTTGAGTCGGTGCCAAGCAGGCCGAACGCTACGAGCAGCGTGGCGACGAGGGCAGCACAAATTCGCAGATTCATTTCTCTAATGATTTAACCACAGAGCGAACCTCAGCGGCTAAAGCCGGACTACAGTTGGAAGCGTGATTGCCACGACTCGAAGTCGTGCCCTTCCCGGTTTTCGGCCAAGAACTGGCGAATAGAGCTTCAGTACCGATCATTGTCCAGCAGCTTTCGCAGTCACCGTCGCGCGGAGTGCCGCGGCCTTCCCGTATGCTCGGTTGGCGACAATTCCCTTCCCTTCCTGCACCGTGACGGTCTGGCCGGCTTTAATGTTCGCGAGCTTGTCGACCTGGCCGCTGGGCCATTGAATCTCGACGCTGTCGGCTTTGGTTTGCTGGCCAAGGCCAAAGGTCAGCACCAACTCGCTCTGCGCGAGGTAACTGGAACCCGAGCGCAGCATCTTCCACTGCTTGTCGCTCCCCGACGCAACGCGGACGGCGGCGCCGATGCCGTCGCGGTTCGATTTGGCTCCTACCAGCTTGAATCGAAGACTGTGGTTGGTTCCGCCTTCATTGTGGAACAGGTAGGCCGGGCCGGCATTGGTGGTGAGCAAAATGTCGAGGAAGCCGTCGTTGTCGATGTCGGCATACGCCGCGGCCCGCGCCACTTTCGGCGCGGCAAAAACCTTCCCCATCTGCGCCGTGACTTCCGTGAACTTCCCGCCACCGAGATTGCGGAAGAGATGTGACGGCTCGGCATAGCTCACGCGTTTCTGGACGCGTTCGATCTCATCCTCGATGTGGCCGTCGGCCACGAAGATGTCGGGCCAGCCGTCATTGTCGTAATCGAGGAAGAAACAACCGAAGCCGAGCGTGACCAGCGTGGCGCGGCCGACTTCGGACTGCGGAGCTTCGTCGACGAACAAGCCGTTGCCCTCGTTGTGGTAGAGAGAGACCATCTGGTTCGCGAAGTTACTGATGAGAACGCTGGCGTGGCCACTGCGGTCGTAGTCGGCCGCGTCCGTGCCCATGCCAGCGCGGGCGACGCCGTCCTCGCTGAAGCCGATGCCGGCGGCGACTCCGCGTTCCTCGAAGGTTCCGTCTTTCTTGTTCAGGTAGAGCTTGTTGGGCTGCGTATCGTTGGCGATCAGGATGTCGGGCCAGCCATCTTCGTTGGCGTCAAGAATCGCGATGCCCAGGCTTTTCGACGTGGGATCTCCCAGCCCGGCTTTTTGTGTCGCGTCTTCAAACTTGCCGCCGCCCAGATTGTGCCACAGCCGCACCGACGTTCCTTTGTACGACTCGGGCGTGCAATAGGACTTGTGAGCGCCGTCGAGGGTGCAGTACAGATCGGTTTGTTCAGTCCACTGCACATAGTTTGCAACTACCAGATCCAGCTTTCCATCGCGGTCGTAGTCCATCCATGCGGCACTGGTGGAGAACTCGGTCGGCCCCCACATGCCCGCGGATTTGGTCACATCGGTGAATGTGCCGTTGCCGTTGTTGTGGAACAGGTGGCTCTGGCCCAGCGCGGAGATGAAGATGTCGTCGAACCCGTCGTTGTCGTAGTCGCCAATGGCCACTCCGAATCCGTATATAGGGACGGCCAGGCCGGACTTGCGCGTCACATCGGTGAAGGTGCCGTCGTGGTTGTTGTGATAGAGCTTCGGCGTAGTCGCGCCGCCGTGCTGGTGTCCGGCAAAATCGTCGCCGTTGATCAGAAGGATGTCAGGGTATCCGTCGTTGTCGTAGTCGATGAATGCGCAGCCCGGGCCCATGGTCTCCGGCAGCCACTTCTTTCCGAAGGCTCCGTTGTTGTGGGTGAAGTGAATTCCCGCATGGGAGGTGACGTCGCGGAAGGTGATGCTCTGGCCAGCGCCAATCGAGGGAAACGGCACTAGCATTAACCACAGAGACACAGAGGCACAGAGAAAATCAGAAAGAAAGGAATTGGGTTTCCCTCTGTGACTCGGTGACTCTGTGGTGGATTCTTTCTTTGGAAAAGGCATTTACCTGGAGGCTCCAGAAGAGACAGCCAGCCGGGCTTTGCTCGGCCGGACAGCCGAGGCGGCTGTCCCCACATGGGTGGTGGCAGGGATTGGCAGCGCCACCGAAACGTGTTCGTGCACAGCCTGGCGCTCGTTGTTGTCTTCGGGATGAAGCTGGCGGTATGGGCCGGTGATAGCTTGCGATGATTCGTCGGCCTTGAAGCGCATGTAGCGTGCCTGATGTTCTTTGGCGAGTTTGTCGTTGCCCAAGCCGTTGTAGCATAGCATCAAGTTATAGTGTGCCTGCAGGTCTTCTGGGTCGATGGCGAGCACCGACTGCAGAACTTTCACCGCTTCGTCATACTTGCGTTCCAGAAAAAGTACGCGTCCCAAGTCGTTGAGTGCGACGCGGTCCCGTGGATACTGCTCCAACACAATTCGCAGGCGAGAGTCGGCACCCGCGTAGTTGCCGTCGGCCCGCAGAACTTTGGCATAGAAGAAATTCGCGCGCGCCAGTTTGGGGAAAAGCGCAAGAGCCTTCTCGAGCACTGTCCGGGCGCGCTCCATGTCGCCCTCCTGCACCGCGCAGCGGCCGATGTTGACCCAACCGTCGGGATTCGCCGGATCGGCTTCGGTGACTTTCTGGAATGCTGCTGCCGCGCCTTTCAGGTCCCCTTGCAGGAACAGGCCGATGCCATAGTCGTTCCAGCGCTGCCATTCTTCTTTGCGGACGATGGTTTTCGGTTCGAGGGGAGGAGCGTTGTGCGCAACCACGGGTAACGTGACTTCATCTTCGGCAATCGCAACGATGGGCAGGTCGGGAATCTTTTCTTCCTTGGCGGAAACCCCACTCAACGACGCCGTGAATACGGTCGGACGGTCGTCGTAGTCTGGCGAAACCGAATTCGCCGTGGCCGGGTCAGGCTGACCGGCGAACGCCTCGTGCGTGCCATACCACGAAAACTTCCGGTAGCAGAGTCGCGCATGCAGCGTAATCTTGTTCCCGGCGTTTTCTGGAACGAGCAAGCGGAAGTGCACAGTGTCAGCCGCTCCCGGTGGAATCAGCCTCACATATACGACCGACCGCGTTGCCCACGCATTGCGCTTGTTGATGGGATTGCCATGGGCGTCGATCTGCAGCGAACGATAAAAGTGCGCCCCCTTCTCGACGGGGCCGTGGCCATTGTCCTCGACCATGCCGCTCCAGAAAACGGTTTGTCCCCTGTCATCAGTGCCCTTCAGTTCGAGCCAGGTGTCGTAGGCGTCCACGGTTCCGCCGGGGAAAAAGTGCCCGACTTTCTTGGTGCGTACAACTACGTCCACGCGCACGGCATCTCCTCGGCGGAGGGCGGGCTGGACGCGGTTTAACGGTGCAGTGACGCGAGCAGCCTCTCCACCGGCCTCAACCGGGATTTTGCTTTCGGACTCTTCGCCCACAGCAAAAGTGGTGGAGAGTTCCGACTGCGCTGCCGCTCCCGGCTTCAGAGACGCCTGGGCTGGTGACAGCGCGAAAATGTCGACCGTCAACGTGCCGTTCTTCAGGAAGTCCTCGGTGAGCTTGAGTTGCGGCGCGTCCTCATTCGCTGTTGGCAGAGCGGTATTGGCTGCTGGAAAGCGGTGCGAGTGCACAAAGCCGTTAATGTTGCCCTGATCGTTCGAGGCTTCCGCAGGCATGTGGCAATCAGCGCACTGCTGCGGCTTGGGCGGATAGTAGAACGAACGCGCTCCCTGGCCGGATACGCCACTGGCTTGCCAGTTGTCATATTCGTTGAAGCCACGGAACCAGCGGTAGTGGTTCACCGGAACGTCGAGGTGAACCTTGTGGCACGAGGAGCAAAACTCCGCCGTCTGATCCCGCATGAAGGGCTTGAGGAAGACGCGCCGGTGTGGCTCGGGATTCAGCTTGATCAGGAAATCATGCAACGCTCGCGCGACGGGATTCTGCGTTGCGGCCAGCTCGTGAAGTTTCGGGTACTCCAGATAAAAATCACCCTGCCCCATCGTGCTCTTCACGTTGGCGATGGAGTGGCACATCATGCAGCCCAATCCAGCTTGCGATTCCGGGCGGTGCACGATCTGCTTGATCGGCGTATCCATTAGTCCGGCGTAGAGCACGGCGGGATCGTGGCATCCGCCGCACCATTTCGAAGGCTTGGTGCCGATCGTGTCCTGCATGTATTCGATCGACTTGCGGTACCACTGATTGTTGAACGAGGAAAAGTGGTGCGCTGAACTGAACCACTGGCTGTAGATGTCCTCGTGGCAACGCTTGCAGGAGTCGGACTCCATGAAGAATTTGCTGGGAATTTTCTGCTTGCCGTAAACCTGCGCCGAACTGGGGAAGAACGCGCCCTCGGGGCCGTCGCCTTCGCCGTTCATGGTATCGGGAGGCATCGCGGGATTTTCGATGCGGTTCCGCGTCTGCCAGCTTTCGCGCACATAACGAGCACCGTAGGCGATGCCGGCCAGCACCGCCAGGCAAACTGCTGCGCGCACGGCCGCACCGGTGGGAGACTCATAATATTTGCGCTGACCAAACCACGCAGCGAGCAGCAGACCGAGGCCAGCCAACGAAATCAAGATGTGCCAATAGAGTTTGTTCCACTCCGTGCGCGGGGTGCCGGTCTTGAGCAGGATTACGCCAAGTACCGCTCCGGCAGCGATCAGCAGCCAGGCTGCGCGAGAAGAAACGTTTCCAGTGCGGAGGAGTCGGAAAAAGACGGGTACGAGCAGGATCGCTGTGAACACGCCTCCTGCGGCGTGTAGCAGGACTACTCCCGCGTAGAAAATGTTCGGCTGGGGAAACGTATAAAGGTAGGCGGCCGAGAGGGCCAGAAAGAAAACCAACCACGACAGCGTACGATCGACGAATCCCCTGGAGTTTACCATTGCGAGCGGGTGCGAACGCGCCAGAAAGTTACGGAATCGAGATCAGCCCCACAGTGGCCGGAATCTCGCGCCAATAACGTTATAGAGACGCTCGGGCGCGCGGAATAATACAAAAATACTAGGCTTCCTGCGAATGCCGATTTCTAGCGGATCGGCGGGATCTTCCACGCATTGCACTCCCGCTCCAACGCTTTCGCAACAGCTAGCACCCGTTCTTCTTGCCATGGTCGGCCGACGATCTGAACTCCGATCGGCAGAGCCTGGGCGGAATGGCTCACGGGAACCACAGCGGCAGGGTTTCCCAAAAGATTGAACCACTCAGTGTAAGTCCAGGCGTCGAGATAGTGAACCATCCTGCCCTCGATCTGCCACTCGCGCTCGCCATGATGAAAGGCAGGGATTGCTGCCGCCGGACAGAGCAGGATGGGATGGTCCCGCGTTTGCCGGAGAAAATTGGCGCGGGCGACATCACACCGGATCCAAGCATCTAGCAGAGACTCTCCGGTAAGGTCCGGTTCCGCAGCCGACCACTCCAGAAACTGCCTCAGGATCGGGCTGAGGTCGTGCTCACGGCCGTGGAACATCGGGCGAATGAGCATTCCCGCAACTTTGACAAAAAACTTCTTCCAGAGCTCGCGCGCCTCCTCGAGGCCTGAGGGACGAAAAGGTTCAACTTGAACTCCTACGCCCCGAAGCACGTCGGCAGCGGTTTGCACGGCATCGCGAGTTTCGGGAGTGACCGGGGTTCGGCCATCATCGGTGAAGTATCCGATGCGCAGATTCTTGATTTCGCGCTCGCCCGGCCAGCGTAGAGGCACGGGGGCCGCGCTGGCATCTCCGTCACCTGGACCTTGCATCACTTCGAACAAGAGCTTGAGGTCCGCTACGGTTCGCGCCATCGGACCCACCACGCCGATGAGCGCGAACGGGCCGCTTGATGCGGGGAAGTGGCCGGTCGAGGGAATCCGCCCCGGCGTGGGTTTGAGTCCGCAGATGCCGCTGAAGTGCGCAGGCACGCGGATAGAGCCGCCCGCATCGCTGCCGACGCCGCCCGCCGACATTCCCGCGGCAATCGCGGCCGCTTCCCCACCGCTGGAACCGCCGGGAGTACGTTCGAGATCCCACGGGCTATTGGCGCGGCCGTAGAGCAGGTTGTCGGTTTCCCATGCCATCAAAAACTCTGGCGTGTTGGTTACGCCGAGCACGATTGCGCCAGCGCGGCGAAGCCGCGTCACCAGCGGAGCATCCTGCGCCGGGACAAATCCAGAACGAAGGCACGTACCGGACTCACATCTCAGGCCTGCTACTTCGAGAGAACTCTTGATGCTGATGGGGACGCCGTGCAGGCAGCCGACGGACTTGCCTTTCATCATGGACGCCTCGGCAGCGCGGGCTTCGCGACGCACACGCTCCTCGTCTACATGCACGTAGGCGTTCAATTTTGAGTTAAGCCGCTCGATTTTCGCCAGGTGGGCGTCGACGAGTTCGACTGGAGAAATTTTCTTCTCCCGAATTTGTTGCGCCATCACGACAGCGGGAAGGAAAGTGAGATCGTGCATGATTCTCTCAAGCTTCCTTTGCTTCCAAGGAACGGCTGAAGCGCAAAGGAGAATGGCTCATTGCACGATTGAGTGAGTGCAATTCTTCCACGGTCAGGGCTCGGTGTGCCCCCTTGGGGAGCTTGCCCAACTGCAACGGGCCGATCGCAACGCGCACCAGGCGGAGCACTTCGACACCAAGTCCGGCAAGCATGCGCCGAATCTGGCGATTCTTGCCCTCGTCGAGCGTGATCTCAAGCCAGCAGTTTTTTTCTCCGGAGCGAAGGGCGCGCGCGGCCACCGCGCGAAGCGACTCTCCATCGTCCTTCACACCCGCGGTCAGAGCTTTCGCAAGTTGCTCACCTGCAATCGATCCGACTTGCACGTGATAGGTTTTGGGCAAATGCGTCTCCGGAGCAGCCACTCGCGCTCCCCACTCGGAGTCGTTGGTCAGCAGAAGAAGACCTTCGCTGGCTTTATCGAGCCGGCCGACGGGCGCAAGCCACGGCAGCGACTCGCCTGCTGTTTCAAACGCGGAATACACTGTTTCCCGACCCTTCTCATCCGCCGCAGTCGTCACCAGGCCCCGCGGTTTGTTCATCATCAGGTAGACCTTCTTTTGCGGTGTGATTCCTTGGCCGTCAACGGCGATGCGGTCGCGTTTAAGGCGGACCGGCGTTTCGGGATCACGCCGCACCTTTCCGTTGAGGAGCACGCGTCCGGCGCTGATCAGTTCGGCGGCTTGGGAGCGCGAGCAGAACCCCAGTTTTGACAGCGCGCGAGACAGGCCTACCTTGCGTCCTTCCGTCTGTGGCACGAGTCCATGCTACTCGAAAGCGAATGTGGCCTTCATGCACAATCCTCCGGTGCTTGTTACCATGTCGAAGCAACGAAGCGAAAGGAGTTCCTATGGCTCACCAGCATCCTCCCCGCTTTTTGAAAATCGTGGACGACGCCAAGACGCGGGTGCCCGAGACCAATGTCGACCAGGTGAAAAACCGCATCGATCGCGGCGAGAAGTTCCTGCTCGTCGACGTGCGCGAGGAGAGCGAATTCGCCAAAGACCATCTTCCCGGCGCCATTCACCTGGGAAAGGGTGTGATCGAGCGCGACATCGAGGCGCGTGTGCCCGAATTGAACACGGAGATGGTTCTCTATTGTGGTGGTGGTTTTCGCTCGGCGCTGGCCGCCGACAATCTGCAGAAGATGGGCTACACCAACGTGATATCGATGGACGGCGGGATTCGTGGCTGGCGGGAAAAAGGTTATCCCCTGGTTAAGGGATGAGCGCAGTTGCTATGAAGGACGGATTCTGGCTCAAATCGCGAGTGAACGTCCCGATTCTGTGGTAAAGTCCGCGTTTATCTACTATGAATGCTCGCATCTTCCTCTGGTCGCTCACATCGGCGCTCGCTGGATTCCTCTTCGGGTTCGACACCGTGGTCATTTCCGGCGCGGAAAAAACCATCCAGACGCTTTGGGGGCTGAGCCCTGGTCTGCACGGCATTGCGATGGCCTCGGCTCTTTACGGCACCGTAGTTGGCTCGCTGATCGGGGGTTGGCCGGCTGATCGTTTTGGACGCAAAGCCACGCTGCTTTGGATCGGCGTTCTTTACTTTATCGGTGCTGTAGGTTCGGGCTTGGCGCCGAACGTTGCGACGTTCATCGCGGCACGCGTCATCGGTGGATTGGGCATCGGCATCTCGACCGTGGTCGCGCCCATGTACATCTCTGAGATCGCACCGCCCAAGCATCGCGGACGCCTCGCTGGCATGTTCCAGTTCAACATTGTCTTCGGCATCCTGATCGCATTTGTGTCGAACGCTCTGCTGGCGGGCATCGGCGACAACGCGTGGCGCTGGATGCTTGGTGTGGCTGCGTTTCCATCCTTCCTCTACGCTGTGTTCTGCTTCGGACTTCCCGAAAGTCCCCGGTGGCTGCTCAGCAGAAAAGGAGATCGGGAGGCCGCCCTTCAAGTTCTACAACGAGCCCAACCTGATGTCTCGAAGGCCGAAATTGAGGCCGAGGCGGATGAGATCGCAGCCGCATCTGCGGAGCCGGTATCGTCCGGACATTTTTGGACTCGACGTCTTCAAAAACCCATCTTGCTCGCCATCTTGATTGCCTTCTTCAACCAGATGTCGGGCATCAACGCGATACTGTACTTCGCTCCGCGCATCTTCGAACTCACCGGACTCGGCGCCAAGGCCGCCCTGCTGCAATCCGTTGGTATTGGCGTCACCAATCTGGTTTTCACTTTCGTCGGCCTCTGGCTGATTGACCGGCTCGGGCGACGCACCCTTCTTTATATTGGCTCTTTCGGCTATATCACTTCGCTCGGCCTGGTCGCCTGGGCCTTCTTTACGGAACATTATTCGATTGTGCCGGTTTGCATTTTTGGTTTCATTGCTGCCCACGCGATCGGCCAGGGGGCAGTCATCTGGGTGTTTATCTCCGAGATATTTCCCAATCGTCATCGCGCGGAGGGCCAAACACTGGGGAGCTTCACTCATTGGATATTCGCCGCTGCTTTGACAACCTTCTTCCCGAGGATGGTCGCCGCTTTTCCGCCGGGCTACGTTTTCTCATTTTTTACTGGCATGATGGTTCTGCAACTCCTCTGGGTGTCGACGATGGTTCCGGAGACAAAGGGTGTGCCACTGGAGCAAATCCAAAAACAGCTTGGGATTGAATAATGCCTAGGATCGCCGCGCTGAGGGTTCGGCATCAGGCGGTTTGCGCCAGCGATAGAAAAACGGAATGCCCAGAAGGATCACCGCCAGGCCCAGCGAGGAACGTACGGGCCGGTCCATCCACAAGTTCACGGTCAACGCGACTGCGGCGGCGAAAAAGATGAGCGGCGTCAAGGGATATCCCCAGGCGCGATAAGGCCGAACCAGGTTCGGTTCCTTTCGGCGCAAAAGCAGCAATGCAATCGCGGTTAAGGCGAAGAATATCCACACGGCGAATACAAACAACGAATAGAGTTCTTCGAACGTCCCGCTGAGGGTGAGCAGTGCGGCTATGGAGCCCAGGAAGATCAATGCTCCGCTGGGCGTGCGAAATCGGGGATGAAGGTGCTCCGCGAAATGAAAGAAGACTCCGTCCCGGGCCATGGCGTAAGGGATGCGGGCGCCGGTCAGGACCACAACATGGAGCGCCCCGAAAGCGGAGAGAGCCATGGCCACCGTGAGCCAACCCGCACCACGAGAACCGGCAAACGATTGCACTACGTCGGACGCAACGTGCTGCGACGCCGCTACCTGTGTAAAGGGCAAGGCGTGGAAGTAGACGACATCCGCCATCAGGTACAACCCGCCCACGGTGAGCAGTCCCACTATGATGGCTCGGGGAATGTTCTTCTGCGGGTGGAGAATCTCTTCGCCCACAAAGCCAAGATCGTTGAAGCCGTTGTACGCCCACATCGCAGGTACCAGGGCCGTCAGCAAAGCGCCAATGGTTCCCAGACCCAACGGGGTTACCAGCGGTGCGGCTGCGCCGGTATTTTTCGTTCCGATGAGCATTCCTCCGACAACAATGGCCAAGATCGTGCCCACCTTGAGGGACGTCAGCAGAATCTGGATCGCGCCGCCCATCCGCACACTGAAATAATTTAGAGCTGTCACGACCATGACGACCAATGCGGCTATCGGTTGTGCCGTCGTAAGGGTGAATTCGTATCGCCCGAAGTAGCCGCTGAACAGAGGGAGGGTCATCACTGGAAACAAGAATCCCAGAAATCGCACGAATCCGGCCGCCAAGGTGGCCATCGCGACCGGCCGCTCCAGAAATGAGCTCATCCAGCCAAAAAGAAATCCCCAGAGAGGACCGAGCCCGCGGCTGAGGTAGACGTAGGGGCCGCCGGCTCTCGGAAACGCCGCCCCCAATTCTGCGTAACAGAATGCACCCAAAAGCACGATGAATCCGCCGAGGATCCAGGCGATCAAAACCAGCGCTGCGGAACCCACGGCACGTGCCATGTCGCTGGCAACAAGAAAGACCCCAGTGCCAATGGTGTCGCCAATGACGATGGCGATCGCTGACCATGGGCCCAGGCCACGAACCAGCTCAGACTGCTCGGAATGGTCAGCAGAATTGGCGGCCATCGTAGATGGAATTGAGAGCCTACTATTCACGCGGCAGGTGGTCAACCAGGACGATTCGAACGGTTACGCGTTATGATCGAAACCGATGGCGGCGCATAAGGCTATGCTGAGCGAGTTTCCCTCGGACAAACGTCACAGGGTGACGGGCATCGAAGATATACTTACGCCTGCGCTCATCGTTTATCCGGAAATCGTTGCCTCGAATGTGGCGCGGACCCTGCATCTGCTGGGTGGTGACTCGAATCGCTGGCGTGCGCACATCAAGACCGCAAAGCTGGGCTACACTCTCCGCATGCTGGTCGAGCGAGGTGTCAGGAATTTCAAGTGCGCGACCACACTCGAACTGCTGATGGCCTGCCGCAGCGGCGCGGCCGATGTCCTTCTCGCCTATCCCGTGATGGGCGCAAACGCGCGCCGGGCGCGCGAAATCGCAAATCAATTCCCACACATGCGGATCTCCGTCCTGGCCGAGAACGAAGAACAGGTGCGGCAATGGCGAGGCACCACGGTCGGCATCTTCATCGACATCAATCCCGGCATGAATCGCACGGGAATCGAACAGGGACAGAAAGACAAAGTGGTCCGGATCGTGCGAGCGGTGGACGACGCGGGACTGGAATTCCGGGGCCTACACTACTATGACGGCCAGTATGGCGGGTTGGATCAGCCCGGACGGACCGACGCGGCGCATGCCGGTTACGATCTCCTGCTGGAACTCGTCGGTGGAATCCGGAGCGACGGGATGAGCGTGCCGGAGGTTATCACCGCCGGGACGCCCACGTTGCCCTGCTCGCTCTCGTACGAAGGTTTTCACCAGGAAGGACTCATCCACCGCGTCTCGCCAGGAACGATTGTTTATTGCGATGCTACGAGCCTGGCACAACTCCCCTGCGAATACGGCTATGCTCCCGCTGCCCTGGTATTGACGCGCGTTGTGAGCCGGCCGCACAGGGGCATAGTCACTTGCGATGCCGGGCACAAAGCAGTTTCGGCCGACGCCGGCGTGCCCACGTGCGTAGTTGTTGGTCATCCTGAACTGATGCCGCTTGGCCCCAGCGAGGAGCACCTTCCCATGGCACTGGCGGGAGGAACCACGGGTCCCCAAGTCGGTGACGCTTTATATCTTCTTCCGCGACACGTTTGTCCGACGGTGAACAATTTCGACTCTGCTTTGTTGGTGCGGGATGGTCAAATCGCGTCGGTGGAGAAAGTGTCCGCCCGCGGACGCGAGGGACCATTGCTGCGAAGTTTAGATTGGGAACCTTCTCCTGTAGGTCAAGCACCCGGCGAGGGGATCTAGATGACGATACTGAAGCAGGTCCACGGAACCGTTGCCATTTGATCTTGCTTGCCTCTTTTATTTCCTGCCGCGGCCCACCTTCTTCTTTGACTTTGGCACCGGTTTCGATCGCTTTCTTTTCACGCTATAAGCGATGCAATCGATTTCGATCAGCATGCCGGGAGTGTGGCCGAGATCGCTGCCCACTGTCGTCCGCGCGGGATATGGCTGCGAAAAACGTCGGGCATACACGGTGTTGTAGCGAGGGAAGAGACTTGTGTCGCTGAGATGAACGGCTACCTTGACCACGTCGCGAAGAGAAGCGCCGTCGGCCTCGAGTATGGCGGAGATGTTATCAATCGTCTGTTCCGTTTGCCGCTCAATGCTGTCGCCGACCAGCCCTCCGTTGACCGGATCGATTGGGCCCGTTCCGCTCACGAACAGGAAATCCCCGGCCCGCCATCCTTGGGAATAAGCCCCTCCGGGTGGTGCACCTCGCTTGGCTTGAATTATGTATCTGGCCATCTTCCTTTCTCCTTTCCCGTTCTCACGGCGGCTTAACCAAAGCATCAGATCCGGCGCACCAAGCCTTCATTCGTGGCTTCTGTGTTTCGAACCAGCAGCAACACCAGGATCATGCCCACCAGGGGAACCAGTCCCGCCAGAATCACGATGGGATCAAAGGAATGCGTGCCGGTGGCCCGGCGAGCATCGGAGTAATGGCCAATCAGCTTGAAAGCAACGATGGTACCGATCCCCGCGCCCGTGCCGCTGAGCCCGCTGACCGAGGCTACCGACTCGCTGCTGAATAAGTCCGAAGGCAAAACATTCGCCATCGTCGTGAATCCCGCGTAGGTAAAAGTCACAACTGCAAATAGAAAAGCGATCATCCACAGCTTGGTCGTGAAGATCGTAGGGATGAGCAAGGTCATGCCAATGCCACCGTAAATGATCGGGGCTTTGCGCGCCGCGCCCAGGGACCACCCGCGTTTCACGAGATAGCCGGAGAGACCGCCCGCAAAAAAGCTGCCCACATCCGCCGCGATGAAGGGGATCCACACTGCGATCAGGCCGCTCTTAAGCTCAATTCCCTTTGCAACAAGGTAGATGGGGAACCATTCCGTAATAAAGAAGAAGACCGGGTCAGTAAGCGTCTTGGCGATGATGGTTCCCCAGGTCTGCGGAAGTTTCAAAAGATCGCGCGAGCGGAGACGGGGCTTCCCTGCGCGAGATTCATCCGACTCGCGCTTGTCCGCGACGATCATTGTCAATTCAGTCGGGCTGATGCGGCTGTGCGTCTCCGGCGGATAGT
This sequence comes from uncultured Acidobacteriaceae bacterium, assembly GCA_963768265.1. Lineage (GTDB taxonomy): Bacteria > Acidobacteriota > Terriglobia > Terriglobales > Acidobacteriaceae > Sulfotelmatobacter. Next base: position 269,542 of record CAVYHM010000028.1, read on the forward strand.
AGAGCCGTCGCCAGACGATTAGCCAGAGAAAACCCAGTGCGCCTGGCACCATGAATGCCGGACGCCATCCCCAGCGGAAATAAATCCACAGCACGAGGAAGGGGGCAACCGCGCCACCGATGGAAGAACCGCTGTCGAAAAGCGCCGTGGCCAATGCCCGCTCACGCTTGGGGAACCACTCGGAAACGGCCTTGGTTGCCGCTGGCCAGTTGGCCGACTCTCCCGTGCCCAGCAGAAAACGAAACGTAGCGAAGCTGTAGAAACCACTAGCCAGCGAGGTCAGCATCGAGACGGCCGAGTACCAGATCACGGTGAGAGTGAGGCCACGCCGCGTGCCAACACGATCCATGACCTTGCCGAATACGGTCTGCCCGATGGAGTAAGCGACCCGGAATGCGATCGCGATATTCGCATAGTCAGAATTGGTCCAGTGATATTCGAGTTTGAGATAGGGTGCGAGCAGAGAAAGAGTTTGCCGGTCGATGTAGTTGATGACAGTGGAGGCGAACAGCAAGCCGCCAATCCACCAACGCAACGACGAAATCGGCCTGCAGGCGGTCGCCATTCGGGTGGACTGTTCAGATTGTCACGAACTCACCGTCACCTGCGATTCCTCACCCAGTGTCCTCCGCGAGGACGGGCTGAGGAGTGAGGCGGAGTTGCTGTCCAGATAAACGGTCGCATTCGGATGCCGCCGCAGAATCGACGCCGGCGCCATGGGGCTGATCTCCCCTTCGAAGCACGCCTTCACCGCTTGCGCTTTGCGTCGGTCGGGAACGACCGCGAGAATCTCTCTGGCCCTGAGAATTTGGCGCGGCGACATCGAGATGGCGCGCGTCGGCACCTGTGAAATATCGGCAAACCAAGCCTCGCCCACCTGCTGGCGCCGGCACGCCTCGTCAAGGTTCACGATGAGGTAGGGAGCTTCGGTAGTGAAATCCGCGGGGGGATCATTGAATGCAATGTGTCCGTTCTCTCCAACTCCCAGGAACGCGATGTCGATCGGTGCCGACGCGAGTTGCTGGCCCACATCGCGAACCACCACGGACGGATCGGAGGCGTCACCCTCGAGCAAGTGATAGTTGGGAATTCCAGTCTTCGTGACCAACAACTCCATCAGCATCTTGCGAAAACTGCCGGGATGCGTGATGGGTAGCCCGATGTACTCATCGAGGTGAAAAGCCTCGACTTTCGACCAATCGATCTCCGGCACCTGGGTCAGAGCGTCGAGGAATTCTAGTTGGGACGCTGCGGTCGCCGCGATGATGCGTGCATGATCCCGCTCCGCAATGGCGCGCCGAATGGCGCCCGCAGCCTGCTCAGCGGCCGCGCGGCCCAGGGAGACTTTGTCATTGAATATTCTGAGAAGCATCGGCAAGACCGCGACTGCCTCGCACAGGGCCGCACTCCCTCGGAGCCACACAATTATACAAAAGCGGTTGACTAGAGCCGCTGCAAGGATGAACCAGATTCGGGAGCCACGATGCCAGCAGCTTCGACTGATAGGCGTCTTGACAATAGTCGTTGTAACGATTATTATGAATTGGCATGAAGGAACCGCGATCCCCGAACAAACGGCGCCCGCTTGCGTGCCCTGAGGAGGCCGCTTTCCTGGAGTTGGCACGCACCACCGACATGCTGTCTCGCGGCCTGGTCCGGATTCTCAAAACCGAGGATGTCTCGCCAACGCAGTACAACGTATTACGCATCCTACGCGGGACGCCGGAGGGCCTCCCTTGTGGCGAGGTTGCTGCCCGGATGATTACACGCGATCCTGATGTGACGCGACTTCTCGACCGCCTCGAAAAGCGCGCCCTTATTTCACGCTGCCGGGAAACCGAGGATCGGCGAATGGTGACGGCGCGGATCACTCCGGACGGATTGAAAGTCCTCGCCCGGCTCGACGAACCGGTCGTAGAAGCGCATCGCGAGCAATTGGGGCATCTGGGGAAGGATCGCATGCAGGCTCTTTGCGAACTATTGCGCGCCGCCCGTGCTGCAGTGAGTTGATTTTTTGGGAAATATATCTGTTGCAACGATTATCGTGTTAACGCATCTAACCCTGGCAGAAAGGAAAATACCATGAGCACACTCGCTGCACCGCAGACCGCTACCAGCACCTGGAACATCGACCCGGCTCACTCCGTCGCCGAGTTCAAGGTGAAGCACATGATGATCTCCAACGTAAAGGGCCACTTCGGCAAGGTCACGGGAACGTTGACGCTGGACGAATCCGACCTGACAAAATCAAGAGCCACAGCCTCGATCGAAGCGTCCTCGATTGAAACCCGCGACGCTCAACGTGATGCACACTTGAAAAGTGCCGACTTCTTGCACGTGGAGAAGTTCCCGAGCCTCTCCTTCACCTCTACGCGCATCAGCCTTGTCCGGGACGGAGAGCTGGCGGTTGAGGGTGACCTGACCATTCGAGGCGTCACCCAGAAGGTCGTATTTAATGTTGAGGGCCCGACGCCGCCTACGAAGGATCCCTGGGGCAACACGCGCGTTGGAGCCTCCGCAACCACCAAGATCAACCGCAAGGACTACGGTCTGACCTGGAATGCAGCCCTTGAGACCGGCGGCATTCTGGTAGGCGAGGAAGTGACGATCACTCTGGAAGTGGAATTCATAAAGGCGTAAACAATTTCGCTGCACGGCTCAAATTTGCCGTGGGGCCGAAAGAGGGAGACAGTTTATGTCACTCCGACCAGTAAAACAGATCATTCAACCGAAGCCTACGATCGAAGGCGCGGGCGTAAAACTGCAACGCGCCTTTGGCTTCGGCAAAACGAAGGAGTTCGATCCATTCTTGTTGCTGGACGACTTCCGTAACGACAACCCGGCCGATTACCGTGCCGGATTCCCGTGGCACCCCCACCGCGGGATTGAAACCATCACTTATGTGCTGGCTGGGTCTGTCGAGCATGGTGACAGTCTGGGCAACCAGGGCAAAATGACCGCCGGAGACGTGCAATGGATGACGGCCGGCAGCGGCATCCTTCACCAGGAGATGCCCAAAGGCGACCAGCACGGGCGCATGCATGGCTTTCAGTTGTGGGCGAACCTGCCCTCATCGCTGAAGATGACCGATCCCCGTTATCAGGACATTCCGTCGAGTGCGATTCCCGAGGTTACCGACGACGACGGCACTCGCGTGCGCGTCATCTGCGGTGAATTCTGGGGCAAGCGAGGTCCAGTGGAAGGCGTTGCCGCTGACCCGAACTATGTCGACGTATCGGTGCCGCCCGGACAACGGAAGCGGCTTAAAGTCGAAACTACGCGCAATGCTTTTGCCTACGTGTTCGCGGGATCCGGAATGTTTCGAGACGCCTCCGATCCTCAGGCCGTTCTGACCGAGCAAGCAGCGGATCCGGACGCACCGGCCAAGTACGACGCCGGCAACCACTCTCTGGTGCTGTTCGACCGGGGGGACGAACTGACGGTCCAGGCGGGGCCGGAAGGAATTCGGTTCCTGCTCGTATCCGGCAAACCGATCGAGGAACCGGTGGCGTGGTACGGCCCGATTGTAATGAACACGGAGGAAGAATTGCGCCAGGCGATGTCCGAACTGCAAACCGGCAACTTCATCAAACATCGCTGAACTAGCGCTCAGGAATGCTTCGCTATGGCTGAGAAGAGGAAGCACCGCACGATTCGGATGCGGTCGTTTGCCTCTTCTCTGGCCGCGCCTGGACAATTCCGATTACGGTTGACGATACAGCCTTGAGGGGCGATCGTGAGTGAGCCATTCGAGGGTTGGCGCCGTCTCTTGTCTCGGGCGTCAGATCTGGCCGGGATCCTCTGGGTCGGGCTCGCGCACTGGCATATCCGGGTTTTCTGGCGGATCGATGGGTTCTCTGACCGGAGGGGGCGCGGGCTCGGCGGGGTCCTGAAAAACGCGGGGTTGGCGACCGTCAAATCCGGTTGCATGACACTCAGATGCCAGACATCGGACCGAAGGAAGATTCCATTATCTTTTTATGCTTCGCACCTGACCTAATCTTTCGTGGGGAAACAGGGGAGCAGGCGGTTGCAGCGCTGACGATTGAAGGACCGACGAGTTTGGCTTCATTGGGAAAAAAAGAAGCGTCATAATTGCGCCGAGCGCGATTCCCCCAAGCAAGAATGTGACCGCGGTAGGCAGATCGTATTCCGGACGAATTCGTTTTTCAGTGCTCACGATGTGGGTGCGATGCTGTTGACGTGAATCAAGTTGCTGTCCAAGTTTAGTTTGCCAATGACTCTTACCTGTTTGCCCAGGAACGGCTTCGCTTTCGAAGCATCGTCCAATTGATAAATCATCTTGGTCACTGGATCCTTCAGCAATATCCGGCCCTTCTCTTTAACCAGGCGGCCGGTGAATGCCAGGGCATCTTGCGTTTCTGCTTCGCTGGATGGGCGTGGCCGAGCGTCTTGTTGTTGTGGCGACTGCTGCGCCGATTCGGGCTGCTGTTGCCGCGCAACCGGCGTGCGGAACTCTTGCGCATGGCTAGAGTAGGCGAGGGCACACGCGGTCAGAGCGCAGCTAAGTGTAAGAAGTACTAGAGAATCCCTCATTCAACACCTTTTTGGATATCGCACTCCGCGATGGCGCCCGCATAACACCCCGGCAGCTAACATTTCACCTAGCCTGCGGCGACTCCTACTGCAAATCCGAAAGTTGCCATCAATAGGGCAAGAACCACGGCGGTTGACGTACCAAGCACAACAATTTCGACCCAAACGTGGTGAATCTTCATAACGACCCGGTCTCCTCTCCAATGGCCAGTAATGGATGCGCCGTGGGGCCGAACAGTTGGCTGTTAGAAGAGGTTGCAACTGACCTGCCACTAGCTTGGCAGCGAGATCGCGCCAGTCAAACCCGGGAACAGAAAGAACTCAGAAGACCGATTTCGTGAATTCGTGCAGCATCGCTCGCGACGCCGTCATGTAGAAAAGTTCTAGCAGCACCTCGAAACGCGACAAAATTGCCGGTGCTGTTCAAGTTTGAGGTCCGAAGCACAGAGGAACCTTAAGCCGCGACCTCATCTGCTTTCATTGTTCCGAGGCTTGCTGCTTCTCTTGCTCCCATACGGCGTAGCAGGTCGAGGGCGCAGTCCGCCTTAGTGCTCCCCTGACATGACACGTACACCAGGGCGCCGACATCCGATAGTTGGTGGCCAAGCCGTTTGGCGTCGTTCTCCGAGAACCCCAGGTCGATCATGGTTCTGGATCCCCCACCAGAAGCGGCGACCTTCTGATCGGTTACTAGTGCACGAAAGAAGGCTCGGGATCGGATGAAGAAACCAACCGTAGGGATTACAACGGCACCGAATTCCGAGAACCAGCCGATCATGCGGGCACAGACCGCGCTCTCATCGGGTTTGTCATCGACGATGTTGGCATCGCGGACGACCGTGGCTACCGGATGAGCTGGGGAGAGCACCATGCAGATGTCCTCGTTCCCAAATCCTGCCCGATTTAGCGTGTAAACGATTTCCGGCAGGGCGACGTTGCGAGGGTACATCCCATAAGCGGCGACTCCAAGTGGCGACATAACTCGATCTCCTCGGCGGGTTGGGGAAGGTTGAAGGGCGCCTCTAGACGCTATGCTTGAAACCATATGGGAATTGTCCGCGACAGCGCACTAGGGTGAATCGTGTAGGGTTAGTGAGGGGCCAGCCTTTCCTTCAATCAAACGATATCCAAGGCTTAACTGCACTCAAGAAAGTAGTTCGATCCTGATGACATGAATGGTTTTGCTGCCGGCCTCGACGGTACCGACGACCTTCACCTCTTTATCTTGATACTGTGCAGCACTGCTCTGCTCGTCGAGTTGATAGGTCGTATTACTCGAAACCTTAAGCACGTACTTTTCGCCGTCCCGCACAATCTTCCCCGTAAAGGTCTGGGACGGCGTCTGCTGCCGTGCATGGGGATTTGGCGGCTGTGCGGGCTGCGGGTCCGGACGCGAATCAGGCGGGGGAAGAGGCTGCGGCACTTGCTGTGGTTTTTGCAGCCGCGACCACGCAATGAGCTGTCGAGCTTCGGGATCCTCCGCGGACGGAATCGCCTCAATATGTGATTCTTGCCCCAGCAGAGATGGCGTCAGTGCCAACAGCAGCCCTGCGAATAAGGTCGCCTCTCGACGCAGAAACATAAGAGTAATCCCCGAGAGACGAAGCAGTCACAACCGATACCCGCCCCCCACCGTCAGTCCGAGGGAAGCTTCAACATCATCAGTAATACTTTCTAACTCGGCCAGGATGGCTCGTCCATAAAGTCTTCCCTGTAACCACAGGACGCGAGCAAGAGAAGACAGCGCGCGGGTTAGAGTACGGTGGAAAGGTCACGAATTCTTGCAGTTAAGGTGCCGGACAACAAATTGCGGGAACGCGGAACCAATCGGCAGCCAAACGTCTCCATATCGCATCCAAAAGTGGCTTAAAACTTGCAATAAGTCAGACAATCTCCAGGGAAGGTTCGGTCTGCGCAAGCTGGAGGAAGAACCTCCGACGGCGGAATCACTGCCGCTGTCAATGCTTTGTTGTGACGCTACGCAAATAAGCCGCGGAGCAGCCGATACGGCCGACTCCGATTAAGGATCGTGCATGCGACTGCTAAGCGCCCGGCTCATCGTCGCTCTTGTCGTTGGCGTAACGTTGGTCTCGCTCTGTTCGTCCGGCTACGAGGTCTTCGTCGTGAAGGGGAGCCTTCGGCGCGATCTGCAAAGACGGGCAGAGGTACTGGGGGAGAGCCTCGCGGGGAATGTCGATCGGGACATTGAAAAAGGCACGCGCCAAACACTGCAGAAGACGGTGCAGCGCTTCGCCAACCGCGAGCATTTGAAGGGCCTTGCCGTGTACGACCCGGCTGGACACGTAATTGCCGTCACCACCGATCTGGCTTCGCCGATGAATGAAGCACCCGCCGTCGTTCTCCAAACTCTGAAAGAGGATCACGAGACTGACGTCTTTCAGAAGCTCGGCGACGCCCGTGTACACATCCGTGCTCTGCCGCTCCATAGCCCGGACAAGTTCCTGGGCGCGCTGGCGATTGTTCACGACGCGGAATATATCCGGGCACAGAGTCTGAGGATTTGGCGAGAAACATTCTTGAGCGCTCTGGCACACGTCGTTCTGATTGCTCTGATTACATTACTGATCGTCCGCTGGAGTATTGAGGGACCGATCGCGCGAACGGCGCATTGGATGCGAGCTCTCCGTACCGGGCGCATGCCTTCTTCTCGTATCGGCGTACCAGACCTGGAACTGTTCCGGCCACTTGCGAGAGAAGTCGCGACTTTTGCCGAGAGCCTGAACACGGCTCGCTCGACCGCTGAGCGCGAAGCGCGACTGAGACACGAGGGGCAGTCCCAATGGACGGCGGAACGTCTGGCAGCTGATGTTCGGACTCGCCTGGGAGCGGGCCGGCTGTTTGTGGTCTCAAACCGCGAACCTTACATGCACATGCGGCACGGCAAGTCGGTGGAAGTGACCGTCCCACCCAGCGGGTTAGTGACAGCGCTCGAGCCAGTACTGTGCGCTTGCGATGGAACCTGGCTGGCGCACGGCAACGGCACCGCTGACAAACACGTTGTCGACCGCCACGGGAGGGTACGGGTACCTCCGGAGGACCCTCGATATACCCTGCGCCGCGTTTGGCTTACCAAAGAAGAGGAGGAAGGCTACTACTACGGTTTCGCCAATGAAGGCCTTTGGCCGCTTTGTCATATCGCACACACCCGTCCGATCTTTCGCGCTGAGGACTGGAAGCAATATCAGACGGTCAATCGCAAGTTCGCCGACGCCCTGGTTGAAGAAATGAAAGATACGGAACATCCTGTCGTCCTGGTGCAGGACTACCATTTCGCGTTGTTGCCCAATATGCTCAAGCAGAAGCGGCCGGATGCGCGGGTAGCCATTTTCTGGCACATCCCCTGGCCGACTCCCGAAGCCTTTGGCATCTGTCCGTGGCAACGCGAACTGCTCGACGGATTGCTGGGCGCCGACCTGGTCGGATTCCATATCCAATCGCACTGTAACAACTTCCTGCAGACTGCGGACCGGGTTTTGGAATCGCGGATCGATTGGGAACACTTTTCAGTACAAAGACTCAACCACACGACGACGGTGCGGCCCGTCCCGATTAGCGTCAACCTTACCAGCCTGCCCCCTGATGCGTCGGTCGGATCCGTTCCCGACGCACGTTCTGCGATATTGAAGGACCTCGACCTGGAGGCGACTTTCCTCGGTGTCGGCGTAGACCGAATGGACTACACCAAGGGAATTCTGGAACGATTTCTGGCGGTGGAACGGTTCCTCGAAAAGCATCCACGCTATCAAGGCCGGTTTTCCTTCGTACAAATCGGTGCTCCAAGCCGCAGCCACCTTAAGCGATATCACGACCTGGAGGCGGAAATCGAAGCCGAGGCCGGACGCATCAACTGGCGCTTCCAGAGGGACAAGTGGAGGCCCATCGTTTTGCTCAAGCGCCAGCATAGTCGCGATGAGATTCAGCCTTATTACCGAGCCGCGGATCTGTGTCTGGTAACTTCGCTTCACGATGGCATGAATCTTGTCGCAAAAGAATTTGTGGCCGCTCGCAACGACGAGTCTGGCGTCCTTGTCCTCAGTATCTTCACCGGCGCCGCGCGGGAACTGCGAGACGCGCTCCAGGTCAACCCTTACGACTTCGACCAAACCGCCGAGGCCATTCGAGCCGCCCTGGAGATGGAACCGGACGAGAAGCAGGCGCGCATGCAACATATGCGGCGCGCGGTTCGCGAACACAACATCTACGAGTGGGCAGGGAGTCTGATCGCAGAACTTTGCGAGGTGCGTTTGGATCTACCTGACCGCGCGGAGGATGGGACCCACGTCCGCACATCCGCGGCATAAAAGTATCACATTCTGCACCGGGAGCTTTACAGGACCAAGAATGGGAACCAGTGGGAGAAAACCGCTTCAGATTGAAGGCATCACTGTATTTCTAAATCAGGGCCGTTCTTCTTAAATGGCATCGGAGGAGACAGGCAATGTCCAACACCGCAAAGAAGCACGTGAACGCGTCTTCCGCCGCTGATCTTAGGCGAACCTTCGAAACCGCCTTCACTCAGCTTCAGCGCAGGGGAGAGCCAGCTAAGGTTCCCATCGCTGTTCGCAATCAAGACAATATGGCCGATGAAAAACGGGCGTTGAACAGTGCAGCTCGCGCGCTCGCGCAACTGTGGAATATTTCCCCCAGCCTGGTCCGCTAAGGGAGGGTTCGTATGGTGCGGGCGTTAGCAGCATACCTTTTGGTTTTCTGGCTACTCGGGCTGGTTATCCATTTAAGCAGTCTCGCCTACCTCTTCGGAGGTCTCGCTGTGGCATTGTTAGCGATTGATTACCTGATGGCATACTCCGCGACAACCCCACGTGCCCGTAGGATGACAGGAAGATCCTTTAGCCAACGACGCTTTCTGTAACGGCGACCTCGCGATTCTTCTTTCCTACAGCCACAAAAAAAGCAGAGTGTGGGACAATTTGTGTCGCCCGCCACCCTGCTTTGGGCCTGTACTGGAAAATGCGTTTCATTACTCAGGTGAGGTGGACCTTCTAGATGGTCCGCTAGCGGCGAGATCCCCGCGCCTCTTCCGACTCCTCGGCATCGGTATCCTGCACCCTCTGAGGTGGTTTGGAGGATGTTTTAGCATCGTCGGCTGCATTTTTGGCAGCATCCTTTACATTGCCAAACGCGTTCTGCAACTTGCCTTCGACCTGTTTCGCTGAACCTTCAACCTGCTTCTTTGGATCGCCCGTCCACTCTCCCGCCTGACGCTCGACGCGTCCGGCCACGTCTTTCACCTTGCCTTCCACCCGATCCTTATTCATCCTGTCCTCCTCGTTGAATGATTGCCTTCACGACTCTTGGGGACTCTCCGTCACGCGACAGGGCTGCGGCCCTGAATAATGCGCACCAGGACCGCGATGACGGCTACTACCAGCAGAATATGAATCAATCCACCCATGGTGTAGGAACTGACCATTCCCAGCAACCAAAGGATCAAGAGCAGGGCAACGATAGTCCAGAGCATCAGAGGTCATCCTTTCTGGCAACAGCACTACACACCAGTTGCAGTGTGAGACTACCGATGATGCACGGGAACGTATATCGAGTGAAGTCCGTAATTATGCGCGGGGGTGACTCTATAAAACCTAGGCGAAATAGGACGTCATGCTTCGGCGCCGGAGTTGGGAGGAGCTAGACTAAAATACCTGGACGATTCCATTACGCACTGCGTACCGGGTGAGATCAGCGATGGAATGGAGATCGAGTTTCCGCATCAGGTTGGTGCGGTGAGTTTCGGCGGTCTTGACGCTGAGGTTGAGAGCGACTGCCACTTCCTTGCTGGTCTTTCCCTCGGCCAATAACTGGATGACCTCTCGCTCTCGAGTCGTCAGGATGTCGTCAGAGGCACCCTTAGCTTCGCCGTCTCCACTATCACGATCAAGATAGCCATCCAACACCATCTGGCTCACCCGATTTGTGAAAAAAGTTCTCTGTCGTTGCAGGGCCTCTACGGCGGCAACCAGCTCGCGCCCCGCGTCGGATTTGAGCAGGAATCCGCGTGCCCCGGCGCGGAGCACCTCCCGCACCACGTGATCGGTGTCGTGCATCGTTAAGATGAGGATCACAGCTTCGGGTGAAGTAGCCAAAATCTGTCGCGTGGCCTCCAGTCCGTTGAGATTCGGCATCCCGATATCAAGCAGAATCAAGTCCGGCTTCAAGCTTTCCGCAAGTTCGACGGTCTCGCGGCCGTCTTTGGCCTCCCCGCACACCTCCCAACCCGGATGACCCTCCAGCAGGGCTCGGATGCCGTGTCTCGCCACCTCATGGTCATCCGCAATCAGAATTCGTAGCATTCTCTACCTCCCAGATACTTGAAGATGTCTAACCTGGTGCGAGTTTCGAAGGCATCCGAAATACAGTTCCGAATATGGCAATATCTCGAGCAATATCAATCCAGTACTCCGAGCAACAATCGTGCCAAACGCGTATGCCCTTGCTTCCAAGCTAGTTCAGCGCCTTGGGTATTCGGCCCTTCGTGTAAGTTTTCCAAAACGAGGGGGTGTAATGATGGGGAGGGATTTTTAAGCGAGCACTAATCAGCCCCTACAGTGTTTGCCGTACTCACTCAGGGATCGCGGCGGAACGCTTTCTCCTTCCAGTGGTCGAAGTCTCTATAGAAAAGTTCTGCGGATTGGTCCGGAGTGGCATCCAAACGGTGCACGGAGGCTAGTAAATGCGTTTCGCCGCGAATTACGTTCTCGGCTCAGGAGTGAGAATTGTAGCGATTGGGGTAGCCTTGTCTGCGTCTACATTACTTGCCCAGACTATCCCGCCCACCCAAAGCAGTCCTTCTCCCTCGCGGACCTCTCCCTCGGCGACCACCGCCGGACAGAATCCGGAGTCTGGCCCTCCCCGCACTGCGCAGCCGATTCCTTCTGCGCCCGAGCAGTCCGGCCAGGCCCCAAGTCAGCAGCAACCGGCACAAGATCAGCAGGTACCGATTAAGCCCGAGTCCAGCGCGGACGATCCGGGCAGGTTTGTCTTCAAGAAGCAAGTGCAAGAAGTGGTGTTGCATGCCACCGTGGTCGACGAGACTGGCCATCTCGTGACCACGCTTGATCCCAGCGCTTTTTCCGTCTACCAGAACAACCAACCCGAGCCGATTACGTCGTTCAGACGCGAAGACGTACCGGTGGCGATGGGGATCGTCATTGATAATTCTGGCTCTATGCGCGACAAGCGGGAGAAAGTGAATCACGCTGTGCTGAACCTGATTCGGGCGAGTAATCCGCAGGATGAGATTTTCGTCGTCAATTTCAGCCAGAACTCCTATCTGGACCAGGATTTCACTTCCGACGTAAACCTGCTGCAAGCGGCTTTGCATCAGGTCTCGACGCGGGGTAGCACTGCTCTCTACGACGCCGTCGTGGCCTCCGCAATCCACTTGCGAAATAATCCTCGACTGGACAAAAAAGTCCTGCTGGTCGTCACCGACGGACAGGACAACATGAGCCGGGAAACCCTACAGGAAGCCATTCGTCAGTTGCAGCCGAACAAGGGCCTGACGGTATACGCAATCGGATTGACCGATGAAGGGATGACGTCCGCCGGACGGGATGCTCTTCAGAATCTGGCCTCGACTACGGGGGGCGTTTCATTCTTTCCCCAGAATCTAGACGAAGTGAATGCAATTACCCGCGCGGTGGCGCACGACATCCGCAGCCAATACACGCTTGCGTACAAACCAGCAGGCTCCAAGAATGGTTATCAGACGATTCGCGTCGAAGCCAAGGCACCGGGAGGCGCCCGCCTGATCGTCCGCACGCGAAGTGGGTACTATCCGGGCGAGACGGTTCGTTAGTCCAGTCTCGCGCCGAGGAAGTTATGCCGCTGTGGGTCCCGTCGGGCCCGTGGGTGCTTTCGGCGGCGGGAGCTCGATCTGGATGAGGTTGTTCTTAATCGCGTATACGACTAGATCCCGGATGGAGTGAAAGCTTAGTTTCCGCATGATGTTGCTGCGGTGCGTTTCGACGGTCTTGGTGCTCAGGTTCAGTAGAGAAGCGACTTCTTTCGAGCTGTTCCCTTCCGCCAACAACTGCGTAATCTCTCGCTCGCGGGCCGTCAATGTCGGCAGCTTGGGAGTTTCGTTCCTTGACAAAGAATGCCCCTTCTCGAGAAAACCGGCCAACACGAGGTCGTTCACCCGGGGTGTAAAGAACATGCGCTTGTTCTGCAGAGCTTCGACCGCAGAAACCAGGTCGCGCGCCGCGTCGGACTTCAAGACAAACCCGCGAGCCCCGGCGTCCAATGCTTCACGAATCACCTGATCCGAGTCGGTGATGGTAAGGACGATAATCTTGAAACTAGGGTCGTGCTGCAGCAGTTGACGCGTGGTATCCAGACCGTTCAGGAGCGGCATCCCAATGTCCAGTATGACAACATCGGGCTTTAGCTGGAGCGTTTTCTCCACGGCCTCGCGGCCATCGGCGGCTTCACCGCAGACTTCCCATCCTTCGTGCTTTTCCAGTAAGGCGCGCAATCCGCGCCGAACAATTTCATGATCGTCGGCCAATAAGATTCGCAATTTCATGTTCAGCCCCCAGTTCAAACGTGGACACCAGTTTTCGATGCCAGGTCTAACGAGCACCCGCAGTGTCTCGTCCATTCAGCGCGGTAAAAACGCGATGCTGGCTCACAGCTTCGACCGCCGCCAGCAAGTCGCGGGCGGCATTCGACTTCACCACGTATCCCCTTGCCCCAGCTTCCAAAGCTTCGCGCATCATTTGCGGAGAGTCGTGCTGGGTTACAAACAGGATCTCAAGCTCAGGAGCCCGTTTCCTCAATACACGGCACGCTTCCAGGCCATTCATCCTCGGCATGGTGACATCGAGCACCATGACGTCGGGGCTCAGTTCCTTCGCTTTTTCCAGCGCCTCAGCTCCATCGGATGCTTCCCCAATTACTTCCCAGCCGTCGCGTCCTTCTAAAAGCGTTTTTAAACCCTGCCTTACAATTGGGTGGTCATCGACGAGTAGTATGCGAATAGTCATGCAGTTTCCGTCCCCCGGGAAAGACCGAGACAACCCGCCACATTTTAGCTGAACCCGTCCGTGATCGGACTGACTAGTCCCTTTCACTCAGACATCCTTGGTTCTAGGAATGCAGCCCCGAATCCCCCGACCCAGCTACTTTCGCGCATCGAGAGCCTTCAGCGCGGCGGAAAGCCCTCTCCTGAGCTTAGACGAATACCACACGGGTGCATAGGCCTCGAGAACCTCATAGAGGTCAAGCAGACCACGCCAGACCTCAGGCCCCTGTCGTCCCCTCGTGAGTTTAAGGCGCGACAGCTCACTTCGAGCACTTTGTTGCGAAGACTCCCATTCGTAAGCGTTAGCAGGCATTTGCACCGCGAAGGCCACCGGCAGCACCCAACTTGAAGCGAGCACTTTAACTCGCTGATTGCTGTGACCGCAACCGGCCCCTTAAGGGCTTGACTGAGGTTACCTTCCGAAACTGGTCGAGTCCAATACGGGGAATCCTGTATTTGGGAAAAGACTCCAAAGAGTCTGAAAATGGCTTCTGGCCGGGTACGTATCGGGCGAGTTATCGGGAGGGGACTACCGGGAAGTATGTTTGTTCATGCAACAAAGCCTCGACTGCTTCCACTACGGACCCCACGTCCTGCTTCGCACATGCTCCGCGAACGCCGGCGAGACGCGCCGCTTCGGCCAGTTGCCTCGATAGGTGAATGGTTACCATCAGAATGGGGATCTTGGGGAAAAGCTCGCAAATCTGCTTCGCGACATCAACGCCATTGAGGTCTGGCATCTGATAGTCCAGCAAAATCAGGTCGGGAGGAGCGGCAAGCACCTTCTGCAACGCTTCGGCACCGGTTCGCGCCTCGCCGCACACCCGCCAGGATGCCTGTTGCTCAAGAATCGCCCGCATGTAGTGCCGAACCGAGGGATTGTCATCGACTAGTAGAATACGAACCACGCGAATCCCTTCCCCAGCCAGATTTCACAACGCGTAAGTGATTTCCGGTACGCCCCTTCGCCTGTGAACCCAGGTAAACACTAGGCGAGCGAAAGAAAGCATCACAATCCAGAGAAGCCTGTAGGGCAACCAACTCAGCAACATTGATTCCTGGTCTTTTCGGGAACGCTACCAGATACCCTTGTCGCTGCCGGTAAGCTTCTGCTCCAGGGCAGCAGCCGTGGCCAGTCCCGGCAGCAAGCTGAGGCGGAGACAGTTCCGAAGGTCTCCTCTCAGCATGAGACTCTTGAGCTCAGACGCGTACAAATTCAGCGAGTGCGGCAGGATCGGTACCCGCAAAAAGTCGCGGTGTAAGCGCACCTGGTCAGCGCCGAACTTCGCCGAGCGGGTCACGAACAAAGGCAACGGAACGCCGTCTCCGCGATACGCTTCGACATATTCAGAAATGATCATCAAATAGGTTGCAATCCCTTCCCAAAGCCCCGCCGTCGTGCCGAGGGAACGCAGATACGCGAAGTCGACCGAATAAGAGTCCACGAGCTGCGCGTTGTCCACGATGTCGCATAACCGGATGTAGAAGTGCCGGTACATTCGCTGAAGTGTACTGATGATGATGCCGTCCTCAGGTGCCGGCACGCGAAACTCGTGTGCGTCTACCTCCACGAGACGAGTACGGGCCGACAGGGACCGGGTGACGGCAGTTTGCTCTCCGGTTTGACCCAGGCGTCCGGCGTGGACTTCAACCAGTTCCGGCAAACCGGCTACGATAAAGTTCCACTTGTTCGCTAACCGGTCTCCCCAACTGCGGGCGTCGGGTTTCGCTTTGAAGCGCGATCGCATCACCTCGATCACGTCGGCAGCCGGGGCGTCGGTGTACAAGTCCAGATCGTTACCTAGATCTGGCCAATGATCGAGGGACTTGATGACCGTGACCGGGCATCCGCCCTTCTCCAAGGCTGCACAAATCTCTCCCAGGAATCCAAGGGCGTGGTTGATGCGCGCACGTTCCAAGCTCCGTGAATTCGCCACCCACTCTGCACCACGGCGGTTCCCTGCTGCTGCGAGCATTAACTGAAGCGGCTCAAATGCCCGCAGGATCACGTGGTTTGAGATGGCGAGCGCCTCCAGGTTGTTGAGGTCTTGCTCGCTGAGCGCGGACAACAGTTCATCGCCCTCAGCTTTCGAAATCGCGCGCACCTGCATAGTTATGTCTGGGAACGAAGGACATGCCAGGGCTAGTTCCGATAATAGTCGAAGGTCCCTCGTTGAATCGCGTACAGGCTCCATCGCGTCTCTCTCCCGGTGAACGTGGTGAAAATGCCTCGGTTTGATGTGCCTCGGGGCAGCGTGGTTGGCGTTCGCCCGGGGGACGGATTCAATTCGAGTTCGACCCGGCCTGCCCCGCCGCGTTGCACTGAGTGAAACTGAGTCGCTCCACGGCGGTACCCTCCTCATAGTCGTTCCAGGTTT
This sequence comes from uncultured Acidobacteriaceae bacterium, assembly GCA_963768265.1. Classification (GTDB taxonomy): domain Bacteria; phylum Acidobacteriota; class Terriglobia; order Terriglobales; family Acidobacteriaceae; genus Sulfotelmatobacter. The sequence goes on from CAVYHM010000028.1 coordinate 285,541, forward strand.
CGATCACGAGAAATGGAAGGGGGTGAGCTTCGTCATAGTACCGCTCGTAGAGTCGCAGAGTGTCATCCAACGTCTTCCCGCATCGACTCTGCATATGCCGATTCAGGCCCCATTTCGCGGCCGAATCGTCGAAACCCGGCCACGCCGCTCCGACTGCAATCTTGTCTTGATGCTTGCTCTTCATGCTCTTGTAAAAATCTTCCAGGTACTGCTCGCCCCAATTGCTTCCATCCGTTGTCCACCCCGGACGCCCAGGCTGCACCCAGGCGTAAAGCCCCGCAAAATCAGCGGCAAATTGAGGTTGCGGTTCGTCCTTATAGAACAGAAGAGGAGGACTCTCCCATTCGCGACAGTGCTCGACGACGCGATTCCAATCCACCTTTCCATGTTTGGGGAAAATGAAAACCACGGGATGGCTGTTGTATGTGAGATAGGCGGCGCGGTGCGGCGCCTCAGGACCCATGTAGGCCTTGTAAGCTTTATCCAGGGCCGCAATAGCTTCGTCCGTCGCCTGCCCGTCGTCATCGTCGGCCTCGTTATATAACAGAGCAACCTGGAAATGATTTTCGTCCGCAGCCTCCTGCAACAAACCGAAGTTGTGATCGTTGAAAGGTTGGCTCTCGCCGTACCAATCCACGACGAAGGCTGAAATCCCCATGTGACGGGCTTGCTGAATCTGGCGTCGCAGGACCGCTGGATCGCCGCTGGAATAACCCACATCCTTGTGCACATGGTCTCCAAACCATGGCATGTAGACGGCGAGTAGTTTGGGCCAGGTTCGGGGAGCCTGCTGATTCTGCTGCAGGGCTCGGCGCATGCCGGGAGTCGTGCAACCGCTGCCCACCATAAAACACACGACCGCCAGTGCTAGCAGCGTCTTCGACAAATGAGGACTCCATGTCTTCCAAGGTTCGAATAAAAGTTCGATGCGGCTGGTCAGGACGATGGTTGGTGGGGTGAATCCCTTAGAACTCGGGGACGGCCTGAAGCTGCCGGATTACCCATCGGTCGGCAGCGGGCGTCATGAGGATGACATAGTGCACTATCGCGTGCTCGCTGTGAATTGTCTTGTCCCTATCGAGGATCTGCAGGTCATATTCGGCGGTATCGTGAAGCTCAACCACATCGCCTTCCGGGGCGTAAAACACCGCTTCAAGTTTGTGGCGCTGGTTGAGGTAACGGGAACTGAGTCCGCTGCGCTGCTGTTTGTTTACCGCACTGGTGAGCCAGTCATTTGCCGTCCCGGCAAACAAGCCGTTCAGAGGCGCGGTCGAACTGGACTCCATGGCCTGGGCGATGTTCACCCACGCGAACCTGTAGTCGCGAAGAATGCTGCGCTCGGTCAGACTTTCGATCGCTCGCGGACCCGCCTTGCTTGCATTGAGCACTACTTGGGGCGTATCGGCGCCAACAGAATAGAGGGACATCAGGGCGAAAACCCCGAGCGCAATCGCCTTAGCCAATCGTCCCTGAGCCCCGGACCGTGTCGTCATTGCACCCCCAAATGGAGTTCGTTCCCCATCACGACTCCCGAAGCTGCAGATATGGAAACAGGCCCTGCGGTGGTCATTTGCGCGCGCGCAATCCCTTGTTTGATCGGCGCGTCCACCGTGCTCGTTTCCTTTCCGTCTTTCGCAGTGAAGGTCACGACGGTGCCGTCGGGCACGGGATTTCCGGCACAGTCGCGTACGGGTTCCGTCTCAACCACAATTCCCTTCGCCGTACGCTGGCCCTTAATGCGCAAGTTGCAGGGATCGGATGCCACCTGCTGAACAATCCGACGCGCCGACGCATCACCGAGCGAGCCCACCACTTGCAAAGCGCCCGCTGATTTGCCGGAATTTGCGCGAAACCAAGCGATGCCATTTTGTGACGACGCCGAGTGCGACATCAGACGGGAGCCGCCCGCGATCAACTGGAAACCCATCGTGACCGGCGCAAGCACTTGATTCTTAAATTCGTCAAAGGGGAGTGCCACCGCGCTGATTACGTCATTTTGTCCGACCGGAGCACGGGACGGATGTACCAGGAAGGTGAAGCTGACCGGCTTTGCCGCTATTACAAAGAATTCAACACTTCCGCAAGTATCGGCGCAAAGGATTCCCACATAGCGACCAGCGCTCCGCAGGTCTTCAGAGGGAACCGAGATTTGCTGTCCAAGGTCCACATCGCGCCTTGTCACAACGGACGGTCCAACCAGATAAAAGGTCCCGGTGCCGTTGCCCGTGGTGGGAATTGAAACCGAGGTTCCGGCCACCACCGGTGAGGGAACGCTAAGCTCTCCCACTTGCGCATTTGACGCCGCCACCAGGCAAAGGGCGCTAGCCAATGCGGCCAGCCATCTGCTTCGGAAATTATGACTTTTGCAAGCTGTATTGGTTGACGACGACATGAAAGTTCTGTACCTTCCCGGCCAACGATTTGGGGATTTCAACGGCGAAGGGCTCAGCGGCCTGCGGAAGCAGGGCGTTCTCGACGTATCCATCGGAAACCCACACCACTTTGCCGTTGTTGTCGTAAAAGCTGGCGATCACATGGGGAATATTCACGGTCTGGCCACTCTGGTTGAGCAGATCTCCGTGCAACACCGCCCGGCCCTGCGCGTCAGTTTCCAACTTCTGATTCATTGCCCCGATTACGGGATCGGACGAAGCCGGGACCAGCGTCGCTTTCACGTCCATGCGCACGTTCTTCACCTTGCTCAAGCCGACATGGGGAAAGTCAACGCGATAAGGTGAAACCTGTTTCGGCAACAGCACATGAATGATCTTGTCGAAGCTGCTCTCGTCGTCAATCGCACTTCCAGAGGCGTCGACCAATGTAGCGTTCACGTTGACAAATGCTGGAATCGTATCTTCATTGACAACTTCGCCCATTACCACAGTCCCCTCGGCGGTATCGACCGCGTTCATGGACATGATGCGTACGTGGGGCGCGTCCACATTGCGTGAACCCCACTCCTCTTGCGCGGTGCCAGAGACCAGATCCCAGCGCAGGTAGGTGACGGGGATGACTTGTGACGGTACATTCGGGACCGGAGCCTCGTCCCATACCACTTTCCATTTGTCGCGATGCACAAGGTGGAAGTCGCGAACGTCGTCGACCGGACCCACTGGTGTGGCCCAGTGCAATCGCACACGCATCTGCGCTTCCGAATCAGTCGCATGGAGCGGACGCATTTCATAACGCTCCAAGTTAGAAAATGACCGCAACCCGCCGTTCGAACCTATCCACTCTTGTACAAAACCCTGTTCGTTCATGGCGTCGTTAGTCTTCTCCACGCGGGAGAAAGCCGGACCCCAATTGCGTCTCTGGACGTCACTTAGAAAGCTGCCAAGGGTCTGCTCCGGAGTGGCACCGCTGTCCGTCAAGCCAGGCAGAGCCGAACCCGACGCGATGCCGACCGTTCCGCTCGAGCGCCCTGCTCCCGTCAAGCCCACGAACAGCAGAAGCACAGTCATCGCCACAATGATGATTGGCAGTACAATTTTCATTTCGCCCTCTCAGGCAACGTAATGCCCCTCACGTTCTTCTATGCGGACTGGCGACTCGATCACTCTTCCCAGCCGCTGGCTCGACGGCAACAGTAACTCCAGGAACATCGCTAGCACGCTAACGCCGATGGGAAGTGTGCCCCAAAGCAGGCCCATCCAGGGAGGCGGCACGGCGTCGGATTCGATTGTGTGGGCGGGGGGCACGTCATCCTTGGTCCATGCGGTAATTTCGCCGTTGTTAAACGTCTCGGTCTTCCGCCACCCTACGAATGTCAGCAACGGTTCATAGTAGGAGTCGTGCACGAAGACGTACTTCAGTCCGTACCGGTTGGCATGCTCCAGCATCGCGCGGAGTGAGGCCATGCCGGCCGACCCGTAAAACTTCGCATTGGTAAGCTGCGCCGAACCGTACTGGGTCATTTCCGGCAACAGACGCGCGGAATTGTAGTCTCCGTCTACGCTGCTGGCGTCCGTGTAGGTTGACACCTGCGCCAGTTCACTGCCAAAGCCCAAAGTGAGATAACGGTACGAATCGTGGCCGTCGCGGTTCAGAAAGGCGATCACCGGCTTTACGTCCATGGAACTCGTAGGACGATATGGGTTGGCCGTGAGCCACGCCAGTGCAGCCCCGATCGTGACCACCGACGCCAGAGCCAGGGTGACAGCGGCTTTGGCGTGGAAGCGATCCAAAAGTTCAAGCGCCAGCAGCCCCACAATCGGCATGGCCATCAGCGTGGCCCAGAACGCAAATCGCTCGAAAGTAAGAACGTCGAATGCTCGTCCGAGCAGCCATTTCGGCAGTGGTGTGGTCCCACCCAATCCGAAGATCAGGCACAGCCAAAATCCAAGGAGCAGGGGCCGCAAGCGCCGTACTGTCGAACCACGAACAATGATGAACGGCAACGCCAGAATCAAGGCTCCATAGGGAATCACGAAATAGTTAATCCCCGTAATCGAGTTCAGCAGGTAATTGGCGCGGCTGTCGTGTGGAATGGGAATCTGATTGATGGGATGTTGAATGAGGGTCATCCAGTAGGGCAGCAAAACTACGCCCACTCCGACGCCCACCAAAACCGCAAACACCAGAGCTCGTGAGACCACTCCACGGAGCGAACCGCTTACACGCTCGTCTCCTGCGTCCTGGCAGGCAACCCACAATACGGGTCCGGCAAATAGTACGATGCCGAAAATCAGCGTGACGTGGTGAGCCGCAGCCGCGGACAAACTGATGGCCAATCCCTTGATCAGCGATCGTCCTGAGGCCTCCGTAGCCCAGTCGTAGAAATATGGCAAAGCGTTCAGATACAAGGCAGCCGATGCGACCGTCGCCAGTTGTCCCGCCTGATAGACCAGGAACGCGAGCACGCCCAGGAAGATGCTGCCGAGCGCCGCATAGCTCGCGGCGCGGTCCTCAACCCAAATTCGGGCAAATCGGAAGACTCCCACGGGCAACAGGAGAACAGCGATCAACTGCACCACCATGTACCCCATCTTGAGTCCAAAAATGTTGGAGAAGAGCGCGATCCACTGATGGGTAAGCGGCGGGTACGTGGTCTGCGAGAATCCGGCAAACCATTTTTCATTCCACGGATTGAACCAGTGATGGGCGTAGTGAGAAGCAAGAAAAATATGGAAGTTGGTGTCGAACGATCTAGCAGGAAGCTGCATGAGCAGCAGTGGCCCATGCACTGCGAGCGCTACCAGCACGATGGCCAATAATGGTATGGGTCGAGAGTAGCTTTGGTTAGTGCTCATGTTGCGCTCCAGTGCCCTCTAGCAGCGTTTGGATTCAGAAAGTTCCTACAGGGTTTATCCCGATTTTCCTCTCTCCCTGGCCGCGCAACGTTGGAAGGCAAACCTAGGTCTCAGCATGGCATCTGAAAAGAACCGCGTAAGTCTTGTGCGGCTGGATCTCTAATAAATACGCAGTGGTGACTCGTTGAAAAGCCGACATCCGCTCACGAGCTTTTGCATTGTCATGATTCTGAGCCTCCTGGTGCGAGCCCGTGGCCAGACGTATGACGTCAACAGCCAGGGGAGTCCTCCTCAGTCAGGCAAACAAACCAAGACAGCACCGGCCAACTCTCCGCAAAGTGGTCCGGATTTCAGTTGGGGATCTGGTATTGACGTTGCGCGCCAGGCGCACGCCGCGCAGGATGCTCTGAAGAGAAACGACTACACCGCAGCATTTTCCTATGCTGAGCAGGCTGCCAAATCGGCGCCCCAGAATGCCGAGCTTTGGTTCTTGCTGGGCTATGCAGCGCGACTGGACGAGCGCTATCCGATGTCGGTGGACGCCTACAATCGTGGATTGCAGAAGCAGCCAAATTCGGTGCGCGGTCTGGCGGGATTGGCCCAGACCTACGCCAAGATGGGCCGCGACCACGAAGCCGAGGAATTGTTGCGGCGGGTCGTCGATGCCAATCCAAAAGATGCCGGGAGCCTGCAACTTGCCGGAGAACTTCTGCTCAGCACAGATCCCAAGCATTCGCTGGATCTTCTTCTGCGCGCCGATGCCCTTCAACCTTCGGCCCACAGCGACTTGCTGATCGCACACGCGTACGACCGCTTAAGGCAGCCGGATGAGTCGACACGATATCTGAATCGCGCCAAGAGCCGTGCGCCGCACGATCCGGACGTTCTGCGCGCCGTCGCCGGACAATACCTCGATCAAGGGAAGTACGACCAGGCAATCGCAACCCTGCAATCAGTTCCATCCAAGAGCCCCGACCTGTTGGCTGAACTTGCCTTTACTTATCAACTCGCAGGCAAACAGCAGGAAGCCGCAGAGCTTTACACGCGTCTCGCAAAAGCGGCCAAGGGCAACATTGGTCTAGAGTTGAGTGCTGCGCAAGCCTGGGTCAATGTGGGACAGTCCGATGCCGCCCGTCCCTTCCTTGAAGCCGCTCGGCAAATTGACGGCAACAATTACCGTCTTCACGCCATCCTCGGCGCGATCGCTGAGGCTGACGACCGTCTCTCCGATGCGACTGACGAATACACGCGCGCGGTGAGCAATCTGCCGGCGCACGTGCCGGAAGGACCGCTCTACCCCGTTGAACTCCGGCTCAATCTCTACGAACTGTACGTGCGCCAAGAAGACGCACCCAACGCGAAACAACAGCTTGATTCCGCCGCCGCCGCGATTCAGCAACTCCAGGTTCCAACCGCTTCTCGTCCCGAGATGCTGAGACTGCGCGCAGCGGTCGAAGCGGCTTCCGGCGATCTCGACGCGGCCAACCGCGACCTGAAGGAGGCACTAGCCCTTGCCCCCGCCAACGTGAACTCTCTGGTGAACTACGGGACGCTGATGTGGAAGCTGGGCCAGAAAGATGCAGCTCGCGAAACGTTCGCGAAGGTGCTCCAACTCGACCATCACAATCGGCAGGCGCTTTCGTCCCTTGGCTATCTCGCCCGTGACGCGGGCGACACCAGGCTGGCCGAGACTTATTTTTCGCGTGCCGCAACTGCGCACCCAAAGGATTACGCCCCTTACCTCGCGCTAGGCGATCTGTATACAGCTGAACGCAATTTCCGGCCTGCCGAAACCAACTATGAGAGCGCCTACGAACGCATGCCTGACAACGCGCTCGTCGTTGCCGGGGGCGCGAATGCAGCGCTGGAGGCCCACAACCTGGACCTGGCACAGCGGTGGCTGCAACGAGCCACAGCGAAGACAAGCACGAGTGTTCAGGTCAAGCGCGAGCGCGAACGCTATCTCACATTTAAAGGCGAATACGCAGAATCGGCCAAACTCGGATATGAAGTGATCGAGAAGTTGCCGAACGACCGCGAGGGTGTGGTCTACCTCGCCTATGATCTTTATTACCTGCAACGATACGACGAAGCTCTCGATCTGGTGAACAAATATGAGCCAATCCTCGCCAAGGACAAGGACCTCCCGCTCATCGCCGGCAACGTGCATGCCCACAACGGTGATTTGAATGCGGCGCTGAAGGAATTCACCCTCGCGCTGGACCGCGATCCAAAAATGGCCACGGGATACGTGAATCGCGGCTTCGTATTGAATGATCTCCGCGAGCCCGGGAAAGCGGCAAAGGATTTTCAGATCGCACTCCAGTTACAACCCAGCTACGGTGAGGCCCACCTCGGTCTTGCTTACGCAAATCTTCAGCTTCACCGTCCCAGGCCGGCCCTCACCCAATTGGATGCCGTACAAAAAGTTTTAGGAAAGTCACACGCGTGGCACTTGGCTCGGGCGGAAGCGTTCCGGCAGGAACAGGACTTCCCTCACGCCGCGACGGAATACCGCACTGCGCTGGCGGAAACGCCCAACGACCTGACGACTCAACTGGCATTCGCCCACGTCCTGTACCACATGCGGCGCTACCTTGAGGCAGACACGGCGCTCACCGGCGCGCAAAAGCTCTCGCCGTCGGACCCCGCGGTCTATGCTCTGATGGCGCAAGTGCATGCCAAGCAAGGGAACCGCGAGCAGACGCTTCGTGACATTCAATCCGCGGAGCAATCGGGCGGCAACCGTGTCGAGATTCTCACCGCTACCGGCGACGCTCTGCTGACCCTCGACGATCGCAACGCCGCAATGGAACGTTTCTCTAGAGCCCTCGAGGTGCGGGGCGGAGATCGCATTGGAGTACGTCTGGCTGTTGCCCAGATCTTCGTTCGCCAAGGCCACCCGGATGAAGCCCGCCGCCAGATCGCACTCGGATTCGCGGAGGCACGTCTCTTTCCAGACTCCCCGGTAACGGGCGAGGACATCGCTGAAGCGGCGAACATCTTCCTGGCGGTGCACGACTTTGATCTCGCGGAAACCTATTTCGATAAGGCTAAGCTGGCCAGCGCCAACAGTCGGACAGTCGCGATTGGCCTGACCAACACCTACCTCGCCGAAGGAAATACCCGCAGAGCGGAAACAGCGTTGGCCAGTCTAGGTCCTACGAGCGACTTTCGCGATGACTACGACTACATGATGGCCTCGGCAAATCTTTCACGCCAGCGCCAGGATCCGCTGCACGCTCTCTCCGCATTCGCACAAGCCAGCACAGTTTCTGGGCAGCAGGATCAAGGCGTTGCCGAAACCTCGCAATATGCCGCCGCCGAGCTGCAAGGCCGTCAGATCGGCGACAAAGTGAGCCTTGTCCCTGAAGCTTCTTTTGCTCCGGCCCTCGAAGACATCAACGTCTACACCCTGGATGCGAGAATTCTCCGCGTAACCAATCCGGCTCTGCTGCCCCCGCCACGCCATTCCTTTCAGAGCTTGGCGGAATCTCACTATCGAGTAAATCTCGGGGGGCTCCCGGCGATAACGGGCTTCGTCGGCCAGGGCATGACGGCAGGGCGCTTGCTATTTCCAAGCATTGGCGTCGTGCAGGATCGCAACACCTATGACACGATCTTCAACGGCGGAATTTCACCGATACTGCACCTGGGCTCGAACACGATTACCTTCAACGGTGGTCTGCAGTTTACGATCCGCCGCGACACCATCTCGCCCGTGTTCATGAGCCAGAATCTGTTCCGGCAGTTTCTCTACATTTCGACCAGTTCCTTCTATAACTGGGTTTCGGTAACTGGTAGCGCCGTTCACGAGGCTGGTCCGTTCACCGATCAGAGCCTGCGATCCCGTGATGTCTCGGCCAACATTGAGTTCACGGTCGGTCGTCCCTGGGGGAGTACGGCCCTCATCACGGGATACTCAGTGCGGGACCTGCTGTTCCATCCAATGGATCAGGAGTATTTCAACACTTCGGTCTACGCTGGACTTCAGCATAAGTTCGGAAGCCGCCTGACCGCAGCCATCCTCGCAGAGGATTTGCGCTCGTGGCGCGTGCAAAACACGCAGTACGCGATCGCGCAGGCCCTGCTGCCGGGGGCCCGCTTCGACTTCCGCGCCACCCCCCGCTGGAGCGTTCAGGGTTCGTTCCTTCTTTCCCGGGGCGCTGGATATCACGCTTATGACAATGTCCAGAGCGAATTACTCGTCTCTTACGTGCGCCCGCTCCATGGAAATTTAAAAGCCGGAGGCGGCGAGGTTCCGGTGGCCTTTCCGATGCGCTTCTCCTTCGGCCTCCAGCAACAGACGTTCTACGATTTCCCCGGTTCCAGCAAAACCACAGTGCTTCCAGTTGTGCACTTCACGCTGTTCTAGGTTGACCTTGGCTGCTCAATGCCCACGATAGAGACAACACGCGTCGACAGTTCTTCCGGCAGGCCAATTTCCTACGCGCAGGCGAAGAGAATGCGCGAGAAAATGCTTGGTGGCAGCCTAACTCTGCTGGCCGGATCTGGTCTGGTTGGAATTACCAATCTGGTTTACAACGTCGTGACCGCCCGGTTGCTGGGACCTGTGGGTTTCGCGCACGCCACGGCCGTGTACACGCTCTTGATGCTGGCTTCGGCCATCACTCTATCCTTTCAGGTGGTTTGTGCGAAATACGTCGCCAATCACGAACTACCGGAGGAGAAAGCCGCGATCTTTGCCGCCGTTCACCGCCGGGCATGGATTGCCGGGATCGCTTTGGGTTCCGTTCTATTCCTATTTAACCGGGTACTGATGGCATATCTCAATTTGCCCGATCAGGACCTCATCTCTTTGCTCGCCTTGGGAACGGCATTTTACATTCCGCTCGGAGCGCGCCGGGGATACATCCAGGGCATCCACGCATTCCGATCGCTAGCTCTCAACTTCATGCTGGAAGGCGTTGTGCGTCTGGGCGGAGCGTTCGTTCTGATCAGACTCGGATTGGGCGTGAAAGGCGCGGTGCTGGCTAGCGTCATTGCGGTGATCGCGTCTTATTTTCTAGCTTCCACCAGCCCCGATGTAAAGTTACTCCGCTCTAGAGCGATCCCAATTGCCTTCGGCGAGGGTCTCCAGGCGATTGTGTTTTTTTCCGGCCAGGTCATCATCAACAACTTCGACATCGTCCTGGTAAAACATTTCTTCGCACCAAATCAAGCGGGAATTTATGCTGCCGTGTCGCTGGTTGGACGCCTGGTCAACATGTGCGCATGGTCTGTGGTCAACACCATGTTTCCAGTCTCGGCAGGGGCTCGCTCCAGCGACCGGGAAGCGCGCCCCGTGCTGTTTATGTCGTTGAGCATGGTATTTCTGATTCTTTCGGCGTTGATTCTGGGCCTGTGGGCGATTCCCAGTTTCTTGTGGCGCGTACTGTTCGGTGCGCATTTTGAACTGGAAAACTACGGCGGATTGGCAGCTTTGCTGATCCTCTACGCAGTCACTACAGGGATTTATTCTCTCAGTTCCGTAATGATCACCTACGAAATGTCCCGCAAAATCGCGAACACCAGCTGGGTCCAGTTGGCTTTCAGCGCCGCTGTCGCCCTGGGTATATGCGTGTTTCACCAAACTTTGCGGCAGGTAATATTCGTTCAACTTGTGATCATGGTGATACTGCTGGTCATGGTCGCGCTGCCTCTTCTGCGCCGTGAAATCGCTCCCACCGAAGAAGTTCGCACCTACGCCAAACTAAGCGTACTTCGGGGTTTAAGCGAACACGAAGTTATAGCCGAGTTCCTGCGCAGCGAGTTTCACCACCCGGAGTTCGAGGAGTATCGCCAGGAATTTGAGCACCTCGTCAACAACCCCGACCTGGACAGTCACCGCGAAAACGCCCTGCGTCGGGCCTTGCTGTTTCTTCGTCGCGGCGCAATGTGGCGGGAACTTCCGGAAGACACGCAATGGTTCAAGGTCGAGGTTACGAGAGCCGATCTGGCCCGGATCCGCTTTTTTCCCCGAGCGCAATGGCGCCGCGTGGCGGAAGGCAGCTTCTATTTGACGGACATGGTCGAGTGTCTTCGTCTCAAAGGTGAGGAATCGGCGGACGATGCGTTCTTCCGCAAGCTCGAGCGAATGACCCAGTCGATGCGCGAAACTCTAGTAAATCCTACGGTCTTGCTGATTGGTGTGGACGAACGTAGTCCCTTGACGATTCTGGACGGCAACCATCGTATGGCCGCCGCCATGCTGGCACAACCTCCTGCCGCCCTTGAGAGCTTTCAGTTTATCTGCGGACTGTCGCCGGAGATGACGAGTTGCTGTTGGTACCGCACTAACGTCAACACCCTGTGGCGCTACCTCACCAATGTTTTGCGCCACATCTTCTACGATCCTGAGTCTGATATCGGCCGCTTCCAGATCAGTGATTCGTAGTTTGCCTTAGCGCGGAGGCTGGCTGATGTCCGGTTGGGCGGCGGGCGCAGTCGTTTCATTGACAATGCTATTATCGCGCCGGCGGAGCACGACCGGTTCGTGCTGTCGCCGCAGAGACTCCCGGTCCTGGGTGATCTTCGTCCCAACTTTTGTGTCGTTGTCGGCCGCGACTGCGAAAAGCTTCATTCCCTCTGCTGAGCGTTGCGTCGCCACGCCAACGGTCGTATTGGCCCCGACCGCTTGTCGCGCACGATCGTAGAAGAATTGTGCGGTCTCCCGGTCTCCTTCGAGCTCGGCCAGATAGGCAATGTTGTTGAGCGCGAATGCGTTCCCGGGATCGAGGGCATAGGCCTTACGAAAATCTTCGCCGGCCGCTCGCACGTCGTTGCGGTTCAGGGCTGAGACACCTCGCAGATTCAACTCCGCCACCTGCTCTGGTATGTCGTTCGCGCGCGCCAATCGCGCGCGTAACCCCTTCGCGCTCTCCGCCGCCATTTCGCTCACCTGGCGACCACGCCGTGTGTCCTCGACAGTCACGACCGCGGTCGCATCGGAATGCAACGCGGCGCCTTGGTCGTAATATTTCAAAGCTTCCTGATCCTCTCCCTCCATCTCCTTGACGACGCCCATATTGTTAAGGGTGAAGATGTTATTGGAATCGATTTTCAGTGCGTCTTGCAGAAGCTGGTCGGCTTCCGCGGTACGCCCCTGTGACAGCAGTCGTACCGCCTCGACGTTGGCATGATTGACCTGAAGTGGCTGGTCCGTAACCGCCAATGCTTCTTTCATCGGCCGGCCCTCCATCCGCCGCGCACTCGCCCGATCAATTACGGCCTCGCTTGACTGTTCTGCTGCCAAAGCATAGAAACTCTGAGCACGGTCTACCTGCCCCTGCAATTCCGAAATGTAGCCTAGGTTGTTGAGCGTGAATGCATCGTCGGTATCGAGCAGATAGGCCTTGTAGAACAATCGTTCCGCTTTCGAGTATTCATGTTTACGGACAGCCTCTACTCCCTCGCGGTTCAAACGCTGAACCGGAGTGAGCTTGCTTCGCCTCGGGATCGTTATCTTAAGGTCTCCGGCCTGGGCGCCTTGCAATTCGAACCCAAACGTAACCATGCCGACGAGACCTGTGAACAGCCAACGTTTAGAAAGCATGAGTACTCCATATCGAGAGATGCAATCTGAGACGTCGTTTGGATGCCGTGGCGAAATCTTTTGTTTGTGACGAAATCACTTATGGGTGCCGATTCGGTTCGAATTGGGGCTACTCTTGCCCCTCAAATTGCATCCAAACTCCGCTGGACACACACACTGTTCATCGGGGGTACGCATGAGTTCAGTGAAGAAATTCGTTTTCATCGGTCTCATGATCGGTGGCATCGCTTATGCACAAGCCGTACCGTCCGCCTCCAAGGCGACATCCGCCATAGTGTCACCGGCGACTGAGGACAACATCAAACCCGAGCCAGCGGGTATCGCGGATGCCTCGAAGGATAAGGAGGATACGGAAATCGTCGCCGACCCCGCCAGTTTGCTACCCGACTTGCCGCCAGTGCCCAAGGCAAACGCAACGCTGATCGGTGGAACCGTCGAACGGCTGGACCGTGTGCGCGATCAACTCACCGTCCGAGTTTTTGGAGGCGGCCGAATGAATGTCTTATTCGATCCGCGCACTCATATTTATCGTCGGGGCAGCCAGGCCACCATTGGTGATCTGCACGAAGGCGAACGCGTCTATATCGACACGATCCTCGACGGAAGCACAGTCTTCGCTCGGAGTATTCGTGTGAAGACAGAACAGGCAGTTGGCGAAAGTCAGGGAATCGTGTTGACATATCAGGCTGACCGCGGCGACTTAACGATCCGCGATGTGATTTCCCCAGAGCCGCTCCGGGTACGCACGAACTCTTCTACGCGGCTCATGCAAGGTGACCGAACGGTTCCTGCCAGCGCGCTGACGCCCGGTTCGCTGATCGCCATAAGATTTGGCTCGGAACGGGACGGCCATGATGTCGCCCGTGAGATCTCCATCCTTGCCCTGCCTGGAACCCGCTATACGTTTGCAGGCCAGGTTATAGATATCGACCTGCGCTCTGGCTTGCTGGTCTTGTATTCCTCAACTGACCGCAAGACCTACGAAATCCACCTCGATCTGTCCCTCGCCCCGGACGACAACCTACGCACCGGCGCAGTGGTTACAGCAGTCACGACGCTGGAGGACTCGCGTTATGTGGTCCGCAGTTTGACAATCAATTCACCGGGCAAGTAAACGATCAGTTCGCATTGACACCCAGCTCGAGCCGCGTTACTGCAACTTCTGGTAGTCGCAAGCTCCGCCCGTTGTCTGCACTGGGGGAGCGGGCGGTGTGGCCCAGGGTACGTTCTGGAAATCGAAGAATTCAGTCATGTCGATTTGCGCCGCATCCCGTTTCGTCAAGGATGGCACGTTGAATCGCGTCTCGATAAATTTTAGAATCGCCGTATAGTCGGCCACAGTGTGTGACACATAATTCTTCTTGGTAAACGGCGAAATTACAATCAGCGGCAGACGGAAACCGGTGTAGTTGAAATTGCAATTGGCGCCGCCACCGGCGGTGCAAATGTCGCCTGGGTTCAAGTCTGTCGGTGCGATTCCATCCGGATTCACCGCAGGTTGCGGCGCGACGTGATCATAGAGCCCGCCCGCTTCGTCATAGGTCAGGATGAATACGGAATCCTTCCAGGACGGGCTATTCATCAGTCCGTTGATCAAACTGGCGGCATAAGCAGCCCCTGTCTGCACATTGTTCTTGGGATGCTCATCGAGACCGGAGTTGTATCCGCCTTCAATCATCGCTACCGCCGGCAGTGTTCCGTTTTGCGCGTCCGTAACGAACTGTGAGGCCGGCACGACGTTGGATGGCAGTTGATTCGGCGGAGCATAGGCAGAGAACATGGTGAGGTAGGTCGCGGGGTCGGTTCCGTTGGTGCCGAAGTCCGTGGCGTAGACTTTCCAGGAAATACCGGCCTTCTGCAGGGCATCGAAGATCGTGGGCACGTTCAGCGGGGCGTTGTCGGCGGAGTTAGTTCCGGGCGGATACGCATATCCGTGCGAGGTTGCCGCCAGGAGATACATTCTGTTGATCTGCGTACGGTCCATGGCGGGCGAGAACCAGCGGTCGGATGTGGCAAAGTTTGAGGCCATGAAATAGTAGTAATTCAAGTCGGTCGCATCGTAGTAGCCCATGGCGCGAATTCCCGCGGTGTCATAGATCGGTGCCTCATCAGCCGGGGCGTTCAACGCATAGGAAGCGGCGTTGTAGACGTAGCCATCCATCGTGCTCGTGCTGGCGGTTGGATTACTGCGGTTCCAATCGACATGGCTTTCATTCCATGATGGGCTGAGATTCTGAATGCACTCGGTCGCAACGTGATAAGCCGAGACGGTGGTCGTTCCGTTATAGCTAGGGTTGGAGGCGTTGGCAGGCAGGCCGTCGAATTGCTGAGACGGGTAGCCATTCGCCGCCCAATAGGCTGCCAGCTGCCCGAAATACGTGTCGAATGAGCGGTTCTCCTGCGCCATAAAAATAATGTGATTCACGGAGGTGATATCGCCCGTACCGGTCGAAGAAGATTGCTTGAGTCCCTGACAGCCGCATAGCGCAAGCAGAAGAACGATCATTCCAGCAATTGAATAGGTGCGGAGTTTTTCTTTAGCAGTCATCTCTTATCACCTGCTCTTAAGAAGTCTCGAGTTTACGAACTCAGATTGGATGAGTTTTGGTGCTGGAATGTTGGCGTCCGAACGGGCGCGACGTCCTCAGTGCTCCAAGCGAAAAGCCTGAAAACACGTGCCTTGGCAGACATTTCGAGGATCCGTCAGGCGTCGGTATGCAATCCACTCACTACCGCGCGGTAAGCAATGGCCCGAAGGTTCATCACACATTAGTTCCCGTCCCACGGTGATCTATTCACCCGGAGCACGCGCGCACTAAGCTGCTACCCATTCCCAGAAAGTTGTCAGGCTGGTTCAGAGAAATTTAGAGGCGCGGGCCTCTCTCCCAGACCAGTTGCAAGTGCTTCGTCCCCTCCGCTGAGGACAGATGGTTTTTAAAAAGTTGGGTGTTGTAGTTCTGCTCCTGTCCGCGACAGGTGTATGCGCGGCCGGAAACTATGTTGTACCCACCACCACGTTGGCCGCGCAAATGGCAAACAATACCAGTGCGGCCAACAGTTTTGGCGGTCAGACCAATGGCAATGAAGGTGCCGGGAATGTGAGCAAGGTGGATGTCCATTCCCTGCTCTATTCCGGCGCGAGCACGAAGGTCTACGCTCACCTGTTGCTCTGGTTCGGAGGCTCGAACCATATGAACGTGGGCTATAGCTCCACCGACCCGGCGCAGGTCCACTCGCAGATTACGGATATGATCAGCCGCGGAATCGATGGCGTGATCGTCGATTGGTATGGCCCGAACACCAGCATCGATCAAGCTACAAAACTCGTGATGGCGGAAGCCGAAAGACATCCCGGCTTCACGTTCGCAATCATGGTCGACCAAGGTGCGATCCAGTGGGATTCCTGCACGGGATGTTCGCCGCAACAGGCTCTGATCAGCCAGTTGCAATATGTCGAGCAGACCTACTTCCCTTCTCCGGCGTACCTGACGCACCAGGGAAAACCGGTGATCACGAATTTCAACATCGACCTTTCTTATTCCATTGATTGGAACGCTGTCGCCGGCGCTCTGGCGACGCAACCTGTCTTTCTCTTTCAAAATAACGATGGATTCGGCCACACTCTAAGCGACGGGAGCTACTCCTGGATCATGCCCACTACCACCGACTACGGGATGAGCTATCTCTCCAGTTTTTACGACACTGGCCTGCCACTCACAAACGATCAGACGGTGGGGGCGTCTTATAAGGGATTCAACGATTCCCTTGCTGCATGGGGCTCAGGCCGTGTTATGGGCCAGCAGTGCGGAAAAACGTGGCTGCAAACATTTTCGGAAATCAACAGCCTCTACAATTCGGGGAGGCAGTTGCCGGCGCTGCAATTGGTAACGTGGAACGACTACGAAGAGGCCACCGAGATCGAGTCCGGGATCAGTAATTGCCTGACTCTGTCCGCAGCCGCAGCCGGCAGCTCGCTGCAGTGGACGATTCATGGGGATCCCAGTACTGTCGACCACTACGTGGCGTACATCAGCACAGACGGAAGCAATCTGATGGCTCTAGGAGACGCGATGGCGGGGACAAATTCTCTGAACCTTTGCAGCTATTCGATCCCCAACGGAAACTATGTCTTGTATGTGCAGGCGGTGGGAAAGCCTAGCATGGCCAACCAGATTTCCGGCCCGGTGAAGTTCACATCGACGTGCGGGGGAGCTTCGCCTGGGAACACACCTTTAACCTTCGGAACTAACCCCTCATCCTTGACGATAGCCTCAGGAGCGTCGGGCAGAGTTACCGTAACGGCAGCTTCGCAATCAGGCGCCTTCGATGGAGCCATCGGTCTGACTTGTTCCAGCGTGCCCGCGAACCTGGCTTGTTCGTTCGCTCCCGCCTCCATTACCCCCGGCAGCGGTGCCGCCCAGTCCGTTCTTACCATTTCCGCCGCTTCCGTTGGGGCCATGAATCGCAGCGCGAACAGATTCAATCTCGTTTTCGGTACTTGCCTGTTTGGTTTCACCCTTGGATTTGCGCTTATGGGCAAGACTCAGCGCAAGCGGATCTTGCCCGCTTTCGGGACCTGTGCCCTGGCTGTTGTGATCATCGGCTCCACCTCGTGTGGCGGAAGTGGCTCCGTGACCAGCGGAACCAGCTATCCGGTCACCATCAACGGCACTTCCGGAGCCGTTCAACTGTCCACGACCATTACCGTTACTTTGCAGTAATCGAAAATCCTGCTGGCCGTTCCAAGGCATGTGGAGAATCGCCGAGCGTCGTGTCCAGCTCAGGGAGTTCCGGGTCATGAAGCGTAACAGCAGGGCCTTCGAGGGCACCCAACTGGGGAGCCTACGGAATCGCGATAGGTATTTGAGCGCCCGGGTCCGCTGCTGAAGCTCAAAGTGGCGAAGATATTTCTGTACGACATTGGGCATGGTCATGCGCAATGCCGCGGAGAAATTCTGCGCCGCCATCGCTCTCTGCTTTTCGGGCGCCCGTAACAACTGGACCAGGCAATCCGCGAGCGCCGCGGCGTTCCCAGTCGGACAAAACTCCATGGCTAACTCCTCGCCCTGCGCCATTTGGCGGAAGTCAGGCAGGTCCGAGGACACGATGGGTACACCAAACGCACAAGCCAGGTGCGCAACGCCGCTGCACCCCGTGGACGAAGAATAGGGCATGACCGCGACGCTGGAGCTCTGAAATAAATCGGGCAGATCGTTCTCGGGAACGTAGCCGTGGAATTCGATTTTTGGATTGGCTGCACACTTTTGCCGTACCGATTCCGTGTAACCAGCAGCCTGAGGATGATCTCCGCCTGCGATCACAAGCTTGGTCGCGGGTAACTTTGCCGCGATCAGTTCAAACGCCTCGATCATCAGTTCAAGACGCTTGTAGGTTCCCCATTTGCCAAAAGCCAGAATGCGGTGAACCGGATTTCCGCGCCGTGAGAAGTCGGGGAATTCAGGACGGCGCGCGAGGATGCCATGCGCACGCAGGTGGACGTTGTCCCGTCCATACTTGTCGTTCAAGATTTTTCGATAGCCGGGCATGAGCACCGAGACTGAATTCGAGAGCAGAAGCATTCGAGTGGCAACCGCGCCCGCAAAGCGATAGATCCCCTCATGACGAACGCCCACATCTTTTAGTTCAACCGTGTCCATTAAATGATGCAATGTCACGTGCGTGTACCGGCCACTCAGGCGCGCGAGCAGAGGGGTCATGAGACCGGCGAATGCCACCACCGGGCTGCGCCCAAAGGTGCTAAAGAGAAGGTTGAACCAAACTACGTCCGGCTTCAGTCGATGCAGCGTCTGCATCAGCCTGAAAACGCTCGCGGAATCGTCAAAAGACCAGCACCGTAGAACGGAAAACCCCTCGGGCTCGACATGCTCCGATGGTAGCTTATCGGCCAGAACGGTCAGGCTAAGAAATGGATTACGCTGCAACTCCTGCGCGAGGTGAAACCCGTATTCACTCAATCCCCCAGTACTTGGAGGAAAGGTTGTGACCAGACAGATCTTCATTCGTCTCCCGCCTCGTGATCGCCCCGAGGTTCGATGACCTTTCAAGACAATATGTTGGTGGGCATAGTGGTAGGTGCACTTCTCATTTGTCGGAAGCATTCGGATCGTGGCATCCGGCTGGGTCGTGAGGCTGGAATTCGAACGCCGTGCGATCCGTTTGTAAGCAGATTTTTGAGATCGATTTCATAATCTCGGAAGTGGTCTCTTCGACAGAAAGCGGGCTGACCACTTTCATCCTGGCGACAAGATGGCTTAGCTTGATGTAGGCATTGCGATTCTGCCGCAGGAAATTCAGAGGATACTCGGGCTTGCGGATGCGCGCGGATTCGGGCTCGGCGTCCATCAAATAAGCGATATCAGGCTTGGGACTGATGCTCAGAAGCATTCGCACATAAAATCGTATGGGTCCGGAATGAAGCGGAAGATTCGCCAATTCATCATAGATATATCGGTCGAAGATTATGAAATCCTCGCCTGCATGGGATCTCCCGAAAGTCAGGCGAAGGCTGAGTGCATCG
The DNA here is from genome assembly GCA_963768265.1 of uncultured Acidobacteriaceae bacterium. Classification (GTDB taxonomy): domain Bacteria; phylum Acidobacteriota; class Terriglobia; order Terriglobales; family Acidobacteriaceae; genus Sulfotelmatobacter. The sequence continues at coordinate 304,883 of CAVYHM010000028.1, forward strand.
AGCAGATAAAAGAACAACCGCACGCCGGTGGCGAACCAGGACGTAACGTTCTTATCGCGCCGGCTGATCGGCTTCTCAGGGCTTCCGACGCCTTTGTCTCCTTTGAATGCCGCGTGGGTGAGAAATTCCCGTAAGCGCGAGAACAGCACGACATCATCCCAGAACGTATACAGGGTCGAACGAAATCCCAGCATGCGCAGGTGGAATTGCAAGGCCTGAATCTGAGTGCTCTTGCCAGCTCCATCAATCCCCGAGAAGCTCACCATTTTTGCGGTTCCTGTTCGCATATTCGTCGGCCGGAACTCAATGGGAACTGCAAGCCGGTGTTTAATGAGCGCCCGGGGGCTTGCTTGAAGTGCCCGCGGTCAAGGCCAGAGTTGTTCCTAAAGCGACGCCTGCGCCCACGAGCGCGCCCAGTTTGAGTACGAGCGTACGCACGCGGCGCTGCTTGGCCGGAGCGATCGCAACTCCAGCGGGCTGGGCCGCGGTTACGCCGCTGACCGTCGGTGCTTCCGCGGCGGCCGTCCCGACCGGCCGTTGAGGCTTGGCGTCCGGGGGCGGCGATTGCGAGGTCTGCGGTTGAGATGAATCCACGGTGGGTGACTGTGAGGGGCTGTTCTGGGGTGGAGAGGCACTCTGGCTCTGCGATTGCACTGCACCCGGACTATCAGGAAGCGCCGCGGACGCGGTTTCCTCAATCGCAGATGCAGCCCGAGGCCGGTTCGACTGGCTCTCACCAACGATTGAGGATACAGCCTGCTCGTGGCTCGCTCCGACCAATTGCGCATCACGCGCGGCGGTCTGTTGTCCGCCCTGCGCGAGAATACTGGCCGGACAACCCAGAGCAAGTACTCCGCATGCCGCGTACCGAAAACCAAAGTCCCAAAATCGCATTGCTTTCTCCGTCGCCCACAGGTGGACTAACTGGCCTGCTTCAAGGCTTGCACGTCGCCAAAAAGCCCGCCGTACAAGGGAGTGTCCTGCGGAACTGCTTCCGCGGGAATCGCGCTGAAACTCCGTACCGCATCCTCGGACGTCAGGAATACTTCAAATACGCGGTCTACGCGCAGGAATTCCAGGATCACCTCGGATTCGGGGGACACCGCGGACAACTTAAGATCCCCATCGCGCTTCATCGCCTCTTCCAGGCATTGCAGCAGCATTTCAACTCCGCTGCCGTCGATGTAATGAACGTGCGAACAGTCGAGAACAATTCGCGGACGGTGAGACTCGAGCAAGGGCTGCAATTCCAGCAAGAACTTCTGCGCGGTTTCCCGGTTGAGGGCCTCCGGTAATTCCATGATGACTACGGGTTTACTGATCAACATTCTGATACCCCTTTTGAATTAGAGCTACTATGTTCAAAGTTCAAGGCACATCATCTAAATCCAGCCCGCGCTTTTCCTCGTCCCGCGCAGAGATCATTTCTTCCCAATCGAATGTATCCGCGGGTTGCAGATTCGCTTCCTTACGTGGAATGCCGTTGCGCCGAATCATGCCGGGGTCCGCAATTTCCAGAACCACATCCCGTTCCAGATTCAGCAGCTGGTTTCCGTTGACGATGGAGTGTGACACGTCGAGGCCAATTCCAACGTAGCTGTTCGACAGTATCGAACTGTCCTCGACCACCGTCCCGTAGTCAATCTGGCAATTACTTTCTACGTTGCTGCACCGGGTAATCAGGCACTGTTCCTCAATCTTCGACTTTTTTCCCAGGAAGGCGGGAGCCACGATCCGCGCCGTGCGATGCACCTGTGCGCCTTCATCTACCCAGACGCCGGGACGCTGTTCAGAACCTTGCGGCCGGAGTCGGCAACGGGAACTGAGACTGTCGACGACGAGACGCCGCAAGTCGCGCGGTTCCTCGAGCCGATTCACGTATCCGCTCACTGCATAGTGGGCTGGTTCTGATTCCCGGAGCGTCGCAACAATGTCCTCGCCCTCCGTCACACGAGCCGTATCAATAATCCATATATCGAGCGGCCCTTCCTCATCGAAGGCGCGGGTTACTACTTGCCGCTGGCCCCGATGAAACTGGAGAGCGTCGATAGGATCCAGTTCAACGTACGCAGCCGCTCGAACCAGGAAAGTCACGTCGATTCCAGGTTCTTTGTGACGCTTCAAGATCCGGGTCGCGCCGAGCCACGCATCATCTCCCCATGTGACCGGGAAATTCGTTGCGGCTTGATCGACTTCACCCCGGACCGGAGCAAAGCAACTATCGCCAAGGAGCGTGATGGCGTTAACGCCCGCCCGAAGCATTTGGTCCACCCCTCGCTCCAGCACCGATCGGCCCAGCACTTCGATGCAGGCAAGAGGAGTCACCTTCTTAAATTCTTCCGGACGCGAATCGCCACCCGAAGTCTTCGCGTCTGAAACCCCGCGAGGAAGTTGTGGAATCTCCGGTGCCACGAGAATGATTGCGCCTACCACTCCGAGGTCGCCTTTCTGCAGAAGATCAAACTTCGCGCCCAGTCAGCTTCGACGTCATCGCCTTAACCTTTGCCTTCACGGTGTCAGTAGCGCTCGGGTCTCGGCCCGACTGGAGGTTCAGCCGAATTTCCTGCTTGGCCACGATCGGCTCGGTTGACGGGTTTCGCGAGATGCGCCGCCGTAAGATTCTTCTTTTTGGGAACAGCAGGTCGCGCATTTTCAGCTTTGCCTTATGCAGTTGTGATTTCGAGTTTCCAATGGAGCAGTCGAGCAACTGCGCAATCTCGTGGTGCTGATAACCCTCGACTTCGTGCAATGCGAAAATCTTCCGGCAGCCTTCCGGAAGTTCCTGAAGCGCACGGCGCAAAGCAATACGATCCACCACGCCGGAAAGTGACGGGTCGTTCTTGCCTAGGTCGCGATGCAACGAAGGAGATTCGGGATTTAGCGGCTCGTCCAGGGAAACCGTGGGCGGAGCCTTGCGCCGCCGAAGCTTCATCAGCACAGTGTTCACCGCGACACGATAAAGCCACGTCGAGAACGCGGCATCTCCGCGAAACGAACTGACCGTGCGAAAAACCTGTAGGAAAGCTTCCTGGGTCAAATCCTCAGCCTCAGCAACATCTTTAGTCATGAGCAGACAGACCGAATAAACCCGGTTCTTGTGTTGTTGAAACAGCGTGGCAAACGCTTGCTCATCGCCGGACTGCGCGCGTTTTACCAGGTTGATCTGAGAATCGTCGCGCCCCTTAACGCCGGTCGCGGGAATGACATTCGCTCCAGTTGCTGAAATCGCACAAGTCGCCACGGTTGTTCTCCTTCAGGTTTCTGAAAGTTATTCCTCACGGCTGATACTCGCGAGCATGGATGACAGAGTAGAAAAAGGACGCGAAACCTTCTATCGGGTCACCTCTGTAAACGGTTGCAGGAGAGGCTGTAAGCCAATCGATCGATTAGGTTAGGCGGAGATCCGCTTATGGCTAGCGGCCCGGCTTCATTGGTGCCGCGCTCACGCGTGTGGGACTGCTTGAGTTCAGACGATTGGCGATGGACAAGCCGTGAATCAGTACAGGTGGAACTCCACTTCCACGCTAATCTGCACGTCTACAGGCTTCCCGTCTTTCAATGCGGGTTGGAAACGCCACTGTCGAACGGCTTCAAGAGCCTTGGCGTCTAGCCCAAGGCCTAAACCTCGAACCACGCGGATATCACGCGGGTGTCCTGCAGAATCCACGATCAACCAGAGGACACAGGTCCCTTGTTTCTTGGCTCGGCGCGCCTCCTCGGTATAATCGGGATCGGGGGAGCTGATGGCTTGAGGCGCCGAGATACCCGCGCCCACCTTGTAAACTCCGCCGCCGATGCCGCCGCCACTCCCTGCCCCGATGCCAGGCCCGTGGCCCACGCCCACACCACCTCCCGACCCTGAGCCGATGCCGCCGCCTGATCCGACTCCGTTAGAGGGAGGAGCCGACGGCATGACGGGTCCCGTCGAAGGCCCAATATTCGGCATGTGGTTTTCTGCAAGATGGACTTGCGGAGGAACCACCGCAGTAGGCTCGGCCGTGAGGCGTGGTTTTTCATTCCGAACAATGATTGCTGGTGGCGTGATCTGCTGCAACGCTACCTTCGGAGGATGTCCCTTGGGCGCGGGCAGGGGATCGTGGTCTCCACCCCCTCCTCCACCGCTCACAACTTGCTTAGAGGTTGGTAAGGCATAGGAATCGGGGGACGGAGCAATCAACGTCACAGTTTGCCGCGACTCAACCTTCTGGACAATTTGATGACCAAAGAGCGCTCCACTCAGGACCAAGCCGAGTACAGCCACGTGGATAATCGCCGACATTATGGCGCCATTCTTACGATAATTGTTGTATTGCCCCCAGATCTGGTCCGGCGGCTGCGAAACGTACGTGCTTGGACGCCGCCGAACGTTGCGACCAGCATCGTATCGCCCCTGTGCCAGAGTTGGGCGTACCAGATCCATAAGGGATCCACGGTTGGCGAGAGAATTTTCACGGCTCGACATCACGGCTCCTCGCTAGCGTGCAACAGTAGTGGTCGTTGCGAATTCAACGGTAAGTTTCTGCTGAAGTCATAGGCGGCCGGCTAAAACCAGCACCAGAACCACCACAACAATCAGGCCAAGCCCGCCGCTCGGGTAATACCCCCACGAACGACTGTAGGGCCAAGTCGGCAATGCGCCCAGCAACAGCAGGACCAACACAACAAGCAGAATTGTGTACATAAATTCTCCATTACTTGAAAGGAGCTTTCCTCCAATCGTGAATGCTGGCCCGGCATAAGTCGGGCCAGTGTTTAAAAACCATTGTGATGCCCGTTACTTTGACGTCGAATCCGCAGAGTCGTTCTTGCTTGATTCTCTGCTTTGGACGGAGTATTTCCTGACCGCCGCCAGGAACGGCTCGCTGACAGCAGTGGGTTGTACCTTTCCGCCGAGGATTTCGTCGAAAGGCACAAAGCTACCGTAGAGCAAGCGGGTCTCGTCCTTGTCCTGAGTGAGAGCAGCACCACTCAGGTCGATTCCGGCAAACAGGCCGCGAGCGCGGGAATAGGTCAGCACTTCGGCTCTCATCTTTACGTCGGTGTCTGCTGCGGCGTCACGGCCCACAGGTCCAGCGGCGGCGGAGGCGTCAGCCCCCAGCTTGAATTTGCTGGAAAGCAAATGCTGCATTCCGTCATCGTTAGTTACGATCATGACCAGGTCTACTGCCTGGCCTCCCAGCTGCAACCCCCAGCTCCCTCCCGTGATTGTCAACGGTGCGGGAGCACTCCAACCGGATTCCGTTCGGCAGGTGGCCACGCCTTTACCGTGGTTACCACCAAATCCAACTGCGATCTTCACCATCGAAGGAATCACAGCGATACATTTGGCGTCGCGCATGACCTTGTCCGGAATTGCCTTGTCCGGAGTAGCCATAACTTCGTTCAGAACTTTGGCGGAAGCGTCGATCCGCTTCGCGATATCCGATTGATCTTTATCGCCGGACCAGCTCACCCCGATAAACATTGAACAAATGCTCAGCACCAGGAGACATCTCGTCGCAACCCCATGAATTTGTCTCATTGTTGTTCATGTCCTGTTCTGTGCTCATGTGAGCACCTGCTATGGTCTCGCGAGTAATAAATTAGCCCGTGGGTGCCGACCATCCTATCCGGCAGAGGCAGTAAACAACGTGAGAACATCCTTGAGAGGACGATTGCGACGTAACCGGGAGATGGGGCGGTTATCTGCTAGCGTACGGGTTCCACAGTATTGTGAGTTGGGACACGTCTGATTATTCTGCAGACCTACTCGACACAACGCCCCCAAAGCAGGTGCCGGTCCACTGGGAGTGACCGGCGCCTGCTCCCTTTACCAACTGCGCTCGAGTAATCCCTGTATCCGCCTTTACGGAACTTGCGCGCGCCGAATACAGCATCGCGCCGATATCTCACGCAGGCATCACCGCGTATTTTTCGGCCTGAGATTCTTCTGGAGGCTGACGATGCTATATTGGGCGCTTGTGTTTTTCGTTGTCGCGCTGATTGCAGCGGTTATGGGCTTTACGGGCATAGCGGTTGCGGCAGTTGGTATTTCGAAAATCTTGTTCGTGGTATTCCTGATCCTTTTCGTCATCTCGCTGGTCAGCCACTTGGCGGGCAGTCGAGGCCGGACGTACTAAGACCGGCGCGAACCACTCCCCGGGGGAGTGTTGCTCTCGGGGGGAGGGACCTGCGCAGACCTACGGTGGGGATTACGCCACCAACATCGAGCCTTGCCGATTACGTTGATTTGGCCCCGAAACTCAGCCAGCCTTTCGCTTATCCCTGCCTGCCCGATGCGATGCGCGGCACCGCCGCGGAACTTAGCGATGACTTCCTGAGGACCGTAACCGTCCTCCGCAAACACTCATGATCACGTTCCCTGAGTGCGACTGTTCAGCTCTGTGCACGATCACCTGGACCCGTTAGACGTCGAGGGAATTCGGGTAAGGGAGAGGAGTTAAAAGAACGAGATGAGAGGGGGATGCCCGGCGGCCAAGGACGGCTTCCAAGCCGGTCAAACTGCAAAGGCCCGGCTCGGGCCGCCGTGTGCAGTCACTCCTGTCAGGACGTGGCCGCCGGTATCCTGCCACTGTAACAATAAAGGCGAAGACTCGATACCAGAATCCGAAAGAGTACGTAGGAAAACGCTCGCGATCACTCATACCGCCTCCTCCATACCGCCTCCTCTTCAATGGCTTGTTCCCACAACCTTGGGGAATATTCGCGGGATGTGGTGATCGTCAGTCTGCTCAACTACGGCCAAGTGCGCGACACAGGCTGCTCGGCTAGTTAGCCGTCGGCTCAAGCGTCGCCGGGAACAACCGCTGTGACTCCCGGGAAGGGATGACAACCTCAACGATCGTACCAGGGTTGGCATTCGCTAAGCGCAAACGGCCGCCGAGTTCAGTGACCCGCTGCTTCATTCCGCCGATGCCAACTCCAACGCTGTCTGGGCGAAATTGAACAATCTGTTCCTCGATTCCTTTTCCATCGTCGCGAACGGTCACCATGACATTCCCTTCTCTTTCGATCAGAGTTACGCGGCCATTGCGAGCCCCGGAATGGCGGAACATATTGGTCAAGGCTTCCTGGATGATGCGGAAGATAGCGGTTTCCAACTCCCCCTTAAGCCGGCCGAGATCGGGAGGGTCAACCTCCAGATGAATTTCAATTCCGCTGCGTTCTGAAAGTCCTTCCAGGTACCATCGAAGCGCCGAGACAAGGCCGACCTCATCGAGAAGAGGCGGGTGTAGAAGGTGCGAGATAGTGCGGACCTGCTTGATAGCACGGTCCACCAACGTACTGGAATCCGCGGCCGCCTGCCGCATGGTGGGCGAGGAATCCTTCGAGAGGATTCCGTCCAGAATCATCTTGGCTGCCGCCAGTTCCTGTCCCAGACCATCATGAATTTCGCGGGCAATTCTGCGCCGTTCCTCGTCCTGCATAGTCATCAACCGGCTGGAGAGGCGCCTGAGTTCGATGGTTCGGAGATCCACCATTCTCTCCAACTCGATGGCGTTCTCACGAATCGATTGTTCCAACAGCTTGTTGTCATGGATGTCCGAGCAAGTCCCGTACCACTTGACGATCGCACCCTGCGGATCTCGCAACGGTACGGCACGAGCGCGGAACCAGCGGTACCGTCCGTCAGCGGCACGCAGACGGTATTCGGTTTCATAAGCCTCACCCGATTGTACGCAGCGCAGCCAATGCTCCATGCTGCGTTCCCGGTCATCGGCGTGTACATATTCCAACCAGCCGTCCCCCACCGCTGAACCCGACGGTGCACCGGTGTATTCATAGAATCGACTGCTGATGTAGTCGCGGGAACTGTCAGATTGCCGGCTGAAAATGATATCTGGTGCCGTCTGCACAATTGCGTCCAGTTCCTGGTTCTTCTGGCCCAGATTGCGATTCAATTGCTCCAGGGCGACCGCTTTACGTTCTAACTCCTGCGTCCGATCCACGACGCGTTGCTCGAGTTCCACGTTCAGCCGCTCCAGTTGCTGGTTCTTTCGGTGCAATTCTGCAAACACCCTCACCTTCGCCCGGAGCACTTCCGGCACAACGGGGACAGACAGATAATCCACCGCGCCGTGCTGGTACCCCTTCAGGCGGTCAAGATCGGTCAGATGCACAGCAGACACAAAGATGATTGCAGTTTTCTGAAAGCGCGGATGCTGACGGATAATCTCGGCCAGTTCAAAACCGTCGATCTCCGGCATGCTCACGTCCATCAGCACAACTGCGACGTCGGTTTTGAGCAGCGTCTCGAGGGCCTCCTTGGCGGACATCACCTGAATCAGATTTTCGCCAAGCTCAGCCAGGATGGCTTCATAGGTGAGCAACTTGCCCGGCTGGTCGTCGACCATGAGGATGTTGACTTTGTCGTGGGTGCTCATGATGTTCTTAAGTGATTTGCAATAGCATTTACTCGCTTTCAACACCCCCAATGACGAACCGAACTTTTATTCATCTGTGCAGCCACATGCGCAGCGCGGAGAGCAGTTGCTCGGTGTTGACCGGCTTGGCCAGGTATTCCGAGGCGCCCGCTTCCAGACACTTTTCGCGATCGCCCTTCATAGCCTTCGCAGTCAGAGCGATGATGGGCAGCCTCCGGAAAGAAGGATTCTGCCGGATCACTTGCATGGTGGCGTATCCATCCATTTCCGGCATCATGATGTCCATCAGAACGATGGCAACGTCAGGAGTCGATTCCAGCATGGAAATTGCTTCGCGCCCAGTTCCGGCGGTTAGGACTGCCATCCCCCGGCGCTCAAGGACGCTGCTGAGTGCGAAGATGTTGCGCATGTCGTCGTCGACGACCAGCACCTTCTTCCCCACCAGTGCTTCGTCCGATCGGTGCAGACGATCGAGCATCCTTTGTTTCTCGGGCGGCAGATCGGCAACGAGCCGATGCAAGAACAGCGCTGTTTCATCCAGCAACCGCTCGGGCGACTCCACGCCTTTAACGACCACGCTGCGAGCCAGAGCGTGCAGGCGGGCATCTTCCTCGGGAGACAGTTCCTTTCCAGTAAAGACGACCACCGGCAGGTCACTGACAGCGGGAGTGTCCCGCATGCGTTCCAGGATGTCGAAGCCGGTCATATCCGGCAATCGCAAGTCGAGCACAACGCAATCGAACGACTCCTTCCTCACGTCCTCTAGCGCTTCGGCGCCAGTGGCGGCCACGGTGACCTCAATATCGTCATAACCCAGCAACTCGCGAATACTCAGTTGTTCGGCAGGATTGTCCTCCACGATAAGCAGCCGCTTGCGGCGCGGCGCCGCATACTCCTTGATTCGTGACAATGCCGCGTCCAACTCCTCCGGGCTACTCGGCTTCGTGACAAAAGCAAACGCTCCGCGGGCCAAGCCATGATGGCGGTCCTCATCCAGCGTCAGCATCTGGACCGGGATGTGCCGGGTGGCTGGGTCCTGCTTCAGGTGGTTGAGTACCGTCCACCCCAGCATGTCGGGCAGGAAAACGTCCAACGATACAGCGGTGGGATGAAACTCGCGAGCCAGGCTGAGGGCCTCAGCGCCACGCAAGGCCACAAGAACCTTGAAGCCTTTATCGCGCGACAAATCACAAAGCACGCGAGCGTAGTGCGGATCGTCTTCGACAATCAGCAGAACCGCGTCGTCCGTCTGCAGGTTGGCGCGATCATCCTCGATTTGCTCGACCGGATGTTCCGATACCACGATGTTCGCCATTTGCAACGGCGCCGTGGACGACGATGTCTTCCAATCTGCCAGCTTCGAGGTCGACGGCCCGACATACGTGAGAGGCAGATAGAGCGTGAAGGTGCTCCCCTGGCCAGGTGTACTGCGAAGTTGAATTTCGCCACCCAGCAAGCTGGCAAGCTCACGGCTGATCGCGAGTCCTAACCCGGTTCCTCCGTACTTGCGACTGGTGCTGGCGTCAGCTTGCTGGAAGGCTTCGAAGATGATGCGCTGTTTATCGAGCGCAATTCCAATCCCCGAGTCTGTGACCTCGAAGGCAACGACCGATGCTGCGCCGCTGAGAATCGGATGGTTTTCACTCCACCCTTTCGTTGCCACCGACACCGCAAGTCGGACGGAACCGTGCTCAGTGAATTTGAAAGCGTTCGACAGCAGATTTTTCAGCACCTGTTGCAGACGCTTGGAGTCGGTGACCAGGCTGCGTGTGAGATGCGGGTCGGTCTGCACCTCGAACGCCAGCCTCCGGTTTTCCGCCTCGTGGCGGAAGGGCCGGGCGACCATTTCCAGCAGATTCGAAAAGAACACCTCCTCCGCCTCGACCGAGACCGTGCCGGACTCGATTTTGGAAAGATCAAGAATGTCGCTGATCAGGTTCAGCAAGTCGGTTCCGGCGCCGTGAATCGTGCGCGCGAACTCGACCTGCTTCGGCGTCAGGTTGCGGTCGTGATTTTCACTGAGCTGCTGGCCCAACACCAGAATACTGTTCAGCGGAGTCCGCAACTCGTGCGACATGTTCGCCAGGAATTCTGACTTGTATTTGGACGTGAGAGCGAGTTCCTTCGCCTTCTCCTCCAGAGCGCGGCGGGCTTGCTCGATTTCCTGGTTCTTGCGTTCCACTTCCACGTTCTGCTCGGCGAGTTGCTGGGCCTTTTGCGCGAGCTGCTCGTTGGTCTGCTGTAGTTCCTTCTGCTGGGTCTGCAGCTCGGCCGCCAACTGCTGCGACTGCTTGAGGAGGCCTTCGGTTTGCATCGTTGCTTCAATGCTGTTCAGCACAATGCCGATGCTGGCCGTGAGCTGCTCGAGAAACGCCAGGTGAGAGGCAGTGAAGGCGTTTAAGGACGCTAGTTCAATCACCGCTTTGACTCGGTCCTCGAACAGCACCGGAAGCACAATGACATTCCGAGGAACCGATTCGAATAATCCAGAGCGAATGGGAACAGTCGTTTCGGGCAGATCCGAAATCAACATGCGGCGTTTTTCGGCCGCGACCTGGCCCACGAGTCCCTCGCCAATTTTCAACCTGCGCAAGTGCCCGTTCTCACCATCGTCCGCAAAAGCAGAAAGCAGCACCATGCCTGCCGACTCTTCGGTCTCCATCTGGTAGATGACGCCCTGCTGCGCGTTCACCAGTGGCGCCAGTTCAGAAAGCAACATTCTGCCAACGGTCGCGAGATCGCGCTGCCCCTGGAGCATTCCGGTAAAGCGAGCCAAATTGGTCTTGAGCCAATCTTGTTCGGTATTGCGATCCGTCGTGAGCCGCAGGTTGTCGATCATGGTGTTGATGTTGTCTTTCAACTCCGCGACTTCGCCGCTGGCCTCGACTTGAATCGACCGGGTCAAGTCACCCTTGGTCACGGCGGTGGCGACTTCCGCGATCGCTCGGACCTGGTTTGTTAGGTTGTCGGCGAGCAGATTGACGTTTCCCGTCAGATCCTTCCAGGTTCCCGCAGCGCCCGGCACGTTGGCCTGGCCGCCCAGGCGGCCTTCCACACCCACTTCGCGCGCAACGGTGGTCACCTGATCCGCAAAAGTGGCCAACGTTCCGGTCATGTTGTTGATGGTTTCCGCCAGGGCTGCGACTTCGCCTTTTGCGTTCACGGTGAGTTTTTGGGTGAGATCGCCATTGGCGACGGCGGTAACGACCTTCACGATACCGCGCACCTGCTCGGTGAGGTTCACCGCCATGACGTTGACGTTATCGGTGAGATCCTTCCACGTACCGGCGACGCCCGGCACCTCAGCCTGACCGCCCAGTTTACCGTCGGTTCCCACTTCGCGCGCCACGCGTGTAACTTCGGCGGCGAATGCATTGAGCTGGTCCACCATTGTGTTGATAGTGTTCTTCAACTCGAGAATTTCGCCCTTTACATCGACCGTGATCTTCCGCGACAAGTCACCGCGCGCCACGGCGGTTGTCACCTCGGCGATGTTGCGCACCTGGCCCGTCAAGTTGCCAGCCATCGAGTTCACTGAGTCTGTGAGATCTTTCCATGTACCGGCCACGCCGGGGACTTGAGCTTGGCCACCGAGTTTTCCCTCAGAGCCAACTTCGCGGGCCACACGCGTCACTTCGGCTGCGAATGCATTCAACTGGTCCACCATCGTGTTGATGGTTTCCTTGAGCAGAAGGATTTCACCGCTCACGTTCACCGTAATCTTCTTCGACAGGTCGCCACTTGCGATTGCGGTCGATACCTCGGCGATATTGCGTACCTGCCCGGTTAAATTGCTGGCCATAGAGTTCACGGAGTCGGTAAGGTCCTTCCAAGTTCCTCCGACTCCGGGAACAAGCGCCTGACCTCCCAGTTTGCCGTCGGTACCGACTTCGCGGGCCACGCGCGTGACTTCCGATGCGAATGATCGCAACTGGTCGACCATCGTGTTGATCGTGTCTTTAAGCTCCAGGATTTCACCCTTCACGTCCACCGTGATCTTGCGCGACAAATCGCCACGGGCGACGGCCGTCGCTACTTCGGCGATGTTTCGCACCTGGCCAGTGAGGTTACTGGCCATGAAGTTGACATTGTCCGTGAGATCTTTCCAAGTACCGGCGACTCCAGGCACAAGCGCCTGACCTCCCAGTTTGCCGTCGGTACCAACTTCGCGCGCCACACGCGTCACCTCGCCCGCGAAGGCATTGAGTTGGTCCACCATCGTATTGATGGTGTTCTTCAGTTCGAGAATTTCGCCCTTCACGTCCACCGTGATCTTGCGTGATAAATCGCCCCGAGCCACAGCTGTCGTCACTTCGGCAATGTTTCTTACCTGGCCCGTCAGGTTTCCGGCCATGGAGTTGACCGAGTCGGTAAGATCTTTCCACGTACCGGCCACGCCGGGCACATTGGCCTGCCCCCCCAAGCGGCCCTCGGTGCCGACTTCGCGGGCCACGCGCGTTACTTCTCCCGCGAAACGATTGAGCTGATCGACCATCGTGTTGAGAGTCTCTTTGAGCTGCAGAATCTCGCCTCGTACGTCTACTGTGATCTTGCGCGACAGGTCACCGCTGGCGATGGCGGTTGCGACTTCCGCGATGTTGCGCACCTGGCCGGTCAGGTTGCTGGCCATGAAGTTCACGTTGTCGGTGAGATCTTTCCACGTTCCACCGACACCCGGAACTTGCGCCTGACCTCCGAGCTTGCCTTCCGTACCCACTTCACGAGCGACGCGCGTTACTTCCCCTGCGAACGCGTTCAGTTGATCCACCATCGTGTTGATAGTGTCTTTCAGTTCGAGAATTTCACCTTTTACGTCGACAGTGATCTTGCGTGACAAATCGCCGCGGGCTACAGCCGTCGTAACCTCGGCGATATTGCGCACCTGAGCCGTCAAGTTGCCGGCCATGGCGTTCACCGAATCCGTAAGATCTTTCCAGGTGCCTGCGACGCCGGGCACGACTGCCTGTCCGCCCAGCTTGCCGTCGGTGCCGACTTCGCGTGCTACGCGCGTTACTTCCGAGGCGAACGACCGCAACTGATCCACCATCGTGTTGATGGCTTCTTTGAGCTGGAGAATTTCACCCCGCACGTCGACCGTGATCTTGCGCGACAGGTCGCCACTCGCTACGGCCGTGGCAACCTCGGCGATGTTGCGCACCTGGCCCGTCAGGTTGCTGGCCATCAAGTTTACGTTATCTGTGAGGTCCTTCCAGGTCCCGGCGACGTCGGGCACTTGCGCCTGGCCACCCAGTTTGCCTTCGGTTCCCACCTCGCGCGCCACACGCGTGACCTCAGCCGTGAAGACGCCGAGCTGCTGAATCATGGTGTTGACGAGATTGGCGGAGCGCAGAAACTCCCCCTCTAAAGGCCGCCCATCCACGTCCAGCCTCACGGTCTGAGTAAGGTCGCCTTGCGCCACTGCTGCGATCGCGCGCGTGACTTCGGCGGTGGGACGAAGCAGGTCTTCCACCAGCGTATTGACGGAAACCTCCATCTCTCCCCACGCGCCTCTCGACTCGTGGAACCGGGTGCGCTCCCGCGTCTTGCCCTGCTTGCCTACCACTTGGCCGACGCGCTTCAACTCTTGCGCCATGTGCTGATTGGCAGCCACAATCTCGTTGAATGTGTCGGCAACTTTTCCCGCCAGGCCAACCCACGTCCCCGGAAGTCTTACCGCGAAGTCGCCATCGCGCATGCTCTGCAGGCTGGCTAGTATGACAGTGAGATCCAAAGATCCATCAGAGGATTTGGGCTTCCCATTGCTCTTGGCCGGAGGAAGGTTCTCAGTGGTATTGGGCGCCATCGTGTTGTTGAGGGCGGTTCTTTTCATCGTTGCTCCCAAAAGCAGTATCGAGCGCCAAGGCTATACGCGGCGATGCCGTCCGTCGCACCGATGTGCGCCCTGTGTTCGACTCTCATTGCTGTAGGCAGACCGTCAGATCCCCAACCGAGCGTAGGGGGTAGCCCCCAATCAAACAGTCCTGTCCCCCGATCCGAGGCTCTCTCGATCCATGCATTCGTACCATGAACAGAACGTAGAGGCCCTAAGGTATTTCCTGTAGGAGGATCTCATAAACCCGAGCCAACATTAGATTTCACGACGCAGGAAATTGCTTTGCACGGGCGAACACGGGCAAGTGCGGCGTATGGAAATTCGCAAGGCGGTGCCGCTAAGATGGAACGTGTCAGCCGACCTGCGCCGGGTTGGTCGCAACCAGTTTGTCCGAGACTTTATTGCAAATTCGGAGACCGGCAGAACCTTCGGCCGTTGACGAGCCTGCCGAGGCTTCCACCAGTTAATTAAACCCGCCCGAAACGTACATGACCTACAAGGTTTTATGGACGTGGCACGCGAGACCACTGCATGACGAATTTACGCGCGCCGGAAAGGTTCTTTCACGCGAAGAAATATCGAAACTCCCGTAAGTGCTTCTAAAGATGGATTTGTCAGTATGGAAACTTGCCTGCATTACCATTCATCGCCACCAACGCGGCCGTTCATCTCGACTTTCACGGAGGCCTCGGAATGACTCAGGATCGCACAATGGACTGGCAGGAACTGTGCATGAAAGCGGCAAATGAGCTCGATCCAGCCAAGCTGATGCAACTGATCGCCGAACTCACGAAAGCGTTAGACAAGCGGAATAACAAAAGTAGCAATGGTGTGGAGAGTGGGGACGACAAGGATCCCGGCGAAACTTCTTTGCAATCCGCCTTTTGAGCACGCTTCTCAGGAGCGTAAAGCCAAGGGTACCCTCAATCCAACCTGATAAATCCCGCAGCCTCACCCCCAAATCCAAATTCCGACTTCAGGAACAAAGTCGTATCGGACACCTACCGGCTCAGCCCTTCATCCTAACTTCACGAGCGATCATCTCTAGCGATCGAGAGTTGCCCGCTTGCCCGCTTGAAATCATCGACTAGACCTTCATTTGGGAGCTCTAGGTTCTGCGCGGTTTGGTGGCGGCGGGGGCCGTCGCTGCTGCAAGGTCTGCTGCTGTTGTTGGTGTCTCTGTTGCAACTGCTGGGTCTGCTGCTGGTGCCTCTGTTCCATCTGCTGCTTTCGCGTTTCGTCCGCGGCCAGCTTTGCCACGCGCTGATGCTCCTGCTCTTGTTTCTGCTGGAGCTTCTGCCGTTCCTGCTCCTGCTTTTGCTGGAGCTTTTGCTGCTGTTGCTGAAATTTCTTGTCGGCCTTCGACTCTCCTGGATTGGCAGAACGTTCGAACGGGGGGAGATCGTTGGGGTGCACTGGAGTCGCGGAGCGGTTGCCGCCATTCATAGGGCGGCCACTATTCTCGCCACGAGCAGGTCCCCGATTCGCGGGAGGATTATACGGGGCTCCGGCTTCGCGGGCCGGTACGGCCTCGCGGCCGCTGAACGCTCCCGCTCTGGCAGTCGCAGCGACTGGAGGCTTGCCGCGATTGGAGGACGCCCGCAGCTCCGGATTTCCACGGGCGGCCTGCACATGCTGAACTTGGGTGGAGGCTGGCGGCAGATGCCGCTCATGGGCGGCAGCTTCCTGCTGAGGCGTTGGACGGGCGTTAATTCCCCCGGGGCCGCCGTTGTAGCTAACTCGATTCACCGTTCTGTTGCTGTTGATGACCGTCGTGTTATAGACATTGTGAACGACGGTTACGTTCACGTTGGTCACAGAACGGTTGTAGTAGAAATGATCGTGGTCCCAGCGTCCGCCCTCGAAGCCTTCGCCGAAGTAGCCGAAACCGTAGACAACGCCGCCATAGAAGCCGACATGCGGGCCCCAGTAGCCGTCGTAGAAAACGAATGCACCATCGGCCCACGCCCAATAGGGCGGCGTCCACAGGAAGCCGACTTCCGGAGCCAGGATCCACGTACCTGGCACCCAATAATAGTCGTCATCGTCATCGCTCCATGCCCAGTAGCCCGGCGTCCATATATAGCCATCACCCGGGCAAAGTGGCTGTTCGTAGACGGGTAGCGCGGGCGGACCAAACGTGACCGAAATGCGGACCTGCCCAAACGAGGTTGACGACATCGCCAGCACCGCAATGGCGAACCATAACACCACACGCATCGAGAGAATACGCATTGGCTTCTCCTGCCGGATCATCCTTCGTTTACCGTGTCGCTTTGCTCCTGCGCGCTGCGTGGACCGGTCGGACCCAATTTGATCGGAACCCATTCCTGTCACAGACCCTTCGGCATCGTCCAGGGATGCATTGCCTTCTTGTCCATGACTCTCTATATTC
Source organism: uncultured Acidobacteriaceae bacterium (assembly GCA_963768265.1). Classification (GTDB taxonomy): domain Bacteria; phylum Acidobacteriota; class Terriglobia; order Terriglobales; family Acidobacteriaceae; genus Sulfotelmatobacter. The sequence continues at coordinate 321,495 of CAVYHM010000028.1, forward strand.
TCGAGGCCGACCGGGTCCCGCGCGCTTCCAACGAGCCCTCGACGGACGCTTAGAGATCGAACACTCTCCGGGGGTTGTGTAGAAAGTTGGTGTCTGATAAGCAGAGAACTAGAGAACTACGATATTCCCTACGCCGCCGGGTTGGAGACATCAGGTGAGCCCGATGCGGGGAGGCTCGCGATCACCGTAGCGCCGCGCTCGGTCGAAGATATTTCCAGTCTGCCCCCAAGCTGACTTAAGCGCTCTCTCATCCCGCGAAGTCCGACCCCGATGAACCGCTGCCAGGCTTCGCCTGACTCCTGCAGAATCGTAGAAGGAATCCCCTTCCCTGCGTCTCTGATTTCGAGGACAGCCATTCCATCCTTCATGGATAGCCCGACATGCGCGGTTTCGCTGCCCGAGTGCCGATGTACATTTGTCAGACTCTCCTGGAGCACGCGAAAGAGCGCCAATTCAGTATTGCGCGACAACCGAGCGAAATCAGTGGGCGCGTCGAACGTGACTCGAATCCCGCTTCGAGTCGTAAAGCCCTCAAGGTACCAGGGGATCGCCGACTTCAATCCCATCTCTTCCAGCATGGGTGGATAAAGCAGATAGGAAATCGTGCGGACTTCTTTGACACACTCCTCCGCCAGACGGGCACACTGCTTAACCTTTTCGTTGATCTCTGGGTTGCTCGGAGTCACGGAGTAAGCCAAAGAATCCAGGCTGATTTTCATCGCGGTGACACATTGCCCCAGCGTGTCGTGTAGGTCCCGCCCAATCCGTCTCCGCTCCTCATCCTGCAATTGCAGCAGGTGTGAAGCAAGATCGCGCAGCGACTTTTCTTTCCGCATCGTATCGGTAACGTCTCGAGTAACTTTCGCGAAACCGATCAGCTTGTTCGTATCATCTCGAATCGGAGTGATGATCACGTTCGCCCAGAATACGGAACCGTCCTTGCGCACCCGCCAGCCTTCGTCCTCGAACCGGCCCTGTTCCGCGGCGACCTGAAGGTCCCGACCAGGCTTGCCCGCGCGAATATTCTTCTCGGGATAAAAGCAGGAAAAGTAGCGACCAATGATCTCCGTAGCCTCATACCCCTTGACCCGCTTTGCTCCGGTGTTCCAGGTGCTGACGTAACCCTCGGGGTCTAGCATGAAGATGGCATAATCTTGAACCGCCTCAGCCATCATGCGGAAACGATCTTCGCTTCGTCGCAAAGCGATTTCTGCGCGTCGGCGCTCGGTGAGATCGCGTGTGACTTTTCCAAAGCCAATCAACTGCCCGCCCTGATTCCGGACCGCGGCAATGGTCACACTTGCCCAAAATTTCGAGCCGTCTTTGCGAACTCGCCACCCTTCATCCTCGGCGTGTCCCTCTTGGGTTGCCAGTTTCAGCAGCTTGTTTGGCTTGCCGGAAAGTATGTCCTCGTCCGGATAGAAAGTAGAAAAGTGCTTCCCAACAATCTCCGTAGCTTTGTATCCCTTGATTCGCTCCGCTCCCGTGTTCCAGGTGCTGACATGTCCTTCGGGGTCCAGCATGAAGATGGCGTAATCCGGGACTGCTTCCACGAACAATCGGAATTGCTCGTCCCTCCGGTGCGATTCGACCTCGGTCAGAAGAACCTGCATTCGTTGCTGCAACCGAACTATGCTGCGCCGGCGTTCTTCTGGCGTAAGCTCGCTAAAGCTCTCTTCCGGAATGACTGTCGAATGTTCCGCACAAATCCTCTCCAGCGAATCTGCGTCTTCCTCGCGGCAAAAACCCTGCATCGGGTATGCGCACCGAAGCGAAAAAGAGTAGGCCCGGGCTAACTGGTTCCAGAGTTTTTCCAGGTGAATCGCACCTTCCGTCTTTCCTTCCGCCCACAGCAAAGACACCATTTCGCCGAACGCCACAACCCGACGATTCTGGTCCAGAGCGGCCGACGCGGCTCGCGCCAGCACTCCCCCGACCACCTCGGAAAAGCGAGAAGTGTCCGGCAAGCCAGCCACCATGATTCGCGTGAGAGTCTCGGCCGCGTCCAGGGCCACGTACCGGCCGCTGGCAATGATTCCCGCGAGATCGAGACCTTGATCCTTCATTTTTTGAGCCAGGCTCTCTTCGTGACCCTTTGTCGCGATGACGACCGCGGAGCTGCCCCCCATCAAAGCGGCGCTAATGAACTGCGTTAGTTCGTCAATCAGAAACCGGTCTTCGCCGTACAGTTGCACAACATGAGGATGGAGCCCTGTATTCGTTTCTGGAAGCGACTGTGACATCTGGGTTGTGTTCATTTTCCTTTCAATGCGTAACCGATGGGATCTTCCCGAGTTTCGCGGAATTGTACGGGAAGGAGGCAGCGTGAATCATTAGCAAAAGCTCGAGATTCGTCCATACACAAAAACCCCTATCATTGAAAGTCTTCGACTCGGCCCCGGTCTGCTCAGGCGTTTGCTGTATTGTTGCAAGTCCGGTCGTCCAGTAGTTTAGCGAAGTACGACGAGATAGATCCGGGCAGTCATGGGTTAGCGTCGGCCGCGTCGACATTCGGACCCTTACGACTGCCCTTTCAATCGACTCCGCAGTGTGCGCCAGGCGGAATTTCCCCAAGGAGACTGACATGAGAAAACTGATGACGATTCTCTTTGCGTTGAGCCTGCTGAGCAGTTTCAGCCTCGTCGCGCAAGACACGATGAAGCAGGACAACATGAAGTCGGATACGTCTGCGAAGGCAGCCAGCATTGCGGGCAAGATCAGCGATGACGGGAAAACCTTTGTAAGCGACAAGGACGGCAAGAGTTGGACGATCAGCAATCCTGAGGCCGTGAAGGGCCACGAAGGACACCACGTCATTCTGAAAGCGCACGTCTCTGCCGATACCGGCTCGGTCGACGTTGTGTCGCTCAAGATGGCGGGAGACAAGATGAAGAAGGACACCTCACAAAACTGAAACGATATGTGAAAAGGCGCTTCCCCCCGAGGGCCAGCAGTAATGTTGGCCCTCATTATTTTGCGGAATGTGAGCGACTGAGGCACTTCGGCGGAGGGTCTGCAGATTCGGTCGAACTCCGAACGTTGGTGAGGCCAATTCCGCCTCTCGGCAGAGGATTCGGACGTGAACCCAGGATTAGCCTCTCGACGTTAAACCTCGGCCACTCCGCGCAAAAGTGTCTAACTGGCTTAACCTCGAATGTTCCGGACCTTATTCTTTAATCGAACCTCGGACTTCCTTCCCGCGCGCCGGCTCCAGAAGAACGCCGGCACCAATGCCGACACCCACGCCCACCGCAAAACTCAGGACATTGCGGAGTTCGTGATTCTCAGGATAGATTGCAAACCGCGGTTCTGAGAGCGACTTCCGAAGTTTGTTCACGCCCAACCCCTCCTTTCCAGTCCTACGGCCCCGGAGCGCAGTCGGAATCGGCCAAATGCTGAAGTGAGTTTTAGGCCAAGCCCCGGTTCAGACCGCGCGCCGTCCCATCACGAAATGCAAGATCAACGAGATGACCGCGAATATCAACAGCAAGTGGATCAAACCACCAGCCACGTGAAACACTGTGAATCCGCTGATCCAGGCGATCAACAGAATGACGAACAATATTGTCCAGATGCTCATAATTTAGCTCCTCCTCAAATCGAGTTGCGGGGCCGACAAAATCGCGTAATTCATCGCAATGCCATTGAGCCTAAATGTCCAAACTAGCCATGTCATTACCAGACATCTGGTACACGCTCGCCAATATGGCTGTACGCTTGCGAGCTTGACCGTGACTTTTGGGCCAACCCTAGGCCGCCTGCAGCAACTAAGTTAGGCTGCTTTAGCAGCCAGGCCGCGAGCGTACGAGCGCGCCGGAGCCTCGGATGGAACGGCGACAGGCACAGGACCAATGGTTAATCTAAGGGACTTTAGAAGTCGGGGCTTTATGAGAAGCTTCCTCCACGCTCTGCGGGCTGTGATTGGGCTTGGATTGGTCATCGTCGTGACCCAGGTTTGCGGCGCCTACTCCGTATTAACGCACGAGGAAGTCGTCGACTTGCTGTGGAAGGACGACATTCAACCCCTGCTCACCACGCGATTCCCTGGATCGAGCTCCGACGATTTGAGGAAAGCTCACGCCTTTGCCTACGGAGGTTCGCTAGTGCAGGACATGGGCTACTACCCGTTCGGCAGCAAGTATTTCAGCGACCTCACCCATTACGTGCGAAGTGGAGACTTCATCGTAAACCTGATCAACGAATCGAACGACCTCGATGAATACGCTTTCGCCCTCGGCGCGCTGGCGCATTACTCGTCGGACAACGTCGGGCACCCCGTCGTGAACGAGGCCGTGGCGCTGGAGTTTCCAAAACTTCGGAGGAAGTTCGGCAACGAAGTGACCTATGCCGACGATCCCAAGGCTCACATCCGCACAGAATTTGGTTTCGACGTCACCCAGGTAGCGAAAAACCGCTACACCTCGGATCGGTATCACGATTTCATCGGATTCGAAATCTCCAAGTCTCTGCTAGAACGGGCCTTCCAAGACACCTACGGTATTCCTTTGAGCGATGTAGTCTCCAACGAAGACCTGGCTATCGGAACCTTTCGGCACGCGATCAGCAAGATACTTCCCGAAATGACGAGGGTGGCGCTGCTAGCACGAAAGAAAGAGCTTGTCGCCGAGACCCCGAACTTTAATGCCCGCAAGTTTCGCTACTATTTGTCGCGAGCCAACTACCAGCGGGAGTGGGGCAAAGGATACCGGAAGCCGGGATTTGGCACGCGAGTTCTGGCGTTTTTTCTTAGGTTCGTGCCGAAGGTTGGTCCCTTTAAAGCGCTCGACTTCAAAATTCCCACACGGAAAACCGAGGATCTTTACATTGCCAGCGTCAACCACACGCTGGATAACTACCGGAGCCTTCTCGCTGAAGCCGGAACCAACAAACTCCACCTTGCCAACACCGACTTCGACACTGGACGAATGACGCATGCTGGCGAGTATCCACTCACCGACAAGGCCTATGCGCACCTGTTGGATCAGTTGGCTCAACACAACTTCGAAAACGTCACCCCGGATTTGCAGGAGAATATTCTGGCCTTCTACAGCGACCCGAACGCAGTGATCGCAACCAAACAAAATGCGGCAGCGTGGCAGAAAACTCAGGACGAGCTCCAGCGGCTAAAAGCTTTTACTGCCAAGGAAGGTCCCCCGATCCAAATCTCCACTCTGCCCTAGAGATCGTGCAGGTTTCTTCCTTTCGTCGCGACGCCGTTGTTTCGTCATTTTCGCTCAACCTTCGTCTATGCTTCAGCAACTAATATCACGCAGTTGAATTCAAATCAGAGTGCGCAACGTCGCGCATTCCCAAGAGGGAGGAGTATTCCATGGCGGATGATTTCGAAAAGAACCGGCAGCAAGGTGGCCAGACTGGTCAGCAGAGTGGTCAGCAGGGCAACCAGCCCGGACAGCATGGCCAGAAAGGCCAGACAGGTCAAGGGGGACAACAGAACTGGGAGTCCGGACAACAGAAGAAGGACGGCCAGGGTCAGAATGAAGAAGACAACGAACAGCAGGACCGGCAACGTCGCGCGTCCTAGTTAGGCGGTAATTTGAGTGCTGAGGGAAGTCCCGGCAATTCGCCGGGACTTCTTTCTTTCTGCGGTGTAAAGGTCTTGCTGTTGTCCCGCAACTCCAAGAGAGTTGCATCCTGATCTCATTTTTTTGAGTGATGCGCACTAAGCAATTCCTAACGTACAGTGTTCGCGGTATTTAAAGTTCGTAATCTTCCTGATGTACTTCGTAAGGTACCCGACAATTCCGAAAAAGCATCGGAGAGGCGCGCCATCGTCTTAAACGCTCGGGGGAGTGTGCGCTTGTCCATTAGAATCTTGATCGCTGACGACAATGCGTCAGTTCGAGCGGCCATGCGTCAGGTGCTGGAAGGCGCAGAACACAATTGGGAAGTTGTCGAAGCGGAGGACGGGTATGAAGCAGTTGCGAAGGCTCAAGAGCTAAAACCCGATCTCATCATCGTCGATTTGGTGATGCCTGTGATGGACGGCCTCACGGCTGCACGCGAGATCGTAAAGCTTCTGCCAGACGTCCCAATCCTGATGCACACTCTTTACTTGTCTGAGAGCGTCGGCCAGGAGGCCGGAAAGATCGGTGTGCGGAAAACGGTGGCCAAGTCAGACAGCCGCGAACTGATCTCGGCGGTCGAAGAGTTGCTCCACTCGAAGCCTCTCGAATCCCAACGGGCCTCATCGGATATAACAGCTATGCGTCGTACAGAAGACAAGATTCGCGAACTCTGCGCCCAACTTTTCGCCTCACAAGACGACGACGCTCATGCGAGCATCCTCGCCGAACTCCAGGGTGCGTTGCATCAGCACATTGAACATCTCCGAACGCGTGTCACTCAATATCCAGCAGTGGTCGAGCGGCGCGCCCGAAAATGGATTCCACCCCTCAGTGCGCCTGGGCTGAAAAAAGCAGCGAAAGGACTCTCATCCTCCAAGCCTCGGGAACTCAGTAGCCGTGTCGATGGAAAACCCGCGGGGACCGGTTCCGTCGATAAGAGCGCCAAACCGGATAGCCCGTAAACGCGCCTTGGCCAGCTCAGCCGTAGGATCACCGGTAACCAGTAATCCAATCGTTTAGCGAAAACTTCCTCGTTGGTACGAGAAGTTCAGTTTGTCCAGGTACACGGTGTACGGCGTTTGCTTGTAGTCTCCATCCATTTGATAATTCACCGTTATTCCCCACCACCCCGGCGCAGAGTATGGGTCATAGGCCCAGTTCACCGTATGGGTCACGCCGTTTAGAGTGATCGTCTGATACTGCTGCTTGTTATTGGAGGTTCGAGCCACCTGAATCGTGAGGTGATTCCAGGCGTTCGCCACCGGGTTGCAGGGTATGCCGGTTGGGATCCACTTGAAGGAAGTGGTGTCCCAGACATCCCATTCATTTCCCGCCTCGACGCGGCACTCATGTCCCCACGTAAATCCCATGCCGTCGAAAAATTGGTTCACATCGAATTCGAGCGCCTGTGACACCCCGAGGTTATTCCCATAAAAATAGACGTCGTAGGTGAAGTTGTGGAGCGTGGGCACGAGAGTGTGATTTATATCCGGGAGCCCCTGCGAGGACAAGTCGCCAATCAAGTGGTTATTCCAAAGCACATCCGAATACGCCAGATTCCCCCCAATATAGTATTGCGTCGCGTTGCCCGAAATCGTTGGCGACTTGATCCATTGGATCATCGACCATATGGTCCCCGGTCCGCCCGGGACACACCAGGTGCAATCCGTATAGTTTGGCGGCTGCTGAGCGTAGCTATTCCACCCGCCCGCACTTTGGAGATTCCAGAACGTTTGGCCCGAGGCCACGCTAATAGTAAGGGGCGTTGTCGCCGCTCCGCCACAGCGATCCCACTCTTCCACCACGACGTTGTAGGTTCCGGGACTGAGGGCCAGACTTGTGTTGAGCCTCGCACCATTCACCACATACGCCAACTGAGATGGCGCGGTATAGATTCCCATGGAGGCCACGCCTAAGGAACAGGATGTGGTCGCCGTCGCTGCAAAATTCGTGGGCGCGCCAACCGTGCTGTGATTGGCCGGCGACGTCACGTATACGCCAGTTTCCGTCTTGACCGTAATTTTTACTGACGCGGTCGATGCTCCGCCGCAATTATCCCATTCCTCAACCACCACGTTGTAAGTCCCCGGATTGAAGTTGAGGCTGGTATTTAAATTTGCGCCGTTTCCGACGTACGCCAACTGATAGGGCGCAGGATAAATGCCCATCGACGCCACGCCTTTCGGGCAGGACGTATTCCCTCTCGCCACGAAGCTAACTGACGATCCCACTGTGCTGCCGTTCCCTGGGCTGGTCACCGTTACGCCCGCAAACGCGGAGGTTCCCGCAAAAACCAAGATGATTAGACAAAAGATAAGGGTACGTTTCGTCATTCGAACATATCTCCGGGTGTAATTTAATTCGAGACTCGTGAATCCATTCAAAGCCGAGGGAACACACACCTATACCCATGCGGGGGGATACCCTGGATCGTTCAAAGCCCGCTAACATTTCCCGAATGAGCCGTCTGGGAGTAAGCGGAGAATTCTGAGCGGAGTTAACTGCGACTCTATACAGGAACAACCTGAGTGTCAAAGAGAAAAAAGTGTGTCAGCCTCCGGAACGAAATCAGTAGTACTAATCCCATTTCGTTGAATTCCGGCTTGGGAGAACACATGGACAGACGCCCAAGGGTAGGGGACCCGACACTTCGGCGGGGCCCGCACCATTTTTGTTACGCCTGGAGATTTCGAACGTGGAAATGAATGATAGAGGGAGAGAATTTCCCCCGCGAGACGCGAGGGGGCGCCGTACAGGGAAAACCCGATTGTGCCAGGTAGGGGCCTAAATTAATAAGCATCAAAATTAAAGTTAAAGCAGACTGACTCGTTTTCCTAGTGAGGTACGTTATGCACTACGCCTCCATTCCCGACGCGAATTGGCAGGAACTGTTTGCGGTGGCTCTGCGGGAGCAGGACCCACGGTTAGTCGCAGACCGATTTCGTAGCGCAAAAGATGCCATCATGGATCACATCGAAGAATCCTTCGACTCCGCGTCGTTATCGGAACGGAGAATGTTGTCGGCCGCCCTTAACACCATCACTGAGATGGAGCGATCATTGATGCCTGGCGATTTGCGCTTATCTTCGGTCGTGCGACGTGTGGGGCACGCGGCATAGGCCTGGTGACATTTCAAAACGCGGCCTCACCACGCATCGTCCGTCTTGATCCCAAAGCTACTGAAGTTGCTTAAGCCTTCGTCCCTCTGCCTCGTAATTCCTTCGATCGTTGTGCGTTTTGAAAGCAGATCCTTAGCCCCTTGCAGTTCCGCCCTGCGATTCGCACTGAGTGCGCGTCCTGCTCGATTGACGAAGTAGGTAAGCATCCTCACTCGTGATTGAAGTCCTTTTGGGGGACACCCTCGACGCCAGGGTCCGCGCGATTGTGGCGGCGCTTTTCTTGAATAGCCCCCGCGGAGGGGGTGGAGTCGGTGCTGACCTTCGATACCCATCGTTTGCTCTTCTTGACTGCCATGGGACCTCATCGACCCTTGAAATATTGGACCGCGCGCTCGTGAGCTTCTGCGGCGCGTCTGCTGGCGAAGGTTCCAAGGTCTCGGCGCTTACCAGTCTTGGCGTCCTTTTTGCGCGAGTACAAACGAAACTGGCCGGTTTTAAGTTTTCTAATCATCGCGATCCCTCACCGCTCGGGCGTACATACACAAAAGACTGCACCTTAGCAGACATAATACAGCTCGATATAGTACGTTTCTCCCGCTACTTAAGCGCCAGTTCGCCATTGAACTGCTGGGTGATCCCGTAGCACTCGCAAGCAGAACTTTCGAGTTTTTTGCGGTTCAGAATCCTCACTGTCCCGTGCGAATATTGAATGATCCGTTTCTTTTGCAGTGCACTGGCTGCAAGGCTAACGCTTGGACGGTCGGTTCCCAGCATCGTAGCCAGAAAGTCGTGAGTAATCCGCAGCAAGCCGGACTCTACCCGATCCTGGGTCAGCAACAGCCACCGCGCCAGACGTTGTTCAAGATTGTGCAGGCGATTACACCCAGCCGTTTGCGCGACTTGCATCTGATGAACCGCCGCATACCGATTCAGCAGCTTTTGAAACTGCGGACTTGATGGCAAGAGTGTTTCCAAGGCGCTAGCGCTCACCTTGAAACCGTCGCCTGCGATTTGTACCTGGGCACGATGAGGGCTTCTCTGGATGCCAGCGGCCAAGGCTGTGGGCGTGAACCCTTCATTCCCCACTACTCCGACCTCAACACTTTCTCCATCTCGAGTTGTGAATACAAGAGAGACCATGCCTGCATTTGGGAAGTAGCCAAATTCCACCTTCCGGTTCGGCTCGTAAAGACTGCAATGCTGCTGGAGGGCTTCAAACTCCAAGTGCGGGCGGATGGTTTCAAATTCGTGGTCAGGAACAGACAGGAGAATACTATTGATAACCGCTTTTCCACTTGAAGCCGTGCGCTCTCCGCGGTGCAAGCGGGGATGGCCATTGTTTGTTATGACCGTTGGTGTCGGTTTGTCCACAGTGCCTCCGGTTCCGCGACATTCTTGTATGCGCCGCTTGGATGCATCCTGATAGACGGCCGCCTCTAGGAGAATGCCTGAAAGGAAAATAGGGATTTTTGCACGGTCGACCTTTCCTCAATGTCAGGAGGCGAAATCTGTGGTATACCCTACAGACTGTAGATCAGCGCTGTCGGTTACAATTTTGAGGGTCAACAATCCACATTCTGCCTGGCGCCTTGAAATGGGCGCGTTGCTCTTTGTGCGACCCTAATTTACCGGAGGTCTCGAATGGCGACAGACGCCATCCCAAGTTGTTGGATATGCGGCAAACCCGTCCTTTTAGAAGACTGCAAAATCGACGAACGAGGACGCGCTGTCCATGAAAACTGCTATCTCGCCAAGGTGGTATCCCGAAAAGAACAGCTCCCGAGCGAACTCTAACCTTCGAACCGTATCTGGATCGCTGATCGGCACCGACGACCGCAGCGCAAGAGCCATCTCTCAGAACCCCGCCCAATCTTAGGCTGGTGAGCACCGTCCTTTCGGGACGAGCCCTGCGTCGCAAACGAAGGTATCTAGCGCCGTCGACATGGTTTTCCGATTTTGAGAGGCCCGATTGCTTCTCGTACCGGATCGGCCTTCTTCACCTGCCGGGCCTATGCAGATTCCAAGATCAAATTGGCGTATTGCGTTGTATCACCGGTCCGAATCAAGCCTACCGCCAACGGAACCCTCGGCTTGAATTGCGCGTGTGGCTCGAACTCCACCGGAACCTTCCCGAAACACTCCTCGAAGCTGTTCACCGTTTCAGGATTATTTACACGGCGAAACTCTTCCGCCATTACCAACTTGCCGATAACGAAGTTCTTCTGAATTGCCCGGAGCACATCCAACACCCGCGGCATTTCGTCCACAAGGGAGATGTCGATCGTCTCGATCTGGGGCCAGTAGGGGAATCCGCGGTCCGCGATCACTAGCGCGTTGGTATGACGCACGCGGCTGACCAACGAATTGATGGCCGGGTTCAGAATCCCGCTCTTGAGCACGAATCCTCATTCCCGATCAGCCTGGGTCTGATCACATTCGAATCTCTCGCTCTCCCACTGTGGACGCCAGGTCTCCAGCACGCGCATTGCACCCATCGCGATGGGGTCAGTGCAGCCGCTTTCAACGTTTGTACCATTCAACATTCTGAAAAGGTTGACCAAATTCGTATGTCTCACCGACTCTTGGCGTGATGACATGCACGCCTCTGTCTTTGGCCGCTGAAAGGGTTCGAAGGATCGGCTCATCCCAAGCGTGATAGGACAAATCAAAAGTCGCCCAGTGAACCGGTAGGAGTATTTTGCCACCTAAGTCCAAATGGGCCTGCACGGCTGACTCAGGATCCATGTGAATGTCGAGCCATGTTTCGCCGTAAGCTCCCACCTTCATTAAAGTCAACTTTATGTCTCCAAAGCGCTTTCGGATCTCACGGAAGTGGTCCGCGTAGCCGGTATCACCGCTGAAATACACCGAATGTTCGGATCCTTTGACCACCCAAGAGGTCCATAGAGTCGAGTTGTCCATTTTTTTGCGCCCCGAATAATGCCGGGCCGGCGCGCAGACGATTTTCACACCGTTGACTTCAGCCGACTCCCACCAGTCCATTTCATGGATTTGTTCGAGAGAAACTCCCCATCTCTTAAGGTGGGCGCCCACTCCAAGACCCATATGGTCGAAATGATCATGGGAAATTAACACTGCGTTAATGTGAGAGAGATCCTGAAGCGTAACGGGTGGCGGATGAAATCGTTTGACTCCGTATATAAATGGAACAGGCGAGAGCACATTGGAGAGAACGGGATCCGTCATGATTCGCAACCCTTCGATCTCTATCAATACAGTGGCATGCCCAAACCAAATAGCCTTGAGCCCGTGGGAAGCCGGGGCCTCTAAGGAGCTCGGGTCCAGGTTGATGACTGGAATCTCGAACTGTGGATTGCGAATCTGACCTGGGAATAGAGTCTGTAAATCTTAAGGAGTGATGGATCAGTCTTCTGGGGTGGAGTGTTTTCGAATCGCCCCCCTATAAACTCAGGAGACCGGCGCATCCGTTCGAGACGTTTACCTTCGAATCTCCCGCCAAATTCCGGGAGCTGAAATATGAAGTAAACCGCGACAGCGATTACGGCGACGAGCCCAGCGAGGATCTTCACAGCCTTTCTCAAACGTCTCATGGTTCTTTAACTTCACTTTCCCGAGTCACGCTCAAGTTGGCGAATAGCGATCCGTCACTGCTTGACAAGCAAGCACAATATTTCCTGCTTCGCCTAGCGCGACATCAGAAATTCGATGTCCTGCTCAACCTCAGCGATCGCGACGGGAGCGAGCTTGGCCTCACGCAGTTTCTGGTTAAGCTGCACCAAGTTCGTTTGCTTGAATCGGCTCCATTCCACAACGCGGACTTTCACCTGTCGGCTCGATTCCTTGTACACGGCGATCGCCTGCGATGGCACGGCACGATCTCCGCTTTCGACGACGCGCAGGGCAGAAACCAGACCTGCGTATGCATCCTGCAGTCCTGGGCCCTCTTGCTCCGAGCGTTCCTTATTCATGACAATCCTGGCGATGGCGGATTGAGCATCCAAGAGCATCGACTTGATCTGTGCGTTTTGTGCTGCAGAAGGTTCGTGCTCAACCTTCACTTGTATGTCGGCAAGCTGTTTCTGAATCGATCCGATTTCGGCCAAGGCGCGACGCGGCTCAGTGGCTTCGGCAAATATCTGTTGGCCCAGTTGCAACTGCTGCGCGAGTACTTCGGGCGTTGCGGTCGAGCGGGGATCCATCACGACAGTCAGCGGTTGGCTTTGCGTCTTTCCGTCGACTGTCAGGCGGACCTGATAGGTTCCCGGCACCGCCTTCGGCCCGCTCGGACGGTGGTAGTCGGCGTCCTCGTCCGGGGTCGGGCCTCCGGAATTTCCCCAAGTAAGGTTCCAGACGGAGCGGTGCATGCCGGGAGTTTTCTCGAGGGTTTCAGGCTTGGTGAACCACCGTTCAGCGACAGGAAGAGGCAGGTACTTGGCCGGGACGTGCTCTTCCGATGAATGTCCTTCGGAAGAAAACCGCCGGACGAGATTCTGTTCAGAATCAAAAACTTCCAGCCGCAGGGTGTGGGCCGGAGACGGGAGGAAGTAATCAATCATCGCGCCGTTCGGAGGATTCTCAGCCGCGGGTTCCTCGGGCGGAAGTGGCGTGCCGGAGAACACGTCGTTATCCACCCGAACTGCCGTAGCCGGACGGTAAAGCCACGGAGATTTCGCTCGGTTCACGTCAACCACTTCCACTTGGCGAAGGGGAGTGATGTTATCGAGAATCCAGAAGGAACGCCCGTACGTGGCAATGACCAGGTCGTCGCCGTGGATTGTAAGATCCCGAACTCCGGTGACCGGCAGATTCAATTGCAAAGACTGCCAGTGATCGCCATCGTCAAAGGATACGTAGATGCCGAATTCGGTTCCGGCGAACAGGAGGCCCTTGGTCTGCGGGTCTTCGCGCACCGCGCGTAAGAACGATGGCGCAGGAATGCCGTTCGTGATCGCTTGCCAGGTTGCTCCGCAGTCGCGCGTTCGATAAAGGTAAGGCGTCCGATCGTCAACCCGGCTGCGATTGACAGCTGCATAAGCAACAGCCGGATCGAAATGCGACGCCTCGATCAGTGATATTTGGCTCCAGACGCTCAATCCTGGTGGGGTGACATCTTTCCAATTCTTTCCGCCGTCGCGAGTCAGGTGAATCAATCCCGTGTCGCTTCCGGCCCAGATCAAAGCGCGAGTCAGGGGCGATGGCGCAATTGTGAATACAACTCCGTAACCGGCGTGCTTGGCACTTTCGAGAGTTGGCACAACCCGAGTCGCCTGAGGTTCAGTTGACGGACTCGGCAGCTTCTCATTGGTGGATCCCGTGAGATCGGGGCTGATGGTCTCCCAGTGCAGGCCGCCATCGACCGTCGTCATTGCGTACTGCGTTCCGAGATACAGTGTTGTGGGGTCAAGAGGAGAACGAACTAGCGCGGGTGTCCAAGGATCACGATATCTGCGCTGATTGATCTCGGCATCAAAGGTACCGGCCGGCCATGGAGTAATGTCCTGGCTGAAACCAGTGCGTTTGTTGAATCGTGTTATGGAACCGTAGGTTCCACTCGAATAAATGATGTTGGGGTCATTCGCATCGACCACCAGGTATCCGCTTTCGCTGCCGCCGGGAAGAAACCAGTCGCGCGGCGTAATCAGACCATGGTCGGTGCGGCTTAGAACCGCGACGCTGCCGCTATCCTGCTGAGCGCCATAGACGACGTAGGGAAACTGGTTGTCGGTCGTCACATGATAGAGCTGCGCTGTGGGCTGGTTGTACCAACTGCTCCAGGTGACGCCGCTGTTGAGGCTGATGGTGGTTCCCTGGTCCGTTCCGAGAACCATGCTGGCAGGATTTTTCGGATCGATCCAAAGCTCGTGATAATCGTCGCCGCCCGGCGCTCCACGCACGACCGAGAACGTCTTCCCGCCATCCTCGGATCGATAAAGAGCGACATTCGGAATGTAGATTACATCGGGATTGTGTGGATCAATGGTGATGCGATTGAAGTACCATGCCCGGCTGGTAAGAGGTGGGGCTGGGTTGGCGAGGATCCAAGTGTTGCCGCCATCGTCGGAGCGATAGAGACCAGATTTTCTACTTTGCGTCTGGGACTGCATCTCGGACTGGAGAGCGATGAGCGCATACACGCGCTTGCCGTCCGGCGCAACGTCAACTCCCACGCGCCCCCAAGCGCCTTCTGGCAGACCGTTTCCGTCGAGACGAGCCCACGTCTTGCCGCCATCCTGCGAGCGATAAAGGCCGCTGCCTGGTCCATCAATCGGAGCATAGGTGCTCCACGGCGGACGCCGCACATGCCATGCGCCGGCAAACAAAAGCTGCGGAACGTCGGAACACATCGCCAGATCTGAAATGCCGATCTCAGACCCCAGATCGAGAACCCGCGTCCAATGCCCTCCTCCATCGACCGATTTGTAGACACCGCGCTGTTCGCTGGGGCCAAAAATGTGTCCTAGTGCACCTACATAAACGACATTCGGATTCAGCGGGTCAATGACAATGCGGCTGATCTGGCGAGTGTCCTCCAGGCCGATGTGATTCCACGTTGCTCCAGCGTCAGTGGATTTATACACGCCGTTGCCGGAGGAAAGATCCTCGCGTATATCAGATTCGCCGGTTCCGGCATAGATCGTTTTAGGATCGGAGGGAGACAGGGCCAGTGCGCCGATGGAGGCTATTAGCTGCCCGTCAAAAATCGGTTTCCAGACAACTCCAGCATCCGTCGTTTTCCAAATCCCGCCGTTGACCGCACCAAAATAAAAAGTTCTGGAGTCGCCCGGCACGCCGGCGACTCCAACTGCGCGTCCGCCACGGAAAGGTCCGATCAGGCGCCATTTAATCCCATTAAAGAGTTCCGGTGGAACCGACTGGGCAGAGGAAGCAATGGTGAGTAACAGCAGGGACATCAAAAGAAAACCATGCGCTAGTCGCGCTCCGAATTTCTGCAAGTGCCGGACTCCATTCTTGAAACTCGAGTGAGTGAAACTATTATGCCCGAGTCTTTGGCCACCTATCTAACCGGTCCCTCACTCCGCCCCGCTTTTCCGAGCGGCTCGGCTACGAGTTCGTTGCTACCAGTCTCCGTGGTGGAACGTTTTGATTCAGCCGGAAGAAGTTTTTGGGATCATAGTGCGACTTGACCGCTACCATGCGCTCCCATCGTTCGTGATAAGCCTCAGGCACACGGTCCTGTTCATCGCCGCTCATGAAGTTGATGTAGACCCCCGGTTTCATTGCGGGCCGAAGTTTGTTGAAGATTCCGCGAATCCAGGCAATATTACCGGCGTCAGAGGATGGCTCTGCCCAGTTCGCCAGTAAGTTCAAGATAAAAGGAGCGCTCCGATCACCGAATGCCGTCTCGTCCGCTCCGATCCGCGCCGCCGCGCCACCAAGATAGGCCAGTTCAATTTGCGTTTCCGATGATGGAATAGCGGCGACTGCCTCCACCAAGCGATCGATACTAAAGTCGTCAAGATAAGTGAAATATCCCGACTTGGTGTAATAGCGGCGGCCATGCGGGAAATCGGAGTCAGCCATAGTTTGCAGATCCATGAACGACACAATCCTGCTGCTTACAGAATCCGGATTACACATGGAAAGCGCACGCTGCAGATATGAGCGCCCGGCCTCAGGGGCACCAGCCCAAATCAGGGAACTGCTGGCCACGGGCCGCCCGCGCAGTCCCATGGGTGTTTTCTTCGAGTACGGGGCGAGGCGCAGATCGATGTTCCATTTCAAGTCGAGCGGCGCCTCGGCCATGAAATCTCTCCAGCATTCAAGGAGTCCGCGAATTTCAGACTCAGGAGACAATCCTTCGGCGAGCACAACTGACGTCAGCGGATGGAGTTTCACTTCGAACTCCGTCACCACTCCGAAGTTACCCCCTCCTCCACGCAGGGCCCAGAATAGATCCTGGTTCTCCGTTGCGTTGGCGTGTACGAGTGAACCGTCAGCCGTGACGAGAGTGAACCCCTCGACGTTATCGCATGACAACCCACATCGGCGGGTGAGCCATCCGGTTCCTCCGCCCAAGATCAGTCCGGCAGCTCCAGTGTGAGAGACAACCCCGGCAGGAAAGACCAGCCCCGTTTTTTGGGTTGCGGTATCAATTGACCCCAACAAACAACCTCCAGCAATCCTGGCCCGGCGCGCTTCGGGATCAACACTGACCTGGCGCATTCTCGATAGGTCAATCACCAAGCCGTCGTCACAGGTACTAAAACCCGCAAGACTATGCCCTCCGCAACGGATAGCGGTAAGGATTCCAATCTCAGAGGCGACTCGGATTGCGTATTGCACGTCGCCGACATCTGCGCAGCGTGCGATAAGCCCCGGCGTGCGAGCTACCATGCCATTCCAAATCGCACGCGCGTCTTCGTAGCCGATTTCACCCCGTCGCAGCAAATCGCCTTTGAATCGCAGGTGGAGCGAAGAGTAAACCTCTTCGCAAGCTTCGACCATCTCGCGTTCTCCTTGCGGATGTCCTTCTATACCACAAATCGCTACTGGGGATTTTGTTGTGAATCCTCGGATCTGGCACGTGCGGCAACAACAAGTTGTTCTGCTAGTGGGGACTTTTGCCGTCGTCCTCGGGCATACAAGAGCGAAATAATGCTTAAGAAAACAGCAAAGGCTGGAACCGACCATTGCAACCCGTCAACAAAGAAGGTTGTAACCGAGATCGCAAGAAGCAACAGAATCCCCACCACAGTAAACAATGGGTGGGCCCACAGACGCATGGGCAAACTGAAGGTCCTCTCTCTTGTGATGGCTTTGCGAAAGCGAAGATGCGTATTGAGAATCACCAGCCATACGAAAAGCATGCCGGCGACTGCGGTCCCATAAAGCATGAGGAAAGCATTCTTAGGGGCAAAGATGGCTAGCAGAATTGCGGCGACGATCCCTGCGGTTGAAGCCAGGAGAGCCCGATGCGGTACCCCATTACGGCTCACTTCGCCCATCCACTCCGGGGCATACCCTCCCCGACCGAGCGAGAAGAGCATTCGAGTAGAAAGGTAAAGGTTCGTATTCACGCTCGACAGGGCCGCCGTTAACACCACGAAGTTCATGATCGCAGCGGCGAAAGGGATACGTGCCGCTGCGAATGCGAACACAAAAGGACTGCCAACAAGCGTGGACGAATTGCCGGTCTGATTCCAGGGAACCATCGTCACCATAATCGCAATAGCCAGCACATAGAACAAAATAAGCCGCCAAACAATGCTTCGCATTGCGCGCGGAATCGTAACCTCCGGATGCTCGGCTTCACCCGCTGTGACAGCGATGATTTCCACTCCCATGTAACTGGTGACGGTGATGGTGAGCGAAAGCCAGACTCCTTTCCACCCCGCAGGCAAGAACCCTCCATGCTGAGTTAAATTGACCAAGCCAATCGCGCCCCTGGGATCAATGCCAACAATCAAAGACAATCCAATAATGATGAAGGCGACGATCGCTGCCACCTTGATCATGGCAAACCAATATTCAAACTCCCCCAGGCGATTGACCTGCATGGAATTCAGCGCCACCAGAGCAGCTGAAACCGACACCACCCAAATCCACTGCGGAACACTCGGAAGCCAAAAGGAGATGTAGATTCCGGCGGCGGTGACTTCAGCACCGATGGCAATGATCTGTGCGACTCCGTAAGTGGCTCGAACCGAAAAACCCGCCCACGGATTGAGGTACTTCTCCGCGTAAACTCCAAACGCACCGGCAACAGGATGCACGACTGCCATCTCCGCCAGCGCATAGGACATGATCAGAGCGATGCCTGCCCCTAGCAAATAGGAAAGAATGACGGCGGGTCCAGCCAGGCGGATGGTCACGCTGCTTCCCAAGAACAAGCCCACCCCGATGGCGCCGCCAATAGCCATCATAGTGAGCTGCCGTTGGCCTAAGCGGCGGTGAAGACCCTCCACTTCCGGCATCGGAGGCGTCTTACCGGCAACCGTGGTCGCGGCTGCTGAACGTTGTCGGTCAGTCATATCTGCCAACGTTCAGCACGATTTTGTGATCTCAGCCAGCACTCTCCCGAAACTGTGCACCTCTTCGACGGTATTGTAGTGCACCAACGATGCTCTGACCGCGCCACTCTCCGTGGCAAGCCCCAGTCGCCTCATAAGCCGCGGCGTATACATGTGGCCATCGCGCACGCCGATATTCTGATTCGCGAGCTCTTCGGTGACTCTGGCTGGAGGCACATCCGGTAAATTGAAACATAGTGTCGGCACTCGTTCACGGACCCGCTCTTTGTCAGCCACGCCGTACACCACCGCGCCGCAATCGTTCAGTACTCGGAGCATTTCGAGCGAAAGCGATTCTTCGTAGGCGCGGATGCTCTTGAACGCCCTTTGCAAAGCGGCTCGCCTCGATTCTGATTTTCCATCGTTCGCGGTCATGCTACTGCCCAGGGCTTCCAGGTAGCGTATCGCGGCATCCATCCCGGCCACATTTTCGTAAATAAAAGTGCCGGCCTCAATTTTTCCGGGTGGCTCGTCGGCGATGAAATCCTCACGGAAAGTCGGGAGCCTTTGAAGGAGTTCGCGACGTCCCCAAAGAAATCCCATGTGGGGAGCGAAAATCTTGTAACCCGAACAGACCAGATAGTCGCAACCAAAGGCTTGCACATCGATTAGCCCGTGAGGACCGTAATGCACGGCATCGAGAAAGATTTCGGCGCCGGCCGCGTGTGCCACTCTTGCGGCTGCCGTGACATCCACAATCGAGCCGATAGCGTTCGAAGTGAGCGTGCATGCCACCAGCCGCGTTGTCGAAGAGACCAGTGGGATGAGGTCGTCAATGTGCAGGTTTCCATCGTCTCTCATCCTCCACCAAAGCATTCTTGCTCCGCTCCGTTCCAACGCCAACCATGTGGCGACATTCGCTTCGTGGTCCATATCCGTTACCACTATCTCGTTCCGCTTATCGAGCGTTTGTCCGATCGCCAAACTCACCAACCGAATGAAGGAAGTGGCGTTCATGCCAAACGCGATTTCGCTTGCGTCGCGAGCGTTCACAAGATCAGCGACCCTATGCCGTGCACGCAAAATCGTCTCGTCCACTTCACGGCTTTTTGCGTAGCGTCCCCCTCGCTGCACATTGCACTCGAGGAGATGATGATTTACCGCGTCCAGCACGATCTGTGGAACCTGGGCACCCGCCGCATTGTCGAAAAAGATGAATCCCGGAGTCCGAGTCAATGCAGGAAAAGCAGCTCGAACGGCTTCGATAGGAAAGCTGGCAATTAATCCGTACGAAGTTTCACGATTGAGAACGCTGTGGGATTTGACTTCCAAGCCTCTGCTCCTAGTGAAATCTCAAAACTCAGCCCCTGAAGTCTTGCAAAATAAGCAGCGCCAAACCTATACTCCGCTGCGACACTCGTCAACCTGAAAGGAAATACGTGCCGGTTTCCGCGACCAATTCCAAGGTGGTCTACGATGCTTTGAAGGAATGCGACATCCGCCTGGTCTCAGCTCTTCCGGAGACCTGGTTGGTACATCTCATCCGGTTGACGGACGAGGACCCCGATATGATTCTGGTTCGACTGGCAAAGGAGGAGGAAGGCGTCGGCGTTTCGGCCGGAGCGCATTTTGCGGGAGTCAAGTCGGCCATGCTGATGCAGAACCATGGCTTCCTGGCATCGATTAACGGCATCGTTTCTTTCGCGCATCTATACAAGATCCCTCTGTTGATGCTTATCAGCTACCGCGGCTCAATTGGAGAGCGCGATCCGTGGCAAACACAAGGCGGCAACGTTACCGAACCGCTTTTGCGGGCGTTGGGGATTCCTTACTTTTTCCTGGATGCGTTGGAGACCGTGAAAAAGCGGATCCGGCAGGCGCAGACCCTCGCCGAAAGCAGTTTGCAGCCCGTCGCGCTTCTCTTGACACGCGACCTGATGTGGGAGGAGTAATGCTGCGCCTTGATTGTCTTCGGTCGGTTCATTTGGAACTGGAAAACTGTCTCGTCGTCACCATCATGGGAGCG
Source organism: uncultured Acidobacteriaceae bacterium (assembly GCA_963768265.1). Lineage (GTDB taxonomy): Bacteria > Acidobacteriota > Terriglobia > Terriglobales > Acidobacteriaceae > Sulfotelmatobacter. The sequence continues at coordinate 342,178 of CAVYHM010000028.1, forward strand.
GTTGCGGCTGAGTTGCACTCCCTGGGGCACCGTCCCAACTTCTTCTATCTGCAACATGGAATGGGACTGGCATCTTCGACGGGGTTAGGCCTGGCCCTGTGCCTGCCCGAACGGAGAGTGATTGTCTTCGATGGCGATGGCTCGCTCTTGATGAACCTTGGCAGTCTCAGCACCATGGCACGTTATCGACCCAAGAGACTGGTCCACGTCGTTTTCGACAACGAGAGTTTGCTCTCGGTCGGCGGTTTCCCCACAGCAACGTGCACAGGTACAGACCTGGAAGGTATTGCGCGTTCCTCCGGCATTCCGCGAGTAACCACAGTCCGTAATGTAGAGAGTTTTAAGGACGCCGTGACCGCTGCCCTCGCGGGCAATGAACTGACAACTATCATCGCCAAGGTCGAAGCGAAGGGTCCGGCGGCCTATGTCACCGACCTATCGTTGCTCGAGAATCGGTTTCAGTTCCGCCGGCATATCCAATCGCTTAAGACGCGTTAAAGCAGCGGCGTTCGGACCGCGCTCAAGCGGAAATGGAGTGTCGGACCAAATTCTTCATAAGGAGCCCCAATGTCTCTCGTCTTGGCGACACTGCTCGATGAACTTAGCGCTGGCCAGCTGAAGGTCGTTGATCTGACCCAGTCCTTGAGTCCGCAGACACCTTTATTGCCTCTCCCAACACAGTGGAACAACACGCCCGCGTTCAAAATTTGGGAACTATCGCGGTACGATGAGCGCGGTCCCGCCTGGTACTGGAATGCATTCGAGACAGGCGAGCACACTGGCACCCATTTTGACGCCCCTGTCCACTGGGTCTCGGGGAAAGACCTTACGGACAACACCGTGGATCGCATCCCGCCGAACAAATTCGTCGGACCAGCCTGCGTGATCAACATCAGTTCAGACGTGGCAAGAAATCCAAACTATTTGCTGACGCCAGAGCGTATCCGCCAGTGGGAGGAACAGCACGGCCTTATTCCGGCGGGCGCATGGGTTCTCTTGCGTACTGACTGGTCGAAGCGGACAGACCCCAAGGACTACATCAACCTAAAAGAGAATGGACCCCACACTCCAGGATTGGCCAAGGAAAGCTCTGTCCTCCTCGCCAAGGAGCGGGATGTGCTAGGCGTCGGCGTGGAAACGGTCGGGACCGATGCCGGTCAAGCAGCCACCTTTGATCCACCCTTCCCGAACCACTATCTGATGCACGGCAGCGGCAAGTTTGGGTTGGCCAGTCTGTCTAACCTTGATCAGCTTCCACCAAATGGCGCCATCGTCATCGCCGCTCCACTGAAAATCGTCGGCGGCTCCGGCAGTCCTCTGCGGGTCATTGCCATCACCCCTTGAGCGTTGCGAGCCTCGCGAAAAAGTGGCCGCCACTTGGTGAGGCCTCGGTAGAAGGATACTGGAAGAAGGGGAACAGTCTAGTGATGCGGCGCCATCGAGCTTTTTAGTCAGGCAGGACTATTCCCCGAGTTTCCACTGCGAGGGGAATGACGAACAATCCGATTCCGAAGGCAATGGCTGTAAGCGCAACAGGCTTGCCGAGAGTCCCCATCCGGCTGACCAGTGCTCCGATTCCGAAGTTCACCCCGGCGGCAATGAAACGTCCGAACGACGTGGTGAAGGCGAATGCGGTTGCGCGAACCGTGGTCGCGTATTGTTCCGGCAGCCATAGACTGAAGATCGCGAAGTTGCCGCCAAAGAAGCCCAGGAAGAACAGCACGCCGATGAACGGACGCAGTCCTTGCGGCAGGTAGAAGGCCCAGCCAAAGCTCAGCACGATGCAAACTGCCATCCCGAGGAAATAGAAGGCGAGCGTTCGTTTGCGGCCAATTCGTTCGGCTAAGGGAGGAACCGCCAGGCATCCAAGGATCGTCCCCAGCGACAGCAGACCCATGCCGAAGGAAGACATCCGCACAGCTTGCGGCTGCAACATGCCCTCACGTTTGGCCAGGCTGATGACCGCCGTCGGTGCATAAACAGCTGCCGCCCACAACCCGCAAATGGCCGACGCCAGCAGGAACGTGTTGACCAGTGTGCGCCTTGTGTAAGGGGGATTGAAGATACGGCGCAGAGACGAAAGTCCGCCCTCGGCTTTCACCTTCGCCTTTTCCTGCCAACGCTCGGATTCTTTCACCCGGAACAAAACCATGATGGCCACGACAACGGGCGTCAGCCCGCACCAGAACATGGCGCGCCAGCCGTAGCGTGCTGCGATCGCGTAGTTGAGAGCGGAAGCCAGAAAAAAACCTGCGTAATAGCCAGTCTGCAAGTATCCCGCGCCCATTTTGCGGCGATCTTCTGGCCACGCTTCGGCGACGTAGGTTCCCGCCAGCGCCCACTCGCCACCGATTCCAATCCCAGCCAGCAGCCGGAATAATCCCAATTGCCACACCGTCTGCGACAGCGCAGCAAGTCCCGTGAACACCGCATAAACGAAGATGGTGGCAGCGAGCACTCGGCTGCGCCCGAACCTGTCGGCAATCGGCCCCCAAATCAGTGATAGTCCCCATCCCACAAGGAAAAGAGCAAACAGGATCGATCCCGCGAATCCGACATTGGCCGGAGTGGCTTTATAGCTGGACCGCGGAAGCAGTTCCATGAGGGCGGGGCTGAGGACCAGCGCATAGATGACCGAATCCATGCCGTCCAGCGTCCAGCCGGCCCATGCGCCCCAGAATCCAGTGATTTGCTGCCGTGAGAGTTTCGTGCGGATCAGGCGATTCACGGTGCTCCTTCGTGGGCAGGAGCATAACACGCAAAGCGAGGAGGCAGATCTAGATCTTGGGATCGCCGCTCGAGGTCTGAAACATCGCTGTCAGTGCGGGCTTGATTACTTTTCCGACCGCATTGCGAGGCAGCACCTCCAGCACGAGAAGGCGGGAAGGCAGCTTGTGAGCCGCCAGCGATTCCCTGGCCCATGCACGGAGAGACGACAGATCTAAGGAATGGCCGTCATTCAGCACTACCGCAGCCGCGACGCGCTCTCCCCACTCTGGATCGGGGACGCCGACTACAGCACATTCCGCCACCGCTGGATGTTCACGCAGCGTCTCCTCAATTTCCAGGGCCGACACCTTATGTCCGCCTGTCTTGAGGATCTCCACGTTCGTCCGGCCAAGAATGCGATAGGCACCGCCTTCAACCACCGCAGTATCGCCGGTGCGAAACCAACCCTCGCGGAAGACATCGCGTGTCGCTTCGGGCTGGCCCCAGTATTCCAGGAACACGTTCGGACCACGGACTTCGATTTCGCCCGGCGTTCCGGGAGAAACCAGTGTGCTGTTCTCTCTGACAAGCTGAACCTCGACGCTCGACAAAGGTGCACCGACGCTCCCAGGCACACGCTCGCCCCGCAAAGGGTTCGAGAGCGCCATGCCAATCTCCGTCATGCCGTAGCGCTCGAGAAGAGTATGTCCGCTGATTCCCTTCCAGCGTTGGTGCGTACTCACTGGCAAGGCCGCTGAACCGGACACCATCAAGCGCAACCTGGCGCATGCTTGTGTTAGCTCCGCACGCCGCGTCGGCGAAGCCGCGTCCCATGTGGCGATGAGCTTCGCGTAAACGGTCGGCACCGCCATAAAGAGAGTTATGTTGCCGCTAGCGATGCAGTCCCAGACGGCATTCGCATCGAAGCGCGGCAGCATCTGGCAGGTCGCACCCGACCACAGTGCACAAGACAAAACGTTGATGATCCCGTGCACGTGATGCAACGGCAGACACAGCAAAACGCAATCGTCAGCCGACCACTCCCAAGCGTCCACCAGGCTAATAATTTGCGCCGTAATGTTGGCATGAGTAGTGACCACGCCCTTCGGCCGGCTCGTGGTGCCGCTGGTGTAGAGAATCATGGCGCGCCGCGCACTGGCTATTTCTGGCAATTCTGTCGGCCGGAAAGCCTCAAGCTGCTCACATGGCAAGGCGCGAATACCACGGGCGGCGGCAAGTGGCCCCAAAAGAGTCGCCGCAGAAGCGTCGAACAACAAAGCCGAGGATGCGCTGTCGTCGATAAAATATTCCAGCTCAAGCTTAGTGGAGTTTAGTGGTAACGGAACGGCAACGCCGCCCGCCCGGCAAATACCCCACTGCGCCGCAACCCAGTGAAATCCCGGTGTTACCAGAAACGCCACGCGATCTTCGTGAAGATCCGCTTGGCCACCAAGTAGCGCCGTGGCTACGCGCGACGATGCGTCAAGCAAATCGCGGTAGGTGAACGCTCCCTGCGAATCGACCACCGCCGTCCTGTCGCGATGCCTTTGCGCGTAAGCGTAAACGAGATCCCAACTGGTGCGGCTGATCACATGCAGACTCTAAGTCCTCTTCGCCTGTACTGTCCACTTGTCCGGACGTCTTTTCGACATACCGAAATGGCGAACCATCGATCATGTGGCAGCCAGATTTCTCCAGAGCGGATGCTTTTATGCATTATTGCGCTGCCGAGCTTCGCGTACCATGGCTACAAATCTTCGTGCGGCGTCTGTGATCTCATTTGTCTTGCCCGACTTGAGCGCCGATGAGGATACCAGCTCTCCGCCCACGCCTAAGGCCTCGGCTCCGGCGAGAATGAAGTCTGCTGCGGTATCAAGATTAACTCCGCCGGTGGGGATCATCGGCACCTGAGGCAACGGACCTTTAAGCGCTTTGATGTACTTGGCCCCGCCTACCGTCCCGCAGGGAAAGATCTTTATCAGATCGCCGCCAGCGTTCCAAGCCATGATGATTTCTGTCGGGGTCAGCGCGCCTGGGATAACGAGAATTCCTTTCTCTCGTGCAAACTTTACGGTCTGCGCATCGAAGCCGGGGCTCACCAGAAATTCAGCGCCGGCATCCAGGCATTGCTGTGCCGTTTTTGCGTCCAGAACTGTGCCCGCTCCTACCAGAACGTCACTGCCCGCGGTCTTCGCCAGCTGCCCGATGACTTCGATTGCACCCGGCACGGTCATCGTCACTTCGACAATTGAGATGCCGCCCGCACGTATCGCTTCTACAGCCAGTAGCGCCTGGTGCGCGGATGAGGCACGCACAACCGGAATGATTCCTACCTCTGCGATTCGCTTGCGATTCTCTTCTTTCGTCATCCCGTCTCGTTCCGAACCATTCTTCTAGAACTAGCGCTCGATCCGCGCACCTGCTCCACGCATTGCCTGCATGACTTCCTTCAATGTCGCCATGGTCGTGTCCCCCGGTGTAGTCATGGCCAGTGCCCCGTGCGCGGCACCGCATTCAACCGCCCATTGCGGCCCCTGTCCGCTCAGAAATCCGTAGATCAATCCGGAGGCGAACGAATCGCCGCCACCTACCCGATCGAAGATTTCAAGATTCTCTCGCGGCTTCGCCTGGTAGAAGGAACCTTCTTGCCAGCAAATGGCTCCCCAATCATTGAGGGTGGCGGTCTTTGCCTTGCGGAGAGTGGTGGCGACTACCTGAAAAGAAAATTCCTGGGTGACTGCCGCAATCATCTTCTTGAATGCTTCAGCCTCGATTTTGGAGATGTGCTCGTCGAGGCCAGGAACCTCGAATCCAAGAGAGGCGGTGAAATCTTCCTCGTTTCCGAGCATCACATCGACCAATGGAGCGAGACGACGATTGACTTCTTGTGCGCGCTTCTTTCCACCCACTCCCTTCCACAGAGACTCACGGTAATTCAGATCGTAGGAAACGACCGTCCCGTGCTGGCGGGCGGCCTTCATCGCTTCGAGCGCCACATCGGGAGTGCTCTCGGACAGAGCGCAAAAGATGCCGCCGGTATGGAACCAGCGCGCCCCGCAGCGGCCAAAAATATCCTCCCAATCGATCTGACCCGGCTGCAATTGAGAAATCGCGGTGTGGCCGCGGTCCGAACAGCCCAACGCTGGCCGGATCCCGAAACCGCGCTCGGTGAAATTAAGGCCGTTGCGGACGGAGCGGCCGATGCCGTCGTACTCCACCCAACGAATCAGCGATTGGTCGACTCCGCCCTGATAGATGAGATCCTGCAGCAGTCGGCCAATGGGATTGTCGGCAAATGCGGTGATGATTGCCGTGTCCAGGCCAAAGCAGCGCTTAAGGCCGCGCGCAACGTTGTATTCTCCTCCACCTTCCGACACTTCCACATTTCGAGCCGTCCAAATACGCCGGTCTCCGGGATCGAAACGCAACATGACCTCGCCCAAAGCGATCAGATCCCACCAGCATAGCTCCTTGCTTTTGATCATCAGTGACATGGATTACCAATAGCGGCTACGGACTTCCGGACGCCTGTTCGATTCAATTAGGACGCGCCTCCCCTCAAGCAAACTCCCGAATTGACCTCGCAGATCACTGTCTATTGCTCTTCAAACTCTCTCTCAGTGTTTGGCGATTGGCTGCTTCTAACGCCGGCTGTACTTATCAAGTAGCTGACAATATCGTTCAACTCCCTGGAGCTGAGTGTTAAGCCGTAGTCCGAGGGCATCAGAGTCTGGGAACTGTACTCCAACGTTTCGAGCTCTGACTTCGCGAGGAAGAGAAAAGTCCCGTCCAGAGTCTGCAACTGCACAGAGAAATTATCTTCGTTGCGGATTCTGCCCGTGTATTTCTCGCCGTTACGAATGGTCGCGGTCACGACTCGCGCCTGACGATCGCTGCTTACCGTGGGCTTGGTGATCTCGTTTCGAATCTGTTCCACGGTGTGGGTGCGAGCGTAGGCGGACAGATCAGAAGCGATGAAACCACCTTTGCCGGCAACCATGTGGCAGCCGGCACATCCCGCTTTGCCAAGGAAAATGGTTTCCCCGCGCACAGGATCGCCGGGCAGTTGGACCGTATTCTTTGCTCCTTGCAAGGTTCGCAAGTAAGTTACGACTGCCTGGATGCTGGAACTCTCAAGAGAGTGAAACGCAGGCATTCCGGTTCCAGGAATACCATTTTCAATGATCTTGAAGAGTTGAGCATCGGAAAGCTGTTGCACTCTTGGTCTTTCCGCAATATTCGGCGCCCGTTCGCCGCCCCTGCCATCGAGACCATGGCAATTCGCACAGGTGGACGCGAAAGTTTGCTTGCCCGGCAGTGACACCGGCTTGACGTTTTTCTGCCGCTGGACTTGCGGCTGGGTTTGCGACTGGGCGACGAGGCTGTTGGTAGCCCAAAATGCTGCCAGCACGCCTACCACGGCACAAAACGATTTGGGGGCTACGAGCATCGACGAAACGATCTCACTCAGCAAACTCGTGCCCGCGCCAGCACGAAAAGTACAACTGCAAATCCACAATGGCATCCACAGATGCCTACGCTGGCTGATCTCCGCCATCCGGTACATTTGTACGACACTTTCATCCACTGAAAATGCGAAACCAGACTTTGAAAATCCCCCAGGGACATGGGATGAGGGTGTTTATCGCACTCGCTGTGGACATGTCAACCTTTTTTGTGCCTTCAGCAATTCGGTTTCCCGCGACGCAGCAAAACAACACGATGTCGAAAGGCGTCGCAGGAAAAACTAACCGCTTTCCACTCCTAGCCATGGCTCCGCTGCCCACCTCTCGGTAGGCCGACAGTGCTGCCACAGATGAAATCGGGGACGCTCTATTTTGCGATGCGATTTTCATTCTTGCTCCTCTGTGATCCGTTCGCCCTTCCACTCGACGAAAAACAGTGTTACAGTCCGCGCACAATGTGTGCATCCTGGAGGACGAAATGAACAGGTTCCTTGATCGTGTGAAGTACCAGACTTTTGTGGCGTCGGTGATATCCATCGGTTTTCTATGCGCTGTCTTGTGCGGAACTCGACTTCTGCGGGCGCAGACGGGGACACCCCCGGCGCCGCTATCCGACGCCGCTTTGATTGCAGAGTTTCGTCGCGTCGAAGTGGCCTCGGTGTCAGATGCCCTCGAACAATTGGCCGGACGACACATGTACATGACTCACCGCATGCATCCGATCTTCACGACGACGTTTGCCGGCTTTGCTCGAACGGTTCAGCTCAAGAAAGACGAAGGCAACAGTGACCCAACTGCGCTGAACGGCATGCTGGAAGCGATCGATCAGGGATCCACTGATTCTGTTTACGTGATGGTGGTCGAGGACGGGGCGGACATTGCGGGAATGGGAGGACTGATGGGCACCGCGATGGCAGCCCGAGGGTACGCCGGAGCAGTCATCGATGGAGGAGTTCGCGACGTTGCGTATTTGCGCAAGATCGGGTTCCCGGTCTACGCGACTAGTATAGTGCCCTCCACTTCTGTGCATCACTATCGATTCGGAGGCTCTCAGGTAGCGGTGACCTGCGACGGTGTGGCTGTCAATGCGGGCGACATTATCGTGGCGGACAGTGATGGGGTCGTGGTCGTCCCCAAGGCTAAAGCCCTGGAAGTGCTGCAACTCGCCCAGCAAATGGATTTTAAAGAGCACTCAATGTACGCAGTGATCGAGCAAATGAAATCGATTGTGGAAGCCGTCAAAAAGTTCGGGCGGCTGTAGAAGCAGAGACTACTTGCACAAATGTTACTTTCATCAGATAATCTGCACTTTCATTTTGTGATTGGAACTCTCGTATCGTTTATGACAGGTTCTCAAAAACGAAGCTACACTATTACCGCTCTGCAACGTGGGTTGCGTCTTCTGCAACTGTTCACCGAGTCACCGCAGGGCCTCGCTGCCAAACAGGTCGCAAGCCGGTCGCGGCTGCCGGTGAGTACGGTTCACCGTTTCCTGGCGAACTTGGAAGCTTCGGGTTTCTTGAAGTGCAGTGTAGACGGCGTGTACCACTTAGGAATCACCTGTTTCGCAATCGGCCAAGCAGCTTTGGGCCAGCTCGATATTCGCCGCGTAAGTCTGCCGTACCTCCAGGAATTGAATCGGCAAACACGCGAAACCACTCATCTGACCGTGCGCCACGGACTGTCCGCAGTTTATGTCGAGAAGCTGGACTCGCCCGAACCGTTGCGCATTCACTCACGCATCGGCGCGGCCGTTCCGTTGTACTGCACGGCGGTCGGCAAGGTCATGCTGGCTTACATGTCTGACGAGGAGCGGGAAAGGGTTCTCCCCCAGTTGGGGCTGAAGCGCCTGACACCGAATACGGTGGGAAATCTTCAGGAGTTAGAGGCTGAACTATACCGGGTCCGGAAAAACGGCTATGCCTGCGATCTGGAGGAGCATGAGCTTCACATCCGATGCGCCGCAGCGCCCATCTGGGACGACGCTGGCTGCGTCAACGCCAGCCTCAGCATCACGGCGCCAATGGTGCGCATGGCGGCCGTTCGACTGCGACAGCTCGCGCCACTGATTCAGTCCGCAGGATTGCAAATTTCGCGAGAGCTGGGATACCGCCCACCTGGTAGCTGCCCGCCCCTGCAGAAACATATTGCCCCGGAGGCAGCGTTTGCGAAATCTCTCTAGGCCAACGACAGCGACGAGATTCGGGGTCGATGCCTCCACCGTGTGCCCACGATTTGGCGTTCTTCTAGTGGCCACAGTCAGCTTTGTATCATCGGGCATCATTTGGGCGTTGCTATCTCCGGAAGCAACTCGGCTATCCATCCACCTGCATGATGTCCAGGATATCGATCGCGGGAGTTTGGGTGAGATTGAAATCACGAAATTGCGGAAGGGTTCGTAGCATGCGCAAGGCTGTACTCATTGCCGTTGTTTTCACATGCTGGACCGCTCTTGCTGGCGATACCGCTCCCGCAACCATATCCGCAGCAATCAGCGTCCGACTCGAAGACCTTCTGGTTCAACCTCCGGCGGCTAATTGGATCTCCTACAACGGAGACTATTCGGGACGCCGTTTCAGCAGCCTCGCTGAAATCAATCCGGGCAATCTTGCCGGACTGCGTGTGGAGTGGGTCTTTCATGCGCGTAATACCAGCCGGCTAGAGGTCACTCCCGTTGTAGTCAATGGAATGATGTTCGTAACTGCGGCGAACGATGCGTCTGCTCTGGATGCACGTAGCGGACGCGTGGTGTGGCACCACTCGTGGCCGATCTCGGAAGGATTGATCGACGACGCCTCCGGGCATATCAATCGCGGTGTCGGAGTATGGCACGACCGGGTATACATGGAGACAGACAATGCCCACCTACTCTGCCTGGATGTGCGCTCCGGGAATCTCATCTGGGACGTGGCGTATGCGAACTGGAACAAGAATTACGGCGCAACCAGCGCACCGCTCGTGATCAAAGACAAAGTCCTGGTGGGCACCTCCGGCGGAGATGATGGCGTTCGAGGTTTTCTTGCCGCTTACGATGCCATGACTGGCAAGCTGGCCTGGAGGTTCTGGACGATACCGGGTCCAGGGGAATTCGGTTCCTCGAGTTGGCCCGGAAAGCTGTATTTGCATGGCGGCGGAACCACATGGATGCCTGGCACCTACGATCCACAACTCAACACGGTCTATTGGGGTACGAGCAACCCAGCGCCTGATTTCGAAGGCGGTGTGCGGCCGGGAGACGATCTCTACACCGACTGTGTGTTGGCACTCGACCCGGATACGGGAAAGCTCAAGTGGTATTTCCAGTTCACCCCGCATGATCTATTCGACTTCGACGCGGTGGAGACTCCGATCCTGATCGATGCCATCTACCAGGGCGCGGAGCGAAAATTGCTTGTGCAGGCAAACCGAAATGGCTACCTCTATGTTCTTGATCGCACGGATGGAAAGTTTCTATCCGCCACTCCGTTCGTTGAAAAGCTGAATTGGGCGAAGGGAGTCGACGCGCAGGGCAGGCCCATTCGAACGGACGTTGAACCGACAGCCACCGGAACACGCATTTGCCCGGGCTATGCGGGAGCGACGAACTGGTTCTCACCGTCTTACAGTGAGTCCACCCACTCGGTATATTTCATGGCCCTGGAGGAGTGTGAGACCTTTTTTTTTAAATCGCAGACTTTTCAGGAGGGTCGTGGCTACTATTCAACCGGAGTAAAACGCATCCCTGGCGAAAATTCTCAGAAAGTTTTAGTTGCTTTCAGCTTGGACACGAATTCCATCGCCTGGAAGTACCCGCAAATTGGCGGAGGACACTCCTCGGGCGGAACCATGGCAAGCGCAGCTGGTTTGGTGTTTTTCGCCGACGATGCCGGCTCCTTTGAAGCTGTGGATGCGCGGTCCGGCAATCCGCTGTGGCACTTCAATACCGGGCAAAATGTGAGTGCATCTCCGATGAGCTATGCAATCGCCGGCAAACAGTATGTGGCCATAGCCGCCGGAAGCGACATCTTTAGTTTCGCGTTGCCTTGATGGGTCCTCGCATCTCGAAAATTGTAAGGAGAAAATACATGAATCTGACTTTCACTCGCCGAACATTTGCCGCTCGCGTTGCTTCCCTGCTCTCCGCTTTGGGAGTCACTGCCACCGTATTGCCTGGTCGTGCATTGGCTCAGGGTTCCGCCGCCCAGGATTCGGGCGGAATCCGCAAGCTGAATAGCGAGGGGAAACCGGGCGGCGAGAAAGACGTCATTATGCCGGTGGTTATCCATAATGGGTTGATTTATGTCTCGGGGCAGGGCGCCCACGATACTCGAGATTCCAAGGAATGGACGATTGAATCTCACACCAGCATGGTCATGGATAAGGTGAAGAAGCACGTGGAAATTGGCGGGGGATCCATGGACAGCGTCCTGCAAGCGAATGTCTTCCTGGTAAAGATCGAACACTGGGATGGAATGCACAAAGTGTTCGCCACCTATTTTCCTCACGGTGGTCCGGCGCGTACAACAGTTGCGGTCGCCGCGCTGCCGGGAGACTCGCTGGTGGAAATCAATTGCATTGCCGCAGTAACGCGTAAGTAACCCCAGTCGGAGTAGGGATCACGATTGCTCATGA